>NZ_WIAO01000001.1 GCF_009451885.1 Glycomyces albidus
CGGCCCCCAGACCCGCGCCGAAGCGCTCCTGCTGGCCGCCGAACTCGACGGCGCCCACGCCGTCGCCGCCGCCCGCGCCGCACTCGAAGCCGGCCGCACCAACGCCGCGCTCGCCGTCCTCGACCGCGCCCCCGACCAGACCGGGGAGACCGCGGTCGTGCGCGCCTGGGCGCTCCTGGCGGTCGGGGAGGCCCCGCGCGCCCGCGCCGCCCTCGAAGCCGCACCCGAGGGCCCCGAGACCGACCAGCTCCGGCTGCTGTGCGCCCCCGCCGGCGACCGCGACGCCCTCGCCGACCGGATCCGCGCCGCCTACCCGGTCATCGACCACCCCGGGCTCGCCGCCGCCCTCGCCGGCGACGACCCCGACGCGCTCGCCCACGCCGAAGCCCTCGCCCGCGACGCCGGCGACGCGACCACCGCCGCCTGGTGCGCCTGGTCGCGCGTGATCGCCCTCGCCGACGCCGCCCGCCTGGTCGAGGCCGAAGCCGTCGCCCACGAGGCCGCCGACCGGGCCGGCGCCGACGGCGCCTACTCGTGGCAGACCCGGTTCCTCGCCGCCGCCGCCTGGTGCCTGGTCCTCTCCGGCACCGGACTCGACAACGTCATCGCCGCGGCCCAGTCCCTGGCCGACCACGCCCTCCCCGCCGTCGCCGACACCCTCATCGCCGCCTCCATCACCCTCGCCGAAGCCGACACCGGGGCCCTGGGCGCCGCCCGCGCCCGCCTGACCCGCCTCCACGACGCACCCGCCGCCCTCGACGGGCTCGTCGCCTGGCTCGACCACGAGACCGCCTGGCTCGACGGCCAACCCGGCCCCGAAGCCCCCGAGGCCCGCCCCGGCCTGGTCGGCGGGCTCGCCCACATCACCGGCCGGTGGATCGCCTACGACACCGGGACCGAACCGGTCCCCGCCGACGACGCCCCCTGGCCCGCGCCGGTCGCCTCGACCCTCGCCGCATGGGACAAGGCCGCACCCGGCCCGTTCGCGCAGGCCGCGACCGCCTGGGACGGCCTGGCCGCCCGCGAGCAGGTCCGATGCCTCCTCGCGCTGGCCGCCCACGCGGGCGAGCCGGCCGCCGCCGTCGCCGCCCTCGAAGCGGCCGAGCGGATCGCCGACGAGCACGGCCTGATCGTCCTCGCCGGCCGGGCCCGCCGGGGCCTGCGCAAGCACGACGTGCGCCGCGACCGCCGCTCCGCGCGGGGCGGCGGGGGCCTGACCGACCGCGAAGCCGAAGTGCTGCGCCACGTCGCCTCCGGGCACCCCTCGCGGCGGATCGCCGAGATCCTCGGGATCACCGCCGAGACCGTCGAGACCCACATCCGCTCCGGTATGCGCAAACTCGGCGCCAAGACCCGCACCGAAGCGGCGGTGCTGCTGACGGCCGCACCGGCCGAAGGCGGTGGGGCCTGATGGGCGAACAGGTGCCCCTGCACGTCGTCGCCGCCGCCGGCGAGGCCGAGGCGCTGGTGCGCCGGTGCGCGGCCGCGGGCTGGTCGGCGCACCGCGGGTTCGCGCTGCTGGAGCCGGCCTGGGACCTCGCCGAGCGGCGCCTGGTGTGCCACGGGACTGTCGGCGACGACCACACCGCGTCCCAGGCGGTCCTGGCCGCGGCCCGCGGGGCCGGGATCGTCGCCGTCGCCACCGGGCAGCTCGCCCTCAACCTCGCCGCGGACCTGCGCCGCGTCGGCCCCCTGGGCCTGACCCCCGGGAAGGCCGAAGCCGCCGACGGCCTCGACCTCGACGCCGAGCAGCGCGCCCTCCTGGCGCGCCTGGCCTCGGGCTCGACGATCGCCGCCGCGGCCGAAGCCGAGTTCGTCTCCCTCAGGACCGCCAACCGCCGCATCGCCGCCGCCCGCCAGTCCCTGGGCGTCAAGACCACCCGCGAAGCGGTCATGATCTACATCAAGCACGCCCGCGACTGACCCGCGCACCGGCGGGCCGGCGAGAACGCGGCCCGCCCGGCCTTCCCGCGGGCGCCAGGCCCCTCGTCTCGTACACGCCGGCTCCGGGCACCCCGTCGTCATCGGGCCCGGAGCGGACCGTCTCGACCGCTTCGGCGACGCCACCGCCTGACGGTGCGACCGCCGCAGCCGAGCACGAACCGAGACGCAGCGCCCGACCCCGGCCGCCACCGGATCGCCCGGCGCGCCGTCCCCCCCACCGCGGCGGCGCACCCCGGGCGGGATCCGAACGCCCACAACCCGATCGACTCGGGCCACCCGGGGAGCCCGCATACACAGCCGGGCCCGGCACGCCTGGTCGGCGTCCCGGGCCCGTCGGCTCCGCGCGAAGTGCGGCTACTTCAGCTCGGCCAGGCGCGCTTCGGCCTCTTCGAGCTGGCGGCGCAGCCGGGCGGCCTCCTCGGCGGCCTCCGAGCGGATCTTCTCGACCACCTCCGAGACGACCTCGGCGACCTCGTCGGACCCGGCCGCCTGGCACATCGCGAGCGCGTTCGCGTGGGCGACCTTGGCGCCCTTGACGACCGTGCGGGCGCCGCGGGTCGCGCCGATGGACCACTCGCCGTCCTCATAGGCCAGCGTGACGGTCAGCTCGGGGTGCTTCGCGGCCTGGGCGCGACGCGGGGCGGCCTTCTTCTTCGCCGGGGCCGGTTCGGGCACGGACGCTTCGGGTTCGGTCACGGGTTTCCTCTCGCTCGCTTCGGGTTTCGGTTTCGGTTCGGGACGGTCGTCCGGGAGCAGGCCGGGCCCGGACGGGGCGCCGGAGCGCTGGCGCGGGGCCGAGCGGCGCGCGCCCTCCCCGGGCGCGGGCAGGCGCAGCTCGGCCGCGGAGAACGGCAGCTCGTCGGATCCGAAAGCGACCGTGACGAAGTCGTCGACGCCCGCCGGGTCGAGGGCGACGACCTTGCCGGTGCGGCCGGCGACCTGCCCGGCCGCGTCGGTGAACACCACCTTGGGTTTCTTCCCTTGCGCCAGCACCGCTTCCAGATGGGCGATGTCGGCACTCGACAGTGACATCGGGGGCTCCTTCATATCGGTTCGGAGGCAGGGCCCTGCGAGGCGCGGCCTGGTGAACTGGATTGCATCCTCCAATACCTACCCGCAGGGTCCGACACTGCCCCGCCGCCCAGTCGCGCACGCCGCCCGCGGATGTCGGTGCCGCGCGGTACGGTCGGGGCGTGGACACCGCACACTCCCGGACCGGACCGGTCTATGAGGAGCGGCCCGCACCCGGGCCCGCGGCGGCGTGGTCGCCGTGCCTGTGGGTGCGCCGCGCCACCGGACCAGACGCGGTCACGGTCGTCCCGGACGGCTGCGTGGACCTGCTGTGGCGCCACGGCCGCCTCGAGGTCGCCGGACCCGACACCGGCCCCCGCGACGTGGCGCTCGCCCCCGGGGAGCTCATCGCCGGCGTACGGCTGCGCCCCGGCGCCGCACGCGCCCTGCTCGGGCCCGTCCCGGCCACCGCGGTCCGCGACGCCCAGCCCGCCCTCGACGACCTGTGGCGGCCCGGCCCGCTCGCCGACCGGGCCGAAGCCGAGACCGACCCGTGGCGCCTCGCCGCCCTCCTCGCCGCCGCGGTGGCCGCCCGCGGCTTCGGACCCGACCCGGTCGCCCTGGCCGCCGCCGCAGCACTGGACCGGCCCCGGCCCCCGTCCGTGGCCGCGCTGGCGCGGGATCTGGGGTTCTCCGAGCGGCAGCTGCGCCGGCGCGTGCGCGACTCGGCCGGGTACGGGCCCAAGACCCTCGAGCAGATCCTGCGGTTCAACCGGGCCCGCGCCGCCGCGGCGGGGGAGCGGCCCGATTGGGCCCGCGTCGCGGCCGAGCAGGGCTACGCCGACCAGGCCCACCTGTCCCGGCAGCTGCGCCGCTGGTCCGGCACGACCCCGACCGGCCGGCAAGCGAAACGCCGCACTTTCGTGCAGCCGCCTCGGTGACTCCGCCGGCCCGAACCGGCCGGCGGGTCGCGTGGGCCAGCGCGGGCCGCTCCGAGCCCGGCGCGCCGCCCGCCTGGCCCGTGGCAGCCAAGGACAGGTCCCTGAACCGAGCCCGCCGAGCAGTCCACCGCCCGGCGCGGCCCGCGACCGACGGCCACGCCGCAACAGCCGGTCCGCCACGCCGCCAGACGCGGCGCAGCAAGCCTGCGTCCTCCCCGCCCCGGCCCCACGGGACCTACGCCGTGCCCTCCCACGCCCGCAGCGTCCGGAGCGCGGCCAACGTGAACCCGGGCCGGGCCTGCTGCTCGATGCCGGGGTGCCAGCGCCGGTAGTGGATCGGCCAGCCGCCGTCCTCGCGCTGCTCGCGCGCGCGGAAGTCCAGCGCCGCGGTCATCTCCGCGGTCGAGAACCACGCCGCGCCCGCACTGCCCGGCTCGGGGGCGAAGTCGCAGGCGAGGTGGTGCTCGCCCGGCGCGTACCCCGGCGGCGACTCGTGCCCCTCGGGACGCTCGGGGTCCAGCAGGACCAGGCCCGCGGAGCGGACGAGGTCGCCGATGCGCTTCGCGGCCCGCTCGGCCCAGACCCGGTCGGGCTCGGAGCCCAGGAACGCGGCGATGCTGAACACCTCGTACGGGTGGCTGGTCTCGAGCGCGTCGATCCGGTCCCGGCAGAACGCGGCCGCACCCTCGACCCACTCGTGCTCGATCCCGTTGCGGCGCAGGATCCCCGCAGTGCGGGCCGTGGTCAGCAGGCCCCCGCGGTCCTGCGGCGGAGGCTGCACCCACGGCGGGTGCGGATACGCCGCGATCGACTCGAGCAGGTCCGGGACGCCCCCGTCAGGGGCCGTATGGCGCGCGAGCCACCCGCACACCGCCGCGCCCGTCCCCGCGTCGAGCCGGCCGGCCTCGTCGAGGACCTCGAGCGCGGCCATGGCGCTGATCGGCTGCGGCTCAGGGCCCTTGACGTCGGGTTCGAGCGCGAACGCGAAGCCGCCCCCCTCGGCGGCATGGGCGAGCACCGCGTCGCGGACGGCGTCCGCGCTCCCGGTGCCGAGGAAATACGCCATGCGGCGCTGGTCGACCAGACTGCCGGCGGTCCAGACGAACCGGGCGGCGGCAGCGGTCGCTGTGTCGTCGATGCGTGCCATACCGCCACGCTACGGCCGGGCCGGCCCCCGGTCTTGAAGAAAACGGACACCCCCGCGCCGCGCCTGGTCAGACCCGGAAAGCCGGGAATATCGGCTGCGGTTCAGACCCGCGACATGTCCAATTCCCCCCTGGGCCCAGCGGCACGTTTATGCTCCGGTCATGAGAGTCGCACTGGTCACCGAATCCTTCCCGCCTCAGATCAACGGTGTGGCCCGCTCCGTCGCGCGGGCCGCGGCGCATCTGGCCTCGCGCGGGATCGAGCCGGTCGTCATCGCCCCCGCCCCCGGGCCGGGCCCGCGCCCGGTCTTCGACTGGCCCGTCGTACACGTGCCCTCCGTCCGCCTCCCGGCCTACCGGCACTTCCGCGCCGGCCTGGCCACCAGGGCCCTCGACGAGGCCCTCGACGCCCACAAACCCGACGTCGTCCACCTCGCCAGCCCCTTCGGGTACACCGCCCGGGCCGCCGTGTGGGCCGAGCGCCGCGCCGTCCCCGCGGTCGCCGTCTGGCAGACCGACCTGCCGGCCTACACCCGCGCCTACCACCTCACCGCGTTCGAGCAGCTCGTGTGGAAACGCCTCAAGTCGATCCACTCCCGCGCCGCGGTCAACCTCGCCCTGTCCGACTGCACCGCCAAGTGCCTGGCCGACCAGGGCATCGGGAACGTCGCCGTCCTCCCGCACGGCGTCGACACCTCCCGCTTCCACCCCTCCTTCCGCGACCAGGGCCTGCACGACGCGCTCGTGCCCGACGGGGAGATCCTCGTCGGCTACGTCGGCCGCCTCGCCCGCGAGAAGCAGCTCCACTGGCTCGCCGACGTCGCCGCGCTCCCGGGCGTGCGCCTGGTCATCGTCGGCGACGGCCCCCGCCGCCGCGCCCTCGAACGGCTCATGCCGCAGGCGTCGTTCCTGGGCCCCCTCCACGGCGAAGACCTCTCGCGCCTCTACGCCTCCCTCGACCTGTTCGTCCACACCGGACCGTTCGAGACGTTCGGGCAGACCATCCAGGAAGCCCACTCCTCCGGCGTCGCCGTCGTCGCCGTCGACGCCGGCGGCGCGGCCGAACTGGTCGACCCCGGCGTCGACGGCACCCACTTCCCGCCCGGCGACCCGGCCGCGCTGGCCGCCATCGTCGCCTCGCTCGCCGAACGCCGCGACGTCCTGCTCCAATGGGGCAGGCGCGGCCGCCTGAAAGTCCGCGGCCGCACCTGGGAAGCCGAAGGCGACGCCCTCATCGAGCACTACGGGCGGGCACTCGTCCTCGGGCCGGTGCGGGCCTCGCGCCCAGCCGTCCCCATGGCTTGACGTACGACAGGACCGTCGCACCCAGGTAGATCGCCGAAGACACGATCGGACCCGCGATGATCTGGTCGTCGAGGACCTGCAGCCGGCCCGGGTCCAGGACCGCCGCCGTGGCGGCCAGGCCCGGGCGCAGCGCGAACACCGTCGCCGCGAACGCCGCCACCGTCGCGACCAGCTTCACGAGCACCCACTTGTGGGACGGCCCCCACCGGGTGCCGAACATGAGCACGACACCGGTGACGATCGCCGCGGCCCCCAACGGGACCGCCAGCGTCGACGCGAGACCGTCCATCGCGGTGCCGGCCGCGAACTGAACGGCCGGATCGGACGTGGAGACGGCACGCACCCCCAGGACGAGCAGGCTCAGACTCAACCCGAGCCAGGCGACCGACGAGGCCACGTGCGCGATGACGAAGAACCGGTATGCGGGACGATGCAGCTTTCTCATACCCACACGCTCGCGCCCGCACCCGCCCCCGCACATCCCCGCCTGAACGTATCCGCCCCTACGCCCCCGCGCTGACCCCAGCGACACACCGACAGCCGCCCCCGGGGCCTAACCCCACCCGCAATCGGGGGAACAACGACACTACCGACCGGTAACGACCGGACGTAACCTCGAAACATGGCACTGGCACCCGCGCTTCCCCACCCCAAACCGCGCCTGCGCGGCTGGCTCCACCTCGCCGCCTTCCCCCTCGCCCTCCTGGCCGGACTCACCCTCATCGCCACCGCCCCCACCCACCCCGGCCGCCTCACCACCGCCATCTACGTCGCCGCCTCCGCCGCCCTCTTCGGCATCTCCGCCCTCTACCACCGCACCAGCCTCTCCGACCGCGCCACCGCCGTCCTCAAACGCCTCGACCACGCCAACATCTACCTCATCATCGCCGGCACCTACACCCCGATCGCCGCCCTCGCCCTCGACGGCACCGCCCGCACCGGCCTCCTCACCGTCATCTGGACCGGCGCCGCCGCCGGCGTCCTCTTCCGCGTCCTGTGGCACGGCGCCCCGCGCTGGCTGTACACGGTCCTCTACATCGTCCTGGGCTGGGCCGCGGTGTTCGTCCTCCCGCAGCTCGCGGCCGGGGCCGGGATCCCCGCGACGGTGCTCATCTTCGCCGGCGGCGTCCTCTACACCGTCGGCGGCATCGTCTACGCGCTCAAGCGGCCGAACCCCTCGGTGCGGTGGTTCGGGTTCCACGAGGTCTTCCACGCCTTCACCGTCGCGGCCTACGTCGCCCAGTTCGCGGCCGTCGCGCTCGTCGTGCAGGCAGCCTGACCGATACCATTGCGGCACACCGAGCGAGGGGAGTGCCGCCATGAGCGACCGACAGGCCAGAGGCGTCGACAGGGCCATCCAGGAAGCCGAGGCGCGCGGCGAGTTCGCGAACCTCCCCGGCGCCGGCAAGCCGCTCCCGGGCATCGGACAGCCCCTGCGCGAAGACTGGTGGCTGCACCAGCAGGCCACCCGCGAGAACATCGGCCTCGACGCCCTCCCGCCCGCGCTGCGCCTGGGCAAGGAGCGCGAGGCGCTCCCGGACCGGCTGGACGCCCTCGACGACGAGGCCGCCGTCCGCGCCGTGATCGAGGAGCTCAACGCGCGCATCCGCAAGGCCCTCATCGGGCCCGTGGAGGGGCCGCCGCTGCGGTTCGGGCTCATCGACGCCGACGAGGCCGTCGCCGCCTGGCGCGAGCGGCGCCGGTAGCGCGCACCACACCGACTTGACAGTGTCAAGACGGTCCGTGCATCCTTATCTTGACAATGTCAAGACCGGGTTTCGCGCCCGCCCACCGAAAGCACCGCCCATGGCACCCATCATCACCCTCACCGCCGCCACACTCCTCGCCCGGCTCGCCGGACTCCTCGGCGCCGACGCCCTCGACGACTGGCAGACCAGCCTGCGCATCGGCCTCGCCGCCATGTTCACCCTCACCGGCGCCGTCCACTTCGCCCCCCGCTTCCGCGACGACATGATCCGCATGATCCCCGAACGCCTCCCCGCCCCCGCCGCCCTCGTCGCCCTCACCGGCGTCCTCGAACTCGCCGGCGCCGCCGGACTCCTCATCCCCGCCACCGCCACCGCAGCCGCCCTCTGCCTCGCCGCACTCCTCGTCGCGATGTTCCCCGCCAACTACTCCGCCGCCAGGCGCGGCATCACCCTCGCCGGGAAACCCCCCACCCCCCTCGGCATCCGCACCGCCGAACAGGCCCTCTTCATCGCCCTCTGCCTCCTCGCCGCCCCCTGACGAACCAGGGGAGGAGACGACGAAGGCCCGGACCCCCACCGGGTCCGGGCCGCGCCCACACCTACAACGCTACCTCGCCCGCCCCAACGTCAAGTACGCGAACCCCAGCAGACCCCGATGCCCCCGCAGCCACCAGTTCCGATTCCGGTCGGCCCGCGCCCGGACCTCATCGGCCCGCGGATGCCCGGGATTGGCCAGCAGCCACACCTCCAGATCGGCCGCCAGCTCCGACTCGAGGTCGTCCCACTCCGACTGCTCGACCGCCTCGATCCGCACCGGCCGGAAACCGACACCGATCGCCGCATCGACCAGATCCGGCAGCAGCAGCCACTCCGACACGCCCGTGTCCGGCCACATCGTCGCCAGCTCCGCCTCCGTCGGCACCCGGGTCCAGAACCCGTCCCCGAACACCAGCCGCCCGGCTTCACCAGCGGATACAACCGCTCGAGGGCCGTCTCGCTGGAACCGAACACATGCGGGGCACCGATACAGACCACCAGATCCGCCGGCTCGGTCCACGCCTCACCCCGGTACTCGACGAACTCCACCCGCCCGTCCAGCCCCTGCTCGACCGCGGCGGCGCGGCCCCGCTCGATCAGCTCGCGATCCGAATCGATCCCGACCGCCGTCGCACCGGGCACGGCCGCCGCCACCCGGCGCAGCAGCTCACCCAGACCGCAACCGATGTCGACGATCGTCGCCGGACCCGCCGCCGCGAGATCGGCCACCAGCCGGTCCACCCGCCACGCGGCGGCGGGGGAGTTGAACACACGATGGCCGAAACGCTTCGGCCCCTCAAGATCTGCCACCGCCGGACCGTAGCAGCAACCCCGCAGCCCCGCAAACGAATACACTCCACGCCATGATCACCGTCCACGCCCACCTCTGGGCCCGGCCCGAGCACGCCGACGCCTACCGCGACGGCCTGCGCGCCCTCCAGGAAGCCACCCTCGCCCGCGACCCCGGCTGCCTCGCCTACGCCTTCTGGGAGAGCATCACCGAACCCGGCGCCTTCATCTGCGTCGAACAATGGACCGACCGCACCGCCCTCCAAGCCCACCTCGACGCGCCCCACCACGCCGAAGCCGACACCGCACTCGACCCCTACCGCGCCCGCCCCGCCGACGTCCGCATCTTCGAATCCCACCCCATCGACCTCTGATGTCACACCCCGGTGCCACACTCGCACCCATGACCGACGACGCCAAGACCATCCTCAAGCACTACCTCCAGACCGCCCGCGAAGCCCTCCTGTGGAAACTCGACGGCCTGGGGGAGTACGACCTGCGCCGACCCCTCACCCCCACCGGCACCAACCTCCTCGGCCTCGTCAAGCACTGCGCCTCCACCGACGTCGAATACCTCGGCCTGTGCTTCGGCCGGCCCTTCCCCGACCCGCCCGCCTGGTTCGCCCTCATCGAAACGGTCCCCAACATCGAGATGTGGGCCGCCCCGGAGGAGACCACCGAATCCATCACCGGCCTCTACCGGCGCGTCTGGGACCACGCCAACGCCACCATCGACGCCCTCGACCTCGACGCCACCGGCACCGTCCCCTGGTGGCCTGAAGAACGCCGCACCGTCACCCTCCACCAGATCCTCGTCCACATGATCGCCGAGACCAACCGCCACGCCGGCCACGCCGACATCGTCCGCGAGACCATCGACGGCGCCGCCGGCCTCCGCCCCGGCAACACCAACCTCCCCGGCGACGACATCGACTGGCCCGCCTACCGCGACCAGGTCGAACAGGCCGCCCGCCAAGCCGCCGCCCGCTGACCACCCCAAACCGGTAGCGTGCCACCGAGCACGGTCGCCCGCTCGGTGGCACGCCGGGCGCCCAACACCGAATCACCCGAAGCCCCGCCCCACCTCGGCCCAACGGCCGCGCCGCCCAGCCCAACATGCCGGGAGCCCGGCAGCACCAGCCACCAAGCCCCCGCAACCTCGCCCCGAAACAGACAAAACACCCGCTCCGGCGGGCGGGGGAGTACCCCTACGACTGCAAGCGCGCCTCCGCCGCCAAGGCACGCTCACGCCACGACTCCACCTCGGCCCGCGCCGCCGCACCCGCCGCCTCGGCCGACTCCAGGCGCGAGCCCAGCACCCGCTGATCCGCGACCGCACCGGCCAGCGACTCGCGGACCGCCGCCAGCTCACCGTCACGCACCTCCAACAGACCCGAGCGCTCCGCGGCGGCGGCCGCCGCCTGCTCCGCGTCCCGCCGCGCCACCGCCAACTCCGCCACCAGCGACTCCACCCGCGACCGCTCCCGGTCCCGCTCGACCATCACCGCTGACACCCGCGACTCGGCCCGCTCCAGCGCCGCCTCACCGGCCCGCAGCGCCTCCGCCGCCTCCGCAGCCACCTGATCGGCCCGCGCCCGAGCCGCCTCCGCCTCACCACGAGCCGCAGCGGCCGCCTGCTCGGCCTCCGCGCGCCCCGCCACCGCGGCATCCCGCTCCAGCACCGCACCCGCGGCCGCCTCCCGCGCCCGCTCCGCCTCGGCCGCCGCCGCATCGCGTTCGGCCACCGCAGCCGACGCCTCGGCCAGCGCCCGCGACACCTCCTCGCGCGCCGCCTCCGCGTCCTTCACCGCCGCGACCCTTGCCGCCACCGCCTCCTTCGCCCGCGACGCACTCGCCTCCGCGACCGCCGACACCCGCTCGACCTCCGACCGGGCCGCCGCGAACTCATCGCGCAGCGCCGCCGCCCGGCCGGCCACCTCGTCCCGCTCGGCCCGCGCCGCCGCCACCGCACTGGCGGCCTCCGACCGCACCTCGGCGATCCGCGCCTCGACCTCCGCCGGATCCGTCTCCGCCCGCAGCGCCTCCGCGAGCGGCGCCAGCGCCGACGCCATCGACTGCTCGATCTGCTCGTACAGCTCCTCGGCCCGCGCGAGCGCCCCTTCGAGCCCGGGGGTCGCGCGGCGCAGCTCGCGCTGGCGCTTGGCCTGCGAGGCGCAGTCGCCGTCGGCGCAGTACAGGCGCGGGCGCCCGCGGCCCGGGGTCTGCGGGATCGGCGTGCCGCAGCGCTTGCACAGCGTCACGTGCTTCGCGGCGGCCTGGACGGTTGCATCGGTTTTCGTCATGCCCGCATCTTAACATTATTTATTTCCGGTATTGATATTTAAATAATGGAAAAACAACGCCATCCCGCCTGGATACATAACTCACGAGAAGTGCCGTTCCCGCAAGTAATGAGTGTTTCGGCCCGGACCGGACCAACCGCGCTCGGCGGCGCCGTTCGTCGGGTCGGCGGCCTTTCGGCGCGATCGGACCGCCGATGCAGTCCTCGGCCGAGTCGGCGGCGGCCGGGAAGGGCGCGAGACCTCCCGCGGCGGGTGACATCATGTGCCACGTGACAATCGTCGATGCCGTCACCTGGTTCAGCGAAGAAGAGTTCTCCGGTATCAAGTGGCTGTCGCTGGCACAAGTGCTCGACGAACCGATCGAGACCCTCGATCCGCACCTGCACCGTTTCACCGCCAAACTCGTCGACACACTCGAGCGGCGGATGCCGTCTGCACCGGGAACGGACAGCTGAGGCCGGTGCGGGCGCGCGGCCGTGATCTATGCTCGCGTGGATTCGAAACGAGATCCGGTGGAGACGAGGCGGCCCTGTGAATGCGACGATGCGAGCGGTGACCCAATCGGTGCTCGGCGGGACCGAGGTCCTGCGGCTCGAGGACGTGGCGCGCCCTGAGCCGTTCTACGGCGAAGTGCTCGTGCGGGTGCACGCCGCGAGCCTCAACCCGGTCGACCCGGCCGCACGCGAGATCGGCCTGTACATCGGCGAGCCGCCGTTCACGCTCGGCTGGGACGTCTCGGGCGTCGTCGAACAGGTCGGCATCGGCGTCACCAGGTTCCGCGTCGGCGACGAGGTGTTCGGCATGCCCCGGTTCCCGCACCGCGCCGGCGCGCACGCCGAGTACCTGACGGCCCCCGCGCGCGACCTCGCCCTGAAACCCGCGTCCCTGTCGCACGTGGAGGCCGCCGCGCTCCCGCTGACGGGCCTGACCGCGTGGCAGTCGCTCATCCCCCGCGCCCGGATCCGAAAAGGACAGACGGTGCTGATCCACGCCGCCGCCGGCGGGATCGGGCACCTCGCCGTCCAGATCGCCAAGTCGGCAGGCGCCCGCGTCATCGGCACCGCGAGCGCGGCCAACCGCGAGTTCGTGCTGGGCCTGGGCGCGGACGAAGTGGTGGACTACCGGAACGAGGACTTCACGAAGGCCGTCGAGGACGTGGACGTCGTGCTGAGCACGCTGGGCGGCGACGTGGCGGAGCGGTCGGTGTCGGTGATCCGGGACGGCGGGACGCTGCTGCAGATGCACTACTCGACGCGGGACCGGGCCTTCCCGGAGGCGGTGCGGCGCGGGATCGACACGCGGTTCCAGTTGGTGGAGCCGGACGGGTCGGGTCTGGAGGCGCTGGCGGACCTGGTGGAGCGGGATCTGCTGCGGGTGCATGTGGCGCGGGTGTTCGCTCTGGAGGAGTTCGCTGCGGCGCATGCGTTGATGGAGGCGGGCGGGTTCGCGGGGAAGCTGGTGTTCGGCCTGGTCTGATCCCCCGGGCTCGTGTTGCGGATTCTGCCGCCTGGGCGGGTGGGCGCTGCGACGATGGCGGTAGGTCGGACGGAAGGAGTCTGCGATGGGTTCGATCCTCAATCCGTACGTGTCGTTCAACGGGAACGCGCGGGAGGCGATGGAGTTCTACCAGTCGGTGCTCGGCGGTGACTTGAAGGTCATGACGTTCGGTGAGTCGGGGGTGCCGGACGCGCCGCCGGAGCAGGTGATGCACGCGCAGTTGACGTCGGCGGACGGGTTCACGGTGATGGCGTCGGACACGCCGCCGGGGATGCCGTACCAGCCGGGGCAGAACATCTCCATCAGCATCTCCGGGGAGCCGGGCGACGCGGCGACGCTGCGGCGGTACTTCGAGGGGCTCTCTGAGGGCGGGTCGGTGAACATCCCGCTGGAGAAGCAGATGTGGGGCGACGAGTTCGGGGCGCTGGTGGACCGGTTCGGGATCGGGTGGATGGTCGACATCGCGACCGAGTAGGCGCGGGGTGTGGCGAACGGTGGGCGGGGCTTGGGTCCCGCCCACCGTTGCTTGTGGGAATCGCGCTTGGGGCTGCGGCGGGCGTTGGGCGGCGAGGGCGGCGTCCTGGCGGGGGTCGGGCTTCTCCCCCGGTGTCGGGTGGTCGTCGCCGGCGCTGGTGGCGATGGTGCCGGCTTCGGGTTCGGGTGCGACGAGTCCTCGGCGTCCGCGTTCGCGGCAGGCATCGAGGGTGGTGTCGGGGTTGACCGCGGCTTCGGCCGGGGCTTGCGTGGACGGCTGGTCCCCCGCGGCCGGCATGCCGAGTCGGACCCGCGTGAGGATTATTTCCGCTGGTTGCGGGGGTGGTTGCGGGCGGTGCGCTCGTTGCCGAACTTGTAGGCGCCGGTCCAGCGGGCCATGACGAGCTGGGGGTCGCCGGCGGCGACTTCGGCGAGGAACTTCGCGGCGCGGGGGCCGCGCAGGGTCGCGGCCTCGCGGCCGCGGTGGGTGATCACCACGGTGCCGTCGCCGTTCTCGCGGAAGGAGAACCCGCCGGGCGCGTTCACGGCTGGGCCCGGGCGCGGCGGGCGCGTGCGACGGCGATCGCGGCGAGGATGCCGCCGGCGAACCCGAACAGGTGCGCCTGCCAGGACACGAACGGGCTGGTCGGCAGGACGCCCCAGATAAGGGATCCGTACACCAGGAACACCAGCAGTGCGATGAGGAAGTCGCCGAGGCGGCGCATGAAGAGCCCGCGCGCCAACAGGTACCCGAACAGTCCGAACACGACTCCGGAGGCACCGACGGTCACCGTGTTTGGCGGCGAGATCAGCCACACGCCGAGCCCGGAGACGACCAGGGCGACCGCCAGCGCGGTCCACATGCCGGGGCGGTCGCGGAGGGCGGCGATGACGCCCATGACGGCGAGGGGGACGGTGTTGGCGGCGAGGTGGGCGGGGTCGGCGTGGAGGAAGGGGGCGGCGAGGATGCCGGGGAGGAGGCCGTCGAGGGTGCGGGGGGTGATGCCGTGGGCGGTGAGGTGGGCGGGGAGGAAGAGGTCGGTGATGAGGACGGCCCAGAGGAGGGCGATGAGGGCGCCCCAGGTGGTGAGGGCGGTGCGGAGGGGGTGTCGGGTGCGGGGTGCGGGTGGGACGGGGAGGGTCACTGCGGCTCCTCGTGTGGGTTCGGGTGGTGGTGTGAAGGGTAGTCGGAGGGCGCATGTGGGGGTGGGGGCGGTGGTGCTTAGGCTGGTGGGGTTTGTGGTGCCGGCGCGGTGTGCCGGTTGGTTTCGTGGGTCGCCGGGGGCGGCTCGGATGTGAAGGATGTGAGTGTGTTGGTGCAGGTCGGTGACGGTGTCGAGGTGTCGGTGTCGGCGGAGCTGGGTGCGAAGCCGGTGGTGGGGGTGCCGGATGCGGCGGCTCCGGCGGGGCTGTTGACGTTCGATGTGGTGGAGGGTTCGGGTGCGGTGGCGCAGGCCGGGGATGCGGTCGCGGTGCAGTATGCGGGGTTCAACTGGTCGAACGGTCGGGAGTTCGATGCGTCGTGGAATCGGGGGGCGCAGCCGTTCACGGTGTCGCCGTTGGGTTCGGCGCCGGTGATTCAGGGGTGGAATGACGGGTTGGTGGGGGCGCGGGTCGGTGGCCGGCGTCTGATCGTGATTCCGCCGGAGCTGGGGTACGGTGCGTCGGGTGCGGGCGGTGTGATCGGTCCGAATGAGACGCTGGTGTTCGTGGTCGACGTGGTGTCGGTGAACGGCAAGTCGTAGGTGTTCGTGTGGGAGGGGCCGCCGGGTGGCGGCCCCTCTTCTTTTGTGTTCATCCTCCGGCGATGGAGGGGAGGATGTGGATGTCGTGGTGGCCGAGTGGTGTGTCGAGTCCTTGGAGGCGGCGGGATTCGTCGTCGCCGATGTAGATGTTGACGTAGCGGCGCAGTTTCCCTGATTCGTCGCGCAGGCGTCTGGCGAGGCGGGGGTGGGTGCGGGCGATGCCGTCGAGGAGGTCGGCGAGTGTGGCGTGCTCGTCGAGGTCGACGGTGAGGTGGCGGTTGCCGCCGCATTCGGAGGCGAGTGCGGCGGGGATCTTGACGTCGACCATCAGTGCTCCGCGGGTGTCTGCATGGCGCGGACGCAGAGGACGTCGGGGAGGTGGGCGGCGACTTGGTGCCATTGGCCGTCGCTGTCGGCGGCGGCCCAGACGTCGCCGCAGCGGGTGCCGAAGTACCAGCCGGGGTCGGGGGCTCCGTCGGTGCAGGCGCCGTCGCGCATGACGGTGCCGTAGTAGTTCTCGTCGGGGAGGCCTTGGGACCAGGAGGTCCAGGTGTCGCCGCCGTCGGTGGTGCGCCAGGCGGCGATGCGGGCGCCGGGTGGGGTGCGGTCCATGGATTCGCCGACGGGCCAGGCGAGGACGGTGCCGGGTCGGGTGGGGTGGGCGACGATGGCGAAGCCGAAGTTGGAGGGGAGGGTGGCGGAGATGTTCTGCCAGTCGCCTTGGGGGCTGGTGGAGCGGTAGGCGGGGCCGTGGCTTTGGACGAAGAGGGTGCCGGCGGCGTCGCGGGTGACTTTGTGGATGCACTGGCCGGATTCGGGGGCTTCGTCGGGGGCGTAGTCGACGGTGATGCCTTTGGTGATGCCGTTCCAGGTTTGGCCGTCGTCGTGGGTCTGGTAGATGCCGCCGGAGGAGATGGCGATGGTGAGTTTCTCGGGTTCGCCGGGGTGGGGGACGATGGTGTGGACGGCGGGTCCGCCGGCGCCGGAGGCCCAGGTGGTGTGCTGGGGGTGGTCCCAGAGGGCTTGGTTGAAGGCGAAGGTGTCGCCGCCGTCGTCGGAGGTCCAGAGGCTGGTGGGTTCGACGCCGGCCCAGACGCGGCCTTCGGGGCCGAAGGTGAGTTGCCAGATGCGTTTGACGGTGTTGGTCTCGGGGCTGTCGGGTTGGTCGATGCCGGCGGTGTCGGAGAAGTCGAGGGGCCGGTAGGGCAGGTCTTGTGGGAATGCCATGGGGGCGTTGACGGGTTCGTGCCAGGTGCGGCCGTGGTCGTCGGAGCGCCAGATGGAGGGTCCGAAGAAGGTGGAGGCGCCGACGAGGATGCGGCCGGTGTCGGGGTCGCAGGCGGCGGCGTAGATTTCGGCGACGGCGGTGAAGCCGTCGGCGTCGAGTTTGGCGGGGCCGTCGACACTCCAGTGGACGCGGTCGTCGCTGGTGGCGGTGAAGAGGCCTTTGCGGGTGCCGATGAGGACGAGGTAGGCCATGGCGGGCTCCTTTGCCGTGCGGTGTGGCTTGTTGTCCTCATGGTGCCGTCAGGGTGTGACGTTTTCCGGGTGTTCCGGGGTTTCGGTGGGGTGTTTCGTGCGAGGTGGGTGCGGATGCGGTCGGCGGCGGCGTCGGGGCCGTTGAGCCGGAGGATCATTCGGGGGAATCGAGCAGAGGTGCAGGTGTCGGGGTGCCGGTGATCGTGTTACGTTGCGAACGGATGGGGCACCCCGGCCGTGTCCGCTCCCCGTTGTCACTCCTGTAAGGACGAATGCGATGCGCGCCTCCCGTCTTGCCCTGGTCTTGTCCCCGGTGCTGCTGCTGGCCTCCGGCTGCTCGGAGTTGTCGGATGCGATCGACGAGCTGCCGTCGGGCGGTGAGTCGGCGGCGCCGGCGGAGTTCGCGGACACGGCGCCGTTCTCGGTGACCGTGGACCCGGCGGTGCTGACGTCCGACATCGAGGGCCTGACGGTCGCCGAGGAGGACGATGCGGGGTATGACCGTTCGCTGTTCCCCCACTGGAAGGACGAGGACGGGAACGGGTGCGACGCGCGCGACGAGGTCCTCATCGCGCAGGACCGGTCCGGGGCGCTGTCGGAGGCCGACTGCGATGCGGCGATGACCGGCGAGTGGGTGTCGATGTACGACGCGGTGACGGTCACCGATTCGGGCGAGATCGACATCGACCACTTCGTGCCGCTCAAGGAGGCGTGGGGGTCGGGGGCGTTGAACTGGTCGACCGAGGACCGGCAGTCGTACGCGAACTGGCTGGGGAACTCCTGGCATCTGATCGCGGTGACGGCCTCGTCGAACCGGTCCAAGTCGGACCAGGACCCGGCCGAGTGGATGCCCGAGGACGAGACCGTCTGGTGCGCTTATGTCTGGGCGTGGGTGGAGGTCAAGAAGGAGTGGTCGCTGACGGTCGACGAGGCCGAGCGGGCCGCGCTGCTGGAGTACGCCGCGGCCTGCTAGGGCCGTGCGGGCGAGGCGGTTCCGCGTCGGCTCGCGCCCTGGCGGACGGTGGGTGTCGCCGGGTCGTGGTGTGCGGGGCGTCTGGCGGTTCAGCTCAGAGTGAGGCGGGTGAGTCCGCGGGCTTGGGCGGCGGCGCGTTCGGCGGGTGTGAAGGGGTCGCGACCGGTGGCCTTGGCGATGAACGCGACCGGCTCGAGGCCGAGGTCGGCGAGCGCGGTGGCGGGTTCGGGGCCCAGGAGCAGGCAGGTGAGGACGTGTTGGGCTTCGGGGGTGGTCCAGCGAGGTTCGCCGAGCGCGTCGGCGAGGTCGATGCCGTGGACGGCGGCTTCGACGACGCGGGTGGTGAGGAAGTCGGTGAGGGTCATGGGGTCGCCGTGGCGGGTGGTGACGCGCCGGTCCGGGGACTGCTCGGCGCAGCGGGCGAGGACGCGGTGGCAGGTGCGGTCGAAGTCGGCGGCGAGCGCTGCTCCCCCGGTGGCGGCGGCTTCGGTGGCGGTGTCGAGGCGGGCCTGGTCGGTCCGGGGTGAGAACCGGTGGTCGGCCCGGTAGTACCCGGCGGCATCCACTGTGGCCTCGGAGGGTTCGGGGGCGTCGAGCATCGCGTCGAGGCGGCCGATGGCGAGGGTGAGGTGGGCCGTCAGCGCCGCGACGTCCCACGGGGCGCAGCGCGTGGGCGCGTGCCAGGCGGTGATGCCGTTGAGCGCCAGCGACAGCCGCGTCGTCTCGGCCGCCAGCGCCGGCAGCGGTGCGGGTGCGATCATGGACTCCGATCCTAGCCTTGGAGGAGTGCTCATGTCCTATGCGGCGTTGATCCGCCCGGTGATCGACCGGATCCATGTGGCGGTGCGCCACGCCGCCCGCCCGGAGGTCCGCGAGCTGTACGCCTCGCGGGGGCTGCGGCCGGGCGTGGAGATCGACGCCGCGTACGCGCTGCTGGACCACCCGGTGCCGGTGGAGGCGCTGGCCGCGCGGATGGTGTACCAGCCGTTCGACCCCGACGCCGAAGAGGCGCAGGGGCTGGTCGTGCGCCGGGACGGGTGCTGGCATCTGACGGCGGCCGGGCGGGACGTGGTGCTGGAGGCCGACCGGGCGCTCGCGCGGGCCGCGGAGCGGCTGTGGGCGTACCGGCCGAGCCCGGCGCTGGCGGGCCTGGCGGCGGTGGAGGCGGCGGTGCCGCTGCTGGGGCGTCTGCTGGAGGCCGGGCAGGCGTCGGGCGGTCCGGTGTTCCGGGCGCTGACGCCGGTGTGGGAGCCGCCGGGCGCGTCGGCGTCGCAGCTGCTGCTGTCGCGGCTGGAGGCGCTGCGCCATCACCGGGCCGACGCGCACCGGGCCGCGTGGGGCGCCGCGGGGCTGACCGTGGAGGGGATCCAGGCGCTGGCGTCGGGTCCGGAGCGGGAGGCGATCGAGGACGAGACGAACCGGCTCGACGCGCCGGTGTACGAGGCGCTCGATGCGGGCGAGCGGCTGGTGCTGCTGGCGTCGCTGGGGGCGCTGCCGGACGGGCTGCGGGCGCCCGAAGCGCCCGAGGCGGGGCGCGGGTAGGTTCGCGGCCATGGTGACCGAGGACTGGGAAGCGCGCTGCGCGGCCCTGTGGGAGCGGCTCGACGAGTTCGGGCGCGAGGAGTTCGTGCAGGCCATGCGGGACCTGGCGGCCGAGTGCGATCCCGGTGACCCGGTGGCGCTGTTCGAGGTCGGCGGGGCCTTGGACTCGACCGGGTTCACCGAGGACGCGGTCGGCTACTACCGGCGGGCGGTCGAGGCGGGTCTGTCGGGGGTGCGGCGCCGGCGCGTGTCGATCCAGATGGCCTCCTCGCTGCGCGAGACCGGCCGGCCCGAGGAGGCCCTGAAGGTGATCGAGCAGGAGCGGGCGCGCGGCTCGGCCGAGCACGGCAGTGCTGCTGGAGACGACAGCGCGCTCGGGTACGACAGTGCGCTGGCGATGTGCGAGGCGCTGACGCTCGCCAAGCTCGGGCGGGACCGGGAGGGCCTGTCGGTCGCGCTGATCGCCCTCGCGCCGCACCTGCTGCGATACCAGCGGTCGACGGTGAACTACGCGCGGGGCCTGGTCGGCCTCGACCCGGTCTGATGCGGTTCCTGGCAGTCCCGGGGCGCGGCGCGGCGTCCCGAAACCGGGGCACTGGCTGCGCCAGTGGGCCGCCCGGCCCGGCTGGGCGTGGGCGCCCGAGCCGCCGGGCCCGCCGCTGGTACTCGCCGACCGGGTCGCCGCACTGAACACGGCGATCGCATCGAGCGGTGAACCGGTGGTGCTGGTGGCGCATTCGGCCGGGTGCATCGCCACCGCGATATGGGCGGCCGCGCACGCCGGGCCGGTGCGCGCGGCACTGCTGGCCACGCCGCCCGATCTGGGCGGGCAGGCGGCAGTGCCGATGCGGCCCTTGCCGTTCCGGTCGATCGTGGTCGCCTCCTCGGACGACCCGTACTGCTCCCCCGCGGGGTTCGCCGCGTACGCGGCGGCATGGGGGTCGGCGCTGCATGACGCCGGCGCGGTCGGGCACCTCGATTCGGCGACCGGGTTCGGGCCGTGGCCCGACGGTGAAGCGCTGGTCGCCGAGCTCGCCGCGCAGGTCCGGTGAGTCGCGGCGCGCGGAAGCCGGCGCGGGCCGAGACCATGAGCATCGCCGCCGGAGAGCAGGTCCGCGACGCATCGGCGATCAGCCGCGCCATGCGCGAACCGGCGCGCAGCGCCAAGGCTCCGTCGCCACGGGTCATGGCGGCCTCCTGGCCGTGACGCAAGTGCGTTCGCAAGCCCCACTGCACCACCGGAGTCCCCACCGTTAGGCCGGTCCCCGGGCGGAGCGACGCCGATCGACATCGCGCCTAGGCCGCGAGCGCGGCCGCCAGGGCGGAGACGAGGGCGGTGCGCTCGGCCTCGCCGGCCGCGGGGATGCGTTCGACGCGGTAGCCGTGCTCGGCGTACGCGTCGAGGTGGACCAGTTCGAAGGCGCGGGCCTGGTCGAGGCCGATGCGGCGGGCCGGGGTCGGGGTGATGGCGCCGAGGAGGTCGAAGCACAGGACCGTCGCCTGGGAGACGCGGCCGGTGCGGATGCGGTCGAGTTCGGCGGCCAGGACCGGGCCCACCGGGTGGCCGAGGAACCGGGCGAGGGCGAGCGTGCAGACCGGGGACCGGTCGAAGTACAGGACCGGGCCGGGCAGGGCGTCGGCGCGGATCTGGCGGTCGCGCTGGAGGGCGGCGACGTCCTCGGTGAACGCCGGGTCGGTCCACGGCTCGTCGACGCCGGCGGCCTGGGCGGCGGTGATGAGGTCGGTCGCGGCCGCCTCGACGACGGTGCCGCCGAGGCGGCGGGCGACGGTGGTCTTGCCGGCGCCGGGGGCGCCGGTGAGGATGAAGCGGCGCAAGCGGTGCCCTTCGGGTCGGTCAGAGGTTGCAGGCGGTGTCGACGACGGCGCGGTCCTCGCCGGCCAGGTGCGGGCCCAGGCGCGCGGCGGCCAGCCGGTACAGGTCCAGCGCGGCCGCGCACCCGGCCTCGTGGCCGGCGAGGGCGACGCCGGCGGCGGCGTCCCACGCCCGCGCCCAGGCGGGGCCTTCGGCGGCGGCGACGGCGTCCCACAGGTCGTTCTCGGAGTCGTAGAGGATCCGGTGCGCGGCCGCCAGCGGCCCGGGCAGGCTCAGGGCGATCAGGAGCCGGTTGGCCGCGGCGGCCCGGGCGCGGCCGAGGGCGAGCATGCCGTGGACCTTGTGGACCTCCTCGGCGAGGCCGACGAACTCGCCCGCGGCCCACCGGTCGGCGTCGGGTCCGATCGCCTCCCACGTCCACGCCTCGGCCCGCGCCTGGAGGGCGCGCATGAGGCCCTCGGGGTCGTGGAGGATCCGGGCGCCGCGCCAGGCGGCGACCGCCGCGCCGGCCTCCCAGGGGCGGTCGAACGCGGCCGCGAGCTCGTCGGGGGCCTTGCGGGAGACGGTGACCATGCGGCCCTCGCGGTGCAGGACCCGGATGCCCGGGCCGGTGTCCGCGGCGACGACGAGGTCGATGTCCGAGTGCGGGTGGTCGGTGCCCTTGGCGACCGACCCGAACAGGGCGACCCCCAGCGCGCCGGGGGCTTCGGCGGCGGCGCAGGACGCGGCGATCGCCTTGGCGTGGTCGGAGTGGTGCACGAGCGGAGTATGCCGCGCCCGGTGCGGGCCGGTCGAGCCGTTTTCCGCTAGGACACCGACCGGTAGTAGTCGATCTTGCCGAGGAGGTAGTCGCGTTTGGCGGCGAGGTCGTCCATGCGGGCGTCGACGGCGGTCTTGTGCGCTTCGAGCAGGGCGATGCGCTCGGGGATGGTGTGGTCGCCTTCGCGGGCGAGGGTCGCGAAGCGGTGCATCTGCTCGACGGGCATGCCGGTGTCGCGCAGGCATTTGAGGACCCCGAGCCATTCGAGGTGCTCGTCGCTGAAGCGGCGCTGCCCGGTGGGGGTGCGGGCGATGTCGCCGATGAGGCCGATGCGCTCGTAGTAGCGGAGCGTGTCCATGGTGAAGCCCGATCGGCGCGCGCATTCGCCGATCGTGTAGGTGCCCGCGGCGGTGGTGTCCACGTCGACCGAGGATAGCCGCCGGGCGGCGGTGTTGCTGGAGGGGCCGGTGGCCTGCGGGTTTGCGTTGGAGTCCACTCCAGGTCCTACGGTTCGGTCCTGTAGGAGTCCACGAGAGAGGAGACCGCTGTGGAGCGGATCGCATTGGGGCCGGACGGGATCGGCGTGTCGCGCCTGTGCCTGGGGGCGATGGCCCTGGGCGGGGTGCAGGACGAGGCGGAGAGCTTCGCGATCCTGGACCGGTTCATCGAATTGGGCGGGAACTTCATCGACACCGCCAACTGCTACATGTTCTGGATCGACGGCGGCACCGGCGACGAGTCGGAGCTGCTGCTGGGCCGCTGGTTCGCCGCCCGGGGCACCCGCGACCAGGTGGTGCTGGCGACCAAGGCCGGGCGGCGCCCGGCGTTCCCGGGCGGGGGCCTGGAGCACTCCGAGCCGCTGACCCGGGCGCGGATCACCGCGGCCCTGGACGAGTCGCTCGAGCGGCTCGGGACCGACCGGGTGGACCTGTTCTGGTCCCACCGCGACGACCGGGACACGCCGCTGGAGGAGACCGTGGCCGGGTTCGACGACGCCGTCCGGGCCGGGAAGGCCCGCATGGTCGGGGCGTCCAACCACACCGCGTGGCGCGTCGAGCGGGCCCGGAACGTCGCGGCCGCCGCGGGTGCGGCCGCGTACACGGCGATGCAGAACCGGTACTCGTACCTCAAGCCGCGCCCGGACGCGGTCCTGCCCGAGGGCGGGCACGTGCACGCCGCGCCGACCGACCTCGACTTCGTGTCGTCGGTGCCGGGGATGGCGCTGCTGGCGTACTCCTCGCTGCTGTCGGGCGCGTACGTGAAGAAGCCGCTGGGCGAGCACTACGCGCACCCGGGGACCGAGGCGCGCCTGCGGGTGCTCGACGAGGTCGCCGCCGAGACGGGGGCGACGCGCAACCAGGTGGTGCTGGCGTGGCTGGCCGGCCACCGGGCGCCGGTGATCCCGCTGGTCGGGGTGTCGTCGGTGGCGCAGCTCGAGGAGGCCGCGGCGGGGGTCGCGCTCAAGCTCGACGCCGAGCAGCGCCGGCGCTTGAACGACGCGGCCTAGCGGGCCGGTTCAGCCCAGGAAGGTGAGCCGGACGGTCCGGTCGGGGTTGTCGCGGTTGGTGTCCACCAGGAGCACCGACTGCCACGTGCCCAGGGCGAGCCGTCCGGCCACCACCGGGAGCGTCGCGTGCGGGGCGACCAGGCCGGGCAGGACGTGGTCGCGGCCGTGGCCGATCGACCCGTGCTGGTGGCGCCACCGGTCGGTGCGCGGCAGGAGCTCCCCGAGCGCGTCCAGGAGGTCCTCATCGGACCCGGCGCCGGTCTCGATCACCGCGATCCCGGCGGTCGCGTGGGGCACGAACACGTTCAGCAGCCCGTCGCGGGCGCCGATCGAGGCCAGGAACGCCTCGCATTCGCCCGTGAGGTTGCGGACGGCCTCGCGCCGTCCGGTGTGGACCTCGAAGGTCGTGGTGTGGAACGCCGCGCTCATGGCCCCGATCCTCCCATGCCGGGCCCGGCCGCCGAGCCCGGACCGCCCGGTCCGGGGCCGCCGCCGGCCCGGGCCGGTGCGCGCGGCGCCGGAGTCGATTAGGCTGGAGCCCATGGCAGGCAGCGGAACCGGCGGCGCACTGACGGGCATCGACTGGAGCGAGCGCACGGTCGTCGTCTCCCCCGGCGCCGACCCGTACCGGGCCTACCTGGACTCGCTGGGGTCGGCCGAGTCGCGGCGGACCATGCGCGGGTGCCTCGACCGGATCGCGCAGATGCTCTCGGGCGACCCCGACACCAGCGGCGAAGGCCAGCCCTGGCACCTGCTGCGCTACGAGCACACCTCCCGGCTGCGGGCCGCGATGATCGACGCCGGCTGGTCGGGCGCCTACGTCAACAAGCACCTCGCCGCCCTGCGCCGGGTCCTCAAAGAAGCGTGGCGGCTCGACCTCATGGCCGCCGAGGACTACCAGCGCGCCTGCGACCTGCAGCCGGTCAAGGCCCAGCGGCTCCCGGTCGGCCAGCAGGTCGACGCCGAAGCGCTCGGCGCGGCCCTGTACGCGTGCGACGCCGACCCCGGTCCCGCCGGCGCCCGCGACGCCGCCGTCCTGGCCACCCTGTACTCGACCGGGTGCCGCAGGAGCGAGATCGCGTCCATGCGCGTGTCCGACTACGACGCCGCCGAGCGGTCGATCCGCATCGTCGGCAAGGGCAACAAGGAGCGCGCCGTCTACGTCACCGAGGC
The DNA here is from genome assembly GCF_009451885.1 of Glycomyces albidus. GTDB lineage: Bacteria > Actinomycetota > Actinomycetes > Mycobacteriales > Micromonosporaceae > Glycomyces > Glycomyces albidus. The sequence goes on from NZ_WIAO01000001.1 coordinate 24,669, forward strand.
CGCCCAGGCCCGCATCGAGCGGTGGATGGCCGTCCGCGGCGACGCCCCCGGGGCCCTGTTCTGCCCGATCAACAAGGCCGGGAAGCTGCGCCGCACCGGCAACCGGCTCTCGGGCATGACCGGGCAGGCCATCGCCGACCTGTTGACCAAGCGCCTGGTCGAGGCCGGGCAGCGCCGCCACACCCCGCACGACTTCCGCCGCACGTTCATCGGCGAGCTCCTCGACGCCGGCGTCGACCTGGCCATCACCCAGTCCCTCGTCGGCCACGCCTCCCCGGCCACGACCGCCCGGTACGACCGCCGGCCCGCCCGCCGCTCCCGCGAGGCCGTCGACCGGCTCCAGCTCCCCGAAGCGTGATGTCGTTTCCTGGCTAGCCGCTGTCGCACCCGGCGGGCAGTCTTAAGGCATGGACATGAACGTGGAGCAGCTCCAGGCCGCCGTCGCCGGACGCGACGCCCGCTTCGACGGCTGGGTGTTCCTGGCGGTCACCACCACCGGCATCTACTGCCGGCCCTCGTGCCCGGCGGTCAAACCCAAGCGCGAGCACCAGCGGTTCTACCCCTCCGCGGCCGCGGCCCAGGACGCCGGGTACCGGGCGTGCAAGCGCTGCCGCCCCGACGCCTCCCCCGGGTCCCCGGCCTGGGACTGGCGCTCGGACGTGTGCGCGCGGGCCATGCGCCTCATCGGCGAGGGCGTCGTCGACCGCGACGGCGCCGCCGGCCTGGCCCGGCGCCTGGGCTACTCGCTGCGCCAGCTCGAGCGGCTGCTGATCGCCGAGGTCGGGGCCGGGCCCGCCGCGCTCGCCCGCGCCCAGCGCGCCCAGGTCGCGCGGACGCTCATCGAATCGACCGACCTGCCGATGGGCCAGGTCGCCTTCGCGGCCGGGTTCGCCTCGATCCGGGCGTTCAACCGCGTCGTCGCCGAGGTCTTCGCCTGCTCCCCCACCGAGCTGCGCGCCAAGACCCGGACGAGGCCGGCCGGCGGCGGCGCCATCGCGCTGCGCCTGGCCTACCGGGAGCCGTTCGAGCCCTCGAACCTGTTCGGGCACCTCGCCGCCGCCGCGGCCCCCGGCGTCGAGGAGTGGCGCGAGGGCGCCTACCGGCGGACCCTGCGCCTGCCCGGCGGTCCCGGCACCGTCGCCCTGCGCCCCGGGCCGGGCTACATCGACGCCCGGCTGCGCGTCGCCGACCTGCGGGACGTCACCGCCGCGGTCGCCCGCTGCCGGCGCATGCTCGACCTCGACGCCGACCCCCACGCCCCCATGGAGGCCCTGGCCGCCGACGCCGCGCTCGCGCCCCTGGTCGCCAAGACCCCGGGCCGGCGCGTCCCCCGCAAAGCCGACGCCGAGGAGTACGCGATCCGCGCCGTCATCGGCCAGCAGATCGCCACCGCTTCGGCCGCGACGATCGCCGCGCGACTGGCCGACCGGTACGGCACCCCCGTCGAGGACCCCGAGGGCGGCCTGACCCGCCTGTTCCCCGAACCGGCCGCGCTCGCCGAGGCCGACCCCGCGCACCTGCCGATGCCCGCCGCCCGCAAGCGGACCGTGCTCGCGCTCGCCGCGGCCCTGGCCGACGGCCGCGTCGAGCTCGGGCCCGGCGCGGACTGGGCCGCCTCCCGGGCGGCGCTGGCCGCCGTCCCGGGGGTGGGTCCGTGGACGGTCGAGATGGTCGCCATGCGCGCCATGGGCGACCCGGACGCGTTCCCGGTCAAGGACCTGGGCGTGATCAAGGGCGCCGAGTCGCTCGGCCTCGGCGCCGGCCGGGCCCTGGAGGCCCGGTCCCAGGCGTGGCGGCCCTGGCGGGCCTACGCGGTCCAGTACCTGTGGGCCACCGGCGAGCACCCGACGAACCGGATTCCCGAACCACGAGAGAAGGCGAGCGCGTGATGCGCACAGAACCGATGGCCGCCCCGGCGCGGACGGACGCGAGGCATGTGAAGTTCGACTCCCCGCTGGGGCTGATGGCGGTCTCGGCGGTCGAGGAGGGCCTGACGTACGTCCACATGGGCGTCGAGGAGATGAAGGGCGCCTGGGGCCCGGAGGCGTCCACGCCGGTCCTGGAATCGGCCCGCGAGCAGCTCCTGGCGTACTTCGCCGGGGAGCTCACGGAGTTCGACCTGCCGCTGGCCGCCGCCGGCACCGGGTTCCAGCACCGGGTGTGGGCCGAGCTGGTGAAGATCCCCTACGGCGAGACGTGGTCCTATCTGGACGTGGCGCGGCGGCTGGGGGACGCCAAGGCCGTGCGCGCGGTCGGGCTCGCGAACGGGCGCAACCCGATCGCGATCGTCGTCCCGTGCCACCGGGTGATCGGCTCGAACGGGAAGCTCACCGGGTACGCCGGCGGGCTGTGGCGCAAGGAGTGGCTGCTGGGCCTGGAGCGCGGCGAGCCGGCCCTGTTCGCCTAAGGCGCCAGGCCGGCCCTCGGCCGCGGCGGTTCCCTGCGGACGCCGGACCGGTGCGGCGCCTGGGCGGTCTCCCGGGCGGCGCCGGTCGGCTGCGGGGCCCGCGCGGCGGGCGAACCGCCGGCCGCCCGGGCCCGGGGTGGTCAGAGGAGCGTGACGGTGAGGTTCACTTCGACGGCCTCGTCGGTGACCACGATCGTCGCCGAGTAGCAGACCTCGTCGGTGCACCCGGCCGGGATGACCCCCGAGGCCGTCCCGGCCGGCGTGACCCCGGCCAGGAGCGGCGCGTCCATGCCGTTCGCGTCGAGGAACTCCCCGAACGCGTCCGCCGGGACGCTGACCTTGGCTTCGGCGCGGTCCCCCGGAGTGGGCGACTGCGTCTGGGACAGGTCGGCGTCGAGGACGTCGGTGCCCTCGGGCAGGTCCAGGTGCACGGCCTGCTCGACCGCGTCGGCCGAGGGCTGCGGCCCGCCTTCGAGCGCCCACGCGACCGCCCACACCGCGGACAGGAGCCCGGCGAGGACCACCGCCAGCCACACGGAGGCGAACAGGGCGCGGCGGACCGTCGGGGTCGGCGGGGAGACCATGGCCGCGACCCTACCCGGTGCCGGGGCGTGCCCGGTTCATGGACGGCCGGTCACAGGCCGCTGATGGCCTTCGGGGCCCGCTCGGCCCGGGCCAGGGCCCGGATCAGCGCCGGCTGCCCGTGCCGGGCCGCGGCCAGGTGCGCCAGGATCCCCGTCGCCGTCGCGAACGCGCCCTGGTCGAACCCGGGCGTGTCCACCCCGGTCGAGTAGGCGAGGTCGTCGGCGTGCACCACCAGCTCCAGGACCCGCGTGGCCAGGAAGTCGTCCAGGCGCATCGCGTACGGCCAGCGCGGGTTCCCGGTGACGTGGGCCGGGTCGAGGCCGGGCAGTTCCGTCTCCAGGCGGGCCAGGGCGGTGCGGGCGTCGGCGGCGACGCCGGCGTGGCCGGTGGCGGCGGCGCGTTCGCCGCCGTCGCGGATGGCGGTGTTGTAGTCGTTGTCGATGTCGGCGCCGACCCAGGCGGCGCGGCCGTAGTGGTCGTGGAGGCCGATGACGTCCTTGCCGGCGTGGTCGGTGTCGAGGGCGGCGGTGACGGAGGTGATCTGCTGGGCGAGGTGGGCGGCGAGGCCCCCGACGGTGAACCCCTCCAGGGCCGAGGGCTCGGCCCAGTGGTCGGCGACGGCGCCGTCCTGGAGGAGGCCGAGGCCGGTGCGGGCGGCGGCGAGGTACCGGTGTCGCAGGTCGGTCATGGCGCTTTCCTGCCTATTGCATGGAGACGTGGACGTGGTTGGTGTGGTCGGAGGCGGGGTCGCCGCCGGCGCCGGAGTAGGAGCGCCAGCCCGAGCCCGGGGACCAGAACTCGCGGTACCAGATGACGTACTCGACGCCGAGCGCGTCGGCGTTGTTGACGTACCAGGCGGCGAGCTGGTCGCCGTACTCCTTGTCGGAGCCTTCGGCGTCGACGTTCTGAAAGCCCGATTCGTCGGCGGCCCAGTCGCAGGCGCGGCCCAGCGGGTGCTCGCCCGAGCCGCCGGAGCGGTAGCAGGACACGTAGTGGTCGAACCCGGCCTCGATGGTCTCGTTGTACATGTGGAGGGTGCGCGGGGTCAGGCACCCGGAGGTGGTGGGGTCGTCCTCGGTGCAGCCGCCGCCGTCGCCGCCGTAGCCTTCGGCGGCGGGGGCGCCGCCGTCGGAGCCGGGCCCGGCGGCCTCTTCGGCGCGGAGCTCTTCGAGCTGGTCTTCGAGGTCGACCTGGGCGTCCTCGGCGGCTTCGAGGGCGTCGGCGGCGTCTTCGAGTTCGGCCGCGTGGGCGGCCTGCTCGGCGCGGAGCTGCTCGAGGATGCCGGCGGCCTCGTTCATGAGCGCGGCGCGCTCGTTGCCGAGGAACCCGGTGTAGGTCATCGCGTCGATGAGGTCCTGGGTGTCCTCGGAGGAGAGGATCGCGTCGGTCTGCCGGAGGTCGCCTTCGGTGTGGAGGTAGACGGCGTACTCGTTGAGGTCGACCCGCAGTTCGTCGAAGCGGGCCTGGGTGTCGTCGATCTGGGTCTGGAGCTCGGCGGCGCGGGCGTTGGCCTCGTCGACGGCGGCTTGGGCGTCGTTGACGGCGGCGATGGCCTCGGCGAGGTCGGCCTCGAGGGTCTCCTCGTCGGGTTCGGCGCCGGCCTGCGCCGGGACGAGCGCGAGGAGCACGACGAGCAGGAGCGCGGAGAGGATCTTGGGTCGCACGGGTGGAGGTCAGCCCTTCCGGCGGATCGGGCGCGGCGCGTAGCGGATCGGGTTGCCGCGCGGGGTTTACAGGTCGAGGTCGATCACGAGCGGTGCGTGGTCGGAGGCGCCTTTGCCTTTGCGTTCGTTGCGGTCGACGTAGGCGTCGGTGACGGCGTCGGCGAACGCCGGGTTGGCCAGCGCGAGGTCGATGCGCAGGCCGCGGTTCTTGGGGAAGTCGAGGTTGCGGTAGTCCCAGAACGTGAACGGCTGGTCGTATTTGAGGGCGCGCGGGTGGACGTCGACCAGGCCGGCGGCCTGGACGGCGGCGAGCGCGTCGCGTTCGTCGGTGGTGATGTGGGTGGTGCCGGGCCATTCGTCGACGTCCCAGACGTCGTCGTCGGTCGGGCAGATGTTGTAGTCGCCCATGGCCGCGAACGGGACGGGCCCGGCGGCGTCGGCGGCCGCATCGGCGGCCAGGGCCTGCAGGAACGCGAGCTTGTACGGGAAGTGCGGGTCGGCGGTGTCGCGGCCGTTGGGGACGTACAGGGACTGGACGCGGACGGGCCCGCAGGTGGCGGTCAGGGCCCGGGCCTCGATCGCGCCGGCGAAGTCCGGTTGGGAGGCGATGCCCTGGCGGACGTCGGCGATGCCGACGCGGGAGGCGATGGCGACGCCGTTCCAGCGGCCGCTGCCCCAGGCGGCGATCTCGTACCCGGCGTCGCGGAAGGCGTCGGCGGGGACGTCGGCGGTGGCGCATTTGAGCTCTTGGAGGCACACCACGTCGGGGCGGGCCGTCTCGAGCCAGGCCAGGACCCGGTCGAGGCGGGCTTTCAGCGAGTTGATGTTCCAGGTCGCCACGCGCATGGGCCTCACCCTACCCGGCTGCGGTGCGTGACCGGGTGGACAGTGTCGTCAGTGCGCGGCCGGCTGGGCCTGCGCGGGCTCGGTCGCGGCGGTGGCGGGCGCGGTCGGGCGGGGACCGACGGCGACGGCCAGGAGCCCGAATCCGAGGGCGGCGGTGAACCCGGGGACGGCCATGCCGGAGTCGTTGACCAGGCCGCCGATGGCGGCGACGGCGGTGAGGCCGACGACGGCGGCGGCGACGGCGCTGGTGCGGATGGGGGCCCGGCGGCGCCAGATGAGGACCGCGGCGATGAGCGCGGCCAGGGAGATCCAGGTCATGGATTCGCCGACGGTGCCCCAGGCGGCGCTGGCCTTGCGGATGAGGATCTGGGAGGCGGTGCCGTCGAGGACGGAGCCGACGAACCGGCCCAGGTGGGTCTGGTCCTCTTCGGGCCGCAGGTAGTCCAGGAGGCCGCCGATCGCGAAGACGGCGAAGGCGACGCCGCCGGCGAGGGCGAGCGCGCCCAGGGACAGGCGCCGGCCCCACAGTTTCAGGCAGCACAGGATGCCGGCGGCGACGAGGGTGAGGGTGCCGCCCATGTCGCGCCCGAGCATGGGGGCGCCGACGATGACGACCGCGCACACGCCGAGGGCGATGGGCCCCCAGATGCGGGCGCGGCCGCGCCAGGGCACGAAGCAGACCAGGAGGATCACGGCGGCGGCGAAGACGCTGAACGCGTAGTTGCCCAGTCCGGTGAAGCGGGCCCCGGCCTGGGCGGTGTAGCCCATGGGGGTGTGCAGGGGCCAGGTGGCGCCGGAGACCTGGTCGACGGCGATGAGGGCGGCGCAGGCGCCGGCGACGACCAGGACGGGCCGGATGCCGCGCCGCGTCCACGGCAGGGACGCCGCGACGGTCAAGGCGGCGACGCCGGCGAGGATGAGGCCCCAGAACGCGAGCTTGGGGTGGTCGGCGCGCCACCACGGGGGGATGCCGGCGGCGACGCCGGCGACGGGGACGGCCGAGAACGCGATGCACACGGTGCGGGCGGTGCGCCGCCACCGGTCGGCGCCGGCGACGAGGTGCGCGGCGGCGAACACGGCCCCGACCCCGACGAACGAGAGCGTCCAGTAGAAGTTCGGGGAGACGTCGGCGACCGCAGCGGCCGCGGCGGTCTCGTCGGTGCCGTCGGCGACGGCTTCGCCCGCGCTGTGGCCCGATTCGGGGCGGACGGTGACGGGCGCGCCGGCGACGGTGGCGGGGATGTCGGCGCCCACGACCGCGAGCGCGGTCGCGGTCAGGTCGGTGAGCTGCACGTACCCGTCGCGGCCGGTGGTGGCGGAGGTGAGGTCGCCGGGTTCGACGCCGGGGCCGGCGTAGAGGACCGGGTGGAGGGAGGAGGGCGCGGCGGCGTCGCTGATGCCGGCGACGATGAGCCGCCACGTGTCGGGGAGGGCCTCGCGGACCTGGGCGACGGCGGCGTCGGCGCTGCGCGCGGCGGCGGTGCGGACGGGGTCGGCCTCGGGTTCGATCTCGCCGGCGTCGTCGGCGGCGCTGGTCTCCTCGGTGCCGACCTCGGTGTCGTCCTGGCCGAGCTGGTCGTAGTCGGTGGTGGTGTCGGGGGCGTTGTCGGCGGTGTCGCCGACGACGACGCCGGGGTCGACGATGACGACGTCGCAGGCGGCCATCGCCTCGGGCAGGGCGTCCAGGCCCGGCGCCCAGAACGTGATGCGGCCTTCGGTGTCGGCGGCGGCGAGGGCGGCGCCGTCGCCGATGGCGGCCACGCACGAGCCGGGGTTGGGTTCGGGGGCCGGTTCGCCTTCGGCTTCGGCTTCGGCCGCGGCGGCGTCCTGCTGGAGGGCGGCCTCGGCGAGCGCGTCGGCGAGGGACCCGAGCCGGGCCCCGTAGTTGAAGGCGCTGTTGGCTTCGACGAACGCGTCCCAGCCTTCGACGGTCCAGCCCTCGCCGGTGTCGGCGGGCGCGGCGAGGTTGGACTGGGCGGTGCACTGGGCGTCGCGGGCGGCCACGCCGCCGGCCCGCTCGCCGGCGCCGAGGCTGACCCAGCCGGCTTCGGGGCACGTCCACGACCCGAGGGTGCGCACGCTCATCGCCGCCGAGGCGCCCGCATCGGCCAGGTCCCACAGCGCGGGGGTGGTCTGTTCGTCGATGTCGGACCAGGTCAGGCCGGGGACGCCGACGATGACGACGCCGTCGGCCTCGGGTTCGGTGACGGCCTGGGCGGGCGCGGGGAGCGCCAGGGCCGCGGCCGCCGCGGCCAGGCCGGCCACGGCCCAGCGCACCCGTGTCCTGCCGCTCACCCGATCCGCCGCCGCCACCTGTGTCATGCCCGTAAGTCTATGGGGTCCTCGCGTCCGGCCCGGTCCCTCCCGGGCCTCCGGTGGCGCCGGGCCCGCGCCGGTCCCGGGGCCCGTCGGCGGGGCGCGTTAGGGTGGGCCCATGCGCACGATCGCCACCGTCAACGTCAACGGAGTCCGGGCCGCGGCCAAGAAGGGCCTGGTCGAATGGCTCGCCAACGTCGAAGCGGACGTGGTGCTGCTCCAGGAGGTCCGCGCCGACGACACGCAGATCCCCGTCGACGCGGCCCAGGCCGGCGGCTGGCACTGGCTGCTGGCGCCCTCGCTGACGGCCAAGGGCCGCGCCGGCGTGGCCGTCCTCACCCGCGACGCGCCGGAGGCGACCCGGATCGGGTTCGGCTCCGAGGAGTTCGACGGGTCCGGCCGGTACGCCGAGGCCGACCTGCCGGGCCTGACCGTCGCCTCCCTGTACCTGCCCTCGGGCGAGACCGACACGCCCCGCCAGGAGGAGAAGGAGCGGTTCATGGCCGCCTTCGCCGACTACCTGGTCGAGGCCGCGGCCAAGGCCCGCGCGCAGGGCCGGGAGTACCTGGTGTGCGGGGACTGGAACATCGCGCACGCCGAAGCGGACCTGAAGAACTGGAAGGCCAACAAGAAGACCGCCGGGTTCCTGCCCCAGGAGCGGGCCTGGCTGACCGACGTGTACGACGCGCGCGGGTTCGTCGACGTCGTCCGGGCCCTGCACCCGGGCGTCGAGGGCCCCTACTCGTGGTGGTCGTTCCGGGGCCGGGCCTTCGACAACGACGCCGGCTGGCGCATCGACCTGCACGTGGCCACCCCCGGCCTGGCCGCCAAGGCCACCAAGGCGTGGGTCGACCGCGCCCCCGCGCACGACCAGCGCTGGTCCGACCACGCGCCGGTCCTGGTCACCTACGACCACTAGCGGCCCCCGGGCCGGGCCCGGTTGGCCGGCCGGCCAGGCAAGCGGGCACCATTGGTACACGTGAGCCTCATCGACTACCTGCCCGGGACCGACAAGCCGGAACCCGACGACGTCTACACCGCCTTCGCCCAGTGGGCCGAGGATTCGGGGATCGTCCTCTACGAGCACCAGGAAGAGGCCCTCCTGGCGATCTGCACCGGCCAGAACGTCATCGTCGCCACCCCCACCGGGTCGGGCAAGTCGCTCATCGCCGCCGCCGCGCACTTCAACGCGCTGGCCAACCAGCGCACCTCGTTCTACACCGCCCCGATCAAGGCCCTGGTGTCGGAGAAGTTCTTCGAGCTGTGCGACCAGTTCGGGCACGAGAACGTCGGCATGCTCACCGGCGACGCCGCCGTCAACCCCGACGCGCCCCTGATCTGCTGCACCGCCGAGATCCTCGCCAACCTCGCCCTCCGCGAGGGCGCGGCCCTGGACTGCGACTCGGTCGTGGCCGACGAGTTCCACTTCTACGCCGAACCCGACCGCGGCTGGGCCTGGCAGGTCCCGCTGCTGGAGCTCCACCGCGCCCAGTTCACGCTCATGTCCGCCACGCTCGGCGACACGAGCTTCTTCGAAGCGGACCTGACCCGGCGCACCGGCCGCGAGACGGCCCTGGTCGCCTCCGCGACCCGGCCGGTCCCGCTGCACTACGAGTACCGCAAGACCCCGCTGCACGAGACCGTCGAGATCCTCGTCAAGTCCGAGAAGGCCCCCGCCTACATCGTGCACTTCACGCAGGCGCAGGCCCTGGAGACCGCCCAGGCGCTGGCCTCGCTCAGCGTGGTCGACAAGGACGCGAAGGCCGCCATCGCCGCCGCCCTGGGCGGGTTCCGGTTCACCACCAAGTTCGGGCAGACCCTCGCCCGCCTGGTCCGGTCCGGGATCGGCGTCCACCACGCCGGGATGCTCCCCAAGTACCGGCGGCTGGTCGAGCGGCTCGCCCAGCAGGGCCTGCTCAAGATCATCTGCGGCACCGACACCCTCGGCGTCGGCATCAACGTGCCGATCCGCACCGTGGTGTTCACCGGCCTGGCGAAGTACGACGGCCGCCGCACCCGCCGGCTGCGCGCCCGCGAGTTCCACCAGATCGCCGGCCGCGCCGGCCGGGCCGGGTTCGACACCGAGGGGTTCGTCGTCTGCCAGGCCCCCGAGCACGTCATCGAGAACGAGAAGGCCCAGGCCAAGTTCGGCCTCGACCCCAAGAAGCGCAAGAAGATGGCCAAGAAGAAGCCCCCCGAGGGCTTCGTCGGCTGGTCCGAGGAGACGTTCGCCGGCCTCGCGGAGGCCCCGCCCGAGCCGCTGGTGTCGCGGATGCGCATGACGCACGCGATGCTCATCAACCTCCTCGGCCGCGGCGGCGACACGTTCACGCACGTGCGGACCCTCATCGAGGACTCCCACGCCGACCGGCCCACCCAGTTGAAGATGGCCCGCACCGCGCTCACGATCGCCCGCACCCTCCGCGACGCCGGGATCATCGTCATCGACGGCGGGGCCGTGAAGCTCACCGTCGACCTGCCCGACCACTTCGCGCTCAACCAGCCGCTGGCCCCGTTCGCGCTGGCGGCGCTGGAGCTGCTCGACCCCGACGGCGAGGACTACCCGATGGACGTCGTCTCCATCGTGGAGGCGACCCTGGAAGGCCCCGGGCAGATCCTCGCCGCCCAGCGCAGCAAGGCCAAGGGCGAGGCGATCAACGCCATGAAGGCCGACGGCCTGGACTACTACGACCGCATGAACCAGCTCGAGGACGCCGAGGTCGACTACCCCAAGCCGCTCGCCGACCTCCTCGACGAGGCGTTCGACGCCTACAAGACCAGCCACCCGTGGGCCGCGGACTACCAGCTCGAACCCAAGTCGATCCTCCGCGAGATCTGGGAGGGCCGCATGAGCTTCGGCGAGTACATCGGCCTCTACGGGCTCCCGCGCGCCGAGGGCCTGCTCCTGCGGTACCTCTCCAGTGCCTACAAGGCCCTGGTGCAGACCCTCCCGGAGGACACCGGCGGGCCCGAGCTCGACGACCTCACCGCGTGGCTGGGCGAGACGATCCGCCAGACCGACTCCTCGCTGATCAACGAGTGGGAGCAGCTGACCAACCCCGCCGACGACGACCAGGACCTCGACACGGGCCGGCCGGCGCGGGCGTTCACCGACAACGAGCGGGCGTTCACGATCGCGGTGCGCAACGCCGCGTTCCGCCACGTCGAGTTCGCCGCCGCCGACCGCCCCGAGGCGCTCGCGGCCCTGGAGACGGGCTGGCCGGCCTCGCGGTGGGACGCGGCCCTGGAGGCGTACTTCGCCGTCCACGACGACATCGGCACCGCCGGAGCCGCCCGCGGCGGCGAGTTCCTCGACATCGCCAAGAACGGCCGCACCTGGACGGTCCGCCAGACCCTCGACGACCCGGCCGGCGACCGCGACTGGGCGATGGTCTTCACCGTCGACCTCGACGCGTCCGACGAGTCGGGCACGGTCGCCATGGCCGTCCAGGACTTCTCCGACCGGGCCTGACGCGGCGGCGGCTCAGAGGTCGCCCGGGAACGGCAGGGCGTGCCGCTGCGCGGCGGCGCGCCCGAGGTCGGCGGCCAGGTCCTTGAGGACCGTGCCGGCCAGGACGGCGACGGGCACGGCCAGCGCCAGCTCGGGCCCGGACCCGATCACCTGGCCTTCGACGGCGCGCAGCGCCGACCCGAGGAACACGACCGCCCCGGCCAGGACCCACACCGCGACCCGCGCGATCGCCCGCGACCGCAGCAGCCGCGCCGCCGCGGCCCGGAACGCCTCGGTCGCCGGCGGGACCAGGTCGAGCGACAGCTCCCGGTAAGCGGCCCACACCCCGCGGTTCGCCGTCCACGCCAGGGCGAGCGATCCCGCCCCGAGCGCCAGCGCCGACACCGCCGGGTCGGCGCCGGTCACGCTCGCATAGCCCCAGCCCGCCAGCGCGACCACCGGTATGAAGGACACCAGGGCGGCGCGGCGCAGGGTCCGCGCCCACGGCGGGGAGGCCTCCAGGATCGCCTCGACGGCGTCCCAGTCGCGGAAGTGCAGCTCGACCGCGATCGCCGAGGACGCGGCCGCGGCGGTGAGGGCGAACAGGGCGGCCCCGGCGATCCACCGCCACGGCTCGGGGTAGACCTCCGCCCAGGACGCCTCGTGCCCGGTGCCGTGCGCCAGTGTCAGGGCGGCGGTGTTGCCGACGGCGGGCGCCGCCGCGAGGGCGGCGAAGAAGTACACGAACGGCGGCACCGACACCCACCCGGTCGCGCCCCGCGCGATCCGGGGCCGGTCCAGCAGCGGCCCGAACACCATGTCCCCGAGCGGGTTCACCGCCACGAACACGCGCGCCGCGACCAGGAGCGTCCGCCTGGCCTGCCACGCCGCCGCCATCGACTGGAGCAGCCCGATCACCGCCACCGCCACGGCCGAGGCGGCCAGCCACCATCCCATGCGCGTCCCTTTCGCCCGGTTCCCGACCATGGTACGGACGGACCGCAAACGCGGTGCACCCCAGCGGGGCCACGCCGGTCCCGGCCTTGCGGCACCGGGCCGCTCGCAGCGCCCGCCCCCGGGCCTGCGGGCCGGGGCGGGCGGCGGGACCCGACGCGACCGTGCCGGGGCTTCGCACGGAACGGTGAAGGGATCGGTCCGCCCGGCCGCCACCCGCACCGCGCGGCCGCGCCGGCGGCCCGGCCGCAATTGGGTTGCACCCCAACGCGACCACGCCACCGGTAGCATCACCGCGTGCCCCCACTCCTCACCGCCGACCGGTCGTCCCTGCGAGCGAAATGGACGGCCGTCCTGGCCGTGGCAGCGGTCGCGCTGGCCGCAGTCTTCTGGGACGGGTTGCGGGACACCGCCCGCGGTCTCGTGCCGACCGCGAGCGAACGCTTCGACTGGGACGCGGCCGACCTCGTCCGCGCGGATCCCGCGGCCGATCCCGCCGCGCTCGGGGACGGCGTCGACGACCCCGCTGCCGCCGGTTCGGCGCGGCTCGCCGCCGGCGGCCTGGTCCTCGACCTCGTCTGGGAAGCGGAACTGTCCCCGGCCGCGGTCCGCGTCGAAACGTACGAGGACGCCTTCGGCGCCGGGGTGCGCATGGCCGTCGCCGCCGACTCGACCACCGAAGGCGGCCCGCACTGCCTCAACGCCCGCCTCACGACCGACGCGGACCCGATCCTCCTGCAGGCGTGCTCGCGCGCCGACCGGCACGAGCCGCCCCGCACGACCGCCGAGGACGGCTGGCGACCCGACCACCTCTTGCTCACCCAGACCGCGAACCTCGACCCGGGCCAGGCCGCGACCGCCCCGCTGGTCGACTACTACGGCCTCGGATTGGACCTCGGCAACAGCTACGACACCGGCCTGTGGGGCCCGAACAGCTGGTGGCCGCAGCACTCCCCGCTGCCCGAATGCGCGACCGCACCCCGTCTGATGCTCCGCCTGGACGACCTCCACCTCACCGACCGCTACGCCGACCCCGACGCGCACACCGGCGCCCCCGAAACGACCGCCGCACCCGAGCCGGCCTTCCCGGTCGAGGGCCGGCTGCTGCTGCCGGCCTGCATCCAGGTCGGCACGGACCTGCGCATCGACCTCGTCGCCACCGAGCCGTTCACCGGCACGGCACCGGTGCCCCTGGCCCGCTGGGTCGAGTTCAACGCCGCCAGCGCCGAACCGCAGCGGCTGCGGACCGCCGTCGCCGTCGACATCCGCACCTGCGAGGCCGCGACCGCGGACCGGTGCTCCAGCGCCGACCTCGGCCCCGGCCCGGACGCCAACAACGGCGTCGCGAGCGACTGGATGACCGAACTCCTCGACCCGTGAAGCAACCGCCGCACCGCTGCGGCTCCGCGGCCGCAAGCCCCCCCACGCGCCTGGCCGTTTCCGAGGCGCGGATGCCCTGCAGCGACACCCCCGCGTCCGGCAGCCGCGCCTCACCTTCAGGACGACGCCGGTATGCGCTCGGCGAGACTCCAAGGGCCGCCCGGACGGAACCGCTGTCGGTCGCCTGTCGGTGATCTCCGCGGCCAGTCGGGAAGGCGCAGGCGGTGCCGCTCGCCCGCCGCCGATACCGCTTCGGGACCGGTCGAGCCGACCTCACCGCGTAGCCGCGGCAGCCGCACGGCCGCTCGCACCGCCTCGAAGGCGCTCCGGTCCGCACGGGCGGCCCGAGCCGGGGCGGCAGAATCCTCGGCGTGCTCGAGGACCCCCGCCACTCCCCCATCGGTACGCCGCTCAGTGCCGCGAAGGCACTGGCGCACAACACCGGGAACCAGGCCACCGGCGGGATCTGGGCGGTCTCGGGGCCCGGCGGGGACGCGGTGCTCAAGCACCTCACACCGGCCGGGACCGGGCACGACCACTGGCCGGCCTCCGCCGACCCGCGGCACTGGAACTACTGGCGGCGCGAGTACCTCGCCTACACCAGCGGGTTCGCCGCCGGCTACGGCGCCGACGCCGGGATCGGCGCGCCGGCGCTCCTCGCGGCCGGCGAGCGGGCGGACGGGAGCCTGGAGCTGTGGCTCGAACGCGTCCAAGGCGTCCCGGGACGGGACTGGACCGTCGAAGACCTCGCCGAGTTCGCGAACCGGCTCGGGACCGTGCAGGGCCGGCCCCGCGCCGAGCTCGAATGGCACTCGCGCGGCTTCCTGCGCCAGTACGCGGGCCGGCTCGACGTCGGGCCCCTGGACTGGGACCACCCCCGCGCCGCCGCCCACTGGCCGGCCGACCTGCGCGCGGGACTGCGCATGATCTGGGAGCGGCGCACCGACCTGTTCGACCGCACCGAGACGCTCCCCCAGACCGCCTGCCACCTCGACGTGTGGCCGATGAACCTCTACCGGCGCACCGGCGGCGAGTTCGCCCTGTTCGACTGGTCCTTCACCGGCCGCGGCGCCGTCGGCGAAGACCTCGCCAACCTCATCGCCGACACGTTCTTCGACGGCCTCCAGAGCGTCGACCGCCTCGCCGACACCGAGACCGCCCTCACCGGCGCCTACCTCCGCGGACTCGCCCGCGCCGGGCACCGCGGCGAGGCCCAGGCCCGAATCGCCGTCGCGGCCGCCGGCGCCGCCAAGTACTGTTGGCTGGCCCCGGCCATGCTCACCCGCCTCGCCGCAGGGCGACCGGTCGGCAGCGCCGACTACGACAGCAGCGGCGACGACACCGACATCCTGGAGCGGCGCCGCCCGATCTTCGCGATGCTCGTCCGCTGGGCCCGCACCGCACTCGACGCCTGAAAGCACGCCATGCCCGTCACCGTCACCCGTCAGTACGAGATCCCCGACGCCGAGCTGCGCTGGCGGTTCTCCCGCTCCTCGGGCCCCGGCGGGCAGGGCGTCAACACCACCGACTCGCGCGTCGAACTCGTCTTCGACCTCGCCGCCACCAAAGCGCTCCCGCCGGCGCTCGTGGAGCGGGCCCTGGCCCGCCTGGAAGGGCGCCTGACCGACGGCGTGCTCGTGATCGCCGCCTCGGAGTTCCGGTCCCAGCTGCGCAACCGCGAAGCCGCCGCCGAACGCCTCGGCGAGGTCCTGCGCCGCGCGATCGCGGCCCCGCCGCCGCCCCGCAAGGCCACCAAGCCCTCCAAGGGCGCCAAACGCCGCCGCCTCGAAGACAAGAAGCGCCGCTCGCAGACCAAGCGCCTGCGCCGCGACACCGGCGACTAGCGCCTGTCTCGTCCTGAAGCCGGGTCGAAGCGCGCCGGCCGGCGCGCCCTGCCGTCGGCGCTCGGCCTGGCCGATCCGCGGGGGCCGGCCGCTCCCGACGCGGGCGGGGGCACCGGTTCGACGGCTCGCCGCCGCGGCCTCAGCGCAGGCGGTCCAGGCGCTCGTCCAGGACCCGGTGGAGGGCGAGGCGGTTCTCCTCGTCAAGCCAGGCGGTGCGGACCTGCTCGTTGTTGCCGCCGGGCGTCTCGTGGTCGGCGGCGAGGCGGTCGAGCGACCGCGACTCGTCGCCGAGCGCGAGGCCGACGTTGCGGAACATGCTCCGCACGTACCGGGCCGCGTCCTCGGCCGGGACGCCTTGGGCCACTGCCCACTCGGTGAGCGAGCCGAGGTACCCCAGGTGGGTCGAGACGGTGGCCGTCAGGGCCGAGTAGACGGCGAACGACGCCTCGTCGGGGATCGCGAGCGTGCCGCCGAGCGGGTCGAACAGCGCCGCCGCGGCCGGGTGCGCGGGATGGACGACCGTGACGCTCGCACGGGCGCGGACCGCCGGGAGCGGGATCGCGCGCACCAGCGTGGCGTCGGTGCGCAGGAGCCGGCGCAGTTCGGCGATACCGACGCCGGCCAGCGCGCTCACGACCGTCTTCTCCGGGCGCACGTCGAGTCCGGCGAGCACCGCCTCGCGGTGCTCGTAGCGGACCGAGAGGAGCACCGTGTCCGCGCGGTCGACGACTTCCTGGTTGCTCCCGCAGACCCGCACGGACGGGAACCGGCGGGCCAGCGCGGCCGCGTTCGCGGCGCCCCGGGGCGAGAGGAAGAACGCCGGCGGGTTCGCTCCCGCGCACCGGCCCTCCACGATCGCGGAGGCGATCTCGCCCACGCCGACGACCCCGACCGAACCGTTGGTGTCCATCGATCCCCTTCCGTCCCTGCCGATCCTAGTGTCCAGTGCGTCGGTGGATCCGGAGCCGTTCGGTCGGAGACGGTGCGGCTCGCGAAGGCTGCCGGAGCGGCGCCGGGCGGCCCGGCCTCCCGGCGGGGCCGAACCCGGGCCGCCCGGCAGCGCGAGGCGGGCACCGGGGCCGAAGGATGCCCGCTGACTGACAGGACCGGCCCGCGTCGGACCCCCGTGCGACAGTGGTGGCCATGACGACCGCCGCCCAACTGCGCAAGACCGCGCTCGCCAACCCCGGCGCCGCCGCCGAGGGCACCGCCTATACCGTCGCCGGCACCGTGTTCGCCGCACTCGACGCCGACAAGCGCGTGCACCTGCGCCTGCCCGCGAGCGAGGCCGAGGACCTGGCCGCCCAGATCCCCGCCGCCGAACGCACACCCCAGGGCGTGCGCGTCCCGGTCGCCGGCATCGGCGGGCAGGCCCTGAACCACTGGGTGCGCCGCGCCTGGACCGCCGCCGCCCCGCCCGACCTCGCCGCACAGGCCGCCCGCGCCGAGCAGGCCCGGCCCGGCGACGTCGGCGACCTGCCCGGGGCCATCGGGCGGCCCGCGACGCAGGCGCTGGCGAACGCGGGGATCACCCGCCTCGACCAGGTCGCCGCGCTCGGCGACGCGGAACTGGCGGCGCTGCACGGGGTCGGCCCGAAGGCGATCCGGATCCTGCGGGAGGCGGTCGCCCGGCGGTAGCGGCCCGGTCCGTTACTCGCCCATGGTGATCACGATGTTGCCGCGGGCGCGGTGGGAGTACATGCGCGCGACCGCCGCCGGCGTCTCCTCCAGCGGGTAGGTGCGGTCGATGACCGGCCGCACGGCGCCGGAGGCGACGAGGTCGGCGACCGCGGTCAGGCGCTCGGGCGTGAAGCCCCCGTCGACGGACCTGACGTCGGCGCGCCCGGCCGCCCCCAGGAGGGTCGCGCCGGCCATCTTGGCGAGCCCGGCGAGCAGGCCGCCGGAGTTGCCGATGCTGTTGGGCAGGTACACGCCGCCGGAGGCGAGCGCGCGGAGGACGCGCCGCGGCGGGTGGTTGAGGACGTTGTCGAGGATCGCGTCGTACCGGTCGGGTCCGGCGGTGAAGTCGGTCGCGGTGTAGTCGATGGCGCGGGCCGCGCCCAGGCCGCGGACGAGGTCGAGGTTGGCCGGCCCGCACACGGCGGTCACCTCGGCGCCGCGGTGGCGGGCGATCTGGACCGCGAAGGTGCCCACGCCGCCGGAGGCGCCGTTGACGAGGATCCGCTGCCCCGGGCCGGCGGCGAACACCTCGGCGACGGCCGCGTGCGCGGTCATCCCGGACATGACCGAGGCCGCCGCGTCCGCGAACCCGATCCCCTCGGGCTTGGGGATCAGCCGGTCGGCGCGGGTGACGGTGTACTCGGCGAACGTCCCGGCCGTGGGGAACCCCGAGCCCCACTTCGTGCCGATCACGGCGTCGCCGACCGCGAAGCCGGACACGCCCGCACCGAGCGCTTCGACCGTCCCGGCGACGTCGGTGCCGCGTACCGCGCCCTTCGCGCGCGCCGACAGCCGCAGCACGTACGGGACGCCGGCCACGGCGATCCAGTCGGGGGTGTTCACGCTCGTGGCCCGCAACCGGACCAGGACCTCGCCGGGGCCCGGTTCGGGCCGGTCGACGTCGGTGACGCGGAGGACCTGCTCGGGCGGGCCGAAACGGTCCTGGACGACGGCTTTCATAGCGCTCCTCGAGGAGTCGGGGTGGGTCCTTGAACCGTATGCCCCGCACCGCCGCCCGCGCCTCGGCCGAGTGGCCGAACCCGGTCAGGCCTCCGGCAGCGGCTCGCCGAAGTCGGGCGTGCCGTCCGCGCGCCACCCGAACGGCTGCACCCGGCAGTGCCGGTCCGGGTTGTCCAGCGGGTCGCCGACGATCTCCTCGTAGGAGCGGGCGTGGAAGACCAGGAGGTCGCGGCCGTCCTCGTCGACGGTGAACGCGTTGTGGCCAGGCCCGAAGATCCCGGCGGCCGCACTCGTGGCGAACACCGGCTCGGGGTGCTTCGACCACGACGCCGGGTCGAGGAGGTCCGCGTCCGCGTCCGCCGACAGCAGGCCCACGCAGTACTCGGCGCCCGTGCCCGACGCCGAATAGGTGATGAACACCTTCCCGTTGCGCACCAGCGCGTACGGGCCCTCGTTGACCGCGAACCGGACGGTCTCCCAGTCCAGTTCGGGGCGGGAGAGCTCCACCGGGTCGCCCTCGATCGTCCACGGGTTCGCCAGCGCCGCCAGGAACAGGCTCGTGTTCGACCCCGGCAGGCCCGGGTCGTGCTGCGCCCAGCACAGGTACTGGCGGCCGCCGTGCGCGAACGTGGTCGCGTCGAGGGAGAACGAGTCGATCGGGGTGCGGATCTGCCCTTTCTCGGTCCACTCGCCCGACAGCGGGTCGTCGGCACGGTTCTCCAGGACGTACATGCGGATCTTCCACACGTCCCCGGTGGCCGTGTCGGCCTCGCCGGCCGCGAAGTAGACGTACCAGGCGCCGTCCACCCGGTGCAGCTCCGGCGCCCAGATGTGCGAGCCCATCGCGCCCTCGGGGTGCTTGACCCAGATCGTCGACTCCGGCGCCTCGCGCAGCCCCGCGAGGGTGTCGGCGGTCCGCAGCACGATCCGGTCGTAGGCCGGGACCGTGGCCGTGAAGAAGTAGCGGCCCTCGTGCCGCAGGATCTGCGGGTCGGCGCGCTCGAGGATGAACGGGTTCGGCAGCGTGCTGCCAACAGTGTTGTTATCGGTCACAACACGGATCCTACAACTCCACCCGCACCGACCCCGCCGGCTCCACCTCCGCAGCACCCGCCGACTGCCCCGCCACCCACGACGCCAACAGCTCCGCATCCGCACACGCCAGATCGAACGTCACCACCTCACCGAACCCCACCTCCGCCAACCGCACATCCTCACGCAGCCGCAGCAGCCCCTCAAGACTCCCCGCCACCCCGTAATCCACCCGCACCAGCAACCGCGGCCACACCGCCAACTCCACCACCCCGGCCGCCTCCACCGCCGCCGACACCGCACCCCCGTACGCCCGCACCAACCCGCCCGACCCCAGCTTCACCCCGCCGAAATACCGCGTCACGATCGCCAGCACATCCGTCAACTCACGACCCCGCAACACCTCCAGCATCGGCAACCCCGCCGTCCCCGCCGGCTCACCGTCATCACTCGACCGCGCCACCCGACCCTCGTCCAGCACATACGCCGTGCAGTGATGCGACGCCTCCCAGAACTCACGCCGATGCACCGCGATCCGCTCCCGCACCGCCGCCTCCGAACCCACTCGGAACAACGAGCACACGAACCGCGACCGAGTCACCACCGACTCCGCCACCACCGCATCCACCGCCAACGCACGCATCATCAACCCACGACGCCGTGCTCCCACGCCCACGCCGCGATCTCCACCCGATTCCGCGCCTGCAACTTCGAGAACAACGCCTCCATATGCGTCTTCACCGTCGACACCGACACGAACAACGCCTCCGCGATCTCCGCATTCGTCTTCCCCCGCGCCACCAACTCCACCACGTCCAACTCACGCTCGGTCAAAATCCCGACCGCCTTCGGACCGTCCTTCACCGGCTCGCTCAACCGCTCCAACAACCGCACCGTCACCGACGGCGACACCAGCGACTCACCGCTCGCCGCCGCCCGCACCGCCTCCACCAGCAGCGTCGGACCCGAATCCTTCAACAAGAACCCCGTCGCACCCGACCGCAACGCCCCGTACACATACTCATCCGTATCGAACGTCGTCACCACCACCACCCGCGGACCCGACCCGTTCCCACCCGCCAGCAGCGTCCGCGTCGCCTCCAGACCGTCCAACCGCGGCATCCGGATATCGAACAAGCACACATCCGGCTTATGCCGCCGCGCCTCCGCCACCGCCACCACACCGTCAGGAGCGTCCGCCACCACCTCCATATCCGGCTGAGCATCGATGATGGCCCGGAACCCGGCCCGAACCATCTCCTGATCGTCTGCGATGAGCACTCGGATAACCACGCCCAGAGCCTAACCGGCCCTCACACCGCCGCACCCGCCAGTTCCGGCTCCCGCACCCCCGCCGACTCCCGAACCGGCGCCTCCACCGACGACCGCGCCGGCACCGCCGACACCACCGCCTCCCGCTCCAGCACCGCCTGACGCCGCGCCGCGCGCTGCCGGATCACGAACGTCGTGGTCACCATCACCAGCCAGGTCCCCTCCAGCAGGATCAGGCCCCAGTCGCGGCCGATCACCGCCGCCGTCAGCAGGATCGAGCACGCCGAGATCACCAGCCCCAGCGACGCCGGCTTCGTCGCGTGGATCCGGTGGGTCTGCAGCAGCAGGAAGTTGGTGATGTACAGGAGCGCGCCGAGGATCTGGAGCATGATCCGGACGTCGAAGTCGTGCATGAAGAACACCCTTAAGCAAACGAAGGCAGGCAGGAAGGAACCCGCGCCCGAGGCGCGGGCAGAACGAGAGAAGGAACCGCCGAGCGGCTACAGCGACGCGGCCGGATGGTCGGCCGGACGGCTCCGCGCGCAGACCACGAACGCACCGCCGCGCCGCACCCGCGTCTGGAGCGACCCGCAGACGCACCGCGTCCACACCGTCGCGCCCGAAGCGCTCCGGTGCCGGGACACGGTCGTCACCGGATCATCATCGGGCCAACCGCAATACGGGCAGCAGAGCATAACCGTGTCCTCCTCACAAGGCATCGGAACGCAGAACGGAACGAGCGCACACCCGCCGGCACCAGACACCGGCATCACGCTCACGATCGAGGTTAAGGTCCCATTCGTCCGGGCTACAACACCTGGGCGACGATGGTTTGCGAAACTCATCGTGAAGCCACGACTTAACTGCGCACAGGCCGGCCCGCACGCGCCGCCGACCGGATAGGGGCCACACGAGTGATCGACCTCCGACGCCTGCACGTCCTCCGGGCCATCGCCCACCACGGGACCGTCTCCGGCGCGGCCAAAGCACTCCACATGTCGACCTCCGCCGCCTCCCAGCAGATCCGCCTGCTCTCCAAAGACCTCGGCGTCCCCCTCCTCGAACCCGTCGGACGCGGCGTCCGCCTCTCCTCCGCCGCCCAGATCCTCATCGCCCACATCGACGCCATCGAAGCCATGTGGCGCCTCGCCGAAGCCGAACTCCAAGCCACCGAAGGCGAACCCTCCGGACTCCTGCGCCTGTGCGGCTTCCCCACCGCCATCGCCACCCTCCTCGCCCCCCTCGTCGACACCGCCCGCGACCGGCACCCCAAACTCGAACTGCGCCTGCGCGAAGCCGAGGCCTCCGAGAGCTTCGACCTCCTCTTCGCCGGCGAGGCCGACCTCGCGCTGGTCGAGGCCACGCCCGACAACCCGCCGCCCGAGGACATCCGCTTCGACGCGCAGACGGTGTTCAACGACCCGTTCGACCTGGTCGTGCCCGCCGACCACTGGGTGGCCGCGACCGACAAGGCCGACCTGCGCGACCTCGAGCGCGAACCGTGGATCCTCGGCGTGCCAGGGTCGATCCACCGCCGGCATGTGCTCACCGCCTGCTCCAACGCCGGGTTCCGGCCCACGGTGACCGGCGAGGCCCGCGAGTGGCCGGTCATCGCCGTCATGGTCCACCACCGGATGGGAGTGGCGCTGATCCCGCGGCTGGTCGACCTGCCGCACCACCTCGACCTCGTGCGGGTCCCGATCGGCGGCCCGTACACCCCGTACCGGCACTTCCGGGCCGTGACGCTGCGCGGCGGGGCCCGCCGGCCGTCCGTGGCCGCGGTCATGGCGCTGCTCGACGAGCGCATCCGCGCGGCAGAGGGGATCGACCCCGCCGCCTGAACGCCCCTATTCGGACACTCGACTCCGTTACGCTGATCGCATGTTCGACAACGGCGGCGCTGCTCCCAAGGAGCGCGCGGAGGGCGAGGCTCCCAGGCACCTCCGCGTCACGGGCGGCGCCCAGCTCTCGGGGGCGATCGACGTCAAGACCTCGAAGAACGCCTGCGTGGCACTGCTGTGCGCGAGCCTGCTCAACCGCGGGACCACGACGCTGCGGCGCGTCGCCCGCATCGAGGAGGTCAACCGGATCCTCCGCGTCCTCGCCTCGATGGGCGTGCGCTACGAGTGGATCGAGCAGGACCTGCGCCTCACCCCGCCCGAACGGCTCGACCTGACCCGCATCGACGCCGACGCGGCCCGCCGCACCCGCTCGATCATCATGTTCCTCGGCCCGCTCCTGCACGAGTACCCGGAATTCGAACTGCCGTTCGCGGGCGGCTGCGAGCTCGGCGACCGCACCGTCGAACCCCACATGGTGGCCCTGCGCCGCTTCGGCCTCGCCGTCGAGACCTCCGGCGGCGCCTACTGCGCCACCGTCAAGGACCGCGTCGACCCGCCCGGGACGATCGTGCTGACCGAGCGCGGCGACACCGTCACCGAGAACGCGATCATGGCCGCCGCCCGCTTCCCGGCCGTCACCGTCATCCGCAACGCCTCCTGCAACTACATGGTCCAGGACCTGTGCTTCTTCCTGGAGCACCTCGGCGTCCGCATCGACGGCGCCGGCACCACCACGATCACCGTCCACGGCCGCGAAGACCTCGACGCCGACGTCGACTACGCGCCCTCGGAGGACCCGATCGAGGCCTGGAGCCTCATCTCCGCCGCGATCGTCACCGAATCGGAGATCACCGTCCGCCGCGTCCCCATGGAGTTCACCGAGATCGAACTCGCCCTCGCCGAGGAGATGGGCCTGGTGTACACCCGCAGCCCCGAATACCTCGCCGAGAACGGCCGCACCCGCCTCGCCGACCTCACCGTCCGGCCGTCGCGCCTGCGCGCGCCCATGGACAAGATCCACCCGATGCCCTTCCCGGGCCTGAACATCGACAACCTGCCGTTCTTCGCGCTCCTCGCCTCGTGCGCGGAGGGCTCGACGATGATCCACGACTGGGTGTACGAGAACCGCGCGATCTACCTGACCGAGCTCAACCGCCTCGGCGCCCGCGTCCGCCTGCTCGACCCGCACCGGCTCCATGTGGAGGGACCGGTCGAATGGGCCGGCGCCGAGGTCACCTGCCCGCCCGCGCTGCGGCCGGCCGTGGTGCTGCTGCTGGGGATGCTCCGCGCCCGCGGCACCTCCGAGCTGCGGCACATCAACGTCATCCACCGCGGCTACGAGCACCTCGCCGAGCGCCTCCAGCTCCTCGGCGCCGAGATCGAGCACATCTGAGCCGGCCGCGCCCGGACATCGACAGGTGCGCCCGCAGCGGCGGTGTGTGACACTTCAACGCATGAACATGCCGTCCGATGTGCCGCCGCAGACGTACGCCCTCCTCAGCCTCGTCCAGGCGCACCTGCGGCACCTCGACAAGACCGACGGCGAGTACCTGCCGGTCCCCCAGTGGGAGGCCGCGGTCGAGTCGGCCCGGACCGTCGCCGCCGTCAAGGCCCCCGGCGTCGCGGTCACCGCCGAGGACGTCCCCATGATCGTCGGCACCGGCTCCCCCGACCGCAAGCGGCGCCTGTACACCAGCATGCCCGTCGGCGCCGACATCGCGGCCCTCGCCGACGAGTCCGAAGTGGCCCTGTTCTCCTACAACCGGCGCGGCCGCCTCCAGCCGGCCAACCGCACCGCCCACGAGGCCCAGCCCCGCGCCTGGTACCCGCCGGCGAAGGCCATCGCCCCCATGCGGATCCTCGACGAGGCCGTCTGGGAACCGGTCACCGCCGCCGGCGGCGACCCCGGCCGCCCCGGCGTCTTCGAAGCCGCCGCCGGCTGGCTCGTCCTCCTGATGCTCGTCGCCTTCCTCGGCGGCACCGCCTACCTGGCCCTGTGGTACTTCCACATCGTCTGAGACGCCGCTCGACAGAGCCCCGGCCGCGGTCGCTTCCCATGTCAGAACAGGGAAGCGACCGCGGCCCTCCTTTTTGGCGAGTGCGCGGGCGGAGCCCGCGCTCGTGCTTGGAGACGGGCACTTTCGTTGACTGACAAGGAGGTTTTTAAACCTCGGAGTCGATATATCTTGCTTGAACTGGCATAATGGACGCATGCTGAAGATGGCGATCCTCGGATTCCTGCGGGACTTCCCGCTCCACGGATACGACTTGAAGAACCGCGTCGCGAGCCTGGCCGGGCATGTGCGGCCGATCGCGGACGGTACGCTCTACCCGACCATCAAGAAACTCGAAGACGCGCAATGCCTCACCCGGCGCACGGCGCCGGGCTCCGTTGCTGCGCCCAGACACATGCTGGAGATCACGCAGACCGGCACCGACCAGCTCCGGCGGTGGCTGCGCGACCCCGAGCCGGGGTTCATCACCGACGACAACAAGTGGTACGTGATGCTCGCGTTCCTCCACCACCTCGAGAACCCCCGCGAGCAGGCGCTCATGCTCGCGCGCCGCCGCGAATTCCTCGACCAGCCGGCGCAGCTCTTCTTCGACGCCGACGGCGCCCCGATCCCGCCCGAGCGGCTCGAATCGCCGTTCCGCAAGGGCCTCATGCAGATCCACCGATCCACGAACCTGACCGAGATCGACTGGCTCGACCGGCAGATCGCCGAGCTCAACCAGCGCGCCGGATACGCGGTGCGCCAGCGCGAAGGAAGCTAGCGGGCCGGTCCCAGCCGGTGGAACCGTTGCATGCATCGTTGCATGCAAGTGGTAGCGTCCTGGACCATGACAGGACAGGCGGCGGCCGAGCGCGCGTACGCGTACACCAAGCGGCAGATCATCACCGGTGCGCTCGCCGGCGGCACGCGGCTCAGCGAGGGGCGGATCTGCGAGGAGCTCGACCTCAGCCGGACGCCGGTGCACGAGGCGTTCCTGCGGCTCGCGGCCGAGCGGCTCATCACGCTCTCGTCCAGGCAGGGCGCGACCGTGAACCCGGTGTCGGTGAGCGAGGCCGCGGACGTGGTGGAGATGAGAGGGGCCATCGAGCGGACCGCCGCGGCGCGGGTCGCGGCGCAGCGCCCTGACGCGGCCGAGGTCGACGCGGCGCTCACCGGGCCGCTCAAGCGCCAGGAGGCGGCTCTGGCGGCCGGGGACCTCGAGGCGTACGTCGAGGCCGACGCCGACTTCCACGCCGCGGTGATCGCCCTGTCGGGCAACCCGATCGCGGTGCACTTCTTCGACCTGCTGCGGGACCGGCAGCTGCGCCTGGCGTACCTGGTGCTCTCCAGGAGCGGCGTGGTCCTGGACCTGTCGTTCCGCGAGCACCGCGAGATGGCCGCGTGCCTGGGCCGGCACGACGCCGCCGGGTACCACGCGGTCCTGGACCTGCACCTCTCGCGCCACCAGGGCCTGGCGTGAGCGCCGTGGCGCCGCCCGCCGTCGCGGCGCCGGCGCGGACCCGGCCGTGGCGGATCCTGTTCGCGGTCATGCTGTTCACGAGCTGGTCGGGGAACCAGTTCAGCCCGCTCCTGCTGCTCTACCAGGAGCGGCAGCACTACTCGACGGCGGCGGTCAACGGGTTCCTGGGCGTGTACGTGCTGGGCCTGGTACCGGCGTTCCTGCTCAGCGGGGCGCTGAGCGACCGGTACGGGCGGCGGCCGGTGATGTTCGCGGGCGTGGTCGCGGCGATCGCGGCCAGCACGGTGCTCGCGTTCGGCGAGTCGGGGGCGCTCATGATCTGCATCGGGCGGCTGCTGGCCGGGATCACGGTGGGGACGGCGACGTGCGTGGGCACGGCGTGGATGAAGGAGCTCTCGCAGTGGCCGCACGACCCCGAGGCCGACACCGGCTCCGGGGCGCGGCGGGCGACGCTGTCGTTCTCGCTCGGTTCGGCGGTCGGCGCGGGCGTGGCCGGACTGTTCGCCCAATGGGGACCGTGGCCCGAGCAGTTGCCGTTCCTCATCCACGTGGCGCTGACGCTGCCGTTCGCGTGGCTGGTCCTGCGGGCGCCGGAGACGGCGACGACCGGCGGCGTGCCGGGGCCGCTGCGCGAGCGGCTCCGGGTCCCCGCGGCCGGGCACCGGCGGTTCACGCGGGTCGTGCTGGTCGCCGGTCCGTGGGTGTTCGCGGTCTCCGCGATCGGGTACGGGTACCTGCCGGTGCTGCTGGCCGGCGCCACGCGGGGCTGGGGCATCGCGTACGCGACGCTGCTGACCGTGATCGCGCTCGTCGTCTCGTCGCTGGTGCAGCCGCTCGCGAAGCGCATCGACGCGCACGACAGCGCCCGCGGGGTGCTCACCGGACTGGCGCTGATCACCGCCGCGATCGGGCTCGTCGCGGCCGCGGACGTGCTGCAGTCGTGGCCGGTGGGCGTCGCCGCGGCGGCGGTCGCGGGGTCGGGCATGGGCATCGGGATGACCTCGGCGCTCCTGGAGGTCCAGCGCATCGCGGCCCCGACCGACCTCGCGGGCCTGACCGGGGTGTTCTACGCGGTGTCGTATCTGGGGTTCCTCTCCCCCGCGCTGCTCGCGGCGACCGCGGCGGTGACCGGTGTCCCGGCGGCGGCGCTGCTGCTGGGCGTCGTCGGCCTCGGCGTCGGATGCGCGCTGCTCCTGGTGCGCTCCTACCGCAGGCACCTGCCGGGCCGGCCTGCGGGCGGAGCAGGAGCGGTGGCGGGTCTCAGGGGTCCGTTGGCTCGCGTGGCGGGAGGCGCGTCGGACGCCGGTGTCGCATCGGCCGGCACCGACGCGGACGGCAGGGATGCGCGCGTCTAGTCGCGGCCGAATACGCCGCCGGCGGCGTGGAAGAGTCCCATCAGGAGTGCGCCGAGGGCGACGGCGGCGCCGCCGGCCCAGGGCTGGGCGGTGATGTCGGCCGCGGCGAAGGCGAGCGCGCCCAGGCACAGCGCGGTCCATCCGCCGAGGAGGTTGACCACGGGACCCGACCCGAAGAAGGTCGGGTGGCGCTCGTGGACGATGCCTTTGATGAAGTGCGGCAGGCCGTTGCCGATGAGGAGGCCGGCGAGGAGGCCCAGTGAGACGGCTTGGAGCACGGTGTGCCCTCCGTTCTGGTGGTCGGGTTCAGGAGCGGCGCAGGCCGCGTACGAGCAGGTCGACGAGGCGGCGCAGGCGTTCGCGCATGACGTCGGGCGGTTCGGTCGAACGCGCGATGCCGAGCATGGCGTCGGTGAGGATCGCGGCGGTCTCGGAAGCCGGGTAGCGGTCGAGGTCCGGATCCTCGGCGAGGACCGCCGCGACGAGTCGGGCGTAGCGGGCCTCCGCGGCGGCGACGGTGTCGGGGACGATGCGGGCGGCTTCCTCGACGAGTTCGCCCCGGTGGTCGGCGGCGACCTCGCCGGCGGCGAAGTCGAGTTTGACGGCGAGGACGTTGTAGAGCCGCTCCGCGGTGGTCGCGCCGCGGTTCGCGGCGGCTTCGGCGTCGGCGTGGAGGCGGCCGCCCACGAATTCGGCGACGGCCTCGAAGACGGCGGTCTTGTTCGGGAAGTACTGGTAGAGGGCCGGGCGTGAGACGCCGGCGGCCTGGGCGATGAGGTCCATGCCCGTGCGCCGGAACCCGTAGCGGGCGAAGACCGGTACGGCGGCTGCGGTTATCGATGCTGTGACGGCGGCGCGATCGGACATGCTGACATTCTGGATTGATTTTGTCAGAATGTCAAGCCGGTGGCGTGCGAAAGGGCCGGTCCGATCGGACCGGCCCTTCGGCGAGGATCAGGTGGCCTGGAGGTAACCCGTCTCGAGCATGATGATGACGATCACGCCGAGGATGCACCGGTACCAGACGAAGATGAAGACCGAGTGCTTGGCGACCCACTTGAGCATCCAGTGGACGGCGCCGAAGCCGACGATGAACGCGATGATGGTGGCCACGAGCATCTGCGCGCCGCTGGGCACCGAGCCTTCGGTGGCCGGTTCGAACACGTCGCCGAGGCTGAGGATGCCCGCGCCGTAGACCGCGGGGATCGCCAGCAGGAACGAGTATCTGGCGGCGACGGCGCGGTCGAGGCCGATGAACAGGCCGGCGGTGATGGTGCCGCCCGAGCGCGAGACGCCGGGGATGAGCGCGCCGGCCTGCGCGAAACCGAGGATGAGGCCGTCCTTCATGCGGAAGTCGTCCCAGGTGCGGGTCTTGCGGCCGACCAGTTCGGCGAGGGCGAGGAGGAGCCCGAAGAAGATGAGGCTGAACGAGACCAGCCAGAGGTTGCGGGCGCCTTCGCGGATGGCGTCGCGGAAGATCAGGCCGAAGAACACGATCGGGAGCGTGCCGATGATGACGTACCAGCCGAGCCGGTAGTCGGTCTCGTTGCGGAGGGTCTTGTCCCACAGGCCCTTCCACCAGGCCACGAGGATGCGGACGATGTCCTTCCAGAAGTAGATGAGGACCGCCGTCTCGGTGCCCAGCTGGGTGACCGCCGTGAACGACGCCCCCGCGTCCTCTTCGAAGAACAGCGCCGAGGTGAGCCGCAGGTGGGCCGAGGAGGAGATCGGCAGCATCTCGGTCAGGCCCTGGACGATCCCGAGGACGATCGCTTCGATCCAGGTCATGTCGACCATGCGGGCGCCTCCGTCCGGGCATGGCTGGGGGGAGTGTGCATTCGCGCTTCTTTCGTCACTTCGACGGCCAGGCGTCGCTTCCGCCGCATCGCGGCTGCCGGGGCGACTGGGACATCTTGCCAGACGCGCGAGGGTGACCGGTCGGTGTACGCACGCCAGTGAGACCTGCCGTACCGGCGCGTCCACTGTGCTTCGTCAGGGCCTCTTCAGGGCGTCGTCAGGCGAGTTCCTGGGGGCAGGTGAGTCCCTCGGCGGGGACGGTGAGGTCGACGAGGTAGGCCGTGACCGGGTCGTCGACGCAGGCGTGGCCGAGGGCGTAGGCGGTGTGGCCGGAGCCTTCGTAGGTGACGAGGACGGCGCTGTCGAGTCCGTCGGCGACCGACTGGGCCCACGCGTAGGGCGTGGCGGGGTCGCCGACGTTGCCGATCAGGAGCGTCGTCGGCGCGCCGTCGCCGTCGACCGCGGTCGGGTTCGGTTCGGAGGCCGGCCAGGTCGCGCACGGCAGGTAGCTCCAGGCGATGCCCGCGCCGAACAGGGGCGAGTTCCCGTAGGAGGCCGCGGCGGCGTCGCGGTAGGCGCCGAAGCGGCCGGGGTTGTCGCGGTCGACGCACTGGACGCCGTAGAAGTCGGCGTCGGCGTCGCGCTGCGGCAGCGGGATCGGCGGCAGCCGCCGCGGCTGGGCCGGCGCGGCCCGCGTGCCTCCCGCGTCGCCGGCGAGCGATTCGAGGTCGGCCGCGAACTGCTCGAGGGTGCCGGCGGCGACGGCAGCGAGGAGCCGCTCCAGGGCCGTCCACTTCGCTTCGCTGTAGAGGACCTGGGCGATCATGTCGAGCATGTCGGCGACGCTCGGACTCCCGCCGAGGCGCTCCGACGCCTGCGTGAGGATCGCGGTCAGCTCGGCGTCGGCGGTCGCGGCCGAGGTGAACGGGCAGCCCTCGACGGTGAGGCAGTGCGCGGTGAACGCCTGCCAGGCGGTCTCGAAGCCCGTGGCCTGGCCTTCGGCGAGGTCCAGGACGGTGCCGGAGGTGCGCATGACCCCGTCGAGGACCATGGCGCGCACGTTGTCCGGGTAGAGGTGCAGGTACATCTGGCCGATGTAGGTGCCGTAGGAGTAGCCGAGGTAGGTGAGCTTGTCGTCGCCGAGGGCGCTGCGCATGACC
The DNA here is from genome assembly GCF_009451885.1 of Glycomyces albidus. Lineage (GTDB taxonomy): Bacteria > Actinomycetota > Actinomycetes > Mycobacteriales > Micromonosporaceae > Glycomyces > Glycomyces albidus. The sequence continues at coordinate 54,687 of NZ_WIAO01000001.1, forward strand.
TCGAGGTCGCGGGCGACGTTCAGGGTGCCGATGTTCGCCAGGAACGCCGGGTCCTCCTCTTGGGCGCATTCGCCGGAGAAGGCGGCGGCGCCGTCCTCGAGGGCCCGGGTCTCGGCCTCGGTGATCGCGGCCGGGTCGTCGGTGTAGACCTCGGTGACGGCCGCGTTGAAGGCGTCCGCGGAGCCGCAGGTGAGGTTCGCGCTCGCGCCGACGCCGCGCGGGTCGAAGCCGACGACGTCGAACGCCTCGGTCACCTCCAGCGGCAGGAACGGGAACCGGGCCATGGCGACGCCGGAGCCGCCGGGCCCGCCGGGGTTGATCAGGAGCGAACCGGTCCGGTCCCCCGTCGCGGGGTGGCGGACCATCGCGAGCCGCACTTGGAGGCCGCCGGGGTCCTCGTAGTCGACCGGGACGCGGATCGAGCCGCATTCGAGTGCCTCGGCCCAGGCGGTGGCGGCGGCGTCCAGCTGCTCCCCCTCGTACATCGCCTCGAGGTCGCACGGGCCCCAGTCGACGCCGGTGACGCGGTCCTGGACGTCGGCCACGCCCGCGCGGGCCTTCGAGGAGCCGTTCCCGTCGAAGTCGGTCCCGCACCCGGACAGGGCGGCGGACGCGAGGACGACGGCGGCGAGCGCGGCGGTGCGCCTCATGCGGACTCCCTCGGTGCGCGGCGCATCGGGTTCGCCGCGGCCGACCGGCCTGTCGTATGGCAGGAACTGGGCCGGTCGGCCGCGGCATGGCGCCGATGCACGCACTGTACGGCCCGGCAGTCCTAGATGGGCGACATTCGCCTGATTGCAGTCTTTCGGGAGATTTGCTCCCGGTGCTGGCGGTGCGGGTGAGGGCCGGAGGGGTCGCTTCCGGCCCTCGGGTGCGGCGCTAGCGGTACCACTTCTGCGCGGCGTTGCCGCTGCAGGTCACGATCTGGAGGTCGGTGCCGTCGGCGGAGTTCGCCCACGGGACGTCGAGGCATTTGTTCGCCTGCGGATTCACCAGGTCGTTCGCGCCGGAGAAGACCCACTGCTGGGCTCCGGTGCCGTTGCAGGTCCACAATCGGACCGGGGTGCCGTCGCCGGTGGCGCCGCCCGCGACGTCGAGGCACTTGCCGAGCGCCCGGAGGGTCCCGTCGCCGGGGGCGGTCCACTGCTGGGCGGCGGTGCCGTTGCAGGTGTAGAGCTGCACGGGGGTGCCGTCGGCGGTGCCGGCGCCCTCCACGTCGAGGCACTTGCCGGCGAGGCCGGTGATCGCCCCGCCCGAACTGGTCGTCCCGGAGTAGACGCGCACGTAGTCGATCTTCATCGTCTGCGGGAACTGGGTCGAGCCGTCGGGGTAGCCGGGCCAGTTGCCGCCCACGGCGACGTTGAGGATCATGAAGAACGGGTGGTCGAAGACCCACTCGTTGCCGCCGATGTCGGCGGCGGTCTTGGTCTGGTAGGTGACGCCGTCGACCGACCAGCTGATCGAGGTGGGCGTCCAGTTCACCGCGAAGGTGTGGAAGCCGTTCGCGAAGGGCTGGCCGATCGTGTAGGCCCCGCCGACGCCGGCGCCGCCGGAGTAGCCGGGCCCGTGGAGGGTGCCGTGCACGGTGTTGGGCTCGTAGCCGACGTTCTCCATGATGTCGATCTCGCCGCTCTGGGGCCAGCCGACCGAGCCGAGGTCGTCGCCGAGCATCCAGAACGCCGGCCAGATGCCCTGGCCGCGCGGGATCTGGATGCGCGCCTCGAAGGTGCCGTACGCCTGCTTGAACGTGCCGTTGGTGAGCAGGCGCGCGGAGGTGTACTGGCAGGTGCCGTACCAGCACTGGTAGTTCGCCGGGTTCTCGCGGCGGGCCGTGATGACCATGTTGCCGTTGCCGTCGTGGGCGGCGTTGCTGGTGGAGTTGGTGTAGTACTGGTGCTCGTTGTTGCCCCAGCCTCCGCCGCCGATGTCGTAGCGCCACTTGGACGAGTTCGGCGCGGTGCCGGCGGCGGCGTTGAACTCGTCGCTCCACGTCAGGGCCTGGGCCTGCACTTGGGCTTGGACCGGGGCCTGATCGGGTTCGCCGGCGTCGGCGGCGGTGAGGCCGACGGTGACGGCCGCGGCGGCCGCCACTGCGGCGCAGGCGGTCGCGAGCAGTCTGCGGATGGGTCTGCGGGCTCGGGGTGGTCTCACGGAGGCGTCCTCTCGTTCCGTGGAGGAGAGCGCGTCACGGCCGGAACACTCCGAGAGAGCGCTCTCTCTAAACAGTCCTGTCTTTTTAACATCGGGATAGACCGTTGTCAATAGGACAAGGAGGGCACGCGCTTGCAGCGGGCGGGAGCCGGCCGTGCCGGTCCCCCGCCCGCGGGTCAGCCCTTGACCGCGCCGCCCAGGCCGGCGCTGGACAGGAACAGGCGCTGGAAGACCAGGAACAGCCCGATCGGGATGAGCGAGGAGATCGCCAGCGCGGCGAGGAAGACGTCGAGCTCGACGAACTGCTGGAGGGCCGGCAGGCGCACCGACAGCGGCTGGAGCGCCGGGTCGGGGAGGACGAGCATCGGCCACAGGAAGTCCTTCCAGGACGCGATGACGGCGAAGACCGACACGACCCCGATGACCGGGCGCGACATGGGCAGGACGATGGACCAGAACAGGCGGTAGGGTCCGGCGCCGTCCACTCTGGCCGCTTCGAAGACCTCCCGGGGGAGGTTGGCGAAGAACCGCTGCATGAGCAGGACGTTGAAGGCGTTGGCGCCGGCGGGGAGCCACACGGCCCAGAACGTGTTGAGCATGGAGGTGCCGACCACGGGCGGGTCGAGGATCGTCAGGTAGAGCGGGACGAGCAGGACCACGCTGGGCACGAACAGGGTCGCCAGGACCGCGCCGGAGACGTACCGGCCGATGCGGGGGCGCAGGACCGCGAGCGCGTACCCGCCGGTGGCGGCGACCAGGAGCTGGACGGCCCAGGAGCCGGCGGCGAGGGCGATCGTGTTGAGGAAGTACTTGTCGATCTCGACGCGGGTCCACGCCTCGGTGAGGTTGGCGAGGTCGATGCCGCCCGGCCACAGCGACATGGGGTGGCGCAGGGTGTCCTGGGTGGGCGTGACGGCGGCCTTGGCGAGCCAGAGCATGGGCCCGAGGCCGGCGACGGCGAGGGCCGCCAGGAGCAGGCCGTGCAGGATCCGGATGCTCCAGCGGACGCTGGGGCGCTTGCGGTCGGTGGGGGCCAGGAGCCCCCGGTCCGCGGTGGGCTTCTCGGCGGCGGTCGCCATCAGCTGCTCCAGGATCGGGTGAGTCGGAAGTACAGCATGGAGAAGGCGGCGAGGACGACCGCGAGCATGAGGCTCAGGGCGGCCGCGGCGCCGTAGTCGCCGCCGAGGGAGTTGGTGAACGCGTACCGGTAGATGAGCAGCAGGAGCGTCAGCGTCCGGTTCGCGGGGCCGCCGTCGGTGAACAGGAACGGCTCGAGGAAGACCTGCGCGGTGCCGATGATCTGGAGGATGAAGGTGATCAGCAGGACGCCGCGCAGCTGCGGGAGCGTGATGTGCCAGAGCTTGCGCCAGACGCCGGCGCCGTCGATCTCGGCGGCCTCGTAGAGGCTCGGGTCGACGCCGACGAGGGCGGCGAGGTAGATGATCACGGTGCCGCCGGCGGCGGCCCAGGTGGCCTCGAGGACCAGGGAGGGCATGACGGCGCCGGAGTCCTGGAGCCAGGCGACCGGGCCGAGCCCGAACCAGGCGAGGACGGTGTTGAAGACCCCGTCCTCGCCGGCGTCGTAGAACAGCTTCCACAGCAGGACGGCCACGACCGGCGGGACGACCACCGGCAGGTAGGCGAGGGCGGAGAACAGGCCGCGGAGCCGGCGGACCTCGCTCATGAGGATCGCGGCCACGAGCGGGACCGGGTACCCGAAGACGAGGGCCAGGAGCGCGAAGTACCCGGTGTTCTGGACCGCCGTCCACAGCAGCGGGTCGGCGAAGACCTGCTGGAAGTTGGCGAATCCCACGAAGACGGGGTCCGTGACCAGGTTGGTGCGCTGGAAGCTCATGACGACGGCGCGTCCGATGGGGAGCCAGGAGAAGACGCCGAAGACGATGAGCATGGGCGCCAGGAAGACCAGGGTCGGGAGGCCTCCGCGGGCGCGGGCGAGTGCGGAGCCGGGCCGGCCGGGCCGGGCCGCGGTGCGCGGCCCGGTCCGGCTCCCGGTGTCGGGGCGGGTGTCGGTGGTGGTCATCGGGGTGCCTTAGGCGGCGGCGTCCATGGCGGCCTGGGCTTCGGCCTGGGCCGTCTCCAGGAGCGCGTCGATGTCGGCGTTCTCGTCGGTCAGGATGGTCTGGACGACGGTGTCGAGCACCCCGTAGACCTCCTGGGTGGCGGTGACGGGTTCGGTGAGCAGGGGCTGGTCGAACACCTGGGAGGTGTAGGGGGCCATCTGCTCGACGGGGACGTTGACGTACTCGGCGATCCAGCCCTGCTGCTCGTCGTAGGTGGCCTTGTCGAACACGGGCAGCTCGGGGGCGCCGACGGGCTGACCGGTCTCGGCTTTGACCTCGGCGTCGGCGACGGCGGCGGCCTCGTCGGTGAGCTTCTCCATGTAGTAGAAGTCGATCCAGGCGACCGCGGCCTCCTGCTCGGCGGGTTCGGCGTTCGGGCTGACGGCAGCGAGGGTGCCGCCGCCGAGGACGCCGGCGTCGGGCGAGTCGGCGAGCGGGAGCACGGTCAGGCCGTAGTCGTCGGGGTTGAGGCCGTTCTGGGTGAAGAGGTTGCCGTAGTTGCCGCCGCCGGAGACGTACATGCCGATGCGGCCGGAGGCGAAGTCCTGGTTGATGCCGGCCCAGTCGTACTGGAGGGTGTCGCCCATGGAGTCGTCCTCCCAGCGCATCGCCTGGAGCTGCTCGAGGGCCTGGCGCATCTGCGGGGTGTCGATGGTGGCGGTGCCGCCGTCCTCGGTGCGGCCGCCGAGGGCGTTGACGACGGTGGTGAGGATCCAGCCGCCGGTGTTGTCGTTGGTCATCACCGCGTAGCCGGCCTCGCCGGTGGCCTCGCTGATCTGCTTCGCGGCGGCCTGGACCTCGGCCCAGGTGGTCGGCGGGGCGTCGGGGTCGAGCCCGGCGGCCTCGAACAGGGTCCGGTTGTAGTGGAGGCCCTGGCCGTAGGCGGAGATCGGGATAGCCCACATGTTCCCGTCGGCGTCCTCGCCGGCGGCGGCGATGTTGGGGTTGAAGGCGTCGCGGTACGGGAGGTCGGCGGTGTAGTCGCCGATGTCGGCGATCTGGCCGCGCTCGATGAGGCCGCGCCCGTCGGTGAAGGGGATGACGAACACGTCCGGGAGGGTGCCGCCGGCGAGCTGGGCGGTGAAGGTCCCGGCGGTCCAGGTGTACTCCTGGGTCTCCACGTCGATGTCGGGGTTGGCGTCCTCGAACTGGGCGACGCGGGCGTTGAACGCGTCGATGGCGTCCTGTTCGAGTCCGGCGTCGATGGTGACGGTGATGTGGGTCTTGCCGTCGTCGGGCCCGTCGTCGGTGCAGGCGGCGAGGGCGAGTGCCGCGAGGGCGGCCGCGGCCGTGGCGGCCGCTGTGCGAGAGGTTTGCATCGTTGCTCCTTGTCGGTTCCAGTGGGTCGGAGGGGTTGCGCGGTCAGTCCCGCAGCCACGCGGCGGTGTCGCCGGGCAGGCGGCCGTCCTCGAGCGGGGCGCTGGCGAGCAGCACCTCGGTGTGGGCGGGCAGTGCCGCTGGGGCGTCGCCGAAGTTGACGACGCAGGTCAGGTCCTCGCCTCGCCGGAAGGCGAGGACGCCGGGCGCGGTGTCGGTCCAGGCGAAGCCGCCGGTGCGCAGTGCGGGTTCGCTGCGGCGCAGGCGGATCGCTTCGCGGTAGAGCGACAGGAAGGAGTCCGGGTCGGTCTCCTGGAGGGCGGCGGCGCGGCTGCCCCAGCCGGCGGGCTGGGGCAGCCAGGGGGGAGCGCCGTTCGTGTTGAAGCCGTAGGTGGGGCCGTCGGGGGTCCACGGGAGGGGGACGCGGCAGCCGTCGCGGCCGGGGTCGACGCCGCCGGTGCGGAAGTGCATGGGGTCCTGGCGGGCGCCGTCGGGGAGGTCTTCGACTTCGGGGAGGCCCAGCTCGTCGCCTTGGTAGACGTAGAGGACGCCGGGGAGGGCGGCGGTGAGCAGGGCGGCGGCGCGGGCGCGGCGGGCGCCGAGCGCGAGGTCGGTGGGGGTGCCGAAGCGCTTGGCGGCGAAGGCGAAGGAGGAGTCCTCGCGGCCGTAGCGGGTGACGGGGCGGGTGACGTCGTGGTTGGACAGGACCCAGGTGGGCGGGGCGCCGACGCTCGCGTGGGCGGCGAGGGTGGAGCGGATGGACTCGGCGAGGGCGGCGTCGTCCCAGGGGCGGGTCATGAAGTCGAAGTTGAAGGCCATGTGCATCTCGTCGTCGCGGAGGTAGCGCACGAACCGGTCGGTGTCCTCGAGCCAGACCTCGCCGACGAGGAGGCGGGGTTCGGCGTAGGAGTCGGCGACCTTGCGCCAGCCGCGGTAGACGTCGTGGAGCTCGTCGCGGTCGAGGTGCGGGTGGGTGCCGGGTTCGTGGTGCTCCCCCACCTCGGGCAGGTCGGGGTCCTTGGCGATGAGGGCCGCCGAGTCGATGCGGATGCCGGCGACACCGCGGTCGTACCAGAACCGCAGGACCGCTTCGTGTTCGGCGACGACGTCGGGGTGGTTCCAGTTGAGGTCGGGCTGGGCGGCGTCGAACAGGTGGAGGTACCACTGGCCGGGCCGCCCGTCGGGGTCCTGGACCCGGGTCCAGGTGTCGCCGCCGAAGCTGGAGGTCCAGCGGGTGGGCATCTCGTCGCCGCCGGGGCCCTTGCCGTCGCGGAACCAGAACCGGTCGCGGGCGCCGGGGACGCCGGCGAGCGCGTCCTGGAACCAGGGGTGCTGGGAGGAGACGTGGTTGGGGACGACGTCGACGATGGTGCGGATGCCGAGGGCGAGGGCGTCGGCGATGAGGGCCTCGGCGTCGACGAGGGTGCCGTACGCGGGGTCGATCTGCCGGTAGTCGGCGACGTCGTAGCCGCCGTCGGCCTGGGGCGAGCGGTACCAGGGGGTGAACCAGAGCGCGTCGACGCCGAGCGCGGCGAGGTAGGGCAGGCGCTCGCGCACGCCGGCGAGGTCGCCGGTGCCGTCGCCGTCGGCGTCGGCGAAGCTGCGCGGGTAGACCTGGTAGATCACCGCGTTCCGCCACCATTCGGGGGCGGTCGCGGGCTGCTGTCGCGCGTGCAATGTGGCTCCGTTTCCGTGGGAGGGCGCTGAAACGAGGGGGCAGGGCAGGGTGAATGCCCAGCACATGCTAGGTTTAGCGCTATACCTTGATCGGTAGCGTAGACGACGGATGTCAGACTTGTCAACGGCGGGTGTCCGGTAACCGCTCGCCCGATGGAGAGGAGCCCCCTTGGGCGTCACGCTGAAGGACATCGCGGCCGAGGCCGGCGTCAGCCTCATGACCGTGTCCAACGTGGTCAACGGGAAGCAGGCCCGGGTCTCCGCGGCCACGCGCGAGCGGATCATGCGCATCGTCAAGGAGCGCGGGTACGTCCCCAGTGCTTCGGCGCGCAGCCTCGCCGCGCGCTCCTCGCGGCTGGTCGGCCTCCTCGTGCCCGCCGTCGGCGAGTCGAGCCTGACGATCGACCCGCACACCGTCGAGGTCGTCGGCATGCTCGAACGCGAGCTGCGGCGGCTGGACTACCACCTGATGCTCCGGGGCATCTCCCGCCACGGCGAGATCACCGAGGCCCTGCGGTCGTGGAACCTCGACGGCGCGGTCCTGCTGGGCTTCAACGACGTCGTCATCGACCGGCTCACCGCCGACGACGTCGGCGGCGTGGCGCTGGTGGCCATGGACTCCTACTCGGCCAACCCGCTCGCGCTCGAAGTGCGCTCCGACGACTTCGGCGGCGCCGAGCTCGCCACCCGGCACCTCGTCGGCCTCGGCCACCGCCGCATCGCCTTCGCCGGGCCCGCGTTCTCGGCCACCGGCGTCGTCCGCCGCCGCTTCGAGGGCTACCGGAAGGTCCTGGCCGAGCACGGGATCGCCTTCGACCCGGACCTCGTGTCCGAAGTGGAGACCACGCACGCGGACGGCCTCGCGTACGGGCGGCGCCTGCCCCGGGAGCACCCCGACGTCACCGCCGTGTTCACCACCGCCGACATCCTCGCGATCGGCCTCATCGAGGGACTGGCGGCCGCGGGGAGGTCGGTGCCCGGGGACGTGTCCGTGGTCGGCTACGACAACGCCGACCTCGCGGTCTACGTGACCCCCAAGCTCACCACCGTGGCCCAGGACCTGCCCGGCAAGGCCGCCGAGGCGGTCCGGCTCATGATGGACCGCCTCGCCGGCAAGGAGCGCCCCGCCCAGGCCGTCTCACTGGACGTGGCCCTCATCGAACGCGGCACCGCCGGCCCTCCGCCGGAGCGCTGACCAGGGGCAAAACCTCCTTCGGATGTCGGATCGCCGACACCTGCCGGTCGGCATGGCGATAGGTGTGAACCTGTGCCCGGAAGGTCGCGCTGCGTGGCCGAAATCGGGGCGGGCTCCGGGGCCCGCGCTGCGTAATCTGAGCCGGTGAACGCAGAAACCTCGTCCGTGAACTGGAAGAAGACCGGTTGGCTCGCCGGCGCCCTCGCCGCCGTCGGGGGCATCGTGGCGCTCCTCGCCAACCTCACCACGATCGCCGGATGGCTCGGCTACGGTCCCGAGTCCGGGGGCGAGGGCACGACCGTCGCGGCGCAGTACGTCAAGGACTGCGAGGACGACGGCTACACCCGGGAGCAGTGCCAGGCCTCGCGCGACCTCGACCCCTCGCCCGAGTGGACCGGGAAGCTCTACGAGCAGGGCGAGGGCACCCAGGATCCCACCGGCGACCCGGACCCCGGCGGCGGCGGCGACCCCGGACCGACCGAGGGCCCGGATCCGCGGGAGGTCTACGTCGAGGAGTGCGAAGAGGACGGCAACCCCCAGATCGACTGCGAGTTCTCCTGGGAGTACGACCCGGAGGGCGTCTGGAGGGGCGTCCTCTACACCCCCTACGACGCCTACATCCGCGAATGCGAGGCGGACGGCCACACCTTCGACGAATGCGACACCTCATGGCAGCACGACACGAGCACCGAGTGGTCCGGGCAGCTTGCACCCGCCCCGACCCCCTCGGAGTACGACGTGTACGTGCAGGAATGCCAGGACTACGGCGGCTACACGTGGGAGGAGTGCGACGGCTCCTGGTACCGCGACCCGAACAGCTACTGGTCGGGCCAGCTGTACTGACCCGCCTGTCAGATCCCGGTGCAGATTCCGGCGGGCCGCCGGGCTCACCCGCGCGACCCGGGCGCCGTCGCCGAGGGCCTGCCGCCGCCGCGGTGGGCCGGCACGGGCCGGAGTCCGCATCGGACCCCGGCCCGGGGCGCTAGGGCCAGGCGAGGGCCGCGCCGTTGGTGGCGATGACGTCGCGGTACCAGTGGGCGCTGCGTTTGAGGGTGCGGCGCTGGGTGTCGTAGTCGACGCGGACGAGCCCGAACCGCTTCGAGTAGCCCTCGGCCCATTCGAAGTTGTCGAGCAGGGACCACACGAAGTAGCCGCGGAGGTCGACGCCGTCCTCGATGGCGCGGCCGGCCGCGCGCATATAGCCGTCGAGGTAGTCGACGCGGTCGGTGTCGTCGACCGAGCCGTCGGCGCTGACGGCGTCCTCGAAGGACGCGCCGGATTCGGTGATGTACACCGGCAGGTCGGTGTACTCGCCGGCGAGGCGCCGCAGGACGCGGCGCAGGCTCTCGGGGTGGATCTCCCAGCCGAAGCCGGTGACGGCGTGCTGCGGCGGCAGGGCCCGGTTGCCCAGGTGGGCGTCGCTGGGGTCGGCTTCGACGACGAACCGGTGGTAGTGGTTGACGCCCACGAAGTCCAGGGGCGCGGCGATGAGCTCCATGTCGCCGGGCCGGACGGCGTCGAAGGCGCCGGTGGGCGCGAAGTGGGCGAGCATGTCCTCGGGGTAGGAGCCGCGGAAGAGCGGGTCGAGGAAGAGCCGGTTGCCGCCGCCGTCGGACAGCCGCGCGGCCGCGACGTCCTCGGGCCGGTCGGAGGCGGCCTCGATGTCGGTCAGGATGACCGCCGAGCCGATCCGGCCGGCGGGGGCGTGCTCGCGGAGGGCGGCGACGGCGAGGCCGTGGGCGACGTTGAGGTGGTGGGCCGCGCGCAGGGCCGCGGTCCGGTCCTGGCGGCCGGGGGCGTGGACGCCGGCGTGGTAGCCGAGGAACGCCGCGCACCAGGCCTCGTTGATCGGGATCCACTCGTCCACGAGGTCGCCGAGGGCCCGGGCGGTGCGGGCGGCGTAGTCGCCGAAGCACTCGGCGACGGACCGCTCGGGCCAGCCGCCCTCGTCCTCGAGCGGCTGGGGCAGGTCCCAGTGGTAGAGGGTGACCGCGGATCGGATGCCCTTGGCGCGCAGGTCGGCCAGCAGCTCGCGGTAGAACGCGACGGCCTCGGGGTTGAGGCCGCCGCGCCCGGAGGGCTGGAGGCGCGACCACGACACCGAGAGGCGGTAGGCCTTCAGGCCCAGGTCGGCGGCGATCCGGAAGTCCTCGCGCCAGCGGTGGTAGTGGTCGCAGGCGGTCTCGCCGGTGTCGCCGTCCTTGACCTTGCCGGGGGTCGCGGCGAACGTGTCCCAGATGGACGGTCCGCGGCCGCCTTCGGCGGCGGCGCCCTCGATCTGGTAGGCCGCGGTCGAGGCGCCCCACAGGAAGCCGTCGGGGAAGGGACTGGTGGTCATGCGGTGCTCCTTGCGGTGGTGGGTTTACTTGTCCACGCCGGTGACGACGATGCCCTGGACGAAGACCCGCTGGGCCGCGAGGAAGATCGCGACGGGCAGGGCCAGCGCCAGGAGCGAGGCGGCGAGGATGAGGTGGGGTTCGGAGTTGTAGACGCCCGAGAAGTAGCTCAGGCCCACGCCGATGGGGACGATGTCGCGGTTGCCGGCGAGGTAGAGCAGCGGTTCGAAGAAGTCGTTCCAGGCGTAGAAGAAGTGGAAGAGGCTGACGGCGGTCAGGGCGGGGACCGACTGCGGGACGATGACGCGCAGGAAGGTGCGGATCGGTCCGGCGCCGTCGATGCGGGCGGCCTCCTCGAGCTCCTTGGGGATGGTGAGGAAGTACTGGCGCAGCAGGAAGACGTTGAAGGCGTTGGCGAACAGCTGCGGGACGATGAGCGGCAGGTAGGTGCCGACCCAGCCCATCTGGAGGAACACCGCGTACTTGGGGACGAGGGTGACCGCCGGGGGCAGGAGGATCGTGGCCATGAGGAGTCCGAAGAGGATGCCGCGGCCGGGGAATCGGAAGCGGGCGAAGCCGTAGGCGACGACCGCGGAGGAGGCGACGGTCAGGACCATGGTGACCAGGGCGTACATGAGGGTCCAGCCGGTCAGGCGCAGGAACGCGATGGTGTTCCAGGCCTCGGCGAAGTTGCCCCACTGAGGGTTGACGCCGGTGACGGGGTCGAGGGTGCGCCAGCGGCCCTGCCATTCGAGGGGGCCGGCGCCGGGGTCGGCGGGGTCGACGAAGACGCTCGACTCGCGGCCCGGTTCGATGAGGGCGAGGTCGCGGACGGTGCCGTCGGACATGGGGACGGCGTAGACGTCGTGGACCTCGCCTTCGTATTCGAAGGTGAGAGCGGAGACGGGGAGGATCGACGCGTCGGGGTCGGAGACGCCGTCCTTGTCCTTGAGGGCGGTGGCGGCGCCGTAGCCGAGGGGCATGAGGAAGACGACGGCGAGCAGGAGCGCGCCGAGGGTGGTCACGAGGGTGGCGAGGATGCCGCGGCGCCGGCGGCGCAGTGCGGTCTCGGCCGGCGGGGCGTCGGCGGCCTCGGCGGGCCGCTCGGCGACAGTGGCGGTCACGATCGCTCCGTTCCATAGTGGACCCAGTACCGGGAGGTGCCGAAGAGCACGCCGGTGAAGACGGCGACGACGATGAAGATGAGCCAGGCGAGGGCGGCGCCGTAGCCCATGTCGCCGAATACGAACGCCTGCTGGTAGAAGTGCACGAGCAGGAAGCGGCTGGCGCCGCCGGGCCGGCCGGTGGCGCCGAAGAGCACCCACGGGACGACGAAGTACTGCAGGATCGCCACCGAGCCGATCACGAGGTTGTAGAACATGATCGGCGACAGGAGCGGCAGCGTGACGCTGCGCAGGCGCCGCCACCAGCCGGCGCCGTCGATCGCGGCGGCCTCGTACAGCTCGGTGGGGATGGACTGCAGGCCCGCGAGGTTGACCATCATGGCGTTGCCGATGCCCCACAGGCCGATGAAGCTGAACGCGAACAGGACCAGGATCGGGTTGTCGAACCAGCGGATGCCGTCGGTGCCGGTGGCGTCGACGCCGGCCAGGCCGATGAGCCGGTTGACCCAGCCGGTCTGGGGGTTGAGGACCTGCTGCCAGATGAGGACGCCGGCGACGAGCGGGATCATCGAGGGGGCGTAGAACAGCAGCCGGAAGAACCCGGTGAACTTGAGGTGCTCGGAGTTGAGCAGGAGCGCGAGCCCGAGGGCGGTGACGAGGCTGAGCGGGAGGAACAGCACGGTGAAGCGGAACGTGGCGGCCAGCGCGGTCCAGGTGTCGGGGTCGGACAGGGCCCGCTCCCAGTTGGAGGTGCCGGCGAACGTGGTCGCGTCGGGGTCGGTGAGCTGGAAGTCGAGGGTGGAGAAGACGAGGGAGGCGCCGATGGGGACGGCCCAGAACAGGAGGAAGCCGATGAGCCAGGGGCTGATGAACGCGTAGCCCCAGCGCGCTTCGCGGCGCTGCATCGGCCCGGCGGGGCGGGCGGGTGTGCGGCCGCCGCGGCGCCGGGCGGTGAGGACCGCGTCGGTGAGTGCGGACATGGTGCGCCTTTCTGGAGGCATGGGAGGCGTCGGTGCGCCGGGCGGGCGGACCGCCCGGCGCCCGGGGCTATTCGGCGGCGTCGAAGACGGCTTGGAGGTCGGCTTGGAGGTTCGCCAGTTCGGCGGGGATGTCGAGTCCGGCCTCCTGGTTGAACCTGGTGGCGTACTCGGCGAGGACCGCCTCGGATTCGAGGAAGTTGGGCATGCCGCCCTCGTGCGAGGGGTTGTCGACGTAGCTCATGCCTTCGACGGCGACGTCCCAGTTGATGTCCTGGCCTTCGAAGTTGGCGGCGCCGACGCGGTCGAAGTAGCCGTCCTGGAGGCTGATGCGGGCGGGCATGCCGCCGTAGGTCTGGGTGAGCGTTTCGGCGGCGTCGCCGATGAGGTAGGTGAGGACTTCGAACGCCTCGTCGGGGTGCTCGGTGTCCTTGGTGATCGAGAAGGTGTCGGCGTGGAGCTTCGCGGTGGTGGTGTCGCCGTAGGCGGGGGCGACGGCGGTGTCCCAGGTGCCTTCGAAGCCGGCCATGCAGCAGGTGGCGTACCACAGGTGGGTGTAGCCCATGGCGAGGTTGCCCGACTCGAACCAGGAGCCGGCGCCCAGCATGTCGGAGTCGCCGTAGGGGCCGTTGGGGATGAAGTGGTCGGTCCACATGCCGTCGTAGTACCACTGCTGGGCCTCGGCCCAGTGGGGCGGGATCTGGGCGTTGCCCTGGTCGTCCACGAGGGATCCGGCGCCGAAGAGGGTGGACTGGGCGCGGATGTCGGCGAAGACGTTGCCGAAGCCGAACTGGACGATGTTCGCCGGGTCGAAGTCGGGGCTGGTGGCGTCGTTGCCGTCGGCGTCGACGGTGAGCTGCTTGGCCAGCTCGGTCATCGTGGCGATGTCCCAGGGCTTCTCGTTGCCGTCGGCGTCGATGTAGGGGGCGCCGTACTCCTGGGGCGGGTAGGGCAGGCCGGCCTCGTCGAACAGGTCGAGGTTGACGTACATGAAGGACGGGAAGACCGCGAAGGGCAGGCCGATCTGGCCTTCCTCTTCGATGCGGTAGAAGTCGACCAGGGCGGGGTCGAAGTCGATGAGGTCGTACTCGTGCTCCTCGATGTAGGGGGTGAGGTCGAGCCAGGCGCCGGGGAAGGTGGAGCGGCCGCGGATGCCCATGGGGCCGACGATGTCGGGGGCGTCGCCGGTGGCGATCTGGGTGGAGAGGATGTTCGGGGCCTGGTCGGCGTCGACGATCTCGAGGACGAGTTCGATCTCGTCCTGGCTGGCGTTGAACTCCTCGACGACCGCTTCCTGGGCGGGGATGGTCGGGGCGTCCGAGCCGGCGCCCATGCCGACGAACCAGCGGATCTCGACCTTGTCGGAGGCGCTGGAGCCGCCGCCGTCGAGGCATGCGGTGGCGAGGAGGAGGGCGGCGCCACCGAGGGCGGCGGCCTTGGCGGCCGCGGCGCCGCGGCCGCGGAGGGGAGGTGTGGTCCTCATGGATGCTCCTTGCTGCGGCCGCCGCAGGGCGCCGGCGGCCGGGAGGGAAATCGGAAGGCTCCTTTTCGGAGGGTCGTTGAGCGGGGGGCGCCGCTGGGGTGCGGGCGGCGCTCCCGCGCCGGGCTCGGGTGACCGAAATCGGCGCGCTCCGGGGTGCGGCCCGGATGTAGGCTGGACCAGTACGTCTACGACTTACTGTTAAGACTTAGATTAAGTAGGTCGACCCGTGCCGTCAATCTCCCCGCAATAACGGCATGGTCCCGGACAGGTAACGACACGGACTGGTGGACAGATGGCACGCCCCAAGCGGATGACCACGCGCGACCTCAAGCTCGGCAACCGGACGCGCCTGCTGCGCACGCTGTACTTCGACGGCCCGCTCACCCGCCGCGACCTCGCCCCCGCCACCGACCTGAGCACCGCCACCGTCTCCAACGCCACCGCCGAGCTCATCGCCGAAGGGATCCTCCGCGAAGCCGGCAAGGTCGACTCCGACGGCGGCCGGCCCCACATCCTCCTCGACGTCGACCCCGGCCACGCCCTCGTCGTCGGCGTCGACGTCGGCGAGACCCACGTCCAGGTCGAACTGCTCGACCTCAAACTCGCCCCGCGCGCCGCCGCCCGGTACGCGCTCGAAACCGGCCGCCACGACCCCGCCACCGTCATCGAGCACATCGCCGCCGGCGTCAAGGAAGTCCTCGCGGCCGCCGGGAGCACGCCGGTCCTCGGCGTCGGCGTCGGCATGCCCGGCATCGTCGAGTACGGACCCGACGGCATCGTCCACGCCCAGGCGTTCGGCTGGGACGCCGTCCCCCTGGGCCGCCTGCTCGCCGAGCGCCTCGACCCGCTCCCCGTCCACGTCGAGAACGGCGCCATGACCATGGGCCAGGCCGAACTGTGGTTCGGCGCCGGACGCGGCGCCGCCGACGCCATCATCGCCCTCATCGGCTCCGGCGTCGGCTCCTGCGTCGTCGCCGACGGCGCCCTCTACCGCGGCGCCGGCTCCAGCGCCGGCGAATGGGGCCACACCACCATGCGCGTCGACGGACGCCGCTGCCGATGCGGCAGCCGCGGCTGCCTCGAGGCGTACGTCGGCGCGGAAGGCGTCCTCGACCGCTACCTCGCCGCCGCCGGCGCCGTCGACCTCGCCGCCGGCGAGGCGGCCGCACTCGAGCGGATCCTCGACGACCCCTCCCCCGCCGCGGTCGCCGTCGTCGACGAGACCGTCCGCTACCTCGGCGCCGGCCTCGCCGACCTGCTCAACCTCTTCAACCCCGAACTCATCGTCATCGGCGGCTGGGCCGGACTCATGCTCGCCGGCCGCCGCCTCCACGACATCACCGCCGCCACCGGCGAATACGCACTCCAGCAGCCGTTCGCCAGCGCCCGCATCGTCCCCGGGCTCCTCGGTCCCGACGCCGTCGCCAAAGGCGCGGCCACCCCCGTGATCGCGCGGTTCCTCGACGGCGCCTGACCCGCCGCCGGCACCCTTGACGCGTTCTTGACGGCCGAACTGGCGAAACGCGTGAATGATTAGCAGGTGCCACGTGGACAACTCCGGATCTACCTCGGCGCGGCCCCCGGCGCCGGGAAGACCTACGCGGCGCTCGAGGAGGCCCACCGCCGCGCCGAACGCGGGACCGACGTCGTCATCGGCTTCGTCGAGACCCACGGCCGCCGCGCCACCGCCGACCTCCTCGGCGGCCTCGAAGTCGTGCCCCGCCGCACCGTCGAGCACGACGGGACGACCCTCGAGGAACTCGACGTCGACGCCGTCATCGCCCGCGCCCCCGCCGTCGCGCTCGTCGACGAGATCGCCCACACCAACGCCCCCGGCTCGCGCAACGAGAAGCGCTGGCAGGACGTCGACGAACTCCTCGACGCCGGCATCGACGTCATCTCGACGGTCAACGTCCAGCACCTCGAATCGCTCAACGACGTCGTCGCCCAGATCACCGGGGTCCCCCAGCGCGAGACCGTCCCCGACGAGGTCGTCCGCCGCGCCGACCAGGTCGAACTCGCCGACATCACCCCCGAGGCGCTGCGGCGGCGCATGGTCCACGGGAACGTCTACCCGCCAGAGAAGGTCGACGCCGCGCTGTCGAACTACTTCCGGCTCGGCAACCTCACCGCCCTGCGCGAGATCGCCCTGCTCTGGCTGGCCGACAAGGTCGAAGACCAGCTCGAGCAGTACCGCGAAGCCCAGCACATCACCGCCACCTGGGAGTCCAAGGAGCGCGTCGTGGTGGCCCTGTCGGGCGGCGACGAAGGCGACACGCTCATCCGCCGCGCCGCCCGCATCGCCGCCCGCTCCGGCGGAGCGGACCTCAAAGCCGTGCACGTCGCCTCCGGCGACGGACTCACCAGCGCGACCTCCGCACGCAACCTCGCCCGCCAGCGCAACCTCGTCGAAGCCCTCGGCGGCAGCTACCACCAGGTCGCGGGCGACTCGATCCCCGACGCGCTGCTGGAGTTCGCCCGGGGCGCCAACGCGACCCAGCTCGTCCTCGGCGCCTCCCGGCGCGGCCGCTTCGCGCAGGCCCTCTCCCGCGGCGTCGGCGTGACCACCACCGCCCGGTCCGGGAGGATCGACGTCCACCTCGTCAGCCACGAGCGGGTCGCGACCGTCAAACGCACCCGCTCGGGCCGCGGCCTGATCGACGCGGCCCGCCGCCGCCTGGGCATCGCCCTGGCGATCCTCGGCGTCCCCGCACTCGTGGCCGTGCTCATCCCCGTCCACGAAGAACTCTCGCTGACCACGATGATCCTCATCGTCCTCACCGCGGTCATGGCCCTGACGCTCACCGGCGGCATGTGGCCGGCCCTGCTGGGGGCACTGCTCGGATTCTTCCTCCTCAACTACTTCTTCGCCACGCCCTACGGCGAACTCAAGATCGCCGACCGGGAGCAGCTCATCGCCCTGGTCATCTTCGTGGCCCTCGCCCTCGGCGGGGCCGCGGTCGTGAACCTGTCCGCGGCACGGGCGCGACTGGCGGCACGAGCGAGCGCCGAGGCCCAGACCCTCGCGACGCTCGCCGGAAGCGTCCTGCGCGGCGGCAACCGCCTCGACGACCTCCTCGAACAGCTCCGCGAGACCTTCGGCCTGGACTCGGCGACGCTCCTGGAGCGCACCGAACCCGGCGCCGGCCCCGACGAGCGGCGGGACCCGAAGGCGTGGCGCGTCGTCGCCCACGCCGGCGCCGCGTGCGGCAGCCCCGGTGCCGCCGAGAACGACCTGCCGATCGGCGACGACCTCGCGCTGGCGCTGCGCGGGCACACCCTGGAGGCCGCGGACCGGCGGATCGCGCAGGCGTTCGCGATGCACGCGGCCGCGGCCCTGGAGCGGGAGCGGCTCGAGCGGCAGGCCGAGGCCGTGCAGCGGCTGACCGACGCGGACAAGCTGCGGACGGCGCTGCTGGCGGCGGTCTCGCACGACCTGCGGACCCCGCTGGCGTCCACGCGGGTCGCGGTGTCGAGCCTGAAGTCCTCCGGGGAGCTGTTCACTCCCGCGGAGCGCGCGGAGCTGCTCGATTCGGCGGAGCAGTCGCTGGCGCGGCTGACGGGCCTGGTGGACAACCTGCTCGACATGAGCCGGCTCCAGGCCGGGGTGCTCGGGGCCGACCCGGTCCCGATCGCACTGGACGAGGCGGTGCCGTGGGCGCTCGACGAGCTCGGCAGCGCGGCGGCGGACGTGAGCCTCGACGTGTCGCAGGACCTGCCCGAAGTGCTCGCCGATCCCGGCCTGCTGCAGCGGATCCTGGTGAACGTCATCGGGAATGCGCTGCGGTTCAGCCCCGAGGGCGAGCCGCCGCGGGTGACCGCGGGGATCCACGGCGGCTCGGTGGAGCTGCGGGTGGTGGACCGCGGCCCGGGCGTCCCCGACGAGGACCGCGAGACGATGTTCCGGCCCTTCCAGCGGCTCGGGGACCGCGACAACACGACGGGCGTCGGCCTGGGGCTCGCGCTGTCGCGGGGCCTGGCCGAGGCGATGGGCGGCTCGCTGGCGGCGGAGGCGACTCCCGGCGGCGGGCTGACGATGGTGCTGGCGCTGCGGATCGCGGCGTCCGATGGAGAGGGTGCTGAGTGATCAAGGTCCTGGTGGTGGACGACGAGCCGCAGATCGCGCGGGCGCTGCGGATCAACCTCGCGGCGCACGGGTACGAGGTGACGACGGCGGCCGACGGCGCGCAGGCGCTGCGCGCGGCCGCCGCGGTGGTGCCGGACCTGGTCGTGCTCGACCTGGGGCTGCCGGACATGGACGGCTTCGAAGTGATCGAGGGCCTGCGCGGATGGTCGAAGGCGCCGATCCTGGTCCTGTCGGGCAGGGCCGCGAGCGCCGAGAAGATCGCCGCGCTCGACGCAGGCGCGGACGACTACGTGACCAAGCCGTTCGACATCGGCGAGCTGCTCGCCCGGGTGCGGGCGGCGACGCGCCGCTCCGGTCCGGGCGCGGACTCGCCGGTGACCGCGATCGGCCCGGTCACGGTGGACCTGTCCGCACGGGAGGTCCGCAGGGACGGCGAGGAAGTGCGGCTGACCCCGACCGAATGGCAGCTCCTCGAAGTGCTGCTGCGCAACCCGGGCAAGCTGGTGAGCCAGCGCGAGCTCCTGCACCGCGTCTGGGGCCCCAACTACGACCGCGAGACGAACTACCTGCGCCAGTACATGGCGCAGCTGCGCCGCAAACTCGAAGCCGACCCGGCCCGCCCGGTCCACCTGCTCACCGAACCGGGCATGGGGTACCGGTTCCGGCCGTAGGCCGCGGAGGGCACCGCAGGCCGTGGCCCGCAAGCGAGCGCCGCAGTCGTAGCTCCGCGGCGGGCACGGGAGCCATAGGCGCTGGGAAGAGCGGTGGACGCGGGCCGGAGCACGGCGGGCGGATGTGTCCGCTTGGGCACAGTGGACGGCGCAGTGGAAGCGGACAGTTCAGAGCCCACGGGTTCGCGCCGGATGCGCATCGTGCGGACGCGGGCGGGGAACCCGCTCCTACAGTGGGGGCCGATCACCGAAAGACTGGAGCGGGACATGAGCACGACGGAGACCACGGCGCGCAAGGGCGCGGTCGCCGCACTGTGGACGGCCGGGGCGCTGTTCGCGGCGTTGGCGGTCGCGAAGATCGCGCTGTACGGCGATTTCACCTCGGCCTCCGGCGACGGCTGCCGGTCCGAGCGGAACCCGGATTGGACGGCCGCCTGCGAGCAGTTCGGGCCGATCTCCTGGTACGGCCCGTACTGGCTGGCGGTCCTCGCCTACGCGGTCTTCGCGGCCCTGTTCGCGGCGGCCGCCGTGAAAGCCTCCCGCGACCGGCCCGCGGCCCGGTTCGCGATGGCCGCCACGATCCTCGCGATCGTCCTGGCGGTCCTCCCGGCCGTGTTCGACCTCGGCTGGCGCTTCGCGGTCGCGACGGCGAACGAGGCCGACACGTGGGTCGCCGAGTACGTCCGCGACGCTGAACCGTTCTGGTACGGCCCCGTCGAGACCGCGGCCCTGACCCTCGCGGCCGTGGCCGCGATCCTCGGCACCGAGTGGCTGCGCCGCATCACCCGGCTCCCGTAGCGCCGCTGCCGGCTCAATAGCCGAGGACGGCGGTCAGGGTCTGGCCTCCGGTGTCCCCGAGCTGCACCGTGAGACGCGGCCGGTCGCCCGGCTCGAGCTCGATGCCGCGGTCGGCTTCGATGAGCCTGCTCACGGCGAACGGCAGCTCGATCACCGCGGTCCCCGTGGTGCGCCCGGAGTCGGCGACGGCCAGCGACCCGGCGGCCTCGTTCCGGCGGACCAGGACCGAAGCCGGGGCATCGCAGCTCAGCCCGCCCGCTTCGCCGGCCTCCCAGAAGTGGGCGGCGATGAGGCGGAGGCTCTCGTCCTGGACCGCTTGGACAGTGGCGGTGTTGGCGAGGACGCGGATGCGGTCGCCGCCGGCGAGGGTCGCCGTCGCGGACTCGTCGGCGCCCGGGAGCAGGATGTAGGCGTAGGCCGCGTCCGCCGGCGAGACACCGTGGTCGAACCAGAGGGTGGCGTAGCGGCGGGTATGGACCTCGGTGTCGCCGCCGCCGGTGGTCGGGCCCTGCTCGATGTCGTTCCAGGCGCCCTCGCGGGACTCGCGCAGGCCGCGGAGGCCGGCGGCGCCCTCGGGGAAGACGTAGCCGCCGACGCCGTCGAGGTGGATCCAGCGGGCGTCGTCGAGGCTCGCCGACCAGCCGGTGTCCGAGGACTGCTCGTCGCCGTTGACGCTCAGGCGCGGAGCGCCGTCCTCGCCGAGGCTGCGGTGCTCCACCGTGGTCTCGACGGTGCGGCCGTCCGAGGCGGTGATGCCCGCGCCGAGGGCGACGACCGCGTCGTCGAGGACGAACCAGGACTTCTTGGCACGCAGCGTGGAACCGTCGGCGATGAGGTCCATCGCCGCGGCGGCGTACCGGTCGTCGAGGACGGCGCCGCCTGCGACGGCGTTCTCGGGGAGGTGCTTGACCATGCCCTCGTCCGCGGCGATGACCTCGCGCTCCCGGGTGTCCACAGTGGTTCCGGGGAGGCGGTACGGGTTCACGGTGGGCCAGAACTCGTCGTTGTACTGGCGCGGGTCGCCGGGCAGGTAGAGGTAGGTCATGCCGTCGCCCAGGTACCAGCCGTGCAGGTTCTCCCAGTTGCCCATCTCGTAGGCGGCCACGCGGTTCGAGGAGAGCGAGAGCGCCCAGGACCACTCGGGGCGGCGGGCGAGGACGCGGTCCATGTCGGCGTAGACGCGGGTGTAGTCGGCGCGGGGCGCGGCCTGGACGCCGGGGTCGTCGAGGATCGACTTGACGCGGCTGATCCCGGCGATGCCGGCCTGCGCGGCGTACGGGAAGGACTCCTGCGAGCGCTCGACCCAGCCTTTGACGAGGGCGTGCCAGCGCGACCGGTAGTCCTCGGGCGCGCCGACGGCGAGCTGGGTGAGAGCGGTGATGAACCCGGCGCTGTTGTGGTAGTCGCGCTGCTCGGGCCGGGAGATGCCGCGGCCGTACACGCAGTCCATGAACAGGCCGTCCTCGATGAACGGCGCGTAGGAGCGCTCGACGGCGTCGTAGAGGACCGGCACGTTCTCGTCGACGATCTCCCCGGCGGAGCCGGCCAGGAGGGACACGGCCAGGCCGGTGGAGGACAGCAGCGAGGTCCCGTAGGCGGCGGCGTAGGGGACGTCGTCGTGCTGGATGAGCGAGCCGTCGCGGTAGAAGCCGTCGCCTTCGGTGACGTACTGGAAGAGGCTGTGGCGGCCGTCGTCGACCTTGCCGGAGAGGTCGTCGCGGGCCTGGCGGAGCTTGTCCTCGTCGCGGCCGAGGATCCCGCGCAGCGCGAGGATCACGGCCTTGTCGGCGCGGTTGGCACCGGTCTCGTGCGTGTCGTTGGCGACGCGCATGTCCGCGTCGGGGCACCAGCGGTCGACGGCGGCGAGGAAGTTCGCGAGCCGCTCGGCGGGGATGCGGTCGTAGAGGATCACGCAGGTCCGCAGGAGTGCCGCGGGCGAGCCGATCTCCCACCAGTACCAGTTGTCGACCTGTTCGGCGTGCTCGTTGTAGCCGCCGTCGTAGAGCAGGCCGAGCCCGGAGACGACGGCGTCGGCGACCTCGTCGCTGCCGTACTGGGAGGTGCCGGGAGTGGCCCAGGCGGTGGCCAGGCGGTAGAGCTGCCGGAAGGAGTTGTTGAAGTTCGAGGCCGAGGAGACCGGGGCGAGGTCGGGCCACACGGCGGTGCGGGAGTCGCTGCGGTCCATGGTCTCCCACAGCGGTGCGGCCTCGGCGTCGATGCGGCTGATCGCGGGGGCGTACTCGGGGTCTTCGGGATGGATCTCGCCGCCGACGAGGAGTTCGGCTGCGCGCAGGCGCAACTGGTCGAAGTCGAGCGGGTTCGCGGGGCCGTCCACAGCGGTGATCCGCGGCGTGTCGGCGGCGGCGGTGAAGTAGGCCGCGAGGCCGGCGCCGGCGCCGATTCCCGCGGCGCCCAGGGCCCCTCCCAGCAGCAGTCGGCGTTTGAGAGCGGGGGGCGTTCCAGGCATGCGGCGTCCAAGTCGAGGCGGCGGGGTGGAGGTCGCTCCAATACTAGCGGCCGCTTTTCGAACGCATGGTCCGCCGTTGACCTGCGGCCGGACTGCGGACCCGCCACAGTGCACGATTCAGGCGGTGCGGGAGACCAGGTCGTCGGCGCGGGTGCGGGCGCGGGCGACGAAGGACTCGGTGAAGCGGTCGACGGCGGCGGCGATGGCGGGGTCGCCTTGGGCGTCGCGGGCAGCGGTGAAGCAGGCCAGGGCGGCCGCGGCGAGTGGGCCGTCGCGGAGCGCGGCGGTGGCCGCGCGGCGGTAGAGGTCGTCGGCGCGGGCGGTGTCCCAGAGCGGTTCGAGGGCGGCGTCGGCGGCCGCGGCGGCGGCCGGGTGGTCGAGGAGGGCCGCGGCGACGGCGACGGGCACGATCCAGTCGGGTCCGGGCTGGGCGTCGATCATGCGCAGTTCGAGGTAGGGGCCGCGGGGGCGCACGGGCGGGACAGGGTCGTCAAGTGGTAGTCGAGGTCGTCCCGGGTGGGCGGGCGGGGTCCGTTGCCGCGCAGCCAGTCACGGAAGGTGAGGCCGCGCGGGACGGTCCAGCGGTCGGGGCCGCGGACGGCCATGACGCGGGCGTCGAGGGCGTAGCGGGCCCAGGCTTCTCGCGGGTCGCCGGCCGGGACGGGGCGCGAGCGGGTCGGGTCGACCGCCGCCCACACGTGCTGGCGGGTCGAGCGCCACACGGTCGGCTCGCCGCGGCGCAGCGGGGAGTTCGCGAACGCGGCGATGAGGACCGGGGCGAGGCGGTGGGCGAGGGACCAACGATCGGCGAGGCGGTGCGCGGCCGGGATCGCGGCGGCGTCGACCGGGCCGGTGCCGCCGGGTCCGCTGTTGTGAGCGCTGTCGCCGTCGAGGCCCGTGTCGAGGCAGACCTGGACGGAGGCGGTGTTGGCCATCATCCAGCGCCCTGCGCGGCCGTCCTGGTCGAACAGCTCCTCCATGGCCTGGTAGCGGAGGCTGCGGACGACTCTGCGGGGCAGGCGGACCGGGTCGAGGCCGAGCCCGACGAGTTCGAGGCCCTCCTCGGCGAGGGCCGCGCCGATGCGGGCGCGGTCGGCTTCGAGGTCGTCGAAGCCCTCGCGCAGGGAGCCGGGGCGGGTGCTCAGTTCGAGGGCGCCGCCGGGCTCGAAGGTGAGGCGGGTGCGGCGCGGGAGGGCGTCGCGGACGCCGAGCAGGGCCTTCACCGATTCGGGGTCGATGCGCCGGCGGCGGTCGGCCCGGCTCGTCAGGTGCCATTCGACCTCGGCGCCGACCCTGCCCGGGGCCACGGGTACGAAGCCCTGGGAGGCGACGCGTGCGGCGGCGTCGTCCTCGGTCAGGGGCGCCGCCTCGGTCGGGGTCGCGCTGGTGCGGTCGCGGAGCGTGGCTTCGGTCATGCTGACTCCCGGTCTCGGAGGCGGCCGCGGGCCGTCCCGCACTCAAGCATTCCTATTGGATTAATAGGATATAGAGATGGTACGACGCCTCCGCGCGTCGCGCAACCACTACGCGCGAGGCGGGCGCCCTGCCCTCGGTCGACGCAGGCGCACTTGAATCCTACTAAATTAATAGGATATGCTGCGGGAGTGAACCGCACCCGCGAACGCGCGAGACCGAGGTGGACCAAGAGGCGCCACATCGATTTCGCGCGTTCGGATTCCGCGCTGTGTCCTTCGGGCGACGCCGCCGGGCCCGTGCGCTGAAACGAGCGCGGTCCGACGGCGACGCCCTCCCCCGGCAAGTCCCGTCGAGAAGCAGAAGGCGCAGCCATGACTCCCGTCCAGATCCGCACCCGTCCGCCGGCGCACCGCCGCTCGGCCACCGCCGTCATCACCGTCACCGTCGAGATCCCCGCCGACGACCCGCGCCTGGCGCGCCGCCTCACCGCGGCGCTCGGCGTGCTCGCACAGAGCGGCGGGCGGGTCGCGCTCGCCGCCGAAGGGGCGCAGCAGGTCCCGGCCGAACCGGCTCCTGCGACCGCGCCCGCCGCACTCGTCATCGACGTGCCCGGCCGCGAGGTCACCCTACACGGCGAGCCGGTCGCCCTGACGCGCTTGGAGTTCGAGCTCCTGGCGTTCCTGGCCCGCCACCCGGGGATGGTCCACACCCGGCCCGAGCTGCTCCATTACGTCTGGGAGACACCGGACCTCGGCCTGCCGGGCCGCACCGTCGACGTCCACGTGCGGCGCCTGCGGGCCAAGCTCGGCGAGTTCGACACGCTCGTGTCCACCGTCCGCGGCGTCGGCTACCGGTTCGCCCGGAGCACCGACGTGGAGTACCGGCCCGGGCCGGTCCAGGACCGGGGTCTCACCATCTAAGAAATCCTAGTATTTCTATAGGAATACTGCTAGTGTTGACGGCATGACACCCGCCAGCCTGCTGACGCGGCGGCGCGAGATCGATCAGATGCGCGCCGCCAGCGCCCTCTGTCCCCGGCGAATGCGCTAGTCGGACCCGCTTCCGACCACTCCCCCGCACCGCTTCCCGTCGCACCGCGCCCTGTTGGCGCGGTCCGGCCGCGCCACGACGCGGCGCCGATTCCCCACCGGCCCTTCAGGCCCGCTCCAGCACGCCCACCGCCGGCGTGCCCTCGCACGCTACCCACCGTAAGGACTGCACCGTGACCGACAGCATCGCCGTGACCACTGTGGTCGGCAATCCCAAGCGCCTGTCGCGCACCCTGGCCGCCGCCGAGGCCGCGGCCGCCGCCATCGCCGGCGCCGAGCCGCGCACCGCCCCGATCGACCTCGCCGAGCTCTACCTGGACGGCATCGAACCGCCGCACGAGGGCTTCGAGGCCGCCTTGGCCCGCGTCCGCGGCGCCCAGGTGCTCGTCGTGGGCACGCCCGTCTACAAGGCCTCTTACACCGGCCTGCTCAAGCTCTTCCTCGACCAGCTCCCGCCGAGCGCGCTCGAAGGGACCGTCGCCGTCCCGGTGACGATCGCGGCCGCCGCCGAGCACCGGTTCCTCGCCGACCTGCAGCTCCGGCCGGTCCTGGCCGAGCTCGGCGCGAGCCTGCCGGTGCCGTCGCTGGCGCTGCGCGAGAGCGAGCTCCCCGAACTCGACGCCCACCTGGCGAAGTGGACCGGCGCGCACCTGCCGGCCCTCGCCGCGGCCGCCGGCCGCGCGGGCGTCGGGGTCCCGGCATGAGCGCCGTACCGCGGACCGGGGTCGAGCCGGCCGCCTTCCGGTCCCTGTTCCGGGCCCACCCGGCCGGCGTCACGGTGGTGCTCGCCGACCCCGGGACCGGCCCGGCCGGGTTCACCGCCACCTCGCTCACGTCGGTCTCGCTCGACCCGCCGCTGGTGTCCTTCGCGATCGCGTCGGGCTCCTCGGCGTGGCCGGCGATCCGCGACACCGAGAGCCTGACGGTGAACTTCCTGTCCGCCGAGCAGCACGCCCTCGCGACCCGGTTCGCGACCAGCGGCATCGACCGCTTCAGCGGCACGGCCTGGTCGCGCCTGGACACCGGCGAGCCCGTGCTCGCCGACGCGCCCGCGCACCTGCGGGCCGTGGTCACCGACCGCATCGAGGCCGGCGACCACCACATCGTGCTGGCCCTGGTGGTCGGCGCCGCCGCGGGCGGCGACCACGAGCCGCTGGTCTACCACGCGGGGGGCTACTGCGCCGCCGCTCCCCTCGACTGACCTCCGATCCTCTTGAAAGGCCCTTTCCCCATGCGATCCAAGACCACCCGACGAACGCTCCTGGCGGGCGCACCCGCCCTCGCCGCACTCGCCCTCGCCGGATGCTCTCCGGAGGACGGCGGGCCGGTGCTCGCCGCCGACGCCGACCTGCCGACCGCGGTGCCCGAGGGCACCAAGCTGGTCATCGGCGACCCGCCCCAGCAGCTCGCCTTCGAGCTGTCGGGGCTGGCGTCCCTGCTCACCTTCGACGTGGAGTGGGCGAACATCTCCGGCGGGCCGAAGTCCGCGGAGGCGTTCCGCGCCGAGTCGCTCGACATCTCCTCGGTGGCCGACATCCCGCCGATCCACACCAACTGGACCGGCCTGCCGACGCGGATCGTGGCGGCCGCCGGCCGCATCGACCCGCTCGAGCATCCGATCTACGACCTCGGCGTCGCCCCGGGCGCGGACGTGGCGTCCATCCAGGACCTCGCGGGCAAGCGGATCGCGTACTCCCCCGGGCAGGCGCAGGGCGCCCTGATCCTGCGGGTCCTCGACGCGGCCGGGCTGACGCAGGACGACGTGGAGCTGGTGGAGCTGCCGTCCACCGCCGACACCTACTCGAACGCCCTCGCGGGCGGGGAGGTCGACGTGGCGCCGATCGGCGGCACCCAGGTCAAGTCCTATGTGAACAAGTACGGGGCGGACGGGGCGACCACGATCCCGCACGGGCTGCGCGACGACCCGTGGGTGCTGTACGCGCCCGTCGAGGTCCTCGAGGACGCCGGCAAGGCCGCCGCGATCGCCGAGTACGTGCGCCTGTGGGGCGCGGCGAAGCTGTGGACGCGCGCGAACCGCGACGAGTGGATCAACGCCTGGTTCGTCGAGCACGAGGGCCTGTCCGTCGAGGACGGCGAGTACCTGTTCGACCGCGAGGGCGAACCGGACTTCCCCGAGAGCTGGGACGAGACCATCGAGCGCCACCAGGAGACGATCGAGATCGTCGCGGAGGGCACCGGCAACGACGTGCTCGACGCCGGCGACCTGTACGACCGGCGCTTCGAGCCGCTCGTGGCCGAGGGCATCGCCGAGTACGGCGACGGGGGTGCGTCGTGACGGATTTGAAGGCCGCGACCGCGAGACCGGTCGTCGTTCCGCCGGTCGACGACGAGGAGCTCGCCGCCGGGCGGGCCTCGCGCCCGCGGGGCAGGCGCCGCCTCGGGCCGGGCCGGCCGATCCGCCTCGGGTTCCTCATCGGGCCGCTCCTGCTGCTCGGCGTCTGGATCTGGGGTTCGGCCGCCGGGTGGATCGACCCGCGGGTGCTGACGGCGCCGTGGACCGTCGCCGCCACCGCGTGGGACCTGTGGGAGTCCGGCCGGCTCGGCCCCGACCTGCTGGTCTCGGCGCGGCGCTTCGCGCTCGGCCTCGCCTTCGGCGTGGCGGCCGGACTCGTGCTCGCGCTCGTCTCGGGGCTCAGCCGCTGGGGCGAGGCGATCGTGGACGGGCCGGTGCAGATCAAGCGGTCCATCCCGAACCTCGCGCTGCTGCCGCTCCTGCTGCTGTGGTTCGGCATCGATGAGCGGATGAAGATCATCACCATCGCACTGGGTGTATTGATTCCGATTTATATCCACACGCACAACGGGCTGCGCTCGATCGACGGGCGCTACGCCGAGCTGGCGGAGACGCTGCGGCTGCGCCCGGCCGCGTTCGTCGGCCGGGTGGTCCTGCCCGGGGCGCTCCCGGGGTTCCTGCTGGGCATGCGGTTCGCCGTGACCTCGTCCTGGCTGTCCCTCGTGGTGGTCGAGCAGGTCAACGCCACCAGCGGCATCGGGTACATGATGCTGCTGGCCGGGACGTACGGGCAGACCGACGTGATCATCGTGGGCCTGGTCCTGTACGCGCTGCTCGGGCTCGCCTCCGACTCCATCGTCCGACTCGTCCAAAGGAGGGCCCTGTCATGGCGGCGCACCCTGGAGGACTGACGGCCGCCGCGGCCGTGCAGATCCGCGACCTCCACCGTTCCTTCACCGACGACCGGCCGGTCCTGTCCGGACTGGACCTCACCATCGCGCCCGGCGAGTTCGTCGCGCTCCTGGGCCGCTCGGGCTCGGGCAAGTCCACGCTCCTGCGGGCCCTCGCCGGGCTCGACAGGGTGGCGAAGGACGGGAACTCGAAGGACGGCGACGCCTCGGGGTCCGGGGACGTCACCGTGCCCGAGCAGGTGTCGGTGGTGTTCCAGGACTCGCGGCTGCTGCCGTGGCAGCGGGTCCTGCGCAACGTCGTCCTCGGGCTCCAGGGCCCCGGCGCGCTCCGGCGCGGCAAAGAGGCCCTGGCCGAAGTCGGCCTCGCCGGACGCGAGCGGGCCTGGCCCCGCGAGCTCTCCGGCGGCGAGCAGCAGCGCGTGGCCCTGGCCCGCTCCCTGGTGCGCGAACCCGAACTGCTGCTCGCCGACGAGCCCTTCGGGGCCCTCGACGCCTTGACGCGCATCAAGATGCACGGGCTGCTCAGGGCGCTCCACGAACGGCACCGGCCCGCGGTCCTGCTCGTCACCCACGACGTCGACGAGGCGATCGTCCTCGCCGACAGGGTGCTCGTCCTCGAAGGCGGCGTCGTCAAGACCGAGCGCCGCATCGACCTCGACGGCACCCGCGACCCCTCGGACCCGCGCTTCGCGGCCGTCCGCACCGAACTGCTCGCCGCGCTCGGCCTGGCCGGCGGCGCCGAGATCAAGGAGAACCCATGAGCCGTCCGCCCAAGCAGCTCCACCTCAACGCGTTCCTGATGAGCACCGGGCACCACGAGGCGTCCTGGCGGCTGCCCGAGTCCGACCCGTACGCGACCACGTCCATCGCGCACTACGCGAACCTCGCGCAGACCGCCGAGCGCGGGAAGCTCGACTCGATCTTCTTCGCCGACTCGCCCTCGCTGTGGGGCACCGTCGGCCGCCGGCCCTCCGGGTCCCTGGAGCCCACGGTGGTCCTGGCCGCGATCGCCGCGCTCACCACGCACATCGGACTGATCGCGACCGCGTCGACGACCTACAACGAGCCGTACAACCTGGCCCGGCGCTTCGCCTCGATCGACCACATCTCCGGCGGCCGGGTCGGCTGGAACATCGTCACCACCGCCACGCTCGACGCGGCCCGCAACTTCAACCTGGACGAGCTGCCCTCGCACGCGGCGCGGTACGCCAGGGCCGAGGAGTTCCTCCAGGTCGCCAAGAAGCTGTGGGACTCCTGGGACGACGACGCGGTCGTGGCCGACAAGGAGCGGGGCGTGTGGGGCGACGACCGCCTGCTCTACCCCGCCGCGCACGAGGGCGAGCACTTCCAGGTGGCCGGCGCGCTCAACGTCCCGCGGTCCCCGCAGGGGCACCCGCTGCTGGTGCAGGCCGGGTCCTCCGAGGACGGCAGGGCGTTCGCCGCCGGCCACGCCGAGGCGATCTTCACCGCCTGGCAGACCATCGAGGAGGCGCAGGCGTTCTACGCCGACGTCAAGCGCCGCGCGAAGGACGCCGGACGCGACCCCGACACCGTGCTGGTGCTCCCGGGCATCGTGCCGGTCATCGGCTCGACCGAGACCGAGGCGTGCCTGCTGGAGGAGGAGCTCGACCGGCTCATCGTCCCCCGGTACGCGCTGGAGAACCTCGCCCGGCAGCTCAAACTCGATCCGTCCGAACTGGACCTCGACCGGGAGCTGCCGGAGGCGCTGCCCACGGAGGACGAGATCGAGGGCGCCAAGAGCCGGTTCACGCTCATCGTGGACCTGGCCCGGCGCGAGCGCCTGACGGTGCGCCGGCTCATCGGGCGCCTCGGCGGCGGCCGCGGCCACCGGACCTTCGCCGGGACGCCCGAGCAGGTCGCCGACGCGATCCTCGACTGGGCCGACCAGGGGGCGGCCGACGGGTTCAACATCATGCCCGCCGTCCTGCCCTCCGGTCTGGAGGCGTTCGTCGACCAGGTCGTCCCGATCCTTCAGGCCAAGGGCCGCTTCCGCACCGAGTACGAATCGGCCACGCTGCGCGGCCACTACGGGCTCGCGCGGCCGGAGAACCCCCGGCGGCGCGAGGCGCTCGAGTCGGCCGTCAAGGGCGTGCTCGCCCACGTCCGCTAGGCATAAGGGACGGAACCGTCCCAAGTGCCGGAACGGCGGGCGTTCTCCCAGCCAGAGCGGCCGCCACCCGCCCATATGGCGGGACAGGGGTTGCCTCGGCCCGCGAGGCAACCCTACTATTCCCACTTAATTAGTCGGAGTGATCGGACTAGTAGGAATAGTGTCCTCCCAACCGAACCGGAAAGCATCCATGAGCTCTGCCAGACTGCGCCCCCTCAAGCGCCGCAGCGTCATCGCGGCCGCGGGAGCGGCCCTCACCGCCGCCCCGGTGCTCGCCGCCTGCGGCAGCGACGACGACAACCCCGCCGAGGCCGCCGCCGACGCCGACGCGTCGACCGCCAGCGGCACGATCCGCCTGGGCTACTTCGGGAACGTCACGCACGCCCCCGCCCTCGTCGGCCTCGAAGCCGGCGTCTTCGCCGACACCCTGCCCGAAGCCGTCACGATCGAGGAGACCGTCTTCAACGCGGGCCCCTCGGCGATCGAGGCGCTCTTCTCCGACGCCATCGACATCTCCTACATCGGGCCGAACCCGGCCATCAACGGCTGGGCCCAGTCCCAGGGCCAGGCGCTCCACATCATCGCCGGCTCCACCTCCGGCGGCGCCGGACTCGTCGTCAAGCCCGAGATCACCGAGGTCGAGGACCTGCGCGGCAAGGCCCTGGCCACGCCGCAGCTCGGCAACACCCAGGATGTCGCCGCCCGCCACTGGCTCAAGCAGCAGGGCTTCGAGACCGACGAGAACGGCGGCGGCGACGTCTCCGTCACCCCCATCGAGAACGCCGAGGTCGCAGCCGCGTTCGACGACGGCACCGTCGACGCGGCCTGGGCCGTCGAACCGCGGTACTCGGACCTCATCCTCAAGCACGGCGCCGTCGAGTTCCTCAACGAGCGCGAACTGTGGGAGGGCGGCGAGTTCGTCACCACCCACATCATCGTCGCCAAGCGGTTCCTCGAGGAGCAGCCCGCACTGGTCAAGGCGTTCCTCGAAGGGCACCTGGCCGCACTGGACTACATCGCGGCGAACCCCGAGGAGGCCCAGACCGCCTCGAACGACCGCATCGAGGCCCTCACCGACAAGCGCATCGACGACGCCGTGATCGCCGCGGCCTGGGAGAACCTGAGCTTCACCGCCGACCCGATCGCCGCCTCGCTCCAGGGCAGCAAGGACCACGCCGTCGAGGTCGGGCTCCTCGAGGACGTCGACCTCAAGGGCATCTACGCGCTCGACGCCCTCAACCAGGTGCTCGCCGACCGCGGCGACGCCGAAGTCTCGGCGGGAGACCTGGCATGACCGACACCCGCACTGCGCCGCGGGCCGACACCGCCCGGGCCGGAGCCGTGGTGCTGACCGACGTGGTCAAGCGCTACGGCCGCGGCCCGGGCGCCGTCACCGCCCTCGACGGCGTCTCCCTCAGCGTCGAGCCCGGCAGCTTCACCTGCCTGCTCGGCGCCTCCGGCTGCGGCAAGAGCACCCTACTCTCGCTCGTCGCCGGCCTCGACGACATCAGCGGAGGCGCGATCGAGCACGTCGACCAGCCGGTCGCCATGATGTTCCAGGAGTCGGCGCTGTTCCCGTGGCTGACGGTCCTGGGCAACGTCGAAATCGCCCTGCGCGTGCGCGGCGTCGGTCGGGCTGAACGACGCCGGCGCGCACTCGAGCTCCTGGAGACGGTGCGGCTCAGCGGGTTCGCGCACAAGCGGCCCCACGAGCTGTCCGGCGGCATGCGCCAGCGCGTGGCCCTGGCCAGGGCCCTGGCGCAGGACGCGTCGGTGCTGCTCATGGACGAGCCGTTCGGCGCGCTCGACGCCATGACCCGCGACCTCCTGCACGACGAGCTCGAGCGGATCTGGCGCGAGCAGCGCCTGACGGTGCTGTTCGTGACCCACAACGTCCGCGAGGCGGTGCGCCTGGGCGACCGGGTGGTGCTCCTGAGCTCGCGGCCGGGCCGGGTGCTGAACGTCTACGACGTGGATCTGGATCGGCCGCGCCGGATCGACTCGGCGCCGGTGGCGACGCTGGCCGCCGACATCACCGACGCGCTGCGGGCGGAGGTGGGCCGCCATGCCGGCTGAGACCGTTCGTTCCGTCGCGGACGACACCTCGCGCCAGCTGTCGGGGCTCGACGCGCTGGAGAAGACGCCGATCACCGAGACCCGCTGGGGCCGGTTCGCGTCCCGGCTGTGGGCCGGGACGTGGCCGAAGGTCCTGGCGCTGGTGATCGTCATCGGGTTCTGGCAGCTCCTGTTCCTGTCCGGGTGGAAGGATCCGTGGGCGCTGCCGTCGCCGCTGATGGTGTGGGACGAGCTGGTCGCCTACGTCCCGACGCCGGGCTACTGGACGGCCATCGCGATCACGATGCAGCGGGCGCTGACCGGGTTCGCGCTCTCGGTGCTGGTCGGGTCGGTGCTGGGGATCGCGGTGGCGCGGTTCAAGCCGCTGCGCGCGGCGATCGGCTCGGCGATCACGGGCCTCCAGACGATGCCGTCGATCATCTGGTTCCCGCTGGCGATCCTGCTGTTCCAGATCTCGGAGTCCACGATCATGTTCGTGGTGGTGCTCGGGGCGGTCCCGTCGATCGCGAACGGGATCATCTCGGGGATCGACTACGTGCCGCCGGCGTGGAAGCGGGTCGGCGCGGTCCTGGGCATGAAGGGGTTCCAGCTCTACCGGCACGTGATCATGCCGGCGACGCTGCCGTCGTTCGTGTCGGGCCTGAAGCAGGGCTGGGCGTTCGCGTGGCGCTCGCTCATGGCCGGCGAGCTGCTGGTGATCATCGCCGGGCAGGGCTCGATCGGCGCGCTCATGCAGGGCGCCAGGGAGTTCAACGACGCGCCCCGGGTGCTGACGTGGATCATCACGGTCCTGGTCATCGGCATCATCGTCGACACCGCGTTCAAGGCCGCCGACGACAGGATCCGCCGCGCCTGGGGGCTGCACCAGGACTAGCGGCGGTCGCCGCGCCGGGACGTCTCGGCGCGGCGACCGCCTCGACGTGCCCGCAGGCACCGGGGACGCAGACACCGGGGCCGGGTTCCCGATCAGCTCGCGGGAACCCGGCCTCGGCTCCTCTCCGCCGCTTCGGCGACGCCGCGCCAGCCGCGTGAGAGGTGATCGGGACACCGCGCCGAGGGATTCCGATCTACGCTCGGGTTCCCGAGAGCGACGGCCCCGGCCGTGCCTGCACGAGTTGAAACCGGTAGCCCATGCCCCGCACCAGCAGTCCCGAACCGCGATGGGACGGCGCCCCGCTCGATGCTCGCCACGAGATCAGGCTCGCGGTCGCCCTTCCTCTCGTCGCCGCCGCTGCGGCGGCCGCCGCGCTGTGGTCGCACCTGTTCGCGACCGGGCCGCTGCGCTGGTGGGGCACGGCGATCGCCGGCGCCGTCCTGGCGGCGGCCCTGGCCGGCGCGGTCGCCCTGTGCTTCCGCGGCAGGTCGCGTCGGCGCTGGAAGCCCGCCACCGTGTTCCCGATCGCCATCGCGGTCGGCGTCGGCGCGCTCGTTCCGGCCTTCGAGCAGTTCGCGCTCGCGCATCACGGCGTGAGCGTGGAGTGCACCGTCGCCTCTCGAATCGACTACATCGCGGAGACCGTCTTCGATCCGCTCGGCCGGGTCGGCCCCGAGTTCGGCGACCCGAGCGCGTCCGGCGGCCTTGCCTTCGCGCCGCTGACGCTGCTGTTCCTCACCGCGGGCGCGTCGTTCCGGCTGTACCTGGTCGACGACGGGTCCATCAGGGCCGCGCTCGCGGACCGCATCCGCCGCCTCCGCGGCCGCGTCTGACTGGGCGGGAGATGAACGGCGGTGGAAGGGTCGGGGACGGTTGTGTGAGGTCCGGCCCGGCGGATGGCCCCGCCTGCGTCGGGCGGTTACCGTTGCGGCTGACGTCCGCGCGAACGGAAGGCCCGCCGTGATCTACAACCTCTTCGACTCCGCCGCCGCCTACCGGCCGACCGAGGCCGAGCAGGCCGGGCCGGTGCCGCCGATCGAGGCGGTCCTGTTCGACTTCAGCAACACGATCTTCAAGCTCATCGACATCCCGACGTGGCTGCGGCGGGTCGCCGCCGAGAGCGGCCGGGCGCTCGACGACACGCTCGTGGAGAAGACCGCCGCGCAGCTCTACGAGACCTACCGCATCCCCGAGGTCGCCGCGGCGCAGATCGGGCGCGACGAGTCGGCCGCGCAGCACCGGATCGCGCTGTTCGCGTGGTTCGAGCGGGTGGACTACCTCCAGGGCATCGAAGCGGTCGCGTACGAGCTCATCGCCGCCCCCGACGCGTGGGTGCCCTACCCCGACACCGAGCCGCTCCTGCGCGAGCTGCGCCGCCGCGGCGTCAAGACCGGGATCGTCTCGGACTTCCCGTGGGACGTGGGCGTCCACATGGAGCACTTCGGGCTCGAGGACCTGGTGGACGTGCGGGTCATGTCGTACCAGTACGGGACCGAGAAGCCCGACCCGGTGCTGTTCCGGGCCGCCTGCGACCGGCTCGGGGTCGACCCGCGGGCGACGCTCATGGTCGGCGACAACCCCGCCAAGGACGGCGGCGCGGCCGCCTCCGGCCTGCGGGCGTACCTCCTCCCGGGCGAGCCCCGCACCGGCGAGCGCGGCCTCGCGCACGTCCTCGGCTTCCTCGACTAGCCCTTCCGCTTCGGTTTGGCGCGCAGGTGGGCGCGCTCGCCTTGGGAGCCGAAGAGGCTGAGGAACTCCACCGATTCGTCCCCGGCGCGCCCGAACCAGTGCGGGGTGCGCGTGTCGAACTCGGCCGCCTCGCCGGGTTTCATCACGAAGTCGTGCTCCCCCAACACGACCCGGAGGCGTCCGTTGAGGACGTACATCCACTCGTAGCCCTCGTGGACCTGCGGCTCGGGTTCGCTGCGCTCCCCTGCGGGGATGATGAGCTTGTACGCCTGGATGCCGCCGGGCCGGCGCGTCAGCGGCAGGTGGACCATGCCGTGGCGCACGACCGGCCGGAGGTGGATGCGCGGGTCGCCGGTGGGCGGGGCGTCCACGAGCTCGTCGAGGGTGACGCCGTGGGCTTTCGCCAGCGGCAGCAGCAGTTCCAGGGTGGGGCGGCGCGCGCCCGATTCGAGGCGGGAGAGGGTGCTCACGGAGATGCCCGTCTCCGCGGCGAGGTCGGCGAGGGTCGCCTTGCGCTCCTTGCGGAGTTCGCGCAGGCGGGGGCCGACGGCGTCCAGGGCCTTGTCGAGATCCATGCCCACCAGTTTGCCAGACCGGCAAGATTCCTTGCCGGTTTCGCGGGTCCCGTTCTACGGTTCAGGCCGGAGGTGGTCGAAGTGACCGATGAACTGATGGACCGGTACGACGTCGTGGTGATCGGCGGGGGCGCGGCCGGGTTGAACGGCGCGCTCGTGCTCGGGCGCGCCCGCCGGACGGTGGCGGTGATCGACGCGGGCGAGCCGCGGAACGCCCCCGCGGACGGCGTCCACGGGCTGCTGGGCCGGGAGGGCATGTCGCCGGGCGAACTGCTCGCCAAGGGCCGGGAGGAGGTCCGCCAGTACGGCGGGCACGTCGTCGAAGGCCGGGTCGCCAAGGCGCTCAAGCAGGACCGGGAGTTCGTGGTGGCCCTCGAGGACGGCCGCGAGGTCGCCGCGCGGCGCCTGCTCGTGGCCGCCGGCCTGGTCGACCGGCTCCCGGAGATCCCGGGCCTGGCCGAGCGGTGGGGCACGAGCGTCGTCCACTGCCCGTACTGCCACGGCTGGGAGCACCGCGACCAGGCGATCGGCGTGATCGGGACCGGCCCGATGGCCGTCCACCAGGCGACGCTGTTCCGGCAGTGGACCGACGACCTGGTGTTCTTCACGCACACCGCCCCCGAGCTCACGGTCGACGAGCGCGAGCGGTTCGCGGCCCGGGGCGTGCGCGTCGTCGAAGGCGAGATCGCCGCGATCGAGGCCGAGGGCGCCCGCATGCGGGACGGCCGGCTCGTCGAGCGGCAGGCGTACGCGATCGGGACCCGCTTGGAGGCCCGCGCCGGGTTCCTCGCCGACCTCGGACTGGAGCTCGCCGACCACCCCTCGGGCGCGGGCCGGCACATACCGGCCGACCCGACCGGCAGGACCGCCGTCGCGGGCGTGTGGGCGGCCGGGAACGTCACGGACCTGATGGGCCAGGTCGGGCCCTCGGCGGCGGCGGGCGCCATGGCCGCGGCGATGATCAACTTCGATCTGATCGAGGAGGAGACGGCCGAGGCCGTCAGGCTCCACCGGCTGGGCGCGTAGCGGGGTGGGGGGGGCGCCCCGCCCCCCCCCCCCCACACCCCCCAGGGGCCCCCCCCCCCCCCCCCCCCGGGGGGGGGGGGGGGGGGGGGGGGGCCCCCCCCCCCCCCCCCCACTTCCAGTCCGCTTCGGGCACACCGCCGTCCGGCCGCGGGGACCGGGGCCGGTCCCGGAGAACCCGCGCACCGCCGGGCAACCCGGGGCGCCGATCCGGCGTATTCCTCTCGGCGCGCGCCCCGGAATCCTCCGGGGCCCATGCGCGACGACCGACGCTCGAACCCGGGCGCCGGCGCGACCACGAGAGGCATTCTTCATGCGCACCCGCTTCGCGGCCATCCTCGCCGCACTCGCCATACCGCTGTTCGCCGTCATCGGCTTCGCCAACCCGGCCTTCGCCGCCTACGAGCTGGACCAGGCCGTCGACGTCGACTGGTACGCCGACTCCTCGAGGGAGTGCTACAGCAACACCTGGGTGTCCGCCTGCATCCAGAAGAACGGCGACGACATCTGGCTCAAGGACAACGTCGACGACGGCCACTGGGTCAGGGTCGTCTGGTGGGACCTCGACGGGTCCCGCGAGGGCTACTGCACCGACTTCCTCGGGTACTCGAAGGCCTGGACCAGGTGCAACAAGGACTGGACCGACGGGCACGAGATCGCCTGGTACGTCTACTACTACACCGGCGGCCAGTGGTGGGCCGGCCCCACCCAGACCACCGTCGTCTAGCGGTCGTCCGGGCGCGCTCGCCCGGCGCTCACTCCCGCGTCGGCCCGGACCCGTCGCCGAAGGCGAAGTCGCCGCCGGTCGGGTCCTCGGCGACCACCTGCACGGTCTCGATGACCTCGGCAGGGTCGTCGTGCGGGTAGACCACGTACTCGCCGGTGCTGATCATGTCGCGGTCGCTCATGGCGGCGCCTTTCGATCGGAGGGTCCGCCTCCACTGTAGCCGCGGGAAGCGAAAGGCCCCGGCCCGCGATCGCGGGCCGGGGCCGTTCGGCGCCTATTCGGGACGCTTCGGCTTGAGCGCCGAACCGCCGGTGGCCAGCCGCATCAGGTCGGAGCTCAAGTCGATGTCGAGCTCCGTGCCGCCGGCCGAGCCGAACTCGTGCTGGTAGCTCTTCCACGACTCCGAGCGGACCTGCTCGGCGAACCCGGACTCCATGAGCAGCAGCAGCTCGATCGCCGCGCGCCCGATCCGCTCCCCCAGCTCCGAGGCGTTCCAGTCCTCGGTGGCCGCGAACACCGACGTCGGCACCGTCATCGTCCGCAGGTACGCGAACAGCGACCGCATCTGCTCGTCGACGACCAGCGCGTGCCGCGCCGTCCCGGCCGTCGCTGCCAGGATCACCGGCTTGGCGATGAGCAGGTCGTTGTCGAGGACGTGGAAGAACGAGCTGAACAGCCCGCTCGGCGCGGCCTTGTACACCGGGGCGCTGGCGACGATCCCGTCCGCGCGGCCGAGGACCTCGATCGCACGGGTCATCTTGGGGCCCATGTGCTGCGAGACGATCGCGGTGGTGATCTCGGTGGCGAGCCCGCGCAGGTCGACCACGTCGACCGCGACGGCTCCGCCGCGCTCCTGGGCGAGCGCGCCGATGCGGGACGCGATGCGGTCGGCGAGCATGCGCGTCGACGACGGGTCGCTGGTGCCGGCGCTGACGACGGCGAGCCGGAACGGCTCCTTCGGGGTGTTCACAGCACGGCCTCCTTCGGGGTCCGTTGGGGCTTCGGGGCCGGGGCGGTCGCCCCGGCGAGTTTGCGGCCGATGGATTCGAGCTGGCGCATCTCCTCCTCGGTGAGGGCGTCGGCGACGGCGCGGGCCACGTCGACGGCGTGGCGGCCGCCGACCAGGCGCTGGGCCTCGCGCCCGGCGGCGGTGAGCCCCAGGCGCAGGCCGCGTCCGTCCTCGGGGTCGGCGAGCCGCTCGACCAGGCCGCGGTCGGCGAGCCGCTCGACCAGCCGCGACAGGGCGGGCTGGCTGAGCAGGACGCCGCGGCCGAGCTCGAACAGGCGGATCGGCCCGTCGTGTTTGGACAGGGTGTAGAGCACGTCGTACTCGCGCATCGACAGCTCGTCCCAGATCGGCTGGGCCGCGAACCGCTTCATGAGCGCCGCGTGGGCGGTCAGCAGCGATTCCCAGGCGTCGTTCGCGAGCCGGCTCCGTGAGCGGGTCATGGTGTCCTCCAAGCGGACTAGATCTCGGGGTACTCGGCCGCGGGCTCGCTGTCCTGGTAGGGCGAGGCGCCGGTGACGTTGTCGCCGCGGTTGGCGTTCGGGCGCGGCTGGCGGGCCGGCCCGTCGCCGTACTTGGCCTTCACCAGTCCGGCGTGCGTCGGGGCCTCGGCCGACTCGGGGTCGCGGCGCGCCGCGAGCTCCTTGCGCAGCACCGGGACGACCTCGCCGCCGAGCAGCTCGAGCTGGTCGAGGACCATGCCGAGCGGCATGCCGGCGTGATCGATGAGGAACATCTGGCGCTGGTAGTCGCCGAGGGCGTCGTGGAAGGTCAGCGTCTTGTCGATGACCTCCTGCGGGCTGCCCACCGACAGCGGCGTGCCCTGCGTGAACTCCTCCAGGGTCGGGCCGTGGCCGTAGACGGGCGCCTCGTCGAAGTACGGGCGGAACTCCTTGACCGCGTCCTGGCTGCGCTTGGCGATGTACGCCTGGCCGCCGATGCCGACGACCGCCTGCTTGCGGGTGCCGTGCCCGTAGTGCTCGAAGCGCTGCCGGTAGAAGTCGATGAGGCGCTTGGAGTGCGAGGTGGGCCAGAAGATGTGGTTGGCGAAGTACCCGTTGCCGTAGAACGCGGCCTGCTCGGCGATCTCGGGCGTGCGGATCGAGCCGTGCCACACGAACGGCGGCACGTCGTCGAGCGGGCGCGGCGTCGAGGTGAAGCCCTGGAGCGGGGTGCGGAACTGGCCCTCCCAGTCCACGACGTCCTCGCGCCACAGCCGGTGCAGGAGGTTGTAGTGCTCCAGCGCGAGCGGCAGGCCCTGGCGGATGTCCTGGCCGAACCACGGGTAGACCGGCGCGGTGTTGCCGCGGCCGAGCATGAGGTCCATGCGGCCCTTGGCGAGGTGCTGGAGCATCGCGTACTCCTCGGCGATGCGCACCGGGTCGTTCGTGGTGATCAGCGTGGTCGCGGTGGTGAGGATGAGCCGCTCGGTGAGCGCGGCGATGTGCGCGAGCAGCGTCGTCGGCGAAGAGGAGAAGAACGGCGGGTTGTGGTGCTCGCCGATGGCGAACACGTCGAGGCCGACCTCTTCGGCCTTGACGGCGATCTTCACGATCGCCTCGATCCGCTCGGCCTCGCTCGGGGTCTCCCCCGAGATGGGGTCGCGCGTGATGTCACTGACTGAGAAGATCCCGAACTGCATCGGATTCCCTGCTCTCCCCGCCTCGGCGGGATCGAAGTTCATGCGTTTGCATCTACCTTAACGGGCCGGGGCGCCGGACTATTCCGATTCGGGCCGGGGAGGCGGTCCTCACAGGCCGCCGCGCCGGGCGGTGACGCATGTGTGACGGATCGATGCCCGATTGCGTACCCTCAGAAGAGGACTGCCGCAATCGACCGGATTCGGCGCCGCCGTCCGACCCACCCCCGGAGGCTCCGATGCACGACCTGTACTCGCCCGACCGCGCCTGCTACTGGAGCGACGACCACCCCGTCCTCGACCTGGTCCGGGCCCGCAAGCAGGCCGGCGGCAGGCCCGGTGCGCACGGAGACGGCCACAAGCTCGGACTGGCCGTCGAAGGCGGCGGCATGCGCGGCGTCGTCTCCGCCGCGATGCTCACCGCCCTGGACGACCTGGGCCTGCGCGGGGTCTTCGACTGCGTCTACAGCTGCTCCTCAGGGTCGGTCAACGCGGCCTACTTCGCCGGCGGCGAGACCTGGTACCCCCTCACCATCTACTTCGACGACCTCGCCACCAGGCAGTTCGTCGACATGCGCCGCTTCGCCTCGCGCCGCGGCATCCTCAACCTCGACTACGTGTTCGAGCAGGTCCTCGAGACCGTCAAGCCCCTCGACTACGACCGGATCCTCGCCGGCCCGGCCGGGTTCCACGTCGCCGTGACCCTCGTCGACGAGCTGCGCACCGAGTCCGTCGGCGACTTCTGCGACCGCGAGGACCTGCGCGAGGGCCTCCGCGCCTCCTGCTGGCTGCCCGTCGCCGTCCCCGGCGCGGGCGAGTTCCGCGGCCGCCGCGCCGTCGACGGCGGCGTCCTCACCGCCCACCCGTACCTCCTCGCGCTCGCCGACGGCTGCACCCACGTGCTGTCGCTGAGCACCAAGCCGATGCGCGCCCCCGGCCGCGCCTCGGCCGGCCGGCACCTGTCGGCGTTCTACATGGAGCGCATCAAGCGGGGCCTGGGCAAGGGCTACCTCGCGTCCCTCGAGCGGTACCGCGCCCAGCGCCGCCGGCTCCAGGAGTGGATGACCGAGCCCGGCGAGGGCCCCTTCGTCCTCGACCTCGCGCCGCTGCCGTGGATGTCCGAGGTCCGCCGCCACGAGATGTCCCTCGGGGCGCTGCTCACCGCCGCGCGCGAGGCGCACGCCGTCATGCACGCGGCCGTCGGCGGGATCCCCGCCTCGCGCCTGCGCGACGGGTCCTTCGCCTCGCTCCCCCGCTTCGTGGCCGTCGACGGAGGCGTCCGTGCCGACGCAGCATGAGATCCTCACCGCCGCCATCGACGGCCTCGCCGGCGGCGGCGACCCCGCCGCCGCGGCCGCGCTCGACCGGTGGGACCCGAGCCACTGGCGCAGCGTCCTGCTCGACCTCCCGCTCGACGAGCGCGGCTACCGCGACCGCTTCCTGATCGACCAGGACGCCGAGATCGTGCGGCTCTGGCGCTGGTGGACGGCCGACGGCGGCCCGGACCGCCCGGCCCAGACCGCCGGGTACCTCGGGTTCTACCTGCTCACGATCGTGGCCCTCCACTGCTCCGAACGGGCCCGGTTCCACGGGGAGACGGACGTGCGGTTCGCCGTCGGCGAGGAGACCGTCACCGCCGCCCGCATCTCGGCCGGGCTCGTCGCCGACCCGCGGGTCCGCCGCGCCGTCCAGGTGCTGTACGACCCCGCGTTCGGGAGCGAACCGGCCACCGAGGAGACCCTCGCGGAGTGGGAGAAGATCGACTTCGACTCGCTGCGGTTCCACCGCCACGGGACCACCTCGGTCATCCTGTACGGCAGGAGCGCGAAACCCAAGGCCAGCCGCCACACCGAGTTCGCGTTCAAATGCCTGATCTACCCGTACCGGCAGCAGCCGCCGATCGTTGCCGCCACCAGGGCCTACGCGAGCCGGTTCGAAGGGTTCATCCCCGACGACGCGCCCCTGGTCGGCGTCTGGGCCAGCCACGACGGCTGGATCCTGATGGACTTCCTCAAAGGGGAGACGCTGGCCGACCGGCTCCGGTCGCGCCCGAAGGCCGAGACCAAGCCGCGCAAGACGGTCGTCCGGCCCGTCGACATCGCCGAACTCGACGTCCTCGGCAGCGCACTCCTGCACGCCCTGGCCGACCTGGAGCGGCTCGACTACCGCCACGAGGACCTCTCGCCGTCGAACATCGTCGTCCAGTCCGTCGGCGGCGGCACCCGCATCCGCTTCATCGACCTGGGCGTCAACCACCTCCACACCCGGATGCTGCCCGGCGAGGCGTACGGCGAGGCGGTCTACGTCGCCCCCGAGGTCCGCAAGGGCGGCGGCGGCGACGGGCAGGCCGACCTGTACTCGCTCGGGCGGATCCTGCTGGCGATCAGCGGCGCGGAGCTCCGACCCGACGGCAGCCTGCCGGACCACTCCTATGTGCTCTCGACGGGCATGGCCCGCCTCCTCGAGGACCTCGTGGACGCCGATCCGGGCCGGCGCCTGCTGGTGACGCCGATCGAGGAGCACGATCCCGTGCACGGGCAGGACCGCAACCGGATCGACCAGATCCGGGAGCTGTTCGAACGCGAGATGGCGGTCATACGCGAGGCCGCCCGCCTCGAACCGGAAGGGGCGCTGGAGAAGGCCAGGAGCCTCCTGCCGGGTTCGGGGACGGTCTCGCGCCAGGGCCGCATCCTGCGGGTGCGCAAGCGCCAGGCCGCGGAGCTGCGGAGGCGGGGCCTGGCCGCCGACGTGCCGCGGCTGCGCAAGGCCCAGCGGCTGCACCGGTGGGCGTGGGCGGCCGCGTTCGTCCTGTGGGGGACGGCCGCGCTCGTCGCGACCTGGTGGGTGGAGGACCTCGGCGTCGGCTGGCAGGCGAAGGGCATCGAGATGGTCAACATCGCGATCGCCCAGACCGGGTCGGACTTCGACTTCTTCGCCGCGATGCGCCTGGACGGCTATGACATGCCCGACCCGTGGGAGAACCTGCCGGCGCGGCTGGTCGGCTTCTCGTTCGCCCTGGTGAACGCGCGCCTGTACTTGAACCTCTTCGCCGAGATCTCGCCCCTGTCCCCGCTGCCGCGCCGCGGCCGGCGGCGGTTCCTCACGTGGGCCACCGAGTTCGGGCTCAGGTCGATGGCGGTCCTGCCGTCGCTGTGCGTGCTCATCCCCACGCTGCTCCAAGGCGACTGGTGGCCGCTGGCGACGCAGATCGGACTGGTGTGGACCGCGATCGTGTTCACCGTGTTCATCGCGTTCGAGCGCGACACCCACCGCCGGGCCCGCGAGGCGGGCCTGTCCACCGTGCCCGAGGGCGAGTTCCCGCCCGGGCGGCTGGTCCGGTGGCGGCCGACGCTGCTCATCTACTGCGCGACGGTGCTGGTCATGGGCACCCTGATCATGCTCGACCTGGTGCAGGATGAACTGGTGTACGCGTGCTTCGTGTCGCTGATCAACCTGTCGATCTACTACTTCAAGAGCGCCGGGGCCGACGCGCCGCGGGTGCGGACCGAGCTGTCGCGGGCGTTCCTGGCGGCCGAGCGGCTCGACCACCTGGAGGCGCGCCGGCGGGCCGCGGCGGCGGCCGGGCCCCGGACGCCCTCAGAGGGGGCGCCGCATGCAGACGCGGGGCCAGCGGTCGATGCCGTGGGCGGACTCGCGGTCGCGGATCGCGCGTAGCCCCGGGGTGAGGTCGGCTTCGGCGAGCGGGGCGAATCCGAGGCGGGCGTAGTAGGGCGCGTTCCATGGGACGTCCCGGAACGTGGTGAGCGTGAGCGCGGTCAGCCCGTCCGCGGCGGCGCGGGCGGCGGCATGGTCGATGAGGGAGCGGCCGATGCGGCGGCGGGCCCAGTCGGGGTGGACCGAGACCTGCTCGATGTGGAGGGCGCCGTCGACGGGCTCGGCGATGAGGTAGGCGACGGGCTCGCGGTGCTCGACGGCCGCCCAGGCGAGGCCGGTGCGGCGGTAGTCGTCGAGTTCTTTGAGGGTGAGCGGCTCGTCGTCGGCGATGGCGTCCATGCCGGCGGTGCGGAAGCACTCGCCGGCGGCGCGCTCGATGTCCTGGAGGAGGGGCAGGTCGGTGTCAGTCACAACCCTGATGCGCATGTGGCCAGTGTGCGCCGAACCGGGCCCGGCGGGCAAGTGGGTGCACCCTTCCGCGGGGTGCGTGTCACCGGTACTCCGGGAGCGGGTCCGCGAGGTTCCAGCCGGCGGCGACGAGTGCGTCGACGGCGCGGACGGCCTGCTCGAGTCGGTGCTCGCGGGAGCCCCGAAGTTTCACGTAGCGGCGGCCGGTGCGGCGCAGCTCCTGTTCGAAGCGGGCGGTCATCCAGGGCCGCAGGTGCTCGCCGTCGCGGAGGCCGTCGTCGTCGAACGGGACGCCGTCGTGGTCGGTGAGCAGGTATAGATGGTGGTGCAGGGCGTCGGCGAGCGGGTCGAGGGCGGGGTTGCGGCCGCCGAGGTAGCGCTCGTGCCAGATCGCGGTGGCGAAGGCGTCGGTGTCGCAGAACAGGACCGGGCCGCCGAGGCGCGCGGCGGCCTCCTCGAGCTCGTTCTGGCGGGCGGCGATGACCGGGAAGTCCGCAGTATCGAACGGCATCTCGAACCGGACGTCGGACCACGCGGCCCCGGGCCGG
Source organism: Glycomyces albidus (assembly GCF_009451885.1). Classification (GTDB taxonomy): domain Bacteria; phylum Actinomycetota; class Actinomycetes; order Mycobacteriales; family Micromonosporaceae; genus Glycomyces; species Glycomyces albidus. Next base: position 99,052 of record NZ_WIAO01000001.1, read on the forward strand.
ACCGCCTGGAGGGCCCGCAGCTTCTCCTCGCTGAAGGTCCGGCCGTACTCGGGGACGCACCGCGTGTCGGCCCAGGCGCCGCCGCGGGCGGCGTACGCGGCCGCGAGCGCCTCGGCGATGGTGGTCGTGCCGGAGGACTCGGCGCCGAGGGCCACGACGCGCAGCGCGAGCCCGGCGCGGACGGGGCCTTCGAGGTAGTGCCAGTTCCCGGCCGGGTCGGCGCGGATCTTGGTGCCCGAGACGGGGAAGCGGGCCCGGTCGAGGTCGACTTCGACGTGGGCGGCGCCGAGGCGGCGGGCGAGTTCGGGTCCGTAGGACTCGGAGGTGAAGAGGGCGTCGATCCGTTCGGGGACGGCGGCTTTGAAGATGTCGACGTGGGCCTGCCAGATCGCCTCGTCGTGGAGGTCCATGTGGACGTTGTCGACGGTGCCGACGACGCGAACGTCGGGGTGGGCCTCCCGGATCCAGGCGACGCGGGCCGCGAGGGGGATGGTCTCGACGTCGGCGTGGCTGACGAGGACGGTGAGCCGCTCGCAGCCGGCGCGGGCGGTGCGGATGAGGTGGTGGTGGCCGGCGTGGGGCGGGTAGAACTTGCCGAGGACCAGGCCGTGCTCGGGCAGGCTCATGCGACGGCCTCGGCGGTCCGGCGGGCCGTGAGGTCCTTCTGCCAGTTGCGCAGGCCGAGCACGCACAGCGCCATGAATCCGATGTAGAGGATCGCGGTGAGGTAGAGCTCCTTGTAGGCGTACAGCGGGATGTAGACGATGTCGGCGGCGATCCACAGCCACCAGGACTCGAGGCACTTGCGGCACTGCCCGTAGGTCGCCATGAGCGACAGGACGGTGGTGAGGGCGTCCCAGAAGGGGACGGTGGAGTCGGTGGCGCGGTCGAGGAGGGTCGCGATGGCGGCGAGGCCGACGAGCCCGGCGCCGATGAGCGCGATCCATTCGGTGCGGCCGGTGCGGCTGACGGGGAGGGCGTCCTCGGCGGGGCCGCCGCCGCGGACCCAGTTCCACCAGCCGTAGGCCCCGAGGGCGATGAAGACGAGCTGGAGGCCGGCGTCGGCGTAGAGGCCCCACTGGGTGAACAGGACGATGAACATCAGGCAGTTGAAGATGCCGATGCCCCAGTTGGCGATGTGCTGGCGGGCGACCAGCCACACGCAGAGGGCGCCGGAGACGAAGCCGAGGGCTTCGATGAGGGTGGTCGGCACGCCGAAGGCGTCGAACAGGACGGGGTTGGGCACGGCGTCGAACATCGGGGGCCTTTCGAAGGGCGGTCGCTCAGGGGGCGTTCACGACTCTACGGCGGCCGGGGCGGCCGCGGCCATGCCGCAGGTCACCGTTCGGGCGGAGATCCGCTTTCGGCCGTCACTTGACAGCGCGGTTGCGGGACCCGGTAGAGTGAAGCGACTTTACCGATAAAGACCGCTCGCCGCGACCAAGGAAAGGCACCGATGAGCAGCACCGTCAACGCCGTCGTCAACCTCGACCTCGAAGGCCCCGTCATCAACCGCCACGTGTACGGCCACTTCGCCGAGCACCTGGGCCGGTGCATCTACGGCGGCTTCTACGTGGGCGAGGACTCCCCGATCCCGAACGAGGGCGGCATCCGCCTCGACGTCGTCGAGGCCCTCAAGGCCCTCGACATCCCCAACCTCCGCTGGCCCGGCGGCTGCTTCGCCGACGAATACCACTGGCGCGACGGCATCGGCCCCAAGGAGGACCGGCCCGTCATGGTCAACACCCACTGGGGCGGGGTCGAGGAGAACAACCACTTCGGCACCCACGAGTTCATGGCGCTGTGCGAGCTGCTCGGCGCCGAGCCGTACATCTCCGGCAACGTCGGCTCGGGCACCGTCCAGGAGATGAGCGAGTGGGTCGAGTACCTGACCCGCGACGGCGACTCCCCGGCCGTGCGCGAGCGCAAGGCCAACGGCCGCGAGGAGCCGTGGAAGGTCAAGTTCTGGGGCCTGGGCAACGAGACCTGGGGCTGCGGCGGCAACATGTCCGCCGAGCAGTACGCGATGGACGCCCGCAAGTACGCGACCTACTGCCGCGACTACGGCGACAACAAGCTCTACCGCATCGCCGCCGGGGCCTCCGACTTCAGCTACGCCTGGACCGAGACCCTCATGAAGCAGCTCTCCCACCTCGGCTGCCAGCGCGTCGAGCGCCCGCTCTACCAGGCCGTCTCGGTGCACTACTACACCGTCGCGGGGACCTGGGAGGACAAGGGCGCCGCGACCGAGTTCACCGACGACGAGTACTACACGACGATGCTCAAGGCCGCCCGCACCGACGAGCTGCTGACCGGCCACGCCAACGTCATGGACCTGTACGACCCGACCAAGGAGATCGGGATCGTCCTGGACGAGTGGGGCACCTGGTGGAACGTCGAGCCCGGCACCAACCCCGGGTTCCTGTACCAGCAGAACACGATGCGCGACGCGCTCGTGGCGAGCCTGCACTTCGACATCTTCCACCGGCACGCCGACCGGCTCGTGATGGCGAACATCGCGCAGACTGTCAACGTGCTGCAGGCGATGATCCTGACCGACCCGGACTCGGGGGCGCTGGTGCTCACCCCGACCTACCACGTGTTCCGGATGAACAAGGGGCACCAGGACGCCGCGAGCCTCCAGGTTCACGTCGTCGGCGACGCGCCGGCGAAGGAGGTCGGGGGCGCCGAGCTGTCGACGGTGTCGGTGTCCGCCTCCCGCAAGGACGGCCGCCTGCTAGTGTCGCTGTCGAATCTGGACGCGGGCGAGGCCGCCGACGTCGTGATCGACCTGCGCGGCGGCTCGGTGACCGGGCTCGCGTCCGAGATCCTGACCGCCGGGGCCCTCCAGGCCCACAACACGCCCGAGCAGCCCGAGGCGGTCGCCCCCCGCACCCACGACGGGGCGCGGATCGACGGCGGCAAGCTTCACGTGCACCTGCCCGCGCACTCCTTCGTCACCGTGGCCGGAGACGTGGCGTAGTCAGGCGCTTGCCCAGGGTGGGAACATAAGAGGATCGTCGAATCCCGAAAGGCGGTACCCGAGATGGTGACGATGAGCGACGTGGCGCGCCTGGCCGGCGTGTCCAAGATGACCGTGTCCAACGTGGTCAACAACCGGGCCGGGGTCTCCGAGCCGGTCCGGTTGCGCGTCCTCGATGCGATCCAGCAGTCCGGGTACCGCCTGAACGTCAACGCCCGCACGCTGAAGGCCGGGCGCACCGGGGTCATCGGCCTCGCTGTGCCCGGCGTGGACGAGCCGTATTTCGGGATGCTCGGCTCGTTCATCATCGAGGCCGCCCGTGCCCGCGGGTTCCATGTGGCGATCGAGCAGACCGGCGCGAGCGACACCGGTGAGGCCGATGCGATCGCGCAGTCGCACAAGCTGCAGTTCGACGGCCTGATCCTGAGCGCGGTGGCGCTCGATCCGCGCGACCAGGGGCACTCGTGGGGGGACTTCCCGATCGTGATGCTCGGCGAGCGGGACTTCGGCGCGAGCATCGACCATGTGGGGATGGCCAACGAGGCCGGCACCCGGGCGGCGACCGAGCACCTGGTCGCCCAGGGCTGCACCAGGATCGCCAACGTGACCGGCTGGTCGCTGGAGGGCGTCCACGTCGTCTCGCGCCGCTACCAGGGGTATGTGGACGGCTTGGCGGCGCACGGGATCGAGGTGGACACGTCGCTGGTGGCCCTGTCGGGCATGACCATGGAGGACGGCCGCCGGGCGGTCCGGCGCCTCCATTCGTCCGGGGTGCCGTTCGACGGGGTCGTGGCCGTCACCGACACGGTCGCCCTCGGCGTCATCCGCGGCCTGGCCGACCTGGGTCTGCGCGTCCCCGAGGACGTGCGCGTCATCGGCTTCGACGACGTCCCGCAGTCGCCTTACACGACGCCGTCGCTGTCCTCGGTGGCCCCCGACCACCGGTGGATGGCCGAGAAGGCCGTCTCCCTCATCGCGGCCCGCATCGAGGACCCCTCCCGCCCGCCGGAGGAGCACACGGCGCCCTTCGAGCTGAAGCTCCGGGAGTCGACCGCTTGAGCGGTGCGCTCTTCGAGCGCTGCGAGACGGCGGTCCACCGGTGCCCGGGGACTTCGGCGATAGAATGCGGGGATTCCTTCCCGGGAGGTCCCGCTCGTGCCCAGCGACCCGCAGGCCGGCCTTTCGTTCGGCAGCCACTTCCACGACAGCGTCCGCGATGCCGCGCAAGGCGGACGCATCGAGCTGATCGTGGGTGCCCCGCGACCGCAACCGGTGCGCTGGCCGCACCGGATCGGCACGGTGCCGCAACTGGCGGCATCGAGGCAGGAGCGGGAGGCGGACTGGCGGCTGAGCGGGACGACGGCTCCATGCCTGGTCCTGTCCGGGATGGGCGGAGTCGGGAAGACGCAACTGGCCGCTGCCTACGCGACGGACCGCTGGAACCGGTCCGAGCTCGACCTGCTGATGTGGGTGAACGCGAGCAGCGCTGAGGGCATCATCGCGGCTTTCGCCCAGGCGGGCGTCGAACTCTGCGGTGCGGAGCCGGGCGAGGACGTTCGGGCCGCCACCGCGTTCCTCAATCTGCTGTCACGCCCGGAGGCGCCGAGGTGGCTGGTGGTCGTCGACGACCTCGGCGATCCAGCAGCGCTGCAAGGACTCTGGCCGCCGGTCAACCCGCGCGGCCGGACTCTCGTCACGACTCGGCGCAGGGACGCCGCTCTGGACGCGGAAGGCCGTTCCCGGATCGACATCGGGCTGTTCAGCCCGGAGGAGTCACTCGCCTACCTCCACGGGCGGCTCGGTTCGCGGTCGAGGCGGGTCGCCGGAGCCGAGCCATTGGCCGAACTCCTGGGCGGCCTCCCGCTCGCCCTCGGGCAGGCGGCGGCGTTCATCCTCGACCAGCCCGGTCTCACCTGTGAGGACTACCGCCGCCTGTTGGAGGACCGGACCGTGGCGCTGGCCGAGCTGAGCCCGGAGGCCGCCCCCGACGGTTACGGCGGCTCCCTCCACGCGGCCTGGTCGCTCTCGATCGAGCAGGCCGATCGGCATGCACCGGAAGGGCTCGCCGGCGGCATCCTGAAGATCGCCGCGCTCCTGGACCCGGCGGGAATCCCCATGGGACTCTTCACCTCGGCGTCGGTTCTCGGGTTCCTTGCGGACGTGACGGGCACCGAGGGGCTCCGCGCGCTCCAGGTGAGCGCCGCCCTGGGGAGGCTCCACCGGTTGAGCCTGATCGACGCCGACGGTGCCCTGGTGCGGATGCACGCACTCGTCCAGCGCGCCGTGCTGGAGATGACGACGTCGGTGGAGCGGAGCCTCGCCGCCGAATCCGCCGCCGATGCGCTGCAAGCGCTCTGGCCGGAACCGGCGGACGGACCGAACTCGACGGCCGTCCTCTGGACCAACCTCTCGCGGCTCATCGAGAAGGCCGGCCGATCGATCCTCGGGGGCGGCGTCCACCCGGTCTTCTTCGAGGCGGGGAACAGCGTCGGGGCGCAAGGTCAGGTCCGCATGGCGATGGGCTACTTCTCGATGCTCCGGTTCCTCATCGGCCAGGTGCACGTCGACGACCATCCCGACGCCATAGAAGCACGGCACGGCTTCGCCCGCTGGCAGGGCGAGTCCGGGGACGTGCTCGGGGCGGTCGAGGGGTTCCAGGCGGTCCTCGCCGACCGCATCCGGGTCCTCGGCGACGAACACCCGAGGACGTTCGCGACCCGTCAGCGGCTCCTGTACTGGAGAGGGGAGGCGGGCGACCTCGAGACCGCGATCGCGGAGACCGAGTCGCTGCTCGCCGACCGGTTGCGTCTGCTCGGCCCAGAACATTTCGACGTCCTGATCACCCGTTCGCTGCGGGCCCGCTGGCAGGGCCGATCGGGTGACGCGGTAGGTGCGGCAGCGGCGAATGAGTCGCTGCTCGCCGACTGCCTACAGACCCTGGGCGCCGACCATCCGTTCACGCTCGCGGTGCGGCACAACCTCGCGCACTGGCGCGGCGAGGCCGGCGATCCGCAGGGCGCGGCCGCCGCGACGGAGGCACTGCTGGCCGACCGGCTCCGAGTACTGGGGCCCGACCATCCGGACACGTTCCGCAGCCGCCAGAACCTCGCGGGATGGCTCGGCGAGGCCGGCGACACGACAGCGGCGGTGGACGGTTTGACGAGCGTGCTCCACGACCAGCTCCGGGTTCTCGGCCCGGATCACCCCGACGTGCTCGCGGTCCGCAACGACCTCGCCAGGTGGACCGCGCGCAGCGACCGGGTGGAGGAGGCGATCGACGCGTTCACCGAACTGCTCGCCGACTGCGAGCGGATCCTCGACCCCGAGCACCGGTATACGAGGATCGTCGCGCACAACCTCGCCCACTGGCGGGAAAGGCGGCGCGCCGGGATCGCCGGTGAGTTCAGCAACGTGGCGGTCTGGGCCGACGGCGGTCTCGCGTCGAACACCGGGGGGCGCGGCACGGGCGGGATCATGCGCGGCGGCATGATGGGCACCCGCGGAGGGGCCGCCGGCTTCGAACCGAATTCCGATATCGGCACCTGGCTCACCGAGGACGACGACATCTGGGGTCAGGCCGAACACGACGAGGACTAGAACAGGGGGGCCGCCCCGGCGGGGTGCCGGGGCGGCCGCTGCGTCGTGCGGTCAGGAGAGCGAGCCGGTGACGTTGCCGCCGGACTCGGTCACGTAGTAGGTGACGGTCCTGCCGCTCCAGAAGTGGAACGTCAGGGTGACCTTCTGGCCGTCGTTGACCTCGGACCAGAAGGCGGTCGGGAGCGTGATCGTGCCGGCCGCGTAGTCCGGGTTGAACGCGCGGCCGAACTCCTTGTAGGAGGTCCAGTTCTGCGGTCCGGCGTTGGTGCCGTCGGCGTACTTCGCCTCCATGGTCGCGAGCTGGTCGCCCTTGAACTGGGTGGGGATCGCGAAGGTCGCCGAGGCGCCGGTGGCCGCCGACATGGTCGGCTGGTCGTAGGAGATGACGCTGATGCGCCATGGCGCGCCCTGCGAGAACACCGCGTGGAGGTTGCCCCTGACGCCGTAGGAGCGGTCGCCCAGGATCGCCGTCAGCCGGCTCGCCTTGATCGTCAGCGTGGAGCCCGAGACGGTGTAGTCGGTGCCCTGGACGAGGTTGGTGGAGCCGAGCCGCAGGCCCTGGAACGTGGTGCCGTTCAGGTTGAGGGTCACCGAGACGTCGGCGACGGTCGCCGTGCGGGGGACGAAGATCTGGTCCGTGGCGGCCGTGCCCGAGCGGGTGGTCCAGGCGGCCTTCATCATCGCGAAGAGCTCGGGGTCCCTCCACTGGAACGCGGTGCGGTCGAAGTGCTGGCCGTTGTCCCAGATCTGGAGGGTGATGCCCTTCTGGCGGGCGTAGTAGCCGGCATACTCGAAGAACTTGAGCTTCTCGCCCTGCTCGACGGTCCCGGTGTGGGTGTCGAAGCCGAGGAGTCCGTACTCGCCGACCAGGACGGGGATGCCGTTGGCGACGAACTCGTCGTGGGCGCGGTCGAAGTAGCCTTCCAGGTCGGCCCGGACCTCGTCGTTGAACTTGGTGAACCCGGCGATGTTGACGCTGAAGGGCCAGAAGCCGTAGTAGTGGATCGTGGCCGCGATGTTGGGGTCGTCCAGGGCCTCGATGGTGGCACTGAGCGCGTCGAGGCGGCCCTGTTCGGCGTTCGTGTGGAGGGTCGGCAGGACCAGGACCCGGGTCGCGTTGCCGCCGCCGGAGGCGCGGACGATCTCGTGGAACGAGGTGTTGAGGTCGTCCAGGAGCGCGTAGGCGGTGGTGTCGTCGACGTTGTTGAACTGCGGCTCGTTGACGCTCTCGAACAGCAGCTCGGGCGGGGCGTCGCGGAAGCGGTCGGCGAGGGCGGTCCAGATGGCCTCGTAGCGGGCCTCGACGACGGTGCGGTTGGTGTTCATGTCCGCCATCCAGATCCACGAGTCGTGGTGGATGTTGATGAGGACGTACAGGTCGGCTTCCAGGGCCCAGCCCACGACCTCTTCGACGCGGTCGAGGTAGGCGTCCTCGACGGCGTAGGGGGCGCTCTTGCTCTGGTGGTTGTCCCAGGTGACGGGGATGCGGATGCTGTTGTAGCCCTGGGCGGCGACGTTCTGGATGAGCGCCTCGGTGATGCGCGGGTTGCCCCAGGCGGTCTCGTCGGCGCCGACGGCGTCGAGGGAGTTGCCGAGGTTCCAGCCCGGCTGCATGGCCGCGACGGTCTCCATGGCGCTGATGCCGCCGGTGGGCGGCGGGGTGGTGGTGGGCGGGGTGCTGGGCTCGCCGACCGTGCCGGTGCAGACCTTGCCGTTGAGGCTGAACGAGGTCGGGACGCCGTTGGTGCCCGACCAGGAGCCGTTGAAGCCGAAGGAGACCGAGCCGTTGGTGGGGATGGCGGCGTTGTAGCCCATGTTCTTGGCGGTGACGGTGTCACCGGAGCTGGTCGTGGTCGCGTTCCACACCTGGGTGACGCGCTGCCCGTTCGGGAAGGTCCACACCAGGTTCCAGCCGTTGACGGCGTCGCCGAGGTTGGTGATCTTCACATCGCCGGTGAAGCCGCCGCCCCACTGGCTCGCGATCTTGTAGTCCACTTTGCATCCTTCGGCCGCGTAGGCGGCCGTGGGGGCGAGGATGCCGAGCCCTGCGGCGAAGACGGCGAGGGCGGCCACCGCCAGCGCCATCCACTTTCGGGTTCGTCGCTTGACGCCTTGCATGGTTCTCCTTCTGTCCGCGTCGATGCCGGGGAGGAGGCGGGCCGCGGGCACCCATCGAATATCCTCAATGCAAGACTAAGTTGTGAGACTAAACTTTGTCAAACCCCGTGGCTGCCGAGCCGGTTCACAGCAGGGCGTGCGCGAACTCGTACGCGAGCCAGGCCGCGAAGACGAGGAGGATGAGCCCGGAGGCGCGGTCGAACCAGACGCGGCGCTCCTTCGTCATCGCGCGGCGCAGTCCCGTCGCGGCGGAGGCGAGGAGGAGGAACCAGGCCCACGAGGCGGTGACGGCCCCGGCGGCGAAGACCGCTCGCGAGGCCGCGGCCTGGGCGGCGATCGCGGCGCCGAGGACGCCGACGGTGTCGAGGATGGCGTGCGGGTTGAGCAGCGAGACGGCGGCGGTGCGCCGCAGGGTGCGCAGCGGGGACCAGGCGCCGGTCTCGTCGGCGAGGTCGGCGGCCTTGGCGCGCAGGGACTTCACGCCGAGGTAGGTCAGGAAGGCGGCGCCGGCGGCGAGCATGGCCGGGCGCAGGCCGGGGACGGAGTCGAGCAGCGCGGAGGCGCCGGTGGCGCCGAGGACGATGAGGAGCGTGTCGCACAGGCCCGCGCCGGCGACGGCCCACAGGGCGCGCGGCATCCCGAGCGCGACGCCTTGACCGAAGACGAAGACGTTCTGGGCGCCGATGGGGACGATGAGGGCCAGGCCGAGGGCGAGGCCGGCGAAGAACGCGGCGGTCACGGGCGCATCCGGGGGCTGGTTCGCATCCGGGAATCCTAGCGAACCGGTGCAATCGGTTGCCCGGTTCGTATTGACAAGCTGAAAGCGCATTCCCTACGCTCGAGACCAGATCGCATCGACATATTTGCATGTTGACATGCAGTTGTGGTTGCGAGAGTCCAGTGCGACAACGATGTTGTGAAGGGACACGACATGACTCCTCGGAGAAGCATCAGGACGGCGCTCGTCGCCGGCCTGACCGGTGCGGTGGCGCTGACGGCCACGCTCGTCGGCATGAACATCGCCTCGGCGGCACCCGTCCGCCACGAGGCCGAGACCTCACCCGCCACCTGCCAGGGCACCATCGACTCGGACCACTCCGGCTACTCCGGCAGCGGGTTCTGCAACACCGCCAACACCACCGGCGCGGCCGTCCAGTTCACGGTCAACGCCGCGAGCGCGGGCACCGCCACCCTTGGCATCCGGTACGCCAACGGCGGCGGCGCCGACCGCCCTGCCGACATCACCGTCAACGGCTCGGTCGCCGCGTCCGCGAGCTCCTTCCCGGCCGGAAGCTGGACGGGCTGGACCACCAAGACCGTCACGGTGCCGGTCACCGCCGGAACCAACACGGTCCGCCTCGCCGCGACCACCGCGAACGGCCTGGCCAACATCGACTACCTCGACTTCGAGGTCACGGGCTCGAACCCGCCCACCACCACCCCGCCGCCGAGCGGATCGGCGATCTACGTGGCCCCCAACGGGACCGACGGCGCCGCCGGCACCGTCACGGCGCCGACCACGCTGACCTCCGCGATCAGCCGCGTCACCGCGGGCGGCACGATCTACATGCGCGGCGGCACCTACAACTACTCGGCGACCGTCGTCATCCCCGAGACCAAGGACGGCACCTCCGGCGCCCGCACGGTCCTGGCCGCCTACGGGAGCGAGCGGCCGGTGCTGAACTTCTCGGCCCAGGCCGAGGCGTCGGCCAACCGCGGTCTCGCCGTCTACGCCGACTACTGGCACGTCAAGGGCCTCACGGTCGAGCGCGCCGGCGACAACGGCATCTTCGTCTCCGGCAGCAACAACATCTTCGAGCGCACCCTCACCCGCTACAACCGCGACTCCGGCCTCCAGCTCTCGCGCCAGTCCTCGACGAGCACCACCGCCTCGTGGCCGCGGAACAACCTCGTCATCAGCGCCGAGTCCCACGACAACGCCGACTCCGACGGCGAGGACGCGGACGGCTTCGCCGCCAAGCTCACCGTCGGCCCCGGCAACGTCTTCCGGTACTCGGTGGCCCACCACAACGCCGACGACGGCTGGGACCTCTACACCTACGCCGATTACGACCCGATCGGGGCGGTGACCATCGAGGACTCGCTCGCGTACGAGAACGGCACCCTCTCCAACGGCACCGTGTTCAACAACGGCGACCGCAACGGCTACAAGCTCGGCGGCGAGGACGTCCCGATCAACCACGTCGTGCGCCGCTCGATCGCGTTCGACAACGGCCAGCACGGCTTCACGTACAACTCCAACCCCGGCTCGATCACCATGGCGAACAACCTCTCGATCGACAGCGCCGAGCGGAACTTCCAGTTCAGCGCCGGGTCGCACGTGTTCACGAACAACACCTCGTGCCGGTTCGACGTCTCCGGCGGCAACGACCAGACCGTCGGCGCCACCAGCACCGGCAACCAGTGGTGGACCGGCTCCAACGGCTCCCGCTGCGCGAACTACAGCGGTGCGCTGGCCTGGTCGTTCGCGAGCGACGGGCGCCTCGTGGTGACCCTCGGCGGCCGGACGGTGAGCCTGTGACCTCCAGTGCCTGATTCCTTCCATCCCGGGAGCGGCCCGTCCACTGCGGACGGGCCGCTCCCTTCGCGGCGTGGCCCCGGGCGGCGCGGTCAGCCGTTGTTGGTGCGGCCCACGTAGACGTCCCGGGCCCGGTAGAACCGCCTTGCCTCATGCCGATGCGACCGCACCGGGAGGATTGCGGTCACATCGAATCTTTTCAATATATGGTGCGGATCGGGCGCACATCTGTCAACGCCTTCCGACGCGTTCACCCGTTGACGGTCACCGCGATCATCGCGGCGGCGGCGATGACGTCGAGGAAGAGGCAGAACTCGGCCATCGAGCGGACCACGACCCGGCCGGTGCGGTGGTGCCACGCGTCCCAGGCGGCGTGGCCGAGGAGCCCGGCGGCCACGAGGTAGGCGGCGGTGTCGCCGCCGATCACCATGACCGCGACGGCGGCCCCGCCGAACAGGACCATCGCCAGCGACTGGAGCGGCAGCACCTCGGCCGGGCGGACCGCGCCGCGGACCAGGCCGTACAGGGCGAACGCGGCGGCGATGCCGAGCAGGACCCAGGTGGCCGCGTCCTCCCAGGGCGTGAACCCGGCCGCGCCGATGACCACGAAGGACAGCCAGAACACGGGCCAGGCGGCGCGGGGCCGCTGGAGCGCGGCCGCGCCGAGGTAGACGAGGCCGGAGGCGGTGAGCACGGGCGCGAGGTCCGCGCCGGCGGCGAGGTCGTAGGCGACGAACGCGCCGAAGGCGATGCCCGCGGCGACGGGCCAGAAGCGGAGCACCCCGCTGCGGGCGGGGGCGGTGGTGGCGGTCGACATCGGAAGCTCCTTGTATACCTGGAGGGGGTATCTGACGTCCTCAACCATCCGCTCCGCGGGGCCGCAGGTCAAGCCGGGAGCCGGTCGAGGTCCGAAATCTTGGCATCCTGGTCTTCCGGACACCGCGCTTCCGGGCTTAGCCTGGAGGCATGGACCCGCACCGCGTGGTCGTCGTCGGCTACGACGACGCCGAACTCCTCGACATCGCCTGCGTCACCACCACCCTCGACGCCGTCCGCCAGATCAACCCCGACCTGGGGTACGACCTCGCGCTGGCGACCCCCGGCGGCGGGCCGATCACCTGCTCGACCGGGCTCGTCCTGAACGGCCAGGCCGTGCTCGAACGCGTCCGCGGCCCGATCGGGACGCTCGTCGTCTCCGGCGGACTCGGGCACGCCGACGCCGCCCGGGACGAGCGGCTCGTCGGCCACGTGCGCCGCCTCGCCCGCGAGAGCGAGCGCGTCGCGTCCCTGTGCACCGGCGCGAGCGTCCTCGCCGCGGCCGGGCTGCTCGACGGCAGGCGCGCGACCACCCACTGGCACTTCGCCGAACAGCTCGCCGCGTCCTACCCGGCCGTCCGGGTCGACCCGCGGCCGATCTGGGTCCAGGACGGGAACGTCTACACCGCCGCGGGCGTGACCAGCGCGCTCGACCTCGCGCTGTCGTTCATCGAGGCCGACTTCGGGCCCGACATGGCCCGCTGGGTCTCCCGGGCCATGGTCACCTACCTGCACCGGCCGGGGAACCAGGCCCAGATGAGCATGTTCACCGCCGCGCCCGCGGCCGACCACGACACGGTCCGCAAGGTCGCCGACCACATCGCCGGGAGGCTCGACGCCGACCTCTCGACCGAGGCGCTGGCCCGGCTCGCGCGGGTGAGCCCGCGGCACCTGACGCGGCTGTTCCGCGCCCACCTGCACCAGACGCCGGGCCGCTATGTCAGGAAGGCCCGCGTCACCTCCGCGGCGCAGCTCCTGTCGACCACCGACCTCCCGGTGGCCCGCATCGCCGCCCGGTGCGGCTTCGCCTCCGCCGAGGCGCTGCGGCAGGCGTTCGCGAAGGAGTACGGCATCGCGCCATCGCAGTACCGGTCGGTCGCGTCCCGGACCTAGGCCACGGACCTGATGGGCCACACCAGGATGCCCCCGAGTAGGGTCACGGCGGCGGCGACCGCGTAGAGGCCGGCGTAGCCGCCGAACCCGGCGATGATCGGGGCGGCCAGCGCCGGCCCGAGGACCTGCGGGACCGTGGAGGCGATGTTGATGATGCCGAGGTCTTTGGCGCGGTCGGCGGCGGCGGGCAGGACCTGGGTGATGAGGGCCTGGTCGACCGAGAGGTAGACGCCGAAGCCGGCGCCCATGATCGCGGCGGCGGCGATCGCGGCCGGCCAGGTGTGCCAGAAGACGAGGATGAGCGCGGCCGCGGCGATGACCACTGAGGACGCGAAGACGAGGATCTTGCGGCGGCCGATGCGGTCGGAGACGACCCCGCCGGCGACCGCGGTGGCGACGACCCCGCCGGTGTACAGGAGCGTGAGGACGAGGACGCCTTCCTCGGGGTTCGGGTGGTGGACGGCGTCGTCGAGGAAGTACAGCAGGTAGAGCGTGCCGGTGGCGTTGCCGAGCATGACCAGGAAACGGGTGAACCAGGCCCAGGCGAAGTCGGGGTGGGCGCGCGGGGAGACCCAGAAGGTCTCCAGGAGGGCCTTCCGGGTGAAGGGCGGGCGGGCCGCCCGCGGCAGCGGCGGATCCGGAGTGGACAGGACGAAGGGGAGGGCCATGGCGGCGGCCGCGAGGCCGATCACGGCGTAGCCGGCGGCGGTGCCGGTGACGAGCATGGTGACGATGACGGCGCCCACGACGAGGCCGAGGGCCTGCGGGAACCCGATCCAGCCGGACACGACGGCCCGCTGGCGCACCGGGACGTGGTCGGGGATGCCGGCGTTGAGGCTGGCGTACCCGGCGTTGAGGGCGGCCTGGGCGAGGCACCAGAACAGGAGGACCCCGAGGACGGTGGTCTGGGTGCCCAAGAGGCACAAGGCGACCGCACCGACGGCGAGGCCGCCGAGGGTCCAGGGGTGGCGGCGGCCGAAGCGGCCGGTGGTGCGGTCCGACAGCGCCCCGGCGAGGGGGTTGGCGACGACGGCGACGAGTGCGCCCACGCCGGTGACGAGCCCGAACGCGGCGACCTTGCCGTCCTCGTCGATCGCTTCGAGCTGGATCGGCAGCAGCACCTGGATCGGGGTGAAGAAGGCCATGTAGAGGCCGAGCATCGCGGTGGTGATGCCGCCGATCCAGACGCGGCCGACGTCGCGGTCCGGTTCGGCCAGCGCGGGGTGGGCGGGAGGGCTGGGGGCGGGCGGGGCGTCGGTCATCGGCGCTGGTCGCGGATGAGCGCCGCGTAGCGGTCGAAGGAGTCCTTGGGGGTGCGCTCCTGGGTCTCGAAGTCGACGTGGACGAGGCCGAACCGCTGGTGGTAGCCCTCGGCCCATTCGAAGTTGTCGAGCAGGCTCCACACCAGGTAGCCGCGGACGTCGGCGCCCTGGTCGACGGCGGCGGCGACGGCCTTGACGTGGGCTTCGAGGTAGTCGATGCGGGCCTGGTCGCGGATGCGGCCGTCGGCGTCGGGGCCGGTGCCGTAGGAGCAGCCGTTCTCGGTGACCCACAGCGGCGGGAGGGCGTCGCCGTAGTCGGCGGTGAGGTCGAGGAGGGTCTGGGTGAGGCCGGAGGGGATGACGGGCCAGCCGAAGTCGGTGGTGTTGACGTGCTCGAACTCGGCGAGTTCGAACGGGAGCGGGGTCTGGCCGGGTTCGGGGGCGGTGACGCGGGTCGGGTTGTAGTAGTTGACGCCGAGTCCGTCGAGGGGCTGGTTGATCGCGGCGAGGTCGCCGTCCTTGATGAACGGGAGGGCGCCGTCGAGGCCGAAGGAGCCGAGGTCGGGGTAGGTGCCGAGGAGGACCGGGTCGGTGAAGACGCGGCGGTGGAGGGTGTCGTAGGCGCGGGCGGCCTCGGTGTCGGCGGCGCTGCCGCTGTAGGGGATCGCGGGCGTGTACGAGTTGGTGAGCATGACGTGGGGGGCGCCGGCGGCGCGGAGTGCGGCGGTGGCGAGGCCGTGCGCGAGGAGCTGGTGGTGGGCGGCCGGGAGGGCGTCGAGGAGGTAGGTGTGGCCGGGGGCGTGCTGGCCGAGCGCGTAGCCGAGCGCCATGTGCTCGAAGGGCTCGTTGAGGGTGATCCAGTGGGGCACGCGGTCGGCGAGGCGGGCGGCGACGATGGCGGTGTACTCGGCGAAGCGGTGCGCGGTGTCGCGGTCGAGCCAGCCGCCGCGGTCTTCGAGCGCCTGCGGGAGGTCCCAGTGGAAGAGGGTCGGCATGGGGGCGATGCCGGCGGCGAGGAGGGCGTCGACGAGACGGTCGTAGAAGGCGAGGCCGGGTTCGTTGGCGGGGCCGGTCCCGTCGGGCTGGATGCGGGGCCAGGCGATGGAGAAGCGGTAGGCGTCGACGCCGAGGCGCTGGAGGAGGGCGACGTCCGCTTCGTAGCGGTGGTAGTGGTCGCAGGCGGTCGCGGCGGTGTGGCCGTCGCGGACCTTGCCGGGCGTCGCCGTGAAGGTGTCCCATATGGATCGCCCGCGTCCGTCCTCGGTCGCGGCCCCCTCGATCTGGAACGCCGATGTGGCGGCGCCCCAGACGAATCCTTCGGGCAGGCGCGGTATCGCGGCCACAGGCACCTCCGAAAACGTGACGTGAGTAACGTTCGTGAAGATACCAGGTCGTGAACCGGTCGGTAACCCCTCTTCGGCCGGGGCCTCCCGGTTGTTCACCGCGCCCGGAAAGGACCGGGCGCGGCGGGGCGGCCCGGCCGGGAGGCGGCGCCGGTGCAGGCCGGGACGGTTGCGGCGCAGTGATCCGATTCGCCCTCGCGTCGGTCGAATCCGCAGTACCGTGACGAGGGCGTTCGCCGGGAGTTCACTCGACGTTGGTGGAACCGCATACCCGCCGCGCATAGCGTCCGGGGCGAGAGACAACCGAACGCGAGGAACCCCCGCACGCGTTCCCCATCGGACTGCCATGGAGAAGTGAATGCATCCCCAGAACCCGGAGCGCCGCCGCCTGCAGCTGTTCCCGTCCGTGCACGGCGGACGGTCGGCGATGACCTGCCTGTACCGCTGCGGCGACGCCTGCAGCCACCCGGTTCCGAACACCTCCGACAACGAGTACCTGGGCGACGTGATCGCCAAGGCCGTCTCGCGCCGCGGCCTGTTCAAGGGCGGCGTGGCGGCGGGCCTGGTCGTCGGTGCGACGGGTGCGCTCGCCGCTCCGGCCGCCGCGGCGGACGCCGACGACGCGCCGGCCTCGGCGCGCTGGGGCCGCGCCCCGCGCGGCCTCGACTTCGAGCCGGTCGCCCCCAACCGCGAGGACGCCGTCACCATCCCCGAGGGGTACGAGCAGCAGGTCGTGATCGCCTGGGGCGACCCGGTCCTCGAAGGCGCTCCCGAGTTCGACCCCGAGAACCAGACCGCCGAGGCGCAGGCCGGCCAGTTCGGCTACAACAACGACTACGTGGCCCTGCTCCCCCACCCCGACAGCAGCCGCAAGAAGGTCCTCGTGGCCAACCACGAGTACAGCGACGAAGTGCTCATGCTGCCGGACTACGACGCCGCCGCCCCCACCGAGGAGCAGATCAGGATCGGCCTCGCCGCGCACGGCCTGTCCGTGGTCACGGTGCAGGAGGACCGGCGCACCGGGGCGCTGACCCCGGTCGTCGGCGACGGGCTCAACCGCCGCATCACCGCCGAGACCCCGTTCGTGATCGCCGGCCCGGCCGCCGGCTCGGACCTGCTCAAGACCTCCGCCGACCCCGAGGGCACCACCGCGCTGGGGACGCTCAACAACTGCGCCGGCGGCATGACCCCGTGGGGCACGGTCCTCTCCGGCGAGGAGAACTTCAACCAGTACTTCGCGAACGCCGGCGCGGTGACCGACCCGGTCCAGAAGGCCCGGCTCGCCCGCTACGGCCTCTCCGGCGGCGCCAGCTCGCGCAAGTGGGAGACCTACGACAAGCGGTTCGACGTGCTCCAGGAACCGAACGAGCCCAACCGGTTCGGCTGGATCGTCGAGATCGACCCGTACGACCCGGAGTGGGCGCCGCGCAAGCGCACCGCACTCGGCCGCTTCAAGCACGAGGGCGCGGGCCCGCGCCTGGCGCGCGACGGCCGCGTCGTGGTCTACATGGGCGACGACGAGCGCTTCGACTACATGTACAAGTTCGTCTCCAAGGAGAAGATGCGGACGGGCAACTCGCGGCGCGCCCGCGAGCACAACCGCAAGCTCCTCGACGAGGGCACCCTGTACGTCGCCAAGCTGACCGGCGACAGCCCGGCCGCCGAGATCGACGGCTCCGGTGCGCTGCCCTCGGACGGCGCCTTCGACGGCTCCGGCGAGTGGATCAAGCTCGCCAGCGGCGACGAGTCCTTCGTGGAGGGCTTCACGGCCGAAGAGGTGTACGTGTTCACCCGCCAGGCCGCCGACAAGGTCGGCCCGACCAAGATGGACCGGCCCGAGGACGTCGAGCCGAGCCCGAAGACCGGCAAGGTCTACGTGGCGCTCACCAACAACAGCAACCGCGGCACCGGCACGAACGCCAAGGCCGACGAGGCGAACCCGCGCCACGCCAACCGCCACGGCCAGGTCCTGGAGCTGACCGAGCGCCACAACGACCCGACGGCGCTGACGTTCGGCTGGAACCTGCTGCTGGTCTGCGGCGACCCGGCCGCGGCCGACACCTACTTCGGCGGCTTCCCGAAGGACCAGGTCAGCCCGATCTCGTGCCCGGACAACGTGGCGTTCGACCCGCACGGCAACCTGTGGATCTCGACCGACGGCAACGCGCTCGGCTCGAACGACGGCCTGTTCGCCGTCGCGCTCGAGGGGAGCTACCGGGGCATGACCAAGCAGTTCCTGACGGTGCCGGTCGGCGCCGAGACCTGCGGCCCGGTCGTCCAGGAGAAGCACATCCTGGTCGCGGCCCAGCACCCCGGCGAGCTCACCGGCGCGAGCTTCGAGAACCCGCTCTCGGAGTGGCCCGACGGCCCCGGCTCGATCCCGCGCCCGGCGATCGTGAACGTGACCAAGGAGGGCTTCGACAGCATCGGCTGCTAGAAGCCCGACCGAACGGCGGCGTCCCTGGCCGGGCGCCGCCGTTCGGCATCTCCGGCGGTCCGCCGCCCCGGGCGGTGCCCTGTCGTTTGGCGTCGCCCGGTGCCCTGCTGTCCGGAATTCCCACGCCAGGCGTTCCCAGGGCCGGTGTGCGTTGCCGTCCGGTGGCCCGCCGCCGTCCGGAAGTCCGGCCACGCCAGGCGCTCCCAGGGCTGGTGTTCAGCCGCCCGATGACCGCCCTCCGGAAGTGCGGTAACCGTCGGGTGTTCTCAGGGCCGGTGCTCCTGCCGTTTGAGCGTTCTGCCGTTCGGTGTTCTGAGGGGCGGGACGGGCTTGGCGGACGGATGTGGTTCCGCCTAAGTTTGACCCGGCCGAGATCCGGCCCCGAATCGGAGGTTCCCCGCATGCCCGTCGCAACCGGTCCAGTCGCCCTCGTCTCCGGCGCTTCGCGCGGCCTCGGCGCCGTCATCGCGCGCCGCCTGGCCGCCGACGGCTTCGCCGTCGCGGTCAACTACGGCTCCAGCAGGGACGGGGCCGAGCGGGTGGTGGCGGACATCCGGGAAGCGGGCGGCACGGCCGCGGCGTTCGGCGCCGACGTCACCGACGAGGCCGCGGTCGCGGACCTCGCCGAGCGGGTCCGGGCCGAGCTCGGCCCGGTGACGGTGCTGGTGGCGAACGCGACCGGGCCGCAGCCGGAGGTGCCGCTCGACCGGCTCGAGTGGAGCGACCACCTGGCGCAGCTCGAGTTCTTCGTGAAGAGCCCGACGCTGCTGCTGAAGGCGTTCCTACCGGACATGCGCGCGGCCGGCGGCGGCCGGGTGGTGCAGATCGGCTCGGACATGTTCGAGCGGGCGCTCGCGGGCTGGTCGGCGTACGTGGCGGCGAAGGGCGCGCAGTGGGGCCTCACCCGCTCGTGGGCGCGCGAGCTCGGCCCGGACGGGATCACCGTGAACCTGGTGGCGCCCGGCTGGATCCCGGTGGAGCGCCACGGCGAGCTCACCGACGACGACCTGGCCGGGTACCTCGCCGACCTGCCGCTCGGCCGCATCGGCAAGCCCGACGACATCGCCGCCGCGGTGTCGTACCTGGCCTCGGACGCGGCGTCGTTCGTGACCGGCCAGCGCCTGACGGTCAACGGCGGCCACACCATCGACTAAGAGCCCAACCGAACGGCGGCGCCCGACCGGGCGCCGCCGTTCGGCGTCTCCCGGGCCGGTGTGCGCGCTCCGCCGGGCCGCTTCCGATTCCGTCGTGAACCCCCCGAGCGGGGTCTCCCGCGCTTGGGCCGACGCGCCGCGGGCGGCGGGAGGGTTCGCCGTCTCCTGCGGAGTGGGCGAACGGCGCAGAGCGCGTTTCGGCGCAGTTTTCATGACATCGGCGTGCCATGCGGCCTGGGGTCGGGCCGAAAAAATCGGGCAGGAGATTAATCGAACACCAGTTTGAGGTTGCGTCGCGCCCGCAGTTCGGTATGTTGATCTTGATACACATGTTCGACAGAGCACGGGGGAACTGGTGGCGACATCCGTCGCGGCCGCGCTGGCCGCTGAGCTCGGTCTGCGCACGGCCGCAGAGTTGCACCCGGCAGCCGGGGCGCGCACCGCTGACGCGCCGCGGCCCGCCGAGGCGGGCCCGGCGGCCGAAGCGCGCGCCGCCGCGCTCGTCGGTGCGGCCCGCTCGGAGGTGCTCCCGCCGCCGAAGGCCATCCTGCCCGTCACCCCCGACATTTCCGCCCTCCTGCCCTACGGCGGACTCGCAACCGTGACCGCAATCACCGCCTCGGCCCGAGGAGCCACCTCGCTGCTGTGGCGGCTGCTGGCCGGGCCCAGCCGGGCCGGGGCGTGGTGCGCGCTGGTCGGGATGCCGCGCGTCTACCCGCTCGCCGCGACCGCCGCCGGGGTCGACCTCGGGCGGGTGGCCCTGGTCGACCCGGGGCCGCGCATCGCCGAGGCGGCCGGGGCACTGGCCGAGGGCGTCGCCGCGATCGTCGTCCCCAGCGAGGCCCTGAGCCCCGCGCAGGCGCGGCGCCTGGCCGCCCGCGCCCGCGGCAGCGGCACCTCCATCGTGTGGTGGGAGACGCGGCCCGTGGCCGGCGCCGACGCCCGGCTCCAGGTGGCCCGCGCCCACTGGAAGGGCCTGCGCGAGAACGCCGGCCGCCGCTGGGGCGCCGGGCGGCTCGACGCCTGCGAACTCGAGGTCGCCGCCCGCTGGCGCTCCGGCGGCGTCCGGCGGGCCTCGATCTGGCCGTACGGCGGCAGGCCCGGGGAACCACTCCCCGATCCCCGCGGCCGTGCCGCTGAACCGCACGCCGAGCCGCGCGACAGGGCCGGGCACCGCACCGTCGTGAACCTGCGCTCCCGCGCCGCCGAACCGTCGAGCGGCGAACGGCCTGCCCAACACCTCACCGAGGCGGGCGACCCGGCCGAGTGCCGCACGGACGACCGGCCCGCCGACGGCACCGCGGGCCCGCAAGACGGCGCCACCGCGGTCGTGGACCTGCGCACCCGCGCCGCCGAACCGCACCGTCCCGAAGGCGCCGCGGAGGCGCGCGGCGTGTTCCGCCCCGCCGCGCGCGTCGGTGGAGGTGAGCGGCGATGACCCGGGTCGGCCGGCCCCCGAGCCGGGTCCTGGTCATGCGCCTCGTCGACTGGGACGGCGAGGACGCCGCCGCGTTCGAACCGGTCCTGGAGGCCCTCGACCGGCTCACCCCGTACGTCGAGGTCCTCGAACCGGGCTGCGCGGCCGTACCGCTGCGCGCCGGGGCCGGTGACGAGGCGGTGTTCTGCGAGCGGCTCATCGACACCGTCGCCGGTCTGGTCGACCAGGACTGCCTCACCGGGGTCGCCGACGGCCTGCTGGCGGCCGTCCTGGCTGCCCGCGACGGCCGGATCGTCCCCGCCGGCGGCGACGCCACGTTCCTCGCCGGATGCGACATCACCGACCTCCAGGTCACCGGCCTGGTCGATCCCGAGACGTGCGAGACCCTGCGGCACCTGGGCATCGACACGCTCGGGAAGTTCCGGGAGCTGCCGCCGCAAGCCGTGGCCGAGCGGTTCGGCGCGCCCGTGCGGCGGGCCCAGCTGCTCGCCGCGGGCCGGTTCTCCCGCCCGCTCGTGCCCCGCCCGGCCGCGCCGGAACTCGCGGTCACCGAGACTCCCGAGACGCCCTACGAGACCGTCGAACACGCCGTCTTCGCCGCCCGGCCCCTCGCCGAACGGCTCCTGCGCGTCCTCGACGAACGCAACCTCGCGTGCACCCGCATCACCGTCACCGCCCGCACCGGCAGCGGCCTGGAGCGGCGCCGGACCTGGCAGATCGACCCCGCGATCACTGCGGCCGACCTCGCCCGCCGCGTCCGCTGGCAGCTCGAGGGCTGGCTCGCCGCCGGGCCGCTCACCAGTGCCGTGGACGGGCAGCCCGGCGGTGACGAGGCCGCGAACGCCGTCACCTCCCTCGAACTCGCCCCCGGCGGCCTCGTCGGCCTCGTCGAGGCCGGGCGCGGATTGTGGGGCACGAAGACCGCCGCCGCCGTCAAGGCCGAGGCCGCCCTGCGGCACGCCCAGAGCCTGTTCGGCCCCGAAGCCGTCCGCATCGCCGGCCCCGCCGACGGCCGCGACCTCGACGAGCGGTACGCCAGCGCCGCCTGGGAGGTCGAGCCGGCCCCGCCGCCGCCGTCGGGGCCGTGGCCGGGCGGGCTGCCCGACCCGCTGCCGCAGCTGACCGGGACCGGGCAGGACGTCGAGGTCCTCGACGCGGCCGGCGCGCCCGTGGCGGTCTCGGCCCGCGGCGACCTCTCCGCGACGCCGGCACTGGTCGCATTGGGCGGCAAGCGGATCAGGATCGCGGCGTGGGCGGGCCCGTGGCCGGTGACCGAGCGGTGGTGGAGCGCGGGCGCCCGCCGGTACGCGCGGCTCCAGGTGGAGCTGACCGACGGGAGCTTCGCGCTGCTGGCCCGCGAGGACGGCCGGTGGAAGGCGGTGGGCTGGTATGACTGACTACGCCGAGCTGCACTGCCACTCGCACTACTCGTTCGCCGACGGCGCGGACGCCCCCGCGGCCCTGGCCGCCGAGGCGGTGCGGCTGGGCTTGAGCGGGCTCGCGATCACCGACCACGACGGCCTCTACGCCGTCTCCCAGTTCGCCACCGCCGCAAGGAACATCGGCCTCCCCACGGTCTTCGGGGCCGAGCTCGGCATTGAACTCCCGCGGGCCCGGCGGGGCCAGGCCGACCCGGCCGGACGGCACCTGGTCGTCCTCGCCCGCGACGCGCACGGGTACCGGGGCCTCTCGCGCGCCCTCACCGAGGCCAAACTCGAAGGCGGCGAGAAGGACCTGCCCCGGTACCGCCTCGAACGGCTCGCCGAGCACGCGGACGGCCGCTGGCAGGTCCTCACCGGCTGCCGCAAGGGACCGCTGAACGCGGCGCTCGACGCGGACGGGCCCGCCGCGGCCGAGCGGAAGCTGCGGGAGCTGACCGACCTGTTCGGCGCCGAACGCGTCGCGGTCGAGCTGACCTGCCACGACCTGCCCGGGGACACCGAGCGGATGGAGGCGCTCGCGGCGGTCGCCCACCGGTGCCGCGTCCCGGTGGTGGCGACGAACAACGTCCACTACGCGTCCCCGGCCCGGGCGAAGGCGGCCGCGGCGCTGGCGGCGATCCGGGCGCGGACGACACTGGACCAGGCCGACCCGTACCTGCCGGCGAACGCGGGCGCGCACCTGCGCAGCGGCGCGGAGATGGCGCTGCGGTTCGCGGACTTCCCCGAGGCGGTCGAGCGTTCGGCGGCGATCGCCGCCGAGTGCGCCTTCGACCTGCAGCACCTGGCCCCGCGGCTGCCGCACTTCCCGGTCCCCGACGGCCACGACGACGTCTCGTACCTCAGGGAGCTGACCGAGCGGGGCGCCGAGGAACGCTACCCGGGCCGGCCCGCGAAGGCGTGGGAGCAGCTCGAGCACGAGCTGCAGGTGATCAAGCGGCTGGGGTTCAGCGGGTACTTCCTCATCGTCGCCGACATCGTCGACTTCTGCCGCCGGAGCGGC
This sequence comes from Glycomyces albidus, assembly GCF_009451885.1. GTDB lineage: Bacteria > Actinomycetota > Actinomycetes > Mycobacteriales > Micromonosporaceae > Glycomyces > Glycomyces albidus. Next base: position 122,294 of record NZ_WIAO01000001.1, read on the forward strand.
ATCTTCTGCCAGGGAAGGGGGTCGGCGGCCAACAGCGCGGTCTGCTACGCCCTCGGAGTCACCAATGTGGACCCGGTCGAGTTCGGGCTGCTGTTCGAGCGGTTCCTCTCCGACGACCGGGACGGCCCGCCGGACATCGACATCGACATCGAGTCGGGCCGCCGGGAGGAGGTCATCCAGTATGTCTACAACCGGTACGGCAGGGACCGCGCGGCGCTGGTGGCCAACGTGGTCACGTACCGGCCGCGTTCGGCGGTCCGCGACGCGGCCAAGGCGCTCGGCTACAGCCACGACCAGGCGGTGGCGTGGTCGAAGCGGCTGCACCGCTGGGGCGGCATCGACCCCGATGAGGCCGAGGGCATCCCGGCGGAGGTCCAGGCGCTCGCCGGCGAGCTGCGGGATCTGCCGCAGCACCTGGGCATCCACCCGGGCGGCATGGTGCTCACCGAGGAGCCGGTCAGCCAGATCGTGCCGGTGGAGCCGGCGCGGATGGAGGACCGGACGGTCCTCCAGTGGGACAAGGAGGACTGCGCCGACGCCGGGCTCGTCAAGTTCGACCTGCTGGGCCTGGGGATGCTGGAGGCGCTGCACCGGATGGTGGACCTGGTGGCGGACTTCCATGGGACGCGGGTGGACCTGGCGCACCTCCCGCCCGATGACGGCGACGTCTTCGCGATGCTCCAGCGCGCCGACACCGTCGGCGTGTTCCAGGTCGAGTCCCGCGCGCAGATGGCGACGCTGCCCCGGTTGAAGCCCAGGGAGTTCCGCGACCTGGTGGCGGAGGTGGCGCTGATCCGCCCCGGCCCGATCCAGGGCGGCGCGGTCCACCCGTACCTGCGCCGCCGCAACGGCGAGCCGTGGCGCGACAAGGTGCCCGAGCTCCTGCACCCGGCGCTGGAGAAGACGTACGGGGTGCCGCTGTTCCAGGAGCAGCTCATGCAGATCGCGATCGTGGCCGCGGGGTTCAACGGCGGGGAGGCCGACCGGCTGCGGAGGGCCATGGGCGCCAAGCGGTCGGCCGAGCGCATGGAGGAGCTGAAGGCCCGGCTGTACGCGGGGATGAAGGAGAAGGGCATCGCCGGCGCGCAGGCCGACCAGATCTACGAGCAGCTCAAGTCGTTCGCGGACTTCGGGTTCCCCGAGTCGCACGCGGCGTCGTTCGCGCACCTGGTGTGGTCCTCGGCGTGGCTCAAGTGCCACTACCCGGCGGCGTTCTACGCGGGGCTGCTCGCGAGCCAGCCGATGGGGTTCTACTCCCCCGCGTCGCTGATCGCCGACGCCCAGCGGCACGGCCTGGCCGTCCTCGCCCCGGATGTGAACGCCAGCAAGGAGACCGCCTCGCTCATCCCCGCCGACCGCCCGTGCGAGCCGCCGCTGCACGGGGTGGCGGACCTGTGGCTGGGCCTCGACAGCGTCAAGGGTCTCGGGGAGGCCGCGGGGAAGCGCATCGTCGCCGCCCGCGAGGCCGGCGGGCCGTTCACGTCCATGGCCGACCTGGCCCGCCGCGCCGGCCTCGACCAGGCCCGGCTCGAGAAGCTCGCCGTCGCCGGGGCCCTCGGAAGCCTCGAACCCGACCGCCGCCGGGCGCTGTGGACGGCCGGCACCGTCGACGAGCGCCCCGGCACGATCCCCGGCACCGGCCCCGCCGCGCCGCCGCCCACGCTCCCGGGCATGAGCGCGGCCGAACTCGCCCGCGCCGACTACACCGGCCTGGGCCTGTCGGTCGAGACGCATCCGATGGAACTGGTCCGCGACCTCCTCGACGCCGACGGGGTCCTCCCCGCCCGGCGCCTCCCGTTCGTGCCTGACGGCGAACGCGTCGAGGTCGCCGGGATCGTGACCCACCGCCAGCGCCCGTCCACCGCCAAGGGCGCGACGTTCCTGAGCCTGGAGGACGAGACCGGCATCGCGAACGTCGTCTGCTCCGAGGGGCTGTGGAAGCGCTGGCGGACCGTGGCCTCGGTCGCGAAGGCGATGCGGGTCAAGGGAACCGTGGAGAAGGCCGTCGACGCGGCTTCGGACACGATGCCGATGATCGTGGCGTACAAGCTCATCCAACTGGACTTGAACAGCCCGGCGGCCCCGTCCCGCGACTTCCGCTGACGCCGCCGGCCGACCGGCGGCGTCAGGTCAGACCGGGGGCGTTCATGATCTGGGTCTGCTCCATGGCTTTGACGTACTTCGGGTCCTGCATGCGCCGGGCCATCTGCGCGGGGTCGACTTCCTCGACTCGTTCCTGGAGCCAATAGAGGTTGCCGAGCGGGTCTTGTACTCGTGCTATGCGGTCGCCCCACGCCTGGACGTCGGTGACCGGGGTGACCACGGCCGCTCCGGCGCCGACGGCGCGCTGGAGTGCCGCCTCGGCGTCGGCGACGTAGAGGCGCAGCATCGCCGGCGTGCTGGTCGCGAAGGGCGAGTCGAACATCATGACGATGGAGGTGCCGATACGGACCTCCGCGTGTCCGATCGACCCGGGAGCGGCACCCGGGACGCGACCGAGTTCCTCGGCGCCGAACGCGGCCTTGAGAAAGTCGATCAGCGCCGCGGTGTCCTCGGAGAGGATCCAAGGGGTGACCGTGCCGTAGCCGTCGGGGATCGTGTCAGGTCGGGTGGTCATGGCGGTCGCTCCTCCATCGGCGTGCATTGTCCCGCCAGTATATCAGAACGGAATCATATGTTCCAATCTTTGGCGACTGGCGCGGCCGGCGGTTCAGCGGAGCGGATCGGCGAGCACTTCTTTCAGCGTGCGGCGCTGGACGCCTTCAGGGTCGGTCCCGGAGACGCCCGCGATCATGATGAGGGCCTTCCACAGGGTCCAGGCCCGGGCGCGCGCCCAGGTGGCGTCGTCGAGGCCGGCCGCTTCGCGGAAGACGCGGCGTTCGGCGCCGGTGAAGTAGCCCCAGGCGATCTGGAGGTCGCAGGCGGGGTCGCCGATGCCGCAGGTCCCGAAGTCGATGAGCGCCGAGAGCCGGCCGTCCGCGGCGAGGAGGTTTCCGACGGCGATGTCGCCGTGGAACCACACCGGCGGGCCCTGCCACACCGTGCGCATCCCTTCGGCCCAGACCGCTTCGCACGCGGCGGTGTCCACGGTGCCGCCCAGGCGCTCGAGGGCGCGCTGGACCTCGTGGCCGTAGGCGCTGGGGTGGCAGCCGCGGTAGAACGAGTGATGCCCGGCGACCGGGCCCTCCCCGGCGGGGGCCGCGCGCAGCGCCGTCAGGACGGCCCCGAGGTCGCGCGCCAGCCGGAACCGGTCCAGGTCGGGACTGTCCTGGACGGTGGTGCCGTCGAGCCAGCGCCGGATCGACCACGGGTGCGGGTAGTCCTCGCCAGGGCGACCGGTGGCGACCGGTTCGGGTACCGGCACAGGCAGGTGCCGGGCGAGGACGGGCAGCACCCGGTCCTCCTTCGCGACGGCCAGTGCGTACGTCGGACCGGTGGGCATGCGGACCGTGAGCCCGCCCCCGAGCCGGAACGTCCGGTTGTCCCAGCCTTGGCGCTCGACCGGGGTCACGGGCAGTCCGGCCCAGTGCGGGAACTGCTCGGCGACGAGGGCGCGGGCGAGGTCGGCGGTGGGTTCAACCATGCGGGGTCTCCGTCGTCGGGGGCCGGTGTCCGGGCGTGAGTCTAGAACGGTGACCGTGGTCGGGTCGATTGGTTTGCGGTGCGACCGCCGGTCGTCCGGCGGTCGCACCGCGTGGTGCTCAGGTCGGCCACGGGAAGCCGAGCGCGTCGGCGCGGAGCGCGTCCGGTGCCGCGCGGGGCCGGGTCTGCGACGGGCTCAGCCGGTGGCGATGCGCATGTAGTCGCTGCCGAACGCATCGTCCACTTCGGAGGGGTCGAGGCCGTAGCCGAGCAGGGAGTGCTCGTGTCGGCGCACGCCGTCGCGGCCGCCGCCCTGGCCGGTGCGGGTCAGGTGCTCCTCGAGGCGCGCCTCGTCGTCGGGGCCCCACGGCAGGTCGAGCTGCCGGAACAGGTCGGGCACGGCGGTGTGGGGCGACCCGGTCAGGCGGTGGTACTTGACGTCGATGAACCGGCCCGGCCGGCCCGAGGCGGCCCGGACCCTGCGGCACTCCTCCATGCCGTCGGCGAGTTCGCGCAGCCAGAACCGCCCGATCTCCTTGGGGTCGACCGCGCCGCGCTTGAGGTGGATGCTGTAGAGGCTCTCCACCATCGAGCACAGCGAGGACATGACCGTGTTCGGGTCGCGGTGGGTCAGGACGATCTGCGCGTCGGGGAACACCCGCAGGATCGAGTCGAGGTTGAAGATGTTCCCGGGGTGCTTGAGGACCCACCGGCGGTGCGGCCGCCCGGCCTGGAGGACCTGGAGCGCGTCGCGCACGAACCGGAAGTCGGTGTCGCGGTCGTACGACTGGCGGTACCAGTCGAGGTAGCCCGGGAGCGGGGCGACCGTGGTGTGGAAGGTGGCGTGGAACTTCAGCCAGTAGTCCTCTTCGGGCCATTCGGCGTTCGTGGGGTGGATGGTGGTCCACGACTTCGACAGCAGCAGCGTCATGTCCAGGCGCTTCTGGGTCTGGCGGATGCGGCGCTCGCGCTCCTCGGGGGTGGGTTCGAGCCCGAGGTAGTACATCTCCCACAGGTACGGGGCCCGTGCGGCGTCCGAGCCGGCGATGATGTGCTGCGTCAGCGTGGTCGCCGTTCGCGGCAGGCCGAGGACGAAGATCGGGCGCTCGATCACCTCGTCGCGGACCTGCGGGTGCTGCGCCTGGAGGCGGCGGACGGTGAGGAGGTTCGCGATCCGGGCGGCGACCATGTCCTTGGCCGAGCGCCAGCCCACCCCGGACAGGGCCGGCGTCGCGGCCCAGCAGTGGAGGAGGAACCGCAGGCTCTCCATGATCTCGGCGTCCGCCTCGGACAGGACGAGGCCGGTGGTGTCGGTCTCCTTGCGGGCTTTGGCGGTCATCTTGTCGAAGAGCGCGTCGACGTTGCGGGTGCCGCCCGACTCGGACCGGCGCCGGCCTTCCATGAGGACGTTGAGGACGCCCAGCATCGGTGTGGTGCGCTGCAAGAGAGGTCTCCTTACGAGGTGGCCGACGGGAGGGACGCGCCGTCCGGCCGATCTGACACGAACGGTGACGGATCATCCGCTTTCTCGGTGCGCCACACGATACGCCGCCCGCTCGGGACCCCCGCTCGGAGGCCCTGGAGCGCAAGGGGAACCGGGCCCGGCCGCTGTGCGGCCGGGCCCGGTTCTCGATCGCTCGATCAGTGCGCGAGGGCCGGTGCCGCGCCTTCGGTAGCGGGCTTGCGGACGAAGAACGCCGCGGCCACGGCGATGACGGCCATGCCGGTGCCCCACAGGAACGCGGTGTGGATGCCGTCGGCGGTCGCGGTGACCGCGTCGGCGCCGGTCTCCAGGCTCGCGGTCGCGCCGGTGGTCATCAGCGTGATGAACACGGCGGTGCCCACGGCGCCGGCGAACTGCTGGAGGGTGGAGAGGACGGCGCTGCCGTGCGAGTACAGGTCCATCTTCAGCGACCCGAGCGACGAGGTCATGAGCGGCGTCATGAGCAGGCTCAGGCTCAGGCTCATGACGACGTGGATGACGACGACGAACCAGACCGGGCTCGACTCGCTCAGCAGGGTCAGCCCCCCGAGCGCGCCGAGGAGCCCGAACGAGCCGGGGATCACCAGCGGGCGCGGACCGAACCGGTCGTAGAGGCGGCCGATCGTCGGGCCGGTCAGGCCCATCGCGAGTCCGCCGGGGAGGACCACCAGGCCGGTCTGGAACGTCGAGAGCTCCAGGACGTCCTGCAGGTACATCGGCAGCAGGATGAGCGACCCGAACAGGGCCGCCATCGAGACCAGCAGCATGACGATGCCGACGGTGAACGTGCGGCTGAGGAACACCCGCAGGTCCATCAGGGCCGAGTCGGTGCGCTGGAGCAGGAGCTGGCGGTACACGAACAGCGCCAGGGAGACCGCCCCCGCGGTGATCGCCATCCACGGTTCGACGAACGGCTCGTGCCCGGCGGCGGCTTCGCCGAGGGAGCTGAGGCCGTAGATGAGGCCGCCGAAGGCGACCGCGGACAGCAGCGCGGAGAGCAGGTCGAACTTGACCGGGCGGGGCTCGCCGAGGTTCTGGATCTTGAAGGCGCCCAGGACCAGGCCGAGGACGGCGATGGGCAGCACCGACAGGAACATCCACTGCCAGGGCAGGTTCTCGAGGATGAACCCGGAGAAGGTGGGGCCGATCGCCGGCGCGACGGCGATGACGATGGTGATGAAGCCGATGGTGCGCCCGCGCCGGTCGGCGGGGACGAAGGTCATCACGGTGGTCATGAGCAGCGGCAGCATCACGGCGGTGCCGCTGGCCTGGATCACGCGCGCGGCGACGAGGACGCCGAACACCGGGGCCGCCGCGGCGAGGACCGTGCCGGCGGTGAACAGGGTCATCGCGGCGATGAACACGGTCCGGGTGGTGAAGCGCTGGAGGATGAGCCCGGTCATGGGGATCACGACCGCCATGGTGAGCATGAAGGCGGTGGTGAGCCACTGGACGGTGGAGGCGGTCAGCGTGAACTGCTCCATCAGCTCCGGGAGTGCGACGCCCATGATGGTCTCGTTGAGGATCATCACGAACGCCGCCACCAGCAGCACGCCGAGCACGAGTTTGATCTGGGCCGGGACGCCCGTCTCCGCGGCGGGTTCGACCGTCTCAGGGGGTCCGGCCGCTTCGGGTGTGTCGGCCGGTCGCTGGTCAACGCTCATGGGGTTCCTTCAGGTGTGGTGGCCTTGCCGGTGCGGTCGGGTCCGCGCTGCGGTGACGACGCGGACGCACCGGAAGTGTCAGTGGCTGTCAATCATTGCAGTTGCTACCATCCGGTGCATGGCCGCCGGTGGGAGTCTGCGAGAAGTGTCACGTCGGGCCGTGCAGTCGCGCATTGCACGGACCGCCGAGTCGCTGTTCGTGGCCAAGGGATTCGAGGAGACGACCGTCGACGAGATCGCCGCGGCGGTCGGCATGTCGCAGCGGAGCTTCTTCAGGTACTTCTCCTCGAAGGACGAGGTCGTGCTCGACAGCCTGGAGCGGCTGGGAGAGGACCTCGCGGCGCGGCTGGCGTCGCGCCCGCCCGGCGAGCCCGAGTGGGACTCCCTGCGGCGCGCGTTCGACCCGGTGGTGGAGCGCTTCGGCGACCCAGTATTGCGCAGCCACGACGCCGCGATCCAGCGAATTATCGACGGCAGCCCGCGCCTGCTCGCCTCGTACCTGTGCCGGCTCGAGCGCCTCCAGCGGGTGCTGACCGAGGCGCTCATGGAACGGGCCGGCGACGGCGCCGACGCGGTAGTGCTGCGCGCCATGGTCGGCGGGGCCTTCGCGTGCCTGCACGCCTCGGCGTTCCCGACGATCGAGGACCCTGAGGCGTTCGGCCCGTGCCTGGACCGGACCATGGCGGCGCTCAGGCCGGTCGCCGCGCGCTGACGTTTGCGCCGAATGCCCGGTGCCGGGCCCCCGCGCGGTGGAAGATCCACGGTGACGGGAGGGGCGCGGCATGGGCGAGCGGACGGGACCGGCGGCCGGGAAGACGGCGCCGGCAGGCGGGTACGCGCGCCTGCTCCTGCTCGCCGGCCTCGTCGGCGTCCCGGTGTCCGTGGCGGCGTTCGCGTTCCTGGCCCTGCTGCACTGGATGACCGCGTTCGTGTGGGAGGACCTGCCCGCCGACCTGGGCCTCGACCCGCTGCCGTGGTGGTGGCCGGCGCCGTGGCTGCTGGCCGCCGGGATCATCGTGGGCGCGGCCGCCGCGCGGCTGCCGGGCGGCGGCGGACACCGGCCGCTCGAGGGCCTGTCGGTCGAACCGGCGCCGCCCTCCTACCTGCCCGGTGTGCTGCTCGCGGCACTCGGCGGCCTGCCGCTCGGCGCCGTGCTCGGCCCCGAGGCGCCGCTCCTGGCCGTCGGCGGCGCGACCGCGCTGCTGCTGGCGCGGCGCCGGGGTCCCCGGCACGGGACGCCCGAAGCGGCCGTCCTCGGCGTCGCCGGCTCGGCCGCGGCCATCGCGGTGGTCTTCGGCGGCCCCCTCATCGCGGCCGTGTTCGTCCTCGAGGCCGTCGCCTCCTCGGGAGCGAAGCCGACCCGCGTGGTCCTGCCGTGCCTGCTGTCGGCGGGCGTGGGCGCGCTCGTGTTCACCGGCCTCGGCGACTGGACGGGGCTGCCGGTGTCGTCGCTGCACCTCCCCGGGCTCGAACCCGCGGCCCTGCACCTGGCCGACCTGCTGTGGACCGTCCCCGCGGCCGCCGCGATCGCCTTGGGCGTCAAGCAGATCCATGCGCTCGGGCACCGGCTCGTCCCACTCGCCGAGCGCCGCCCGACAGCCCTCGCCGTCGCCGCGGGCCTCGTCACCGCGGTGTGCGCCGGCGCGTACGCGCTGGCGACGGGCCGATCCCCCGTCGAAGTCGTCCTCTCCGGGCAGGACTCGCTCGCGCGGCTCAGCACCGACCCGGCCGGATTCGGCGCGGGCGCGCTCATCGCACTGATCGCGTGCAAGGGCGTCGCGTACGCGATGTCGCTGGCGGCGCTGCGCGGCGGGCCGATCTTCCCCGGCCTGTTCCTCGGCGCCGCCGCCGGCGTGCTGCTCGGCGCCCTGCCCGGGTTCGGGAGCGTCCCCGCGCTGGCGGTCGGAATGGCCGCGGCGACCGCCGCGATCCTGCCCCTGCCGGTCTCGGCGGCGGTGCTCGTGACGCTGCTGCTGGGCGCCGACGCGGCGCCGATGGCGCCGGTCGTGCTCATCGCGGTCGTGGTCGCGTTCGCGACCGGGCAGGTCCTCGAACGGCCGCGGACCGCGGAGGCGGCGGCATGAACCGGCCGAGGATGCCCGCGCCGGCGAGGTACGCGATCGCCTGCGCCGCGCTCGCCGTCGCGTACGCGGTCGTGCCGATCCGCGATGCCGGCGCGGTGTCGCTGGTCGTCCGCTGGGTCGCCACGGCCGCCATGCTGGTGGTGCTCGCGGTCGCCATCCGCTGGCAGGCGGTGCGGCAGCTGCGCGACCCGCGCGCGCCGCTGGGCGCGCTCATCGTCGGCATCGTCGCCGGGGTCCTGCTGTTCGCGCTCGTCGACTTCGCCCTCGCCGTGCACCGGCCCGGCGAGTTCACGGGCCTGGAGACCCGCGTCGACGGCCTGTACTTCGCGATGAGCACGCTGCTGACCGTCGGCTTCGGCGACGTGCACGCGCAAGGCCAGGTCGCTCGGGCGGTCCTGTGCGTCCAGATGGCGTTCAACATCACCGCGATCACCGGCTCGGCGTCGCTGGTCGCCCGCAAGCTCACCTTGCGCGCCCGCCTCCCGGGACGCGGCCGCGGCGGCGGTCAGCCGGGCCGGTAGCCGCGCCCGGGGTCGTCGCGATGACCGCGGGTCCGCCGAGCGTTCAAGGCCCGTCGAGCAGCGCCGCGTACAGCGTCAGGCCGGGGCCGAAGGCGAGCATGACGATCGGGCCGTCGGGCGGGCCGGTGCGGAGGATCTCGTCGAGGACCAGGAGCACGGTCGCGGAGGAGCAGTTGCCGTGGTCGGCCAGGACCCGCCGGGACGGATCGAGTGCGGTGGGGCCGAGGTCGAGGCCCTCGGCGACGGCGTCGAGGACGCGGGGACCGCCGGGGTGCACCGCCCAGGCGGCCACTTCGGAGCGGTCGAGGCCGTGCCGGGCGAGCAGGTCCTTCACCAGGGGGCCGACGTGCTCGGCGAGCGCGTCGGGGACCTCCGGCGACAGGCCCATGCGGAAGCCGAGATCGGTGACGCGCCAGGTCATGTGGCCGCGGCGGGCGGTGTCGGTGCGGGCGGCGACGTCGACCACGCGCAGGCGCGGGCGCTCGGCGTCGGGACGGAGCACGACCGCTGCGGCGGCGTCGCTAAACAGCGCGTGCACCACGGCCTGGTCGATGTCGCGGGTGCCGGGCTGGACGTGGAGCGAGGTGAGTTCGACGCAGAGGAGGACCGCGGGACGCCGGTGGCCGGCGACGTAGTCGGCGACCGCGCCGAGGGCCGGGATCGCGGCGTGGCATCCCATGTGGCCCACCAGGAGCCGCCGGGCGTCGGCGCGCAGCGGGAGCGCCTCGGCGAGGTCGATGTCGGTGCCCGGGGTCCCGTAGCCGGTGCAGGTGGCGACGGCGAGGAGCCCGATCTCGTCGGGCGCGGTGCCGGCGGCGGCGAGGGCCTGGCGGACGGCGCGCAGGCCGAGGGCGGGGGCGCGCTCGGCGTACCGGCGCATCCGCTCCTCTGTGGACCACTCGGCGGCGACGGCGAGTTCGTACGGCGGAGTCGAGGAGTGCCGGCGCTCGACCCCGGCGGTGTCGAACATGCGCCCGGCGATGCGGCTGCCGCCGAAGTGGTTGCGGAAGACGTCGTCCCACAGCCGCTGCTGCTCGTACTGCGGCGGCAGGGCGGTGCCGATCCCGGCGACGCGGGCGCTCACCACCGCGGGACCGCCGTGTCGCGGTCGGGGTCGCCGCCGAGGGCGGCCGCGCCGAGCCAGTCGGCGCAGACGTCCGATGTGGCCGGTTGAAGGGCGCCGCAGCGGGCGTCCCGGTAGAGCCGTTCGAGCGGGTGGCCGCGCCGCGAGGCCGAGGTCCCGGCCGCTTCGAGGAGCGAGGAGGCGACCTGGAACGCGGTGTCGCCGGCGATGAGCTTGGCGCGCCACACCCACCGGTTGGTCGTGTCGTCGCCGGGGTCGGCGTCGATGCGCCGCGCGGCTTCGGCGACCACGAGTTCGGCCGCGGCGACGGCGGCCTCGGCGCGGCCGATCCGGGCCCGGACCGGCGCGAGGGCGTCGAGGCCGCGGCCCCTGACGTGGTCGGCGGCGGCGTCGACGGCCGCGTGCGCGACCCCGGTGTAGACCGCGGCGTAGGAGGCCACGAGCCATTGCGGCATCGCCTCGGCGAGCAGCAGCGCGAGCCCTTCGACGCCGCCGAGGAGCGCTTCGGGGCCGACCTCGACGTCGAAGTGGACGTCGTGGCTGCCGGTGGCGCGCATGCCGAGCGAGTCCCAGGTCTCCTCGACGCGGATGCCGTCCCCGGCGGGGACGAGGAAGTGCGAGACCAGCGGCTCCTCGGAGTCGGCGTCGCGGGCGGTCACCAGGTAGGCGTCCACGTGGCCCGAGCCGGACACGAACGCCTTGGCGCCGGTGATGCGGAAGCCGTCCCCTGAGCGGCGGTAGGAGGTCGTGGTCCGCGAGAGCCGGGAGCCGCCGCCGCGCTCGCTCATGGCGACCCCGTAGAGCGCGCCGCCGGCGGCAGCTTCGAGGGCCTTGTCCCTGGCGGCGAAGAAGCTCTCGGGTGCGCCGAGCGCGCGCACCAGGTGCTCGGGGGTCTGGGCGAGCGCCCCGGTCACCGAGGCGTGCATGTTGAAGATGAGGGCCGTCGAGCCCGCGCCGCGCGCCAGGGCCGCCGCGACGGCCGCGTACTCGGCGAAGGAGGCGCCGAACCCGCCCAGGCGGGCGGGGACCATGAGCCCGGTCAGTCCGGCCTCGCGCAGCTCCGCGAAGTCGGCTTCGGGGAACCGGCCCCGTTCGTCATGCTCCGCAGCGCGATCGGCGAACCGCGGCGCCAGTTCGCGCGCCAGCGCGAGGGCTTCGCCGCCTCTGGACTCGGTCGGTGCTGGCATGGGCGCTCACTCCTCGGGTCGGCGGACGCGGCCGCGCGCGGGGCGCGCCGGCCGTCCGACCGCTGTGCCCCGGCGGCGGGATGCCGAAACCGGTTGGAGCGGCCCGGTCGGCCTGGGACGCACTGGTTCGCAGGGCGGCCCTCAGCCGGCGGGCACCCCAGTATGGAGGAGCAGGGCGACGTCGACAAGGGCCACGAGCAGCACGGCGTGGAACGCCGCCCGCGAGCCGGGGCGGCGCCCGAGGGCGAGGCCGGCGGCGAGGACGGCCGCGGCGAACGGGACGGCGGCGAGGACCAGCGGCGAAGGCGGACCGGGCGGGCCGAACGCGAGCAGTGCGGAGGCGGTGAGCACGAGGGCCGCGGCGAGGAAGCGGGTGGGTGCGGCGCCGAGGCGGTGCGGGAGGCCGCGGACGCCGGTGGCGGCGTCCGCGTCGAGGTCGGGGAGCACGTTCACGAAGTGGGCGCCGGAGCCGAGTGCGGCCGCGGCCGCCGTCAGCCACAGCGGCGGCCACGGGGAGCCGGGTTCGCCGAGGGAGACGATCGCGGGGAGGAGTCCGAAGGAGAAGGCGAAGGGCAGCACGGAGAAGGGCGTGGACTTGACGCCCAGGTCGTAGGCCCAGGCGGAGATGAGGGCGGCGAGGTGCGCGAGGGTGGCGGGGACGCCGGTGGCGAGGGTGAGGAGGACGGCGGCGGGGGCGCTGACGGCGACGGCGGCGCTGACGACGGCGGGGTGGAGTTCCCCCGAGGCGATGGGCTTTCCGGCCCGTTCGGCCTGGGCGTCGCGGGGGGCGTCGACGAGGTCGTTGAGCCAGCCGACCGAGAGCTGTCCCATGAGGACGGCGGCGGCGACGGCGACGATCCCGGGAATCGAGCGGCCGGTGGAGACGGCGAGGCCGGCGGTGACGAGGGTGACGGCGAGGGCCGGAAGCGGATGGGACGCTTGGATGAGCGACCTGCACATCGCCGCGGCCGGCCTTGCGAGGGTCAGCATGGGCCTCAGTGTGCCACTCTGGCCGTATGCGACGCCAGAGCCGAAGACCCGCCCCGGACGGCAGTGCCGCTGCGACGCGCGGTGTCATTCCGAACGATCCTGCCCTGTACGACCGGCTCGCCGGCGAGTGGTGGCGGCCGCGGGGCGTGTTCGCGGTGCTGCACTGGCTGGCCGCGGCCCGCGGCGCGATGGTCCCGGACGCGGAGCGGCCCGGCGCGGTGCTGGTGGACCTCGGCTGCGGGGCGGGGCTGCTGGCGCCGCACCTGGAGGGCAAGGGCTACACGCACATCGGGGTGGACCTGTCGCTCGAGTCGCTGCGGCGGGCCCGGTTGCACGGGGTCCTGGCGGTGCGCGGGGACGTGCTCGCGGTGCCGCTGGCGGACGGGTGCGCGGACGTGGTGGTGGCCGGGGAGATCCTGGAGCACGTGCCGGACCTGCCGCGCGCGGTCGCGGAGGCGTGCCGGCTGCTGCGTCCGGGCGGCCTGCTGGTGGTCGACACGCTGGCGGCCACGGCGCTGTGCCGGTTCCTGGCGATCACGGTGGCCGAACGCGTTCCGCGGATCGCGATGCGCGGCGTCCACGACCCGGCGCTGCTGGTGGACCGCGGCGTGCTCGTGGAGGAGTGCGCCCGGCACGGAGTGGCCCTGGAGCTCAAGGGCATCCGTCCGTCCATGGTGGATGCGGCGCTGTGGGCGCTCAAGCGCCGGGCGACGGTGCGGATGGTGCCGGTGGCGACGACGGCCGTCCTGTTCCAGGCGCGGGGCCGCAGGCGCGGCTGAGGCCGCGCCCTCGAAGGGCGCGGCCTCGGCGACGTCGAGCGGCCCGCTAGTGGGCCGTGCTGCGGTGGCTCCGCGAGGCGATGGCCTCGGCGACACCGATGAGCAGCACCGATGCGATCACCGCGACCACGAAGCCGAGGACGTTCAGCTCCCAGATGTCGCCGGTGCCGAGCAGGTTCGCGATGGTCCCGCCGATCACTGATCCGACGAGTCCGAGGAGCAGGGTGGCGAGGATGCCGAGCGACTGCTTACCGGGCTTGATCAGGCGCGCCAGCGCGCCGATGATGAGTCCGGCGACGATGAAACCGATCATGTTGGAACCTCCAGGTTCGTTGCGTTGGGAATGGCAGGTGGCGGTGCGTCAGCGCCGGGCGCTCCGGGCGAACGCGGCTCCGAGGCCGATCATGCCGACGGCCAGGATCAGGTGGAGCCAGTTGTCGGCGTCGTTGACCGGCACGAAGTTCGCGCTCGAGTCGAGGTCGATGAGCAGCCCGTACAGCCACAGCACGAAGTAGATCGCGCCGCCGACGATGAGATAGGTGACCGATCCGCTCACGGACCGGGCCATCAGGAAGCCGACGACCCCGAACAGCAGGTGGACGAGGTTGTGGAGCACCGACACCTCGAAGATGCCGAAGAGCTCGGCCGACGAGTGGTGGCCGGCGAATGTCATGGAGTCGTAGTCGGTGGTGATCCCCGGGACGAACCCGAGCAGGCCCACCAGTACGAACACCAGGGCGACGAACATCGTCGCTTTCTGCACCGGCGCACGTCCCCGTGGCGTCGCCCCCGCGTGTGCATGTGACATCTCTGCCTCCCTTTTCGATGGGCTGAGGTGTCTGGTGTGTACCCGCTGAAGCCGGTTTCACACTGGCGGACCGCTTGATGCGGCCCGGTTCAAGCGCTGGGCGCGGCGGCGTTTGGCGACGCGCAGCACGTACCGCACGAGCGCCATGCCGATCGCGATTCCGATGTTCCTCAGAATCCAGGTCATCATGCGCTTTCCTCCCCTCGGTGCACCCGGGTACCCGGGTGCGCCCAGAAGAATGCGCGACGGCACCGTGTCCTGGTTCAAGGTGAAGCCGACGTCCCGGGGCTTGTCGATGCCGGGGTCCGGGTTCGAGCCCTCGGGTGCACGGCAGCGATCGCCGCATCCGGACAGAGCTCAGTGGAGGTCGGATTAGGGGCGGCGCCGCCGGAGGGGCGCCCGGTCAGCCGGACCGCGGCGGGGACCAGACCCCTTCGGCCGTACCGGCGTTGACGCGGGCCTCGTAGATCACGACCTTGGCGTGGACGACCTGGAGGCAGGCGTCGAGCTCGGCGATCTTGGCGCGCACGTCGGCCTCGTGGCGCTGGAGGACCTTGAGGCGCTCGGCCTCGTTCCCGGGCCCGGCGGCCACCAGGCCCGCGAACTCGCGGATGGTCGCGATCGGCATGCCCGAGTCGCGCAGGCGGTTGAGCAGCGCGATCCAGTCGACGTCGGTCTCGTCGAAGACCCGGCGCCCGGCGGCCGAGCGCGGGATCTCCCGCAGGAACAGGCCCTCGCGCTCGAAGAAGCGGAGCGCGTGCACGCTCAGGCCGGTGGCCTCGGCGACCTCGCCGATCGAGAGTCCCTGGACGTCCATGGGCGACATCCTAGCCCGGTCCCGCCCGCCGTGATATTTAGCGGTCAACCGGCTTCCACCTGTCGAAATGGTTTGTCGAACGGGCCGATCGGATGCAAGCTGGTCCGGTGCCCGGCCCCGCTCGGGCACCCGTACGCCCGAAACATTCGATTGGACCGACGTGACCGAATCCTCCGTGCGCGAGCGCTCGCCCGGCACCGACCCCGTCCTGACGCGCTGGCGCAACGCCGTGTTCACGATCTTCGCGCTGTCGGGGTTCGTGTTCGCCAACTGGGCGGCGCGGGTGCCGAACATCCGCGACATCCTCGGGGCCTCGACGCAGGAGATGGGGGTCCTCATCCTCGGGCTCTCGGGGGGCGCGATCCTCGGGCTCGTCGCCTCCAGCCACGTGATCACGCACCTGGGCGTCAACCGGGCGATCCGCTGGTTCCTGGCGACCGCGGCCGTCGGGCTCATCGGTGCCGGGCTCATCGCCGGTTTCGTCCCGAACTTCTGGCTCCTGTTCGCCGCCCTCATGGTCTCGGGCGCGGGCAACTCGGTCCTCGACGTGGCGATGAACGTCGCCGGCGCGGCCAACGAGCGGCGCATCGGCAAGACCCTGATGCCGATGTTCCACGCCGGGTTCAGCGTCGGCACCATGCTCGGCGCCGGCTGCGGCGCCCTGACCGAGCAGCTCGGCATCCCCGTCGCGGCCCACCTCGGCGTCACCGGCGCCCTGGTCATCGCCGTCGACCTCTGGGTGGTCCGGTACCTCCAGCCCGCCGAGGAGCCGCACGAGCCGGGGACGGCCGCCGGCTGGCGCACCCGACTGTCCGCCTGGACGGACCCGCGGATCCTCCTCATCGGCCTCATCATCCTCGGCATGGCCTTCACCGAGGGCACCGCGAACGACTGGCTCGGTCTGGCGATGGTCGACGGCTACGGCCTGACCAACCCCGGCGGGGCCGCGGTCTTCGCCGTGTTCGTCACCGCCATGACCGCCGGGCGGATGTTCGGCGGAGCCGCGCTCGACCGGTTCGGGCGCGTCCCGGTCCTGGCCGGGTCGGCGTTCCTGGCGTTCGCCGGGCTCCTGCTGGTGATCATCGGCCCGACCGCGCCGATCGCGATCGCCGGATCGGTCCTGTGGGGCTTGGGCGCCTCGCTCGGCTTCCCCGTCGGCATGTCCGCCGCCGCCGACGACCCGCGCAAGGCCACCGCGAACGTCGCCGCCGTCGCCACCATCGGCTACCTGGCGTTCCTCGTCGGCCCGCCGCTCATCGGCCTCCTCGGCGACAGCGTCGGCCTGCGCAAGGCGTTCCTCGTGGTCCTCGTCCTGGTCGCGGTCGCCCTCATCTGCTCCCCCGCCGCCCGCAAGCCGAAGGTCCCCGCCGAGGACGGCGGGGACCGCGCGTGACGGCGGCGCCGGAACCCGGCGCCGCGATCATTCGCTGCGCAGCGCTTCGGCGATGGTCAGGCGGGCGGCCCGGCGCGCCGGCAGGTAGGCCCCGGCGACCGCGATCGCGAGCCCCGCGAGCGCCAGGAGCACGAGCAGCGGCGCGTTCCAGGTCCGCAGCAGCGAGTCCGGCATGTCGATCTGCGAGGCCGCCGCGGCCAGGCGCATGACCTGCCGGTGCGCGAGCACCCCGAGGCCGATGCCGGCGAGGCCGCCGATCACGCCGAGGGCCGCCATCGACGTCACCATCATCGCCTCGACCTGCCGCGGGGTCATCCCGATCGACTTGAGCATCGCCAGGTCGCGGCGGCGCTCGCGGGCGTCGAGGGCGACGGTGTTGAAGACCCCGAGGGCCGCGACCGCGCCCAGCATCAGCGCGAAGGCCGTGGCGAGGGCGACCACGGCGATGCCGGTCGCGTCCGACTGCCGCGTGGTCTGCCCGAACAGGCCCTCGTCCTCGACGGCGGCCAGGAACGCGGCCGGGTCGGTCCCGGACTCGAGCGCGACCTCGTAGACGATCGGCTGCCCCAGGCCCTCGACGTCCGGAGCCAGGCCGGTCAGGATGCCCCAGTCGGTGTAGACGGTGCCGGTGCCGCTGCCCATGACGACGCCGACGACCGACACGGTCGCGGTGCGGCCGTCGAGTTCGAGGGTGATCTCGTCCCCGGGCTCCACGCCGTTCTGGTGGACGAGCTTCGAGGAGACCACGGCCTCGCCGGGTGCGCCGAGCCAGCGGCCGTCCACGAGCTGCTCGTCGAACCCCATGTCAGAGGAGTCGCCGCGGATGAACCACAGCGTCGGCGTCTTCGCGAAGCCGAGCGCCGACACCGGCATCCGCAGGTTCGCCGTCACATTCGACACGTCCTCCATGCCCGCCAGCAGCGCCTCGGTCTCCCGGTCGCCCAGGGCGGTCCCCGATTCTGCGGCGGGACCGCCCGGGCCGCCCAGCACCTCGACCTCGGCGGCCTCGTGCCGCTGGATCATGGCGTCGACCTCGGTCGCGAACGCGGCCAGGCCGGCCGTGAAGGTCGCGGTCGTCACCCCGAGCACCACGGCCGCGGCCGTCAGCGCGGTGCGGCCGGGCCGCGCGAACGGCAGCCCCAGACCCAGGCTCACCGAGCGCGGCAGCGGCGTCCCGCTGAGCCGCCGCTGCACGCGCAGGCCGCGCCCGCTGCGGGGCGCGCCGCCCGCGCTGATCGCCTCGGCTGCCGAGAGCCGGTGGGCGCGCAGCGCGGGCGCCAGCGCGGCCAGGACCACCAGCAGCGGCATCCCCGCGAACGCGGCGGCGTCAGCCCACGGGCTGACCGTAGGGGACCCGAGCCCGGCGTCGCGGAACGTGTCGGCCATGACGCCCGTCGCCAGCAGGTGCCCGAGCACGGTGCCGATCGCGGCGCCGGCGAGCGCCGGGAGCGACACCATCGCCAGGTACACCAGCACCACTTGGCGCGGCGTGAAGCCGAGGGCCTTGAGGATGCCGATGTGGCGCAGCCCCGAGACCACCGCGCCGCCGACCACGTTGGCGACGATGAGGACCGCCACGGCGAGCCCCAGGATCCCGAACACGGTGAGCAGCACCAGGAAGATGCCGAGCTCCGCGGAGACGTCCTCTTTGAGGGCGAGGTAGGACTGGGCGCCGGTGAACGCGTCGGCGGGCACGGCGGCGGTGATCGCGGCCAGGGCCTCGTCGATGTCGGCGTCGGTCTCGTGCTCGGTGAGGCGGTACAGCATCTGGGTCGCGGTGGGGCCCATGGCGGCCATCTGGTCGGCGGTGACCCAGGCGCCGGCGGTCCGGCCGAAGCTGGAGGCGAAGCCCACTACGGTGAAGCCGGTGCCGTCCGAGGCGGTGAGATCGGTGCCGACCTGGAACGGCGACGCCGAGCTGCCCTGGTCGGCGAACGCGCTGCTCAG
The DNA here is from genome assembly GCF_009451885.1 of Glycomyces albidus. GTDB lineage: Bacteria > Actinomycetota > Actinomycetes > Mycobacteriales > Micromonosporaceae > Glycomyces > Glycomyces albidus. The sequence continues at coordinate 140,633 of NZ_WIAO01000001.1, forward strand.
CACGATCTCGCCAGGGGCCTCCGCCCAGCGGCCCTCGCGCAGGTCGACGCGGTCGACCGGCCCGCCCGGATCGTCCCGGCCCGCGATCGTGACCGGGAGCTGGACGCCGTGCTCGCCCGGCAGCTCGAGGACGGTGGCGATCTGCCCGAAGGGTCCGGCCGCGGCCGAGACGCCCTCGAGGCCGGCGGTCGCGGCCACGTCGGCGTCGGAGGCCAGCGCGGCGTCGAAGGTGACGGTCACGTGGGCGCTGCGCTGCTCGGCGAAGACCCGGTCGAACGGTTCGGAGGAGGCCGCGAGGAGGGCCAGCGCGGCCACGGCGGTCGCGCTCGAGAACAGGACGACGAGTGCGATGGCGAGGGTCTGGAAGCGGCGTCGGCGCACCGCCGCGCGCACGACCGACCAGACGGCGCTCACGACGCGCGCTCCAGGGTGCGCTCGCCGACGATGCGCCCGTCGGCGAACTCCACGATGCGGCCGGCGCAGCGGACGGCCAGGTTCGGGTCGTGGGTGACGATCAGGAGGGTCTGGCCGATCTGGTTGAGGTCGATGAGAAGGTCCATGACCTGCTCCCCCGCCTGGCTGTCGAGGGCGCCGGTCGGCTCGTCGGCCAGGAGCAGGGCCGGGCGGTTGACCAGGGCGCGGGCGACGGCGGCGCGCTGGCGCTCGCCGCCGGAGAGCGTGGCCGGGTACAGGTCGCGCCGGTCGGCGATGCCGAGTTCGTCGAGCAGGTCGAGGGCGCGCTTGCGGGCCTGCGGGGCGCGGGCGCCGGCGAGCTGGGCGGCCAGGGCCACGTTGTCGAGGACGGTGAGGTCGTCGAGGAGGTTGAAGAACTGGAAGATCATGCTGATGGTGCGGCGGCGGAACAGGGAGCGGCCGGTCTCGTCGAGACCGCCGATCTCCTTGCCGTCGACGGTGACCGTCCCGGAGGTGGGTCGGTCGAGGCCCGCGATCATGTTGAGCATCGTGGACTTGCCGGAGCCGGAGGGCCCCATGACGGCGAGGGCCTCGCCGCGGCGGATGGTGAGGGAGACGTCGTCCAGGGCGGTGGTGTCGCCGTACTCCTTGCGGAGCCGGTCGAGTTCGACCAGGACGGGAGGGGGGTCGGTCGCATCGTTCATGCCGTCAACGTACGGCCGGGCGCGGGGCGGTCGCATCGGTCGCGGGAGGCATGTTCGCAGGCGGGTCATCCCGGCGATGTACGGGCGTGGACCCCGCGACCGATGCGCGGCCGGGAGCGGGCCTGCGAGACTTGACCGGTGTGGACATTCGGAGCGATCCTCGCGTCGGCGTGCGCGGTCGCGCTGGGCGCGGCGCTGTTGCGTTCCCGTCTGGCGCACCGGAAGGCGCTGGAGGAGCAGCGGTGGCTGCTCGAGCGGGAGCGGGCGAACGCGACCCGGGTGGCCGTCGGCGCCGAGCGGGAGCGGATCGCCAGGGAGCTGCACGACATCGTGAGCCACAACGTGAGCCTGATGGTGGTCCAGTCCGCGGCCGCGCGCGAGGTGCTCCAGGCGATGCCCGAGGCGGCCGCGGAGGCGATGGCCGCGGTCGAGGAGGCCGGCCGTTCGGCGCTGACCGAGCTGCGGCACCTGCTGGGCGTGCTCGCACCGGCGCAGGGCGGCGAGGACGACGGGACCGGGCTGGGTCCCCAGCCGGGACTGGACCGGCTCGATTCGCTGGTCGACCGGTTCGCGTTCGCGGGGCTGCCGGTGGAGGTGCGGATCTCGGGGTCGCCGCGGGCGCTGCCGCCGGGGATCGACGTGACGGCGTACCGGATCGTGCAGGAGGCGCTGACGAACGCGCTCAAGCACGCCGAGGGCTCGCAGGCGCAGGTGACGGTGCGCTACAGCGACCGCTCGCTGCGCGTGGAGGTGCTCAACGGCGGGCCGAGCGTCCTCACCGGCGACCGCCCGCCGCGTGCGGACCGGCCGGGCGCGGGCCGGGGGCTGGTGGGGCTGCGGGAGCGCGTGGGCGTGTACGGCGGCGACCTCGACGCGCGGCGGCGGCTCGGCGGCGGTTTCCGGGTGCGGGCGCGGCTGCCGCTGGGGCGGCCGTGAGCGGCGGGCCGCGGGTGCTGGTCGCCGACGACCAGGCGCTGGTGCGGGCGGGCTTCCGGATGATCCTGACGGCGCGGGGCATCGAGGTGGTGGGCGAGGCCGCGGACGGTGCCGAGGCCGTCGCGGCGGTGCGCCGGCTCGTCCCGGACGTGGTGCTCCTCGACATCCGAATGCCCAATATGGACGGACTGGAGGCGGCGCGGCGTATCCTCGCGCTCACGCCCTCGTGCCGGGTGATCATGCTGACGACCTTCGACCTCGACCGGTACGTGTACGCGGCGCTCGCGGCGGGGGCGAGCGGGTTCCTGCTCAAGGACGTCACGGCCGAGCACCTGGCCGCCGCGGTGCGGCTGGTGGGGACCGGGGACGCCCTGCTCGCGCCGTCGATCACCCGCCGCCTCGTGGAGCGGTTCGCGGCCGAGCAGCCGCCGGGCGCGGCCGCGGCCCACGGCCGCCTGCGGGAGCTGACGCCGCGGGAGCTGGAAGTCCTCGGGCTCCTGGGGCGGGGCCTGTCGAACGGCGAACTGGCCGAGCGGCTGACGCTGAGCGAGGCCACGGTCAAGACCCACGTCGCCCGGATCTTCGCCAAACTCGGGCTTCGCGACCGGGCCCAGGCGGTGGTCGTCGCGTACGAGACGGGCCTGGTGGTCCCCGGAGGCGGCGGGCCGCAGGACTGAGCGCCGGTGCGGCGAGCGGACCCGGCCGGACGGCGGCCGCCCGGGACGCTCGACCCCTGAAGGGGCCGAAGTCGTCCGGTTCGGACGGCTGTCCGGCCGGGTTCCCTCAACCGAGTCCGCAGGAGGGACACCGGCGGCGCCGACGCAGGTGATACGCGAGGGCGGCCGCGCCGAGCCCGGCGCCCCACAGGGGGAAGAACAGCTGCGGGACGTACATCGCCCAGGAGTCCCAGGCGATGTCGGCGCCCCCGAGGGTGTAGTGGCGGACATAGGAGAGCCCGGTCGAGGTGATCAGGAGGGCGATCACCGAAGCCGGGACGATCGCCGTGCGCGGGCGCACCGTCCGGCCCCGCAGCCCCGGCATCCAGCGCGGATACACTTCGCCCCACTTCTGGACCAGGCCCAGCGTGAGCACCGCGCCGCCGAGCGCCAGCGTCGCGAGCAGGGCGCCGGCCCACCAGATGCCCGGGCTTTCGGCCTCCAGCTCGTCCAGGCCCTCCTGGGGCACCCCGAGCGGGATGTCGAGCGCCCACGCCCACCTCGTGGCGGCGTACCCGACCGGCACGGCGACGGCGACCGCGACGGCCCAGCGGCCCCATCGAGCGGCGGCCGCCGGCGAGGTCCACCGGGACGCCTCCCGGTCGGATCGCCCGCAGCGCCGGCACGCGTCGTCGAGCCGCCGCCGGTGGGCGACGGCGGTTCCCGCCCACAGCAGGCCGCCCGCCATCAGCACGAGCTGGTTGACGACCGGCCAGGGCAGGAACGCGGAGAAGTAGTCCGCGGCCGTGAGGTCGTCGGGGACCAGGCCCAGTGGCGTTCCGATCAGCATCATGGGCGCGCGGATGAGGGCGATCATCGGCCGGGAGTCGGGGATCAGGACCGTCAGGCCCGCGGCCAGCGTCCAGGCGAACGCGGTCGGGCCGACCAGTCGGCGCCGCGGCCGCGGGCGGCTCATCGCCACCGCGATCACGGCTCCGAGCAGGCCCAGCGATGCCGCCGCCCATCCCGTCGGCTCCGGCTCGGCGCCGGCGAGGAGCGTGTTCTCCTCACCGAACGGGAAGGCGGCGCCGCCCAGCGCCCAGGAAAGGCCCAGCAGGCCGTAGGCGCCGGACCACACGGCCGTGACGTATCCGATCCATTGTGGCCAGTTCGTGGCGGTTCTCTTGCGGTGCTCGGCTTCAGCGTCCGAGGTGCTCATGGTCATGCGTAATTGTGGACGTTCGGCGAGGTCCGGCGCATGTGCCGTTGTGCAGCGATTTCGTCCGGCGGAACCGCTACGCCTGTGCCGTTGGGCATGGGCCGGGCCGTCCGGATGCGGATAGAGTCGAGCGGTGGCGACAGGGCAGCTCGATGCGTGAAGGACCGCACTGGCGAGTACGTGCCGCGGTCGTCGCCGCCACGGGGGTGGCGGCGGCCGGACTGGGCATGACGCCGTTCTTCAGCGCCTGGATGACCGTACCGGCGGCGACGGCCGTGGCGGGCGCTCTCGCAGTGATGGTCGCGGGGCCCCGTGCGCATGGCGCGACGGTGTGCGTCACCGGCGCCGTCGCGGTGGTCTCGTTGACGGCGACCGCGGGCATGATCCTCATGGATGCGACGTACGCGGAGCACGCCCGCGCCGCGACAGTGTGGGCGGTGGCCGAATCCTCGGCGCTGCTCGCCTTGATCGCGGTGACGGTGCGGGTCGCCCCTCGGAGCACCGGGAGTGCGGCGGCCGCCGCGGCGGCCGGACTGGCCGTCCCGGCATGGCTGCTGCGATTCACGTCGGGCCCGTGGGAACCGGAGATGCTGGCCGGGCTGGCGGTGTGGGCACTGGCGGGCGCGCTGGGGGCGACCGTCGGCCTCTACCTGCGAGCACTGGACGAGCGCCGGATCCGGGCCGTGGCCGAGGCGCGGAGCGTCCAGCGCCTCCAGCTCGCCCGCGACCTGCACGACTTCGTCGCGCACGACATCAGCGCCATGCTGGCGCAGGCGCACGCCGGCCAGATCCTCATCGAACGGGACACGGCCGCCGCGGCGGACGCGTTCCGGTCCATCGCGGACAGCGGGGAACGGGCCATGGCGTCCATGGACCGCGCCGTGCATGCGCTCCACGACGCCGAGGTCGGCGATCTCCGGTCCCTGGTGCCGGCGCTGACCGACCTCCCCGGACTCGCGGCGAGGTTCTCGGCCGCCGGTGCCGCGCAGGTGCGCCTCGACCTCGACCCGGATCTCGAGGCGCTGCCCGGCGAGATCACGGGCCTGGCGTATCGGATCGTCGTGGAGGCGCTCACCAACGTGCGCCGGCACGCGAACCGGGCGCAGCGCGTGGACGTGGCAGTGCACCGCACCGCCTCCGGGATCGCGATCACGGTCGCCGACGACGGTCCTGGACCGCGATCGGCGCCGGCCCCGCGCCGCAGCGGTCTGGGCCTCGCAGGGCTCACCGCGCGGGCGAGGACCCTCGGGGGATCGCTCGCGGCAGGCCCGGCCGAACCGACCGGCTGGCAGGTCACGGCGTTCCTGCCGGTTTCGACGCACCGTCCGGAGCACCATGGGTAGCACCCCGATTCGCGTGCTGATCGCCGACGACCAGGCAGAGGTCAGGGGCGCGTTCCGCATCATCATCGACGCCGAGCCGGACATGGCCGTGGTCGCCGAGGCGGCCGACGGCGCCTCGGCCGTCGACCAGGCCCGCCACCTCAGGCCCGACGTGGCACTGGTCGACATCCGGATGCCGCGGATGGACGGACTCGAGGTGACCCGCCGGCTCGCCGGACCAGAGGTCGCCGACCCGATACCGGTCGTCATCGTCACCACGTTCGACCTCGACGAGTACGTCCACTCGGCGCTGTACCACGGCGCGTGCGGCTTCCTCCTGAAGCGCTCCGGTCCCGCCCTGCTCACGGCGGCGGTCCGCGCGGCCGCGGTCGGCGACACCCTCATCAGCCCGCAGATCACGGTCCGCCTGCTGCGCCATTTGCGGGGGCGCGGCGGTTCGCCGAAGGAGCGGGCCGCCCCCGGGCTGACGGAACGGGAGATCGAGATCGCCCGCATCCTCGCGCACGGCAAGACGAACGCCGAGATCGCCGCCGAGCTGTCGCTCGCTCCAGGCACGGTCAAGAACCACGTCGCCGCCATTCAGCGCAAGCTCGGCACGCGCAACCGGGTGGGAATCGCCGCGTGGGCCTGGGGAACCGGTGTCGTGGGCGACGATCGCCGAGGACCATGAGCCGGCGCGGTCGGCGCCGCTGGTCAGCCTTCGAGCCCGGTCAGCCTTTGAGCCAGGTCGCCCAGGTCGGGACCGCGTCGAGCATCGTGGTCAGGGCGGTGACGGAGCCGCGCAGGTCCCGCCCGAACTGCGCCTGCTGCTCGGCGCTGCCGCCGCGGTGGCCGCAGGCCATCCACAGCTGCCACGCGGCCGAGGACAGGCGGCCGGCGAGGATGCCGATGAACGCCGACTCGCCGGCGTCCTGGATCCGGCCGCCCGCGGCGGCGTAGCCGGCGAGGCAGGCGTCGATGCTGGCCCGGTCGGGCTCCATGACGCCGAGTCCGGGGGCGCCCATCTCGATGGCGATCGCGACGAGCTCCCACCAAGGCACGTTCGGTCCGCCGGAGTCGAAGTCGATGAGCTTCGGGCCGTCGGGGGTCACCATGATGTTCAGGTGGCTGAAGTCGCCGTGGACGACCAGCGTGGCGGGCTTCGCGGCGACGGCGGCTTCGCCGATGGCGGCGATCCGCAGCGCGGCGTCCTTGAGCGCGCGGGCCCCGGCGGCGTCGAGGACGCCCAGGTCCCGCGCCTGACCGAGCCATTCGTCCCAGTCGGATTCGGGGTGGAACCGGAAGGCGTAGTCGCCGGCTCCGTCCGGATCGGGGGCGATCGCGAGCCGTTCGAGGGCCGCGAAGGTCGCGCCGGCCCATTCGGCGAGGTGCGGCGGGACGGGGGCGGGGGCGGGCGCCCCTTCGAGGAATCGCGCGGCCCGGGCGTGCACACCGTCGCCGACCGGCGCCCACATGCCGGACGCGTCACCGGCGGGGAAGAACGGCTCGGCCATGTCGACGCCGGCCCGCCAGGCCGCGGCCTCCAGCCGCCCGGTCTGCGCCACGTCGTCGAACCAGTAGTCGCCGTGCGGCGCTATGGCCTTGACCACCCACGCGCCGGAGTCGGTCTCGAGCCGCCACACGGGCGACAGTTCATCGCGTTTGAGGATGCCGACCGGTCCGCGGAGGTCGCCGAGGCCGAGTGCGGCCGCTGCCGCTGCTGGTTCCATGGCGGCCATTCAACCGCGACGCGATGTTCGGGCACAACCGAATTGCGGCCCGACGGACGGCCCCGATTTAGACTCTGTCTAAACTGCGAGTAAGTTGTTGTTTAGACCCGGTGTAGGGCCGCCCTGGCAGGGGTTCGGGGCCCCCGGCGATCGAGGAGGGAACTTTTTTCATGTCTCAGGACCACGAGGCCATCGTCCACGACCCGGACGCGGGGGCCGAGTCGAAGTGCCCCGTCGCGCACGGTCGGGCGCCCGTCCCGGCGCAGGGCGGCGGGAACCGCGGCTGGTGGCCGGACCGGCTCAACCTGCGGCTCCTGGCCAAGAACCCGGCCGAGGGCAACCCCCTCGGCGAGGACTTCGACTACCGCGAGGCGTTCCTGTCGCTCGACCTCGACGCGGTCAAGGCCGACATCGAGCAGGTCCTGACGACCTCGCAGGACTGGTGGCCGGCCGACTTCGGGCACTACGGCCCGCTCATCATCCGCATGGCCTGGCACAGCGCGGGCACCTACCGCATCAGCGACGGCCGCGGCGGCGCCGGCTCCGGCCAGCAGCGCTTCGCACCCCTGAACTCCTGGCCCGACAACGGCAACCTCGACAAGGCCCGCCGCCTGCTGTGGCCGGTCAAGCAGAAGTACGGCCAGCGCCTGTCCTGGGCCGACCTCATGATCCTGGCCGGGAACGTGGCGCTGGAGTCCATGGGCTTCCAGACGTTCGGGTTCGCCGGCGGCCGCGAGGACGTGTGGGAGCCGGACGAGGACGTGTACTGGGGCCCGGAGACCACCTGGCTGGGCGACGCCCGTTACTCGGGCGACCGCGAGCTGGAGAACCCGCTCGCCGCGGTGCAGATGGGCCTGATCTACGTCAACCCCGAGGGCCCGAACGGCGAGCCCGACCCGATCGCGGCGGCCCGCGACATCCGCGAGACCTTCGCGCGCATGGCCATGAACGACGAGGAGACCGTCGCGCTCATCGCGGGCGGCCACACCTTCGGCAAGACCCACGGCGCCGGCCCGGCCGAGCACGTCGGCGCCGAGCCCGAGGGCGCCGCGCTCGAGGAGCAGGGCCTGGGCTGGAAGAGCACCTACGGGACCGGCAAGGGCGGCGACGCCATCACCTCCGGCCTCGAGGGCATCTGGACCAACACGCCGACCCAGTGGGACAACAGCTTCTTCGAGATCCTGTTCGGCCACGAATGGGAGCTGTTCAAGTCCCCCGCCGGCGCCCACCAGTGGCGGCCGAAGGACGGCGGCGGCGCCGGGACCGTCCCGGACGCGCACGACCCGACCAAGAAGCACCAGCCGACGATGCTCACCACGGACCTGTCGCTGCGGTTCGACCCGGTCTACGAGCCGATCTCGCGCCGCTTCAAGGACAACCCGCAGGAGTTCGCGGACGCGTTCGCGCGCGCCTGGTTCAAACTGACCCACCGCGACATGGGCCCGAAGGTCCGCTACCTCGGCCCCGAGGTCCCCGAAGAGGACCTGATCTGGCAGGACCCGCTGCCGGAGGCCGACCACGACCCGATCACCGAGGCCGACATCCCCGACCTGGAGGCGCGGATCCTCGACTCGGGCCTGACCGTGCAGCAGCTCGTCTCGACCGCGTGGGCCGCGGCGTCCTCGTTCCGCGGCAGCGACAAGCGCGGCGGCGCCAACGGCGCCCGCATCCGCCTCCAGCCGCAGCGCGGCTGGACGGTGAACGAGCCCGACAAGCTCGGCCTCGTGCTCGGCAAACTCGAGGAGGTCAAGGAGGCGTTCAACTCGGCGCAGCTCGACCGCAAGCGCGTCTCGCTGGCCGACCTGATCGTCCTCGGCGGCACCGTCGCGGTCAAGAAGGCGGCCAAGGACGCCGGGTTCGACATCGAGGTGCCGTTCGCGCCCGGCCGCGTCGACGCGACCGAGGAGCAGACCGACGCGGACTCGTTCGCGCCGCTCGAGCCGACCCACGACGGGTTCCGCAACTACCTCGGCAAGGGCCACCGCATCCCCGCGGAGTTCCTGCTGGTCGACAAGGCGAACCTGCTCACGCTGACCGCCCCGGAGATGACCGTCCTCGTCGGCGGCCTGCGCGTCCTGGGCGCGAACTACGAGGGCGCCCCGCACGGCGTGTTCACCGACCGCCCCGGGCAGCTGACGAACGACTTCTTCCGCAACCTGCTGGCGCCGGGCGTGACCTGGAAGGTCGCCGACGACTCGACGTACGAGGCCCACGACGACGCCACCGGCGAGATCAAGTGGACCGGCACCCGCGTGGACCTGCTGTTCGGCTCGAACTCCGAGCTGCGGGCCCTCGCCGAGGTCTACGGCAGCGACGACGCCGCCGAGAAGTTCGTGAAGGACTTCGCGGCCGCATGGGTCAAGGTCATGAACCTCGACCGTTTCGACCTGCACCGCTAGGAGACCGCGCAGGGGAGGCGGGCCGGTCGGCCCGCCTCCCCTGTCGCCGTCCGCGGTCGGCGACGGCCGCCGGGATGCCCGCGCGTCAGCGGCGTGCGGTGCGAACGGCGAGCCACCCGGCCATGGCGCGGACGCCGTGGCCGATCGCGCGCTCGTCGGGGTCGAAGGTCGGGAAGTGCGGTGCGGCGGTCACGATGTCGGCGCCCGGGCGCAGGACCCCGAGGAAGCTGAAGGTGCCGGGGACCTCGTCGAGGAAGAGCGCGTAGTCCTCGCCGTTGAACGGGAACGCGGCGTGCATGACCGCGGTCGAGTCGCGGCCGGTGGCGCGGCGCAGGTGGCGCCCGAGGGCGTGGGCCTCGCGTTCGGGGCAGACCATCGCCGGGAACGGATCGGTCGGGAACTCGACCTCCGCGTCCCCGTAGCCCGCCGCGGCGGCTCCGACCGCTTCGCGGATCTCGGTGTGGCGCTCTTCGGGCCAGCAGCGGTACACGACCTCGACGGTCGCCCGATCCTCGGTCGGGTCCTCCCCGGGGAAGGCACGCATGAAGATGAACTCCGCGAGCGGCCCGTCCGGGGTCTGGACGTCGGCCATGAGCCGTGCGACGTCGTCCGACGTCTCCGGGAACGGCACCGTGTTCAGCGCGCCGATGTCGGCGGCGAGCCGCTCGGCCCGCCCGGCGGCGTCGGCACCGGTCAGCACCACCCGGCCCCGGTCCTGGCCCGGCAGGCCCGACCCCGGAGTGAGGGCGACGACGCCCAGCGGGAACGGGCCGCAGTGGAGGCCGTGGATCTCCTCGGGGGCGAACCGCTCCATCACGCCTTCGGCGATCATCGCCCGCGCGCCCTTCAGCGACTCCTCGGCGGGCTGGAAGAAGAACACGACGGTGCCGCTCAGCTCCCGGCGCAGGCCCGCGAGCACTTGTGCCACACCGACGCCGATCGCGGTGTGGAGGTCGTGCCCGCACAGGTGCTCGGCCGCGGGGTTCCCGCTCACCGGGTCGGCGCCGGGGACGGCGTCCATGTCGGCCCGGTAGGCGACGGTCCGCCCGGGGCGACCGCCTTCGAGCACGCCGACGACACCGTGGCCGCCGATGCCGGGGTGGACGGTCAGGCCCGCGGCGGCGAGGTGCTCGGCGACGAGCGCGGCCGTCCGCTCCTCCTCCCCGGGGCCTTCGGGGTTCGCGTGGAGGTCGCGGCGGAGCGCGATGAGCGCGGGCTCGAGGTCCTCGGTCGCCGCATCGATCTGGCGCTGGCGGATGCCGCATGGTGCGGCGTTCGCGGCACTGGGCGAAGCGGCCGCGACGACGGCGGCCGCGGCGCCGCCGATCACGGCTCGGCGGGTCAGGGATTCGGGTCGGATCATGGTTCCTCCAAGGGTGTCGGCGCTCCTTGCGCGGTCTGGCCGTGTCAGTGTGCGCCGATCGGCCCTTGGAAGTCAGTAGTGCTCGCCCCCGGCTCCACCCTGAAGCCAGCCTCCGCAACATGCCTGCGCCGCAACAGGAGTAGCTTGGGGTCACTCTGGTCGCGCGGCGGGTGCGGGCGGGGCGGCGGACCGGGCGGCGTCAGCCGGGTCCGGTTGAACGCGGGCGGGTGCGAGCAGACGCCGGGCGGCGTGCGCGGTGAGGTCGTCTCGGACGTGTGGAACGCCGGTGGTCCCTCACCTGGGGTCGCAGCGTTCGCGGAGCGTGGCGGCTCCGTCGCCTTCGAGCTCGTCGCAGTAGACCGAGCGACCGGTCAGGGCCATGAGCAGGGCGATGGTCCTGCCGGTGACGAGCGGGCCCTCGCCCGCCGCGAACGGCCCGTCGGTCGCTTCGAGCCGCAGGCCGGCGGCGCGCTTTCCGGAGGGAACGGCCAGATTGGTGCGGTGGAAGAACTCGGCGGCCGCCGTCGCGGTCGCGACGGGATGGCGGCGCCGGATCCCGAGCGGGCGGCGGATGTCCTCGCCGTGCACGACGATCTCGCCGAGCATCGCCTTCGCGGGGAGCGGGCGGGTGGTGCTGGTGACGACGCCTTCGAACCGCTCCAGGGTCTCCGCGCCCGACCGTCCGAGCCGGCGCCGGAGCTGCATGTCGGACTGCCTGTCGAAGTCGAAGCGGCACTTGAGGACCCCGGCCATCCACCGGGGCCAGCTCAGGCTCGCCCCGGCGGTCAGGTGCGCGAGCACTTCGCGGACCGAGAGCCCCTCGCACAGCGAGGGCGTCGCCCACGCCTCGGCGTCGAGGCCGGCGAGGTCGGCCGCAAGGGCGCCGCGCTCTTCGAATATCGCATTCCACACCGCCGCCCTCGGCGGCTTCGCATCGGCCATGTTCGGATCTCCTCTCTTCTCCCGCTGGGACCGTTCAGCGGGCGGGACTCATCGCGGCGCATCGGACCGGTCGCACTAAGGACGACGGCAAGGCCGCTCCGGCACTCAGCCGAACCGGTCGAACGCGGGCGCGTACGAGTAGACGCCCCGCAGGTCCGGTCGCCAGGCGGCGAGGGTGCGGATCTGGAAGTAGTAGCCCCATTCGGGGTGCTCGGACTCGACGCCGTGGTCGGCGGCGGGGACGAACCCGAAGCGGCCGTAGAAGCCCGGGTCGCCGAGGAGGAGGATCGCGGGCTCGTCCCGGGCGTCGGCGGCGGCGATGGCGGCGTGCATGAGGTCGGAGCCGATGCCCTGGCCGTGCCGGGCGGGGTCGACGCCGATGGGCCCCAGGCCGAGGACGGGTTCGCCGTTCAGCCGGCCGTAGCTGGAGACGACGTGGCCGGCGACCTTCCCGTCGATCTCGGCCACGAGCGAGTACTGCGGGGCCCAGCGGTCGGTGCCGCGGAGGGCGTCGACGAGGTCGGCCTCGTGCCCGGAGGCGTGCACGGCGGCCGCGAACGCGGCCTCCTGGAGGGCGTGGACGGCTTCGCGGTCGCCGTCGGTCTCGCGTCTGATGAGCGTCACCGGACGAGTATCACCGAGCGGTCAGGATCGCCCGGGCGCGGCCCAGCATCGCCGGGTCGACCATCTCACCGTCGGGAAGGGTCGCCACTCCCCCGCCCTCGAGCGCGGCGACGACCGCCTCGGCCCACGCGGTCTCCTCCGGGGTGGGCGCGAAGACCTCGCGGATCACCGGGAGCTGCTTGGGGTGCACGGCCGTACGGCCGCGCAGGCCCAGGGCCCGGCCGCGCTCGGTGTCGGCGCGCAGGCCCTCGAGGTCCTGGATCCGGGGGTAGACCGAGAGCATCGGCGCGGGCAGCCCGGCGGCGCGGGCGGCGACGAGGACGCGGATGCGGGCGTGGTCGAGGACGGCTTCGGCGGTGGAGCCGAGGTCGCTCGCCAGGTCGGACTCGCCGAGGGCGAGCGCGGAGACGGCCGGGTGGGCGGCGATCGCCTCGGCGTTCCGGAGGCCGCGTGCGGACTCGATGAGGGCGGTGAGCGGCAGGCCCGCGGCGAGGGACGCGATGATGCCGAGGTCTTCGGGCGCTTCGACCTTTGGGATGCGCAGGCCCGCGTGCGCGCCGGTGGCGCGGACGGCCCGGATCTCGTGGTCGGCGCCGACGTTGACGCGGACCTGCACCTCGGGCCCGCCGCTGCGGTCGCGGAGCCAGTCGGTGACGTGGTCGAGCGCGGCGGCCTTGGCCGATTCGGCGACGGCGTCCTCGAGGTCGAGGATGACGATGTCGGCGCCGGAGGCCGCGGCCTTGTCGAAGCGGTCCGGGCGGTCCCCGGGGACGTAGAGGGCGCAGACCGGATTCATACGATCCCCTTCTCCCGCAATCGTTCCAGTTGCTCGCGGGTCACGCCGACCTCCGCGAGGACCTCGTCGGTGTCCTGGCCGTGGCGCCGTCCGGTCCAGCGGATCGCGCCGGGCGTCCCGGAGAGCCGGAACAGGACGTTCTGCATCTTGACCGGGCCGAGCTCCTCGTCCTCGACGGTCTGGACGGTGCCGATGGCCTGGTACTGCGGGTCGGCGAGGACCCCGCGGACATCGTAGACCGGGGCGACGGCGGCCTGGGCGGCTTCGAACGCGGCGACGACCTCGGCCGCGGGGCGGGCGCCGATCCAGGCGGCGACGGCCTCGTCGAGCTCGTCGGCGTGCTCGGCGCGGGTGTGCCCGGACGCGAACCAGGGCTCGTCGACGAGGTCGCCGCGGCCGACCAGGCGCATGACGCGCTCGGCGATGGACTGGGAGCTGGTCGAGACGGCCACCCATGCGCCGTCGCCGGTCCGGTAGACGTTGCGCGGCGCGTTGTTGACCGAGCGGTTCCCGCTGCGCGGCTGGAGGACCCCGAGCTGGTCGTAGGCGGTGATCTGGCCTCCCAGGAGCATGAGGATCGGTTCGATGATGGCGAGGTCGATGACCTGGCCGGCGCCGTCGCGGTCGGCGGCGCGGAGGGCGACCATGACGGCGTAGGCGGTCGCCAGCGCGGCGATGCCGTCGGCGAGGCCGAACGGCGGGAGCGTGGGCGGGCCGTCGGGCTGGCCGGTGAGGGCCGCGAAGCCGCTCATGGCCTCGGCGAGGCTGCCGAAGCCGGGGCGGCCGGCGTAGGGGCCGGTCTGGCCGAACGCGGTGACGCGGGCGATGACGAGCCCGGGGTTGGCCTCGTGGAGCCGCTCGGGGCCCAGGCCCCAGCGTTCGAGGGTGCCGGGCCGGAAGTTCTCGATGAGGACGTCGGCGCCGGCGGCCAGGCGCAGCAGCAGGTCGGCGCCTTCGGGGGTGGCGAGGTTGACCGTGACGGTGCGCTTGTTGCGGCCGAGGGTCTTCCACCACAGGTTGACGCCGTCCTTGGCGGGGCCGTGGCCGCGGGCGGCGTCGGGCCGGGTCGGGTGCTCGACCTTGATCACGTCGGCGCCGAAGTCGCCGAGGAAGGTCGCGGCGATCGGCCCGGCGAACAGGGTCGAGACGTCGAGGACGCGCAGGCCCTCCAGCGGTGCGGTCATGAGGTCTCCTTCGCGGGCAGGTCCCAGGCGATGCGGAAGCCGATGCTGGGCGAGCGTTCCAGGCCGAGGCCGGGGAGGAGGAACTTGAGGCTGAACTCGGGGTCCCGGACGCCGCCGTCGGTGTACCAGTCGGAGCCTTCGGCGCGGTAGGCGCCGCCGCCTTTGAGCATCGCGAAGCGGGTGACGCCGTCGGAGTGCTCGCTCTCGGTCCAGTTCCACACGGCCGGTTCGCGGCGGGTGAAGCCGGGCCGGCCGGCGGCGAGCTGCCACTCGAACTCGTCGGGCAGGCGCGCGCCGGCCCAGGCGGCGTAGGCGCGGGCGTCCTCGAGGGACACGCCGGTCACCGGGGCCGCGGGGTCGGCGTCCTCGGTGCCGCACAGGAAGCGGTGCGGGACCTGCGGCTCGTAGCCGCTGCGGTCGAGGAAGATCCGGTACTGCATGACGCTGACCTCGTTGGCGGCCACGGCGACCGGGCCGGTCTCGACGTCGAGGACCGCCTCGCGGTGGTCGTGGAGGCGCGGCGGGAGCGGCTTCCACTCCTCGATGTAGGGGGCGCCCTGGTAGAAGCCGGTCTCGCGGCGGCGGTAGGCGACGGTGAGGCGGTGCGGGCCGGGTTCGACGCGGACGGCGGTGTTCGGCGGGCTCGCGATCGCGGACGGCCGCGGGCGGACGCGGACGGCCTCGCGCGCGGGGAAGCGGGCGTCGGCGGAGCCGGGGTCGGCGGCGGCCTCGCGCAGGAGCCCGTCGAGCCAGGCCGGGGGCGCGGCGCCGGGGGCGAGGTCGAGGACGCCGGCGATGCCGCGGGCGGGGACGGCGATCGCGCCGTGCACCTCGGTCCCGGCGGTCACGTCGAAGCGGCGTCCGGTCGGGGGCGCGGCGAGGGGGTCGCCGACCCAGTCGACGTCCCGCCGGTTCACGATGGTCCACAGTGTCATGTCGTCGAGGGTCCAGCGGGAGACGTGGACGCCGGCGGCGACCGCTTCGGGGGTCGCGCCTTCGAGCGGCGCCCATTCGCCGCCGATGAGGAGGTCGGCGGCGGCGCGCTGGACGCGGAGCATCCGGCGCAGGGTGGCCTCGTCGCGGCGGTTCCAGCCGACCCAGACGCCGAACACGGCGTCCCACACCAGGATCCCGGTGCCGTTCATCCACGCGGACTGGAGTTCGCCGGAGTGGTCGCGGTTCCAGCGGCGGATCGAGTGCATCATGTGGCGGCGCTCGTACCAGTGGGCGCGCTGCACGCCGGGGGCCTCGGAGTCGGCGAACCACTGGGCCCAGGACAGGAGGTGGTCCTCGACGCGCTGGTTGGGGACGCGGGACTCGCCTTCGAGGACCTGCGGCGGCTCGGTCGCGGTGAGCGCGCGGGTGAGCTTCGCGTCGCCTTCTTTGAGGGTGTCGAGGAAGACGCCGTCGGCGCCGATCTCGGTGACGAGCGCGGCGAGTTCGTCGGCGTCGTCCTGGCCGGTGCGGCGGGTGCCGGTGTCCCACGGGTTGTAGTCGACGAAGACGCGCAGGCCGCGGTCGTGGAGCTCGCGCACGAGTCCGGCCAGGCCGGGGACGTCGCGGTAGTAGTCGAACTGGTTGCGGTCGTCGATGCCGATCACGGGGTAGGCGTGCCACAGGACGAGGCCGTCGAGGCCGCCTTGGGAGGCGGTGGATTCGAGGAACCGGTCGACGGTGAAGCGCTGCTCGGCGTGGTCGAACAGCCGCTCGTCCCACAGCCAGACCTGGGCGACGGCGTACGCGCGGGAGGCCCAGCGGGTCCGCGGGTCCTCGTAGGCGGTGCCGCGGTAGGCGAGGCGCTCGCGGGCCTCGTCGCGCCAGGCGGCCAGGTCGGCGCGCCAGGCGGGCCAGTCGGCGGGGTCGGCGGGCGCGGCGAAGATCTTGGCGACGTCGCCGGCCTCGGGGTCGATCTTCCCGCCGGGCGGCAGGGTCGTGGGCAGGTCGATGGGCCTGGGCACCAGCGGGTCGAACGTGTTGGTGGCGGCCTCGTCGGGGTCAGTGTGCGTCACGGGACCCGCGCACCTCCTCCAGGGTCGGAATGGACGGGACGGCGCCTTTGCGCTGCACGGCGATCGCGGCCGCGGCGGTGGCGAAGGCGGCGGCGCCGGCGAGCGCCGCGGCCCCGGTGGCGTGCCGTTCGTCGGCGTCGATGGCCGCGGCGAGGTAGCCGACGAACGTGTCCCCCGCGCCGGTGGTGTCCACCACCGGGACCGGGACCGCCGGGACCTTGACCGGCTCGCCGCCGGGTGCGGCGACGAGGCAGCCGGCGGCGCCGAGGGTGACGACGACGGTGCAGCCGTACGCGGTCAGGGCGTCGACGGCCGCGTCGAGGTCGGCGCCGGGGTCGCGGCCGAGCAGGCCGTTGGCCTCGTGCTCGTTGACGACCAGGACGTCGACGTCGCCGAGCAGGTCTTCGGCGCGCCGGTCGGCGGGGGCCGCGTTCAGCACCACGGCGGTCGCGGCCGCGCGGGCCGCGCGGGCGGCCTCGGCGACCGCGCCCGGCGGGGTCTCGAGTTGCAGGACGAGCACGTCGGCGTCGCCGATCGCGGCCAGTTCGGTCGCGGTGAGGGCGGTGAGTTCGGCGTTGGCGCCGGAGTTCACGACGATCGAGTTCTCGCCGCCGCGGTCGACGTAGATCGAGGCGGTGCCGGTCGGTGCGTCGACGCGGCGGTCCAGGAGCGCGATCCCGGCGGCGCGGGCCTCCTCGGCCAGCCGGTCGCCGTTCTCGTCGCGGCCGAGGGCGGCGATGAACCGCGTCTCGGATCCGGCGCGGGCGGCCGCGACCGCCTGGTTGTTGCCCTTGCCGCCGGCGAAGGCGCCGTAGCCCCGGGCCAGGACGGTCTCGCCGGGCGCGGGGATGCGCTCGACGTCGTAGACCAGGTCGAGGTTGGCGGAGCCGAGCACGACGACGCTCATCGGGACACCTCCGGGGTGGAGGCGGTGGGTTGCGGGCCTTGCGCGGCGGGCGCGCCGGGGCCGGCGGCGTCCATGGCCTCGTTCATCGGGACACCTCCAGGGTGCGGGCGGCGAGGGCGGTGAACCGGGCGCCGGCGAAGCCGGGGACGGAGGTCGCGAGGCGGTCGTCGAGCGGTTCGATCCATTGCGCGGGAAGGGCTTTCGCGCCGGTCATCGCTCCGGTGAGCGCACCGGCGGTGGCGCCGACGGAGTCGGTGTCCCAGCCGCCGGAGACGGCGAGGGTGATGGTGCGGTGGAAGTCGCCGCCGCCGCGGGCCAGCGCGAACGCGAGCAGGGCGGCGTTGTTGAGGACGTGGACCCAGTGCATGTCGCCGAAGGCGCGGTGGAGTTCGTCGACGGCGTACTCGTCGGCGAGGCCGCTGGCGGCCATGTCGATGCCGTACCGGATGGCGACGGCGTACCGGGAGCGGGCCGGGACGACGGAGAGGCCGGTCTCCAGCACAGTCGCGACCGGCGCGCCGGCCACTGCGGCGGCGCTCGCCGCGGCTGCGAACATGGCGCCGTAGAGGCCGTTGCGGCCGTGGGAGAGCCGTGCGTCGGTCCAGGCGAGGCAGGCCGCGCCGAGCGGGTCGCCGGGGCGGGTCCAGCCGTAGAGGTCGGTGCGGATCTGGGCGCCGATCCAGTCGCGGAAGGGGTTGCGCACGCGTCCGGCCTGCTCGGGTTCGATGCCGTCGAGGAGGTTGCGGTAGGCGATGCGCTCGGCGGTGAAGACGCGGCCGCCGGGGAGGAGGTCGAGCCAGGCCTGGGCGACGTGGTCGGTGGTGAAGCCGTCGCCGTGCCGTTCGAGGAGGTGGAGGGCGATGAGCGGGAAGTTGAGGTCGTCGTCCTCGGGCATGCCGTCGATGTTCTCGGCCAGGCTGGTCGGGCGCGACCGGCGGTTCCACGGGTACTGCGCGGCGATGGCGGGGTCGAGGCCCTGCTCGGTGAAGTAGCCGTTCAAGGGCCAGTTGCCGGTGGACTTCGCGATGGCGCGGATGCCTTCGAGCGGGAGCTTCTCGACGGGTTTGCCGAGGAGGCATCCGGCGGCGCGGCCGAGCCAGGCGCCGAGCACCCGGTCGGCGGTGTCGCCGGGTTCGGGGAGGGCGGGCGGTGCGGCGCCGGCGAGGATGGCGTCGAGGTCGTCGGGTTCGACCAGTTGCAGCCCTTCGGGATCGGGGAGTGCGTCGAGGACGGTGAGCACTTCGCGGGCGAGGTCGCGCAGCGTCTCGGAGGCGGGTTCGGGGGTGGCGCCGCTGACCGGTGCGAGGGTCGAGCCGCCGGCGGCGGTCCAGCGCTCGCGGATGCCGGCGGTGTCGCGGCCGTCGAGTTCGGCGGCGACGAGTGCGTGCGGGACGAGGTCCTCGGGCTGGGTCCAGGACAGGCGGATCATGCGGCGGCTCCGGTGAACGCGGTGCGGGCGGCGGCGACCTGCGCGGCGCGGGCGGCGTCGGCGGCCCAGACGTCGCGGGCGACCGCGGCGATGACCGGGCCGGTGGCGGTGACGTCGATGCGGCTGCTGTCGCTGACGTCCTTGATCCAGGTCGGGGGCACGGCGTCGAGGCCGCCGAGGGCGCCGGCGATCGACCCGGCCATGACGGCGATGGAGTCGGAGTCGCGGCCGTAGTTGACCGCGCCGAGGACGGCTTCGCGGTAGTCGCCGCGGGCGGCGACGAGCATGCCGAGTGCGATGGGGAGCTCTTCGATGGCCTTGGTGCGGCTGGGGATGCGGGCGTCCATCGCGGGGGCGCGGTAGTCGGGGCCGACGGTGTCGTACGGTTCGACCGCGCGGCGCAGCTCGGCGAGGCCGGTGCGCCAGTCGGTGACGCCGCGGGCGGTGTCGACGACCGCGGCGATGGCGGCTCGGGTGCCGTCCTTGGCGAGGCGCAGGGCGGTCGCGACGACGGATTCGACGTCGGCGCCCGGGCGCATGGCCTCGGCGACCGCGGCCGCGTACACCCCGGCGGCTTCGCGGCCGTAGGAGGACTGGTGGGCGCCGGCGACGTCGATGGCCTCAGCGTAGGCCGCGTCCGGGGCGCCGGCGTTGACGATGCCGATCGGGGCGGCGTACATGGTGGCGCCGCAGTTGACGATGTTCCCGACGCCGGCTTCGCGCGGGTCGACGTGTCCGTAGTGGAGGCGGGCGACGAGCCACTTCTCGGCGAGGAAGATCCGGTGGAGCAGCAGCGCCTCGGACTCGAACTCGGGGATCCAGCGCTTCTCGCCCATGAGCAGCGGCACGAGGTGCGCGGCGATCGCGTGGGCGTCGAGGTGGTCGCGGACGGTGTCGTAGACGTCGACGAGCGCGCAGGTCATGAGCGTGTCGTCGGTGATGTGCCCGTCGCCTTTGTGGTAGGGGGCGATGGGCCGGGCGTTGCGCCAGTCCTCGTTGAAGGGCGGCACGATCCCCTCGATGAAGCCGCCGTACCGCCGCTGGATCGCCTCGGGCGTGTTCCCTTCGGCGGCGCCGCCGAGCGCGTCGCCCACCGCGGCGCCCGCGAGCGCGCCCGTCGCCTTGTCCGCCAGCACGTCGCCGTGCGGCGCTGCGGGCGCGGGGTTCGAGGCGGGGTTCAGCGGCTGGGTCATCGTGTCTCCTCAGGTTCGTTCGGTGCCCGCCGGGGCCCAGGCCCCGGCGGGCGTGGCGGGTCCGGGCGTCAGCCCAGTTCGTTCCAGCCGTCGGTGAGCTGCGTCTGCAGCTCCTCGAGGGTGATCTCGTTCGCGAAGTACTGCTGGAGGGCCGGCGTGGCGTATTGGTCCTTCCACTGCGGGTAGTTCACGACCGACTGGAACGGCGCGGCCGACAGGCCCTCGCCGGAGGCGAGGATGGCGTCCCAGCCGTTCTCGCCGGCGGTCTGCTCGGCGACGAGCTCGCGGGCCGGGGTCGAGGACGGGATGAGCCAGTCGCCCTGGGCGAGCGCGGCCTGGTGCTCGGCCTGCATGAAGAAGTCGATGAACGCGGCCGACTCCTCGACGTGCTCGGACTCGGCGGCCACCGACATGGTCTGCGGGTTGGCGGCCTGGGTCGCGCCGGCGGTGCCCGCGAGCGGGGGCAGGACGGCCCAGTTGAAGCCCTCGGGCGCGGATTCGGTGATCTGCTGGGCGATGTAGTTGCCCGCCACGTACATGGCGTACTTGCCGTCGAAGAAGCCCGGCAGGACGTCGGAGCCGGACTGGGTGAGCGAGACCGGGTCGAGCGAGGCGTCCTCGTAGGCCATGGCGTGGATGCGCTCGGGCACGGCGAGTTCGTTCTCCCCCACGGTGATCTGGTCGCCGTCGAAGTAGGTGCCGTCGAAGCCGAGCGAGAGGTTCATGACCGTGGCGGTGGGCTGCTGGAGGCCCCACCCGACGCCGAAGCCGCCGTCGCCGCCGAGCTGCGAGGCGAGGGCCTGGAAGTCGTCCCAGGTGAGGGACGCCCCGGTCGGGATCTCGACGCCGGCGTCGGCGAACGCGTCGGTGTTGGCGAAGACCACGTAGGACTGGAGCAGGGTCGGTGCGGCGACGATCGCGCCGTCGGAGGCGGTCACGGTGCCCCAGATGTCCTCGGAGACGGCGGACTTGGTGTCCTCGCTGAGGTAGGGCTCGAGGTCGGCGAGGTAGCCCTGCTCGGCGAAGCCCATGATGTCGGCCGACTCGTCGTGGATGACGTCGGGCGCGGTGCCGCCCTGGAACTGGGTGACGAGCTGGTCGTGGACGTTGTCCCAGGAGCCCTGGACGAGTTCGACCTGGACGTCGGGGTTGGCCTCGTTCCAGGCGTCGACGATGTCCTGCGTGGCGGCGATCGTCGTGTCCTGGTAGGCGAGGGACTGGAAGGTCAGGGTCACGGCCCCGCCTTCGTCGTCGTCGCCGACGCCGAAGGCCGAGCACGCCGTGAGCGCGAGGGGCAGGGCGAGGACGCCTGCTACCGCGGCGACGCTGGCGCTGGTGCGAGTGCGCATTTCGATCTCTCTTTCCATAGTGGTCGGCCCGGTCAGCCTTTGACCGCGCCGCTGAGGAGTCCGGCGGTGAGCCGTTTCTGGATGAGCATGAAGAACACGAGGCTGGGCAGGCACGCGAGGAGCGCGGCGGCGGCCAGCGGCCCGAGCTGGACCTGCCCCTCGGCGCCGACGAATCGGGCGAGGGCCAGCGGCAGGGTCTGCATGTCCGGTTCCTGGATGAGTACGAGCGCGAAGAAGAACTCGTTCCAGGAGTTGATGAACGTGAACAGGCTGGTCGCGACCAGGCCCGGCGCGAGGAGCGGCAGGACGATCCTGCGGAGCGTCTTGAACCGGCCGGCGCCGTCGACGGCGCTCGCCTCCTCGAGCTCGACCGGGATCGCGGCGACGTAGCCCTGGAGCATCCACAGCGCGAACGGGAGCGCCCAGACCGCGTACACCAGGACCAGGCCCAGCAGCGTGTTCACCAGTCCGATGTTCTTGAGCAGCAGGAACAGCGGGATGATGATGAGGATGAACGGGAACACCTGGCTGAGCAGGATCCACCCGGTGGCCACCATTCGCAGCCTCGTGCGGAACCGCACCAGCGCGTAGGCGGCGGGCAGCGACACGGCCGTGACGATGACGGTGGTCGTGACCGCGGTCAGGAGGCTGTTGCCGGCGGCCCGGAACAGGTCGGCCCGTTCGATCGCGGCGGTGAAGTTGTCGAGGTTCAGGCTCTCGGGCAGGAACGACGGCTCGGGCGAGCGGATCTCTCGGTCGGTCTTGAACGCGGTCGTGAGCAGGAAGATCAGCGGGAACGCCAGGAAGCACATGTACGCCAGGAGCGCGAGGTACTGCAGCGGCCGGGTCAGGGGGTTGCGTCGGGTCATGGCTACCGCCTCCGCATCTGGGCGCGCAGGTACACGAAGAGGAAGGCGCCGATGAGGACCACCATGACGTTGCCCATGGCGGCGGCGTAGCCGAAGTTCCCGTACCGGAACGCCTCGTTGTAGGCGAACAGGCTCGGCAGCATCGTGGTCCCGCCCGGGCCGCCCGCGGTCAGGACGAACACCAGCGCGAACGAGTTGAAGTTCCAGATCAGGTCGAGCGTCGTGATCGCGGTGATGATGGGCCGCAGCGCCGGCAGCGTCACGTGCCAGAACCGCCGCCACGTGGACGCGCCGTCGATCGCGGCCGCCTCGTTCAGTTCGGCCGGCACGGACTGGAGCCCGGCCAGGAGCGTGATCGTGGTCTGGGGCATTCCGGCCCACACGCCCACGATGATCACGACCGGCAGTGCGATCGCGGACTCGCCGAGCCAGTTGATCGCGCTCGGCAGACCGAGGGTCTCGAGGGTCCGGTTGACCGGCCCGTAGTTCGGGTTGAGCATGAGCTGCCACATGATCGCGATGATCACCGGCGGCATCGCCCACGGGATGAGTGCGAGGGTCCGCGCCAGCCAGCGCAGCCGCAGGTCGAGGTTGAGCAGCAGCGCGAGTCCGAGGGAGGCCAGGAACTGCAGGGCCGTCACGGCGAACGCCCAGATCAGGCCGATCTTGAAGGAGTTCCAGAACAGCTCGTTCCCGGCCAGCGCCGTGTAGTTGTCGATCCCGTTGAAGTGCGTCTCGGCGTTGAGCCCGGCCTCGGCGTCGGTGAAGCCGAGCATCACGCCGTACACGAGCGGGTAGACGCTGAACAGCATGACCGGGAGCAGGGCGGGCAGGACCAGGAGCCAGGCGTCGCGGCCCTCGGTCGAGCGGCGGCGCTTGGGGGCGCGGGTCGGGGCGGGGGCGGCGAGCGCGGTCATGCCGGGCCTCCCGTGGACTCGCGGACCGACAGGGCCGGGGGGATCACGATCCGGCTGACGGGGGCGTCGGGTTCGGCGATGCGGCGGATCAGGAGCTTCGCGGCGGCCTTGGCGCGCTTGGCGGAGCCGAGGTCCACCGAGGTGAGCGACGGGGTCGCGAGTTCGGCGGCGTCGGTGTCGTCCATGCCGACCACCGCGACGTCGTCGGGGACGCGGGCCCCGGCGGCCGCGAGCTCCTTGAGCGCGGCCACGCCGAGGAGGTCGTTCGCGCCGATGATCGCGTCGGGGCTGGCCTGGCCCAGGAGCGCGGCCGTGGCCTTGCGGCCGGCCCGGTAGGTGAACGCGGTCGCGGTGACCTGGAGTTCGCTGGAGGTCGGGAGGCCGAACCGCTCGACCGCCGCGAGGTACCCGGCGAGGCGGGCCGACCCGGGGACGGTGTCGACGGGTCCGTTGACGAGCGCGATGCGCCGCCTGCCCTGGGCCACCAGGTGCTCGACGGCGAGGCCGATGCCGGTGGCGGAGTCGGCGCGCACGTTGTCGAGCGCCACGTCGGCGGGGAGGGTGCCGATGACGACGATCGGGAGGCGGCTGGAGCGCATCGCCTCGATCAGGTCCTCGGTGATGCGCAGCGGGCTCATGAGCAGCCCGTCGGCGTAGCCGCGGTTGAGGCTGGTGACCAGGTCGATCTGCGCCTGCGGGTCGCTGCCGGTGGAGGAGACGACGAGCCGGTACCCGGCCTTGGCGACGATCCCGGTGACGGTGCGCATCATCTGCACGTAGACGGGGTTGCCGACGTCGGCGACGGCAAGGGTGATCTGGTCGGTGCGGCCGGTGCGCATGCTGCGGGCGCTGGCGTGGGGCACGTACCCGAGTTCGGCGGCGGCGTCCCTGACTTTCCGCGCGAGTTCCTCGGAGGCGGAGCCGCCGTTGAGGACGCGCGACACGGAGGACACGGACACGCCGGCCTTGGCGGCCACGAGTTGGAGGTTGGACTGCGGTCCCGGCTTCTTCGGCTCGTGCGTCGAGCCCGACTTCATCGTCTCGGCCATCCTCGTTCCCTGCGTTCGGAGGGGTTTGGGAACGTTCTTAAGAACGTTCCCAAGAACGATACCAAACCATCCGGAGAACGCAACACCAGTCACACCGGTGTCGCACCCGGGGAGTGATCCCGGAGGTGGGAGGCAAAAAGCGCGCCCACGGAACCCTCCGTGGACGCGCTCGTGAAGCGTGCAGGCCCTAGGCGGGCTGGACCCCTCGTTCGGCGGTGAGGAAGTCGTCGCGCTTGCGGTGGTGGAACCAGAACGGGGCGAGCGGCACGACGGCGCACACGAGCGCGAGGAGCGTGGTGCCGAAGCCCCACCCGAGGCGGCGGCGGATGAGGAGGGTGGAGCCGATCAAGAGCACGAACAGGGCGCCGTGGAGGGCGCCGAGCGGCATCACCAGGTCGATCTCGGAGACGCGGCTGAGCACGGACCCGAAGACGAGGAGGAGCACGAAGGACCAGCCTTCGGCGAGGGTGAGCATCCGGTACAGGAAGACGGGGTTCTTTACCACCGCGGGCCCCTTTCAGAGTGGTTCCGCGCCGAACCTAGCACTGGGCCTTTGGAGGCGACCCGGCGTGGAGCACGCCTGCGCCGCAGCCCACCCGCGAGCGGTTGACGAACCGGCCCGTCCCGGTATATGAATGAAGCGGTATATAACCGAGGGAGTATGCAATGGTGGTGTCCGCGGTCTTCGAAGTGCTCGCGCTGCCGGCGCGGCAGGCGATCGTCGAGCGGCTCCGGGAGGGGCCCGCGACGGTGGGCGAGCTGGCCGGGGCCCTGGGGCTGAGCCAGCCGCTCGCGTCGAAGCACCTGCGGGTGCTGCGGGATTGCGGGTTCGTCAGCGTCCGCGCCGATGCGCAGCGACGCTGGTACGAGCTGCGGCCCGAGCCGCTGCGCGAGGTCGACCGGTGGCTGGAGCCGTACCGCTGGATGTGGGAGGAGCGCCTCGACCGGCTCGGGGACCGCCTGGACGCCATGGCCCGGCACGAGAACGAGGAGAAGTGATGTCCGATCCCGAGATGCTCGCCGACCGCGGCCGACCGGCCGTCCGGATCGTGCGGCGCTACGACCACCCGATCGACCGCGTCTGGCGCGCGGTGACCGAGCCCGCGCACCTCGCGCAGTGGTTCCCGTTCGGTGCCGACCTGGAGCTGCGCGCGGGAGGGAAGGCCGATTTCGGCGAGGGCGGCGAAGGCGAGGTCCTCGCCGCGGACCCGCCGCGGCACCTGGTGTTCACGTGGGGCGGCGACAGGCTGGAGTTCACGCTGGCCGAGGAGGGCGGCGGGACGCGGTTCACGCTCGTGCACGGCTTCGACGACCGCGGCGGGGCGGCGAGCTTCGCGACCGGGTGGGAGCAGTGCATGGCGGGCTTGGACGAGGTCCTCGCCGACCGGAAGCCGGGCGATCCGGGCCGCGGCGTCGCCCGCCATGAGGAGCTGGCAGCGCGATTCGGGCTCAACGAGCCGCAGGTGGACGAGAGCCCCGGCGGCTGGACCGCGCGGTTCGAGCGGCAGCTCGTGTGCCCGGCGGAGACCGCGTGGGATCTGTTCTTCGGCGGGAAGCGGGCCCCGGGCGCGGGCGCGGAGTTCCGGGCGCCGCAGGCCCCGCATGTGCTGCTGGGCACCGTGATCGAGTGCGAGAGGCCGACGTCGTTCGCGTTCGTCGTCGCGGAAGGCGAGCCCGGAGGGGAGGTGCGGCTGCGCCTGGGCGAGGGCACCGGTCACGGCGCGCGGCTGTTCCTGGAGGTGCGCGGAGCCGACCCCGCGGAGCTCGACGCGGCCGTCGAGCAGTGGGGCGTCGGCGCGGTCGAGCACGTTGCGGCCGAGGCGGCGAGGCTCGCGACCGCATAGAGCAGGGCCCGCCGATAATCGGCGGGCCCTGCCGTGCCGCTAGAGCGAGCGGCTCTTGAACGAGCGCAGCCGCAGGCTGTTGCCGACCACGAAGACGCTGGAGAAGGCCATGGCCGCTCCGGCGAGCATGGGGTTGAGCAGGCCCAGGGCCGCCAGCGGGATCGCGGCGACGTTGTAGGCGAAGGCCCAGAACAGGTTCCCCTTGATCGTGCCGAGGGTGCGCCGCGAGAGCCGGATGGCGTCGGCCGCGCCGCGCAGGTCCCCTCGGACGAGGGTGATGTCGGCGGCCTCGATCGCCACGTCGGTGCCGGTGCCCATGGCCAGGCCGAGGTCGGCCTTCGCGAGCGCGGCGGCGTCGTTGACGCCGTCGCCGACCATCGCGACGACCTTGCCCTGCCGCTGGAGCCGGTCCACGGCCGCGACCTTGTCGGCCGGGAGGACTTCGGCGATGACCTCGTCGATGCCGACCTCGGCGCCGATGCGCTCGGCGACGGCCCGGTTGTCGCCGGTCAGCAGGACCGGCGTCAGCCCGATGGCCTTGAACTGGGCGACCGCTTCGCGGCTGGTGGGCTTGACCGTGTCGGCGACGACCAGGACGCCGCGGGCCTCGCCGTCCCAGGCCACCGCCACGGCGGTCTTGCCCTCGGCTTCGGCCGCGGCCTTGGCCTCGGCCAAGGCCGGGTCGAGTTCGAGAGTCCAATCCTCGAGGAGGCCGGCGCGGCCCACGACCACGTAGTGGCCCTCGACGACGCCTTGGACGCCTTTGCCTTCGACGTTCTGGAAGTCCTCGACCGCCGGGAGCGGGCCGGCCTCGGCGGCGCCCTTCGCGATCGCCTGGGCCACCGGGTGCTCCGAGGCGTGCTCGATCGCGCCGGCGAGCCGCAGCAGCTCGGCCTCGTCGACGCCGTCGGCCGCGACGGTGTCGACCAGGGTCATCTTGCCGGTGGTGACGGTGCCGGTCTTGTCGAGCACGATCGTGTCGACCTTGCGGGTCGACTCCAGGACCTCGGGGCCCTTGATGAGCACGCCCATCTGCGCGCCGCGGCCGGTGCCGACCAGCAGCGCGGTCGGCGTGGCCAGGCCCAGTGCGCACGGGCAGGCGATGATGAGGACCGCGACGGCGGCGGTGAACGCCGTGGCCGCGGGGAACCCGGCACCGAGCCAGAACCCGAGGGTGCCGACCGCGATCGCGATGACCACGGGCACGAAGATCCCCGAGACCCGGTCGGCGAGGCGCTGGACCTCCGCCTTCCCGGACTGGGCCTCCTCGACGAGGCGGGCCATCTGCGCGAGCTGCGTGTCGGCGCCGACACGCGTGGCCCGCACGACCAGGCGGCCGCCGGCGTTGACGGTGGCGCCGGTGACCGGGTCGCCCTCGGCGACCTCGACCGGCACGGACTCGCCGGTGAGCATCGAGGCGTCGATCGCGGAGGTGCCCGAGACGATCACGCCGTCGGCGGCGAGCTTCTCCCCCGGGCGCACGACGAACTCGTCGCCGACCGCGAGCTGCGCGATCGGGACGCGGGTCTCGGCCCCGTTGCGCAGGACCGCGACGTCCTTGGCGCCCATCTCGAGCAGGGCCCGCAGGGCCGCGCCGGCCCGGCGCTTGGACCGCTTCTCGAAGTACCGCCCGGACAGGAGGAACATCGTGACGCCCGCGGCGACCTCGAGGTACAGGTTCGAGGCGCCGTCGCTCGGCTCCACCGTGAGTTCGAACGGGTGCTTCATGCCGGGCGTGCCGGCCGTCCCCCAGAACAGGGCGTAGATCGACCAGGCGAACGCCGCGAGCGTGCCGACGGACACGAGCGTGTCCATGGTGGCCGCGCCGTGGCGCAGGTTCTGGAAGGCCGCCTTGTGGAACGGCCACGCCGCCCACAGGACCACCGGCCAGGCCAGCGCGAGCGAGAGCCACTGCCAGTAGTCGATCTGGAGGGCCGGGACCATCGACATGGCGATGACCGGGATCGACAGGACGACGGAGGCGATGAGCCGGTTGCGCAGCGAGGTGAGCTCGGGGTCGGGGCGGTCCTCCTCGTCGGCCTCGGGTTCGGCGGCCTTGGGGAGGGCGGCGGTGTAGCCGGTGCGCTCGACGACGGCGATGAGCTCGGCCGGGTCGATGCCGTCGGGGGCGTCGATGCGGGCCTTCTCGGTGGCGTAGTTGACGCTCGCCGTGACGCCTTCGAGCTCGTTGAGCTTCTTCTCGATCCGCATGGCGCAGGAGGCGCAGGTCATGCCGCCGATCTCGAGTTCGATGCGGTTCGCGGCGGCGGGTGCCGATGCCATGGGCCTGTCTTTCAAGATGCTCAGCCTTCCTCTGCTCAGTATCGCTCAGTCGTCGTGCGAGGGCTCGGTGCCGTCGTGCCCGTGCGGGGACGCCGACTCGGTCGGGTCCTCGTGTCCGGGTTCGGCAGGCGCGGTGCCGTCGGTGTCGAGGACGAAGGGCGCGGTGTGGACCTGGCCGTCGACCTGGAAGTCGAGGTAGAGCAGGTACCGGCCTTCGGTGGGCGCCGCGGTCGCGAAGATGATCGCGGGGCCTGAGGTCGTCCCGGGCTCGGGCTCGTCGCCTTCGGGGTGGACGTGCAGGTAGCCGAGGTCGCCTTCGCGGAGGGCGACGAGGTGGCCCCAGGCGCCGAGGTACGGCTCGAGGGCGGTGACGGGCGCGCCGTCCTTGGTGACCTCGACGGTGAGTTCGGTGGTGGTGCCCGCGGCGAGGTCGCCGGTGAGGGTGACGTCGAAGCCGTCGACGCTGGCGGTCCGGGTCACCGGGTTCGTTTCGCGCGGCGTGTAGTGGCCGGCGACCTCGACGGTCTGCGAGAGCGTCACGTCGAGTTCCTCGGCGGCGTCGCCGGGGACGAAGTCGGCGAAGACGCGGTAGGTGCCCGGCTGGTCCCAGGACCAGGGCAGGGACCAGGTCTGGCCGTCGAATTCGGGGTGGACGTGGCGGAACTCGGCGCCGTCGGCGCGGACGACGATGAGGTGCAGGTCCTTCTCGTGGGACTCGGTGTACTCGGTCAGCGGCCCGCCGTCGGGGGCGGTGATGCCGAAGGCGAGCACGCCCGCTTCGCCGACGGTCTGGGGGGCGGCGACCTCGCTCATGAGGTAGCCGTCCTGCTCGATCGAGAGGCCGCGCACCGGGTCGGCCTCGTGGCCGCCGTGGTCTTCCACTTCGGTCTCCATGTCCATGTCGTGCTCGGGTTCGGCGTCCGCCAGCCGGTCTTCGACGACGCCGTCGGGGACGACGTTCGCGGCGAGCGCGAACGTGCCCCCGAACAGCGCGGCGAGTCCGAGGCCGAAGGCGCCCAGTCGGACGGGGGTTTTCATGAGACCCGCACCGCCTGGTAGCCGGCCTCGTCGACGGCGGCGATCACCGCGGCGTCGTCCACCGGCGCTTCGGCCGTGACGACGAGCTTCCCGGTGGCGGCGCTGACGTCGATGTGCTTGACGGGGCCGATCTTGCCGACCTCTTCGCGCACGGACATCTCGCAGTGGCCGCAGCTCATTCCGGTGACCTGGTACTCGATGACGCTCATGACGACTTCCTCTCGGTCGATCATACCCCTGGAGGGTATCTCCTTGATCTGAATTTATACCCCCTAGGGGTATCGCGTCAACAGATGGGTCTCACTTTTTTCTCCGACCGCCCCCTCGTGATTCCGCCGTGGGCGTAACCGGTGGAATCCTCCGGTCCCGCCGGTTTACCGTGAGTCATGGCTGAGACTTCCCCGAACCCGGTCGCCGCGCCGGAGAAGACCCGAACCAGCGAACCCCGGCGCCGCGAACCGCTGTGGCGCGACGTCCTCGGCGAGCAGCTCCGCTCCACCCGCCGCGAGCGCGGCGAGACCCTGAGCGAGACCGCCGACCGCGCCGGCATCTCCCCGCAGTACCTCTCCGAGATGGAACGCGGCGTCAAAGAGCCCTCGAGCGAGATGATCGCCGCCGTCGCCGGCGCCCTCGACACGACCCTCGGCGACCTGGTCCTGCAAGTCGCCGAACGCATCATCCTCGAACGCACCGAGACCCCGTCCGGTCCGGTCTGCCAGGCGGCGTACGCGCTCGCGGCCTAGCGCCCGTCCGAAACGATCAGGGCGGCGCCGTCGGCGCCGCCCTGTCGCCTCACGTCTGCCCGGCGACCTCGTACCGCAGCCAGAGCATGCCGTCGTCCTCGGCGTCCGCTGACATGAGCCGCAGGCGCACCGGGGCGTCGCCTTCGGCGAGTTCAGGGCCGTCGAACAGCGACGGCACGCCCGTGCCGCCGATCGCCGCAGGCGCCACCAGCAGCTCCACCTCGTCGACCAGGCCGGCCCGCAGCAGCGCCCCGCCGAGCCGGCCGCCGCCGGTGGCGACCACGCACGCCACGCCCAGCCGCTCCCGCATCCGCCGCAGCGCCGCGCCGAGGTCCACCCGCTCCTCCCCCGCCACCAGGTACGGGATGCCTTCGGCGCGGAGGAACGAGAGGTACGCCGCCGGCGCCGCCCGAGCGGTCAGGACCAGCAGGTCCGCACCGCCCACGCGCTTCATGGTCCAGCGCACGCGGCCGCGCCCGTCGACGACCGCGAACCAGCTCTCGTGCCCCTCGCGCCCGACCAGCTCGGGCGGCAGGTGGTCGGCGAGCAGGTCCGGCTTTGACTCGTGCCCCGGACCGAACGGCGAGGCCGCCGCGTCGGCCACGAGGCTCCCGCTGCCTTCGAGCGTCGCGTAATGCCCGTACCGGTCGCGCAGCCGCTCGGCGCGCAGCGCCTCGAGGCGCTGCGCGCTCTCGGGCAGCATCGACTGCCAGGCGTCGGCATTGGCCGGCTCGATCAGGCGCCGGTCGCCGCCGAGCGTCAGCCGCCCGTCGACCGAGGTCGTCACGGAGACCACCACGCGCGGGCGCTCGGTTTCGGAGGCCATCGCCGCTCCCTTCGACGTCGCACCTCCATGCATACCGCGGACCTCCGACAATCGCGTCCCGACGTTCGCGTCTCGTCGATGCGAAGCGGCGGTCCCGGGGCGCCCCGGGACCGCCGCGCTCGGTTTCCTTGTCGCGGTGTTTCCTTACTGCGGTTCGAGGATGTTGTCGATCAGGCCGTAGTCCCGGGCCGTCTCGGCCGTGAAGACGCGGTCGCGGTCGGTGTCGGCGCGGAGCTGCTCGGCGGACTGGCCGGTGTGGCGCGCCAGGATCTGCTCGATGCTGTCGCGGACCCGCACGACCTCGTCGGCCTGGATGATCAGGTCCGGGATCGTCCCGCGGCCCTGCGCCGCGGGCTGGTCGAGGACGATCCTGGCGTGCGGCAGGGCCGACCGCTTGCCCTCGGCGCCGGCCGCGAGCAGGACCGCGCCGACGCCCATGGCCTGGCCGACGCAGAGCGTGGCGACGTTCGGCCTGATGTATCGCAGCGTGTCGTAGACCGCGAGCATCGCGCTCGGGTCGCCGCCCTCGCAGTTGATGTAGAAGTTGACGTCCTTGTCGGGGTTCGCCTCCTCCAGGTGCAGCAGCTGCGCCACCAGCGCGTTCGCCACTCCCGCGTCGATGGCCGTCCCCAGGTAGATGATCCGCCCGGACAGCAGGTGCGAGTACACGTCCATGACGCGCTCGCCGCGGCCCTGGTCGACGATCACGTTCGGGATCATGTAGCTGCTCATCGGGTTCCCCTCTCCGCTGCGACGCGCAGGCCGATGCCCGGGCGCTCCTTCGGTGCGATCTCGTCGAACGAGGCCACGATGCCGTCGATGAACCCGTATTCGCGGGCCTCCTCCGCGGAGTACCAGCGGTCGCGCAGCGAGTCCTCGAAGATCCGCTCGACCGGCTGGCCCGTGTCCTCCGCGATCAGGCCGAGGACCGTGTCCCTCGTGTAGCGCAGGTCGTTGGCCTGCAACTCGATGTCGACCGCGGCCCCGCCGATGCCCGAGGACCCCTGGTGCATGAGGATCCGCGCGTGCGGCAGCGCCCGCCGCTTCCCCCTCGTCCCGGCGGAGAGCAGGAACTGCCCTGCGCTGCAGGCGATGCCGAGGGCCAGCGTCGCGACGTCGCACGGCACCAGCCGCATCGTGTCGCGGATCGCCAGCATCGCCGGGACCGAACCTCCCGGGGAGTGGATCCACAGCGAGATGTCGCCCGACGGGTCCTCGATCGCCAGCGACAGCATCTGGGTCGCCAGCAGCGTCCCGTTGTCGTCGTCGAGTACGCCGTCGAGCACGAGCACCCGCTGCTGGTACAACTCGCGCCGCACGCGTTCGGAGAACTGCTGCGGCCTCTTGTCTTCGCTCATGCCGCAACCCTGCGCGACACGGCCCCTTCCCCGCCACCGAATCCGCCCTGAGCAGATCCGCTCTGAGCAGCGCGGCCGCCGCGGGAGTCCAGAGCGGACTCTCGCGGCGCGGCGGTGCTCCTCGTGTCGGGTCAGGCGTTGAGGGCCTCGGTGATCTTGCGGGTCATCTCGGCCATGACCGGGCTCGGCGCGCCCTTGTGCGCGCGGTTCGCGGCTTCGACCGCGATGGCGACCGTGGTGCGGAAGTTCTCCGCCTCGGCCTCGTCCTGCGCATTGAGCAGTGCGACCGACTCCGACAGGGCCGGAAGGACGTAGTCGGCGATCTCGGCGGCGGACTTGCCCTTGACGTTGAAGTCGTTCTTCTTGGAGGCCAGCACGTGCCCGACCTCGCCGGTGGCGGAGGCGTACGCGAGCGAGCCCTCGGTGGCGACCTTGTGGGCCGACCCGGCGATGCCCGCGAAGGACAGGAGGGTGACGGCGCCGAAGGCGGCGGTGCGAATGGTGGACTTGTCCTGGGCGGTGAGGTTGATCGACATCGTGTGCTCCTTGGCTTGTCATCCGGGCGTTTCCCGTTGATGAAGCAACTGTCGGCGGTCGCCCTGACGGGGCGCTGACACGCGGCTGACACCGCCGGCGTCGCGGTTCCTCGGACGGTGTCAGCACGGCACGGGATCGCTTCCGCCCCCCGGACCGGACGGTGGACGAAGGGCGGCCGGCGCCAGCCGGGGCACGCCGCACCTGCGCCGTCGAAGTCCTGGTTTCGGAGGAGGCCCGCTCCGAGGTGGTCCGAAATCAGCCGCGCGGTCCTGACCTGTGCCGATTCCGCGCACGCCGAGGGAGGCGTTCGACCAGGACGATCCCCGCTGCCGAAGCGGTCATGGCCGCGAGCGCGGCGAACATCTGGGGGTAGCCGCCCGTGAAGGCGGCGAGGTGGGCACCGGCCCAAGGACTGAGGGCGATGGCGATCGTCGCCGGGGCGGAGAGGATGCCGTGCAGGGTCCCGTAGCCGGCCGGCCCCCAGCGGTCGGTGACGGCGGTGGCGTCGAGGAGGGTGAACGCGCCGCGGGCGGCGCCGAGGACGATGACGGTGGCGAAGACCAGCGCGAAGGGCCCGGCGGTGATCGCGACGGCGAAGGTGGTCGCGGCGGCGACGGCGAGGATGGCGACCGTGCGGACCGTGGGGCGGGTGCGATTCGCGATCGGCGCGTATGCGATGCGGCCGAGGAGTTGCCCGGCGCCGCAGATGCCCAGGGCCCACGCGGCGGTAGTGGTGTCCATGCCGCGGCCGGTCAGAAGCGGGACGAGGTAGAGGTTCGAGGCGGACATCGCGAACGCGGCCAGGGCCATCGCGGCGGCAAGGGCGATGAACGTCGGCGACAGGACGATCTGTTTGCGGCGCAGTGCAGGCGCGTCGATCTGCCTCCTGCCGTCCGCCGGCCTCGTTCCCGGCCAGGGCGGGCTGAGGGCGATGGCGTGGAGGGGGATCGTCGACGCGGCGAGGACGGCGGCGAGGACGAGGTAGACGCCGCGCCAGTCGAGGTGGTCGGCGAGCGTGGCGGTGAGGGGCGCGTAGACGGTGCTGGCGAGTCCTCCGGCGAGGGTGACGATGGTCAGCGCCTTGACGCGGTCGCTTCCGTACCAGGCGGTGATGGCGGCGAACGCGGGTTTGTAGAGGACGCCGGCCTGGGCGGCGCCGGAGAGCATCCAGGCGGCGGTGAACCACCACAGGTCGGGTGCGACCGCGATGGCCAGCACGGCGCCGGTGGCGATCACCGACCCTGCGGTCATGACGATGCGGGGCCCGTACCGGTCGAGGAGGTGCCCGGCCCCGATGCCGGCGAGTGCGGAGACCGCGAGTCCGGTCGAGAACGCGCCCATGATCCCTGCGGTGGACCAGCCGGTGTCGGCGCGGATGTCGCCGAGGAGGACCGGGAGGGTGTAGAACAGGATGCCCCAACTCGTGATCTGAGTGGCGCACAGGGCGATGAGGACGCGGCGCGGAACGGGTGTGCGCGGCTCGGTGGTCTCGGGGGGTGCGGTGCGGGCGGTCATCGGTCAGGTCTATCCGATTTGCTTGCGGGAGTTCAACACCAATGCGATGAAGGACCCGGCGACGCGGGAGGAGGCGTCGCAGG
This sequence comes from Glycomyces albidus, assembly GCF_009451885.1. Classification (GTDB taxonomy): domain Bacteria; phylum Actinomycetota; class Actinomycetes; order Mycobacteriales; family Micromonosporaceae; genus Glycomyces; species Glycomyces albidus. Next base: position 174,871 of record NZ_WIAO01000001.1, read on the forward strand.
AGACGGCGAGCCGGTCCTCGTCGCCGAACGCGGGCCGGTCGATCTTCCACCAGGGATCGACCGGCCCGCGGGGCGAAGCCGCATTCAGCACGGCTTCGCGGGGCAGGGTCCGGCGGTCGGATCGGGCCGCGACCGGCGCACGTCCTGGGGGAGCGTGCCGGCGGCCCGCCGCCGCACCCGGGCATCGGGGTCCGCTCGCGCTCAGGTGTTCCGGGGCTCGGCGATCAGCCGGCGGGCCTGAGCGAGGATCCACTCGCACCACTCGTCGCCCTGCCAGGCGCCGAACCACTCGGGTATCGCTTCCGGTTCGTCGGCGAACCGGCAGATCTCCCGCGCCCCGGCCCCGTCGTTGCAATCGATCCGGTACATGGGCGGGCCGAGCGGGTGACCGCCGTTCACGGGGCCGAGACGGTGGAGCGCGAACACCGCCGGGCCCCTGTGGAAGTCGCCGAGCCAGCCGTCCGAGTCCGGTTCACCCATTACAGAACCTCACGGCGCCACCGTGGTCCGGACGGTTCGCGATGAATCTTCCCGTGTAGAAGACTTTGAAGGCGGCGTCTTCCACCCACACCTTCCAGTCGGGCGCGAAGGTGCGCCAACCCTGGCCCCAAGTCGCATGCAGACGACCGGAGTTGAGCCCTGAGACGATCAGAACGATGTCGGCCGAGTTCCGATTCGCGCTGACCTGAAACGAGTCCGGCGCGACGGCGCTCGACGCGCGAACGGTGAAGTCGGTGTGGCCGTCGCTGAAACGCCCGCGCACCAACGCATCGGGGACCTCGGGTGTGTCTTGAAGCGTGTCCATCATACTCTGCCTTCCTCTCGATCGGATGTCCTCGGCAAGCCCAGCACAACGTAAGCCCAGGTCAACGCGCATCGCCATGACGTCTTCTCCGCGCGGCACCGTCCTGCCGACCCGGCGCGGATTCGCCGCGCGGAAAATCCGATCGGGAAATCCGCTCCGAACCCCAGGGGAGAATCCGCCGGGCTTTTCCAAGCGGAGAACCCGTGGGCGCGTTGAGGTTGACACGTTATGAATACGCAATGCGACCATCGTTGAATGGCAGCCAGATTCGTGCAATCGCACCTTGCGAAGCTCCTGATCCACTACCGCGAGCTTCGCGGACTGTCCAAGACAGAGGCCATGTGGTTTCTCGGTACGTCGAAGGACATCATCGAGTCCTACGAGAGCGGCGAGCGCCAGTACATGGAGCCGCATGTCGTCGAAGGCTGGCTCCGCGACTACGGGGCGCCCGAAGAGGTCATCATCCAAGCGAAGGAGCAGGCCCGCTGGGTCCGTTTCGGCGATCCGGCCCGGATGCAGGAGAACACTCCGCCGTGGTTTAGCCGCTTTGTCCAGCTAGAAGCCACAGCCACCAGCATCGACATCTTTGAAGATGTCTACATCACCGGCCTGGGTCAGACTGCGGCATACGCCAAGGGGGCCCTGAGCGCAAGTCCCCTGCTCACTGCCGAAACGCTTCCGAAGACACTTGCTCTTCGAGCCCAACGCCAGACACTCGTCCTCAACCGCGATGGGGGCGCGCCACTGATGCGAATCATCCAAGCAGAACATTCCATCACCCGCCTTCGCGGCATGCCGCTATACGAACAGCAGCTTGACTGGCTATCAGAGCTCAACGAACTCGAGGAAGTCAACATCTTCGTCCTACCAGCAGACGGGTTTTACCCGCTGATGGGGCAGCCGTTCAGCATCCTGTCATTTGACGATGCGAAGGAACCCGATGTGATCTACCAGGAGCATCTGTTCGGATCGCAGTACGAGGCTGATCCTTCAAGAGTTGATCAGATGCGTGCCGTATTCTCTGCCCTACTTGCGTTGACCATCACGCTAGAGGAGTGGAGAGAATCCGATGCTGACAGGTGAATGGAAGAAGTCCTCTCGTAGCGGGCAGACTGGTGGGCAGTGCGTCGAGGCCAGGTGGAAGAAGTCTTCACGCAGCGGGAGCACTGGTGGCGCTTGTGTGGAGGTCCGCGGGCAGGGAGATGTCATCCAGGTCCGCGATACCAAGCTAGGGGAAGACTCGCCGATCCTCGATGCGTCCCCTTCCGACTGGCGCGGTTTCCTCACGGCCGTCGCGAAGTAGCGAGTTTCCCGCGGTGCCCCACGCCGCGAACCTGACTGACCAGGGCTGGGAGCCAACGGCTCCCAGCCCTGAGCCGTTTGTCGAAGGAGGCGCCGACCCGGCCCTTTCAGTTGAGCAGACCGGACAGCAGCTTCGTGAGAGCGGCTTTGCGCCGCTCCTCGACCGAAACCTTCGCTGCGGCCAGGTCGCTCAGCACTGCGGCAATGCGCGGGTGGTCTCCAGTGGCGGCGACGTGGCCCAAGTAGGCGACCGCCTGCCGGGGCCGGTCGGCGGCGGCGCGCTCGTTGAGGGCGAAGGTGGCGACCACGGCGTTCAGGAGCGCGAAGATCTCGAGCTTCGCCGCGCCGTCCCCGGAGTGGTCCTCCAGTACCTCCAGGACGTGGTCCAGAACCCTGACGCCGTTGGGCCCGAGCGAGGGCCGCGTCAGGACGAGCTCCGGCAGCCATCGGTGCCGGGCCATGACCGCGTACATCCCCTCCCCCACTGCCACGAGGTCGCCCACCGGGTCCCCGGTCGGCGGTTCGAGACGGATGTCGCCGGCGGTCGCGTCGACCATGAGGTCCAGGAGGTCGTCGCGGCTTGAGACGTACCGGTACAGGGACGCGGCGCCGGTGCCCAGTTCCGCGGCGACATTGCGCATCGAGACCATCTCCAGGCCCTTGCCGTCCGCGACGGCCAGCGCGGCGGCGGTGATCTCGGGTCGGCTCCGCACTGCGGGCCGGCCGGTGGCGGCCCTTTCGGGCCGGAGCCAGATCGGCTCGTCGTAGTCGGCCACGTCACTCCCCTCGGTCTTTGCGAACACTGTACCCGAAGGCTAGACTTCGGGAACACCGTTCGCGAACTCTGAGGAGGCGCCATGGACCAGCACCCGACTCCCACTCCCCCTCCCACCGGCTATGCGACCAACGGGGACGTCCGCCTCGCCTACGACGACCTCGGCGGCTCGGGCGGCGAGCCGCTGCTGCTCGTGATGGGCTCGGCCGTCACCCGGTTCTGGTGGCCGGCCGGGTTCGTCGACGAGCTCATCGACCGCGGCTTCCACGTCGTGGCCTTCGACAACCGCGACTCCGGCCAGTCCACCCACTTCCCAGCGGCACCGGCCCGTCCGGTGAGCGCGCTGTTCCGCCGGGAGATCCCCGCCTACACCGGCGAGGACGTGGCCGACGACGCCGTCGCCGTCCTCGATGCGGTCGGCTGGGACTCGGCCCACCTCTTCGGACATTCCAACGGCGGCCTGCGCGCCCAGCGCATCGCCCTCCGCCACCCCGGCCGGGTGCGCAGCCTCGCGGTCTCCGCCGCCGTCTCGTCGGACGCGGGCCGCTGGAAACTCCTGCGCTCCATCCGCTTCGGGTTCGTCGCCAAGATGGCCCGCCTGCGCTTCCCCGAGACCCGCGAGGGCGACCTCGCCATGGGCCTCGCGGTCTCCCGAGCGCTCGCCTCGCCCGGCTACCCCTTCGACGAGGCGGAGGCCCTGTCCCGCATCGAGAGGGACGCGACCAGTTCCGTGCGCGACCCGAACACGATGGGCCGCCAGCTCGGCGCCCACTGGTCGGGCCCCGCGCTCGGGGCGATCCGGGTCCCGACCGTGGTCCTCCACGGTGACTCCGACCAGCTCCTGCGCATCTCGGCAGCCCGCGACCTCGCCGCGGCGATCCCCGGCGCCCGCCTCGTCATCACTCCCGGGGTGGGCCACGACATCCCCGGCCCCATGTGGCCGGTCTACGCCGACGAGATCAGAGCCAACGCCGACCGCGCGAACCGCCCGCGAGCGGGCTAGGGTCCGCCGGAGAGGATCCATCCGACCGAAGACCGGATCGCCCCGATCGAGGCGTCCGAGCCGTCGGTGCGACGGCGAGGATCGCGCCCGCCCTGTGCCATTCCGGTTTCGCCTGCGTGTGCCGCTACACCCCAGGCAGGTGCATGGCGCCGGTTCCGAATCTCCGCGGAACCTGTCGAGCCTCCAGGTCGGACTCCCCATGGTCTCGCGTTTTCGAGTTTCCCTGGAATTCGGCCGGGCGCGGCTTATCGTGAGGTCGATTCGCGGACATCTGTCGATCGGCTCGCCTTCATGACGGCTCGACCCTGCAACCCGGGCGTTCGTCGGCGCTGAGCGATGCGCCGCAACGTATGCCTAGGAGGGCACCGCACCATGCTGAACCGTCACAAGTCCATTCTCACCGCCATCATGGGATTCGTCCTGGGAGCCGCGCTGACCGTCACGCTACCCGCGGGCCCGGCGTACGCCCGGCCGTGCAAGGGATACGTGGGGCTCACCTACGACGACGGGCCCGAGAGCACGACCACCCTGCACCTGATCGACGCGCTCACCGAGAACGACCTCAGGGCGACCTTCTTCAACACCGGCCGCAACAGTGCGGCCCATCCGAACCTGGTGCGCGCCCAGCGGAACGCCGGCATGTGGATCGGCAACCACTCCTATTCGCACCCGCACATGACGGAGCTGTCGAGGAGGGAGATGGCCTCGGAGATCCGGCGGGCGCAGCGGGCGATCAGGAAGGCCACGGGGACGGCCCCGGAGTTGTTCCGTCCGCCTTGGGGCGAGACCAACGCGAAGCTCAGGGCGGTGGCGGCCGAGTTCGGGCTGACCGAGGTCCTATGGGACGTCGACTCGCGCGACTGGGCCGGTGCCTCGACCGATGCGATCGTCAGGGCCGCTCGCAAGTTGCGCGATGGCGACATCATCGTCATGCACGAGGACGACTGGGACACCATCGACGCGGTTCCGCGGATCGCCCGGGATCTGCGGTCCCGCGGCCTGTGCTCGGGCATGATCTCGACCTCGACCGGCAACGCGGTCGCGCCGGACTGAATCGGACGCGCCGATCGTACTCCAGGAACGGGCACCGCGACATGTCCGGTCGAATGTGCGGTCAGGACGTCCCGGTTCGCATCCGTGGCCGGAGCGGTGACAGGTCGAGCCGGTCGCGCCCCGGCGTAGATCCGCGCGCCCGCATCGGCGTCATCCATGCCCGGGAGCGCAGGGGCGCCGCCGGGCATGGATGCCGTGTCACCCTTCGGTTTCGAGCCATTCCGCGAAGGCGGGTCCGGCGAGGGTCGCGTGCGGGCCCGGCAGAAAGGCCCCGGCCGCGGCGATGCCAGCGTCCGGGATGTCGGGGTCGTCGATGCCGACGACCTCGACGCCCCGGCGGGCGCCCAGGAGGGCCGCCGCTTCGGCCATGAGTTCCCTGCGGGGTCCGGCGATCTCGGGAATAGGGGTGCCGGGCGTGTGCCGGGCCGGTGCGGCGGTGGCCAGGCGGACCAGTTCCTCTGCGACCGTGCGGGCAGCGACGAGCTGGGTGGGGAGGTTCGGGATGTAGGCGACGTCGCCCTGCCGCCATTCCAGGAGCTGTCCGACGAACTCGTGGAACTGCGCGGCCCGGAGGATGCGGGCCGGGAGGGCGCCGGACAGGTTGGCCTCCTCGTGGACCTGCTGGGCGGCGATGAAGCCGGCGGTGGCCTTGTCAGCGCCGATGATGGAGGCGGCGACGATGCCGCGGGCACCGGCCGCCGCGCCGGCCTCGTGCAGGTTGCGGGTGGCCGTGCGGAAGAACTCGGCGGCCGCTTCCTGGTCGGAGGCGTGCCATGAGGCGACGTCGATGATGACGTCGACCCCGGTGAGCGCCTCCGCGAGACCCTCGCCGGTGATGACGTCGACGCCCGTGGCGCGGGAGATCGGGACGAACGGGTGGCCCCGTTCGGTGAGGACGTCGGCGACGTGGCGGCCCAGGCGTCCGGTGGCTCCGGCCACTGCGATGGTGCCGATGGTCATGTTCGTTGCCTCTCTTCGGTTTTCGTCGCTACTGGTGGTAGTTCTGGCCGGGCGGCATGCCGGGGATCGGTTTGGCGATGAGCGCGGCGGGCGTGAAGAACCCGATGTGGGCGATCGCCATGACGAGGTCCCAGAGCTGCTTGTCGTCGTAGTGCGCGGCCGCTCTCGCGTGGAGCTCGTCGGCGACCCGCTCCCCGAGCGGGTTCGGGGTGAGCACGGCTTCGACGAGCTCCAGAGCGACCCGTTCGGCGTCGGTGAAGTACGGGGCGGTCCGCCAGGTCGCGACCGCGGTGATGCGCTCCTCGGATTCGCCCGCGGCGCGCAGGTTCGCGGTGTCCCGGACGGTGAAGTAGGTGCTGCCGAGGATCTGGCCGGCGCGCAGCTCCATCAAGCGGATGGTGGACTGCGGGACCGAACTGCCGAGGATGAGCTTGTGCAGGCCCTCGGCGAGGCCGGCCATCTCGGGGAGGAACGGCAGCGGGTTCGGCATGCGCGAGCGCAGGTGCTCGGTGCCGTTCGCGGCGGGTGTGCTCATGGCGGGTCGTCCTTTCTCGATCGCACCGGGCCGTGCGGCTCGGTGCGTGCGGTGTGCCGCCTATCAGGCGGCGTCCTGGTGCACACGAGACGTCGGCGGCGCCGGGCCTGTGACAGGTGCGGCGCTGTGACGAGGACCGCGGCCCGCTGTTGTCACAGAGCGGCGGCGGGCGGCGTCTCGTGCGTGTGACAGTGGGCAGGACGCGCAGTGAGGAGACCGGGATGAGCGGACGGGACGCGGAGCCGTTCGGCGGCGGGCGGGCCGAGGCCGTGGACACCGCCACGGAAGTGTTCGTCGCCCATCGGAACCTGCTGTTCACCGTCGCCTACGAGATGCTCGGCTCGGCCGCCGACGCCGAGGACGTTCTCCAGGAGACCTGGCTGCGGTGGGTCGGCGTCGACATCGACACCGTCCGCGAGCGGCGCGCGTTCCTGGTGCGGATCGTCACCCGGCAGGCGCTGGACCGGCTGCGGGCGCTCGGCCGCCGCAAGGAGTCCTATGTGGGCCCTTGGCTGCCCGAGCCCTTGCTCACCGCGCCCGATGTGGCCGAGGACGTCGAACTCGCCGAGAGCGTCTCGATGGCGATGCTGCTGGTCCTGGAGACGCTCGCCCCGACCGAGCGGGCGGTCTTCGTCCTGCGTGAGGTGTTCGATCTGGGATACGACGAGATCGCCGAGGCCGTCGGCAAGACGCCCGCCGCCGTCCGCCAGATCGCCCACCGGGCCCGGGCGCACGTCGCCGAGCGCCGCCCCCGCGGCGCCGCCTCCCCGGCCGACACCCGCAGCGCGCTCCGGGCGTTCCAGCTCGCGGTCGAGACGGGCGAGCTCCAGCAGCTCCTCGACATCCTCGCCCCCGACGTCGTCGCGCTCAGCGACGGCGGGGGCGTCCGGCACGCACTGCTGCACCCGGTCGTCGGGGCCGACAAGGTGGCGCGCCTGCTGGCCGTCGGCTGGTGGCGCCGCGACGCGGAGCGGACGGTCGAGCAGGTGCAGGTGAACGGGAGCCCCGGGCTCCTGGTCCGCATCGACGGGCGGATCGACGGCGTGGTCGCCGTCCAGGTCGAGCACGGCCGCATCACCGGCGCCTACCACGTCCGCAACCCCCATAAGCTCTCCCGCATGGAGGCGGAGACCGGCGTGAGCCGCTGCCCCGGGCCTTCCGCGCGGCCCTGACGGGTCGCAGCGGCGGCGCACGCCCGCCGGGACCGGTCCCGGCGAGGCCCCGGCATGATCGAGGCCGATCGACCCCGATGCCCGTCCCCTCCGGACGGGTGCCGACCGGCGAAGAGGAGACACCGATGCGCGCACGTCCGCTTGTCGTCGCCGTGCTCGCCGCGCTGCTCAGCGCGGCGTGCGGGGAGTCCGGCGCCGAGGAACCCGACATCGCGGCCGAGTACGTCCGATCGAACCAGGTGCTCAACGACCCCTTCGCCACCGAGTCGTGCTGCGAGGACCGGATGGCGCAACTGGCCGCCATGGGCAGCCCGTCTGCGGTCGTGGGAAGTGTGCTGGGCGTCGCGCCGTGCGAGGACTCCTGCGAGTTGAACGACGCGGAGGCCGCGGCCGTGCGAGCGGCCGCCGGAGCCGACGCCGACGTGTACGTGCGCGGGATGCTGGTGAAGCACGGGGACGGCCTCCTGGAGGCGGCCTCGGTGCTCATCGCCCGCGGGGAGGGGAACGCCGTCATCGTCGACGCCGACGGCGGCACCTATGAGGACCTCGACGATTTCAGGGCCGGGAACGACCTGTTCGAGCGCGAGGACTGGCTGCTGGTGGCCGAGGACATGACGTCCATCAGCGGCGGGGGTCCGATCGTGACGGTCACCGCCCGCACCACCCCGCCGCTCGTGTGGTGGCTGGTCGGCACCGGCGCGGCGGTGGTGGCCGCCTCGGTGGCCGCGGTGCTCGTCCGCGCCCGGTTCCGCAGGCGCATCGGTCTCGCCGAGGCGATGCGGCCGGTGTCGCCGGCCTCGCCGACCGCGTAGGGCCCGGGGCCGGGTCAGTTCGCGGGTTCGGCCGGCTGCGGCCGGCCCAGCAGGCGCTCGATCAGTCGCGGCTCGCCGGGCCAGGCCGCCAGGAGGACCTCGCGCGGCACCTGCGGGCCGGCGTAGCGCAGGCACAGGGCGACCACCACGATGTCGTCCAACGGGCCGATGACCGGGATGAACTCGGGGATCAGGTCGATCGGGCTCGCCACCCAGACGCCGGCGAGGACCACGGCGATCTTCGCGCGCCGCGGGACCCGCGGGTCCTTGCGCAATCGCCGGGCGGTCGTCACGCAGTCGGGGATGAACGCGGCCAGGTCCCGCAGGATCCCCGGAGGGAGGCGCTTGGCGAGCACGAACAGCAGTCCCCAGGAGAGCAGCAGGGCTCCGAGCAGGACGCCGAGCCCGATCAGCCATTCCGTCACTCGCCGACTCCCAACGCAGACACCGGTACCGGTCGGCTCTGTCGCCCACCGGCCTCACTCGCGGACGCCTGAACCGGCGTTTCCCTCACCCGCGGGCCCGCCGCCAAGTGGTCGCGGCGGGTCCGGTTCGGATGCTACGCCTACGGCCGGGACGGGACCGGTTCAGCGGACGCGCGGGCGGGACGCGCCATGGCCAGCGATGCCCCGCGGCACCGCTGAATTTCGGCGGCGCGCGTCGTCTACTCCTCGTGCAGCACGGTTCGATTCGTCTGGAAGGGGCGCGGTATGCGCAATGAGAGACTGGAGCGGCTCGAGGTGCTCCTCGGCTCGTGGAAGTTGACCTTGTCGGACGCCTGGTTCCTGGAGCCGGCCGGCATCGAGGTCCACGGTTCGGCCACTGTGGAGTGGCTCGGCGATGCGTTCCTGGTGATGCGCTGCGACCTCGACGGCGACTTGACGATGGTGTTCGGGCGCAGCGACGCGAACGACGCCTATACGGCGCTGTACCACGACGACCGGGGCGTGTGCCGGGTGTTCGCGGTGACGCTGGAGGGCTCGCATCTGGAGTTCGTGCGCGAGGACCCCGACTTCCACCAGCGGTTCGTCGCCGAGGTCGAAGAAGGCCGGATCCTCGGACGCTGGGAGGCGTCCGAGGACCAGGGCCAGACGTGGCGCAAGGACTTCGACCTGGTCTACGACCGGGTCGAGAACTGACCGCGGTTCAGCGGCGGGTGTAGACGACGCCGATCTTGTCGACCTCGGCGCCCGCGCGGCCGTGGAAGCCGGCGATCTGCCAGCCGTCCGGGGCGGTGTAGGTGGTGCAGTCGCCAGTGGCGGTGCCTCCGGCGAGAGTGCGGCCGGTGCTGGTGGTGAAGCGGGCGTAGAAGATCCGTGTGTGCCCGTCGCGTTCGGCGCGGCACAGGTGCAGTGAGACGGGGTACTCGCCGGCGCCGAGCGTCAGCGTGGCGAGCGTGCCGCCGCTGCCGCCGTGGTCGAGGACGGTGCCGTCGGCGAGGGTCAGGCCGATGAGGTCGACGCGGGAGCCGGCGCGCAGCCGCAGGACGGCGGGGTCGTCCTGGGCGTCGAGGTCGTCCACGTCGGTGAAGAAGTCGCCGTGCGGGCCGCCGAACTGGTCGCTCAGGGTGAAGTCGCCGCTGGTGGTCCAGGAGAAGTCGACCGCGATCGGGTAGTGGTCGGAGAGGTTCTCGCCGTCGCCGTCGCGGAAGGCGGCGTGGTCGTTGCGGTAGTCCACGGCGTCCAGGCGGACGTGGTCGCCGGAGCGGTAGAGGACCTTGTCGACCACTTCGCAGGTCGCGTCGACGGTGGCGTCGTCGCAGACGAGCGCCGGGTCGCCGGCGTTCGGGGCGTCGCCGCCGCGGACGAGTTCGACCCAGGCGTCGGTGAGACCGCTGCCGGCGGCGAACGCGGCGATGCCGTCGCCGCGGGTGTAGCGGGTGTTGGTGTCGCCGTAGACGATCACGGCGTTCCCTGCGGAGTGCTCGGCCATGTACGCGGCGACCTGCGCGAGGTTGGCTTCGCGGGCGGCGATGTCGGCGGGCTCGCTGCCGGCGTCGGTATGCAGGTTGTACAGGTCGACCCAGACGCCCTCGGCGAGCCGGGCGCGCATGAACGTGAAGCCCTTGGGGGTCAGGCAGTCCCCGGACCCGGAGGCGCAGTCGTCCCAGGTGACGCGTTCGAAGTCCTCGAACGGGTGGTCCGAGAGGGTGTTCAGTCCGGAGCCGAAGGGCACGCCGCCGCTGGTGGCGGTGCGGTGCGGATGGTCGTCGGCGGCGTACAGCGCGGCGTGGTAGTTGAAGTCCTCCTGGACGTGCACGATGTCGTAGGCGCCCAGGCGGGAGCCGATGATCGGCGTGTTCGTCTCGGGGTCGCCGTCGCCGAGGCCGAGCGGCAGGCCCGCGATGTTGTAGGACAGGACGGAGAGGTCGCCGCTTTGGACGGCGGCCTCCTGGGCCGCGGCGGGCGCGGGCGGGGCGGTGAACGGCAGCGCGGCGGCGGCGAGCGCGGTGAGCGCGGCCAGGCGGAGCGGGGTGCGCATGGGTCTCCAGTCATGGGTGCGGCCGAGGGGGCTCGGCTGATACGACAGCACGACCAGATTGCCCGAAATACACGAAATGCTCAAGACGTCGAAGATAACGCTGTCCCGACGCTTCGTGAAATGCGGACGCACGGGCTTCGGCCGCCGTACCTCCTGCGGCCCTTCAGGAGTCGTCGCGCACACCCCGACCGCCTCGGCTTTATGCGTCGAAGACGGCTTCGGAGCCCTCGACTTCGGGAGCCCGGACCGGGGGTCGGGCCCGGTCCGGAGCCGTGCGACCGGGACCTGAAGCAGCGCACCGGCTCCCCGCACGAGCCGTCGTCGGCGACCGGCAAACCCCAGGCGTGCGTCCCACCGGAGCGGGCCGACCGGCTCGCCGCGCAGGGCGGCGGTCTCACCGGCGGCGCAGCGGCGTGCGGCCGCCCGCTCCCGTCACCGCCCTTCTGCGACCGCCTTGACGCCGGCGAGCCAGGAGTCGACGCCCGCTTGGAGGGCGGCGCTCGGGATGAGTGCGGCGATGACCGGCCCGGCGAGGGTCTCCCTGCACGACAGCCTGGTCTGGCCCTCGTCGGTGCGCTCGGTGCGGTAGACGTGGGTGAAGTTCGCTCCGGCGCTGGTGCTCACGTAGGTGAGGAGCCGTCCGGGTTCGACGGCACCGAATATCGAGGTGATCCGGTTGGGTCCGGCGCTCCATGTGAACGCGCCGCCGGGTCGGGCGGCTTCGTCGGCTTCGACGCTGTGGATGTCGGCGCGGACGGTCGGCCAGCGCTCGACGTCGGCGAGGACGGACCACACCGCCTCCGGTTCGGCGTCGATGAGGATCTCGCCCGCGGCCTGCGTAGGGGCGCGTTCGTCGACGAGGCCGTCGGCGACCGCGTCGAGGAGGGCGTCGAGTCCGGGTCCGGTGTAGAGCGCGGGGCCGAGCGGCGGAGCACCGCCGGCGAGCCAGCCGTCCGGGTCCTCCAGGACCGCGATCCCGGCCGCACCCGGGAGGGTCAGCCCGTCGGGTGCGGGTTCTTCGACGGCGCTCGGCTGCGCGCCGGGAGTGAGGGCGAGGACCGAGCGGCGGCCGTCTTCGCTCCAGCGCAGGATTCTGATGGTGCCCATGGTGTTCCTTTCGTTCCCGTACATCGTACCGTACAACATACGGCAATCGGCCGGGTGTGGCAACTCGCGCGGCATTAGAATCAGGTCGTGGATTCACGATGGCCTGACCCCGGCACTGCGCTGCCGCTGCTGTGGCGGACCGCCGAGCGTCCCAGCCGCGGCAGCGGCCTGACCGTCGGGGCGATCGTGGAGGCGGCCGTGGCGATCGCCGACGCCGACGGGATCGGCGCGGTGACCATGCGCAGCGTCGCCGAGCGGCTCGGCGTGGGCACGATGTCGCTGTACACCCATGTACCCGGCAAGCGCGAGCTGCACGCGCTCATGCTCGACCAGGTGTTCGCCGACGGCGCGGAGGCGCCCGAGGGCGGCCGGGACTGGCGGGAGCGGTGCGCGGCGATCGCGCGGCGGGACCGGGAGCGGTACCTGCGGCACCCGTGGCTGCTGGAGCTGCCGGCCGCGCGGCCGGCGTTCGGGCCGGGCGTGGCCGCGAAGTACGACCGCGATCTGGCCGCCTTGGAGGGGACCGGGTTGAGCGCCGCGGAGATGAATGCGGCCGTGATGGCGCTGACGAGTTTCGTGTACGGCGCGGCGCGGTTCCAGAGCCAGGCCCGGTCGGACGAGCGGGACGGCCGGACCGAGCAGCGGTTCTGGCAGGCGCATGAGCCGTTCCTGCACCTGGTGCTCGATCCCGAGCGGTTCCCGACCGCCCACCGGGTGGCCGAGGCGGCCCGGCGCGAGGGGGACGCCGACCACGACTCGTCGTTCGAGTTCGGCCTCGAGCGGCTCCTGGTCGGCATCGGCGACCTCGTCGCACGCCGCCGCTAGACGGCCCGGCCCAGCCGAGTCCTTTCGACCGCCCGCGGGACCGCCCCGTTCTGCGACACCGCCCGGGGCCTGTCCGGTGAACCGGCCGGGCCGGAGGCGGCCTGGCGCGTTCACTGGACGGGCCCCGGGTGCCGGATCGCTGCGGCTTGCGGGTCCGGGTGCGGTGCTTCGGTTCCGGTCAGCCGGTGCGGCGGCGCCCGGCGAGGGCCAGGATCAGGCCCGAGAGCAGCGCGGTGGAGGCGGCGGCGATGAACCAGGCCGTGGAGGCCCCGGTCACCGGCAGCTTCGGCCCGCCGCCGCCGATCGTCAGGTCGGCGGTGCTGTTCCGCAGGTCCGCGTCGAGGGCGCCGGGGTACTCCTCGTCGCCGAGGGTGACGACCTGGACGGAGCCCTTGTCGGTCGACCGCTTGTCGGTGATCTCCACGGTCAGCCGGTACTCGTGCACCGTTCCGGGGTCGGTGCCGTAGAACAGGCACACGAAGTCGGTCTCGTCCTCGTCGACCGCGGGCATGGAGTCGTTGAGGAAGTCGCTGTCGCCCTCCTCGCAGTGCCAGCCGTCCTCGGGGGCCTCGATGCCGACGAACGCGACGCCGGCGGGCAGGTCGCCGACGAGCGCGTACGAGCCGGGTCCGTCCATGAAGGTCGGTGCCTCGGCCGGGCCGCGGTTCTCGACCGGGATGGTGACGGTGACCTCGTCGCCGTTGCCGCCCTTGAACTTCGCGCCGTCGACGGCGAGGTCGTAGGGCTGCTCGGCGCTCCAGATGTCGATCCGGCCGGTCTCGGGGTCGGCGAAGTCGGACTCGGGCTCGCTCACGGCCTGGAATCCGAGCACGTCATCGGAGCCGTCCCAGGTGACGCCGCCGAACCAGGACTCGAGCGACTCCGCGTCGATCGGGAACACCGCGTAGCTGCACCCGCAGAGGTGGATCGGGCCGGGCGCGGTCGCGGCGACCTCGTAGCGGATCGGTTCGGTGAAGGTGAAGGCGGTGCCGCGCGCGTCCTCGAAGTCGGTGACGGCGCAGACGAGCGCGCCGTGGTCGTCCATGCAGTTGTCCCAGTCGTCCTGGGGTGCGACGAGGCCCTGCGGCAGGTAGTCGGCGGCGAACGCGGACACGACGACGGCGGCCGTGTCGTCCGGGAGCGCCTTGTCCTGGAGGAACTCGGGCCGGACGGCGGCGGCGTCGCCGGGCGCGATGCCGTCGTAGGCGACATGGCTGTGCATGTAGGGGTCTTCGGTGTCGGGGGCGACGACCTCCATGTCCTCGTCGAGGACCAGGACGGTCTCCCCGTCGACGGCGATGGTCACGGTGTACGGGTGGACGCCGAGGTCGGCGCCGGGTTCGGCGGCGTAGAGGTAGCTGAAGTCGACGGTCCGGCCGGCGTCGGGGGCCTCGCAGGCGAGGAGGCCGGTGGCGGCGTCGGGGCTGCAGCCGCCGTACTGGGGGTCGTGGTGCTCCCGGTACACGACGCCCGTGTCGGGGGCGAGCGAGAAGTCCGCGGTGACGTCGTGCGCGCCTTCGGTGAAGTCGTCGCCGAACGCGATGGTGAGCGAGCCGTACCACTCCTCGCCGTCGGCGGTGATGCGGTGGGAGCTCGGGTGGACGACGTCGACGGGGACCGGCGCCTGGGCGGCGGCCGGGTGTGCGAAGGCACCGGCGCCGGCCAGAGCCGCGGCAATGGAGGCGGCGACGGCGCGGCCGGCGCGTGAGGGGTTGCGGTGACGCATGGTTCGATTCCTTTCCGGCCGGGCGGCCGTCTCCCGGCCGCCCGTGGAATGACGGGTTCGATTACTACACGCATCCGCATCGTCACCGGATGCAGTCCGGCGCGGTGTTCTTCGGATCGTTACAGCGCCAGGTCCAGGGCGAGTGTGGCGATCGCCAGGCCGAGGAACGAGAAGGTCCCGACGGTCTCCTTCGGCCAGAAGTCCGCGAGGACGTGGGTGTAGACGGCGCAGGTCCAGAACAGGACCAGGCCGGCCGCGGCGGCGGTGCCGACCAGGGGGAGCCCGGCCAGTCCGGCGAGCAGGCCGATCCCGCCGAGGGCCTTGAGGACGCCGATCGGGAACACCAGCATCGAGTGCGGCACCTTCGCGCCGTCCATGAGCGGCAGGATGACTCTGAGGCGGGCCATGGCGCCGAGCCCGGATCCGAGGTTGGCGAGGCCGCCGACGAGGGCGAGGACGAAGTAGAGGGTCGACATTGGCGTCTCCTTTGCGGTGGCGGTCGGATGGGCGACGCGGTACAGGCCGGTGCGGTGGTGGCGGCACGGCCGAGGCACGCCCGTCGCCCGACGGGTGTCGTGGTCTCGTTCGGTTTCAGCGGAGCCGGGTGAGCTTCTCGGGGTTGGTGACGGCGTAGACGCCGGTGACGGCCCCGTCCTCGGGGCACAGGTCGAGCATGAGGACGCCGACGAGGTGACCGTCGCGGATCATCAGGGCCGACGGGGAGCCGTTGACGGGCCGGAACTCGACCGCGAGCCCTGCGGAGCGGCGGTAGGTGCGGCCGGTCAGGAGGCGGGCGATGCGCTCGGCGCCGTGCAGGGGCCGGGGCCCGGCGGCGGGGGC
This sequence comes from Glycomyces albidus, assembly GCF_009451885.1. GTDB lineage: Bacteria > Actinomycetota > Actinomycetes > Mycobacteriales > Micromonosporaceae > Glycomyces > Glycomyces albidus. Next base: position 190,267 of record NZ_WIAO01000001.1, read on the forward strand.
GAGGCCGCCGCCGTCGCAGGTGAGGACCACCTCGGGGGCCATGAGTCCGATGAGCGACGCGAGGTCGCCGCCGGCGACGGCGTCCATGAACCGCTCGGTGACCTGCCGGTGCAGCGCCGGGTCGACCCGGTGCTTGGGGCGCCGGGACTGGACGTGCGCCCGGGCGCGGTGCGCGGTCTGGCGGACCGAGGCCGGAGTGCGGTCGAGCATCGCGGCGATCTCGTTGTGGCCGTAGCCGAAGACGTCGGCGAGGACGAACACGGCGCGTTCGGCGGGGGTGAGGGATTCCAGGACGACCATGAGCGCCATCGACACCGACTCGGCCAGGACGGCCCGTTCGGCGCCGTCGCCGGCGGACCCGTCGAGTGCGGCGCGGTCGTAGGCGGTGCTGCCGGGTCCGGTCGGGAGCGGTTCGGGCAGCCACGGTCCGATGTAGGTCTCGCGGCGGCGCCTGACCGCGGCCTGCCGCGCGATGGCGGCGTTGATCGCGACGCGCACGAGGTAGGCGCGGGGATGCGCGATCGGCGCGCCGTGCGAGCGGGCCTCCCAGGACAGCCAGGTCTCCTGGAGGACGTCCTCGGTGTCGGCGACGGTGCCGAGCATCGCGTAGACGATGCCGAAGAGCAGCTCGCGGTGGTCGGTGAACACCGCGGTGGCCGAGCCTGCGTCCGCGTCCGGTTCCATTCGTCGCCTCCTCGATCGGCGGGTGGTGTCGCCGATCTGAGAGCGGTGCGGGGCCCGGTTCGTGACAACCGGGCCCGTAATGTGACCGAGACCGCAGGGCCCCGGTCGTGCGGGGCCTACTCGGTCCCGATGTAGATGAGGGACTTGAGCACGTACTTCCCCGGTTCGAGGACGCCCCTGAGCACCGGGAGCACCGTGGCCGGCCAGTACAGGTGGGTGCCGGGCATCGGTTCGATCAGGTCGGCTTCGCGGCCGGTCCCGCTGTCGATGATCTCCGAGCGCAGTCCCTGGCTGGTGACGAGGGCCTTCGCCTCGCCGACCTGGGCGACGTGCCCGGACTTGGGCACGCACCAGCCGCCTTCGCCGGTGTAGAGGAGCCGGCCGGTCTCGATGACGTGGACGCGCGCGTGCCAGCCGTCCACGGCCGCCTCGAGCGAGGTCGTGATCGACACGTCCTCCCACGGCTGCCAGTTGACCGTCAGCACGCCGTTCTCGTCGATCGAGCCCTCGTCGGAGTCCTCGCGGCCGCGCCAGTGCCGGCCGTCCTCGGACAGGAGCAGGGCCCCGTCGGGGACGGCGGCCTCCAGGCCCGGTCCGGGGGTGGCGTGCGAGAACCCCGCCAGCGTGGAGTAGGCGAACTTCGCGTACGCCGCTTGGCCGCCCCGGGCCCACGGGTGCCACGCCTGGCCGTTGAGGCGGGTGACGTGGCCGGCGCGGTCGCGCACGTGGACGGCACGGGCGGCCTTGTGCGGCTCCACCACCGGCGCGGGCGCGACGGCCTCGGCGGTCCAGAAGGGATGCTCGGGGCCGGCGAGCAGCCCGATGAAGACCTTGGAGGCCCACCAGGGCGAGCCGGCGGTCAGGTACTGCTCGACGACCGCGTCGTTGGGGTAGGAGTAGCCCACGGTCAGGCGCCCCTCGGGGTCGAGCATCGGCCGGCGCCACCACCAGTCGAGGTGGCGCCGCGCGTATCCGGCGGCCTCGCCCCACGGCACGGCCTCGACGTTCGCGGCGGCCAGCGCGCCCCACAGGCAGCCCTGCGCGAACCGGTACCCCAGGCTCCGTCCATAGGGGACGGCGGCGCCGTCGGCGGCGAACCAGGACCCGAACCGGCGGGCGAACGCGGTCGCGCTGGGCACGAACCGGTCGTCCCCGGAGAGGCGGTAGTGCAGCAGCGCGTACGTGTGGAACGCGAACGGGTTGTAGTAGTCGACGCGGCCGCCGAAGCCGTCCTCGAACACCGAGTCGCCCAGGAGCATCTCCCCCATGCGCTCCAGGTGCGCGGTCGCGACGGCGCTGTCGTGCTTGACGCCGATGCGGGCCAGGCCGTGGCCGGCGAACACCGGGAAGTAGTGCCAGTTGGTGTCGGCGACCTCGGTCGTGTACGCGGCGGACAGCCAGGCGGCGACGTTGTCCTTCGCCTTGGCCTCCAAGGGCTCCCAGAGCTTCTCGGGTGCCTGGGCCAGGCCCCAGCCGACGGAGGCGGCCTCGACGCAGCGCTGGCTGGTGGCGTTCATGTCGCCGACGTACCAGTCGTCCTCGGGGTCGAGGGCGCGGGCGAGGGCGGCGGCGAGCGGTTCCCAGACGGCGTCGGGGACGTGGTCCTTGGCGGCGGCCAGCCCCCACAGCGGGCGGGTGAGGAGCTCGAACCAGTTCTCGCGGTGGGAGTGGTTGGACATGGTGACGGGCATGGCGCCGGGCCCCTGAGCGGCGAGTTCGACCGCTGGCCGGCCGATCGCCAGCGCGGCGGCGCCCCATCCTGCATGGCTCTGGTCCAACGGTCCGAACAAACGCTGCGGAGAAGTCACGCTGGCAGACGCTATCAACGCGGGTCGGCTCCCGCAACCCCGGCGGGGTATGCGGCGGTATCGGACCCGTGGGTTATTCACAGGTCGAATCGTGTCAAACCGGGGTGGATTCGTCGGAGCGTTCCCAGGACGATGAGTGGCAGTCGCAAGTCGCGCTGGACCGGGAGGGCACGCATGGGAGATCGGTACGAGGCGTTCTGCATGGCGGACCCGTCGTTCTACGACGCGATGCACTCGGAGGCGACGGCCGGCGCTTCGTACGCGGTGGCGGCGCGGCCGCTGCCGGAGGGGTGGCGGTGCTCGGCGAAGGACGACTGGCTGACCGTGCGCCGCGACGAGGCGCCGCTGCCGCTGCAGGGCTGGAAGATCCACGCCTCGGCGACGCTGGACGCGGCCGAACGGGTCCTGGAGGCGGTGTGGGACTACTGCGTGCCGCGCGGGATCCAGTTCAAGTTCCTGCGCTCGCCGGGGGCGTTCCGGGCGCGGGTGTCGAAGTACGCGCCGCGGGGGTTCTCGGGGAAGCTCGTCACGGTCTACCCGGGCGACGACGCCGAGTGCGAGCGGATCCTGACCGAGCTGGGGGCCGAACTCGACGGCGTGCCGGGCCCGTACATCCTCAGCGACCTGCGCTGGGGCTCGGGGCCGCTGCATGTGCGGTACGGGGCGTTCGCCAACCGGTTCACCACGGACGCGACCGGCGCGGTGGTGCCGGCCCTGGAGGACGGCGAGGGGAATCTGGTCGCCGACCGGCGCGACCCGGTGTTCCGGGTCCCGGAGTGGGTCGAGCTGCCGGGGTTCCTCGAACCGCACCTGAAGGCGCGCAACGCGGTCACGGTCACCGACATCCCTTACACGATCGAGCGGGTCCTGCACTTCTCCAACGGCGGCGGCATCTACCTGGCCCGGCACGAGGACGGCAGGCAGGTGGTCCTCAAGGAGGGCCGCCCGCACGCCGGGCTCGACGCGTGGGGCGAGGACGCGGTGCAGCGCGTCGAACGCGAGCACGAGATCCTCTCGCTCCTGGCCGGAGTGCCGGGGATCCCCGAGGTGTACGAGCTGTTCTGGCTCGGGGAGCACCGGTTCATGGCGATGGAGTACATCGAGGGCGAGGTCCTCAGCAAAGCGGTCGTCACCCGCTACCCCCTGGTCGATCCGGCCGCGACGGCCGAGGACTACGCGCGGTTCGCCGACTGGGCCCGGGGCGTGTACGACCGGCTGGCCGCGATCGTCGCGGCCGTCCACGGCCGCGGGATCGCCTACGGGGACCTGCACCTGTTCAACGTCATGGTCCGGCCCGACGGGAGCCCGTGCCTGCTCGACTTCGAGGTGGCCGGGCCGATCGGCTCCGAACGCAAAGCGGGCCTGGGCAACCAGGGCTTCGCCGCGCCCCGGTCGATGGCCGGCGCCGAGGCGGACCGGTACTCCCTCGCCTGCATGAAGCTGGCGCTGTTCCTGCCGATGACGAACCTGCTGGGCCTGCACCGGCTCAAGGCCCGGCACTTCGCCGAGATCATCACCGGGCACTTCCCGGTCCCGGCCGACTGGTTCGACGACGCGCTCGAGCGCATCGCCCCGGCCGCGTTCGCGTACGAGCCGCCCCGCATCGACGCCGATCCCGGCGCGTGGCCGGGCGTGCGCGACGCCATCGCGGCCGCGATCACCGCCGCCGCCACCCCCGACCGGGACGACCGGCTGTTCCCCGGCGACGTCGAGCAGTTCGAGTCCGGCGCCCTCGGCCTGTCCTTCGGCGCCGCCGGCGTCCTGTACGCCCTGGACGCGGCCGGCGCGGGCCGGTTCGAGCAGTACGAGGCGTGGCTGCGCGACCGCGCGACCGCCCCCGCCACGGGCTCGCGCCTCGGCCTCTACGACGGGCTCCTGGGGGCCGCGTTCACTCTGGGCCGCTTCGGGTACGCGCAGGACGCGCTCGACATCGCCGACATCGTCCTGCGCGAAGACTGGGAGACCCTCGGCGGCGACCTGTCCGGCGGCATCGCCGGCATCGGCCTCGGCCTCCTGCACCTCGGTGCGGCGCACGGCGAACCGGACCTGACGGCGGCGGGGCTGCGCTGCGCCGGCATCGTCGCGGACCGGCTCGGCGCGGAGACCGGCACCGCGTCGACCAGCGGCGGCCGCGAACCGTGGGCGGGCCTGATGCGCGGCGGCGCGGGCCGCGCGGTCCTGTTCATGCGCGCCGCCGACGCGACCGGCGACGCCGGCTACCTCGACGCCGCCGAGGCGGCGCTGCGTGCCGACCTCCGCCGGACCGTCGTGCGCGACAACGGCTCCCGCGAGGTCGACGAGGGCTGGCGCACCATGCCGTACCTCGACGCCGGCAGCGTCGGCATCGGTCTCGTGCTGGACGCCTTCGCGTCCCGCCGCCCGGTCGCCGACTTCGCGGCGGCCGCGGAGGGCATCGCGGTCACCGCGTCCTCCCCCATGTACATCCTGCCCGGCCTATTCACCGGCCGGGCCGGGATCCTCCTCTACCTGGCCGCACGCACCCAGACTTCCGCTTCGGAACCCTTGGTGCGCAGGCAGGTCGAGGCGCTCGCTTGGCATGCACTGCCGTACGGCGACGGGATGGCGTTCCCCGGCACCGGGCTGCTGCGGCTGTCGATGGACCTGGCCACCGGCGGTGCGGGCGTCCTGCTCGCCCTCGGCGCCGTCCACGGCGGGCCCGGACTGCCGCTGGTCGACGACGCCCTCGCCCCACAGACGCCCGCGCCGCCGGCGCGGGTCAGCGAAATCATCTCCCGATGAACCGATGAAAGGAAGAAGACATGGCTCTTCTCGATCTGCAAGGCATGGAGAACGAGGTCGCCACGAAGGGCGGCGGGTCCAGCGCGAGCGGGCACTCCTGCCCCAGCAACCTGAGCGCCACGCTGTGCGGGGGCACGAGCGGCCTCTCGGTCCTGCTCTGCCACTAGAACCACCCGCCGCGGCCCCGGACTCGGTCACCGAAGTCCGGGGCCGCGGCCCCGCACGGGACCGGCCGACGCGGCCGCCGGGAACGCACACCGACGCCCGCGACCGAACGCGGAGCTCGATCGCGGGCCAGGAGGGCGGAGGCATCGGACGAGGTCGAACCACCGAGGCAGGTCCCGGACGGCCGTGCACGGCCCTCCCCGGCCCCGCTCACCGCAAGGAGCCGCCCGTGATCGCCGAACCTGCCGCGCCCGAAGGGCCGCTGCGCATTCAGGTCCGTGCCGGCTCCCGGCGCCGGACCGGTCGGCCACCCGCACCCGCGGCTGCGGCCGGCGAACGGAGCCGCACACGACCAGCACCCGGCTGCGCGACCGCACCGCCTTCGACGGGTCACCGGTGTCCACGACGTTGGAACGCCGCTTCCAAGGACGACCCTCCCTGACCGGCACGACTGCCGGCATCCGGTGCGGCGGTCGGCGAACGGGGCCGCACTTGACCAGCACCCGGCTACGCGACCGCACCGCCCTTGTCGACTCATTCGTGTTCACGGCTATGGAGGTCCGCTTCCCCGGTCGACGCAGACTGGTCGGCGCGATCGCCCATCGGCCACCGTCCTCCGTTGCCGGGGGCTGCGGCCGGCGATCGGAGCCGCACATGACTGGCCCCCTGCTGTGCGGTCGCGCCGCGGTGGACCGCCCGCCGGCGCTCACGGCTATGGAACGCCACCACCGTGGCCGGCCTCCACTCACCGATACGGGTCCCGGCCGGCCACCGGCCTCCGGGACTACGGCCTAGGAAAGGAGTCGCCCGTGACCGCTGAAACCGATGCTACGACCGAGGTGCCGCTAACCTTCGGGGCCGTGGTGCGGCAGTCGCGGGCGTGGCTGCCGCTGATCGGGGCCGCCGCGCTGCTCGGGTCACTCGGCATGCTCGCGCTGCCGCTGGCGCTGGCGGCCGCTGTGGACACCGTCGCCGCCGGGCGCGACGCGACCGGGCCGGTCGCCGCAGCCGCGGGGCTCGTCCTGCTCGGCGTCGCCTGCGATCTCGCCGAAGCCGCAGCGGAGACCTCCTGCGCCGCCGGCGCCTCGGCGCGCCTGCGCACCGGACTGGTCCGGCGGATGCTCGCCGCACCACACCGCATCGCGCGGTTCGAACCGGGCGACCTCGTCGCGCGCATGTCCGCGGGCGCGGCCGACGCGGGCCATGCCGGACCGAGCACCGTCGGCGCGATCGCCGCGGCACTGCCTCCGCTGGGAAGCCTGGCAGTCCTGGTCTGGCTCGACTGGCGGCTCGCCGCCGCATTCGCGGCCGGGCTCGCCCTCGTCGCCCTCGTCCTGCGGCTCTTCGCCCGCCAGACCGCGGCCGCAGCGCAGCAGTACCAAGCGGCCCAAGGCGAGATGGCCGCCCGCCTCACCGAGGCGATCGAGGGCAGCCGCACGATCGCCGCCGCCGGGACAACCGGCGCGGAGACCCGACGCGTCCTCGCCGGCCTCCCCGATCTCGCCAGGCACGGCCTCGCGACCTGGAAGGCCCTGTCGGCCGCCGGGGCACGGGCCGCGATCGCCGGTCCACTCGCGACGATCGGCGTCCTCGCCGTCGCCGGGTTCCTCGTCAGCGGCGGCAGCCTCACCGCCGGCGAGCTCCTCGCGGCCGGCCAGTACGCGATGATGGGCGCCGGCCTCGGCTCCCTCACCGGTGTCGTCGCCGCCGTCGCCCGGGCCCGCGCGGCGGTCGCGCGCCTCGCCGACGTCCACGACCTCAGTGCCATGTCATACGGCACCGACGACCTCCCCGCCGGTCCGGGCGGGCTCGAGTTCACCTCCGTGACCGTCCGCGGCGACACCGGCCCGATCCTCCGCGACGTCACCTTCCGCATCCCCGGCGGCGCACTCGCGGCCGTGGTCGGCACCGCGGGCTCGGGGAAGTCGACCCTCGCCGAGACCGCCGTCCGCCTCCGCGACCCCGACAGCGGCACGGTCACGCTCGACGGCCGCCCGCTCCCTGCATTGAGCCGCACCGCACTCCGCACCGCCGCGGGCCTCGCCACCGCCCGCCCCGCCCTCGCCGGCGCGACCCTCGCCGACGCCATGGGCCCGGGCCGGCCCCGGGCCGCGGTCACCGCGGCCGCGACCGCGGTGGGCGCCCACGATTTCGCGGCCCGCCTTCCCGCAACATATGACACACCACTGCCCGAGGTTCCCATGTCGGGCGGCGAAGCCCAGCGGATCGGCCTCGCCCGCGCCTGGCACGCCGAACGGCTGCTGGTCCTCGACGACGCGACCTCCAGCCTGGACGTCCTCAGCGCCCGCCGCATCGAGGACGCGCTCGCGTCGACCGGCCGCACCCGGCTCGCAGTGACCTATGACGCGGCACTGGCCGCCCGCGCCGACCTCGTGGTCTGGCTGCACGAGGGATCGGTCCGCGCGGTCGGACGGCACGAGGCGCTGTGGACCGACCCGGACTACCGGGCGGTGTTCGCCCGATGAAGCGCGAGATCCGCTACGCCGCATCGGGATTGCGACCCCGCGCAGTCGCGGCCCTGCTGGCCTGGTCGGCGCTGGAGGTCCTGCCGACGGCCCTGTTCGGCCTCATGCTCGCCCGCGCGGTCGACGAGGGGTTCCTGGCGGGGCGGCCCTGGACGGGCGCGGCCTGGCTGGGCGGGGTCCTGGTCGCCGCGATCGTGGGCGCCCTGGGGGCGGGGCGCGTGTATGCAGTGCTCGGTGCGGTGGTCGAGCCGTTCCGCGACCGCCTGGTGCGCCGGGTGGTCCACCGCTCGCTGCATCGGGCGGTCGCGGGGCGGCCCGAGATCGGGGCGCTGTCGCTGCTGACCCGGCAGGTCGAGATCGCACGCGACGCGTATGCCGGCATCGTGGTCTCGGTGCGCGGCTGCCTGGTCACGACGGTGGGCGTCGGCGCCGGGCTGCTGGCGCTCGACCCGCGGCTCGCGCTCCTGGTCCTGCCGCCGTTCTTCCTGGGGCTGTTCGCGTTCGCGGCGACGCTCGGTTTCGCTGCCGGCCGCCAGCGGGACGCCGCGGACGCCGACGCGGACTTGACCGACCGCGCCGGCCAGGTGGCCGCGGCCGCCCGGGACCTGGCCGCCTGCGGCGGCGAATCCCAGGGTGAAGCGCTGGCGGCCGAGCCGATCGCGGCCCTGGCGAAGGCGGAACGGGCCCTCGCGGCGGCCGCCGCCCTCCGCACGCTCTGCTTCGCCGTCGGCGGCTGGCTTCCGCTGCTCATCCTCCTGGCCGCCGCCACGTGGCTGCTCGACCGGGGCGTCACCGCCGGGGCCCTCACCGGCGCCCTCCTTTACGTCCTCACCGGGCTCCAACCGGCCCTCGCCTCCCTGATCTCCGGCCTCGGCACCAGCGGTCTGCGCCTCTACATCGCCCTGACGCGCATCCTCCCGGCCTTGTCGCACCCCGAGAGCACCATCGAACCGGGGGCGACACCGAACCAGAACACCACTCACCTTGACCGGCCTCGCACCCCCGACCCGACCGCACCGTCGGACCCCCAGGGCACTATCGAAACGGGGGCGCCAGACAATCCGACGCCTGCTCGCATCCACGCCTCCCAGGCCGCCGGTCCGGCCGAGCAGCCAGGCCGGCAGGTCACTCCCGAAGCGGAGACGGCACCGAAACCGAGCAATGGCCATCTTCGGCTGCGACCCAAGGTGTCGGACCTCTCCAGCATGATGGCAACGGGAAGCCCCCCGGGCACCCGAGTTGAAGGCAGCGGGCTGGCGGATTCCGATCGCTCGACGTCCGCTTCGGCCGCCGGGCGCCCAGTCGGCCCCCGGAGCGCACCGGCCCCGGTCCTCGCGGCGCACGGCCTGACCTTCGCGTACGGCCCGCACTCCGCGCCGGCCGTCGAGGATCTCGAGCTCGCGATCCAGGCCGGCGATCACCTGGCGGTCGTCGGGCCCAGCGGCATCGGCAAGTCGACACTCGCGGCACTCCTGTGTGGACTCATCCGCCCCGACCGCGGCACGGTCGCCTACGCCGGTGCCGACGCCGCGCGGCTGTCGCCGCGCGCGCTCGCCCGCCGTCGCGTACTGCTGCCGCAGGGCGGGTACGTCTTCACCGGGACCGTCCGCGCGAATCTCGCCTACCTCGATCCGACCGCCGCTGACGAGGCGATCACCGCCGCGGCGGCGGCGGTCGGCGCCGACGGGCTCGTCGACCGGCTCGGCGGTCTCGGCGCCGCGGTGGAACCGCGCAGCCTCTCCAACGGCGAACGCCAGCTCCTCGCCCTCGCGCGGGCGTACCTGTCGCCCGCGCCGCTCGCGATCCTCGACGAGGCCACCTGCCATCTCGACCCGGCCGCCGAGGAGCGGGCCGAGCGGGCGTTCGCCGAACGCGGCACGCTCGTGGTGATCGCGCACCGTCCGTCGTCCGCCCTGCGCGCCGAGCGGGTCCTGGTCCTCGACGGCGGCACCGCCGTCCAAGGCGACCGCGAACTGCTCCAAGGCATCTCGCCGCTGTTCCGTGAACTCGTCGCCCAAGGATCCGGGACGCCGGCGGCGACCTCGTAGCAGAACCGGGGCGGCCGGCAGTGCGGACTCCCGGGATCGGCCATGGTCGAGGCGGGGCGGTCAACGCCGGGAGAGCGAGCGCGTTTGAGGTAGGAGTGCTCCACCGGCGCTCGGAGCCTCCTCGAAGTGGGCTCCGGTGCTGCGGAGACGTCCGGGTCCGGGTGCGGCACAGGGAGCACAACGCAGGTGACTTCGGCTGTGCCACAGGGAGTCCTGTCGAAGCCGGAACACCGCAGGGGGTGGGGTTGGAGGTATCCGAACTGCATACCGCTGCGTCATGCGTCTTCCTTCCGCAGCGGGCGGTAGCGTCGGGCTGATGGAGTTCGAGCAGCCGAGCGCGTGTCGCTTGCACGGCGCTGGGATCGCGCCGCAGGAGCTGGTCGGTCGTCGCCTGGTGAGCGTCACCGCCTCCTGGTTCCGGCATGAGTGCGTCCAGCCCGCGGAACCTGTGGAGGTGTGGCTGACCGATGAGCGACACGAGTCGATCCGGATCACCACCGGCTCGGATTGGTGTCTGATCGTCGAGGCGTCCGAGCCTCACAGGGGCTACGACATGAGCGAAGCGGGCCGCGTCGAGGTGCGTGAGAGCAGCTGCGAGACGCCGTTCGGCGACCACATCGGGGAGCCCGTCCTCAGCGCAAGGGAGGACTGCGAGCCGTTCACCGGGCGCATGGCACTCGACTTGACCTTCCCTACCGGTCGAGTGCGCTGTGAGAGCTGGGCGGGTGACCTTCGTCTGCGGCATGCTTCATGAGCCCATGCTCGTCGCCCGTCTCTGCAACCTCGTCCGCGCCGCCCGCCCCGAAGCAGGTGGTTGACAACGCGACTCGGACGGCACCGCGGAACCGGCAGCGACCTCATCGGCCCACACGGCCCGACGCCTGCGGTCGCGGGTCAGATCCAGCCGGCCTCTTGGGCGATCCGGATCGCGTCGATGCGGCTGCGCGCGCCGGACTTGTGAATCGCGTTCGACAGGTGGTTCCGCACCGTCCCGACCCGCAGGAACAGCTTGTCGGCGATCTCGCACGTGCGCGCCCCGGTCGCGGCGAGCCCGAGGACCTCCCGCTCGCGCGGGGTCAGCGGGTTGGCGCGCGAGCGGATCGCGGCCAGGGCGATGTCGGCGTCGAGGACCGGCTCCCCGCGAGTGAGCTTGCGGATGCCCTCGACGAAGCGGTCGAAGGAGTCCCCGGTCGTCATGATGCCCACGCGCGGCGCGAAGCGGGTGAGCTCGGGCCGGACCTCGCCGGGCCGGCGCGGGTCCATCAGCAGCAGGACGTTCGACTCCGGCAGCGCCGCGCAGACTGAGGCCACGTGGTCGTGGGTCAGTAAACCGGCTTCATGCACCACGACGTGCGGCCGCACCCGGCGGGCCACCGCGATGACGTCCTCGCCTTCGGGGAGGTCGTGCACCGCCGCGATGTCGCGGACGCCGTCGAGGCAGCGCGCGAGCGCGGTCCGCCAAAGGTCCTGGTCGTGCTTGAGGAGAACCCGAATCATCGATACCCACCCGGTAACGTCGAGCGGACGACGCCCCCACCACACCGCCCTCGGACTACGGCTTCCCTGCCAGGCTTGAGGTTACCGGTCCCGATAGGACACTAAACATCCCCCGCGTGTCCGATCATTGACATATCGGCATCTATTCATACAAGTGTGCTTTGTTCCGTACGGTTGACGGATGCGCTCCAGACGAGAGAGCGCCATTGCGGGGCCCGTCCAACTTGGACGGGCCTCGCAATGTGTGACATGTGATGTACTACTGAAGCGACTTAAGGCGGCCTGCGCCGGACCAGCCGCGTCCGATCCCGACTCGGCCGCCGCATCCGGCACCGACTCGCCCACCGCATCCGTCGGCCTCGGACCGGCGTTCGCGAGCGGCACGACGCGCGCCCCCTCGGAAACCGACGCCCCGGCCGCGAGCGGCACCGCCGGCGCCGACTCGACGACCCGAGTCTGCTGCCAGTGCTTCGCCGCCCAGCCGAGGATCCCGCCCACCGCCAGCACCGTCAGGACCGAACCGAGGAGCGACTGCAGACCCGGCCCGGCGATCCAGGCGATGAGCAGGCCCAGACCGACCGTGTACACCGCCCACAGGACACCGCCCAGGGCCGCCATCCGCCCGTACGGCGCACGGCCCTCGCCCGCGGCGATCCACGCCAGCGTGGTCCTGCCCGCCGGAAGGAACCGCGCGATGACCGTCGTACGGTACGGATGCCTCGCCACGCTCTTCCCGAGCAGATGCTCGAGCCGGCGCACCGCGCGCATCACCGACCGGTCCGCCAAGCGCGCGACGAACCGCGGCGGCCGCCGCCGCAGCCCCGCCCGCACCGCGCAGAACACCTTGTAGCCCATGAACTCGCCGAACCACGACGAGCCGGCCGCGCCGACCAGGAGGACGGCGATCAGCCACGGATTCCCGAACACGAGCCCCGCCGCAGCGGTCACCAGGGTCGCGCTCGGCAGCATCGGAACGAAGAAGTCCGCCGTGATCATGCCGATGAGGATCACCAGCGCCCAGAAGAAGACCATCGGGTCCCCCGTTCACCGAACCCCCGCGGGGACCCGGGCCGGGGGTCGGCCCGAGTCCCCTTGGGGCATCGGCTACTTGGACGCTCCGACGAGCTCGCGCTCGTCCTCAGGGGCGTCCTTGGCGAGGTGCTGCTGGAGCCGCTCCCCCTCGACGTCGACGTTCGGCAGGATCCGGTCCAGCCACTTCGGGATCCACCAGGCGCCCCGGCCGATGAGGGCCATGACCGCCGGGATGATCGCCATGCGGACCACGAACGCGTCGAACACGACCGCCGCCGCCAGCGCGAAGCCCATCGCGGCGATGAACGACTCGGCGCTGAAGATGAACGCCGCGAACACGCTGATCATGATCAGCGCGGCCGCCACCACGACCCGCGAGGAGTGCCCGTAGCCCTCCACGATCGCGGCCTTGGGATCGGCGCCGTGCACGTACGCTTCCCGCACCCGCGTGACCAGGAAGATCTGGTAGTCCATCGCCAGGCCGAACACGAGGCCGATCATGAGGATCGGCATCATCGACATGATCGGACCCGGCTGGTCCACGTTGAACAGCTCCGCGCCCCAGCCCCACTGGAAGACCGCGACGAGCGCGCCCAGGGCCGCGAACACGCTGAGCATGAACCCGAGCGTGGCCATGAGCGGCACCAGGATCGACCGGAACACCAGCAGCAGGATCAGCGCCGCCAGACCCACGACGATGAGCATGTACGGCAGCAGCGCGTCGTTGAGGTTGTCGGAGATGTCGATGCTGATCGCGGTCGTGCCGGTCACCGCCCAGTCCGCGTCCGCGTCGTCGGCGAGGACGCCGCGGATGTCGTGCACGAGCTGGTTCGTGGCCTCGTCCGCCGGGGCGGTCTCGGGGATGACGTTGACCAGGACGGTGTCGCCGGCCTGGTTCGGGAAGGCCTGGCCGACGACGGCGATGCCGTCGATGCCGTTCAGCTCCGCGGTGACGTTCTCGGCGGCGGTGATCGCGTCGACCCCGTCGCCGAGGTCGCCCACGATCATGAGCTGCCCGTTGAAGCCCTCGCCGAAGCCCTCGCTGATCAGGTCGTACGCCTGCCGCTGCGTGGTCTCCTCACCCGAGGACCCGGCGTCGGGCATGCCCAGCTCGAGGTCGGTGGCCGGGTAGGCGAGCGCGCCGAGGCCGATGATCCCGATGAACGCCACCAGGATCGGGTGGCGGGTGACGAACCCGGCCCAGCGCTTGCCGCCGTTGGGCTTGGAGCCGTGGACGCCGGCGGCGATGCGGCGGCGCTGGCGTCCGGTGAAGACGCGCTTGCCGGCGAAGCCGGCGAACGCGGGCAGGAGGGTCACGGCGATGAACACGGCGATGAGGACGGTGATCGCGGCGGCCACGGCCATCTCGGTCAGGAAGGGGATGTTCACGACCGACAGGCCCAGGAGGGCGATGATGACGGTGAGGCCGGCGAAGAACACGGCCGAGCCGGCGGTGCCGACGGCGCGGCCCATGGCTTCGGCGCGGGCCTGCCGGTCCTCGACGCGGCCGTCCTTGGCCAGTTCGCTGCGGAAGCGCGAGAGGATGAACAGGGCGTAGTCGATGCCGACGGCGAGGCCGATCATCGAGGCGAGGGTGCCGGTGGATTCGCTGACGTTCATGAAGGACGTGGCGGCGAGGATGCCGGCGGTGGTGAGCATGACGCCCAGGACCGCGGTGATGATGGGCAGTCCGGCGGCCAGGAGGGCGCCGAAGGTGATGACGAGGACCACGAGCGCCACCGCGATGCCGATGAGCTCGGTCGCGCTGGTCTCGGGCATGGACTGGAGGACGTCGCCGCCGACTTCGACGCGGACGCCCTGGTCTTCGGCGTGGGCGACGGCGTCTTCGAGGTAGGTGACGGTGTCCTCGTCGAGCTCCATGGAGGGTTCGGCGTAGGCGACCTGCAGGACGCCGATGGTCTGGTCCTCGGCCGAGAGCATGCCGATCGGCTCGCCGTTCGGGCCGGTCGCGAGGGGGCTGGTGACGGAGGCGATCTGCGGGGAGTCCTCCATGACGGCGACGAAGTCGTCGATCACCGCGGCGTTCGACTCGGCCGTGAGGGGCTCGCCGTTCTCGGACTGGATCACGATCTGGGCGGAGCCGCCGTCGGCCGCCATTTCGGGGAAGCGGTCCTCGAGGAGGTCGAACGCCTCCTGGGATTCGGTGCCGGGGAGGACGAACTCGGGGTTCGTCTCCTGTTGCAGGGTGGCGGCCGCGGTGGCGACGCCGCCGACGATGAGGATCCAGACGGCGAGGACGAGCCATCGCAGTCGGTAGGACCCTCTGCCGAGACGGTAGAGGAAGGTGGCCACGGTCGGGTGCTCCAATCGGATGATTGGCCGGCCCCGCCTGCTGGGCTGTGCCAGCGGGTTGGGTGTGGTGCGGCGGGACCGGTCGGGTGGTGTTCGCCGACGGCGTCGTCGGCGGTGGGTTTCCTGGTGTTCCTTGTTCAGTTGTGGGGTCGGGCGTCCGGGGAGGTCTCGGGCGCGGGCGGCGGCTGGGTGATGCCGCGTTCGAAGACCGCGAAGGCTTCGGTGATGGTCTGGGCGAGGGTGCGGTCGCCGGGGTCGGCGATCCAGTGCTCGGTGGACGACTTCATGGTCACGAGCGCGGCGCCGAGGAGGAGCCGCGGGTAGAGGTCGTCCTTGCTGGTGCCGGTCGAGGCGGCGACGATGTCGATCGCCTCGGTGAAGAGGGCCATGAACTGGCCGGACTGCTCCTTGATGAGGGAGGGCGAGGCGTGGATGAGCTGCTCGCGGCAGCGCATGGCGTCGATGTCGAACTTCTCGTCGAAGCGCATGTCGATCATGGCGTCGCGGAAGGCGTGCCAGATCGGCTGTTTCCGGGAGCGCTCCCGGAGGTGGGCGAGGAGCTGTCCGGTGGTCTGCTCGAAGTCGTAGAGGAGGGCGGCTTCCTTGGAGGGGAAGTAGTTGTGGAAGGTGCGGGTGGAGACGCCGGCCTCGGCGGCGATCTCCTCGGCGGTGACGTTCTCGACACCCTGCTTCGCGATGGCGAGGCGGAAGGTCGCCTCGCTGAGGGCCGCCTTGGTGGCGGCCTTCTTCCGCTCGCGGAGCCCGGTGGATTCGGCCATGCCGCAACCCTAGTCGGGGTTGCCGGTGTTTACAAGATTCGGATGATGAAATTTTGCAGATCACGCAAGTTTTACTATGTGAGAGGCGCCACGCAGGTCACCCCGGGCACCGACCACTCCGTCACCGGCGGCCGCTCACCCGTCGGGTCCACCCGGGTCACCTGGCCGCCGTGCTGGCACGCCACCAGCACCGTCCCGTCGCCGGTGAGCACCGCGTCGCGCGGCCACGCCGCACCGACCGGCACCGACCGCACCAGGGCTCCCGCTACCGGGTCCACCACGGCGAGCTGGTCCGGGCCGCGCACGGTGATGTAGACGAGGCCGCGCTCGGGATCGGGCACCACCGCGGCCGGCAGCGGCCGCGGCGCCTCCTCGTCCAGGCCGATGTCCGGCATCGCCGCGTAGTCGACGGCCTCGCCGCTCGGCAGCGCCACCGGCGCCTCGAACGCGAACGTCGCCGACTCGTCGTCGTAGGCGCCGACCGCGAACGCGTTCGCCAGCTCGCCCGCGATCACCGCGCGGTCGCCGACGAACGCGAGGTGGCGGGGACCGAATCCCGGCTCGAGCTGCGTCGTGGCCGCCGGTGTCAGCTTGCCGTCCTCGCCCAGGTCGAGCGCGTGGATGCGATCGGAGCCCAGATCGACCACCAGCACGCGCGACATGTGACATACCACCTGGTGGGCGTGCGGCCCGGACTGGCGATCCGGGTCCGGACCCGAGCCCGACAGCCGGTACACGTCCACGGCCTCGCCGAGGGTGCCGTCCTCGGCGACCGGCAGCACCGCCACCGACGCCCCCGACCCGTCGCCGGCGCCGTAGTTCGCCACGAGCAGCCACCGGCCCGACGGGTCGACGGTCGCATGGCAGGGATTGTTGCCTTCCGTCGACCGGCCCTGGCCCGCGCGGTCCAGCGCGAAGTCCTCGCCGATCCGCCAGGCCGCCGCGAACCCCGGCTCGGTCTCGGTCAGGGTGTACACCGCGTCGGGCCCGACATGGACCCACGACGGATTCACCACCGCCGCCGGCTCGCCCAGCCCGTCGGGCCCGGCCGCGACCAGGCCCGGGCCGCCTTCAGTGGTGTAATCGCCAAGGAGGTACCGCATGCGCCGATCCTAGCGGCCCGCCCCCGGCCCGGCGCGCGCTCGGCCTCCCCCGCGCCGACACGCTGTCGGGGCCGGATCGCCGCTGCGGGTTCTAGACTGGAGGGCATGGGTCCTGAACGCGGAAACGACGAGCAGTGGCGTGAGAAGCTCACGCGCGACGAATACCGGGTGCTGCGCGAAGGCGGCACCGAGGCGCCGTGGACCGGCGAGTACGTCGACGAGAAGCGCCGCGGCGTGTACCGGTGCCGGGCGTGCGGATCGGAGCTGTTCGCCTCCGACACGAAGTTCGACTCCCACTGCGGGTGGCCGTCCTTCTGGACGCCTCTGGCCGGCGACAAGGTCCGCCTGCTGAGCGACGACAGCCTCGGCATGCAGCGGACCGAGGTCCGCTGCGCGAACTGCGACTCGCACCTGGGGCACGTGTTCTACGGCGAGGGCTGGGACAACCCCGAGGACGCCCGGTTCTGCATCAACTCGATCAGCCTCACACTGGAGCCCGAGACGCCCGCCGCGTAGCGGACTCCCCGAACGCCGACACGACCGACAACGGCGGAGAAGGAACGCCCCGCGCGGGCCGTCCCGCTTCGGCACCGCCTCATCCCGTTCCCGCCAGCGCCTTCGTGCACTCCCGCTTCGCGGCGTCCCGTTCACGGGACGCCGCGCGGGCTCGCCGAGGGCGTGTTCGCGGCACCCGACTAAGCTCACCCTCGTGCCCTGCTCCCGATGACGAAAGAGGCCGAGGGTGGAACCCGGGAACCTGATCGCTGGCCGTTACCGCCTAGAACAGCGCCTTGCCGCGGGCGGCATGGGCGCGGTGTGGCGCGGCACCGACACCCGGCTCAACCGCGTCGTCGCCGTCAAGCTGCTCCACTCCGGACTGTCGGGCAACGACCGGTTCCGGGCCCGGTTCCACCAGGAGGCGCAGGCGGTCGCCCAGCTGCAGTCGCCCGGGATCGTCGCGCTCTACGACTACGGCGAGGAGCACGCCCCCGAAGGGCTCGTGTCCTACCTCGTCATGGAGCTCGTGCGCGGCGAGGCCCTCGACAACGTGCTGCGCCAGCGCCGGCGCCTGTCCCCCGGCGAGACCCTGAAGATCATGGCCTCGGCGGCCGAAGCGCTCGACGTGGCGCACCAGGCCCACATCATCCACCGCGACATCAAGCCCGGCAACCTGCTCGTCGGCGCCGACGGCAGCGTCAAGATCGTCGACTTCGGCATCGCCGCGGCCAAGGGCGGCGCCGGGCTGACCGAGACCGGCACCGTCATGGGCACCCTCGCCTACGCCTCGCCCGAGCAGCTCCAGGGCGCGCAGCTCACCGGCGCGACCGACCTGTACTCGCTCGGCATCGTCGGCTACGAGGCCCTCGCCGGGCGCCCGCCCTTCGCGGGGAACGAGCCGACCGCGGCGATCGCCGGCCACCTCACCGGCCAGCCCGCCCCGCTCCCGCCCGACGTCCCTGCGCCGGTCGCCCAGATCATCATGCGCTGCCTGGCGAAGGACCCGCGCCAGCGGTTCGCCTCGGCCGCCGAACTCGCCCGCGTCTGCCGCGCCGGCGGCATGGGCGGCGGCACGACCGCGATCCTCGCCTCTCCTCCGCCGCCGTCCCCCGGATTCCAGGACCCCCAGTCGACGCGCGTCATGTCGCCCGGGGCCGCCGGGGCGATGGGCGCGGCCATGGGCGCGGGCGTCGTCCAGGCGCACACCAGCCCGCAGCAGCAGCAGTTCCTTGACGACTACGCCCCCGCCGCGGGCACCGGCCAGTACCGCACCGGCGCCGCCGGCGAGCGGCCCCTGCCGCCCCCGCGCGAGATGGAGGACGCCAAGCGCAACCCGACCGGCCCGATCCTCATCGTCGCCGCCGGGCTCGCGGTCATCCTCATCGCGTTCCTCCTCTGGTCGCCGTGGAACGACGAGGACGAGAACCCCTCGGCCGGCTCAACGGGCGACTCGACCGACGCCACGCAGGCCGTCGAAGAGCCCGAGACGAGCGCCGAAGAGGAGGAGAGCACCGACGAGGGCGACGGCGAGGACTCCGGCGACGGCGAAGAGGACGAAGAGACCACCGAGGAGGAGTCCACCGAAGAGGAGCCCGACCTCGTCGACCTCGACGACTTCCGCGGCTGGGACGTCAACGACGCCATCGAGCAGCTCGAAGGCGACGGCTTCACCGACGTGACCGCGAGCCCGACCGCTCCCGAGAGCGACGAGCACGACACCTGCGAGGTCCTCTACCAGACCCCCGAGAGCGGCAGCGAGGTCGGCTACGACACCGCGATCGAGTTCGCCTACGTCGCCAACGACGAATCCTGCCCCGACGGGGTCGTCGACGGCGCCTGACGGCGGACGGCGGTCATCACCGACCGCCGAACGGGGCGGAGAAACCCGGATCGGCTGAACGGGCGGTGGACGGACCCAGCGTCCGGCCGCCGCCCGTCTGCTCATCGATCGGTCTGCACATCGATGCGACCTGCCGGCCGCCTGAGGACGGGTTCATCCGAACGTCGTGGTGCCCAACGGGAAAGCACTCCCCCGGTACTGGAACCCTCGGGATCTCGAACCTCCGGGAACGGACGCCCCTCAGCCGGTCACCACTGGAACAGGCCGATGATCGTGTCCGACCGGAGCAGCAGGGCCGCGAGACCGGCACCGATCGCCAGGAACACGACGCCGGCGAACCGCTTCCCGAGCAGGAACTCCAGCACCGCGATCGCCAACGGCCCGACGACGAACAGGACCACCGCGGCCTGCATCGCCGCGACCCGGAGGTTGGTCACCAGAACGGTCTGATGGTGGTCGTCGGCGCCGCCTCCGCCGCCGAATCCCGCGATCCACAGAAGCCCGGAGCCGAAGAGCCAGACGGTGATCGCCGCGAGCACGACGACGCGGAGCCGCGACCCGGTCTCGGGAGAGGGGTGATCCATGAGCCTGCATGCTACCGGCGAACGACCGCGACCGGGATGCGCACCAGTGCGAGCGGGCCGAACGCGCCCGATACGCACGACCGGTCGAGCCGGGGCCGCCGGCGAGCGTCTGCCGAGGCGCGAACCGCAGTTCACGATGCGGCATCGCGACCGCGGTGCGGGGCGGCGGGGGCTCGGCGAGAATGATCGGCATGCCGCAACCGCCCGCGCTGCCCGACCTGCCGATCCGCGAATCGCTCCCCGCACTCCTGGAGGCGGTGGCGCGCACCGGGACCGCTGTGCTCGCCGCGCCGCCCGGGACCGGGAAGACCACGCTCGCGCCGCTCGCGCTCGCCGGACTCATCGAGACCGCGACCGGTGCCGGGCCGGGGCAGGTGACACGTGACATGCCACAGCGGCGGGTGCTCGTCGCCGAGCCGCGCCGGCTCGCCACCCGCGCGGCCGCCTCCCGGATGGCCGCCATCCTCGGCGAGCAGGTCGGCGAGCGGGTCGGCTTCCAGATCCGGGGCGAGACCCGCCGGTCCGCGGCGACCCGCGTCGAGGTCGTGACCACCGGGGTCCTGCTCAACCGGCTCCTGGCCGACCCCGAACTGCCCGGCGTCGACCTCGTCGTCCTCGACGAATGCCACGAGCGGCACCTCGAGACCGACACCGCCTGCGCCTTCCTCATCGAGTCCCGCCAGATCCTGCGACCCGACCTCGGGCTCGTCGCCGCCTCGGCCACCGCCGATGTCGCACTGTGGACCGGGCTGCTCGCCGGCGACGAAGGCCCCGCCCCCGCCATCGCCTCCGAGCCGATGCGCCACCCGGTCGCGATGCACTGGGCGCCGCCGCGAGAGCGCCTCAGCCCGCCGGACGGGATGCGGGTCGACCCCAAGTTCCTCGGTCATGTGTCACATATCGTCGGCCGGGCCCTCGACGCCGACGCGGGCGACGCGCTGGTCTTCCTTCCCGGTGCCGCCGAGATCCGGCGGGTGGCCGAACAACTCAGACACCTCGATTCCGATATACATCAATTGCACGGCTCGGTGTCGCCGTCCGATCAGGACCGGGCCATGCGCGTCGGCGAGCGCCGCCGGGTCGTCCTCGCCACCGACATCGCCGAATCGAGCCTCACCGTGCCCGGGGTGCGGATCGTCGTCGACGCCGGACTGGTCCGGCGTCCCGTCGTCGACCACGCCCGGGGCCTGCCGGGCCTGACGACCGCGCCCGCCTCCCGGGCCGCGGCCGACCAGCGCGCCGGACGCGCCGGACGCGAAGGCCCGGGCGCGGTGTGGCGGTGCTGGAGCGAAGCCGAGCACACGCGCCGCGCCGCCCAGCCCGTGCCCGACGTCGCCGCCGCCGACCTCACCGCGTTCCGGCTCCAGGCGGCCTGCTGGGGCACCCCGGTCGCCGACCTCGCGATGCCCGGTCCCCCGCCGGCCGGCGCGATCGAGGCCGCCGAGGCGACCCTGATCGCTTTGGGCGCCATCGACGAGCACGGCGCCGCGACCGACCGCGGCCGCGTCCTCGCCAAGGCCGGGCTCCACCCGCGCCTGGCGCGGGCGCTCGTCGACGGCGCCGCCCGGGTCGGCTCCGAGAAGGCCGCCGAAGTCGCCGCACTCCTCGGACTCGACAAGCGCGGCAAGGGCGACGACCTCCTCGCCCAGTGGCGGCAGCTCCGCACGAGCCGGGACCGCCGATGGGAGCACGAGGTCAAGCGCCTCGCCCGCGCCGTCCCGCGCATCGACCGGCAGGCCGGCGACGACGAGGCCGCCGCCACCGTCATCGCCCTGGCGTTCCCTGAGCGGGTCGCCAAGCGCGCCGGCGGCCAGTGGCGCACCGCGGGCGGGACCGGCGCGGTCTGCGCCGAGGGTTCGGCGCTCTCCGGCAGTGAATGGCTCGCCATCGCCGACGCCGACCGCTCCCCAGGCCGGGCCGCCGCGATGATCCGCGCCGCCGTGCCGATCGACGGGGACCTGGCCCGCGAACTCGTGGGCGAGCGGCGCGAGCAGCGCGTCGAATGGGACCGGGAGCGGCGGGACGTCGCGGCGCGGTCCGTGCGCCTGGTCGGCGCCATCGAGGACGCCGCCCGGCCGATCGAGGACCCCGACCCGGAGCTGGTCCGGGCGGCGCTGCTCGACGGACTCCGCGACGAGGGCCTGGGGCTCCTCGGCTGGTCCGCCTCGGCGCGGCGGATGCGGGAGCGGATGGCGTTCTGCCACCGGGAGGTCGGCGACCCGTGGCCGGACGTGGGCGATGCCGCGCTGCTGGCCGACCCCGCCTGGCTCGAGCCGTGGTGGAGCCGGGCGCGGCGCCGCCGCGACCTGGAGCGGATCGTCGCAGAGGAGGCGCTCAAGAACCTCGTCCCGTGGTCGGAGGACCTCGAGAAGACCGCCCCGCGCCGGCTGCGCCTCCACAACGGCATGGAGGGGACCGTGGACTACTCGACCGGGCACCCGGTCCTGTCGATGAAGCTCCAGCTCTTCTTCGGCGCGACCGCGATCCCGCGCATCGCCGGCGTCCAGGTGCAGGCGCACCTGCTCGACCCGGCCGGGCGGCCGCTCGCGGTCACCTCCGACCTCGAGTCGTTCTGGAAGGGCCCGTACGGGCAGGTGCGCAAGGAGATGCGCGGCCGCTACCCGAAGCACCCGTGGCCCGAGGACCCGGCGGCGGCCGAGCCGACCGCGTGGACGAACCGGCGGTTGCGCGGGGGTTAGAGCGAGTCGAGCCAGGTGTCGATCGGCAGGAGCATCCACGTGCCCCAGAACGCGGCCGCGATCGTGGCGAGCATGAACAGGAAGATCCAGAACGCGGCCGGGAACGGGGTGATGCCGGCGAGCTGGTCGGCGTCCGACTGGCCCGAGCCGCGGCCGCCGCGCCGGCGCGACCCCAGCTCCAGGACCGGCTTGACCGCGCCGAGCAGGAGCAGCCAGACGCCCAGGTACGCGGCGGCGGTCTGCACGATCGCGGTGCCGTACCAGGTCGCGGCGAACACGCCGGCGCCGACGACGAGGAGCGCCAGCGCCCCGTACCAGTTGCGGATGAACACCAGCATCACGGCCAGGAGCACGAGCGTGATCCACAGCAGCAGCACGATCCGGCCGGCGCCGACCAGCGCGGCGGCGCCGAGGCCGAGGAGGGCCGGGGCGGTGTAGCCGGCGACGAGGGTCATCGCGGCGCCGAACCCGGTGGGGCGGCCGCGCGAGAACGTGAGTCCCGAGGTGTCGGCGTGGAGGCGGATGCCGGTGAGGCGCCGTCGCATGAGGACGGCCATGAGCGCGTGCCCGCCCTCGTGGGCGATGGTGACCAGGCCGCGGGTCCAGCGCCACACCGGCGCGTAGAGGACGGCGGCGGCCGCTGCCGCGAAGCAGGCGAGCATGACGCCGACCGGCGGGGCGGACTGGGTCTGGGCGAGGGTGTCGATGACGGACTCGATCGGTGGCACGGGACCTCGTCTTCGGGGTGAAACGGACGCGCGGTGAAGGATGATCGTAGCGGCGGGCATATGGTAGAGGGGGAAGAGGCACCTCCTCCTGGAAGGACGGCCCCCATGGGCACCGACGACCGCACCGACCCGCACCTGGGCTTCCTCGAGATGAGCGACCGGCTCATGGAGGACCTGGCGGTGCACAACCTGAAGGCGCGCGAGCGGCTCCGGGAGGGGATCGCCTGGCTGGAGGCGCGGCGGGCGGATGCGAACGAGGCCGAGCACGCCGACATCGAGATCCTCGTGGCGCAGTGCCATGACGCGCTCAAGCGGATGGAGGCGCTGCGGGGCGCCTACCAGGACGTGCGGGCGATCAACGCGGCCGCGCACGCCGAGCACCTGGAGTGGCTGGACAAGCGGATCCTCGGCGGGACCGAGTCGCCCGGGGAGCGCGCCGAGCGCCAGCAGCGGCTGGAGCGGCTCCGGGAGGAGCGGCAGGCCCGCATGGGCGAGCTGCGGCGCCGGGCCGAAGACGCGCAGCGGCCGCCGCAGACCGACGGCGAGGACGGCTCCCGCTGACCGGGCGCCGGGCGCGGACCCGGCGGTGAACGTTCGCACCCGGAGTGCCTCCTGGGTCGGGTTCCGCTGAGCCGCAACGGCTCCCTTCGCGGCGGAGGGCCGCCGTCGATAACGGTTCGGTCACGAGCCATTGACATGTCCCTATCCACTCGGGTACGAATGAGTCCTGGACCAAATGAGAGAGCGCTCTCTCACCATGATCTGTTTGCAGATCAGCATGGAGAGAGCGATCTCTCCTCCCCGGCAAAGGAGCCGTCATGGCAGACGTTCAGACCTCCGTACGCACGAGAACCAGGCGGCGGCTCGCCCGCGCGATCGCCGCCGTGACCGCCGGCGCCGCACTCATCGCGAGCGTCGGCCTCGCCATCGCGACCGCCGGCGCCCAGACCCAGGACGCCGAGGCCGCGCAGGCCTGGAACCTCGTCTGGTCCGACGAGTTCAACGGGTCCGCGGGCCAGCTTCCCTCGACCGCGAACTGGCAGTTCGACATCGGCAACTCCTACCCCGGCGGGCCCGCGAACTGGGGCACCGGCGAGATCGCCTACCACACGAACAATCCGGCGAACGTCTCCATGGACGGCTCCGGGAACCTCAAGATCACCGCGCTGCGCGACGGCTCGGGCGCGTGGACCTCGGCGCGGATCGAGACCGCCCGCGCCGACTTCAAGGCCCCGGCCGGCGGCACCCTGCGGATCGAAGGACGCCTCCAGCTCCCGCAGGTCACCGGTGACGCCGCGCTCGGCTACTGGCCCGCGTTCTGGGCCCTCGGGTCGCCGTTCCGCGGGAACTACTGGAACTGGCCGGGCATCGGCGAGTTCGACGTCATGGAGAACGTCAACGGGCAGGGCACCGTCCACGGCGTCCTGCACTGCGGCGTCGCCCCCGGCGGGCCCTGCAACGAGTTCAACGGCCTCGGCGGGACCACCCAGTGCGGCGGGTCGTGCCACAACGGCTTCCACACGTACGCGTTCGAATGGGACGACTCCGGGCCGTCGGGCCAGCTCCGCTGGTACGCCGACGGGCAGCTCTTCCACACGGTGAACGAGAGCGCCCTGCCCGCGGACACGTGGGCGCAGATGACCGACCACGCCGGGTACTTCATCCTCCTGAACCTGGCGATGGGCGGGGCCTTCCCCGACGGGGTCGCCGGGCACGCGACGCCGACCGCGGCGACCCAGCCGGGCGCCTCGCTGCTGGTGGACTACGTGCGGGTCTACACCGCGGGCGGCTCGGGCGAGCCGACCGGCGAGCCGACCACGACGCCCGGCGGAGGCGGGAACCGCGACGCCTACGCCGCGATCGAGGCGACCTCCTTCAACGGGTCGTCGACCGGCCTGCCGGCCGCCGGCGGGGCCATCGGGCCGCTCGGCAACGGCGACTGGGTCCGCTACGACGACGTCGACTTCGGGTCCTCGAGCCCGCTCGACTTCACCGCCCGCGTGGCCTCGGGCGCCGCGGGCGGGGTGAGCGGCCTCGTCGAAGTCCGGATCGACTCGCGCACGGCCGCCCCGATCGGGACGTTCGCCGTGGCGAACACCGGCGGCTGGACCTCGTGGCGGGACGTGCCGGGGAACGTGTCGGCGGTGACCGGCGTCCACGACGTGTACCTGACGTTCACCTCCGGCCAGCCCCAGGACTTCGTGTCCGTGGACCAGTTCCACTTCCGGCGCTGACCCCCCGGTGTGCGGGCGGGCCGCGGCAAACGCGACCCGTCCGCACGGCCCGGGCAGTGGCACATCACATGTCACACATTGCTTGAGAGGGCGAATCCGACGGCGGCGAATCCTCGCCGCCAGAGAGCGCTCTCTCATCGCGCGCGAGCGTGAATCCCTCATCCGAGTCCAGAACGACAGTGGAGTACCAGTGAAGACAACCAGACCGATCCGCGCCGCGGCCGCCCTCGCCGCGGCCCTCGTCACCGCGGGCGGGCTCACCGCCTGCTCCGGCGGCGAGGACGACGGCAAGATCACCTTGAGCGTGGGCCTGTTCGGCGACTTCGGCTTCGGCCCGCTCTACGAGGAGTACACGAAGCTCCACCCCGACATCGAGTTCGAGGAGCGCATCTCCGAGTTCGCCGACCACCACACGAACCTGACCACGCACCTGGCCACCGGCTCCGGCGCGGCCGACATCGAAGCGGTCGAGGTCGGCTACATCTCGCAGTACACCGCCCAGCCCGACCGGTTCCACAACCTCCTCGACCTCGGCGCCGACGAGCTCGAAGGGCAGTGGCTCGACTGGAAGTGGCAGCAGGCGCTGTCGGCCGACGGCGAGTCGCTCATCGGCCTCGGCACCGACGTCGGCGGCATGGCCATGTGCTACCGCCGCGACCTGTTCGAGGCCGCCGGCCTCCCCGTCGAGCGCGACCAGGTGTCGGCGCTGTGGGCGCAGTCGTGGGAGGACTACGTCGCGGTCGGCGAGCAGTACACCGCCGACACCGGCGGGTACTTCTTCGAATCCTCCGGGAACATGTTCCGCGCCATGGTCGAACAGGCCGAGGAAGGCGTGTACGACCGCGAGGACAACCTCATCGTCGAGTCGAACCCGGCGATCGGCGAGGCGTGGGACCTCACCGTCCGCGCGATCGAGGCCGGCATGTCGAACCGGCTCGCGGCCTGGACCCCGGAGTGGAACGCCGGGTTCAACGAGGGCACCTTCGCCACGATCATCTGCCCCGCGTGGATGACCTCCTACATCGAGACGAACGCCCCCGACGCGACCGGGCTGTGGGACATCGCCACCGTCCCCGGCGGCGCCGGCAACATGGGCGGCTCGCACCTGGTGCTGCCCGCGCAGGGCGAGCACGCCGAAGAGGCGTACGCGTTCATCGAATGGCTCACCGCCCCCGAGCAGCAGCTCAAGGTGTTCGAGGCGACCGGGAACTTCCCGTCCACTCCGGAGCTGTACGAGGACCCGGCGCTCACCGGCCTGACCAAGCCGTACTTCAACGACGCCCCGGTCGGCGAGATCTTCACCGCCGCGGCGCAGGCCGTGCAGCCGCAGTACCAGGGCCCGCTCCAGGGCGACGTGCTCGCCACCATCGGCCAGGGCCTCGGCCGCATCGAGGACGGCAGCCAGACGCCGGAAGAGGCGTGGAGCCAGGTCCTCTCGGACCTCGAATCGTTCTAGCCCCAGAGCGGGGCGGCGGGCCCAAGGGCCCGCCGCCCCATCCGCCCCGCGTCCCCCCGCGACCGTGCCTCTTCCCACTGCCCCACCCCACCGCCCCTCCCCTGCTCCCTCCGACCGTGAAAGCGACCCGATGACCATCGCCGCCAAAGGGACCGGCACGCGAGGCGGCCCCACGGGCCTCCTGCGCTACCGCCTGGACCTGAAAGCCTCCCCGTACCTGTACATCGCCCCGTTCTTCGTGCTGTTCGCCGTGTTCGGGCTCTTCCCGCTCGCGTTCACCGCGTGGGTCTCGACCCACGAGTGGAGCCTGCTCTCCGACGAGCACGCCTTCATCGGCCTGGGGAACTACGAGACGCTGCTGAGCGACCCGTACTTCTGGAACGCCCTGGGGAACACCATGTCGATCCTGGTGCTCGCCACGGTCCCGCAGCTCTTCGCCGCCCTGCTGCTGGCGCACCTGCTCACGATGCGGCTGCGCGCGCAGACGTTCTGGCGCATGGGGATGCTCCTGCCGAACGTCGCCTCCGTGGTGGCGGTCGCGGTCATCTTCAGCCAGCTCTTCGGCCGCGACTTCGGGCTCATCAACTGGGTTCTGGAGTCCCTCGGCGCGGGCCGCATCGACTGGCAGGCCGGCAGTGCCACGTCACATGTCGCCATCGCGGTCATGGTCGCGTGGAAGTGGACCGGCTACAACGCCCTCATCTACCTCGCGGCGATGCAGGCCGTCCCGAGGGAGGTGTACGAGGCCGCCCACCTCGACGGCGCCTCGCGCATGCAGCAGCTCTTCCACGTGACCGTGCCGATGATCCGCCCGACCATCGTCTTCACCGTGATCGTCTCGACGATCTACGGCCTCCAGATCTTCGCCGAGCCGCAGCTCTTCGGCGGCGGCGGGCAGAACGGCGTCACCGGCGGCGCCTCCCGCCAGTTCCAGACGCTCACGCTCTACCTGTACGAGCACGGCTTCAACCGCGGCTTCGAGTTCGGCTACGCCTCGGCCGTGGCCTGGACGATGTTCGCCGTCATCGTCCTCGTCGCCCTCCTCAACTACCTGTTCATCCGCCGCATCAGGAGCGCCTCGTGACCGCATCCGACCTCGTCGACCTCTCCGCCGACAGCTCCCCCGGCGGCCGCGCCGCCGACGGCCGCGGCTCCACCGACTCCCGGCGGCCGGTCCGCACAGCCTTGCCGGGCCGGCCCGGCCGCCGGGCCCGGGCGCGCCTGCGCGCCCTCCGCGAGCAGCCCGGCCGCCTCGCCTACCTGACCCTGGTGGCGGTCCTGTTCTTCTCCGGGTTCCCGCTCTACTACAGCTTCGTCGTCGCCTCCCGGGACAACTCGGCGCTCGCGACCGTCCCTCCCCCGGTGCTGCCGGGCGCGAACCTCGTCGAGAACGTCGAGCGGGTCTTCGCCACCGTCCCGTTCGGGACGGCCCTGGTGAACTCGGTGATCGTCAGCGGCACCGTGACCGCCTCGGTCGTGTTCTTCTCCACGCTCGCCGGTTTCGCGTTCGCGAAACTGGAGTTCAAGGGCGCCAAGGTGCTCCTGGTGTCGGTCGTGGCGACCATGATGGTGCCCGTGCAGCTCGGCGTCATCCCCCTGTTCATGCTCATGGTCGAGCTGGAGTGGACGGACACGCTGTGGGCCGTCATCGCGCCGGGCCTGGTGAACGCGTTCGGCGTGTTCTTCATGACCCAGTACCTGCGCGGGGCGCTCCCCGGCTCGCTCATCGAGTCGGCCCGGATGGACGGGGCCTCGACGTTCCGGATCTTCTGGCAGATCGTCATGCCCGCGGCCCGGCCGGCCGCGGTCGTCCTCGGCGTGCTTACGTTCCTGACCGCGTGGAACGACTACTTCTGGCCGCTCATCGTCCTCTCCAGCCCCGAGAACCAGACCGTGCAGGTGGCCCTGTCGACCCTCTCGGGCGGGTACGTGACCGACCAGTCGCTGGTCCTGACCGGGACGATGCTGGCTACGCTTCCACTGCTGGCGGTGTTCGCGCTCTTGGGCAAGTACATGATCAGCGGGATCATGCAGGGCGCGGTCAAAGGCTGACACGGAGACGGAGGCGGACGCGATGCGGCGTGCGGAAGCGGGACCGGTGCGGAGCCCGCGCCAGGGCCGGCCGACCCTGGAGGAGGTCGCCGAACGGGCGGGAGTGTCGCGCGCGACCGTCTCCCGCGTGGTGAACGGCCAGACCACGGTCAACGAGGAGCTGCGGCGGGCGGTCGAGGCCGCCGCCGCCGAGCTCGGGTACGTCCCCCACGCCGCCGCGCGGTCCCTGGTGACGCACCGGACCGACTCGGTGGCGCTCATCCTGCCGGAGTCCCCGAACCGGGTGTTCTCCGACGACCAGTTCTTCCCCAGCGTCATCCGCGGGGTCGCGACCGAGCTCGACGCGGCCGGGAAGCTCCTGGTCCTCATGACCACCGGGTCCCCGGAGGCGCGCCAGCGCGCCGAGCGGTACGCGGTCGGCGGCCACGTCGACGGCGTCATGTTCGCGTCGCTGCACGACGCGGACCTGCTGCCGGAGCTGATGATCCGCCGCGGCGTCCCGGTGGTGTGCAACGGGCTGCCGCAGCTCGAGGCGCCGTGCATCGACGTCGACCATGAAGGCGGCGTGCGGGCGGCGGTGGAGTACCTGGTCGCGCAGGGCCGGCGGCGGATCGCGACGATCGCGGGGCCGCTGGACATGGTCGCGGGCCGGGCCCGGCTGGACGGCTACCGGGAGGCGCTCGCGGCCGCCGACCGGCGGGCGATCGTGGCGGTCGGGGACTTCACGGCCGAATCGGGGCAGACCGCGATGCGGCAGCTTCTGGCGGACGAGCCGGAGCTGGACGCGGTGTTCGTCGCCTCGGACCTGATGGCGCACGGGGCGCTCCAGGCGCTGCGGGACGCGGGGCGGCGGGTCCCCGAGGACGTGGCGGTGGTGGGGTTCGACGACATCGCTCTGGCGTCGTACTCGGATCCGCCGCTGACGACGGTGCGGCAGCCGATCGCGGAGATCGGCCGGACCATGGCGCGGACGATGCTGCGGGTCCTGGAGGGGTCCGAGGTGGCGCCGATGACGATCCTGCCGACCGAGCTGGTGGTGCGCGAGTCGGCTTGAGGGCGCGCTGGAGCCCGGTCCGCACTCGCGGACCGGGCATCGGTCCTGTCGGGGCCGCGACCGCGCGCCCGCCGGGCGCGTGCGGTGCGGCCTTTCTAGGTGAAGACGCTCACCCCGCCGGGCCCGACGAGCAGGCCGACGATGATGACCACGATCCCGAGGAGTACCTGGCCTCGGAAGATCATGTAGATACCGTAAACCACGAGAAGGACCGCAAGGATCCAGAGAATCAGTGCCATGCGGTCCGTGTACCCATAGGCCCGAGGAATATGTCTACAATCCCCGAACTACTCTCCGTAGCCTCTCCAGTGCGCGCGGGGCCGGATTGTCGGTGGGGTGTGCTCCACTGGTGTCGTGGAGGTCGCTCTGGTGCACGGGAGGGCCGGGGAGGGCTGGACGATGCCCCTGCCCGGCGGCGCGGTGACCCGCCACCCGGATCTGGCGGCCGCGGTGCGCAAGGCCGAGGCCGAGGAGCCGCCGCGGTGGGTGGTGGCGGACGCGGCCCGGGACTACCCGCCGCTGATGGCGGCGGGGGCGCGGCTGGACCGGGTGCGCGACCTGCGGTTGGCCGAGCGGATCCTGTCGCGGGTCGAGGCGCACGAGCCGCCGGCGTACGTGGTCGAGTCGGATCCTGACGCGGGGACGCTGTTCGAGCGCGAGCCGGGGCCGGTGGACGGGCCGGCCGAGCTGACGCGGCTGCAGGCGGCGTGGCTGGACCAGCGGCGGCGGACGGCGAACGCGGCGATCCCGGGCCTGGGGGCGCTGCTGGCCGCGGAGTCGGCGGGGGCGCTGGTCGCGGCCGAGATGGGCCGCACGGGCGTGCCGTTCGACCGGGAGGTCCACGACCGGCTGCTGCGGGACCTGCTGGGGCCGCGCCCGTCCAAGGGGATGCGGCCGCGCAAGCTCCAGGCGCTGGCCGACCGGGTCGCGGAGGCGTTCGGGCACCAGTTGAACCCGGATTCGACGAAGCAGGTCCTGGCCGCGTTCCATGCCGCCGGGGTCGATGTGAAGACCACGCACGCGTGGGAGCTCCATTCGGTGGACCATCCGGCGGTGGAGGCGCTGAAGGTGTACCGGGAGCATGCGCGCGTGTGGAGCGCGTTCGGCTGGAACTGGGCCGACGCGTGGGTGCACGACGTGGAGCGGGACGGGCGGACGGCGAGCCGGTTCCGGCCGGTGTACATCGTCGGCGGGGCCGACACGGGCCGGTGGGGCACCGACGGCGGCGGGGCGCTGCAGCTCCCCCATTCGGTGCGGGAGGCGATCCGGGCCGACCGGGGCTGGAAGCTGGTCGCGGCCGACGCGGCCCAGTTGGAGCCGCGGCTGCTGGCGGCGATCAGCGGCGACCGGGCGATGATCGCGGCGACGGCGGCGGACGACCTGTACACGGAGTTGGCGCCGAGCCTGGGCGGCGAGCGCGGGAAGGCGAAGATCGCGCTGATCTCGGCGATGTACGGGGGCACGGCCGGGGATGCGCGGCAGCTGGTGCAGCTCATGCGGGACCGGTTCCCGGACGCGTTCGAGCGGGTCGAGTCGGCCGCGCGGATCGGCGAGAAGGGCGGCCTGGTGCGGACCTGGCTGGGGCGGACGGTGCCGGCGCCGAGCGAGCGGTGGTGGCGCAAGCTCAGTTCCGAGGACGGCACGAAGGCGGCGGCGAGCCGGGGCCGGTTCACCAGGAACTTCATCGTGCAGGGGACGGCCGCGGAGTGGGCGCTGGTGCTGCTGGCGCTGATCCGGCGCGAGCTGCACGTGCACGGCCTGGGCGAGTTGGTGTTCTTCCTGCACGACGAGGTGATGGTCCACTGCCCGGCCGAGCGTGCGGCGGAGGTGTCGGCGGTGATCGAGCGTGCCGCCGCGGAGGCGACCCGGACGCTGTTCGGTGCGATGCCGGTGCGGATCCCCCTGCGTCCCAAGGTGGTCGACAGCTACGCGCAGGCGAAGTGACCGGCTCGCGCGGGGGCCGGCCGACCGGCCGCGAGGAGGAGCCGCGGCGGCGCGGACCGCTGCTCGAGTCGTAGTACCGGGGTACCACTCGCGTCCCGGAAGATCGCTCTCGAAACGGATGGAGCGCCGCCCGGCGCGCCGTAGCGTCGTGGGCATGATCGAGATCGAGCACTTGACGAAGCGCTACGGCAAGAAGACCGCCGTGGACGATCTGACGTTCGCCGTCAAACCCGGCGTCGTGACGGGGTTCCTGGGGCCGAACGGCGCCGGGAAGTCCACCACGATCCGCGCCATCGTGGGACTGGACGCGCCGACCGCCGGCCTCGCCCGCGTCAACGGCAAGCACTACTCGGAGTTCCGGTCGCCGCTGACCGAGGTCGGCGCGCTCCTGGAGGCCAAGTCGGTGCACGCCGGGCGCAGCGCGTACAAGCACCTGCTGGCGCTCGCCCGCACCCACGGCATCCCGACCCGGCGCGTCCACGAGGTCATCGACCTCGTCGGCCTGCACGAGGTCGCCGGGAAGCGCGTGGGCGGGTTCAGCCTCGGCATGGGCCAGCGCCTGGGCATCGCGGTGGCGCTGCTGGGCGACCCGGCGGTGCTGATCCTGGACGAGCCGGTGAACGGCCTGGACCCGGACGGTGTGAAGTGGATCCGGCTGCTGCTCAAGGGCCTGGCCGCGGAGGGCCGGACGGTGTTCCTGTCCTCGCACCTGATGAGCGAGCTGGCGCAGACCGCCGAGCACCTGATCGTGATCGGGCAGGGCCGGCTGCTGGCCGACACCACGGTCGACGACTTCGTGTCGGGCAGCGGGCAGTCGCGGGTGCGGGTGGTCTCGCCGGATGCGGCGCGGCTGGCCGAGCACCTGGCCGGCCCGGGCGTCTCGATCGCGAGCCCGGAGCGGGGCGTGCTGGAGGTGAGCGGCACCGAGGCCGCGGTGGTGGGCCAGACGGCCGCCGCGCACGGCCTGGTCCTGCACGAGCTGCGGACCGACCGCGGCTCCCTCGAGGACGCGTTCATGCAGTTGACCGCGGACGCGGTCGAGTACCGAAACACTCTGGAAGGGGCGAAGTGATGACCGCCGCTGCGATGACCGACCGCCCGGCGTACGCGCCGAAGGGCGAGTACCGACTGACCGGGGCGGGGCTGCTGCGCTCGGAGTGGACGAAGCTGTGGTCGCTGCGGTCCACCTGGATCGTGCTGCTGTGCGCGGTCGTGTTCGCGGGCGGCCTCGGCGCGCTGATCTCGGGGTCCGTCCCGACGGACCAGGGGTTCTCGGGCGCGGACATGTCGCTCGGGTTCGCCATGGCCGGCGTGTCGCTGAGCTCGGTGTTCATCGCCGTGCTGGGCATCCTGACGGTCACCGGCGAGTACTCGACCGGTTCGATCCGCTCGACGATGTCGGCGGCGCCGCGGCGCCTGAGCGTGCTGTGGTCCAAGGCCGCCGTGTACGGCGCGGTCGTGGCCGCGCTCTTCACCGTCATGGTGTTCGCGACGTTCTTCCTGTCGCAGGCGCTGTTCGACGGCACCGCGCTGGGCGGGATCTCCGTCGGCGACGACGGGGTCCTCGGAGCGCTGCTCGGGTACGTGGCGATGATCGTCTACCTGGCGCTGCTGGCGATCGCGATCGGCGCGATCCTGCGGAACTCGGCGGGTTCGATCGGGTTCTACATCGGCGTGATCATGATCCTGCCGGAGCTGGCGACGCTGCTGCCGTGGAACTGGGTGTCCGACGTGACCCCGTACGCGCCCGGGAACGTCCCGAACACGCTGCTCCTGGTCGACACCTCGCAGGGGACGCTCGGCGTCGGCGAGTCGTGGCTGTGGATGGGCGTCTGGCTCGTCGTGGCCTACGGTCTGGCGGCCGTCCTGCTGAAGCGCCGGGACGTGTGACAATCGTCGGCGTGGTGAGAACGGCGTCGTGGCGCAGACCGTGAACGCGACCCGCAAGCGCGGGCTGTGGCAGCGGGTGTCGGAGTTCGACTCACGGCACCCGCTGCTTTGGAACCTGTTCCCGATCTTGCTGTACCTGTTCTTCGGGTGCCTCGGTGTGATCGGGGCGGCGATCGGCGAGGTCGAGTTCCGGCATCCGTGGGCGCAGGCCGCGGCGGCGGCGCTGTTCCTGGTGCCGACGATCTGGCGGCGGCGGTACCCGTTCTCGGTGCTGGTGAGCCAGCTGGCGCCGGCGGCGATCACGGTCCCGCTGGCGCTCACCGGGAACGGGTCGGGAGTCGTGGACGGCGCGGCGGCCCTGTCGTTCACGGTGGTGCTGTACAACGTGGTGCTGCGGCGCCCGCTCAGGCTCCTGTGGTGGGCGGCGCTGGTGTCGCTGGTGCCGACCTTGATCGACTGGGCGGTGAACCATCCGTTCTCGGTCGGGAGCTTCCTGGGGTACTTCGTGCCGACGGCGGTCTACTTCGGATTCATCGTGGCGATCGGGATGCTCGTGCGGACCCGCCGGGACTTCCAGAGCACCCAGCGCGACCAGGCGACCCGGGAGGCGGTCGCCGAGGAGCGCAACCGGATCGCGCGGGAGATGCACGACATCATCGGGCACAACCTGGCGGTGATCAACGCGCTCGCCGACGGCGGCTCGTACGCGGCCGCGGCCTCGCCGGACAAGGCGAAGGAGGCCCTGGAGGCGATCGGGCGGACGAGCCGGGAGGCGCTGGGCGAGCTGCGGCGGGTCCTGTCGGTGCTCAAGGCCGAGGACCCCGCGGAGATCGAGCTCGCACCCCAGCCGGGCCTGTCCGACATGGACGCGCTGATCGAGCGGGTCCGGGAGGCGGGGCTGCCGGTGACGCTGCGGGTCTCGGGCGATCCGTGGGAGCTGACGGAGAACCAGCAGCTCGCGGTGTACCGGACGGTGCAGGAGTCGCTGACGAACGTCCTCAAGCACGCGACCGGGCCGAGGCGGGCCGAGGTGTCCCTGGAGTACCAGGACTCGGGTCTGTCGTTGACGGTGTCGAACTCCGGCGACCGGGTCGACCAGGCCGGGACCGCGCGCGGTCTGGCGGGGCTGGCGGAGCGGGCGGCGGCGTTCGGCGGCACAATGGTGGCCGGGCCCGAGGCGCGCGGCGGATGGCGCGTCGCCTTGTGGATGCCCGAGAACGGGAAGGAACGCCGGTGACCACGCTGCTCATCGTTGACGACCACCCTCTGCAGCGCATGGGGTTCCGGATGCTCGTGGAGAGCCAGCCGGACCTGGTGGTGCTCGGCGAGGCCGAGAACGGGGCGGACGCGGTGCGCCGTGCGACCGAGCTGGGCCCGGACGTGGTCCTCATGGACGTGCGCATGCCCGGTGTCGACGGCATCGAGGCGACCCGGCGGATCATCGCCGCGGGCGGGCGCAGCCGGGTCCTGGTCCTGACGACGTTCGACCTCGACGAGTACGCGTACGCGGCGCTGCGGGCGGGCGCGAGCGGGTTCCTGGTCAAGGACGCCCAGCCCGAGGAGCTGCTGGCGGGCATCCGCGTGGTCGCGGCCGGGGACGCCGTGGTGGCCCCGAAGCTCACGCGCCGGCTCCTGGACCGGTTCGCCGACCAGTTCCCGGTCGGCGACGAGGCCGAGGCGGGCGCCGACGCCCAGCTCGACGTGCTCACCGAGCGCGAGCGCGAGGTCCTGACCGCGATCGGCAAGGGCTGGAACAACACCGAGATCGCCGAGCGGTTCCACCTCGCCGAGTCGACCGTGAAGACGCACGTGGGGCGCATCCTCGCCAAGATCGGGGCCAGGGACCGCGTGCAGGCGGTCATCTTCGCCTACAACACCGGACTGGTCTCGCCCGAGAGCCGCTGAGGCACCTTGCCGCAGGCGCATGCGCGCCGTGCGCCGGCGGTGATATGTCACATGGCACGTGTCATATGGCGCCGGCGGCCGCGAGGACGTGTGGGAGCCGGACGAGGACGTGGGGCCCGGAGACCACCTGGCCGGGCGACGCCCGCTACTCGGGCGGCCAAAGGGCGTTCACAGGCGCGTGAACGCGAGCAGGTCGCATTCGGCCTCGACCGGCCGCGACACGGTCTCCTCGGCGGCGTCCGCCTCCAGGGCGGCCAGGCCGTCCCGGTACTCCTCGTCGGTGAGGTGCTCGTACACCGACAGGGCCCGCATGCGCTGGCGCTCGGTGTACTCGCGGAGGCTGTCGGCGGAGCGGTGGTGGACCTCGAGGAGCCCGGCGTGCGCGAACCCGGCGGCGGCGAAGACGCCGACGGTCTCGCCGAGCGTCGGGAACAGTTCCATGTCGATGTCCCGGCTGCGCGGGAAGTACCGGTAGAGCAGCAGGTCCTTGAGGCGGTCGGCGAGGGTCGTGGCGATGAGCAGCCGCGCGCCGGGCGCGAGGACCCGGGCGAGCTCGCGGGCCGCGGCGGGCCGGTCGGGTACGTGGTGCCACACCAGGAACATGAGCGCCAGGTCGACGCCGGCGTCGTCGAGCGGCAGGTCCTCGGCGCTGCCCTCGACATAGGTGACGAGCGGGTGCGAGGACTCGACGTGGGCGACCTCGCGCATCCGCGCGGACGGCTCGACGCCGACGACCTCGGCGCCGAACGCGTCGGCGAGGACGGGCGCGAACCGGCCGGTGCCGGAGCCGACGTCGGCGATGCGGGAGATCCGGCGGTCGCCGGCCAGGTCGCGGAAGGCCCGCATCCAGTTGCGGCGGCTGGACGGCAGGAGCCTGCGTCCCTTGGCGTATCCGGCGTGCTGGGTGCGGTCGTAGTCGACGCGTTCGAGCCCCACGGTGTTCCCCCTCGTTCAGTCGGCCCCGGGCGCGGTCGGCACCCAGAAGCGCAGCTTGTCGCCGCGGCGGTCCTCGAGTACCCCGCCGTTCGCCTCGATGACCTTGCGGGAGGCGGTGTTGTCGGCGTCGCAGGTGATGAGGGCCTTCTCGATGCCGTAGGACGCGGCGACGGGCAGGGCGGCGGCGAGCATGGCGGTGGCGTGGCCGCGTCGGCGCGCGGAGGGGCGCACGTCGTAGCCGATGTGGCCGCCGATGTCGCGCAGGTACTCGTTGAGGCGGTGCCGGATGTTGATGCGCCCCAGCCAGGTGTCGCCGTCCACCCACCAGTGGGTGGTGGAGGGCACGAAGGAGGCGGGCGGGTCCTCGGTGAGCATGCGCTCCATCTCCAGGACGCCGGTGATCCAGACCGAGGGGTCGTCGGGCGGGCCGAACCGCTGGATGAGGTCGCCCAGGAGGCTCCCGTCGTCAGGTCCGCCGCGGCCTTCGGCGATGAACTCGCGGACCGCCTCCGCGAACGAGCGGGCCAGCCGGTCGGTGGGAAGGATCAGTTCTGGCACGGTTGCGACGGTAATGGACCCGTTCCGGGACTGCAACCGCAAACCGCACGCGCACCGCGAGTTCGCGGATCGGCGCGGGAAATGTAGCGCGGCCGTCATCTTGCGTTGGTACCGTTGCGGGTCGGTTCAAGGGAGGTTCCGCATGGGCGGTTCGGTGCTGGCGGCTTCGGTGCTGCTGTTCGACATGGACGGGACGCTGGTCGACTCGACGGCGTCGGTGGAGCGGGCGTGGGGGCGGTTCGCCGCCCGCCACGGCCTGGAGGCCGCGGCGATCCTGGCGGTGGCGCACGGGCGCCCGACGATCGAGGTGGTCGCCGAATTCGCGCCTCCGGGCGTGGACGTGGTCGGCGAGACCGACCGCATCGAAGCCGAGGAGATCGACCGCACCGACGGCATCAGCGAGATCCCCGGCGCCGCCGCGCTGCTGGAGTCCCTCGACCCGTCCCGCTGGGCGGTCGTCACGTCGGCGACCCGCGCGCTCACCCTCCGCCGCCTCGCCGCGGTCGGCATCCCGCTCCCGAAGGTCCTCGTCGCCGCCGACGACGTCACCAAGGGCAAGCCCCACCCGCAGCCCTACATGCTCGCCGCCCGCGCGCTCGGCTTCGACGCGAGCGCCGCGGTCGCCTTCGAGGACGCCCCGGCAGGGCTCATCTCGGCCACGGAGGCCGGCGCGGCCACGGTGGTCGTCGGCGGGTACGAGGGCGACGCCACCGCCGGCCTCCCCCGCGTTCCCGACCTGACCGGCGTCACCGTGACCCAGGACGGCCCGGCCCTGGCGGTGCACCTGCCCTGAGCGGTCACCGCTGCCCGCATCCGCTGTCATGTTTCCGACAATGCAGTGCCGGGTCCGTGTGCGCCCGTTCGATGCGGCACGGGAACCCACGTGCGGTTCCCGATCGGTTCCGCCTCGATTCCCGTGCCGCTTCAGGATCCGGCCCCCGCATGCGCCCTGGTCGACGAGGTGCTCCA
Organism: Glycomyces albidus; assembly: GCF_009451885.1. Taxonomy (GTDB): domain Bacteria; phylum Actinomycetota; class Actinomycetes; order Mycobacteriales; family Micromonosporaceae; genus Glycomyces; species Glycomyces albidus. The sequence goes on from NZ_WIAO01000001.1 coordinate 228,289, forward strand.
CGATGGGGGCATGACCCCGACCGGCAGCAGGCGATGGAACCACAACATCCATTACTTCCCGCGCATACTGGGCGCGGTCCCGGCCACCGCTCGCCGCGCACTCGACGTCGGTTGCGGTGAAGGGATGCTCGCGCGCGAGCTGCGTCGGATCGTTCCGCAGGTGACCGGCATCGACCTCGACCGCCCCAGCGTCGACGAGGCGCGCCGGCACGGCGACGACATCGACTACGTCCTCGGTGATTTCCTCACGCATCCGTTCACGCCGGCCTCGTACGACTTCGTCTCCTCGGTCGCGACCCTGCACCACCTGGACGCCGCAACCGGGTTGAACCGCATGCGCGAACTGCTGCGCCCCGGCGGTGTTCTGGCCGTCGTGGGGCTGGCCCGCAGCGAGATTCCAAGGGATCTGCCGTGGGACCTGGCCGGAGCCGCCGTCGGGACGGCCCACCGCGCCTTCAAAGGACACTGGGAGCATCCGTCCCCGACGGTGTGGCCGCCTCCGGCGACCTATTCGCAGATGCGAACGCTGGCGGCCGAGATCCTGCCGGGCGCCCGGTACCGGCGCCATCTGCTGCTGCGCTACAGCATCATCTGGCGCCGACCACCTGAGTGAGGCCTGTCGAGCGTGTGCGCCGGTGCCGCCCCGGTCCGGTCCGAGCGCGCGACCCGACCGGCGTGCGGCGTTCTCGGTGCAGGCGGCCGATTCCTGTACGGTGGAGACCGGTGTGCCGGGAAGTCTGGTCGGCGATGAACATGTTCATCCGCTGATCGGAGCACCCTTGCGCGACCTCTACAAGTCCCGTGCCGACCGCGAGGTCATCGTGCGATGGTGCCGTGCACGGCTGGACGCCTGGGAGGTGCCGCACCGCCGCGAGACGATCGCGGTCGAGGGCACCCCGGTGCACCTGACCCACATCGGTACCGGACCCGCCCGGGTCGTGTTCGTGCCGGGCACGAACTTCAACGCGGCCACGAGCTTGACGGTCGCGCGTTCCCTTGCTCGCCACTGGGACACGACGCTCATCGACCTGCCTGGACAGCCGGGGCTCAGCAGCGGCGGGCGCCCGCATGCCGCCCACCGCGCCTGGTACGGGCGCATGCTCGCCGAGACCCTAGACGCGTTCGGCGCCGATCAGGTCGTGGCGGTCGGCCATTCGCTCGGCGGGTCGGTGCTCCTGTCGTGCGACTCGGACCGGATCGCCGGTCGCGTACTGCTCGCACCCGCCGGTGTCATACCGCTGCATGTGGACATGCGGATGATGGTGCCTTCCCTCCGGTGGCTGCTCGCACCGAGCCAGGAGCGGTCCGAAGCGCTGCTCGCCGACTTCACCGCGCCCGGCCACGCGCCGCCCGAGGCGATCGTCCAATGGCTCCAGCTGGTGGCCGCCCACTGCCGCTCCACCCTCGCCCCGCCGCCACTGCCCGAGGCCGTCCTGCGGCGCCGCCTCGGGTCACCGCTGATCGTCGCGACCGGAGCCCATGACTGCTTCCTGCCTCCGGCGCGCCTCGGACCGGCGGTCAGGGAGAGGCTCGGCGTCGACCTGCACGTCATCGACGACGCCGGCCACCTCGCCGCCGACGAGCAGCCCGAGGCGATCACCACGCTCGTCGCCCTCATGCTCGCCGACCCCGACGCCCCGCTGACCGCCTTCACCAGGAGGAACGACCGGTGAATCGGCCCAGAACCGACTGGTGTCCCTTCGCGAGGCGGGGAACACCGGCGTCAGGGTGATGCAGTTCCGACGGACCGGAGCTGTCCGCCCTCATACCTTCGCCCAGGGGTCTGCGTTGAAACGGAAGGGCTCGGACGTTCGGTCAGTCGCATCCCCTGTCAGGTGAGCCGGTCCCGTGGCGTCGGGTCAGGACCGAATGCCGGCGGTCGCGGCCGGTGCGGTCCGGCCGCCTGACGCCGGATGTCACACCGTCGAGCGCCCGAACGTCATGGGAGGTGATCGAAGCCGAACCCATAGGAGATCGAACATGAACGCCGACAACGCATCAAGCCGGATCGCCCTGATCACCGGTGCGAACAGGGGCATCGGCCGCGCCACCGCCGAGCGGCTCGCCGCGCTCGGTGCCACCGTCGTCATCGGCGCCCGGCACCGCGAGCGCGGGGAGGCGGCCGCTGCGTCGATCCGGGAGTCCGGCGGCGACGCCCGCGCGGTCGCGCTCGACGTCACCGACCAGGCGACGGTCCAGCAGGCCGCCGAAGAGATCGAGGAGCGCTACGGCCGCCTCGACGTGCTGGTCAACAACGCCGGCATCTCCGGGTCGGGGAACGCCGCGCCGCAGGATGCGGTCGACCGCGTACCGAGCGCGGTCGACCTCGCCGTCGTGCGGGAGGTGTTCGAGGTCAACGTCTTCGGTGTCATCGCCGTCACGAACGCGATGCTCCCGCTGCTGCGGGCCTCCGACGCCGGCCGCATCGTCAATCTCACCAGCCACGCCGCCTCGCTCACGCTCTACGCCGACCCTCAAGGGCCCCTTGCGGGCCTGCCCTCGGTCGCGTACTCGCCTTCGAAGACCGCACTGAACGCGGTCACGGTGCAGTACGCCAACGAACTGCGCGGTGAGGGCATCCTCGTCAACGCGGTCGCCCCCGGCTACGTCGACACCGAGATCAACGGGAACACCGGGATCCTCACTCCGGAGCAGGCCGCCGAGCACGTCGTGGACCTGGCGCTGCTCGGCGGGGACGGTCCGACCGGCGGATTCCACAGCGCCGATGGGCCGCTCCCCTGGTAGACCTCGCGCAGCGGGCCGACCGGGCCCGCGGCCGACCTGCCGCGGGTCCCGATCGGCGCGGGTTCAGTTGGGAGAGTGAACGGTGCCGTCGTCCCAGTCGCGGGTGGCGCCGCGATGTTTCCAGAAACGTTCCAGGACTTCCGTCGACGTCGGGCCGGGCGCGGCGTCCGCGGCTCGCGGTGCGGGCTCACGGGCTCCACTCGTGCTGCGGCGGGTCGGAGCGCGACCATCGATGCAGCCCTTCGAGAAAGATCCGAGTGCGGCACGCCGTGTCCACCGCCCGCCGGTGCTCGGCCTGCGACACGGGCACGCCGAGCGCCGCCGCCAGGGAGTCATCCACAAGGGACACCGCGGCGCGGTCGCGTTCGCTCGGGACGGGATCGGCGAGTCGCCGCGTGACGGCGTCGCCGAGGTAGATCTCGGCGACCGTGCACTGCATCCGGGCCTGCGCCGAACACAACGCCTCGGCGGCCGTCCGCAGGCCCGGCGCGTACTCGGCGGCGACGAGGGCGGTCACCGTCGCCTCCGCGACATGCCGCAGCGCGCGCTCGGGGTCGTACTCCGGACGCCGCGAGCGGTAGGTGAACGCGACCAGCGGATAGCGGTGCGCCATCTCGTCGACGGCGCGCAGGTGCTCCGCCCAGCTCCGACAGCGCTCGCGGGTCTCGTCGACGCCCGCCTCGGCGAGGCAGTCGGTGAGCATCGTGACGCCGCCCTGGCCTCGGGCGTCGTCGTGGAGGGCGAGGGTGAACCGGTTGCGCGTCGCCACACCGCCGACGACCTCGATCACATAGGTCGCCATCCCGGTGAACATGGTGAATCCGACCCCGGCGCCGAACACGGATATCAGCTGCGCCTGTGTGGACAGCGGAGTGAGGTCGCCGTAGCCCAGCACCGTGATCGTGCCTGCGGCGTAGTACAGCGCATCGGCGAAGTCGGGGGTGCCGAGCGGGGTCTGGACCGCGAAGTCGGTGTCCAGCAGGCGCCACACCGCGAGCGCCAGTCCGACGATCGCCAGCAGGATCCAGCCGAGGAACGTGCAGGCCAGCATCGCCGGCCCCGCCAGCGCGAACACGAAGGTGCCGAGCCGGGTGCTCAACCGGGTCGTCGCGCTCCACACGACGCGCCTGACCGCCGTGGCGAGCAGTCCCTCGCGGTCCGGGTGGAGCACGGTGACGGCCGCGTCCCAGGCCACCGCCACGATGAGGGCCAAACCGAGTATCTGTACGGCGATCACGCGGGAGCAGTACCCACTTCGACCGATGCTGACGCGCGGCGGGCCTTCGCCGCAAGGCACCGGCGGATGGGCCGGAATCGGTCCCGAAGCGGACCGGTTTCGCCGCGAGGGGACGTCCGGCATCGGCCGGATGCCGGACGTCTGGGGCACGCCGGGATCGAGCTCAGGTGGTCGCTTCCGGGGCTCGCGGTTCTCGGGACGGCATCTCAGGCGGTCGGAAACGCGGTCGTCGTCAGCGCTTCCGAGACCTCCCAGACGCGCCGCGCCTCGTCCTCGCGGCCGCGCAGCGGCCGGTACATCCGGTGCTCGACGGGAGGGCCTCCGAGATTTCCCGGGCCGCCGGGGCCGTACAGCGCGCCGGCCTTCGCCTCGGGGCCGGTCGCGGCCATGAGCGCGGGCAGCTTCGCCGTCTCGACGGTGCCGAGGAGGATGCCGCGGGCCGAGAGCGCCCGGATCAGGCGGATGTTCGGCGTGTCCTCGTCGCGTCCGAGTTCGGGGCGGGCGGCCAGCAGGCTGGTGGGCGCCACGCCCGGGTGGGAGAGGTTGCTGGTGATCCCCCACGCGAGGGCCCTGCTGCGGCGTTCCAGCTCGAGCCCGAACAGCCCGAGCGCGATCTTGGACTGGCTGTATGCGCGCATGACGTGGTACGAGCGCTCCCAGTTCAGGTCGGCCCAGTTGACCCGGCCCCGCCGGGCGGCGACGCTGATCTGCGAGGTGACCCGGGCCCGGCCTTCGCGAAGCAGCGGGAGCAGCGAGCCGACCAGTGCGAAATGGCCCAAGTGGTTGGTGCCGAACTGGAGCTCGAAGCCGTCTGCTGTGGTGAGCCGGTTCGGCGGCTGCATCACGCCCGCATTGTTGATCAGGAGGTGGACGGGCCGCCCGTCCGCCCGCATGGCCTCGCCGAACGCCGCGACCGACTCCAGCGACGACAGGTCCAGGCTGCGGAGCGAGACCTGGGCGTTCGGTGCGCTGCGCCGGATGGTCTCGATTGCGCGCTCGCCTTTGCCGAGGTTGCGGACGGGCATGATGACCTCCGCGCCGGCCGAGGCGAGACGGGCGGCGATGCCGAGGCCCATCCCGTCGCTGGCGCCGGTGACGACGGCGCGCTTGCCGGTCAGGTCCGGAACGGCGATGTCGAATTCGGTGCGTGTCATGGTGGATGCTCCTCGCGGTGGTGGTGTCGCAACCACCGTGCTCGATGCGGCGGCCGCTATCCAGGGCCTCCCGGTCCGAGGCTGAGCGGGCCGCCCTCGGGTTCGGGCCGGCAAGGGGGGATCGGCGAGTCCTGGCTGAGCGCGCTCGCGGGACGCTATACATGAGCCAGCTCGCGAGAGGGAGGGCATGGTGATCGATCGCTCCGGACTGGCCGAGTTCCTTCGGGCGCGGCGCGAGGCGCTGCAGCCCGAGGACGTCGGCCTGCCTCGCGGGTTCCGCCGCAGGACCGCCGGCCTCCGGCGCGAGGAGGTCGCGCTGCTGTGCCACATGTCGACCGACTACTACGCCCGGCTGGAGCGGCGGCGCGGGCCGCAGCCGTCCGAGCAGATGCTCGCCTCGATCGCGCAGGGCCTGCACCTGTCGCACATCGAGCGCGACCACCTGTTCCGCCTCGCCGGCCACAATCCGCCGGTGCAGGGGGCGGTGAGCGAGCACATCAGCCCGGGGCTGCTGCGGGTGCTCGACCGCATCGACGACACGCCGGCCGAGATCGTCACCGAACTCGGGGAGACGCTGAGGCAGACGACGCTCGGCGTCGCTCTCACCGGCGACACGACCCGCTTCAAGGGTCCCGAGCGCAGTCTCGGCTACCGGTGGTTCACCGATCGCGCCGCTCGCGCACGCTACGATCCGGCGGAGCACGACTTCCTGAGCCGCATGTACGCCTCGGGCCTGCGGGAGGTCCTGGCGCTGCGCGGCCCGGGTTCCCGGGCCGCTCGGCTCGCCGACCTGCTGCTCGAACGCAGCGAGGAGTTCCGGCGGCTGTGGGCCGACCACGAGGTGGGCGTACGCCCGAACGAGGTCAAGCACTTCATCCATCCCGAGGTCGGGGCCCTCGAACTGCACTGCCAGCGGCTCGTCGATCCGGGACACGCGCACTCGCTGCTGGTCTACACCGCCGTTCCCGGCTCCGAGAGCCACGAGAAGCTGCGGCTGCTCTCCGCCATCGGGACCCAGTCGATCCATTAGGGACAGGCTGGCGTCCGTCCCGGCCGGTCGTCGACGTGGAGACCCGCCGTGCCCGCAGTGGCCGTGAAGCCATACCGCCGGCGATCAGGTCCGGTTCCTTCGCCAGTACGGCCCGCGCCTGTGCGCCCGCCCGCCCGCGGACGAGCGCTGACCGCTGTACGTGCCCGAAAGCACAGGCACCGTCAAGACATTCGTCTCGCGCACCCGTCTGGTTTCCTCGCCGCCGTCCGTCAGTGGGGTAGGGAGCAGATCCCGCACGGAACGAAGGAGAACAACCATGAACACCGATCTGACGCAGCCGACGCAGCAGGCCGGCCACGCCCTCGTCACCGGGGCCAACAAGGGCCTCGGCTTCGAGACCGCCCGCCGCCTCGGCGAACTCGGCTACACCGTGTTCCTCGGATCGCGCGACGAGCAGCGCGGCAAGGAGGCCGCAGCGGCGCTCGCCGACAGCGGTTCGGACATCGTCGTGGTCCCGCTCGACGTCGCCTCGGACGAGTCGGTCGCCGAGGCCCTGCGGATCGTCGGCGAGCGCACCGACCGCCTCGACGTGCTCGTCAACAACGCCGGCGCACCGGGGCACATGGTCCACCCCGGCCAGGCCACTCCCGAAGAGCTGCACGGCGTCTACGACGTGAACGTGTACGGGCCCGTGCGGGTCACCAACGCGTTCCTGCCGCTCCTCGAAGCCGCCGACAATCCCCGAGTCGTCATGGTGTCGAGCGGGATCGGGTCGTTCACGGTGACCGCGGGCGACGAGTACAGGCTCCCGCTGCACGAGTTCGCGTATTCCTCGTCGAAGGCCGCGCTCAACATGATCACCGTCCGGTACGCGCAGGCCTACCCGGGGATCAAGTTCAACGCGATCACGCCCGGCGAGGTCGCCAACGGCAAGTTCGCGGCCACCGACATGAACCAGCACCGCGGCCAGCTCACCGCCGCCGAAGGCAGCGACCCGATCGTCGAGCGCGCCACCCTCGGCGCCGACGGCCCGACCGGGACGTTCATCGACCGCCTCGGCCCGGTCGGCTGGTAGCCCGAGAGCGGCGGACGGAAGCGGGCCGGAGCGGGCCGGCTCGCAGACGCCGGCCCGCTCGATGCACGCCGCACGAGGTTCACCTTCAGTCCGGACGCCGGTGGGGAGGACGCGATCACGTCGCGGCGGCGACCGGTTCGGGGAGGCGGGCCGCGGTGCCGCTGCGCCGTTCGCGCCAGTGCCGGGACGAGAGCAGCCGCAGCCCGTTGAGGCCCACGATCACTGTAGACAGCTCGTGGCCGGCCACGCCGAGAACCAGAGGCAGCGTCCCGAACAGGTCCCAGGATGCGAGCACGAGGATCACCGCCGCGGCGAAGGCCAGGTTCACGCGGGCGACCCGCCTGGCCCGGCGGGCCAGGTCGACGGCCGCCGGGACGGCCGTGAGCCGCCGACCGACCAGGACCACGTCCGCGGCCTGGAGGGCCAGGTCCGATCCCGTACCGCCCATGGCGACACCGACGTGCGAGGCCGCGAGCGCGGGCGCGTCGTTGACGCCGTCGCCGACGTAGAGCGTCCGCGTCCCGGCCAGCCGGTCGGCCTTGTCCCCCGGCAGCAGCGCGGCCTCGGCGCGCTCGATGCCGGCGGCCCGGGCGACCCGACGCGCCGCCGAACCGTGGTCGCCGGTGAGCAGGAGCGGCGCGCTTCCCAACTGCGCCCTGAGGTCTGAGACTGCGAGTGCGGCCTCTGGCCGGACCGCATCGGTCAGACCGATGACACCGAGGGGTCGGCCGTCGGCGATCACCACGGCGACGGTCAGTCCCGCTGCCTCGAATTCCGCGACGGCCTGCCGCGTGGCGGCGTGGTCGATGCCTTCGAGCAGCACCGGGTGACCGACCGCCACGTCGACGCCGTCGACGCGGGCGCGGACGCCGCGGCCGGGCACGGCGGCGAACGATTCGACCGGCGAGACGGGCCCGATCCGGCCGAGGACGCGTCCGATCGGATGCTCGCTGCGGACTTCGGCGGAGGCGACCAGGTTCCGCAGCCGCGCTTCGTCGCCGTCGAGCACTGCGATGCGGTCGACCTCGGGTTCGCCGTTGGTGAGCGTCCCGGTCTTGTCGAAGGCCGCGGCGTCGACCTCGGCGAGGCGCTCCATCATCAGGCCGCTCTTGACGAGCACGCCGTTGCGGCCGGCCAGGGCGACGGCGGCCAGCAGCGGCGGCATGGTGGCCAGGACGATCGCGCACGGACTGGCCACGATCATGAAGGTCATCGCCCGCAGCAGCGTCGGTTCGAACGCGGCGCCGAACACGAGCGGCAGCGCGATGAGCGCCGAGGTCGCACCGACGACGGCGAGCGAGTACGGCTGCTCGATCCTCTCGATCGTCAACTGGGTCTTCGACTTCGCCTCGGACGCCTCCTCGACCTGCCGGGCGATCCGGGCCAGCACCGTGTCCTCGCTCGAACGCGAGACCCGGACTTCGAGGGCTCCCGTGCCATTCAGCGTCCCGGCCAGCACCGCGGAACCGGGTGCCTTGCGGCCGGGCAGGGCCTCACCGGTGAGGGTGGACTCGTCGACCTCCGATTCTCCGCCGGTCACCGTTCCATCGGCGGGAATGCGTTCGCCCGGCCGGACCAGGACCATGTCGCCCGGGACCAGCGCAGCGGCGTCCACGTCCTCTTCGCGGCCGTCGGCCAGCCGAACCGCCCGTTCGGGGGCGTGTTCGAGCAGGCTCCGGACGGACTCGGCGGTCCGCTCGGTCAAGACCGCCTCCAGCGCACCGGAGGTCGCGAAGATGACGATGAGCAGGGCACCGTCGAACCACTGCCCGATCGCGGCGGCCGCCAGCGCGGCCAGCACCATGAGCAGGTCGACCTCGAAGCGCGGCTTGAGGAGCGCGCTGACGCCCTCCCAGGCCGGGCCCCATCCGCCGGCGATGTAGCAGGCGGCGTACGCCGCGGTCCACACCCAGGCCGGGGCGCCGGAGAACTGGGCGGCGGCGCCCGCGACGAACAGGGCGAGGGCGGCTGCGGCCCAGCGCACGTCGGGCAACCGGAACATTCTCGCGAACATGCGCATGATCGTATCTTCGCAATCACGAAGATAGCAAGGCACGGTACGCTCAGTTCCATGCACGAGAGCATCCCGGACTTCACGATGCCCGACGACGACCAGGTCCAGACCGCCGCCGACGCGCTCCGCATGCTCGCCGACCCCACCCGCCTCAAGCTCATGTGGGCGCTGCTCCAGGGCGAGGAGAACGTCGCCTGCCTCGCCGAGCTCACCGGCGCACGCCCCACCGCGGTCAGCCAGCACCTTGCGAAGCTCCGCCTCGCCGGCCTCGTCCACGCCCGGCGCGAGGGCACGTTCGTCTACTACTCCGTCGCCGACGACCACCTGAAACCGCTCATCGAGCAGGCCCTCGGCCACGCCGCGGCGAGCCGCACCGCCGGCGCCCGCCCCCCACGCGAGCGCGCCGCACACGGACCCGCTTGAGGAGCACCGGCTTTCGATCGTCCTCAATCGCCGGACAGAGGCGACCGGAAGCAGCGCCGGGCCGGCGATGAGTGGCACGCACCCGGACGAGCGAGACGCGCGTCAGGACACGGCCTCTCAGTGATGCCGTCCTGCACCTTCCCGGAGGCCTCCTCGCCGGCGCACTCGCTTCGGCGCCTGAATGCCATCGGTGGCGCCGGGCGCCCCGATCGGTCCGGCGCTCCGGTTCCGGGCGCGGATCCGCCGCGACGATTCCCCCGTGCCGTAGAGGCATCCGACCGCCAGCGCCGCGAGCAGCAGGGCCGGAAGGAGCAGTGCGCTGGAAGTCGCCGCCGCGATGCCCTCGCGCAATGCGGGATCGTCGGTGGGCTGCAGGGTCTGCGCCAGGTCGGCGTTCGCGTCCGCGTTCGCCAGGCCCGCTTGCAGCACCGCGCTGACGGCGGCGCTGCCGACCGCGAAACCAAGGATCCGCAAGGTGCTCATGGCCCCGGCCGCGGCGCCGGTCAGGGATTGCGGGACGTGGGCCATCGCCAGGACGGTGGGCGGGGCGAAGACCACGCCCATGCCGACGCCGAACACCACCAGACCCGGCAGCAGCAGGGCCCAGTGCGGTCCCGCCGCGATGCCGCCGGACAGGGCGAACAGGCCGGCGGACATCGACCCCAGTCCGGCCAGGATCGGGCCGCGCCCGCCGTGGCGGTCGGTCAGGCGCCCCGACAGGACGGCGAACGGCACCGACACGGCCGGGCCGAGGGCGATGAGCAGCCCCGCCTGCGTCGGTCCCAGTCCGGCGACCGTGCGCAACTGCACGACCGTCACCAGCACCATGCCGGCCACCGCGCACGACAGGGCCCCTGTGGTCACGGCCATGAGGAGGAACTGGTGTGCGCGCAGGACCGCGAACGGCACCAGCGGATCCCGCGACTGCCGGCGGCGCTGCTGCAAGGCGACCGCGGCGGTCAGTGCGGCGAGGACCGCGAGGGCGGCAGGGAGTGCCGCCGGCCCGAGCAGCCGCCGCAGCGGCTCGGGGACCCCCTCGAGCAGGAGGTGGACCGCGGCGGCGAGCAGCGCCGCCAACAGGACCGCACCCGTCAGGTCGAGGCCGGCCGTTCGGGCGGACGGCAGGCGCGGCAGCAGCGGGGTGCAGGCCAGCGCGGCGGCGGCCCAGAGGCCGATGCCGCCGTAGACCCATCGCCAGTCCAGGTGCTCGGTGATCAGGCCGCCGAGCGCGGGCCCGGTGGCGACGGCCAGCCCGGCCACCATTCCCCATGCGCCCAGGGCGCGGCCGCGCCGCTCCGGCGGGAAGGTCCGGGTGAGGATGGTCAGCGTCTGGGGGGTCACGAGTGCGGCACCGATGCCCTGGAGCGCCCGGGCGGCCACCAATGTGGACGGGTTCGGGGCCAGTGCGCAGACCGCCGAAGCCGCTGCCACCAGGAGCAGTCCGATGGCGAGCGCTCGGCGCGGGCCGAGGTGGTCGCCGAGGCGGCCGGCCAGCGGCAGCAGCGCGGCGAAGGCCAGCAGGTAGCCGTTCACCACCCACATCATCTGGGTCAGTGACGCGTCGAGGTCGGCCGCGGTGGTCGGCACCGCGACATTCGCCAGCGAGACGGTGGCGCTGAGCAGGAAGACGCTCAGCAGGAGGACGGCGAGGACGCGGCGGCACTCGCCGGTGTCGGGTTCGCGCAGTCGCGGGCGCGGGAGGGTCGTAGTCATGGCATGAAGTCTCATGGCCGAGCGGCCCAGTGTTAAGGTCCAGTTCGATGAAGGAAGACTGGTCCGCTTTGCGGGAGCTGCTCCTGCCGCCGGTGTCCGAAGGCGGGCAGCGAGGCCGACGGCTCGAGCGTGCACTGCGCGAGGCGATGCGCGACGGACGCCTGCCGGCCGGCACCAGGCTGCCCGGTACGCGCGACCTCGGCGCCCAACTGGGTCTGGCTCGCGGCACCGTCGCCGCCGCTTACACCCAGCTGCGGGCCGAGGGCTATCTGACGGCCCGGCCCGGTTCCGGTACCCGCGTAGCGGACTCGGTCGCAGCGCCGGTCCCTGCGGCCGAGCCCGATCCTTCCCCGCCGGAGTGGCGGTTCCGGCTGACGCCCGGCCTGCCGTCGCTGGCGGAGTTCCCGCGCCGGGCCTGGCTGAGGGCGGTCGCCACCGCCGCGGAACGGCTGCCCGATGCCGCCCTGGGCTATCCGGACGCCGCCGGCCTGCCGCAACTGCGCGCCGAGCTCGCTGCCTACCTGGGGCGGGTGCGGGCGCTGGCGGCGGGCGCCGAGGACCTGGTCGTCACCCACGGCACCTTCGACGCGCTGGGCATGGTGGCGGGATCGCTGGTGGCAGCGGGCCACCGGTCGATCGCGATCGAGGACCCCAGCGGGACCGACCAGGCCGAGCTGCTCCGCGACCGGGGCCTCGAGACGGTACCGGTGCCCGTGGACGGCCACGGCCTCAGGGTCGACGACCTGGCCCGGACCGGGTGCCGCGCCGTCATCGTGACACCCGCCCACCAGTATCCGACCGGAGTCGCCCTCTCCGCGGAGCGGCGGCGCGAGCTCATCGCCTGGGCTCGTGAACGCGACGGCCTCATCGTGGAGGACGACTACGACGCGGAGTACCGCTATGACCGTCCCGCCGCCGCGGCCCTGCAGAACATGGATCCGGGGCGGGTGGTGTACGTGGGCTCGGTCAGCAAGACGCTGGCTCCGGCCGTGCGGCTGGGATGGCTGGCCGCGCCGGCCGCGCTGCGCCCGGACCTGGTGCGGCGCAAGTGGCTGGCCAGCCGCGGGTGCGGCGTGTTCGAGCAGGCCGGATTCGCCGAGCTGCTGCGCGGCGGCGGCTACGACCGCCACCTTCGCCGCACCCGCCTCGTCTACCGGCGCCGGCGCGACGCCCTGGTCGAGGCGGTCGCCCGCCACCTGCCCGAAGCCGCGCTGCAGGGCCTGGACGCGGGGCTGCACCTGCTTCTGGTCCTCCCCGAGGGCGGCGACGACGCGGCCGTCGCCCGGGCGGCGGCACGGTCGCAGATCCGGGTCTCGCCCTTGTCGGACTACCTGCACGCAAGGGAGGCGCCGCCCGCTCTGGTGCTGGGCTTCGCCGGGCTCACTCCCGCCAGGATCGATGCGGCGATCGCCTCCCTGGCCGAGTCGGTCGCGCAGGCGGCGTGAGGGCTGACCCGCGATTCGTCGGAATCCCTGCGGCTCCCGGCCGGCGCGGTGACCGGGCTCGAGGGCCCGCGGGACCGATAGCGCGTCCCGGTCGACCGGGCGCCGATCGCCGCGCGCAGGCGAGGCATCGCCGGGGCCTTGTTCGCGGTGCTCCTCAATCGGCGCGTCGGACGAGGTGCGGGACTCCTACCGGGTTCGTGATCCAGTGGCCCGCCATGCCGGGCGGCAGGGGCTCGAGCTCGTCTCGGGGGAACACGCCGTGCCCGGCCAGGTGGTCGGTGGCCTGTTCTACGTCGTCGGTGAACAGTTCCAGCCAGAGCTCGGCGCTCGTGTAGTTGTCGACTCGGTCGAGCCAGAGCGTCACCGGTCCGAACCGCACGGAGGCGGACTGCTGGACGCCGGCCGCGATGTCGGCTCCGCTCTCGTCGACGACGTCCATGCCCAGGACGTCCCGGTAGAAGGCGACGGTCTGCTCGAACTGCGCTTTGGGGAGCTTCATGGCGATGTTCTGACCGCCGCGGAACCGCGGGTTCATGATCGGTCCTCCGATGTTCTCTCGAGGTGGTCCTGCAAGGTCTGCAGGCGCGTGTCCCAGTCCCGTGCCATCGCGGCGAGGAACTGCTGCGCCACTTGTATCGGTGCGGAGCGCAGCCGGTACCGCACGCGCCGGCCTTCTCTCGGTTCCGGTGCCACCAGACCCGCCTCGGCGAGGAGGGTCAGGTGCTTGGCGACCGCCTGTCTTGTGATCGGCAGCCGCTCGGCGAGTTCGGTGACGGTGGCGGGGCCCCCGGACGTCAGCTCGGTCAGCACGGCGCGCCGCGTCGGGTCGGCGAGCGCGACGAAGACCTGTTCGGCGATCGACTCCGTGTCAGGAGGCATCGAGGTATCCGACGAGCTCGTCGAGTTCGCTCGACCAGCCTTCGACATTGCCTTCGAACGCCTCGCGGTGGAGGTTCTCGGGGAGCTGCGCGAATCCGGTCTCGACCACGCGCAGCAGCGTGCCCGCGCCCACCGGTTCGAGTGCGAACTCGACATAGGTGCGCCTCGGGTCGTCCTCGGGCAGCCCGGTGATGGGCCAGGTGAATCCGAAGACCTTGCCCTCCTCTACGCGCTCGACCCGCAGTTCGGCGGTCTCGCCCCCGGGCCACCGCATCCACCCCGGCCCGCCCGGACGCAGATCGATCCGGGCTTCGGTACCGAACCAGCCGCTCAGGCCCTCGGCGGTGGTCAGCGCGGCCCACACCTTCTCCGGTGAATGAGCGAGCTCCACAGTGCGCTCGATACGGTCCGGAAATCCCATGTCCTGCCTCCTGTGAATCGCAACCTACTGGTTGCCATAGTAACGCAACCTATCGGTTGCGTCAATGATCCCGGGAGGTCCTGCCGGGCCCCGTCCGTGGAGTCGGCATTCGGCCGGTCCGACGCAAACGCAGCAGACAGGCTCGATTCGTCGGCCGCCATCCGGCACGGCCACCGACAGGAGAAGATTGCGAAGGCTCTGGTGGGTCCGCCGCGGTACGCCCAAAGCCCCGGGGCTCCGTACGGACCGACCCCCACTGTGACCGAGGTGGTGGCGGCTGATCCCTACACTGAGCGCGTTTCTCCGTCCTTTGCCCGACAAGAGAGCAGATCACCGCACCATGAGAATCAGAGCAGCGAGAATCAGAGCGGCCCTGTGCTGCCTCGCCGCCTCGGGAATGCTCCTGAGCGCATGCAGCGACGACCCCGGGACCATCGACGAATCCGGAGGCGATGCCACCACTGCCGAAGCCGCCGAAGAGCCGGCGCAGGCCCAGGCGTTCGACCCTCCGAAGCAGTTCGACGCCGCAGCGGGCGTGGCGCTTCCGGAGGAGGCCGTGCTCTCCAAGATGAACACCACGGGCGTCAACGTCCAAGAGCTCCCGGTCGCGCTCGTCGGCACCAAGGCGTTCATCGCCTCCGCGGAGCGGCTCCAGGTCGTCGACACCGCCACCGGGGAGGCGCTCCCCGACGTCGTGCCGCCGACCGGGACCCCAATGGCCCCGATGGTGGCGACCGGCCTGGTGGGAGAGAACCCGTACGAGGCCCCGCTCGCCGTCGACTCAGGCGGCACGAGCCTGGTCGTCGCACCGTTCATCGTCAGCGGCGATGACGGAGACTACGACCTCGACGTCGTCGCGGTGGACGCGGTCACCGGGGAGGTCGCGTTCGACGTCCCGGTCGATCTGCCCCAGCTCACCTTCAACGGCTACGCGCACGCCGAGGCCCTCGGCGAGTCCGGCGGCGTCGTCGTGATCGGAGTCGGGGACCAGTACACCGTCGCCGTCGACCTGGCCGCGCAGGCCCTGGCATGGGAGAGCCCGATGGCGCCCGATGCCGTCTCCGGTGATGTCGTGATCGGGTCGACGGACACCGGCGGCTACGGGAGGGACGCGCTCCTCATCGCCGACGGCACGCCGAAGTGGCAGGGCAAGGACCTCGGCCTCGACGGCCTCGGCGGCACGTACACCATCGCGGCCGCCGGCCCGAACTTCTTCGTCGTCCTCGGATCGAACTACACCCTCACCGACGGCCAGCAGCCCTACGACATGCTCTTCGACACCGCCACCGGCGAGGTCGTCCGCCAGGACGAGCGGGACTTGAGCGGGCACGAATGCAGGTTCGACGGAATGGAGACCGTCGTGTGCTTCTACCGCTCTCCGGACAACTGGGTGGCCGCGATGGACGCCGAGACCGGCGAATGGCTCTGGGAGACTACCGCGACCGCGCCCGGCGTCAACGTCACGGCCGTGTGGCACGGCGTCGTCTACGGCGTCGGGAGCAGCGGTCCGGCCACCCTCGACGCCCGCACCGGTGCCGACACCGGCACCGCCCCGGGTGTTGCTCCATACGTCGTCAACGAGTACACCGCGATCGCCGACACCGTGGCCGGCGAGTGGGGCGGAGGCGGCGTCTCGGCCTACCCCGCGATCGGATAGCACTCCCCCGCGGGAGAGCCCGAGTCGATCGGGGCCGGCGCACGCGAGCGCCGGCCCCGATCGACGAGCGGCGAGCACGTCGGCAAAGGAGTGCCGGTCGGACTCCCGGCCCGGCGAGGGACGCGATGCGCGTCGTCGCGTGCCGCCCGCGGAGGTCAGCGGCGCACCCGGTAGCGCAGGTGAAGGACCCGGTCGCCTTGCAGCACCACGTCGGGATCCTCCAGCAGGTGCTGCGCGTCGACGGACCCGAAGTAGCGCTTGCCGGACCCGAACACGACGGGTGCGACGTCCATGCGCACCTCGTCGACCAGGCCGGCGGCGAGCGCCTGGCCGCCGACGTCGCCGGCGGCGACCTCGACCAGGCGGTCCCCTGCGAGCTCCTGCGCCTTGGCCACGGCCGCCTCGACACCGTCGACGAAGTGGAACGGCGCCTCGGGGTCCCAGCCCTCGGGCTTCGGGCGGTGCGTCACGACGACAACATGGTCGATCCCGCCCGGGGGCTTCCCGTCCCAGCCGTCCGTGAGGTCGAAGACGCGGCGGCCGGCGATCGTGGTCCCGATCTGGTCCCAGTACGGACGGGTGTAGTCGTAGGACGTCTGGGACACCTTCACTTCGCCGCTCTCGTCCAGCGGGACGTCGCCGTTGACCAACCATTCGAACAGCGGTCCGGGCTGGTCGCGGTCGTCCGCGATGAAGCCGTCCACCGACACCGTGCCGTACATGACCACCTTGCCCACGGGGCGCTCCTCTGCTCTCGGTTGCCCCTCAAACTAGCGCGTCCTGAGTGGTCGGTCTTGTAAGAAATCAATCGGCCGGCAGCGGCCAGCTGTCGAGGACATGGCCGGGGTGCTCGCGAAGGAACCGCCGCCGGACTTCGACGTACCGGGTCGGCGTGAGCCCGGTGAACTCCCGGAACTCGTGGTTGAAGTGGGCCTGGTCGAAGTAGCCCGCGCTACTGGCGAGCTCGCCCCAGTCGACCGGTCCGGCGGGGTCGATCGCGAACGCGGCGGCGGCGAAGCGGTGGGTGCGGGCCAGGCGCTTCGGCGTGACGCCGATGTGCTCCTTGAACCGCTGGGCCAGGTGCGTGCTGCTGACGCCGGCCGCCGAGCTCAGGTCGCCGATCGACACCGCCCCGCCGGCCGCTGCGATGACGCTGCTCGCATGGCGGACCAGCCCCAGGCCGGCCGTCTCGCGCAGCCGCCGCACGAGCTCCTCCTCGAGCAGCGTGAGCATTTCGTGCGGCCCGGCGGCTGCGGCCAACCGGTCCTGCAACTCGGTGACGGCGGACCGGCCCCACACCTGCTCGATCGTCACCGGCCGGTCGCGCAGCTCGGCCGCGGGCATCGACAGGAACGGTCCCATCCCCCACGGTTTGAAGTGCACGCCGACCGACCGGGTCCGGGGCGGATAGCCGAACTCCCACGCACGGGTGGGCATGGTGACCACGCAGCCGTCGGCGTAGTCGGCCGGCTCGCCGTCGGTGCCGGCCCGGATGCGGAACGGCGCCCCGAGGTTGACGATGAGCAGCGCCGCCGGCGGCGGCAGCGTCAGCCGGGCGTACGGCGGCGCCCCCTCCAGGTAGTAGAGGTCGTCGATCAGCCCGTCCAGCGGCGGTCGCGGCACTCTGGACACGTACTCCATGCCCACAGCATCGCCGACGCGTCCCCTGCATCGCGCGCCGGGACGGCCGGGTCCAGGCGTTCGTTCCCCGGGCGCAGCGCGCCGATACCTGCTTCGGCGCACCGGCATTCGCCCCAGGCCGCCATGCGCGAACAGAGCCCCTCGAGAGCGGTCCGGAGCGCCGAGCCGTCGGCTCGGCGCTCCTCACTGCGGGGTGCGGCTAACGCAGGGCCCATTGCTGGTTGGATCCGCCCGTGCAGGTCCACAGGATGAGCGGCGTGCCGTTGCGGGTGCCGCCGCCGAAGGCGTCCAGGCAGAGGCCGCTGCGGGCGTTGGTGATCGTGCCGTCGGCGTTGACGTTCCAGAGCTGGTGCGCACCGCCGGTGCAGTCGCCGATCACGGCCTTGGTGCCGCCGGCCGTGCCCGCGGCCTGCGCCTCGAGGCACTTGCCGTTCACCTGCAGCTCGCCGGTCGCGGTGTGTGTGAACGTCTGGTCGGCGCCGCCGCTGCACCTCCACAGCACCGCCTGCGTCCCGTTCACCGTCCCCGTGCCGGGGAGGTGCGCGCAGCGGTTCGACGCCTCGCCCGCGATCTCGCCGACGACCGGCTCGGCGGGCGTCAGGCCGAGGAAGCGGAGCGTCTCCATGAGCCGGTGCGGCACACCGTGGTCGACGCCCGCGAAGCTGACCGCCTCGACCAGCGCCTGGCCGCCGATGGTGCCGTAGCGGGTGCGGGTCGCGTTCGGCTCCGGGTGGTCGGTGAACTCCGCGACCTGGTCGGTGCCGTGGACGTCGGTCCACTGGTCGATCTGCTCCCCGAAGTTCGGGTAGTAGAGCGCCTGGTCCTCGGTGCCGTGGAAGATCTGCATGCGCGGCCAGGGCCCGTCGTAACCGGGGTTGGCGCTGCGGACCGCGTCGCCCCACTCCTGCGGGGTGCGGTCGATCATCCCGGTCGCGCAGGTGCTGTTCCACTCCGAACCGTCGGTCGTCGCGAAGCACGTGAACGGCACACCCGCGTAGACCGACCCGGCCTTGAACACCTCGGGGTAGACCCCGAGCAGGACGTTGGTCATCATCGCGCCCGAGGAGATGCCGGTGGCGAAGACCCGGTCCGCGTCGCCGCCGAGTTCGTCGACGGCGTAGTCCACCATCGACTTGATGCTCGCCGAGTCGCCGCCGGTCCCGGTGAGCGACGCCTGCGAGGCGACGTCGAAGCACTTGCTCTCGCGAGTGACCGACGGGTAGACGACGATGTACCCGTACTGGTCGGCCATCTCGTCGAACTGCATCCAGTCGTAGAGGTTGGCCGCGGAGCCGGTGCACCAGTGGTTGGAGACGAGGATCGCCGGATTCGGTCCGACATCATCGGGCACGTACACGTACATCTCGAGGTTGCCGGGGTTGTCCCCGAAGTCGGTGATCTGAGTGAACTGCGCGGCGTGCGCCGCTTTCGGGGCTGCGAAGACCGCCAGTGCGGACGCCAGCGCGAGCGCGGTCGCGAAGACCGCCGCCGCACCGCGGCGCCATCGGTGGACTGCCGACATGGAATGGTCCTTCCTTGCGGACGCGGGCCCGGCGCCGTCATGCGCCGGACCCGCGTCCAGGGGCTCGTCAGGGTGCGGGGACCGGGGTCATCATGCGGCGATGTCGCCGTAGACGATGCCTCGGCCGTTGGTGGTGAGGTAGACGCGGCCGTAGATCCGGGGGTCGCCGGTGATGGCGGACCCCGACCAGGCCCACTGGTGGTCGTCGTCGTTGATGCGGTGCCAGCGGGTGCCGCCGTCGATCGAGCGGTAGATCGCGGCCTTGCCGTCGATCTCGGCCGAGGTGTAGATCGCCGGGTATCCGGATCGCTTGGCGGGCTTTCCGAAGCCGACGGACTCGGCGGTCTCGAAGGCGGCGATGCGCTTCCAGGTCGTGCCGGCGTCCTTGGAGCGCCACATGCCGCCCCCGATGCCTTCGGTCTCGTCCCCGCGTCCGGCGAGCCAGATGTGGTTCTTGTGGCCGGGGACGGCCCGGAAGTCCTCGACGGCCGCGGCGGGCAGGCCGGTCGCGCCCGTGTCGGTGAAGGTCTTGCCGCCGTCGGTGCTGCGGTAGAACGTGCCGCCCGAGAACGAGTACAGGACCGAGGCCCTGACGCGGTCGGACCGGATCTTCGCGCCGGCCGGCAGCCCCTCCACGGGGTTCCAGGTCTCGCCGAGGTCCGTGCTGTACACCGGGGTGACCTCGGTGCCGCTGGGCGACCAGAGGATCGTGGACCCGTCGGCGGTGATCGCGACGGTGCCGCCGTGGCCGTCGCCGGGGACGCCTTCCAGGCGCGCGGCGTTGCGCCAGGTCTTGCCGCGGTCGGTGGAGACGCCGACGTGTCCCTTCTCGTTGCCGTGGACGTTGCCGGTGCCCACGATGATGTCCGGGTTCGACTGGGC
Source organism: Glycomyces albidus (assembly GCF_009451885.1). Taxonomy (GTDB): domain Bacteria; phylum Actinomycetota; class Actinomycetes; order Mycobacteriales; family Micromonosporaceae; genus Glycomyces; species Glycomyces albidus. Next base: position 248,088 of record NZ_WIAO01000001.1, read on the forward strand.
GAAGTCGACGCTGGTGCCGGTGGACCAGTCGGTGTCGATCATGGGTTCGGCCCGGTCGAGGTCGGTGTGGACGAAGCCGCCGACGTCGCCGACCGCGGAGACGAGCGTGCCGCCGATCGCGGCGAGGTCGAGGACCGCGCACTCCTCGACGCCTTCGGCGCGGACGCCGACGGCGAACTGCTCGACGGGCAGGGGCACGCGCTCGCCCGCTTCGTTCTCGCCGATGAGCTCGCCTTGCGAGTCCCACTGGGTCAGCGAGTCGGTGCCCCAGATGGTGGCGCCGGTGCCCCACATGATCCGGTCCGAGTCGTGGGGGTCGATGGCGAGCGCGTCGATCATCCAGCCGTGCTTGACCGCGTACGCCGGGCCCTGGTCCTCGCCGTTCCACGACAGCCACGGGCTGCCGCTGTCATCCATGGCGAACCGGTCGTGCCGGTCCTGGCCCTCGGCGTAGCCCCAGCTCAGCGACCAGGTGGCGCCGGAGTCGGTCGAGCGGTAGAGGATCTCGTCGGGCCACCAGTTGTTGCGCGTGGCCGCCATCAGCGTGCCGGGGTTCTGGCGGTCGACGGTGATGCCGCCGAAGCCGGGGATCACGCCGCGCGGGTTGTAGGCGGGCGTGACGTCCGTCCATTCGCCGGTCTGGGTGGCGAGCCGCACGATCTTCCCGCCGCTGCCCGAGGCGGGGGCGCCGTTGTACGGTCCGGGGTCGTGGCTGGTCACCATGTACAGGTAGCCGTTGGTGTTGTCCACTGCGGACTGCGTGGGGAAGGTGCGGTTGCCGTCGGCGGAGCCGAGGATCTCGGCCGCGCCGGGGACGGGCTGCCAGGTCGCGCCGCCGTCTTCGGAGACGTACAGCGGGTCGGCCGGGTCGGCCACGCCCACGTAGATCTTGCCGCCGATCTGGTCGAAGTCGATCCAGATGACGCCCTGGTTGTCGGAGAGGGTCGGGTTCGAGGGGTCGACGACGAAGTTCCCGGGGTTGGGGAAGTTCTCGACGGCGGCCCAGGTGCGCCCGTGGTCCTTCGAGCGCCACAGGCCGTTCCCGCTCGGCGTTCCCAGGTACAGCTCGCTGTTGTCGGCGGGGTTGACCGCGAGGCGTTCGCCCATGCCGCGGCCGGGCATGTTGCCGCCCTGCTTGAACGGCAGTTCGGCGGCGCCCCAGGTCTCGCCCTGGTCGTCGGAGTAGAGGACCGCGCCGTTGTTGGGGTCCCAGTCGATGGTGTAGGTGCCGACGGCGGCGTAGACGCGGTTCGGTTCGACCGGGTCGGTGGCCATGGAGACGACGCCGGACCAGCCCCACTTGTCGCGGCCGACCCAGTCGAGGAGCGGCTTCCAGGTCCGGGTGTCCTCCTGCCAGCGGTAGCAGCCGCCGATGTCGGTGCGGGCGTAGATCAGGCCCGGCTCGGTCTCGTTGAAGACGATTCCCGGGACGAAGCCGCCGCCGTTGATGACGGCGTTCTTCCAGACGTAGGCGTCGCCGCCGCGGCCGCCCTCTTCACGGGCCCAGGCCGGCAGGGTGCCGGCGGTGACCGCGGCGGCGGCCGCCGCCGCGCCGACGGATGCGGTGAATGTGCGTCGTCGCATCGAGTACTCCTTTGATTTCGGTTGCGAGCGGTTGCTGAAAGCGCCGGGACGCGGACGCGGGCCGGCGCGGGAAGTGTTCGGGTGCGGTGCGTGCCTTGGGGAGCGGCCGGGAGTTGCGGGCGTCCGGGCCCGGCGGGATCCGGACGCCCTCCCCCTTGCGGACCCTCACAGACCGCGGGTCATCCCTTCACGGCGCCGGTGATGACGGCCTTCGTGAAGTGCTTCTGAATGAACGGGTACATGAGCACGATCGGGATGATCGTGCAGACCACGACGGCCATCTTGAGCGCGGCGGTCGGCGCGGCCTCGCCCTGGTCCCGGTACTGGGCCGCGGCCTGGGCGCCTTCGGGCAGGCCCTGGGTGGACATGAGCATGCGCTGGAGGACGACCTGGATGGGCTGGGTCTCCAGCCCGGGGGTGTACAGCACCGCCTGGAAGTACATGTTCCAGTAGCCCACGGCGTAGAACAGGGCGATGACGGCGAGGATCGCCTTCGACATCGGCAGCACGATCGTGAACAGGGTGCGGAACTCGCCGGCGCCGTCCATCTTGGCGGCGTCGAGGAGCTCGCCGGGGATCGAGTTCATGAAGAACGCGCGCAGGATGATGATGTTGAAGGTGCCCACGGCCCCCGGCAGGATGAGCGCCCAGTAGCTGTTGAACAGCCCCAGCTTCTGCACCACCAGGAAGCTGGGGAACATGCCCGGTCCGAACAGGAACGTCAGGAGGATGAACCACAGGATCGGGCGGTGCAGCAGCGAGCCGGTCCGCGAGAGGGCGTAGGCGCCGCAGATCGTCAGGACCATGCTGATGGCGGTGCCGGCGATGGTGAGGACGGTGGTCAGGATCAGGGAGTCGGTGAGCGCGCCGCCGGAGAAGATCTCCTGGTAGGCCTGGAAGCTCACTTCGGTGGGCAGGATCAGGAGGTTGCCGCCGGCGCGGCTGAGCGCCTCCTCGCTCGCGACGCTCGTGGCGACCACGGCCCAGAGCGGCAGCACGATGGCCGCTCCGTAGCAGATCAGGAACAGGGCCTTGACGGCCTTGCCGATGAAGGACGGCTCCTCGTCCCAGACGGGCCGTGCGCTCCTGCGGCGGGGTTTCACGTCGATGGCGGTCATGACTTCTGGTAGATCCCTTGCTCTCCGAGGCGGTGCGCGATCTTGTTGGCGACGAGGATGAGGATCAGCCCGATGACGCCCTTGAACAGGCCCGCGGCGGTGCCGAAGGACTCGCCCTGGCCGCCGACGATGCTCTGGTAGTACACGTAGGTGTCGAGCACTTCCGTGGCCTGGAAGCCGACCGCCTGCCGCTGCAGCTGGTACTGCTCGAAGCCGACGGAGAGGATGCCGCCGATCTGGAGGATGAGCAGCAGGATGATGACGGGGCGGATGCCGGGGAGGGTGATGTGCCACATCCGGCGCCACCGGTTCGCGCCGTCGGAGGCCGCGGCCTCGTAGAGGCTGGGGTTGATCGAGGAGAGCGCGGCCAGGAAGATGATCATGCCCCAGCCGGCGTCCTTCCAGGCCCACTGCATCCACACCAGGAACGTGAAGGTCTCGGGGTTGGACGTGAAGTCGAGCCGTTCCCCGCCTCCGGCCATGATCCAGTTCGAGACGAGGCCGTCGGCGCCGAGGACCTGCACGAACACGGTGACGACGAGGACCCACGAGAAGAAGTGGGGAAGGTACACGATGGACTGGAACGTGGACCTGACCTTGACCGAGATGATGCTGTTCATGGCCAGCGCCAGCGCGACCGACAGCGGGAACATGCACAGCAGGTTCAGCGCCGCGAACTTGAGCGTGTTCGCCAGCGCCGGAGCGAAGTACGGGTCGGCGAAGAGCCGCTCGAACCACGCGAAGCCCACGAACGGGTTCTCCCAGAACGGCCGGTAGGGGCTGTAGTCCATGAACGCGATGATGTTCCAGGCCGTGGGCCAGTAGTGGAACACCGAGAGGTGGGCGACCACGGGGAGCGCCAGCAGCAGCAGGGGCCAGTCGTGCCGCAGCCGCTGCAGCACGGTCCGCTTGCGCCTGACGATGGGGCGGTCCGCGGGCCGGTCGGTGTCCGGTGGCGCGGTGCTCTGGAGTGTTGCCATCGTTTGGGATTCCAGTCGTCGTAGATCCAGGGTGGAGCCGGTGGACGGTCGGGCGGCCTCCGATTCGGGAGGGCCGCCCGGCCGGAGCGCGCGTCCTATTCGCCGTGGAGGGCCTTGTACGCGTCGGTGTAGTACTGGCGGGCGGCCTCGCCGCCGTTGTTCAGGTACGTCTCGACCATGTCGGGGATCGACGAGAGTTCGGCGCGCCCGTAGGCGATGTCCTGCTGCTGGTCCCAGAGGGTCGAGCCGGCGGCCTTGGCCTCGGCGGGGGGTTCGATCCGGACGCCCTCGAAGGGGTTCTCCATGCGGTAGTCCTGGATCGCGGCGTCGTACGCGAACCGCTCGGCGACCATGTCGGGGTCGCCGGTGAGGAACGTCTGGACCTGGCAGGCCAGCGCCTTGTAGTGCACCGGGCCCTGGACGACTTCGCTGCCGAGCGTGGTGAAGACGGGGGTGCCGTCGGCGCCGATGGTGAAGTGCTCGCCTTCGACGCCGTAGTTGAGGAGCTCGTACTCCTTGGTGCCGAACGGCGAGGCGCACCAGTTCGCGATGTCGAGGATCTCCTCGACCTGCTCCCTGGAGAGGTTCTTGTTGAGGAAGGTCCAGCCGCCGCTGCCGGCGGCCATCGCGACGGTGGGGGTGCGGCCCTTCGCGGCCAGCGGCGGGAGCGGGGCGACCCGGCCCTCGATCTCGCCCCGCTTGACCTTGAGGTTGTAGTCGTTCCAGCGGACGAGGTTGTCCTGCGTGAACATGACCTGTCCGGCCTCCTGCATCGCGGCGGCGTCCAGGGTGCCGGTGGGGGCGTCGGGGTGGATGAGCTTCTCGTCCCACAGGGTGCGGCGGAACTCCATCAGCTCGGTGAACTCGGGACGCTCGATGTTGTTGATCATCTTCTTCTGGTCGGGGTCCCAGTTCCAGCCGTCGGTGCCGCCGAGGCCGAACCACTGGCCGATGAACCAGTCGAGGCCGACGGTGGCCCACCTGCCGGCGGCGTCGTCGGACCAGGCGCGGGCGACCTCGAGGAACTCCTCGACCGTGGTCGGCATCGCGAGGCCTTCGGCCTCGAGGAGGTCGACGCGGGCGAGGATGCCGTTGCCCTGGCCGCCGTTGTAGTTCATGGGGATGGCGTAGATGCCCGCGGTCTCGGGGTCGTCGGGGTCCTTCTGCCACACCGCGTAGCCCCACGCCTCCGACGGGATCGCGGCCAGCAGCGGCCAGCGTTCGGAGATGTCGCCCTGCACGATGTCCGTGAGGTCGTAGAAGCTGTTGACCACGGTCTCCTGGAAGTTGCTGAAGGAGCCGGTCATGTAGTTGAACAGCTGGATGCCGTCGCCGTACTCGTCGGCCTTGACCCACTGCACCGCCGTGTCGCCGTAGGTCATGCCGTCGCCTTGGCGCAGTTCGAGCTTCGTGCCGCCCCAGGCCTCGTACACGGCCGTGAAGTACGGGTCGTCCTTGGCGGGGGCGGGGCCCCAGCACGGCACGGTCAGCTCGTAGGTGCCGCTGCCCGAGGGCAGGTCGGTGATGGCCTGGACCGGCTCGGGGTAGGACGTGAAGCCGGAGGGGTGGTGCGGCGGTTCGCCGACCAGGTCGGGCTCGACCGGGAGCGGCCATTCCTCGTGGGTCGGGAGGAAGTCGTAGCCGGTCGTGGCCTGCGTGCTGCCGCCGCTGGACTCGATGTCGGAGCAGGCGGCGAGGACCGGGAGGCCCGCGGCCCCCGCGGCCCCGAGTCCTGCGGCCTTGAACAGTGAGCGGCGCTTGAAAGGCGTCCGGTCGGAGGGAGTAGCCATGTCGCTGACCTCGTAACTGCGAAGGGATGGGAGGGACACAGGTCTGGGCATCGAGGGATGTGCATCCCTGACCTGGTGCGGTGTACCGTACGCAGACGCCGGCGACTTTGTCAACTATCCGTATCAAGTATTCGCGCTGGGCCGGGTGCGAAACTCTGCAGAACCAGACATACAAGGGCAGACATCGGCGACCGGGCAGCCCGATACCGTTGCTTGAGCGCAAACCGAGGAGTAGCAATGCAGACGACGTCGCCACCGCCGGCCGAGGGCCGACCGCCCCGGGCTCCGCTCAGCGGCCTGGAGCGCAGCGCCCTCCGGGAGCTGCTGATCCACGGGCCGAAGTCGCGGGCGGAGATCGCTCGCGACCTGGGCATCTCGCGGACGAGCCTCACGGTGGTCATGCGGGCCCTCATCGAGCAGGGCCTGGTGGCCAGCGGGGCTCTCGAGCTGCGCGGGCCGACCGGGCGGCCCAGCGAGGTCCTCCACATCCGGCCGGAGGGCAGGCGGTTCCTCGGCGTCAAGCTGACCAGCGACCGGCTCTTCGCCGTCGTCACCGACCTCAAGGCGCAGGCGCTCGCGGAGTACGACGAGCCCTTGGCGTCGCGGCGGGTCGAGGACGTCGTCGCGCAGATCGGCGGCGTCCACGAGCGCCTGTCGGCGCAGTTCCCCGGGATCGCCGCGGCGGGGATCGGGCTGGCGGGCGACGTGATCGCCGTGGGCGGGCACCAGATCGTGCGGGAGTCGCCGTTCCTGGGCTGGCGCGAGGTGCCGCTGGCCGAACTGGTGACCGAGCGGTTGGGCGTGCCCGCCGCCGCGGAGAACGACGTCCGCGCCCTGACGGTGGCCGAGCACTGGTTCGGCATCGGCGTGGGGTACGAGTCGATGGTGCTCATCACCGTCGGTGCGGGGGTCGGGGTCGGCATCGTCGTGGACGGGAGGGTCATGACCGGCGCCAACGGCAGGGCCGGCAGCCTCGAGCACCTGCCGGTCGACCCGGGCGGCCCGCGGTGCGCGCGCGGCCACCGCGGCTGCGTCGGCTCATACCTCTCGAACGCGGCGATCGTCGGCGCGCTGCGCACTCCGGGCCTGGACTATGCGAGCGTCGTCGCGCTCGCGCGCAGCGGCGACCCCGCCGCGGAGCAGGCGTTCCGCGAGGCCGGCCACGCACTCGGCGTCCTGGTGGCGGTGCTGGCGAACACCGTGGACCCGCAGAAGATCGTCGTCACCGGCGACGGCATCGCCGTGACCGAGTTCGCCCGCGGCGAGCTCGACGCCGCGATCGCGGCGAACCGCGACCCCGACGGGGCGCCGATCGCCCTCGACGTCCAGCCGTTCGAGTTCGACGAATGGGCCCGGGCCGGCGCCGTGCTCGCCATCCGGGACTTCCTCGGGCGCGACCAGGAGTTAGTGATTTTATTTGACAAAGTCAGGCGGCTTGTCGATACTGGGTCGGCCCCGAACCCGTCTACCGAGGAGTCCGCATGACCGAACCGCGAGCCGTCGCCGAAGTCCCGCGCCTCAGGCACGCCGACACCGCGCCGAACGGAACCGCCGCGGGCGGCCCCGGCGGTCGCGACGAGGGCGGGCAGACCCGGGTGCTCTCGGCCGGCGGCGTATCGGTGGTCGTGCACCTGCCCGAGCACGGACTCCCCGAGGTGCTGCACTGGGGCCGGGACCTCGGCGACCTCACCGACAGGGACTTCGAGCAGCTTCGACTGGCGCGCGCACGGCCGGTCTCGCCCAGCGCGCTCGACGAGCCGTGGCCGCTCACCCTGGTGCCGGGCGAGCATGACGGCTGGGAGGGACGCCCCGCCTTCGCCGCGCACCGCGCGGGCCGGGCCCAATATCCGGAGTGGACCGTCGTCGGCTCCGGATCGGAGACCGGCGTCGCCGCCGGGACGCTGCACGTCCGGGCCGAGGCCCCCGGTCTCCTCCTCCGCAGCGAACTCCACCTCGACGACGCCGGGGTCCTGCGCATCGCGCACGAGGTCACGAACACCGGAGACCGGCCGCTGTCGCTCGCCGCGCTCGAAGCGGTGCTGCCCGTGGACGACCGCGCCGCGGAGGTCCTCGACTTCACCGGCCGCTGGACCCGCGAACGGTCCCCGCAGCGCCGGACCCTGGCACAGGGCAGCCACGCGCGCGAGACCCGGCGCGGGCGCACCGGCCACGACACGCCGTTCGCCCTCGTCCTCGGCACCGCCGGCTTCGACACCGCCGCAGGCGAACTGTGGGCGGTCCACCTCGCCTGGAGCGGCGACGCCGTCTACCGCCACGACGCCCTCCCCGAGGCGCGGACCGTTCTGGGAGCGGGACCACTTCTGCGGCCCGGCGAGATCGACCTCGCCCCCGGCGAGTCCTTCCGCACCCCCGACGCCGTGTTCGTCTGGACCGACCGGGGCCTCGACGGGCTCGGCGACCGCTTCCACCGCTCGCTGCGCGCCCGGCCCTCGCACCCCCGCACTCCCCGCCCGGTCGTGCTGAACACCTGGGAAGCCGTCTACTTCGCACACGACCTCGACCGCCTCACCACCCTCGCCGACACCGCCGCCGGCATCGGCGTCGAACGGTTCGTCCTCGACGACGGCTGGTTCCGCGGCCGCCGCGACGACACCGCCGGCCTCGGCGACTGGACCGTCGACGCGCAGGTGTGGCCCCGAGGGCTGCATCCGATCGCGGACCGGGTCCGCTCCCTGGGCATGCAGTTCGGGCTCTGGTTCGAACCCGAGATGGTCAACCCCGACTCCGACCTCGCACGCGAGCACCCCGAATGGCTCCTCCAGCCCCTGACGGCGCGGGCGTGGCGCGGCCAGTACGTCCTCGACCTCACCCGGCCGGCGGCGTTCGAGTACCTCCTCGCCTCGATCTCCGCGATCGTCGGCGAATACCGGCTCGACTACATCAAATGGGACCAGAACCGCGACCTCATCGAAGCCGTCCACGACGGACGCGCGAACGTCCACCGGCACACCGAGGCCGTGTACCGCCTCATCGACCGGCTGCGGATGCTGCACCCGGACCTGGAGATCGAGTCCTGCGCCTCGGGCGGCGCCCGCGTCGACCTCGGCGTTCTCGAACGGACCGACCGCGTCTGGGCCTCCGACACCAACGACCCGGTCGAACGCCTCGCCATCCAGCGCTGGACCGAGCTGCTCCTCCCCCTCGAGCTCATCGGCTCCCACATCGGCCCGCCGACCGCCCACACCACCCACCGGCAGTCGAGTCTGGACTTCCGGATCGCCGTCGCCCTCTTCGGTTCCGCGGGCATCGAATGGGACATCACCTCGTGCACCCCGGCCGAACTCGACCGGCTGCGCCACGGCATCGCCTGCTACCGCCGCCTCCGCGGACTCCTCCACACCGGAACGCTCACCCACCCCGATACCGGCGACACGGGCGTGACCGCGACCGCCGTCGTCGACGACGACCGCAGCCACGCGGTCGTGCGCGTCGCACGGCACGCCACCGGGAACCGCGCGCTCGCCACCGCGCTCCGCGTACCGGGCCTCGATCCGGAGAGCCGGTACCGCGTCTCGCCCGTGCGCGAACTGCCGGTGCCGCGAGGGCTCGACGCGGCGCCGCCGCACTGGCTGGAGCACGGGTCCCTGCTGCTCCCCGGCGCGGTGATCGCCGATGTGGGCCTGCAGCTCCCGCTCCTCGCGCCCGGAGAGGCACTCGTCCTCGAGATCACGCGCTGACCGCCCGGCGAGGCGATCGACGACGCCGGACATGAGGACCTGCTGGTCACGCTCGCGCGTCGGCGAGCGGCCCTGCGACGGAGGGGACCTGACGAGTCGAGGTGCCGGTCGCGACCGGCACCTCGACATGGCGGTGGGTCGCTATCGGAGGGCCCAGCGCTGGTTGGCGGCGCCGGTGCAGGTCCAGAGGATGATCGGGGTGCCGTTGGCGGTGGCGGCGCCGTTGGCGTCGAGACATAGTCCGTTGTGGACGTTGGTGATGGTGCCGTCGGCGTTGGCGGTCCACTTCTGGTTGTTGCCGCCGTGGCAGTCCCAGATGGCCGCCTTGGTGCCGGCGGCGGTCCCCCAGCGTGCGGCTTCGAGGCATTTGCCGCTGACCCGCAGTTCACCTGCGGCGGTGCGGGTGAACGCCTGGTTGGTGCGCTGGTTGCAGTCCCACAGCTGCGCCTGGGTCCCGTTCGCCGTGGACGCGTTCGGGATGTCCAGGCACCGGTTCGAAGCCGCGCCGACGATCGCCACGGAGGTGGACGGCTGGCCCGTTCCGAGGCCGGTCATGATGGCGTCGACGATGCCCGGTTGGGTCACCGAGTTGTTGGACCGGTTGAACAGCCCGAACCCGTACTGCCCGTTGTAGCCGTTGTCCCAGTAGATCGTGGCGGCGCCGTACTTCTTGGCGGTGGACACCAGTGTGCGCGCGAAGTCCTGCCGGTACCGGTTGTTCGCCGAGTCGTGCGAGGACTTGTCGATGGCGCCGTACTCGCCGACCACGACGGGGTAGCCCTTGGTGACGAAGGCGTCGTAGGTCTTCTTCAACTGGGAATCCATGTAGTCCTCCTGGCCCCAGGTGGACGTCTTCGACGGATTCGCGGCGCCCGGCCCCCACTGGGTGATGGTCCCGTTCTCCTCTCCGGCGAAGTCCCACGGCGAGTAGTAGTGGACCGAGATCATGATCCGCCGCTCCGCGCTGGGGATGGCGGGAGACCGGTGGTTGTCGGACGGGATCGCGAATCCCCAGTTGCCGGTCGTGTAGTCGATGTTGGTGTTCCAGCCGGGGACCAGCAGCCACCGCGAGGCGTTGTTCCCGCCGGTCTGGCGCACGGTGTCGACGAAGATCTGGTTGTAGGCGTTGATGTTCGAGTAGCACGGCTGGGTCGGGTCGCCGTACTGGCCGTCGAAGTTCTCGTTCATCGACTCGAGGATCAGGTGCTGGTCGTAGTCGCGGAACCTGGTGGCGATCTGCTGCCAGGCCCGCTGGTACTTGGCCTTGATCGCGGTCTGGTTCGCCGCGTCGCAGATGAGCCAGGAGCCGCCGACGGTCTTGTACCCGTCGCCGTGCATGTTGATCACGACGTACATGCCACGGTCGTAGGCGTAGTCGACGACCTGCTGGACGCGGTTCAGCCAGGTCGGGTTGATCGTGTAGTCAGGGCCAGGACCGATGTGGTTCAGGTACGACACCGGGATGCGGATCGTGTCGAACCCGGCCGCCTGCACGCGGTCGATGAGCGCCTGTGTCACGGCGGGGTTGCCCCACGCGGTTTCGCTCGGGACGCCGTTGGCGTTGGCCTCCAGGCTGTTGCCAAGGTTCCAGCCCGCTCCCATCTCGGCGACGATCTGCGAGGCGTTCAACTGCGTCATGGTGTCGGCCGACGCCGGCGGCGGCCAACTGGCGACCGACAGCCCGACTGCCACCGCCGAGAGCACGGCCGCGAACGCGGCCCTGAACCTGATCCTTGTAGCGCCCACGAGGGCCCCCTTTTCACATCTTCCCGATCGCCGCCGACGTTCGAAGGCCAGCGCCTTCGCTTCGCTCCCGCGGCGGTCCGACCGAGCCGGAGCGGCTCACGAACGTTTGTTGGACCAACTGCTAAAACAATCATCCATGACAATATTTCCAATTGTCAATGGTTGGTCCGGGAGGTCGGATCGGTCGCTCGGCAGGCGGCACGGGCCGGTTCGACAGTCCGCCGCCGTCCGGGGATCGAGTGCTAGGCGGCTCGGCTGAATCGGCGCGGCTCGGCGAGGAGCGCGGGCAGCTCCGCGAGGGAGGTGATCCGCATGGGGCCGTCCGGTTCCGGTTCGGTTCCGCTCCGGTCGAGCCAGATGCCGGTGAGTCCGGCGGCGTCGGCCGCCCGGGCGTCGTTGTCGGCCAGGTCGCCGACGTAGGCGACGGCTTCGGGCGGCAGGTCGAGCGCGGCGCAGGCGGCGTGGAAGGCCGCGGCCGCGGGCTTCGCGACACCGAGCTCCTCGGCGCAGGCCAGCACCTCGAAGCGGTCGCGGATGCCCAGGGCGCGGAGCTTCTGGTCCTGCTGGAAGGCGGCGTTGTTGGAAAGCACCCCGTGCCGGTATCCGGCGGCGAGCGCGTCCAGCGCCGGCACGGTGTCGGGGAACGCCCGCCAGTGGCGTTGATAGGCGCCCAGGTAGCCGCCGAACCAGGCATCGGCCTCGTCGTCGGTGAACGCCCGGCCCGCGAGGGCGCGCGCCCGCTCCCGCCGCTGGTCCTGGAAGGTCAGCGCCCCGTCGAGATAGCGCCGCACGAACGCCTCCGACACCTCGTGCCAGTGGGCGGCGGCCTCGTCCTCGGAGCCGTACCGCCCGAGCAGCCCTTCGGACGCGAGGTGCTCGAGCGCCGCGAGCCGCTCCGCACCCGAATGGTCGAACAGCGTGTCGTCGACGTCCCACAGCACCGCGGCGATCCGCCCGTCGCCGGCGGTGGCGTTACGGCCGCTCATGGGCGACAAGCGGATCGGCTGCGGAGGATCACTTGCGGAATGCTACTCGGCCCCCATCAGAGCGCCAACGTGACGCGGCGGGCGGCGATCGCGGTGCCGCTGAGGCGAATCCCGGCGTGCGAGCCGGCCGGTGCGGCCGCGGTGATCGCGGCGGGGCTCCCGAGCGCATCGCCCATGTCCACGGTGATGGAGCCGAGGCCCTGTCCGGCGAGCATCGCGGCGAGGCAGGCGGTGCTGTCGGCGTCGGCGATGTCCTCTTCGACGCCGATCGAGGGCGCGGACATGCGCGCCGCCAGACGGCCGTCGCCGTCGGGACGGCTGTAGGCGTAGCAACCGAGGAGCCCAGCCGGTCGCAGACGGCACGGAGCCGTCCCGTGCGCAGACCGGGTCATGACCGGTTGCGCCGGCCGTCGCCGGCGTCCTCGGCGGCAGCGGGCGGGGCGTCGGCGAGTTCGGCGGCCCACCTTTGCGACCACTCGATGAGCGGATCAAGGGACTCGCGGGCGTCGCGTCCGAGCGGGGTGAGGGAGTAGCCGTCGTCGGGCAGCACCTCGACGAGCCGGGCTTCTTGGAGCTCGGTGAGCCGCTGCCGCAGGACGCTCGACGACATGCCGTCGCAGCGCCGCTGCAGGAGCCGGAAGCCGAGCGGCCCGTTCCTCAGCTCCCAGACGATGCGCAGCGTCCAGCGGCGCCCGAACAGGTCCAGTGCCGCCATCAGCGATCGGCCGGTGGTGGAACCGCGGACCGGCCGGCCCGGCATCGGCGTCGCGTTCATGGCTCTCCGTCGAACTCTTGCGCTTCGGATATCGAAGCAGTAGTATCGCACATCGCCGGCGCTTCGGAATCCGAAGCGCTCATTCCAACACTGGAGGTTCCACATGCCCAAGGGCTACTGGGTCAGCGTCTACCCCGCCATCGAGGACCCCGAGGGACTCGAGTCCTACAACGAGCTGGCAGGTGTGGCCGTCAAGGCCGCAGGCGGACGGCTACTCGCCGGCATCGGCAGCCGGGTCGCCGCATACGAGGCCGGGATCGCCGAGCGCGTCGTCCTGATCGAGTTCGACAGCTTCGAACGGGCGGTCGCCGCATACGAGAGCGCGGCCTACGAGAAGGCGCTGGCCGAACTCCCCGCCGGCTTCGAACGCGACTTCCGCATCATCGAAGCCCTCGACTGACGATCAGGCTGCGCCGCAACGATCCCGACGCCGGCCCCGGGGTTCACCGCCTCGTCCCCCGTTCTCCCGGCGAATGGCTACCAGAAGGCGTCGGGTGCGACCTCATTACAGTAGGCGGCCAGGAGGAAGGCCCCCAGCACCAGGCCCGCCGCCTGTCCGGCGGCGGTGATGCCGCGGCGATTGCGGGCCCGGGCGTCGGCGGGCCGCGGCACCGCCGCGAACCAGTCCTGGGTGCGCTGCCGCGACAGGTTCACGATGACGGCGACGGGCAGCACGATCAGCAGCAGGCCCAGCAGGAAGTTCCAGTTCGAAATGGCCGCCGAGTTCGGGAGCATCGGCATGACGGCGACCGGGACCGCGAGCGATGTGTACACCCCGAGCACGGGCGCCCATCTGATGCGCCGCAGGAGCAGCGCCACCGAGGCGGCGGAAGCGCACATGGCAAGGAAGACGATCACGTAGGCACCGCCGAACAGGAGATCCCAGCTGTACAAGTACAGCGCGCCCACCTCGATCCCGGTCTCGATCGCGCCACCCCACAACGGCAGGAACGGCATGGCCTGCAACGCCAGGAGCACCGCGGCGACGACGACCGGCACGGGCACGCGCGCCGCTGCCGCACCCTTGGTCCTCGGCTGCCCGGGATCCGGAGGCAGCGGCCGGCGGTCGGTGTGCTGCGGCACCGACGCGACGGGGACGGGGGAGGCAGGGGGCTCGGTCGGTAGTCCATGCGCGGCGCCGGCTCGACCGGCGGTGTCCCGGAGGCGGCGGGCGGCATCGGGTCTGCGGCGTGCTCGTCGTCCGGCGGCGCGGCCAGGCTGCCTTCGGCGACGACCAGCTCCGGGTGGTCGATCGCGGTCGGCGCGAGGCCCAGGGCCTGGTGGAGCATGGTGGCGACGAGCGGCATACGGGAGGCGCCCCCTACGAGGAACACCCCCGCGGTCGCGGCCGGCAAGAGCCCGGCTGCGGCGATGACCGCCCGGGTCACCTTGACGGTCGGGGCCAGGAGCGGCCGAGCCAGGTCGTCGAGTTCACCGCGAGTGAGGTGCGATTCTCGGTTCGAAGCCGGGAGCGTGACCGCTGCATGGCTGTAGGTCGAGAGGCTCTCCTTGGCGAGACGGATCTCTTCCTGCAGTTCCTGGCGGTGGCGGCCCTGCCCGTCCTCACCTGCTTCATCGGGATGCTGGAGACGCAGGTGGTCGGCGATCGCCGCGTCGATGTCGAGGCCGCCGAGGTCGTCGCGTCCGTCCTGGGCCAGCACCGTGAAACCGCCGTCGCGCCGCTCCACCACTGTCGCGTCGAAGGTGCCCGCGCCGAGGTCGTACACCACGACCGTTTGTCCCTCGCCGATCCGGTGGCCCAGGCGGTGCAGGAAGTACGCGGCCGCCGCCACGGGCTCGGGCAGGAGCCGCACCGCGCCGAGCCCCGCGCGTTCGGCGGCGTCGGTGATGACCAGTCTTCGGGTCGGCCCCCACGTCGCGGGAACGGTGACCGTGACCGACACCGGCACCCCGGCGACCCGCTTCGCCTCGGCCCGCACGCGCCCCAGGACCGCTGCGATCGCGTCGGGGACGGCGACCTCCCTGCCGCCCAGGAGCATCGCGTCGGCATCGATCCAGCGTTTCGGATGCGGTTCCAGGGCGGCGGGCCTGCGCCGCCCCTGTTGCAGTGCGGCCCTGCCGACGATCAACTCGCTCCCATCGGCGAACACCGCCGACGGCAGGAGCGGCGACCCCTCGAAGATCAGCGGTCGGCCTGGGCCGCCCTCGGAGCCGAGCATCGCGATGGTGTGAGAAGTCCCGAAATCGATGCCGAGTTCGATCCGCTTGTCCGTCACCGGTCGCGCCTCCTTCCAGATCCGTGCCCTCGCCGCACGGCGATGCCGTTGCCACTCATCCGATACCCGTGCGAACCGCCGCGTCCGACGAGTCCCGTTTCGAGACGGGCGGTTCGCAGATGCCCCCCGCGGTGAACGCACGCGGCCGCCGTCACCCGGGGTCGAGGTAGCCGGAGTCGATCAGCACCTCCTGGCAGTTCTGCGCATCCACGGCGACCGGTTCGAGGTACACCGAAGGGACGTCGGCGGCGGCCGCGGCGGGGTCCTCCCCGGCGAGGACCGTCGCTAGCAGGTCCACTGTGGCCTGCGCAAGCGTACTCGGGTCGTTGAAGACCGTCATGGCCTGGAGGCCGTCCTCCAGGTACGCCAGGGATTCCGCGCTCGGGTCGTGGCCCACCACCAGCGGCATCGCGATGTCGGCGTTCTGGATCGCGTCGATGACGCCCGCGGTGATGCCGTCGTACGGGGACAGGACCGCGTCGAGCCGGGTCCCGTCGTCGTAGAAGGACGCCAGCAGGTCCTCCATGCGGGACCGGGCGAGTGCGGAATCCCATCGCTCGGTGGCGGTCTGCTCCAGACTCGTCTGCCCGGAGGGCACCACGAGCCGGCCTTGTTCCACATAGGGCCGCAGCACCTCCCAAGCGCCGTCGAAGAAGAGCCGGGCCACGGGGTCGGAGGACGCGCCCGCGAAGACCTCCAAGCGGAAGGGACCGGTCTGACCGTCGAGTCCGAGCCGGTCCACTATGTACTGGCTCTGGAGCGCCCCGACCCGCGCGAGGTCGAACCCGACGTAGTAGTCGGCGACGGCCCCGTCCTCGACCAGGCGGTCGTACGCGACGACGGGCACGCCCGCGTCCCTGGCCCGTTCGAGCGCGTCCCGCTCGGCGGCCGGGTCGATCACTGCGACCACCAGGGCGTCGACGCCGTCCTCCAGCATGCGCTCGATCTGGGTGGCTTGGGAGTCGGCGGTGCCGTCGGCGTACTGGAGCAGGACGTCATGGCCTGCGGCCTCGAACAGGGAGGTGAGCTGTTCGCCGTCGTAGTTCCAGCGGGGTTCGGAGTTGTGGGGCAGCGCGATCCCGATCCGCTTCGCGTCCCCGCCGGAACCGCCGCCGAGCGAATCGTCGCGGTCCAGCAGCAGCCACAGTGGAACGGCCGCCGCGAGCGCCGCGACGACGCCGGCCAGGAGCGCCCGCCGGGCCGGCCCGCGCTTCGCGTCGGGCGGCGTCGGCTGCACGACGGTGTCGCCGGCAGGGAACGGCGCAGCTGGGCCGGACCGGCCCGGCGCGAAGTCGGGCACCCCGGCATCCGGGTCGACCGCGGTGGGAGGGTCGGTCACGGCGGTGAGCCCGACTCGGAGCTCGTCCGTGGTCGGGCGCTGCTCGGGCGCCTTGGCAAGGCAGGCTTCGAGGACCGGGCGCAGCCGATGCGGGACGCCGTCGAGCCGCGGCGGTTCGGAGAGGACGCGGTGGATGACCGCGGGCACCGTGGAGGCGTCGAACGGGCCGTTCCCGGTGGCGGCGAACGCGAGCACGCAGCCGAGTGCGAACACGTCGCTCGGGGTCCCGGCCGTGTCGGCGGTGATCTGCTCGGGCGACATGAACCCGTACGTGCCGAGCACGGTTCCGGTCCCCGTGAGCGTGCTGGCGTCCACCGCCCGCGCGATGCCGAAGTCGATGATGCGCGGCCCGTCCTCGGCCATGATCACGTTGCTCGGCTTGAGGTCGCGGTGGATGAGCCCGCAGGCGTGGATGGCGGCCAGGCCCTCGGCGAGGCCGACCCCGAGGGCCGCCGCCGCGGCCGGGCCCAAGGGCCCGTGCTCGAACACGTGCTCCCGCAGCGTGGGCCCGGGGATGTGGGCGGTGGCGAGCCAGGGCCGCTCGGCCTCCGGGTCGGCGTCGACGACGTGCGCGGTGCGGTCCCCCGCGACCCGCCGCGCCGCGGCGAACTCGCGCGCGAACCGCTCGCGGTACTCGGGGCTGACGGCGAGTTCGGGGTTGAGCAGCTTGACGGCCGCACGGCGGCCGTCCCCGTCCTCCCCCAGGTACACCTGGCCCATCGCACCCGCGCCCAACCGCGCGATGAGGGTGTACGGCCCGATCCGCTCCGGATCGCCTCCACGCAACGACTCCACCGGCCACTCTCCGATTCGACACACGCAATGTCTTGCAGGACAACCGGACCAATCTGACCTGGGCCGCCATCGTTCCGTCCCGACTCCGTCACCGCGGGAGCACTGCCTCACGGCTGGCCGGGCGCCACGGCGGGTCGATGCGGCGTGAACGCGATCTGCGGCCGTCCAGTGGCATCGCCGATGCTCACCGCCGCTTCGACTTCGTAGACCTCGGCGATGAGGTCGGCGGTGAGGACTTCGGCGGGGGTTCCGGCCGCGACCGCCCTGCCGTCCTTGAGGACCAGGAGCGAATCGCAGAACATCGCCGCGAGGTTGAGGTCGTGCAGGGCCGCGATCGTCGTGACCGGCAGTTCGCAGACGAGTCGAAGCAGGTCGAGCTGGTGCCGGATGTCCAGGTGGTTGGTGGGTTCGTCGAGCAGGAGTTCGCGGGGCCGCTGCGCGAGCGCGCGTGCGATGTGGACGCGCTGGCGCTCTCCCCCGGAGAGCCGGTGCCAGAACTGCCCGGCCTTCGCGGTGAGCCCGGTGCGCGCCAACGCTTCGGCGACGGCCTCGTCGTCGGCGCCGCGATCGCCGCCGAAGGCGCCGCGGTGCGGGATGCGGCCGAGGGCCACGATATGGCGCACCGTGAGATCCGCGGTGGTGTCGGCGTGCTGGGTGACCGCGGCGATGGCGCGAGCGGCCTCGCGGCGGGGCACCGTCGGCAGCGCGCGGGCGTCGAGGGTCACGACTCCGGCGGTGGGCCGTGCGATGCCCGCGAGCAGGCGGATGAGGGAGGACTTGCCCGAGCCGTTCGGGCCGAGGAGGCCGACGGTCTCGCCGGGCTCCGGGCGCAGTGAGACGCCGTCGACGACGAGTCTGCCGCCCCGGTCCCAGGAGACCTCGCGGGCCTGGAGCGTCACAGGGTCCTCCTTCGGTGGAACATGATCGCGATGAACACCGGGACGCCGACCAGCGCGGTGCTGACGCCGATCGGCAGCGGCGAGGGCGAGAAGGCGACCCGCGAGAGGGCGTCGACCCAGACCATGAAGACGGCGCCGACGAGCGCGGTGACCGGCACGAGGCGCAGGTGGAGCGGCCCGGCGAGGTACCGGGCCGCGTGCGGCAGGACGAGGCCGACGAATCCGATCGCGCCGGCGATGCTGACCATGACCGCGGTCAGCAGCGCCGCTGCGGCTATGAGCACGGCGCGCTCCCGTCTGACGTGGACGCCCAGGGAGGCGGCGACCTCGTCGCCGAACGCGAAGGCGTCGAGGACGTGTGCGCGCGCCAGGCACAGGACGGTCCCGGCGAGCGCGGCGATCCCGCACAGGGCCGCACCGTTCCAGCGGACGCCTTCGAGCGATCCCAGGAGCCAGAACATGACGCCGCGGGTCGCGTCCGAGTCGGCGAACGCGAAGATCACGAACGAGGTGAGCGCGGAGAACATCTGGGTGACCGCGATCCCGGCGAGGATGAGCTTGTCGTCGCCGCCGCCGGCGAGGCGCGCGATGAGCAGGACCGCGGCGAAGGAGACGAGCGAACCGACGAACGCGCCGCCGGGCACCCCGAAGCCGGCGGTGCCGACGCCGAGGATCGCGACGACCACCGCACCGGAGGAGGCGCCCGAGGAGATCCCCAGCACGTACGGGTCGGCGAGCGGGTTGCGCAGCAGCGACTGGAGGACGAGGCCGCACAGGCCGAGTCCGGCGCCGCAGGCGGCGGCCACGAGCGCGCGTGGCAGCCGGTCCTGCCACACGATCGCCTCTTTGGAGACGCGCACCGGGATCTCTGCTCCCGCAAGGTGGTTGAGAAGGATGTCGCGCACGTTCATCAGGGACACGTCGGCGGGGCCGAGCGTGATCGCCGCGCCGATCGAGGCGAGCAGGAGGGCGAGGGCGCCGAGGCTGACAGCGGCGAACTGCAGGCGCGTCCCTCCGCGCGGGGGTGCGGCCTCCGCGAGCGCGGTGGTCACGCGGCGGCCTCGATGGACTGCAGTCCGGCGGCGAGCGCCTCGATCCCGTCGACCATCCGGATCGAGGGGTTGAGCTCGGCGCCGGTCAGCAGAATGAACCGCTCCTCGGCCACGGCGGTGAGGTCCTTGGTGACCGGGTCGGTGGTGAGGAACTCGATCTTCTCCGCGGCCTGGTCGCCGGGCCAGCGTTCGCGGGCGAGGTCGGCCAGGACGATGACGTCGGGGTCGCGGTCGACGACGGTCTCCCATGTGGTGGCGGGCCAGTCGTCGGCGAGGTCGCCGAACGCGTTCTCGGCGCCGACCTGGTCGGCGAGGAGCGCGGGTGCGCCGAGCCCGCCGGCGATGTAGGGGGTCTTGAGGTCGGAGAACCAGAATGCGACCGTCAGGCCGGTGCCGGTGATCCCTGCGATCGCGGCCTGGCGGCGGGCTTCGAGTTCGGCGACCAGGTCCTCGCCGCGGCTCGGGACGTCGAAGACCTGGGCGAGTTCGCGGATCTCCTGGTAGAGCGGGTCGAACGTGAGCGGCTCTGTGCGGGTGCCGCCGCCGTTGATGCTGACGCCGCCGTCGCAGTCGGTGGGCGAGAGGTAGGACTCGATCCCGGTCTCGGCGAACCGGTCCCGGCCCGCGACGCCGCCTTGGACGAAGTGGCGGCCGAAGGAGGCGGTGACGAAGTCGGGGTCGGCGCTCATGACCACTTCGTAGGCGGGGGCCTCGTCGGCCAGTCGCGGCACGCCGGAGCCGGCCTCCGCGAGCGATTCCAGGACCGGGTCGGTCCACGAGGCCGTGCCGACGATGCGGTCCTCGAGTCCGAGCGACAGCAGGATCTCCGTCGAGCCCTGGTCGAGGGAGACCACGCGCTGGGGCGCGGCGTCGAAGACGACCTCCTGGCCGCAGTTCTCGACCGTCAGCGGATAGGAGGTCGCGCCTTCGCCTGCGGCGGTGGTCGTCTCGGGGACGGGCTCGGAGGCGCCGCAGCCGGCCAGGGTGGCCAGGAGCAGGAAGGCGGTTGCGGCGGTGGGAAGTGCGCGCGGGCCGGGATGCATCGGAGTTCCCTTCGGGATCTGGTGGACGCGGCCTTCGCGACCGCCTAGCGCGCGCCAGATTAGGCTAGCCTCCCTAATAGTTGAACGTTCATCGATTTTGTGAGGCGGCAGTCACACCATTGGCCGCCTCATCGACCACGAGGCGTCCGTTCGCCAGGGCGATGCGGTGATCGGCGCTCGCGGCGTCCTCGGGATCGTGCGTGGCGTGGACGACCGTCACCCCTCTAGCGCTCTCCTCGGCGAGCAGGGCGGCGATCTGGGCCTTGGCCTCCGCGTCGAGGCCGGTCGCGGGCTCGTCCAAGAGGAGGAGATCCGACTCCTGCGCGAGACCCTGAGCGAGGAGGACGCGCTGGCGCTGCCCGCCCGAGAGCGTGCTCAGCCGGCGGCGGGCGAGTGCGGCGATGCCGAGGCGCTCCATGCACCGGTCGACAATGGACCGGTCTTCCCTGGTGAGGCGCCGCCAGGCGCCCCGATGCGCCCAGCGGCCCATCGCCACCGCCTGCCGGACGGTGATGGGCAGCGCGTCGGGAACCTCGCTGCGCTGGACCACGAGCGCCGCCCGTCCCGCGTGCGTCCGCCGCAGCGCTCCCGATGCGGGAGGGTGAACGCCGGCGAGGACGCCGAGAAGCGTCGACTTCCCCGAGCCGTTGTGTCCGGTGAGAGCCGTGATCTGTTGTGCCGCAATGGAGACGGTGAGTTCGTGCAGTACCGTCACGGCACCGTGGCGTGCGCTCACACCGGTCAGCTCGATCGCGTTCGACATGTCGGGGATCACTCTTCCATGCGGTTGGCTATTGCAAATGATTGTCATTATAGTTCTCGCCGTGGAATGGTTGACCGGCCCCTTCGAGGTGGGCTTCGTGGCGCGAGCACTGTGGGGCGGACTGCTCGTGGCGGTGATCTGCGCCCTCGCGGGCACCTGGGTGGTGCTGCGCGGCATGGCCTTCATGAGCGACGCGATGGCCCACGGCATGCTGCCGGGCGTCGCCATCGCCTCGCTGCTCGGAGGCAGCCTCCTGCTCGGGGCCGCGCTCAGCTCGGTGGCGATGGCCCTGGGCGTCACCGCGCTGTCCCGCTCCTCCCGGCTGTCCAGAGACACCGGGATCGGACTGCTGTTCGTCGGCATGCTCGCGGCAGGCGTCATCATCGTGTCCCGTTCCCAGTCCTTCGCCGTCGACCTCACCGGATTCCTCTTCGGCGACGTGCTGGCGGTGCGCGGCAGTGACCTGCTGGTCCTGGCCGGGGCGCTCGTCGCTGCGCTGCTGATCACCGTCGCGTGCCATCGGTCCTTCACGGCGCTGGCGTTCGACCGCCGGAAGGCCGCGACCCTCGGGCTGCGGCCCGGTCTGGCGCAGGGACTCATGACGGCCCTGCTGACCCTGGCGATCGTCGCGTCCTTCCACGTGGTCGGCACGCTCCTGGTCTTCGGCCTGCTGATCGCACCGCCCGCCGCGATGGCGCTGTGGGCCGACCGGATCCCGGCGATCATGGCCGGCGCCGCCCTCATCGGCGCGGTCGCCACCGTCTGCGGGCTGCTGATCTCCTGGCACTTCGGGACGGCCGCCGGGGCGACCGTCGCCGCGTCCGCCGTCGCCTGCTTCTTCGTCTCCGTGCTGGCCGCCTCGGTCCGCGACCGGATCCCCGCCACCGACCGATGAAAGGACACCGCATGCCGCACGCGACCCGAGCCCGCATCGCCGCCCTGACCGCCGGATGCGCCCTGCTCGCAGGCTGCTCCTCCGGCGCACCGCCGGGCGAGGACGCGCCCACGCCGCACGGGTACGTCGAAGGCGCCGAAGAGACCGCCGAAGCCCAGCTGCGGCTCGTCATGGCCGACACCGAAACGGGCGCGGTCCACATGCTCGACCCCGTCACCGAGGAGACGGTCGAGGTCGCGCAGTTCGAAGGGGCGCAGGCGATGGACACCGACGGCCGCTTCGTCTACATCGGCGGCGCCTCGAGCACCGAGGTGCTTGACAGCGGCGTCTGGACGGTCGACCACGGCGACCACGTGCACTACTACCGCACCGAACCGCGGACCGTCGGCGGGATCGACGGGTCCGGGTTCGCGCCGATCGGCGACCCGGCCGTGACCGTCCTCAACTCGGCGGCGCACGTGATCGCACTCGACCGGGAGTCCCTCGAAGCGGGCGAGGCCGGAGCCAGCGACGAACTCGACGCCGAGGCGGTCCTCCCGTACGGCCGGCGGCTGCTCGCGGTCGACGGCGGAGCGGTCCGGGTTCTGGGCCGCGACGGCTCGCTCGAGTCCGAACTGGACGCGACCTGCGCCGAACCGCAGGGGCAGACCGTCACCCGGCGGGGCGCCGTGTTCGGCTGCCGGGACGGCGCGGTGCTCATCACCGGCGACGACGAGCTGACGGCGGAGACGATCCCGTATCCGGGCGCCGGCGTCGACGGCGGATTCCACCACCGCCCCGGCACCGCGGCTCCGGCCGCCCGCAGCGAGACCGGGGGAATCCTGGTGCTCGACATCAAAGAACGGCGTTGGACCGAGATCCCAGTGCAGGGAGTGGTCGCGGTGACCGCGACCGGTGAGGACTCCCCCGTCCTCGTCCTCACCGACGACGGCGTCCTGCGGTCCTACGACCCCGCCAGCGGCGCCGAACTCGCGCGACTCGCGCTCATGACCATCACCGACGGCGGCACGCCCGCGATCCAAGTGGACACCGCCCGGGCGTACGTCAACGATCCGGCCGGCGCGGCGGTCTACGAGATCGACTACCGCGACGACCTTCGCCTGGCCCGGACCTTCGAGGTCGACTTCCGACCCGACCTCATGGTGGAGACGGGATGGTAGCCGCGATGAAGCGCCGCTCGCTCGCGGCACTGCCGCTCCTCGCCGCCGCCTCGGCAGTGCTGCCGGGCTGCGCCGCCTTCGGATCCGACCGGTCGGGCATCGTCGTGACCACCAACATCCTGGGCGACCTCACCCGGAACGTCGTCGGCGACCAGGTCGAGGTGACGGTCCTGATGGCGGCCGGCGCCGACCCGCACTCCTTCGGCGTCTCCGCGCGGCAGGCCGCCTCGCTCGAACAGGCCGAACTGCTGATCCACAACGGGCTCGGCCTCGAAGAAGGAGTCATCGGGCATGTCGAGGCGGCCGTCGCGGCCGGCGTGCCGGACCTGGCCGTCGGCGAGCACGTCGACCCGATCGACTACAGCGCCGACGCGACCGCAGGCCTGCCCGATCCGCACTTCTGGACCGATCCGGTGCGAGTGGGCGAGGCCGTGGACCTCATCGCCGACCGCGTGATCGAACAGGTCTCGGGCATCGACGCCGAACAGGTCCGCGCCGACGCCGAGGCCTACCGGGCGCAGATCGACGAGCTGCACGAGCACACCACCGCGCTGTTCGGCCGGATCCCCGAGGAGCACCGCAAGCTCGTCACCGACCACCACGTCTTCGGCTACCTGGCGCAGCGCTACGACTTCGAGATCATCGGCGCGGTCATCCCCAGCGGCACCACCCTCGCCTCGCCCAGCGCCTCCGATCTGAAGGACCTCGCCGACGCCGTCGCCGCGTCCGGCGTCCCCGCCGTGTTCGCCGACTCCGCCCAACCGGACCTGCTCGTCCAGGCCATGGCCGAGGAGACCGGCGTGGACATCGAGGTGATCCCGCTGTTCACCGAGTCGCTCACCGAGCCCGGACAAGGCGCCGGGACCTACCTGGAGATGGCCCGCAGCAACGCCGAAGCGATAGCCGGAGGCCTTGCGGGCCACTGACATCCTTCCTCCCGCACACGAGCGGGAGGACCGCCCGACCCATCGACCACAGGAAAGTGATGTACACATGAGCATTCGCGCACTCGCGGCGCCTTCACTGGCGGCCGCCGGCCTGCTGCTCGCGGCCTGCTCCGCACCCGCCGAGGAGACCGCGGACGAGCGGTCCGCGGAGGTCGCCGACGCCGTCGTCGTCACCTATGACGGCGGCCTCTACGTCCTCGACGGCGAGACCCTCGAGGTCGCGGCAGACCTCCCTCTCGAAGGTTTCAACCGGCTCAACCCCGCCGGCGACGGACGGCACGCCCTCGTCTCCACCTCGACCGGATTCCGGGTCCTCGACGCGGTCGCGGCCGAACTCACCGAAGACGAGTTCGCCGCGCCCGAGCCCGGCCATGTCGTCAACCACGCCGGCGTCACCGTGCTGTTCTCGGACGGCGCCGGGGAGGTCACCGTGTTCGACCCCCAGGAGCTGGGGGACGGTCTGCCCGACACGCAGACCTTCACCACCGAGCACCCGCACCACGGTGTCGCCGTCCAGCTCGAGAACGGCGAGCTGCTGGTGACCCACGGCGACGAGGAGACCCGCACCGGGATCCAGATCCTCGACGCCGAGCGCAACGAGATCGCCCGCAGCGAGGAATGCCCTGGCGTGCACGGGGAATCGGCCGCGATGAACGAGGCCGTCGTCGTCGGCTGCGAGGACGGCGTCCTCATCTACCGGGACGGCGCCATCACGAAGGTCGACAGCCCGGACGAGTACGGCCGCATCGGCAACACGCGAGGACACGAGGACTCCCCGTACATCCTCGGCGACTACAAGGTCGACCCCGAGGCCGAACTGGAGCGCCCCGAACGCGTGTCGATCATCGACACCGAGACCGGCGAGCTGCGGCTGCTCGACGTGGGGACCAGCTACAGTTTCAGGTCCCTCGGCCGCGGTCCCGCCGGCGAAGGCCTGCTGCTGGGCACCGACGGCGCGCTCCACGTCATCGACATGGCGAACGCCGCGGTCGTCGAGTCGATCCCGGTGGTCGAGGCGTGGGAGGAGCCGCTCGAGTGGCAGGAGGCCCGCCCCACCCTCTTCGTGCGGGGCGGCACCGCTTACGTCACCGAGCCGGCCGCCTCGAAGATCTACGCGGTGGACCTCGCGACCGGCGACATCACCGCCGAAGCGGAGCTGCCGAACCCGGCCAACGAAGTGACCGGAGTCTGAACGGGCGCCTACCGACCCGGCCGCCGCAGGCTTCTCCGTGAAGCCCGCGGCGGCCTTGTCTTCGGATGAATCGCCCGGGGACGGCGCATCCGGGGCCACCGGGGACGGCGCGCGTCGTTCTCCGCGTCGCTGCAGGGCACCGGCCCCCGGAGTGAGGCGGCCGTCGAGTGCCGTTGTTGCAAGTATCTGGCAATAGTAAGCTGATGGCGATACTGCTCCGATCACGAAGGACCCGCTGGTGTACACGACCTCGGCCCCACCGGGCCCGCATCGTCTCGACGCCGCCGACTCCCGAGAAGCGAACGCGTGAGCGGGACGGTCCCCCCGGTGGTGCTCGGGATCGAGTCGTCATGCGACGAGACCGGCGTCGGGCTGGTCGCGGGCGGGAAGCTCCTCGGTGAATGCACCGCCACGAGCATGGACCGGCACGCGCGCTTCGGCGGCATCGTGCCCGAGGTCGCCGCCCGAGCGCACCTGGAGTCGTTGGTCCCGACCGTGCGGACGGCACTCGAGCGCGCCGGAATCGGGAAGGGCGACGTGGACGCGGTCGCGGTGACCGCCGGGCCCGGCCTGGCGACCGCGCTTGCGGTGGGGATCGCCGCCGCGAAGGCGTACGCGATCGCGCTCGGCGTTCCGCTCATCGGCGTCCACCACCTCGCCGGGCACATCGCGGCCGACACCCTCGAACACGGGCCGCTGCCCGAGCGCAGCGTCGGGCTGGTCGTCTCCGGCGGCCACACCTCGCTGCTCATGCTCGGCGATCTTGCCCGCGACCCGATCGTCCACCTCGGCGACACCGCCGACGACGCCGCCGGGGAGGCGTTCGACAAGGTCGCGCGGCTCCTGGGACTCGGCTACCCGGGCGGTCCCGCGCTCTCCGAGGCGGCCCTCGACGGCGACCCCGCCGCGATCCGCTTCCCCCGGGCGTCGGTCGGGAAGTACGGGTTCTCCTTCTCGGGGTTGAAGAGCGCGGTCGCCCGCCGGGTCGAGGCCGCCGACGGGCCGCCGCCGGCCGCCGACGTCGCCGCCTCGTTCCAGGAGGCGGTGTGCGACGTGCTCACGGCCAAGGCCGTCGCCGCGTGCACCGATCACGGCGTCGACACGCTCGTGATCGCCGGCGGCGTGGCCGCCAACGGGCGGCTCCGCGAACTCGCCGAGGCCCGCTGCGCCGAGCGCGGCATCACGCTGCGCGTCCCCGCGCCGCGTCTGTGCACCGACAACGGCGCCATGATCGCCGCCGTCGGCTCCATGCTCGTCGAGGCCGGAGCACCCTGGGCGCCACCGGGCCTCGGAGCCGACTCCTCCGCGCCGCTCACCGCTGCACTCCTGCACCCGAGTGCACGTTGACGACGCTCGCGAAAAGATTCCACACGAAACCACATTCGCCACGCTTCCAACGGAAACCCCGCGTGCGCATACTGTGGCTCACGAGTCGCCCCTGAGAGGAGCGCCATGGACCGAGAGCCGGGCCCGACGATCGCCGACCTCGCCGCCGAGACCCCGCCGGGCGGTGAACGCCGCGAGGCGGTGCGCGGCCTGCGCCGCACGGTCGCGGCCGTTCCGCTCGAATCCGAAGCGCCGCAAGCCGGCTGACACCCGCCCACCGAGAGGAAGTCCATGAACCGTGCGAGCGATCTGACCGCACTCGAGCACCGCTACGGCGCGCACAACTACCACCCGCTGCCGGTGGTCCTGGCCGAGGGCGAGGGCGCCTGGGTCACCGACACCGAGGGGAACCGCTACCTCGACTGGCTCGCGGCCTACTCGGCGCTCAACTTCGGGCACCGCCACCCGCGCCTCGTCGCGGCGGCGAAAGCGCAGCTCGACCGGCTCACGCTCGCATCGCGCGCCTTCCGCACGGACGCACTCGGCCCCTTCCTGTCCGCCCTGGCCGAACTGTGCGGCAAGGACGCCGTCCTGCCCATGAACACCGGCGCCGAAGCCGTCGAGACCGCGATCAAGGCCGCCCGCAAATGGGGCTACACCCGCAAGGGCGTCGCGGCCGGAAACGCGCGGATCGCGGTCTTCGACGGCAACTTCCACGGCCGCACCACCACCATCGTCGGCTTCTCGTCCGACCCCGACTCCCGCGAGGGCTTCGGGCCCTTCGCCGGCGGATTCGACTCGGTGCCCTACGGCGACATCGACGCCCTCGGCGCCGCCATCGGACCCGACACCGTCGCCGTCCTCATCGAACCCGTCCAGGGCGAGGCCGGCGTCATCGTCCCGCCGGCGGGGTACCTCCGCGCCGTGCGCGAGGCCTGCGACGCGAACGGCGTCCTGATGATCGCCGACGAGATCCAGTCCGGCCTGGCCCGGACCGGGCACACGTTCGCCTGCGACCGCGAGCAGGTCGTCCCCGACGTCTACCTGCTCGGCAAGGCCCTCGGCGGCGGCATCGTCCCGGTCTCGGCGGTCGCGGCCGACCGCGAGGTCATGGACGTCTTCACCCCCGGCACCCACGGCTCCACCTTCGGCGGCAACCCGCTCGCCGCCGCCGTCGGGACCGAGGTGGTCGCCATGCTCGCCACCGGCGAATGGCAGGCCCGCGCCCTGGAACTGGGCGAGCACCTCGAAGGCGCGCTCACCGGGATCGAAGGCGTCGACGAGGTGCGAGTGTGCGGACTGTGGGCGGGCATCGACCTCGCCGCAGGGGGCCCGACCGCCCGGGAGGTGTGCGAACGCGCGGCGCGGATGGGCTTGCTGTGCAAGGAGACCCACGACCGGACCGTGCGCGTCGCACCGCCGCTGGTCATCGAACCGGACGAGATCGACCGCGGCGTCGCGATCCTGGAGCAGGCGATCGGCGGCTGATCGGGGCGCTCGGGCTGGCCGACCGAAGTCGACGGTCCGTGCCCGGACGCATCAGCGCTTCCGGTGAGCAGCGCCTCCTCCGACTATCGAAGGAGGCGCTGCGCTTCCGATCCTCCTTGCGTCGTATATGAAGTTCCTTCCCATTGCGGTGGTTCGGGATGGCGCGCTTCAATAGCGTTGCAGCATGCGCACATACCTCCCCATCGCGGGCGCTCTCGCGCTCGCGCTCATCGCACTCCCCGCCTCTGCCGCCGGCGCGGCGCCCTCCGGCGGACTCGACGAAACACTGCTCGACAAGGAACTCCAGGAGCTCTACTCGGTCGCCGACCACTCCATCACGGCTGAGGTCCGCCTCGGCGACGAGACCTGGGCCGAAGCCATCGGCCCCAGAAAGGTGAACGGCTCCGGAGGCGGCGTCGACGAGGACGACCGGGTCCGGATCGCGAGCCTCACCAAGTCGATGGTCTCGGCGGTGCTCCTCCAGCTCCAGTCCGAAGGCGAGGTCGACCTCGACGACACCATCGGCGACCATCTCCCGGGGCTCCTCCCGTACGAGAACGAACCGACCATCCGCCAGGTCATGCAGCACACCGGCGGCCTGCGCGACTACTTCGTGTACCTCTACCCCTCGCTCCTGGAGAACGACATGAGCGACGTGTACGAGGGCTACCGGAACGACTACGCGCCGGAAGAGCTCGTCGCGATGAGCACCGCGGACCCGCTGCTGTTCGAGCCGGGCACCGGCTACTCCTACTCGAACACCGGCTACATGGCCCTCGGCGTACTCGTCGAGCACCTCACCGGGGACGAGCTGCACGAGGTCCTCGACGAGCGCGTCTTCGAGCCGGCCGACCTCGACGACACCTACCTGCCGAAGGACGGTTCGTCCGGCATCCGCGGCGCGAACCCGGTGCCGTACATGACGACCGGCGAGGCCGACCACCCGTACTTCGACACCACGAGGCTCTCGAACGACCAGCTGTGGGCCGCCGGAGCCGTCGTCTCCACCATGGAGGACGTCAACGACTTCTACGACGCCCTGCTCGACGGCACGCTCCTGACCGGCGCCGAACTGGCCGAGATGACGGACTTCCACGACGCCGGCGAGGACGGCCTGTACGGGCTGGGACTGGCCGGCCTCCCGCTGCGGTGCACCGACGGCCCTGCGGAGACCTTCGTCGGCCACACCGGCGGCGGACTCGGGCACATGACCTACTCGTTCCACTCCCTCGACGGTGACAAGCAGGCCACCTTTACATGGAACATCGACGACCGCCACGGCGCGGCCGACCCGGAAGCGCTCACCTGGGCACTCGTGTCACTCCTCGCCGCCGGACTGTGCGGCATCGATTTGGGGGCGATGCCGGCCGATGCGGAGGAACGCGCCGAGGCGATGACCGCAGCGGTCTCCTTTGCAGAGCCGACGCTCCTCGGCTGAGACTCCTGGACCGGGATCCCTCGATTGGGACTCCTCGACTGGGATGATGACCGGCCCGGACGGGTCCTTCCGGCGGTCGTACCGCCGTGGACCCGTCCGAGACCCCGGCGCATGGAACCGCCCTGTGTCGGCAAGCGTCGCCGCGAAAGGCCCTGCCACGGCCCACGCAGAACCACGTGGGCCGGGACGTACCTGTGATCAGGACTTGGTCATGCGCAGCAGACCGGCCAGGTCACTGCCGGTCAGGTCGAAGACCGGTGACCGTTCGTCCAGCTTGCTATCGCGAATCTGGAATCCTTCGGCCGTACTGCGCAGTTCAACGCAGGCGTTCTGGCCTGCACTGCGGGTTGACTTTCGCCATTTCGCCATCGCGTACTCCTCTCCGACGAACCAGCGATGACTGTATCGCAGGAGCATCCATGATAATCAATTGCACGCTGCGTCAGCATCGTTCAGAGAGAATTCGAGAACGGGCGATTCGCGTCCTATACGAAGTCGCTATCCGGTTGCGGCAATCCCGGCTGAGAACGTCGGTTCGCATACGATGCCTAGTCGAGTTCCACAGCGAAGTGAAAAGCCATGATGGTCAGTCGCTCCCGCATGTAGAAGCGGTGGGCGTCGCGCCGGTGCGTTCCTGAGTCCAGATGGAGTGCAGTGCAGCCGAGTTCACGAGCTCGCCGCTTCAGGTCCTCCAGAAGGGCGTGTCCGACTCCGGTCGACCGCGCCTCCGAAACCGTGACGAGGTCGTCGACATAGAGCATCCGCCGCCGATTCGTGTTCGCGACAGTGCGCCAGCCCGCCACCCCCACGCAGCGCCCTTCCGAGTACGCCGCGGTGAATCGCAGTCCCTGTCCATACCCCTCGTCGTATACGGCGATGAAGTCCCCGGCGCTCAGATCCGGGCGCAGTTCTCGGAGGACGGGCAGCAGTTCTGCGGTGAGCCGGGCGTCTCCGGGCTCGATGTCGATGATCTCCATCGCAGGATTGTACGAAGGCCGGCCCGCGGCGAACCGGACCGCAGGATGCCCCGCAACGGAAGAGCACCGCGCTGCGCCGCATCAAGCTCGCCGGCCGGGCGGCTGCTCCGCCGGTCTCCGAGGAGGGCCCGGCCGGGACGGTGGTGCCGCCTACCGGCCCCAAAACCTGTCCGTGGCCGCCACGAGGGCGTCGGCGGTCGTGCCTCCCGAGGCGTCGTGGCCCTCGTTCTCGATCAGGACGAGTTCGGCGTCCGTCCAGACCTGCGCGAGGTTCCACGCGATGTCCGCCGGACCGCTGATGTCCAAGCGGCCGTGGATGAGCACGCCGGGGATTCCGGCGAGCCTGCCGGCTTCGCGCAGGAGCTGCCCGTCCTCCAGGAAGCCGGCGTGCCGCCAGTAGTGGGTGACGAGGCGCGCGAACCGCATCCGGAACGGCGGCTCCTCGAACCGGGGGTCGGGCTCGTGATCGGGGGCGGTCGAGACGTGCACGTCCTCCCACCGGCACCATTCGCGCGCCGCCCGGTCCCGCACGGCGGGATCGGGGTCGGCGAGCATCCGGGCGTACGCCGCCGCCAGGTCGCCGTCGCGCTCGGACTCGGGGACGACGTCGCGGAAGCGGGCCCACTCCTCGGGGAAGATCCGGCCCATGTCCCGGGTGATCCACTCGACCTCCCGGCGGCTGGTGTTGGTGACGCTGAACAGCACCAGCTCCGACACGCGGTCGGGATGCCGCTCGGCGTACGCGAGCCCGAGCGTGGTCCCCCACGAGCCGCCGAGGACCAGCCAGCGGTCGATGCCGAGATGCTCGCGCAGCAGCTCGATGTCGGCCATCAGGTGCGCAGTGGTGTTGGCGGCCAACGAGGTCTCCGGGTCGGCCGCATCAGGGGTGCTGCGCCCGCAGCCGCGCTGGTCGAAGACCACGATGCGGTAGGCCGCCGGGTCGAACATCCGCCGCCAGAGCGCCCCCGCTCCGGACCCGGGCCCGCCGTGGAGCGCCAGCGCGGGCTTGCCCTCGGGGTTGCCGCTGACCTCCCAGTACACGCGGTTGCCGTCGCCGACGTCGAGCATGCCGTGCTCGTAGGGCTCTACCGGGGGATAGAAACTGCTCACGGACGTCTCCTCGAGAAAGATGTAACAGTGCTGTTAGATTACCAGTGTGAAGACGCAACCCGACTCCGACGCCGTCGGCACCCTGCTTCGCCACGTCCTGGACCTGCTCGAAGGCGATGTGGCCGCGGTCTACCGGGATCAAGGACTCCCCGAGTACCGCCCCAGGTTCTCCCCGGTCGTCCGGGTCCTCGCGGCCGAAGGCCCGCTCTCGATCCGGGACCTGGCCGCGGCGATCGGCGTCACGCACTCGGCCGCGAGCCAGACGGCGGCGCAGATGTCGCGCGCCGGCCTGGTCACCCATGCCTCCGACCCGGGCGACCACCGCCGCCGGCTGGTCGCACTGACCCCGAAGGCGCGGGCCCTGCTCCCCCGGATCTCCGAGGAATGGAAGGCGACGGCGGCGGCGATGGCCGATCTGGACGCCGAGCTGTCGACACCGTTGGGCCTCTTGCTGAAAGAAGCGGCCGAGGCGCTCCATCGACGGCCGCTTCGCGAACGGATCGCCGAACGGAGCCGCTGAACCGGATTCGCCCGCCGGCGCAGATCCGAAGCGGCGGTTCAGCGGTCGAGGCGCCCTCCGGGCAGCCGAACCCGGACGGGGTGGTCGACCGCTCCGGCGTCGGGGATCCCGGTCGGGAGGCGGCGGCCGCCGCCCTGCTCGGCACGACTCGTGGCCGGGGTCGGCGCGCCGTCGCCGTCCCGTGCGACTCGGTCGCGCTTCTGGGCTGCGTCCGGGGCCGGCCGTGACCGGCCCCGGACGTGCGCTAACTGTCGGCCGTGAACAGGCGCGGGAGGAAGTCGATCAGCGACTTCTGCCAGACGTCCCAGCTGTGCGGACCGGCGATGATGGGTGCGAACTCGTGCTCGATGCCGCGGCTCTCCATCGCCGCGATCAGGTTGAGCGTGGGAACGTAGGTGAAGTCCTGGCGGTCGCCGGAGTACACCCGGAGCAGCTCGGTGCCGGCGTTGACGGCGTCGACGTCGGTGCCCGCGGGCGGACTGCCGAAGGCCGACATCGCTCCGATGTAGGCGAACTCGCCGGGGTGTGCCCACAATGTGCTGAGGGTGTGCCCCGAGCCCATGGACAGGCCGGCCAGCGCGCGCAGGCGCGGGTCGGCGCTCACGTTGTACCGCTCCTCGGCCGTCGGGGCGATGCGTGTCGTCATCTCGGTCGGGAAGTCGACGCCGTTGCCGTTGGCCATCACCACGACCATCGGCACCATGGTGCCCTGCCGGTAGTGGTTGTCGAGGATCCGGTCGACATGGCCGACCTCGAGCCAGTCCGTCCACGTCTGCCCGCCGCCGTGCTGGAGGTAGAACACCGGGTACGGCTCGGCGCGGTCGGCGTCGTAGTCCGGCGGCGTCCAGACGTAGGCCGAGCGCTCCTGCTCTCCGGCGGTGCTGGTGTAGCTCATGACGCTCACCTCGCCGCGCTCGTCGGCGGGCACCTCTGCGGTGTAGCGGCCGCGGAGGGTGTCGCCGGCGACGGTGAACGTGCTCCAGGCGGGTTCGGAGAACACCGACGTCGGGTTGCCGGGGTCCTTCTGGTCGACGCCTTCGACCTCGAACTTGTAGTAGTACGAGCCGCCTTCGAGCGGCATCGTCAGGCGCCACGAGCCGTCGTCCTGCCGGGTCATCGGTGTGCGCGGCCAGCTTCCGGCGGGTCCGAAGTTGCCCCAGACGGTGACCCGGGAGGCGTCGGCGAACTCGGGGCCGGCCTCGAAGGTGACGACGCCGTTCTCGTCGATCCAAGGTGTGGGGGTCGTGCCCGGTGCGGGAACCTCGCGGGCGGTGAAGGGGAGGTGTCCCGCGCTCGGACCGCCGTCGCCGGCGGGCCGGAACAGGCGCTGGGCGAAGTCGTGCAGGCCCGCCTGCCAGGTCTCCCAGGTGCCGCCGAAGGCGGGGTTGGATCCGTCCGACTGGAACTCGACACCGGCCGCGGTGAGCTTGGCCTCCAGCGCGACGACGTCGTCGTAGGCGGGGTCGGTGACGTTGCCGCCGTACACGCGGATGAGGTCGGTGCGGTCGTTGATCTGGCGTGCCTTGCCGTGGCTGATCCGCTCGTCGAAGCCGCCCGAGAACGACCCGACACCGGTGAACGTCCCGGTGGCGGCGGTGAGCGTCTCCAGCGCGAGCTCGGCTCCCCTGCCGATGCCGGCGATGGCGCGGTCGCACGGCTGGGAGGAGACGTGGAACGCCTCTTCCGCGGCGGGCACGAGTTCCTTGGTGAGGTCGTGCTTGACCGAGAGTCCGTCGCTGTCGGCCATGACGACCACCATCGGCTCGGCGTCGCCGTCGAGCACGAGGTTGTCGAGGATCTGCTTCAGTCGGCCCAGTTCCGCCCACTCGCGGTGGCTCTGGCCCTCGTCCTGCAGCAGGTAGAGCGCGGGGTACGGCTCGGCGCGGTCCGGGTCGTAGCCCGGCGGGGTCCAGACGAGCGCTTCGGAGCCGGCGCCTCTGCCGTACTCGAGGGTCGCGAACTCGCCGCCGCCGTCGACG
This sequence comes from Glycomyces albidus, assembly GCF_009451885.1. Lineage (GTDB taxonomy): Bacteria > Actinomycetota > Actinomycetes > Mycobacteriales > Micromonosporaceae > Glycomyces > Glycomyces albidus. The sequence continues at coordinate 281,925 of NZ_WIAO01000001.1, forward strand.
TCGGCGAGCCATTCCGCGCCCGGACCGGGCACGAACAGGGTCGTGAGGTTCGGTTGCGACGTCACTTCCCGGTCGGTCTCGGGGTTGCGGAACGCGACGGCCTCCTCGTCGGGGGCGGTGCGCACCGCGTACTGGTAGTAGTACAGGCCCGGCTCGAGCGGGCCGATCGTGGCGACGCGGTTCGCGTCGCCGTCGGCGTTGAACTCGGTCCAGGACCTGCCCGGCCCGAAGTTGCCCTGCACGGTGACCTGGCCGTCCTCGACGCCCGTCACCTCGCTCATGACCTCGGCGGGCACGGTGAAGCGATACACGTCCTCCACTGGGTTGTCCGGTACTTCGGTCACCCACGGATCGCTGCTCACGGCCGCTGTCGCGGAGGGGGCCGCCAGGAATGCGCCCGCACCCACCGTCGCCGCCGCCACGGCGGCGAGCACTGCGGTGGGGCCGGGGCGGTCCGGCGGGACCGTCCGTCGTGCGTGAGACTCCATCATCGTCGTCTTCCTCTTGTGCGCTGCTTCTCGACCGGCCGGGAGGGGCGACCGGATCGAACGTCCACACCAGGCTTATATACCGATAAATCAATGTCAAGAGGTCACGGCCCGCATTCGCGCGGAAGCCACGCTCCGGACGAGGTGTTCACCTGCCGTGCGACACAACCCGTGACGGCAGCGGGCCACCGGGGCTGACGGGGCCGGACTGGCGGGCGATGACCGCCGCCTGCGGGCGACGCGCCGGTCTGCGGAAGCGACCACCGGTCGTGATCGAAGGCGCCGTCCCGTGGTCGGCAGAACGCCGGAACGGTCCGCACGTCCAGGCCCTCCCGCGGAACCTGAACCAGGGCCCGACTGAGGCTCATGTCGCGGGCTATCGTGGCGGCATGTCGCTGGTGGGAAGAGACGACGAGCTGAGGCGGATCGAACGACTGCTGGCGGAAGCGCGCGCCGAGCGCGGTGGAGCGCTGGTGGTGCGGGGAGAGGCGGGCGTCGGGAAGTCGGTCCTGCTCGACCGCGCGGTGTCGGTGGCGAAATCCGAAGGCTTCCAAGTGGTTCGCGGCATCGGGGTCGAATCCGACTCCGAGCTGGCGTACGGGGGCCTGCATCAGCTGTTGTTTCCGCATCTGGACCGGTTGAAGACGCTGCCGGAGCCGCAGGCCGCGGCATTGCGCGGTGCCTTCGGGCTGGCCGAAAACGGTGAGCCGAGCCGGTTCCTGATCTCCGCCGGCACCTTGGCGCTCCTGGCGGACATTGCCGAGGAGGCCCCGCTGCTCTGCGTCGTCGACGACCTCCAGTGGTTCGACCAGGGCTCTGCGGAAGCGCTGCTCTTCGCCGCTCGCCGCTTCGGAGCCGACCCGGTCGCGATGCTGTTCGCGGTGCGCGAGACGTCGATGCCGTTCGAGACTCCCGGTGTCGAGGTGTTGCCGCTGTCCGGCCTCGCGGCGAGCGACGCCGCCCGGGTACTCGACGAGCATGCTCCGGACCTCGCCGACCCGTTGCGGGCCCGCGTGCTCGAGGAGTCGGGCGGCAACCCGCTTGCGATCATCGAGCTCGGATCGATCCGACGCCGGACCGATGAGATCGACTTGTCCGACCTGGCCGGAACGGTCGGCACACTGCCGGTTCCCGCCCGCGTCCAAGAACTGTTCCGCCGCCAGATCGCCGAGCTTCCCGACGCGACGCGACGAGCGCTCCTGGCCGCCGCGGCCGACTCCACGGCGCCGGTCGAGACGGTCCTGCACGTGGTCGAAGCCCTCGGCGGTGCCGCCGCCGACCTGGAACCCGCCGAGCGCGCCACCTTGGTCTGCATCGGGACGCGCGTCGTGTTCCGGCATCCGCTGGTGCGGGCGGCCGCCTACCGGGGCGAGCCGCTGCATCGACGGGTCGAGGTGCACCGGGCGTACGCCGACGCGCTGATGGACGACACGGACGCCGACCGCCGCGCTTGGCACCTCGCCGCTGCCGCAACCGCTCCCGACGAGACGGTGGCGGTCGAACTCGAAGGCGCCGCCGAACGCGCCCGGCACCGCGGCGGCGCGATGGCGGTGTCCCTCGCCTACGAGCGTGCCGGCCGACTCAGCGTGGACGCCAAGCTGAAAGCCCGGCGGATCGCCAGGGCCGCCCAGGCCGCGTTCGACGCGGGCAAGCCCGACCGAGCCGCTCGGCTGGCGGCCGAAGCGCTGTCGCTGACCGCCGACCCGGACATCCGAGCCGAGGCCATCTACGCCCAAGGCGCCGTGGCCTACGAGCGGACCTCGCCGCGGACCGACGCGGAGCTGACGATCGAAGCCGGCGCCCTGGTGCGCGACACCAACCCCGAGCATGCCGCGCTCACGCTCTACGAAGCCGTGCACGCCGCCAGGCACGGGGCGGCCCACGACCTCCTCCAACGCGCCGCGGACCTGTTGCGCGAGTTCACGCCGCCCCCGCACTGGGCCGCCGTGGTCGCCGCGCTGCTCGCTTGGGAGGACCTGTTCTCCGGACACCCGAAGCCGGCCGTCGGCCCGATGCGCGAACTTCTCGACGCCGCACCGGCTGGCGACCTCGACCTGACGCACCAGATGACCGCGGGCATCGGCGGCCTCCTGATCGCCGCCGACGACGAGGCCGTCACCGTATCCGAGGCCATGCTCGCCCACGTCCGGGCGACCGGGGCCCTGGGCTGGGTCCCCTACGTCCTCAACATGCTCGCGGTGGCGCGGCTGCTCCGCGGCGAGTTCGCCGACGCCCGCGCGCATGTCGCGGAAGGCGCAGCCGTCAGTGCGGAGTTCGGCAACGCGACCGAGCAACTGGCCCACCGGTCGCTGGAGGTGTGGCTCCACGCCGTGTCGGGCGAGGAGTCCCGCTGCCGATACCTGGCCGCCGCAGTGCTTCCCGACGCTCAGAGCCGGCACCGGGTGAACGCGGAGATCGCGTCATGGGGCCTGGCGATGCTCGACCTCTCCGTCAAACGGTTCGAGACCGCCCTCGAGGCACTCGAGCAGGTCTGCCGCGGTCCCGCCCGCCGCGACGTGCTGATGCGCGCGGTGCCCGACCTGGTGGAGGCGGCCGTGCGCAGCGGCGCGCCGGACCGGGCGCGCGAAGCGCTGGCGGAGTTCACGCACTGGTCTGCGCAGGTCGACCGCCCGGTCACCACCGGGCTCGAGCTGCGCTGCCGCGCGCTCTTGGCCGATGGCGACGAGGCCGAAGCGCTCTACAGCGAGGCCGTGCGGCTCCATGCGCGCTGCGGCGGCCCGTACGACCACGCTCGCACCAGGCTGGTCTTCGGCGAATGGCTGCGTCGGCACCGCAGGCGCACGGAAGCCCGTGCCCACCTCGAGGCGGCTGCCGCGGGGTTCGAGCGCATCGGTGCGACCCTGTGGGCCGAACGCGCCCACGGCGAACTCGCCGCCTTCGGCGGCGCCCGGACCGAGCATCGCGGCACCGGCCCCCTCGCCCTGCTCACCCCGCAGGAGCTGCAGGTCGTGCACCTGGCCGCTGCCGGGTACACCAACAAACAGATCGCCGCGCAGCTCTACCTCAGTCCTCGCACCGTCGGCCACCACACGACGCGATCACCTGGGCCAAGCAGGCCTCCAAGGCCCTGCGAAGCCGAGTCGAGGTCCGCGCCTTCCAAGAGGCGCCCCCCGCGTAAGCACCCGAAGCCTCGAACGGCTTCAGGCCGTGGACTTTCGCCCGGTTCGGGGATGACCTGGTCGTCGATGACCACGCAGCGTGCGGTCAAGAGGGTCTCGAAGTCTTGAATCTGATTCACATCAATGACAACCAGACCCTCTCTTGCTGGTCACGCCCGGCCGGATGAGCGAACAATCATCTAGGCACGGCGAGCCACCACGGCCCGGAACCGCTTCGGCGCGGTGACCGCGCCCCACTGGCGTCGCGGCGCGCCCGGCCGCGTCGTGACCGTCCGGTCCGCGAGCAGGTCGGCGGCGGTCTCCAGCACCGCGTTCGAGATGTGGACTCCGGTGCAGATGCGCGGACCCGCGCCGTAGGGCAGGTACGCGTGCGGGTCGTGGACGTCAGAGGCGAGCCACCGCGCCGGATCGAACCGGCTCGGGTCCTCGCGCCACCAGCGCGGGTCCGTGTGGAGCAGGAGCGGACTGAGGAAGACCGAGTCGCCCGCCGGGACCGTGACGCCGCCGAACCCGGTGTCCTCCAAGAGGATTCGGCTGGTGAGCGTCACCGCCGGATAGACCCGCAGGGTCTCCCGCACGACGGCCCGGTTCCAGTCCTCGCGGCCCACCTCCTCCGGCCGGGCGAGGTCGTGGGCGGCATGAGCGGTCAGCAGCCACGCCAGGCCGGTGCCGCCGACCGTGTACAGGTTCTCGAGATTGATCGAGAGCGACTGCGCGACTTCGAGGTCGGAGAACGCCGGCCGGTCGCCGTCGCGGGCGTCCAGGAGCAGATCGAGCAGGTCCGAGGGCGCCTCCTCGGCGTCCCGGATCGCGCGTCGCGCGCCGACGTGTGCGATGAGGGCCTCGATCCACGCGTCGTTCGCGCGGCGGCGGCGGCGCGTCAGCGAGGACAGCCAGTCGGGAAGTTGGACCGAGGCCGAACCCGCTTGCAGAAGGAGGTCGCCTACGGCGACGAAGGCGTCCCGCAGGTCGCACTCCAGGTCACGGACGAAGATACCGCCGGCCGCGTCGAGTACGGCGTGCTCGCAGTCGGCGAGACGGATCGGCGATCGCCCGGGGGCGTCCAGGAATCGCTGGAGGGAACTGCGGATGACCGGTGCAGTCCGTTCGGCGACCTCGCGGCCGAGGCGATGCCACTGGGCGGTGCGCCTGGTGGCCATCCACGTCTCGACGCGATCGCGCAGGAGCGGTCGCTCCGCGATCTTCTCGGGCGGTGTCGGCGCGTCGACCCGGGTCTCGCGGTTGGTGCGGGCCAGCGCCCAGTGGACCCATGCGGGGTGGGCGAGCACGACCTTGCCCGGTGCGAAGGCGAACACGTCGCCGTATTCGTTCCGCAACCGCTTGAGGCATGCGATCGGGTCGCGGTCGAAGTCGTCGGGGGGAAGGCCCAACGGCCGCCGTGCCGGTCCTGGGAGAGGTACGGCCGAATCCCGTGAATCAGCTTTGCTCAGGGGAGTCGGACGAATGTCGGCACTGCGACCGTTGGGATTCATCTTTAGAGCCAGTAGTGCCAGGCGTACCAGCCGCGGGTGCCCTGCTTGCCTCCGACGGCGCGTACGGCGGCTGCCTTGACGAGACTGCGCATGTGTCCTCCATTCATCCGGGCGACTAGAAGCCGCTTCGAGATTCGTGCGTCGAGTAGATCAGCCGGCGGCTGCGGAATCGAGGCGGAGAACCGGCGGGAAGGCGGCAGGAATCGCGCCGGAGAGCCGGCTGTGGCCGTTCATCCGCAAGACGATCCTGCGGTACTTGCGCGGCTTGTAGCCGGCCGCCCGAGAGCGGCCGATGCGCCTGCGGTGCCGATCTCATGAACCTGTGCCAGGTGCCGGAGGGCCGGCCGCAAGCCTGTCGGGCTCGCCGCGCGGCGGCGCGCGGCGAGCTCGACGGTCAGAGGTGCAGCAGCGCTTCTCGGAAGGCCTGCACCGCTCGTGCGGCCTGGGCGGCGACTCCGGGGATGCTGGAGGTCAGGAACAGTCCGCCTGCGGCGAGGTCGCCGACGACGTGGAGCCGCGGGTCGGCCGCGTTCAGTCCGCCCTCCGGGCCCGTTGTCGCGAGGCCGGCCGCGAGGAGGGCCGCGACCAGCTCGGCGGCGCCGCTCGGCACCGACTGCGGCGCCGGGTTCACCGCGTTCAGGACCACGTCGGCGGACGCCTCGCCGCCGCCGTGCCGAATGCGGAACCGCCCGCCCCGGTGCTCGATCCGTTCGAGCCCGGCGGTGACGGTGAGCTGCCCGGAGTCGAAGAGCCGCAGCATGGCGGCCGCGTTCACCGGCACCATGGGCGAGGCGATGCCCGTCGCCAGCCTGGCGATGCGCCGCACCCGGTCGCGGTCGGCCGCGGCGAGGTGCCGCCACGCGAGCGGGCCCGCCATGTGCGCGGCCTCCTGCAGGAACCTGCGGCCGATACGCGGGTCGTCGACCGCATCGAGCTGGGATCGCAAACGCTCCGCCGGGTCCTGCGACGGCGACGCCAGCAGATCCGACGCGAACGCGGAGAAGTCCTCGCCGGCCTCTGCGAGCTCCTTGCGCAGCAACCCGATCAGGTCGTCGATCGTGACACCGCCGCGCTCGCGGGCCAGCGCGGCGACCCGCTCGCCCGTCATGTGCTGGGGACGCCGGTCGACCGGCCGCTGCCAGACGTGCGGGAGCGTCCCGCCGCGCGACAGCAGCCCGATGCGGCCGGTGTGGCCGCGGGCGGCCAGGGACACGACGATGTCCACGGCGGTGAGGCCGCTGCCGATGACGGCGACGTCGGCGCTCGCGGGCACGGTGTCGAGCGTGCGGGCCAGCGGGTACGGATCGGCCGCGAATCCCGGTGCGCCCGTGAGCTTGTAGTGGTCGCGCGGGGTGCCTGCACCTACGCAGAGCACCACCCGGTCGGCACCGAACTCGCGCCCGTCCTCGGTCCGGACGGCCAGCCGGTCTCCGGCTCGCGCGATCGCGATGACGCGCGCGGCGACCGCCTCGACGGTGCCGCCGCGCTCGCGCAGCACGCGCGACGCCGCCTCCGCAGTGTCCACTAGGTACTGTCCGTACATCGCTCGTGGGATCAGGGGCCGGTCGAGCCGCTCGTCGAGGTGGTCTCGTCCCCGCTCTCCCAGCCAGGCCGAGAAGTGCCCGAAGTCGCCGTGCCGGATCGACATGATGGCGGGCGGGGCGTTGACCAGGACCGAGTCGAGGTCCGGGCTGTAGGGCCGCCCCCGCCACAGGTGCGGGGACGGCTCGAACACCGTGATCGACGCCGTTCCTTCGGATTCGGCGGCCAATGCGTCCAGTACGCCGACCGCGGCGGCGCCTGCTCCGATGATGGCGATGTCCATGGTGGTTTCCTCTCGTGTTCCTCGAGGTCTCCGGCTCGGGCCGGGACCGCCTCAAATCTGGCCCGGGCGGGCGCCGGCGCCCATCCCGCAGGTGCGGGCGGCCGCGCCGCGCCGACCCCCGCAATCGAGGGATGGGCGATGTCGGCCGGGCGGGGCAGACTGGGGGTTCCGTACGACTCCGGAGGACTGATGACCGACTCGCGACTGCTCACCGAACTGGCGTCGACGGCGGATCGGGCGGCGGATGCGCTGGACCTGTTCACCCGGACGTCCGCCAGGTTGCGGCGGAGCGTCCCGTTCGATGCGGCCGTGTGGGCCGCGACGGACCCTGACACGGGTCTCATCACGGCGCCGATGCTCGTGGAGAACCTCGGTTCGAGCGAACGGTGCGGCGAGTACTGGGAGAGCGAGCTGCTGGAGGAGAACGTCGCCTCCTTCCGGGACCTCGCCCGCGCCGCCGTCCCCGCGATCGGTCTGCGGGTGGCGACCGGCGATTCGCCCGCGCGCAGCGCCCGGTTCCGGCGGCTGCTGCAGTACCAAGGGGTGCACGACGAGCTGCGGGCCGTGTTTCGGATCGGCGACCGGCCGTGGGCGGTGGTGAGCCTGTTCCGCATGGGCGCGGGCGCTCCGTTCGGTGCGGAGGAGACCTCGCTGATCGCCGACCTCTCGACTCCGCTCGCGGCGCGGCTGCGCCGGTTCGCCCGCCTGCCGGCGACCGGTGCCGGCGCGCCCGCGCCGGGTCTGATCCTGTTCGACGGCTCGGGCGAGGCCACGTCGATCAATGCCGAGGCGCTGCATCACCTCTCGTTCCTGCCCGACGGCCCTTCGGTGCCCTCCGCGCTCGGCCTGCGGCTCCCGATCTGGCTGGCGGCCACCGCGATGCAGGCGCGCGCCATCGCCGAGGGCCGCGACCGGGGCGTCGCGCGTATGCGCATCCGCACCGTCGACGGCCGGTGGCTGACGTGCCGGGCCTCGTGCCTGACCGGCCCGACCGGGCTCGGGCCGGTCGCGCTCGTCATCGAACCGGCCGCCGCGGCCGACCTGGTGGAGATGATCGCCGAGGCCTACGGGCTCACGGCGCGCGAACTGGAGATCGCCCGCCTGGTCGCGCTGGGCCGGCGCACCGCGGACGTCGCCGCCGAGCTGTTCATCTCCGCGCACACGGTGCGCGACCACCTCAAGGCCGTGTTCGCGAAAGTCGGGGTCTCCAGCCGAGGCGAACTGGTCGCGCGCCTGTTCACCGGTTCGAGTCCGGCCGCCGGTCGTGAACGGGTGCCGTTGGAAGCCGCTTAGGGCGGTCCTTGAACCGGTGAAGCTGCTCGACCGGCCCGGCCGTGCACGAGACGGCGGTGCGCTGCGGCCGGTTGCGCGTCGGCTCGGCGCACTCGAGATATCCGGTCGAGCTCGACGTGGGCCGCGGCATGCGGGGTTTCGCGGTGGTCCGCAGCTCTGATCGGGTCGCGGGGCGATCGATCCGCTCGACGGTCTTTGTCCACTCTCGAGGGCCGAGGCCCGGTGTCCGGGCTCCGGCCCTCGGTGCGGGGGCGCGCGGTCAGTCCCAGGGGCTGTCGCGGCGGGCGTCGGGGTGGCGGTATTCGCGGTCGCGCATGGGGTTCCTCCTCTCGAACGGTGTCCCTCCCGTACCCGGTGCATCGGAGCTCGCGTCGTGCGCGTACGCCGGGCTCGACTGCCGGTGCCGCACGGGTGCGGGTGGTGGCCATTGCATCGGGTCGAGGCGCGGATGCGAAGGGCTCGTTGGAATCCGCTGGAACCCGGCCGTCTCGCCGAACCGATCCCGTGGCGTCCTGTACTCCCCCACCCGCGCGACCGACCGCGCATGAGGTCCCGGTGAACTGCCGAAGCGGGGAGCACCCGAGCGACGACGATCGGCCCAGTACCGGCCGGCGCGCAATGCCGGGGCGTCGGGCATCGGGCGGCACCTGTCATGGATCGGGGCGCTGTCTCGTTAAGAGGGTGCAAGACTCAGACAGGAGCCAGACATGAAACACCGCATCATCGTCCTCGGCGCGGGGTACGCCGGGGCGTTCTCCGCCGGCCGGCTCGCCCGCCAACTGCACCCGGACGACGTCGAGATCACCGTGGTCAACGCCGAACCCGACTTCGTCGAGCGGCTTCGCAACCACCAGGCGGCCGCGGGGCAGGAGCTTCCGCGCCGGCCGCTGTCGAAGGTGTTCGCGGGCACCGGGATCCGACTCAAGGTGGCGCGGGTGGCGAGGCTCGACCCCGACCGCCGGACCGTGCACGTCGAAGACAGCCTCGGCACCGACACGCTCGAGTACGACACGCTGCTGTACGCGCTCGGCAGCACGGTCGACGACCACGGTATCCCCGGCGTGCGCGAACACGCCCACCACGTCGCCACCCGGCCCGCCGCGCTTCGCCTGCGCGAGCGCCTGGACGAGCTCGGCGACGGCGGGAGGGTGCTCGTCGTGGGCGGCAACCTGACCGGGATCGAGACCGCCACCGAGCTCGCCGAGTCCCGGCCCGGCCTGCGCATCGCACTCGCCACCAGCGGCGAACTGGGAGGCTGGCTGGGCGACAAGGCACGTCGGCACCTCCTGCGGTCCTTCGAGCGGTTCGGCATCGAGGTGCACGAGCACGCCCCGATCGGTCGGGTCGAGGCGTCGGCGGCGATCGCGGCCGACGGCACGGTCTTCGACACGGACGTGACCGTGTGGGCCGCCGGATTCGCCGCTCATCCCATCGCGGCCGACAGCGGGCTCGCCGTCGAGGAGAACGGCCAGATCACCGTCGACCGCCGGATGCGGTCGGTCTCGCACCCGGAGGTCTTCGCCGTCGGCGACAGCGCGTTCGTCATCGCCGAGAACGGGAAGCCGCTCCCGATGTCGTGCGCCTCGGCCGGCCCGACCAGCAAGCAGGCCATCGCCGGGATCGTCGGCGGCCTCACCGGCCACGAGGTGTCGCTGACGAAGTTCCCGTACATCGGCAACCACATCAGCCTCGGCCGCAAGGACGCGATCTTCCAGCTCGTCGACGGCGACGCGCAGGCCAAGCCGGGCGCGATGCTGGGCGGCTCCGCCGCGCAGGTCAAGACGGCGATCCTCAAGACCGCCGCCTGGAGCGTCGCCCACCCGACCTCCGGCCTTCCCACCCGCAGGCACCGCAGCGCAACAGCCGAGGACAGGACGGTGCGGACCCTTGCCGCATAACACCGTCGACGCGGATGCCGCGGAACGCCTCGAGGCCGGCCGGCGACGGCCGGCCTCGTCGGCATCCCTCCCGCCCGGTTCGACCCTCCAGCCCTCGGAGCCGCCCGTGAACGCCGCTCGTCTCAACGGCACCGTGCCGCCGCACCTGACGCGGCTGCTGGTGGAGGCCGGCGGACTCGCCGGAGTGGAGCCGCGGGCGTTCGCAAGGATCAGCGGCCTGTCGGCGCTGGGAGACGACCGGGTCCGGATCCCGACCCGCTCGATGATGCGGGTCTGGGAGGAACTGTCGGTCGGCCTGCGCGGGGCCGGCGGCGGCACCCGTCCGATCGAACTGTGGCGACCGGGCCGGCTCGGCGCCTGGGACTACCTCTTCACCGCCGCCGGCACCCTGACCGAGGCGTTCGCCGACGCCGACCGGCACTTCACCGCGGTCACCGATCCGCGCGACGCGATGGCGGCGACACGCGACGACGACGGACTGACCATCGTCTACCACGGGCCGTACGAGGAGCTTCCCGTCGTCGGCGAGTTCGCGCTGAGCCTGCTGCTGGCACAGGCCCGCTCCGGGGCGGGCCGGGACCTGCGGCCGACCCGGATCCGGCTGCCCGGCGCGGCCCGCTCCCGCCACCGCGACCTCTCGACCGCGTTCGCCACCCGCGAGATCGAATTCGAGGCGCCGCGGCCATCGATCACGTTCACCGCCGCCGACGCCGAACGACCCTTCCCGCGAGCCGACCCCGCGCTGGCGGCGATCCTGCGCGAGCACGCCCGGCTGACGGTCGCGACCGCCAGACCCGTGCACGGCTGGCTGGACCGGCTCCACGCCGAGATCGACCGCGAGCTCGCCACCGGTGCACCGACGCTGGAACGAGTGGCGCACCGGCTCAATCTCAGCGTCCGCACGCTGCAGCGCCGGCTGCGGGACGAGGACACCACCTGGAGCGCCGAACTCGAACGCATCCGCGCCGAACGGGTCGAGCGGCTGCTCACCACGACCGCGCTGCCGGTCGAGGCGATCGCCGCCCGCGTCGGCTACCGCGATCCCCGAGCCCTGCGCCGCGCCGTCCACCGCTGGCTTGGCCGCGGGCCCGGCGCGGTCCGCGCCGGACGCTGACACGATCCGGTCGACATCGGCGCCACCGGTCCCCTCCGTGTCGTCCGCAGCCCTCCCCGCGCCGCCGCACGGCCCATACCCTTCCGGTCATGAACCAACACGACACCACCGAGAACGAGCTGTACGACTACAGTCCCATCGTCGACCGCGAACCGATCACCTGGCCGGGCGGCGCCCGAGTCGCGTTCTACATCGGACTCAATGTCGAGCACTTCCACCTCGGCAAGCCCTCCACGAGCATCAACGCGGCGACCGCGTCCCTGGTGCCGGACCCGCTCAACCACGGCTGGCGCGACTACGGCGCCAGGGTCGGGATCTGGCGCGTCATGGACACCCTCGACCGCCACGGCATCCGCGCCAGCGTCCTCCTCAACTCCGACGTGTGCGAACGGTACCCGCAGATCATCGAGGCGGGGAACGCCCGCGGCTGGACATGGCTGGCCCACGGCAAGACCAACTCCGAGCTCCCGGCCGAGATCCCCGCCGAAGCCGAACGCGAGTACCTGACCGAGATCCTCGAGACCATCGAGAAGGCCACCGGCCACCGGCCCAGGGGATGGATGGGGCCGGCGCTGAACCACACCTTCCAGACCCCGTCGCTGCTGGCCGAACTCGGCGTCTCGTACCTGCTCGACTGGACCGCCGACGACCAGCCGTTCCGGCTGAAGGTACCGGGACTGCTGAGCGTCCCGTACTCGGTGGAGCTCAACGACATCGGCCTGTTCACGATGAAGAGCCACACCGGCCCGGAGTTCGTCCGGATGCTCGAGGACCAGCTCGACCAGCTCTGCGACGACGCCGCCGACAGCGGCCGGGTCATGGCGCTCGCCCTGCACCCGTTCGTCATCGGCCAGGCGTTCCGCAACCGGTACCTCGACGAGGCGCTCGCGTACATCGCCGGACACGAGGGCGTCTGGCTCACCACCAGCGACGAGATCGCCGACCACTTCGACCGGACCGCGCCCGCCTAGCGCCCGGGCCGGGGTCGGTCAGCGCCGGACCTCGTAGCGCAGGTGCAGGGTTCGAGGGGCCTGGAGCACGCGGACCAGATCGAGTTCGACGTGCTCGGGCGGCAGACCCTCGAACAGCAGCCGGCCCTGGCCCAGCAGCACCGGTCGCAACTGGATCTCGACCACGTCCAGCACGCCGGCTTTGAGGCATTCCTGGGCAGTGTAGGCGCCGTGGAGCATCACGTCGCGGTCGCCGGCCGCCGCCTTCGCCTGCGCCACGCACGACTCGATGCCGTCGGTGACGTAATGGACGCGCTCGTACGGGTTCTCGGGCGGAGCCTGGTGGGTCGGCACGAAGATGGGCACGCCGTCGTGGTGGTCGCCGCCCCAGTAGCCGGCGAAGTCCCCGGTCCGCTTCCCGGTCACGACGGCACCGGTCGCCATCGCCTCGTCGAAGACGATCCGGCTGCCGGGATCGCTCGGACGGAACGCCTGCGGACCGTCCGCCGCGCCGCCCTCGCCGCCGCCCCCGAGCCAGTCCATCAGGCGCATGCCGCCGATGCCGGCGGGATTGTCGGCGTCGTCGTGCGGACCGGTGATGAAGCCGTCCAACGACATCGCCATGTACAGGATCAATTGGGACATCCGTCTTCCTTTCGATTGCGGCCTGCGTCGGAGTCGCGCGCACGGACCACCGATCAGTGCACCCTGCGACCGGCGCGCCGGACAGGACCGGTTGGAATTCGTTGGAATCCGAAGCCGGCGCCCCGCGGTCCGCCGCTCCAAGTCGAGCACATGCGGCTCGTCATCGACGGTGACCGACACCCCGACCGATCGCCTCCGTAGGCGCGGCGGCCTCGATGAAGCCGAGCAGCGCCGTTGACCAGGAAGCCCACCACCGACTCCGGAGCCGCCCGTTCGTAAGTGACACAACGAACTGACCAACAGAACTATTTTAGTCAGTTAGTCTGCTAGGGTCGAGGCAGTCGAGAGAAGGAGTCACCATGAACCAAGCCAAACGCCCCCGCGCACTCGTGGTCGGCCTCGGGATCGCCGGGATGGCGGCCGCGCTGCGGTTGCGGCAGATCGGTTGGGAGCCGGTCGTCGCCGAACGCGCACCGGGGCGCCGCTCAGGCGGGTACTTCATCATGCTGTTCGGCGCCGGGACCGCCTCCGCCCAGCGCCTCGGCGTCCTCGACGCGATCGGCGACCGCAGCCATCCCGAGGTGCGCAACTACTCGGTGAACCGGGCAGGGCGCCGGACCAGCGGTATGAACCCGGCGACCAGCCCCGGCCCGAACCGGCCGCGACTGCTGCTGCGCGGCGATGTCGAACGAGGCCTGTTCGACGCGCTCCCCGAGGACGTCGAGATCCGGTACTCGACCGTCCCGACCCGCATCACCCAGGACGCCGGCGCGGCCGAGGTCGACCTCCACGACACCGCCGCCGACACGGTGAGCACCGAGCGGTTCGACCTGGTGGTCGGCACCGACGGCATGCGCTCGACCGTCCGCCGCCTCGTCTTCGGCCCCGACGACCACCTGCACCCGCTGAACTACATGATCGGCGCGACCCTGCTCGACGGCCCGGTCGAAGGATTCGGGCCGCGCGAGGGCACGATCCTGGCCGAGCCGGGACGATCGGTGTGGACGTTCCCGTTCAAGGACCACGCCCCGAGCCTGCTGTTCTCCTACCGCACCAGCGATGTGGACGCCGAATTCCGGCGCCCCGCAATCGAGTCCATCCGCGCCGCCTTCGGCCCCCAGCCGCCCGGCCCGATCCTCGAGCACCTCTTCACCCGGTTCGAACAGGCCGACGACTACCTGTTCGACTCGGTCAACCAGGTGCGCATGCCGCGCTGGCACCGAGGCCGGGTGGTCCTGGCAGGCGACGCGGCCTGGTGCGTGACCTTGTACGCCGGCATGGGCGCCTCCAGCGGGATCGCCGGCGGCGAACTGCTCGGCACGATGCTCGAACGCCACGCCGGCGACGTGCCCGGCGCGCTCCGAGCATGGGAGGCGCGGCTGCGGCCGTTCATCACCACCGAGCAGGAGTCGGCGTTCACCACTCGTAGACTGTTCACGCCCCACGACCGCAGGGAGCACTTGGTGCGCGCCGTGATGATGCGGGTCATGAGCTCGCCGGCCCTCCGCCGGGCATTGGGGAGGTTCGCGGAGTTCCCGGGCATGGCGCACAAGGCGATCGACATCGCGGCGGCCTGAACCGCCGAACACCACCGAGAAGGACGGACACGAGTTGAGCCAGTTGATCGAGCACCGTTCGCGCAAAGCCGCCCGCGTGCTGGAGAGTGCCCGCGAGCTGGTGCTCGATCACGGCATCCGCAAGGTCACCGTGGCCGAGATCGCGAAGGCCGCCGGCGTCGGCAAGGGCACCGTCTACCTCTACTGGCCCTCCAAAGAGGATCTCATCGTGGGCCTGTTCGCCCGCGACGCGCTGACCGTCATGGAAGCCGTCACCGAGCGCCTCACCGCCGACCCCGCGGCCGTACTCCCCAAGCACCTGGTGTCGCTGCTGATGAGCAGCGGCCGGAAGTCCATGCTCAAGAACCGGCTCACCGCCGGGGACTTCGAGCTCCTGCGGCAACTGGTCCAGCAGTCGGGCGCCCGTGACCTGTTCGCCGGCATCACGCCCGCCGCACTGTGCGAATCGGTCATGCCGCTCCTCCACCGGCACGGGCTGCTCAGGGACGACCGGCCGCTGGCGGACCAGACGTACGCCATGCACGCCATCCTCTCCGGCTTCGGCGCCGCGATCAGGGAACCGGACACCGCTCCGCGTCCCGAGGGCGACCCGGAGGCGATCCTCGCCGACACCGCGGACCGCCTCCTGGGAGCCGCGTCCGCCCCGCCGGAATCAGCTGTCGCCGCGGCCGCCGCAGACGTCGTAGGGGCCTTCGACCGGGCCCGCGAAGCGGTCCTGGAACTCATCGGGCGCACCCAGGTCGACGGGGCCTGACCGCCCGGCTCCAGCACGTCGACGTCATGCTCGCCGGGCTCTGGCTCGAAGGGAGCCGTTCCTCGCTCAGATAAGGATCGCCTTTCGGGCCTCGCGAATCGTTGCGTGCGAGCTCTTCGGCGTCGATATCCGGGTGGCTCCTGGCGTTTCCTACCGCTAGGGTGCACCCATGCACGAGACGGAAGCCCCTCCCCCGGATCATCCACTCCGAACGGATCGTCGACGAACGCGCCCTGCCGTCCCGTCGATCGCAGGTGTCGAACTTCCGGAGTGCCGGCGGCATGAGCTGGACTGACCTCGTCCATGAGACCGAGGGACTTCTCGCCGCCTTCCAGGGTCGGCCGCCCAGCCTCGAAGCGGTGGCGATTCACCAGGTCAGTGTGAACGCGGATGGCTGGGAAGTCCGCGTCCGCTTCGACCTGCGCGAGTTCCCTGCGCAGCCTCCGGCGAAATGGGCCACGCGCTACGCGAACACTGTCCAGCTCGACCTCGGCCTCGGCAACCTCTCGCGCCTGGCCGTCACCGGTGTCCTTCGACCTGTCGGGCCTGGTCGGATCACGATCGGCGGTGATCGCGTCAACGGTATCGAGCTCGCCGTCGCGGCTGGCGACTTCCGCGTTGAGGCGTTCGGCGAGGTGGCCATGCTTCGCAGTCTCTCTGCGTACCTGCGCGGGGCCGGCTGCTTCGACTGACCCGAGTACCCCAGATGTGGAGTCAGGATGGCACCATCGCGCGGTACCCGGTTCCGCTGACTGGAGCACCGATGCGAACCGCGACCGCTGGTCGGCGCCCTCGCGGCCGCTTCTGGGGCGCGATGAGGGGCGGGCCCGGTCCGGTCCCGCCCCCGATCGCTCAGCCCCGCGGCTCCTCTGGTGCTGGAACCGTGATGCAGTTGTCCCTGGTGGCCACGTCACGGCCTCGGGCGCAGAATTGCAGGTCGGCCTCGAGTTCGGCGTCGTCCAGGATCTGGAAGGCCAAGGCGCCGATCATGGTCGCGCCGGCCGGGAGGTCGACGGTCCCCGCTGTGTCGGCGCTGACCCACATGTGGTCACGCCACTCGCCGTCGGCGACCTGCTCGATCTTGGTGATCGGTTTGGCGACGCAGGCGCCATAGGCGTCGACACTGCTAGGGGCGCAGGCACTGTCGACGGTAGGGAAGACCAGCTCGAAGTCGAAGTAGTTGAACCAGGCGCCGGCCACGCCGCGGTCGTCGGCCTCGCCGGTCACCGCCACGTAGATCACCAGGTAGTGGGCGCCCACTTCGGCGATCTCGCCGGCGAGTTCGGTCTGCCAGGCCGTGTCGACGGCCTTCAGCCGCAACCCGACCGGCACTACTCCCTGCTCGACGTACAGCAGTTCCTCACCGGGGAAGTCGGCGAACGCGGTAAAGGAGGGCCCGGACGTGCTCGGAGACGACTCCGGCTGCGAGGCCGATCCGGTGGAGTCGGTGTCGCCGCCGCCGGCGCATCCGGTGAGCGCCAGAAGAAGTCCGGCCGTGAGTACGGAGATCGAGCGTACCGGCATCAGGCTCGCTCCCCCGTCGGCTCGGGAACGGCGATGCAGGTCTCGTAGTCCATCAGGATCGATGCGCCGCCGCCGCAGAACTCGATCGGACCGGTCGCATCGGAGGTGTCGGCGACGGTGAAGGCCACGACCCCGGCCACGGTCTCCCCCGCGTCCAGCGGAATGCCGCCGAAGCCGCCCTCAGCCCAGTCGTACGAGCCCCAGTCCTGGTAGGGAACGTCCGCGAGGTACGTGGTCAAGGTGGCGTTGTCGTGGCAGATCGCCTCCATCGACTCGTCCCGGGCGCCGATCGCGTCGCGCTTGCAGTCGTCGCCCGACCCGAATCGCAGGCCCAGCGAGAAGGCGTTCAGGTAGGCCTCCTCCACGCCGCGGTCGGCGGCCTCGCCGGTGGCCACGACGTAGACCGCCAGGAAGTGGGTGCCCATCGAGGCGGGCCTGCCGGCCAGCTCGGTGAGCCAGGCCGTCTCGACCGCCTTGACGCGCAGGCGGTACGAGTCGCGGCCGTCGGTGTACACCATCTCCTCACCGGGGTAGTCCTCGTACGCCGAGTACGCGGGCTCGGACGGGCTCGTCGAGGCGTTCGCTTCGGAGGCCGTCGCGCCGGACGGGGTCTCGCCGCTGCCGCCTCCGGAGCAGCCGGCGAGCGCCAGGAGCAGGCTCAGGGCGAGTAGGGACGGGGAACGTAGGGACATGCGGTTTCCTCGATCTATGGGTTGGCTTCGCCGCCTCCGCCCGCCGTGCCGTCGGCGGTCCTGGCGGCTCCGCGGAGAAGTATCGGCGAACCCGGCTTCAGATCGGCTTCACCGTCGCCGGAGCCATCGCCCCGCGGGACTAAGATGGCGACGTGCCGGACCTTCATGGCAGCGAGAGCAGCGCGAACGCGCCCGCTGGATCGCCTGGCGGCGTTGCGCTCGGTGTGCTCGGGCCGCTGCGGATCGCCGCAGGCGGCACGGAGTTGGCGCTGACCTCACCCCGGTCGCGCATCTTCGTGGCAATGCTGGTGCTCAACGCCGGCAGGCAGGTGACGCTGTCGGCGTTCGCG
This sequence comes from Glycomyces albidus, assembly GCF_009451885.1. Lineage (GTDB taxonomy): Bacteria > Actinomycetota > Actinomycetes > Mycobacteriales > Micromonosporaceae > Glycomyces > Glycomyces albidus. The sequence continues at coordinate 299,668 of NZ_WIAO01000001.1, forward strand.
GATGCCTTGTGGGGAACGGAGCTTCCGCAGAACCCCCGTCGCGCGGTCCAGCTGTGCGCGGTGCGGGTGCGGGCGCAGCTCGACCGGATCGGCGCCGGCGACATCGTGCTGACCTGTCCGGACGGGTACCGGCTCGACGTCCCCCCGGAGGCCACCGACATCGGAGGGCTCGCGAACCACCTGCGTGACGCCGACGCGGCCGCCGCCGGCGACGATGCCGAACGAGAGCTGGCCGCAGTGACGGCGGCCCTGGGACTGTGGCGGGGTGAGCCGCTGGCCGACGTCCCGTCCGAAGAGCTCCAGCGGGAGGTGGCACCGGGCCTGCGCGAGAAGCGCCTGCAACTCATCGAACGGCGCATCGCGATCCTGCTCCGCGGCGGCCGCGCCGCCGAGCTGGTGGACGAGCTGGTGGCCCTCACCGCACGCCATCCACTGCGCGAAGGGCTCTGCGGCCAGTTGATGCAGGCGCTGCACCACTGCGGACGACGCGCTGAGGCGCTGGACGTCTACCACCGGTTCCGCCGCCGGTTGAGCGACGAATTCGGCGTCGATCCAAGTGAGTCGATGCGCGAGCTGCACACCGCGATCCTGGCCGGTCGACAGGACGAGCGCGGCAGCGCCGAACCGCTGCGACTGCCGGTCCCGCGCCAGCTCCCGTCGAGTGTGCCGGCGTTCTCGGGCCGCAGACGCGAGCTCGCGGAGCTCGACGACCTGCTGGCGGTCGTGCATGGATCGTCGGAGCCGGTCGTCGGTGTGATCACCGGAACGGCCGGGGTCGGGAAGACCACGCTGGCGGTCCATTGGGCGCGTCGGGTCGCCGACGACTTCGTCGACGGCCAGCTGTTCGCCGATCTGCGCGGGTACCACCCGGGACAGGCGGTGTCGCCGGATCGGGTGCAGGCGCGGTTCCTGCGGACGCTGGGCGTGCGCGTCGAGGACATCCCCACCGAAGCCGACGAGCTGACCGCACTGTACCGGTCCACGATCGACGGCCGGCGACTGCTCATGGTGCTGGACAACGCGAACGGCGCCGACCAGGTGCGGCCGCTGCTGCCGGGCGGCCCAGGCTGCCTGACCCTGGTCACCAGCCGGGACGCGCTGCTGAGCCTGATCGCGACCGACGGGGCGTACCGGGTCGACCTCGACCTGTTCGACATGGTCGAGGCGCGGGAGCTGCTGGCACGGCGCCTGGGCACCGGACGGCTGGCCGTCGACCCGCAGGCGGCCGACGACATCATCGCCGCAAGCGCACGGCTTCCGCTCGCACTCGCGATCGCGGCCGCCCGTGCCGTGATCGACCGGGGCGCTCCGCTCAGCGCGCTCGCCGAGGAGCTGCGCGAAGGGCTCGACGCCTTCGACACCGCGTCGGAACTCACCGATGTGCGCGCGGTGTTCTCGTGGTCGTATCGCGCGTTGAGTCTTGACGCCGCCCGCATGCTGCGACTGCTCGGGCTGCACCCGGGACCGCATCTGACGGTGTCCGCCGCGGCGAGCCTCGGCGGACTCCCGGTGGCGGCGGCCGGGGAGCTGCTCGACGAGCTGGCACAGGCGAACCTCGTCATCGAACCGGTGCCGGGGCGATTCGCCCTGCACGACCTGATGCGCGAGTACGCCGTCGAGCTGGTGTCCGCCGACGAGTCCGGGGACGACCGCGACCGGGCCGTCCGCCGCCTCCTCGACCACTACCTGCACAACGGATACGCCGCCGTGGCCGTCATCGACCCGATGCTGACCGGTGACGTACCGGAGGAGGCGGTTCCCGACGTTCACCTGGAGGAGCTGGCGGACCATGACGCGGCCATGGCCTGGATCGCGGCCGAGCAGGACGTGCTTCTCTCCATCCTGGACTGGGCGGCCGACGCCGGGTTCGACCGGCAGGTCTGGCAGCTGGTGTGGGTCCTCGTCCCGTACTTCGGCCGCCAGGGCAATACGGCGCACCTCCTCCGCTGCATGGACGCAGCGCTGAAGGCCGGTGAACGGCTCGGCGAGCCACTGATGCAGGCGCGAGCGCACCGGGGGCTCGGCAACGTCTACTTCAGGGCCGCGCGCAACGACGACGCCGACCGGCACTTCGCGACCGCGCTGGCGCTCTATCGCGGCGGCGGCGACCTGGTCGGCGAGGCGCACGTCGAAATGGGGCTGTCGGCGTTCCGCGAACAGCAGGGACGACACCCTGAAGCACTCGAGCACGCACTGCGGGCGCTGGAGCTGCACCGGCGGCTGGGCGACCCCGGCTCCCACGCCAACGCCCTCAACTCGGTGGCCTGCTGCTACATCCAGGTGGGGCAGCATGAACCGGCCCTCGACTACGCCCGACGGGCGCTCGCGGCGTTCCGGGAGCTGAAGGCCCTCGACGCGGAGTCCGCGGCGCTGGACACGATCGGCGACGCCCACCAGCGGCTGGGGCAGTTCAGCGAGGCGATCGACAGGTACCGGGAGGCCATCCGAGTGGCGCAGCAGGCGGGCAACCGCTTCTACTCGGCTCGGTCGCTCGTCAACCTCGGCGACGCCCATCACGCGGTCGGCGACCGGACCGCTGCGCGCGACGCCTGGCGCCGGGCCGAGACCATCCTCGACGAGCTCCGGCACCCTGCCGCGGGACAGGTCCGGGACAAGCTCGCCCGCGCCGGCGTGTGAAGGCGGGCCCGCCCCTCACGCCCTCCCCGGGTCTCGGCCCGCACCAGGGGAAGAGCGGGCGGCGGCGAGCGGCCGGAGCACTCGTGCGTGTGATGCGGTCGCGGCCCGCCGCTCGTCTCATTTCGTGGGCCACCGACGCCGGGGTCCCTACCATTGGCCCGTGACCACGACCGCCACCGCGCCGACGCCCACCAGGCGCCGCCCCCGCCTCGACCGGCTCGATCTCGTCAGCCTCGGCATCCTCGCGGCCGGCCTCCTCTCCTGGGGCACCGGCGCGCTGCCGACGGCCGAAGCCGTCGCCAACCTGACCCGCGTCGCGCCGCTCGTGCTCTTCCTCGGCACCGTCATGGTCATGGTCGCGATCGTGCAGGCCTCGCAACTGTTCGACATCGCCGCCGTCGCCCTCGCCCGTCTCGGACGCGGCAGCCATGCCGCCCTGTTCGCCTGCTGCTTCGCCCTCGCCGCCGCGACCTCCATGCTCCTCAACCTCGACACCACCGTCGTCCTCCTCACCCCCGTCATGCTCGCCCTCGCGGCCGCCACCCGCGCGCCGGCGCTCGCGCTGGCGATGACCACCGTGTGGCTCGCCAACACCGCGAGCCTGCTGCTGCCGGTCTCGAACCTCACCAACCTGCTCGCCGCCGACCGGATCGGCCTCGGCCCGGTGCCGTTCGCTGCGCGCATGTGGGCGCCGCAACTGGCCGTCCTCGCCGTCACCGCCCTGTGCCTCTGGTGGTGCTTCTGGCGTCGCCGCCACCGCGAACGCGAGCGCTATGTCGTGCCGGGCGCACTGCCCGCCGTCGCCGACCGGCGGCTGCTGGCGACGTCGGCCGCGGTGTGCGCCGGGTTCGTGGCCGCCGTGGTCGCCGACGTGCCCATTCAGGTCGTCTCGACCGCCGCCGCCGGTCTCCTGCTCGTCCACTGTCTGCGCCGCCGCCGCGACCTGCTCTCCTGGGAGCTCATTCCGTGGCGGCTCATCACCCTCACCGCCGGACTGTTCCTCGTGGTGCCCGCGCTCATGCGCCACGGCGGTGCCGAAGCCGTCTCGGCGCTCATCGGCGCGGGGACGGGTGACGCGGCCGTGTTCCGGGCGGGCCTCACGGGTGCCGGTCTGTCGAACCTCGTCAACAACCTTCCCGCGTACACCGCGGTCGAGTCGGTCGTGCCCACCGGACGCGAAGACGTGCTCCTGGGGCTGCTCATCGGCACCAACGCGGGGCCGCTGATCCTGCCGTGGGCCTCGATGGCGACCCTCCTGTGGTTCGACCTGGTCGCCGGCCGCCGCTCGGACCCGGCGGCGCCCCGCCTCGACGTCCGCCTCGGCCGCTTCATCGCCACCGGCGCCCTCCTCGCGACGACCGCTACCCTGGCCGGACTGGCAGTGCTCGTCTGGGTCTGACGCCCGTCCCGGCGCCTCGCGTCCGGCGTCGCCGACTGCGAATCGGGGAAGTTCGTGAGGCCGCTTTGAGCATTCGTCGATCTTGGTAGGACACGGTGTCGTTCACGGCTCGATGTCACGACCGTTCAGCGGTCGCCCACGGCGGGGAGGAGCGATTGGAGTCGACGCCAGTCGCGTTTCGCGGTGTTCCACTTGGCGATCGGCGTCTTCGTCAGGGTTCCGTCGGCCCGCTGGGCGCAAACGGCGTTGCCCGCGATGACCCACCTGTCGCCCGCTTCGAGCCTGACGGGCGCCTCCCAGCCGTTGCGGCCCCGGTACATCACCCGGTCCTCCATGAGGCGCATCCAGGTGAACGGGAGCATGAGGGCGCCGAGAAGGACGCCGGCGAGGGACAGGGCTCCGACGAAGCCGAGCAGCGCGAGGCCCTCGAAGGTCAGGTCGGGCACGATGAGCATCATGACCAGCGCGACGAGCGCGAACAGTGCGCCGCAGACCGGCATCAGCCAGACCGAGAAGCGCAGCTTCAGCAGAGGGCTCTCGTTCACGGCCCCATCGTCGCCGATCGTTCGGGCCGCCGCCAACGATCTGTGACGGCGGCGACCGGTGGTCCTGCCCGGGCCCCTCCCCTCGGGAGCGGGCACACGGGGAGTCTGCCGGGAGGTCGAGCAGGACGCGCGGGTCATTCCCCTCGCGAGTCCGGCTCCGCGCTCACCGGAAGGCGAATACCCCGCCGTCACAGTCAAGCGAGGGGCATCCGCTCAGCCGGACGAGACCGGTGCCCGGGTCGGCCAGGCGACGTCGTCGATCGCGAGCCACGGGGCAGCGGCCACGACCGCGGGCGTGAGGCCGGTGAACGCCTTGACCTCGCGGTGGAGGTGCGACTGGTCGACGAAGCCGCCGGCGACGGCGGCCTCGGCGGCGGGGCGTCCGGCCGCGAGCAGGTGGGCGGCGTGGTCGAAGCGTACGAGTCGAGCGGCGCGTTTGGGCGTGATGCCGAGCTGGGAGCGGAAGCGGGACCACAGGCGCTTGCGGCTCCAGCCGACCTCGGTGGCCAGGCGCTCGACCCGGACCCGTCCTCGGCCGGTCAGGGTCCGGTTCCAGGCGTGGGCGACCTCCGGATCGACCGGTGGACGGGCGGCCGGCCGCGAGCGGAGGAGGTCCGCCGCGATCGTGAACCGTTCGCTCCACGAAGCGGCGGCGCGCAGCCTGTCCTCCGCCCGTTCGACGTCGCGGCCCCAGATCTCCTTCAGGGAGACCAGTGTCCCGTTGAGTTCGGATGCGGCGCTGAGCACTCCGGCCGCGGCGACCGGGTCGAGCCGGATCTGGAGGCACGAGCCGTGCCCTCGGCCGATCGCGCGAAGGTCGCCGGGGGCGAGTCCGGCGACGACACTGCCGCGTTCGCGCCGTCCGCGGACGTCATAGACGAGCTCGGATTCGTCGCTGAGATCGACGAGCACGGTGACGGAGGGGTGGGCGACCATGGCGATGTCCACTGTCGCGGGGGCGCGGTGGCGGAAGCCGGCCATGGTGATGCCCGGCAGTCTGAGCGACGGGTGCGGGACTGCGACGTCGACGTGCGCCCAGTCGAGGGTTCCGGTAGGCAGCACGTGACCAGTCTAGACGTCGGCGGGACAACCGTGCGGGTTCAGTGCTCCGCGGCCGTGAAGTCGAGCAGCAGCCTGGCGGTCCGCTCCGGTGCTTCGAGGAGCGGCAGGTGCCCGACGCCCGGCAGCGGCTCGATGCGCGCGGCCGGCACCGCCTCGTATCGGTGCGCCGACGCAGGGTCCCACCGAGGGTCGGCGGCGCCGAAGATCACCAGCACCGGGACGCCGAGGCCGGCGAGACGCTCGGGCACGCTCCGCTCGGTGATGTAGGCGCCGTTCTGGTGCAGCGACGCCCTGAACGCGCGATACGAGGTGCTTCTGACGGCGGCCACCAGGTCGTCGGGGAGATCCACTGGGCCGGCGGAGGTGGCTCTCAGTCCCTTGCGGATCATCGCGTCCGAGCGTCGCGACCAGAGGAGCGGACCGAGCGGCGGGGCCGGCAGCGCCCGGAGGATGAGCGGCTGCGGCAGCAGCGCATCGGGGCTCGGGCCGGTGCTGACCAGCGCGAGCGACCGCACCAGCTCGGGGCGTTGCTCGGCGAGGGCGGTGGCGATGTACCCGCCGCTGGAGTGCCCGGCCGCGATGACCGGGCCGAGGGCGAGGTCGTCGAGCATCGCCGCCACCCGCTTCGCTTGCGCGGGAACGTCGTACGAGCGCGCGGGCGGGGACTGGCCGCAGCCGGGGAGGTCGATCCGGATGACGCGGTGGCGCTCGGCCAACGCGGGGATCATCGGGTTCCAGAAGCCTCCTGAGGCGCCCGTTCCGTGGATGAGCAGCAGCGGCGGTGCCTGCGGCGGGCCAGCTTGGGCCACGAGCATCCCGTGCAGGTACTCGGATTCGTACTCGGTCATGCGGCGATGATGCACGGTAGGACGGCTGCCCGTCTTGGACGAATGTCGCCGTGCGGTTCTGCCGGAAGGCGGCGGGGTTGCTCCGGGGCAACGACACCGCGGCGGCCGGGGGCACGGGCGGCTTCGACTGCGAACGCTGATTCGCTTCCCGCCGGCCTTGACCGCGATCGCCGGCGGCGGGGCGCCGCGCAGTAGAGGTGCTCGGTACCGCATGTCGGCGTCGCCGCCGCATCTCTGGCGCACACGCCGCGGCCGGCGGCGGGAACCGTGCCTCAGGAGAGGACGCGGTACTCGCCGTCGGCCGCAGGGCCGTCCGAACGCGGAACCGTCCGCGGACCGGACCGGTCACGCCCATCTGATCGCGGCGCGCCGCTCGGCGATCGCCGCGCGGAGCTGCTCGGCCGCTCCGGGCGGTTCCATGTCGGGAACCCGGTTCTCGAGGAGGTCGAGCTGCGCGGTCTGGAGCCGCTTGACCGCCGAGCGCGCAGGCGACGGAATGCGACGCAAGGACCTGCGCCGCGCATGCCGCTGTGAAAGGACCTGCGCCTCGCCCGCTCGGAGCGCACCCGAGACGGTCTCTTCGGCGCAGACCTCCCTCCAGCGGGCGAGGAAGCGGCGACGGACGAGCACGAACGCGACCATGACGACGACGAGGTTCACGGCCGGCTTGAGCAGCGACTCCCACACCGTCCCGTCGAGGAACGGGCTGTCGAACTGGAAGTGCATGGCCATCGCGAGCGCCAAGCCTCCGAGCGCGACGAGGAGCCGCCGCGAGCGCGGTCGACCCGCGGCGCCGACGAAGTACCCGATGCCCGCCCCGGCGACGGCCGTCATCGCCCAGTGCGAGCCGTACCCGGTGCCGAGCACCCGTATGACCAGCACGTCGAAGGCCGAGCCCGCCGAACCCACGCCGCCGGTGGCGGCGACCTGGTTGAACCCGTAGACGAGATTCTCCGCGACCTGGAAGCCCAGGCCGACCAGCGCGCCGTACACCAGTCCGTCGGCGGCGCTGCGGACCAGTCGCGACGAGACGGCGGCCAGGAGGACGACGCCGAGGAGTTTCACCGTCTCCTCGTCGATCGGGGCGGTGAGGGCGGCACCCCAGCGGCCCGCGAACTGGAGGCCGGCCGCTTCGGAGAGCGTCGACTGGTTGAGGCTGTTGAGAATGAGGGCCAGGCCGGTGGCGGCGAGGGCGCCCCAGCCGACGGCCAGCCAGGACGCGGCGAGAGGCGGAGCCTGCACCGGGCGCAGGACGCGCCGGGCCAGCCACATGCCGACGGTCGAGGTGACGACGAGGAAGAGGAGGTTCACGGCCGTGACGGCGGGGAAGGCACCGGCGATCGCGCCGAAGTCCTTCCACAGTGTCCACGCTCCGAAGAGCAGGTAGGCGCTGAACACCCAGAAGCCGAGGGAGGCCGCGCGGACCGGCGGCCGTCGCACCGCCGTCACGGGTGTCGCGGCCAAGACTGCATTCGTCATAACACCTCCATGTTCGAGAGGAGCTCCACTGACTGGACGACCGCGAGTGCGGCATCGATATCGGTGTTCGAGGACTGGAGCGGGCCGAGGACGGTGCCCTCGACGGCTTCGAGGCCGTCGTCGGCGGTGACCACGAAGGCGGCTCCGGCCCGGTCGGCGACGTGGAGGCCGCTCCACTCGCCTTGGGCGGCGCCCTCGACCTGGAGCGGCTCGCGGTCGCCGAGGGCGATCCCGCCTTCCCGGGCCGTCGAGGCGCTGAGCAGGTGCTCGAAGCCCTGCCATGCGTCGTCGCCGGAGGCTTCGCGGCCGAAGCCGTGGTACGAGATGAGCAGCACCTGGTCGCCTTTGTCGAGCACGATCTGCTGCGCCAGGTCGCTTGCGGCGGTGTCGAGCGTCCATCCTTCGAGATCGGTCACCACGGCGCCCCCGACCTCGACGGCGTCGCCGGGAGGCACCGGCTCCCGGTTCGGCAGTGCCCGGTTGACTGCGACGGCGAGGACCACCCACGCCAGGGTGAACGCGACCGCCGCCGGCGGCACCCAGCGGCGGTGGCGTGCCCTGCTGGGACTCACATTCGTATTCGATGTGTCATTGCGCATGTGCTCAACGTATGAAGACCGGCTCGACGGAAGCTGGGAATCAGATCGGCGCCTCCGTGGAGTCGGGCCGGCGGCGACCCGCGGGTCGGGTCGACCCGGCTGCGGTGGTCAGGTTCTGCACTGGAACAAGTTCGGCGTCGGCCTGGTCGAGCAGGCGCTCTGCGGAACCGCCTTAGTCGGTGATCCAGCCGTACTCGACGGCCCACTCGCGGGTGATCGCGTCGGCGGCGGGCAGTGTGGCGATGGAGGCGGTGAACATGATGACGAGGACGGCGACCGGGAGCGCCCAGGCTCGCGGGCGGGTCTCCCAGGAGCGCATGCGGACCGCTGGTTCGGCGGCGGCCCGCTGCGGGAGTCGGGTCTCGGGGAATCGGCGGTCGGCGGGCCGCAGTGCCCAGGAGATCGCGCCGAAGATGGCGAACATGAGCGGCGGCAGCCAGGTCTTGGGGCCGTCGCCGAGGGTCAGATGGAAGATCACGGCGCCCGTCCAGAGGAAGCCCGTGCCCGCGTACGCCCATTCCTTCACGAGCGGCAGCCGCGGCGCCATGATCGCGATGGCGGCGGCCACCTGCGCGACACCCGAGATGTACGGGAAGTAGTGGGGGTAGCCGAGGTGCGCCGCCTGGACCTCGATCCAGTCGATCGTCGCCAGGGTCCACACCGATCCGGCGGCCAGCTCGCCGACGATGATCAAGGTCGCGGTCCAGAAAGCGATGGGGCGCAGCCGTTTCCAGGTGCCGCTCCCGGTCACCGGGTCAGCGGTTCGGCCTGCGGCCGGGGCGTTTGCGGTCGTGTGCACGGGTCCTCCTTGTTGACGGGCGTTCGGATTCGGTGTGTCGGGGCTGATGCAACAGCCCTTGCCGGTCGCGACCCTTTTGGGGGTCGACGGCCCGGTCACGCCCCCAAGACACCGGCGAGACCGTCGGACGTGACAGGCCGTGACCCAGGTCATCCACGTCGATGCGGTGAGCGGGGGCCGAGTACCGCACGGGTCCTGGTCGCCGCCGGCGGGCGTACGCCGAGCGGTGGCACCTGGAAGCCGGTCGTACGCCGCGGCGCAGCGCTTCGAGAATCAGCGGTCGAGCTGGAGCCGCCGCCACGAGGCGACGGTGAGGGCGGCGAAGGCGAGGGCGAACGCCGGTGTGAGCAGGAGTTGGGCGGCGGTGACCGCCTCGGGCCGCATCGCCCAGAGGGCGGGCGCGGCGATCGGCAGCCATGCGCCGCCTGCCGGGAATGCGACGACGGCGACCTGGGCGGCGACGATGAGGCCGATGGCCGCGGCGACGCCGGGCAGCGGTCCGCGGCCGAGCGTTGCGGCCCAGGCCGCCGGGGTCGCGACCAGGCCGGACAGGACGGTGAGGGCGAAGAGCCGCATCAGTGACGCCGCGGCATGCGCGTCAGGGGCGCCGAGCCCGGCGGCGAGGCCGGCCGCGGTCACGAGCCCGGTGAGCGCCGACGCCACGGCGACCGTCCACACCAGATGGACGATGAGTTTGGCGGCCACGATCGCCGGGCGGGAGACCGGGATCGCGGTGAGGCCGTTGACGGTGCCGTCGGTGAACTCGCGGCCGAAGCTCCATCCGAGCGTGACGCCGAACGCGAGCACCGCGCCGGCGCCCACGACCTGCGTGGCGACGACGACGAGGAGATCCCAGCCGGCGGCCGCGGCGAAGACGCCGAGCTTGGCGGTGACCTGCTCGTTCCCCGACCGCACCGCCGCGGCCAGGACCGCGGCGAGGACGGCCGTGCCCGCCGCCAGGGCCGCGCCGCCGACGCGCAGCACGAGTGCGGCCGCGGCCTTGCGGGCCTCGACTTCAAGGACCGCTGCCATGCCGGTCATGACGTAGTCCGCTGGACGTCGTCGTCGAGGACGAGGGCGAAGAAGGTCCGCTCGAGGTCGGTGCCGCCGGGGTCGAGGGCGCCGATGATGCGGCCGCGGTTCATCACGGAGATCCGGTCGGCGATGCGCGCGACCTCGTCGAGGTGGTGGCTGGAGACCAGCACGCCCGCACCGGCCCCGGCGAGGCGGCGAACGGCCTCGCGCAGGGCGATCACGCCGACGGGGTCGAGTCCGTCGGTGGGCTCGTCGAGGATCGCCAGGTCGGGTCCCGCGAGCAGCGCGGCGGCGAGGCCGAGCCGCTGCCGGTTGCCTTTCGACAGCTTCGCGGCCTTGACCGGCCCGTAGCGGGCGAGTCCCCAGTCCTCGAGCACCGCTTGAGCCAGCGCGGCGGTGTCCGCTGACGGGATGCCGCGCAGGCGGGCGGCGATGGCGAGGTTCCCGGCGGCGTCGATGTCGGGGTACGCGAACGGGCGGTCGATGAGGTGCCCGACCCGGGCCCAGGCGGCGGTCGGCAGCCGCTCGAGCGGTGCGCCGCCGATCCGGATCATGCCGGCATCGAGCCGGACCATGCCCAGGGCGGCCCGCATCAGGGTGGTCTTGCCGGCCCCGTTGAGGCCGATGAGGGCGTGGACTTCGCCGGCGGCGACGTCGAGGGAGGCGCCGAGGACGCCGGCTTCGGCGCCGTAGGCGCGCACGGCACCGGTGATCGCAAGGCGCTCAACCATTGCCGTGCTCCAGGGTGTCGAGTGCGGTGGCGATCGCCGCGGTCAGGCTCGTGCGTTCGTCCTCGGCCCAGGCGTAGAGCGCCGCGGTCACGGCCGCGAGCACTGCGGCGGCGGCGACGCGGGCGGCGAGCGGTTCGGCGCCGTCGGCACTCAGCCGGTCGCTGATGGCTTTGGCGGTCGTCTCGTTCTGTACTGCTGCGGCCCCGCGGAGCTCGGGTGTCGCCGCGACGATGCGGACGCGGCGGCGGGCGGTCTCAAGGTCCGCTTCGGACAGTGCCGCGAGCGCCGCCCGGAGGCCGCGGGCGGCCCGGGCCACCGGTGCTTCGGCTGCGGGCCGGGCCCCGACGGCTTCGGCGATGGCCGGGTCGAAGGGGTCGGTCAGGACCGCCTGCTCCTTGCTGCCGAAGTGGCGGAAGAAGGTCATCTCGGTGACGCCGGCGGCGTTCGCGATCTGCGCGACGCTGGTGGCCGCGAAGCCTTGGGCCTCGAACAGGTCGAGCGCGCATTCGCTCAGGCGCTCGCGGGTCCGGAGGCGTTTCGCACTCATCCCAGAATGTTAGTCCCTAACATTCTGGGGTGTCAAGTGCCGGTCAGCTCACCAGGGGCCGTTCCTCCGGGAAGGTGTAGAGGCGGCGGCGGGTGCGCAGGGCGAGCGCGGCGGCGACGGCGACGGTCCCGACGCGGCCGATGAACATGAGGATGATGACCGCGATCTGGCTGGCCGGCGGCAGGTCGGGGGTGATCCCGGTGGACAGGCCCACGGTGGCGAACGCCGAGACGGCTTCGAACAGGACCCGGTCGAGGCCGAAGCCGGTGTCGACCATGATGACCGCGGTCCCCATCGCGACGGCGGCGACGCCCAGGAGCGCGACGGTGAGCGCCTGGCGCTGCGTCTCCGCGGGGATGGCGCGGCCGAAGACGGCCACGTCCGGCTCGCCGCGGATCTCCGACCAGATCACGACCGCCAGGAGCGCGAACGTCGTGACCTTGATGCCGCCCGCGGTTCCGGCCGGGCCGCCGCCGATGAACATGAGCGCGTCGGTCAGCAGCAGCGTCTCGGGGGTGAGCGCGCTGACGTCGAGGTTGTTGAACCCGGCGGTGCGGGGCTGGGTGCCGGCCACGAACGCCGCCAGCAGCTTGTCGCCGGCACCGAGCGGGCCGAGCGTCGCCGGGTTGCGCCATTCCAGGACCGCGTAGCCGGCGAACCCGACCGCGAGCAGGACACCGGTCATGACGGCGGTGATGCGCGTGTGCAGCGACCACGCGATCCTGGCGTGGCCGCGTCCGCTTCCCCGTCGGGCCGCTCTGCGGGCGTTGCGCAGTGCTTCGACCATCACCGGGAACCCGATGCCGCCGATGATGACCGCGGCGCTGACCGTCAACGTGACCACCGGGTCGGTCACGAACCCCATGAGGCTGTCGGCCTCGAGGCCGAATCCGGCGTTGTTGAAGGACGCGACCGAGTGGAACACGCCGTGCCAGACCGCGTCGGCCGCCCCGTACCCGTAGTGGATGCGGAAGCGGAAGGCGAGCACGACCGCGGTGGCGGCCTCGACGACGACGGTCAGCAGCGCGATCTGGCCGACCAGGGTGCGGACGTCGCCCAGCCGCACCGAGCTGTTCTCGGACTGCGCCAGCAGCCGGCCGCGCAGCCGCAGCCTGCCGAGGACCAGGACGCCCAGCAGGGTGCCGGCCATGATGATCCCGAACCCGCCGATCTGGATGAGGGCGGTGACGACCGCCTCGCCGAAACCGGACCAGTAGGTGCCGGTGTCGACCACGACGAGGCCGGTCACTGACACCGCCGAGACCGCGGTGAACAGGGCCGTCAGCACCGGCGCGGCCCGGCCGTCCTCGGTCGCGACCGGGAGCATGAGCAGCCCGGTGCCGGCGAGGATGAGCGCCAGGAACGCCAACGGCACCAGCCTGGCCGGGTGCTGCAGCGATCGGATCACTCCTGGACGATAACCGCGACCGGGCCGCCGCCCGGACGGCCTCGCAGCTGCCGTCCGAGCGTGGAACACCAGGTCACGGCCTCGGACGGCGAGTCCGACGCGGGCTGCGGGCCGCCGCGGGGACGCCGTAGCGATCCCGTCAATATTCCGTCAACAACCCGTCGACCGACGGCGGGTTCGACGCGTCGCGGCGGACGGGGGGCCTGGCCCGCCCTTCAGTCGGCGGTGCCGGCGCTCCGCTTGGGTGCGGTCATGGCGACGATCGCGGCGCCGATGAGCGCGGCGGCGACCGACCCGGCGAGGACGCCGATCTTCGCCTCATCGGTGAGCAGTGCCGTCTCGGCGCCGTGGAAGGCCAGTTCGGTGATGAACAGCGCGACGGTGAAGCCGATGCCCGCGACGGCGGCGATGCCCGTCAGCAGCGGCCAGCCGGTGCCCTCGGGAAGGCGCCCGGCCCCGGTCTTGACCGCGAGCCAGGTGGCGGCGGTGATCCCGATCGTCTTGCCCGCGACCAGGCCGAGCACGATGCCGAGCGTCACCGCCGACGTGGCGGCGGTCGCCAGCAGGTCGCCGGACAGCGCGACGCCGGCGTTGGCGAGCGCGAACAGCGGGAGCACCACGAACGAGGAGAACGGGTGGTGCTCGTGCTGGAGGCGGTGCGTCGGCGGCTGCGCGTCCCTGGTGAGCCGCACGAGCTGCTCGGTCTCCTCGACCGTCAGGCCCTGCTTCGCCAGCTCCTGCGCTTTGGCGTGGGCCGCATCGGGGTCCAGCAGCGGCTTGGCGGAGATGATCAGGCCCATGGCGACACCGGCGACGGTGGCGTGGATCCCCGACTCGAGGGTCGCCAGCCACAGGGCGACGCCGATGACGAGGTAGACCGGGCCGGACCACACGTTGAGCAGGCGGAGCCCGATCGCGAGGGCGAGGATGACGCCTGCGGCGGCGAGCCAGGGCATGGACAGGTCGTCGGTGTAGAAGATCGCGATGACGGCGATCGCCCCGAGGTCGTCGACGATCGCGAGGGTCAGCAGGAACACCTTCGCCGCCGACGGGATGCGCGAGCCGAAGAGGGCGAGCACGCCCACGGCGAAGGCGATGTCGGTGGCCATGGGAATGCCCCAGCCTCCGGAGCCTTCTCCCCCGGCGTTGAACGCCGCGAAGATGAGGGCCGGAACGGCCATGCCGCCGATGGCGCCGGCCACCGGCGCGACCGCGTTGCGGACCTGCCGCAGTTCGCCCGAGACGATCTCGGACTTGATCTCCATGCCGACCACGAAGAAGAAGACCGCCATCAGGCCGTCGTTGATCCAGTCCCGCAGCGAGTGGTGCAGCTCGAAGTCGCCCACGTGGATCGAGATGTCCAGGCCCCACAGGGACTCGTAGGAGGCGGCCCACGGCGAGTTCGCCCACAGCATCGCGACGGCGGCGCAGACGACGAGGACCACGCCGGCGGCGGGCTCGATCTTGAGGAACTCGGCGGCCGGGCGCCCGACCCAGCGGGCGAGGGGCTTGCGCGAGTACAGGAACGTGGGCTGGTCCCGCCAGATCGGGGACTTCCAGGGCTCCTTGGTGGCGGTGGGCACGGATGGGCTCCGTTCGGGTCGACGACAGCGTTCGCCGACCAGACTTCCCGGCACACCAGCCGCAACCCTACAGCATCCGCAGCAGCCGAGAACTCCTCATGCCGCGGCACCGCACGGGCGGGCGGCCGCCGGCCCAGGACGCTCCCGGGTCCTGTCGCGCTTCGCCACTCGCAGGCCGCGTCGCACTGCCGGACCGGAACGGCCACCGGCGGACGGGGGCACCGCAACCGGCGAAGGACTCGTGATCGCCGGCCACGAGTCGGCACGGGGATTCGGTCGGAAAATATCCTTCGGGAATCCGTCTGGTTCCTTCGCTTCCGTCCGTCAACGCTGTGCAAGCGAATCCGGACGAGAACACGGAGGAAGTCAATGGAAGCTCGCATGACCAGCCCCGCAATGGTGCTCCCCGACGCCTACAAGGCGATCGGCGCGCTCAACAAGGCCATCGTCGCGGCCGACGTGCCCGAGAGCACGCTTGAACTGGTGCACCTGCGCGCGAGCCAGATCAACGGCTGCGCCGGATGCGTCGTCTTCGGGGTCGAGCAGGCGAAGCAGAAGGGCGAGACGGACGACCGGCTCCACTCGGTCGCCGTCTGGCGCGAATCGCCGCTGTTCACCGAGGCCGAGCGCGCCGCGCTGGCGCTGGCCGAGGCGGCGACCCGGATCGCCGACCGGCCGGACGCGGTCACCGACGAGATCTGGCTCGAGGCCGCGAAACACTACGACGAAGAGGCCCTCGCCGCCATCCTGCTGATGATCGGCATGACGAACCTCTTCAACCGCCTCAACGTCCCGACGAGGCAGCCCGCGGTCAAGAACTGGTGAACCCGAGCCGGTGGCGCCGGACGGCGCCACCGGCTCCCGGTGGGCGCTCAGCTCGTGAACGCCCAGGGGCCGAAGCGGCCGATGGCGATGAAGACCGCGATCGCCAGGTAGACGAGGTCGCCCACGACCGTCTTGCGTTCGCCGCGGCGCAGGCGCACGGCGGTCGCACCGACGAACAGGAGCGCGACGCAGGTGGCCGTCACAGGGACCAGGACCGGGGCGATGCCGAGGACCGCGGGGAGGATCAGACCGATCGCGGCCAGGAATTCGAGGGCCGCGATGCCTCGCAGCGCGGCGGGGCTGAAGTCGAGGACCCATTCGGCGGTCGGACCGGCCGAGGCGATCTTCTCCCTGGGAACGAACGCCTTCGAAGTGCTGACGAGGAGCGCCGCGGCGAGCAGCCCGGTGAGGATCCAGAGGACGGTGTTCATGGTCGGTTCCTTTGCAGTGATAGTCGGTCGGGCCTTCATGTGGAACGGGTCCGCCGCCCGACCGGCCTGCCGTTGCGGCCGGTCGGCGTACGATCTCGTTCCTTACTGCTGTTGACGGATGGCGACGGGGAAACCAGACAGATGGACGAAGGAACGTTGTCGGCCGAGCGATTCGAGGAGCACCGCGCTCATCTGCGAGCGGTGGCGTACCGGATGCTCGGTTCGCTGAGCGAAGCCGAGGACGCGGTCCAGGAGGCGTGGATCAAGGCCGCTCGCGCGGACGTGAGCGGGGTCGAGAACCTCCGGGGCTGGCTGACGACGGTGGTGAGCCGGGTGTGCCTGGACCTGCTGCGGTCGCGCAAGTCGCGGCGCGAGGATCCGCTCGACGAGCGGCCCGTCGAGCCGGCGGTGCGGCTGCTCCGGCGGTCCGATCCCGAGGCGGAGCTGGTCATGGCCGATTCGGTCGGCTTGGCGCTCTTGGTGGTCATGGAGGCGCTGTCGCCGGTCGAGCGGCTGGCGTTCGTGCTGCACGACCTGTTCGCGGTGCCGTTCGCCGACATCGCGCCGATCGTGGACCGCAGCCCGGAGACCACGCAGCGGATCGCCAGCCGCGCCCGGCGGCGGGTCCGCGACCAGGGCGAGGCGGATGCCGGCGACCGGCTGCGGCGCTTCCGTGCGGTCGACGCGTTCATGCAGGCCGCGCGGGACGGCGAGTTCGCGACGCTGCTGTCGATGCTCGACCCGGAGGCGACGTACCGGCCGGACGAGGCGGCGCGACTGCTGGGCGCGGGAACCGAGATGTTCGGGGCCCGGGCCATCGCGGAGGCGTTCTCCGGTGCGGGCCAGTGGACCCAGGCGGTGCTGCTGAACGGCGACGTCGGCGTGGTCCTGGCGCCGCGCGGCAAGCTGCGGCTGGTGCTGACGGTGTCGTTCAAGGGCGACAGGATCGCCGCGATCGAGGCGTTCGCCGAGCCGGAGCGCCTGGCGGCCGTGGAACTGCGCCTCCCTTGACGGCCCGGCCGGCTCCGCGCCGTTCGACCATCCCGGCGGACGCTGCCGCGGCTCAGCTCCAGCCGCGGCGGATCGGCCGGGTGGCCGCGGTCGGCCGCCGGTCGCGGGACCGGTAGACCACGTAGGGCCGGAACAGGTACCCGACGGGGGCGCTGAAGGCGTGGACCAGCCTGGTGAACGGGAAGAGGGCGAACAGGGCGAGACCGATGAGAGCGTGGAGCTTGAAGGCGCCCGAGGCCGCCGACATCGCCGCGACGTCGGGCTGGAGCACGAAGACGCTCCGAAACCAGACCGAGACCGTCTCGCGGTAGTCGACCTCCGGGGCACCGGTCAGGCCCGCGACCGCCGAGAGCAGCGTCGTCGCCAGGCCCGCGAGGATCGCCGCCACCAGCACCAGGTACATGACCTTGTCGTTGACGGTGGTGGCGCTGAAGACCGGGCCGGTGGTGCGGCGGCGCCAGATGAGCAGGGCGATGCCGCCGAGCGTGGTCACCCCCGCGAGGGCGCCCAGCGACAGCGCGGTCACGTGATACGCGTCGTCCGTGATCCCAACGGCGTCCGTCCAGCGCTCGGGGATCAGGAGGCCCACCACGTGGCCGATGATCACCACCAGTAGTCCGAAGTGGAACGTCGGGCTGGCGATGCGCAGGAGCCTGGACTCGTAGAGCTGAGATGAGCGGGTGGTCCAGCCGAAGCGGTCGTAGCGGTAGCGCCAGACGGTGCCGCCGACGAGGACGGCGAGGACGACGTACGGCAGTGCGCCCCAGAGCAGGTAGTCCAGTGCCGACGGTGTCATCGCCCGGCTCCCGCCTTCGCGGGCATCCCCAGGAGGACGGCGCCGCTCCGCGGTTTCCCGTAGGGGTCGAGGCCGACGTCCTCGGTCGGCGGCCCGGCGGCGGCGAGGCGGGCGGCCTCGCGGCGCGCCTCGTCCGGAGGCGGGAGCGTGGCGGCCACGGCGTCGAGGACGGCCGCGTACGGGCTCCCGCGTTCGCCGAGGGCGGCCCAGAGGAGCTCGATGCCCGGCTGGAAGCGGACGAGTAGGCGCTCTCCTTGCGCCGCATCCCCCCTGGCCGAGAATTCGAGGACCACGGCCAGGTGGTCGGGGAGCTCGGCCGCGTCGAGCGTCCAGCCGCAGGCGCGATAGACCTCCTTGATGCTCGCCAGCGCGTGGCCGCGCCGCCTGGTGTCGCCGTCGGTGTAGTAGGTCAGGTGCAGGGACCGCTTGCGTTTGAGGTCGAACGTCTCGACGTACTCGGCGCCGAGGCGGAGGGCGGGGGTGCGCGCGGCGTGGTCGCAGCAGGAGGCCAGCGCTCGGCCGGCGGCGGTGCCGAGCTCGGCGGCTGCGGCCGCGACGAGGGGCAGGCGGTCGTAGAAGCGCTGGTCGGGGTAGGTGAGCAGCATGGCGGCGGCTTGGCGGACGACCGCGGTCTCGTTCACTGTGGCTCCTTGTTCTCGGGGTTGCGGCTCTCGGGGTCGCGGGCCGGTGCGGTGCCGGCCTTCTGGTCGCGTTCGGGGAAGAGGCCGGCCGGGCGGCCCTTGCCGTCCCAGTTGAGGAGGTTGACGCGGCGGGGCGGGCCGGTGTGGCCGTCGCTGGTCTGGCGGTCGCGCAGGGCGTGGAAGTTCTCGACGGCGGCCGCCTGGGGCCTGCCGGACGCCTCGCCGAAGGGAGCGCCGCCGCCCATGCCTCCCATGCCGGGGCCGCCCTCGAAGTCGAGGCTGCACCCGATCTCCTCGATGACGCCGCGGTCGGCCTCGTCCACGCCGTACGCGGTCGGCACGACGTACCGCTCGTCGTACTTGGCGACGGCGAGGAGGCGGTACATCGCTTCGACGTCGGCGCCGGTCATGCCGACCGCGGTCGCGATGGCCTCGTCGGGCGCCTGGCCGAGGTTGATGCGGCGCATGTACGAGCGCATCGCCGCCAGCTTCGCGAGCACGCGCTTCACCGGCGCCGGGTCGCCCGCGGTGAACAGCTCCGCGAGGTACTCGACCGGGATGCGGAGGGCGTCGATGGCGGCGAACAGGTTCCCGGCGTCCTCGCCGTCGTGGCCGGTCTCGCTGAGGGCGTCGACGACGGGCGAGAGCGGCGGGATGTACCAGACCATCGGCATCGTCCGGTACTCCGGATGCAGCGGCAGTGCGACCGCGAAATGCTTGGCCAGCTGGTACACCGGGGACCGGCGCGCGGACTCGATCCAGCGCGCGGGGATGCCGTCGCGGGCCGCGGCCGCCTGGACGTCGGGGTCGCCGGGGTCGAGGAAGACGTCGAGCTGGGCCGCGTACAGGTCCCGCTCGTCCTTGACGGCGGCGGCCTTGCCGACGCGCTCGACGTCGTAGAGGACGACGCCGAGGTACCGCAGGCGCCCGACGCAGGTCTCGGAGCAGACGGTGGGCATGCCGACCTCGATGCGCGGGTAGCAGAGCGTGCACTTCTCGGCCTTGCCGGTCTTGTGGTTGAAGTAGACCTTCTTGTAGGGGCAGCCGGTGACGCACATGCGCCAGCCGCGGCACTGGTCCTGGTCGACGAGGACGATGCCGTCCTCGGCGCGCTTGTACATGGCGCCGGACGGGCACGAGGCGACGCAGCTGGGGTTGAGGCAGTGCTCGCAGATGCGCGGCAGGTAGAACATGAAGGACTGCTCGTACTCGAACCGGACCTTGTCGCCGATCTTCTGGACGATCGGGTCCTGCGAGCCGAGTTCCTCGCCGCCGGCGAGGTCGTCGTCCCAGTTGGCGCTCCACTTGATCTGCATGGGGTCGCCGGAGAGGAGGGAGCGGGGCCGCGCGCCGGGGATGTCGTCGCCGAGCGGGGCCGAGACCAGGTGCTCGTAGTCGTACGTCCAGGGCTCGTAGTAGTCCTGGATCGCGGGCATCTTCGGGTTGGCGAAGATCGTGGCGAGCTTCTTGAGCCGCCCGCCCGCGCGGGGTTTGAGTCTGCCTGCGGCCGTGCGCTTCCAACCGCCCTGCCAGCGCTCCTGGTCCTCGTGGCGGCGCGGGTAGCCCTGGCCGGGACGGGTCTCGACGTTGTTGAACCAGACGTATTCGACGCCGGAGCGGTTGGTCCACGCCTGCTTGCAGGTGACCGAGCAGGTGTGGCAGCCGATGCACTTGTCGAGGTTCATGACCATGGCGACCTGGGCCATGACCTTGCCGATGCGTGCCATCAGTAGTGGACCTCCGTGGTGCGCTTGCGGACGACGGTGATCTCGTCGCGCTGGTTGCCGGTGGGGCCGATGTAGTTGAACGCGTAAGAGAACTGGGCGTAGCCGCCGATGAGGTGGGTGGGTTTGACGAGGAGGCGGGTGAGCGAGTTGTGGATGCCGCCGCGCTTGCCGGTGGTCTCGGTCTTGGGGACGTCGACGACGCGTTCCTGCGCGTGGTGCATGAAGACGGTGCCGTGCGGGATCCGGTGGGAGACGACGAGTCGGGCGGCGACGACGCCGTTGCGGTTGACGGCCTCGACCCAGTCGTTGTCCTTCGCGCCGATGGCGTCGGCGTCCTGCGGGCTCATCCAGATGTTCGGGCCGCCGCGCGAGAGGGTGAGCATGAGCAGGTTGTCCTGGTACTCGGAGTGGATGGACCATTTGGAGTGCGGTGTGAGGTAGCGGACGGCGACGGCCTTCTCGCCGGTCGGGCCGATCTCGGGTTCGCCGAACAGCGCGGCCATGTTCAGGGGCGGCCGGTAGACCGGGAGGGCCTCGCCGAACTCGTGCATCCAGTCGTGGTCCAGGTAGAAGTGCATGCGGCCGGTGAGGGTGTGCCAGGGCTTGTCGTGTTCGAGGTTGATGGTGAAGGGCGAGTAGCGCCGGTCGTAGGCCTCCTTGCCGGACCATTCGGGGCTGGCGCCGACGGCGGTGGGGCCGCGCTGCGCGTCGGCGAAGACGACGCGGCGCTCGGCCGAGCCGTGGACGAGTTCGCCGAAGTCGGTGCCGGTGCGGGCGGCGAGGCGCTGGAAGCCCTGGGCGGCGAGGCGGCCGTTGCTGGTGCCGGAGAGGGCGAGGATCGCCTCGCAGGCCTTGACGTCGGTGTCGAGGCGGGGGCGGCCTGCGGCGGGGCCTTCGGCGACGGTGCCGCAGCGCTCGCCGAGCCATCCGATCTCGACGTCGGGTGTGAAGGAGACGCCTTTGACGGGGAGGCCCTTGGTCTCGGCGAGGGGCCCGAGCGCGCCCATCTTGGCGGCGACGGCGGTGTAGTCGCGTTCGACGGCGATGATGGCGGGCATGGTCCTTCCGGGGACGGGGAGTGCGCCCCGGGCCTTCCAGTCGGGTGCGGTGCCGCCGGGCTGCGCGAGTTCTCCGGGGGTGTCGTGCTGGTGCGGGGCGGCGACGAGGTCGACGGCGGTGCCGAGGTGGTCTTCGGCGAGTTCGGAGAAGCGCTGCGCGAGGGCGTGGAACGCTTCGAAGTCGGTGCGGGCCTGCCAGGGCGGGTCGATCGCGGGCGAGAAGGCGTGGACGAACGGATGCATGTCCGTTGTGGACAGGTCGTGCTTCTCGTACCAGGTGGCGGCGGGGAGCACGAGGTCGGAGAGCAGCGTCGTGCTGGTCATGCGGAAGTCGAGGGAGAGCAGGAGGTCGAGCTTGCCCTGGGGAGCCCGGCCGTGCCATACGAGGTCGGCGGGCCGCCGGTCGGGCGCGGCCTCCTCGCCCTGGACGGCGTTCTGGGTGCCGAGCAGGTGCTTGAGGAAGTACTCGTCGCCTTTCGCGGAGGAGCCGAACAGGTTCGCGCGCCAGACCGTGAGGACGCGGGGCCAGTTCTCGGGCGCGTCGGGGTCCTCGCATGCGAACCGGAGGTCCCCGGAGGCGAGCTCGCGGGCGATGTACGCGCCCGGTTCGAGGCCGGCCTCCTTCGCCTCCTGTGCGAGGAGGAGCGGGTTGCGGTCGAAGGTCGGGTAGGACGGCATCCAGCCCATGCGGGCCGAGGCGGCGACGAGGTCGGCGGTGTGGCGGCCGGACAGCTCGCCCGGGCCGGTCGGCGAGGTGAGCGCGCCGGCGTCGTAGGTGTCGTAGCGCCACTGGTCGGTGTGCAGGTACCAGTACGGAGTGGAGGCCGTGAACCTGGCGGGGCGGGTCCAGTCCATCGCGGAGGCGTATGCGGCCCAACCGGTCAGGGTCCGGCACTTCTCCTGGCCGACGTAGTGGGCCCAGCCGCCGCCGTTCCTGCCCTGGCAGCCGGTGAGCAGCAGCAGGGTCAGGAACGCGCGGTACATGGTGTCGCCGTGGAACCACTGGTTCGTACCCGCACCGAGGACGATCATCGCGCGCCCGCCCGAGTCCCTTGCGGTGGCGGCGAACTCGCGGGCGATGCGCGCGATCCGCTCGGCCTTCACCGAGGTGAGCGATTCGGCCCACGCGGGCGTGCACGGCTCGTCCGCGTCGTCGTAGCCGGTGGGCCACTGCCCGGGCAGGCCGGGCCGGGCGACGCCGTACTGGGCGAGCAGCAGGTCGAACACGGTGGTGACCAGGCGGCCCGCGACCCGGTGGACCGGGACGCCGCGCACCGCGGTACCCCCGCCGGCGCCGTCGACGGGACCGGCGGCGGTACCGGCAGCGCTGTCGAAGCGCGGCAGCGCGATCGCGGCGTTCTCGCCGCCGTCACGGTAGAGGGAGAGCCGCGGTGTGACGCCCTGGAGGTCGAGGTTCCAGCGGCCGGGGCGGTCCTCGTCCCAGCGGTGCCCGAGCGTGCCGTTCGGGGCGACCGGCTCTCCGGTGCCGTCGTCGATGAACACCGGCTTCCACTCCGCGTAGGGCTCCTCCCCCGGGAGGGCGTCGCGCCGCAGGAACCCGCCCGGGACCAGCGTGCCGCCGCGCTCGACGAGCTCGACCAGGAACGGCAGGTCGGTGTACTTGCGCACGTACGCGTCGAACGCTTCGGTGCGCTGCTCCGCGAAGTGCTCCCTGAGGATCACGTGGCCCATCGCCATCGCGAGGGCGCCGTCGGTGCCCGGGTGCGGGGCGAGCCATTCGTCGGCGAACTTCGCGGCGTCGTTGTAGTCGGGGGCGACGGTGACGACCTTCTGGCCCCGATAGCGGGCCTCGGCCATCCAGTGCGCGTCAGGGGTGCGGGTGACCGGCACGTTCGAGCCCCACAGCATGAGATAGGCGGCGTCCCACCAGTCCCCGGACTCGGGCACGTCGGTCTGGTCGCCGAAGACCTGCGGCGAGGCGACCGGCAGGTCCGCGTACCAGTCGTAGAACGAGAGCATGGAGCCGCCGATGAGGTTCACGAACCGCGCGCCGACGCCGTGGGAGACCTGCGACATCGCCGGGATCGGCGAGAACCCGGCGATCCGGTCGGGCCCGTACGCGCCGACGGTGTGCACGTGCGCGGCCGCGGCGATCTCGATCGCCTCGTCCCAGGTGATGCGCACCAGCCCGCCCTTGCCGCGCGCGGACTGGTAGCGGCGGCGCCGCTCCGGGTCGGTGGTGATCGCGGCCCACGCCGCGACCGGGTCGCCGAGGCGGGCCTTGGCCTCGCGGAACATCTCGACGAGGACGCCGCGCCCGTACGGGAACCGCACCCGCGTGGGCGAGTAGGTGTACCAGGAGAACGCGGCCCCGCGCGGGCACCCGCGCGGTTCGTACTCGGGCCGGTCCGGCCCCACCGACGGGTAGTCGGTCGCCTGGGTCTCCCAGGTGATGATGCCGTCCTTGACGTACACGTTCCACGAGCAGGAGCCCGTGCAGTTGACGCCGTGCGTGGAGCGGACGACCTTGTCGTGGCTCCAGCGGTCGCGGTAGAACACGTCCCCTTCGCGCCCGCCCTCCTTGAACACCGCGCGGAGGTCCTCGGTGGAACCGGACCGGGTGAGGAACACCCCGGTGCGCAGCAGCAGGTCGGCGGCGCTCGGCGCCTGGTCCGTCTGGTCCACCTGCGTGTTCCCTTCTGTCGGTCCCGGCGACCCGCTGGATCGAACCGGGAGCCCGCGGTCCAGATTAGGGGCTTTTGCCCCGAACGGAGGGTGCAATCGTCATACTGTCCGCGGGCCCTGTGCTCGAACCGGCCGCGGCGGATCACCGCCGGGACCGCGTCCCTGGATCCGCTGCAGCGAGGAGGCCGCCCGATGGGAACGCCCGAAGCGTCCGCTCCGGTGCAGCGCGGGGCCGGAGCCAACCTCGCCCTCGCCACCGCCGCGTTCGTGCTCACCTTCTGGGCGTGGAACCTGATCGGCCCGCTGTCCAAGACCTACTCCGAGCAGCTCGGCCTGAACCCGACGCAGACCTCGGTCCTCGTCGCGTTCCCGGTCCTGGTCGGCGCCGTCGGGCGCATACCCGCCGGCATCCTCACCGACCGGTTCGGCGGCCGGGCCATGCTCACCGCGACGTGCTTCGCCGCGACCGTCCCGGTGCTCCTCGTCGGGCTCTCCGGGAACTCCTACGCGGCCCTGCTCGCCTCGGGATTCCTGCTCGGCGTCGCGGGAACCTCCTTCGCGGTCGGCATCCCGTTCGTCAACGCCTGGTACCCGCCCGCGAAGCGCGGCTTCGCCACGGGGGTCTTCGGCGCCGGCATGGGCGGCACCGCCCTCTCGGCGTTCCTCACCCCGCGCCTGGTCGACGGTGTCGGACTCCTGCCCACCCACCTGCTCATGTGCGCCGCGCTCGCCGCGATGGGGCTGGTCTGCTGGGCGTTCGTGCGCGACGCCCCGCAGTGGCGGCCCGCGAAGGAGCCCGCGCTGCCGCGGCTCAAGACCGTCATGCGGCTCAAGGTCACCTGGCAGATGGCGCTGCTGTACGCCATCGCGTTCGGCGGTTTCGTCGCCTTCTCGACCTACCTGCCCACCATGCTCACCACCGCCTACGGCTTCGCGCAGACCGAAGCGGGCCTGCGGACCGCCGGGTTCAGCCTCGCCGCGGTCGTCGCCCGGCCCGTTGGCGGGAGCCTCTCCGACCGGGTCGGCCCGCTCAGGGTCTGCCTGGCCTCGTTCTTCGGCGCCTCGGTCATGGCCGTCGTCCTCGCGTTCGAACCGCCTCCCGAGATACCCGCCGGGACCGCGTTCGTCCTCATGGCGCTGTTCCTGGGCCTCGGCACCGGCGGCGTGTTCGCCCTCGTGGCCGAACGGGTCGAGCCGGCCCGCGTCGGCGGCGTCACCGGGATCGTCGGCGCCGCCGGCGGCCTCGGCGGGTACTTCCCGCCCCTGGTGATGGGCGCGGTGTACGAGCTGACCGGCAGCTACATGCTCGGCCTACTGCTGCTGGCGGCGACGGCCGCGGCGGTCGGGATCTTCGCGATGCGGGCCTTCCGGGGCGCGCGCGAAGTCGAGCACCGCCCGACCTGAACCGGTGTCACCGGCTCGCCGGGACGATCCCGTCGAGCAGGTTGGCGACGAGCCCGCGGGCGAAGTCCTCGGTGACGGGTTCGTCGGGGATGAGGAGTCGGTGGTAGACGGCTCCCCAGAGCTGGTCGACCACGATCTGCACGTCCACGTCGGACCGGATCTGCCCCTGCCGCCGGGCCTTCAGGAGGCGGTCGCCGGCGAGGCGCCGCCGCTGGGAGGAGTAGAGCTGCCGGTAGGCGACCGCCAGTTCGGCGTCCGTCTGCGACTCGCCGATCAGTTCGAGCAGCGCCCGGCCCGCCGGCGTCTGCGTCATGAGGCGGGTGAAGGCGAGGAGCTGGCTGAGCAGGTCGGCCCGGATGTCGCCGGTGTCGTCGAATGCGAGGGTCTCCTCGACGGCGTGGAAGTAGCCGTCGAGGGCGAGCGCGCCCTTGGAAGGCCACCATTTGTAGAGGGTGGTCTTGCTGACTCCGGCCTCGCGCGCGACCCGTTCGAAGGTGAGGTCCGCGAGGCCCTCGCTGAGGATGAGCGCGCCGACGGCCTCCAGGACGTCGGCGCGCACTTCCTCGGCGGGGCGGCGACCGCGGCCTCGGCCCGCGGGGGCCGTCGTCCGGTCGGTCATCGGCGGACCCTCAGGGGAGCGGCGGGGACGGTGGTGCGCATGGGTTCATTCTCCTTGCTCGACTTGAGGGACGGGCTCGCGGTCACCTGCTCGCCTCCGGCGTCAGCAGCTCCTCGATGCCGATGCGGTGGAAGAAGTCGTGACGGATCCGGTCGTAGACCGTGGAGACGACCTCGCTGCCGTCGCGGGTCGGGTCCACCGTCACGCGGAAGGGGCGCCGCCCTGCGGGGAGGCCGACGATGCGGACGATCTCGTCCGACACCTCGTCGGCGGTGTGCCCCTCCGGGAAGATGTCGTGCAGCTTCTGCGCCATGTTCTCACGCAGGAGGCCGTACAGGGCGTCGTACTCGCGGGCGCGGTCGGCGTCCTCGGGGACGCCGGCGTGGGCGAAGTGGTTCGTGCCGCTGGTGTACGCGCCGGGGACGACGATCGAGGTCTCGACCCCGAACTTGATCAGCTCGGCCGCGTAGCTCTCGGCCAGTGCGTTCATGCCGGCCTTCGCCGCGAAGTACGGGGCGAGGAACGGCGGGTGGCCGCCGAGCGTCGAGGACGAGCCGACCCAGACCACCAGCCCCGACCCCTGCTCGCGCAGGTGCGGGAGCACGGCCCGGTTGACGCGCTGGGTGGAGACGACGTTCACGTCGTACTGCGCCACGATCTGCTCAGGGGTGAACGCCTCGGTCGGCCCGAGCACCATGTGGCCCGCGTTGTGGACGAGCACGTCGATCCGGCCCTGCTCGGCGATGATCTGCGCAACGGCGGCATCGATCGAGCCCTGGTCCTGCACGTCCATCTCGATGCCGCGCACATCGACCCCCTCCGCGGCGGAGAGGTCGGCGAGTGCCCGCACGGCGGGCGCGTTGCGACCCGCGGTGGCCCGCATTCCGGCGTAGACGGTGTGACCGGCGGCCGCGAGCGCGCGGGCGGTGAGGTTCCCGAACCCGCTCGATGTTCCGGTGATGACGACGACGTTGCTGCTGGTGTCCATGACGGTGATCTCCTTTTGCGTTGAATGCGATGGGAAGCGGCTGCGGCTCAGGCGATGCCGCCGTTGGGGAAGATGACCTGCCCGTTGATCCACCGGGCCGGTCCGGCGAGGAACGCGGCGACCTCGGCGATGTCGTCCGGGGTGCCGAGGCGCTCCAGCGGCGGCAGCGAGGCGAGCCGGTCGATCGTCTGCTGGTCCTTGCCCTCGAGGAACAGCGCCGTGGCCGTCGGCCCGGGCGCGATCGCGTTGACGGTGATGTCCTTGCCGCGCAGTTCGCGGGCGAGGATCAGTGTCAGCGCCTCCACGGCGGCCTTGCTCGCCGCGTACGGCGCGTAGGTGGGGTGCTGGAGCCTGGTCTGGCTGGTGGAGACGTTGATCAGCGCGCCGCCGCCGCGGAGCCGGTTCGCGGCGAGTCGGGAGACCACGAAGCTGCCGCGGATGTTGGTGCGGTGCATGCGGTCCAGGTCCGCCAGGTCGAGGCTCGCCACCGGCGACAGGATCATGATGCCGGCCGTGTTGACGACCACGTCGATGCCGCCGAGTTCGGTTTCGACCGCGTCGAACGCGGCGGCCATCGCATTCTCGTCGGCGACGTCGCCGCCGACCGCGATCGCGCGGCCGCCTCCCGCGACGACCTCGTCGACGATGTCCTGCGCCCGCTGCGCGTTGCCGGCGTAGTGCACGGCGACCGCGAAGCCGTCGGCGGTCAGGCGCTGGACGATCGCGTGGCCGATGCCGCCCGAGCCGCCGGTGACGAGGGCGACGCGAGGCGTTGCGCTGGTGTCGGTGTTGGACATGGGGGTCCCTCCTCAGTTATATGAACGATGAGACCATTAAACCATGATATGAACGCGACGTCCATAAAAATGTTCCTGCTCTCGCGGATTTTTTTGCCGAGGCGCCGCCCGGCCCGGGCACGCGAAAGCGGCCGGCCCCATTGGGGACCGGCCGCTTGTCATGAGGACGGGGGGCCGCGACCTGCGCAGACGTGGCTGAGCCGGTGGAGAGACGGCGTCGGTCGGCACGACCCCGCCGGAGCCGGCCGCCCCTCGCCACGGAGGTCGTCGATCGTGAACGACCGCCGGTCGGTCGCTCGGCGACCGAGCCGGCGCGGGCGCTAGTCGCGGACGACCGCGCTCACGCGGATCTCGACGCGCATACCGGGTGCGCCGAGGGCGGCGACGCCGGTCTGGGTCCAGATCGGGGCGCGCCCGCCCATGCGCTTGCGGAACTGCTCGGCCATGACCCGGGTGGGTCGATCGCCGATGAAGGCGGGGTCGTCGGGCAGGTGGTAGGAGTTGACGTGGACCACGTCGGCCCAGGTGGCCCCGGCGGTGGCGAGGGTGCGCTCGACGTTGTCGAAGGCGCGCACGATCTCCTCTTCGAGGTCCTCGGGGAATTCGAGCTCGTCGTTCCAGCCGCCCTGGCCGGAGATCTCGACGCGGTCGCCGATGCGCACCGCCTGGCTGTATCCGAGGAGCGCGTGCAACTGCTCTCCCGCCCCCGGGGTGATGAAGAACTGGGGCTCGTCCATGGCGCTTCCTTCCCATTGACTTCACGCTTGAAGTAAACCTAGCACATTCACTTCAAGCGTGAAGTCAATGGCGGCTCGGTAGACTGCCGCCATGCCCACGACTGCGGACGCCGAGGGCCGCGACGCCGGCCCGGTGCGATGGCTCGACCCGGCCGAGAAGGAGGCCTGGACCGGCCTCGTCTCGCTCATCTACCTCCTGCCCGAGCGGTTGGAGGCGCCGCTGCAGCGCGAGTGCGGGATGAGCCTGTTCGAGTACCTGGTCCTCAGCCACGTCTCCGAGGCCCCGGACCGGCGCATGCGCATGAGCGAACTGGCGTTCCTCGCGAACGGGTCCCTCTCGCGCCTTTCCAACGTGGCCAAGCGGTTCGAGCAGCGCGGCTGGCTCGAGCGCTCCCCCGACCCCGCCGACGGGCGCTATACCCTCGCCGCGCTCACCGACGCCGGGTACGCGGCCGTGGTCGCCGCCGCGCCCGTGCATGTGCGCGCCGTGCGCGAGGCCGCCCTCGACCGCCTCGACGCGGACGACCACGCGGCCCTCGCCCGCATCGCCGAGAAGCTGCGGGTCCGCCCGGTCGATCTGGCCTAGCCGGTCGCGGACCGGCTCGCCCGCCGGGTCTTCCGTCGTGCCCTTGACGCTGGTGTCCGAGCCCCAGGTTGAAGCCGCCGTCCACGGCCGGCCCCCATCCGGTGGTGAACGCTGCCCTGCTCGATGAAGCGGGACCCCTCCCGGACCGTCTCGGATACAACGGAACCCGATCCGTTCGAGCCGAGGAGTCCAACCGTGAAGCGCACCGGCAGCCTGTTCACCCTCGCGGCCGCGACT
Organism: Glycomyces albidus; assembly: GCF_009451885.1. Taxonomy (GTDB): domain Bacteria; phylum Actinomycetota; class Actinomycetes; order Mycobacteriales; family Micromonosporaceae; genus Glycomyces; species Glycomyces albidus. Next base: position 328,843 of record NZ_WIAO01000001.1, read on the forward strand.
CTGCTCGCGTTCGCCGCCTGCGGTCCGTCCGATGAGGACGACTCCCCTGAGCCGACGACCACGGCGCCGGATGAGATCGGCGCGACATCGACGCAGGCGCCCTCACCGTCGGCGTCGCCGACCGCGGCCCTTCCCGAAGCCGCGGACGGCACCGACTATGGCGCCTGCTACGACGGCTCCTGCGAAGTATTCGTGACCGCGCCGGTCGAGATCCCACTCGACCCCGGGCTCGACACCGAAGCGACCTCCGCCGCCGTCACCGAAGTCGACGGCTGGGTCATCGGCGTGGCCTTCTTCGCCGACGGCCGGCCGCTCGGTTCAGTCACCTGGAACGACGCGCGCGCGAACGGCGAAGGCACGATGTACACCACGTACGACGGCGCGTCGTTCGAGCTCGTCGCCTATGCCGAAGGCGAGTACGTCATCGCCGTTTCCGCGCCCTGAACCAGGGGTCGAAGCGGACCGCATCGACGTGGGCGAGAAGAGGTGTCCTGCGCACGATGCGGCCCGGCCGATGACGACCGTCTGCGGCCTTTCCGCGCACGCATCTGCCGGCCGCGCATCGCTCACGGCCGGTAGAGGGATCTGAGGCTGGCGACGAGGACGTCGGGGGCCTGCCCGGTGGTCAGGCGGCCCGCCGAGATCTCGTCGGAGGCGGCGTGGACCAGGCTGTACAAGGCGGTGATCAGCCACGACAGCGGCAGGTCGGTGCGGAAGGCGCCGTCGTCCCGGCCGCGCGTGATCAGGTCCTCGATGCGTTTGAGGATCGGGTCGTGGCGGGCGCGCAGCCACTGCGGGGACACGTCGCCGATGATGTTGTCGCGCAGGTTCCGGTTGCGCTCCATGAGGTGCCACTGCTCGCGCAGGACCCGCTCCAGCGCTTCGTCGGCGGGTCCGGAGGTGTCGACCTCCCGCCAGGCGGCCTCGGTCTCGGCGAACGCCCGCTCCAGGAGGGCCTTGGCGAGCTCGGTCCGGGACGGGAAGTGGCCGTACAGGGTCACGCGCCCGACCCCGGCGGCGGCGGCGACCTCGGCGACGCTCACGCCCGGCCGGGAGGTGTAGAGCCGGAGCCCGGCGTCGAGGATCCTGTCGATGCTGCGCTGGGCGTCGGCACGGCGCTGCCCGCTGGGCCGCCGTGCCGACGCGGTGGTCTTGCCGTCGGCCATGCCTGAAGGGTACTAGTGGCCGTGGGGGCCGCCGCGCGGCTCGACTCGGCCGGCCGGGACGAGGACCAGTGCGATGAGCGCGGCGACGCCCGACGCGACGGCGCAGACGAGGAACGCGTCGGTGAACCCCGAGAGCGCCGGGGCGCCCGCACCGATGCTCGCGGCGGCCACCGTCGACATCACCGCGACGCCGATCGAGCCGCCGAGCTCGTGGAAGGTGGTGACCATCCCCGAGGCCACGCCGGCCTCGTGCGCGTCGACGCGCGAGAGCGCGGTGGCGTTGGCGGTGATGAACAGGGTCCCGAGTGCGAACGCGCCCAGGGCGAGTCCGGCGACGACGGCGACGGTGCGGCTGCCGGTGTCGAGCATCGCGAGCCACGCCGATGCGGCCGCGGCGAGCACCATCCCGGCCACGGCGATCGGCCGCGGACCGGTTTTGCCGATGAGGTGCGCGGCGAGCTGCGCGCCGATCGTGGTGGCGACCGCGACGGGCAGGAAGAGCAGGCCGGTGCGCAGCGCGGAGTACTCGGCGAAGTCCTGGAGGTACAGCGACCCGAGGAAGAAGAACGAGATCAGCAGCGCGGTCGCCATGAGCATGAGGAACGCGCCGGTGACGACGGTGCGGCGGGCCAGGAGCGCCACGCGCATGAGCGGGGCGGCGGTGCGCCGCTCGACCAGGGCGAAGACCGCGTAGAGCACGACCGCGGCGGCCAGGGCCCCGAGCGTGGTCGCCGAGGTCCACCCGTCGTCGCCGGCGCGGACCAGGCCGAAGATGAGCGCCGCGGTGGCCGCGGTGACGAGCAGCGCGCCGGGCACGTCGACGCGTTCGCGCTGCGGCGCACGAGTGTCGGCGGGGAGGGTCCCCGGCAGGAGCGCCAGGATCACCGCGCCGATCGGGACGTTGATGTAGAAGATCCACTGCCAGCCGGGTCCGGCGGTGAGCACGCCGCCGATGAGGACGCCGAGGGCCGCGCCGCCTCCGGCGATCGCCGAGAGCAGGCCGAGCGCGCGGTGGCGTTCGGTGCCGTGGAAGGCGGTGGTGACCGTGGAGAGGATCGCGGGCGCCATGAGGGCCGCGCCGAGCCCTTGGGCGAGGCGGCCGCCCAGCAGGACCGGGCCGGTCTGGGCCAGTCCGGCGGCGAGCGAGGCCGCGGTGAACAGCGCCAGTCCGATCAGGAGCATGCGGCGGCGGCCGAAGAGGTCGGCGAGCCGGCCGCCGAACAGCATGAGACCGCCGAAGACCAGGGTGTAGCCGGTGACGATCCAGGTCAGCGCCTCCCGGTCGAGGCGGAGTTCGGAGCCGATCGTCGGCAGCGCGATGTTGACGACGGTGATGTCGATGATGAGCATCGCCTGCGCGGTGCACAGCAGGGCCAGCATGAGCCAGCGCCTCGGCAGGGGCGGCGCTTCGCTCTCGGTGTGGGCGTGGACGGCGGCGGACACGGCGGACTCCTTAACTCGAACATCGATGTACGGGTTGCCAGCGTACTCCCGATTCCTCAGAACGCAAACACGTGTGTTCGAGATATCGTCGGCTCGGCCGCCGCGCGCGACCGGTCCCCTACGCCCGCAGGAGCGGACGGCGCCGCGACTGCACCCGGGGGCGTAGGTCCGATTGCGGCCGCCGGTGCGATGCGCCGAAGCCCCCGGGGCGGGACGCTGTTCTCCAAGCGATCAAGGAGAGCGGGAGCATCATGATCCTCATCACCGGTGCCACGGGCACCGTCGGCCGGCCGCTGGTGGCGGCGCTCGTCGCACGGGGACTGGAGGTGCGGGCGATCACGCGCGATCCGTCCCGGGCGGCGTTCCCCGCGGGGGTCGAAGTCGTCGCCGGCGATCCGTCGCGACCGGAGACGGTGGCGGCGCATCTGGAAGGCGTGCGGGCGGTGTTCCTCAACGCCAGGGCGATCGGCGACGCCTGCGCGGCGTTCGCGGACCTCGCAAGGGAGCACGGCGTCTCGCGCCTGGTCGCGCTGGCCGCGTACAACGTCGAGCAGGATCTGTCGCTGCAGCCCTCGCGGTACGTCGGCGACCGCAACCGCGAATGCGAGGCGGCGGTCGAGTCCGGCGGGCGGGAGTGGGTGAGCCTGCGCCCCCAGGTCTACACGAGCATGGCGCTCCCGCTCTGGGGCGACCAGCTCAGGCGCGGCGACACCGTCGAGTGGCCGTACGCCGATTTCGCCGAAGCCGTCGTCGATCCGCGCGACGTCGCCGAAGTCGCCGCGCATGCGCTCACCACCGACGTCCTGCTCGGACGCAAGCCGGTCCTCACCGCGCCCGAGCCGATCACGCACGCCCAGATGGCGGCCGTGATCGCGGAGGTCACCGGTCGTCCGCTGCGATACCGGGAGTGCTCGCTCGAGGCGTTCGCCGCCCGCATCGCGGCCATGGGCCTGCCGCCCGAGCTCGCGGCGTCCTTCATCGCGCGGTTCGCCGCGTTCGAGGGGCGGGCTCCCGAAGTCACCGACGAGGTGCCGCGCATCCTGGGCCGCCCGGCCCGGACCTACCGCGACTGGATCGCCGACCACGCCGACGACTTCAAGGCACTCGCATGACGCCGCTCCACCGGTCCGACCCGAAGCGGTTCATCGCCGGGTTCTTCACGGACTTCAACGACCAGGTCGTCCACGTCGACGGCGACCCGGGCCCCGCGATGGACCGCTTCTACACCCGCGACATCGTCCAGTACGCCGACGGGATCCGCCTCGACTACGACCGGCTCCTCGCCCACATCAGGCCGGTGCGCAAGAACCTGGTGGAGGGCCGTTTCGAGGTGCACGAGGCGATCGCCGACGGCGACCGGATCGCCGCCCGGTTCACCGTCCACGCCCTGATGCGCCAGGGGCCGGTCACGACCGAGGTGTACTTCTTCGGCCGGTTCGCCGCTGACGGACGGCTGGCCGAGGCGCACCAGTCGACCCGCGCGGTCAAGGAGTCCTGAAGCGCCCCAACGGATTCGGTCGAACCGGCCGCGCGCGGGAGCCGAACGCGAGCCCCGCTCGAAGAACTACTACCGCTGATAGTAGTTTGGGGCGTGTTCGACCGCCGCCTCAGGCCGCCGGGGCATCGCGGGTCGACCCGGCCCGCGGCCGATCGATCCGCCGATCGTCCTCGTCGCGCCTGACGTCCCGAAGGAGTACTCCGCTCGTGAAGCCGTCGTCTGCTCGTCGCAAATGGACTTCTCTTGCCGTGGTCGGCGGCCTCCTCCTGCCCGCCGTCGGCTCGGCCCCCGCCTGGGCCCAGCGGGACACCTCGGAGATCACCGACGAGATCGAGGAGACCGACGCCGATCTGACCGCCGCCGTCGAGGAGTACAACCGGCTGGCGCAGGAGGCGCAGGACAACCGCGACATGATCGCGCAGACCCAGGAGTCCCTGGACGCGGCCGAGGCCGACCTGGACACCCTGCGCGAACAGCTGGCCGACTACCTCACCGCGACCCACGTGGACCAGGGCATCGGCGACGCCGCGCTGCTGCTGGACGCCGGATCGCCCGACGCGTTCGTCGAACGGCTCGACCGGCTCAACTCGGCGAACCTCTACAACTTCGCCCTGCTGGACGAGCTGCGGACCGCCTCGGAGGAGTACGCGGTCCAGCTCGAACTCCTGGGCGACCTCCAGGCCGACCTCGACGCGCAGGAGGCCGAGCTCGAGCGGCAGCAGGAGGAGCTCAACGCGCGCATGGACGACCTCGAGGAGGAGTGGCAGGCCGCCGCCGGCGACGCGATCACCGACTACGACCTGCCGTACATGACCGAGGACGAGTACGCGGTCGTCTCCTTCGCGCTCGACCAGGTCGGCAAGCAGTACGTGTGGGGAACCGCCGGGCCCGACACCTACGACTGCTCGGGCCTGGTCCTGCGCGCGTACGCGCAGATCGGGATCGAACTGCCGCACAACGCCGCCGCCCAGTACAACTCGACCGCGAGCATCGGCCGCGACGAACTGCAACCGGGCGACCTGGTGTTCTACAACGACCTCTCCCACATGGGCATGTACATCGGCAACGGCCTGATCGTCCACGCCCCGAACTCGCGGTCGGTCGTGAAGGTCGTCGAACTCGACCACGGCAACGTCTGGTACGGCGCCACCACCATCCTCCATTAGCGCGCGGCTCAGGCCGCACGGCGACGCGGCGGCCTGAGCGGCGTTTCGCGCCGGGGAGGTGGGCGGCGGGAGCGGCCACGAGGAGTCGCGGCCACCTGGATACCCCGGCGGGGTATGCTTGGCGCCAAGGGCCGCCGTGTCCTCCGCCGCTCAACCGGATTGCGGCGCCGGGACTGGGATGCGGTCCCGCCGAAGGGATGAGCCTCCGCTCCCCTCCACCGCAAACCCGGTCCGAAAGGGCTTCCATGCGCGCCTCCCGCACCCCGGTCCTCGCCAAGCTCCTCGTCGCCGGCGCAGGCATCATGAGCCTCGCCAACTCGGTGACCATCCCGTTCCTCGCGGTCTTCCTGCGCCGCGAACTCGGCCTCGAGCCGGCGGCCGTCGGCCTGGTCATCGGGTCCTCGGTGTTCTTCTCGATCGCCGCCGGATTCCTCGGCGGCACCCTCTCCGACCACTTCGGACGCGTTCCGGTCCTCCTCGCGGGACTGGCGGGGGTGGTCGTGTCGTTCGCGGGCTTCGCGCTCGCGGAGCACCTGGCCGCCGTCGTGGCCGCCAACGCCGCACTCGCGCTGTCCAGCAGCGTGTTCGCACCCGTCGGCAAGGCGCTCCTGGGCGACCTCCTGCCCGAGGACACGCGCGTGCGCTGGTTCTCACACCAGTACCTCGCCACCAACGCCGGGTACGCGATCGGCCCGCTCCTCGGCGTCGCGCTCGGGCTCTCCGGCGCCCGCCCCGCCTTCGCGGCGGCCGCGGTCGTCTACGGCCTCTACCTCGGCGCGCTCGCCGTCGCGGTCCGCGTCGCCCCTGCGGTGCCCGTCCCCCGAGCGGCGGCCGAAGGCCCGCGCGCGGGCGAGCGGTTCCTCGGGAGCCTGCGGGCCGTCGCCACCGACGCGCGGCTGCTGACGCTCCTGCTCGCCGGGCTGCTCCTCGAATCGGTGCAGCTGCGCATCTCCGCGCTCCTCGCCCAGGACCTCGACCTCGGCTTCGCGAACGGCGCCCGGATCCTCGCGGCGGTCATGACCGCCAACGCGGTCACCGTCGTCGCCTTCCAGCTGCTCGCCGCCAGGTACGTGCTGCGCCTCCGACCCGTCACCGCCATCACCGTCGGCGGACTGCTCCTGTTCGCGGGCATGGCGGGTTTCGCGTTCTCGGTCTCGTTGTGGCACTTCGTGGCCGCCATGGTCGTCTTCAGCTTCGGCGAAGTGTTCATCGTCCCCTCCGAGTTCGCCCTCATCGACCGCATCGCCCCGCCCGCCGACCGCGGCGCGTACTTCGGCGCGCAGTCCTTCACCCAGCTCGGCGGCTTCGCCGGGCCCTTCCTCGGCAGCCTGCTCCTTGCGGGCTGGGGCGGCACGGTCATGTACCTCGGCATCGGATCCCTCGCCCTCGCCGCAGTGGCCGTCTACCTCGTCCTCGGCCGCCGCATTCCGGGGCTTCGCCGCCGGACCGAGGCCGCCAGCGGAATCCATTGAGGACCGACGCGGGTCGGTAGGGCAGAACGAGCGGCCCGACCGCCGTCCGGTCCACCGGCCGCGCCGCCGACGCGCCGGACGCGGGATCGGCGGCGGGCCCGGTTGCAGCGATCCGCATCACTGCAGTTGATATACCCCCCAGGGGTATGTTAGAACTACATCCACGCGGATCGCCGGCCCTCGGAGATCCTCAGCGACAAACGGAGTACTGCCTCCCTGGCATACCCCCTACCGGTATAGGAGACGGACATGTCGTCCACATCGACACCCCCGGCCTCACGGCGCTGGATCGCCCTCGCGCTCATCGCCCTGGCCCAGTTCACGGTCATCATGGACACCTCGATCATCGGCGTCGCACTGCCGAAGATGCAGGAGGACCTCGGCTTCACGCAGGAGAGCCTCTCGTGGGTCTTCAACGCCTACGTCGTGGTCTTCGGCGGCCTGCTCCTCTTGGGCGGCAGGCTCTCCGACCTCCTCGGCGCCCGCCGCATGTTCAGCCTCGGCTGGCTGATCCTGGGCGCCGGATCGCTCGTCGCCGGCCTGGCCCAGAACGCGGCGACCGAGCTGGCCGGGCGCGGCGTCCAGGGCGTCGGCGCCGCGCTCATCGCGCCTTCGGCGCTGACACTGCTCATGATGCTGTTCGGCGCCGACCCGAAGGAACTGACCAAGGCGTTCGCCTTCTACGGCGCCGCGGCGCCCGCAGGCGGCACCGCCGGGGTCTTCCTCGGCGGACTCATCACCGAGTACGCCTCCTGGCCGTGGGTCTTCTACATCAACATCCCCGTCGCGGTCTTCGCCATCGCCGCCGCCCCCGCGCTCCTGCCCGGCGGCACCGCCCAACGGGGTTCGCTCGACGTCCTCGGCGCTCTGACGGCGACGCTCGGCCTGGCCGCCGCCGTCTTCGCCATCGTCCGCGCACCCGAAGTCGGCTGGGCCGAACCCGCCGTCTGGGGCACCCTCCTGATCGCCGCGGCACTGCTCGCCGCCTTCGTCGCGCTGCAGGCGAGGCGCCGCAGCCCTCTGGTGCCGCTCGCGATCTTCCGCGCCCCGAACCTCGGCGCCGCCAACCTGGCCCAGATCCTGCTCGGGGCGGCCTGGATCCCGATGTGGTTCTTCCTGAACCTCTACCTCCAGCAGGTCCTCGGGTTCTCGGCGTTCCCCTCGGGCGCGGCACTGCTGCCGATGACCGTGCTCATCATGATCGGCATGGTCGCGATCGCGCCGCGGCTCATGGCCCGGTTCGGCTCCAAGGCCATGATCGTCACCGGCCTGGCGCTGCTCGCGGGAGGACTGCTGTGGCTCTCGTTCATCCGTCCTGAAGGAACGTTCGCCGTCGACGTGCTGCCCGCCTCGCTCCTCGCGGCGCTCGGCATGGCCCTGGCGTTCATCCCCTCGCTCCAGATGGCGATCTCCAGTGCCCGTCCTGAGGAAGGCGGCCTCGCCTCCGGCATCGTCAACACCGGCTACCAGATCGGCTCGGCCCTCGGGCTGGCCGTCGTCACCGCGCTCGCCGTCGCCGACGGCGCCGGCGAGGTCGGGAACCCGGCCGCCCTCACCGACGGGTTCTCCACCGCGTTCATCGCAGCGGCCGTCATCGCGCTGGCAGCGGCCGTCCTCGCCGCGGTGACCGTGCGGCGGACGAAGGCCGAGGTGACCACTGCGGCCTGAGACGAGACCGAAACAGGGGCACAGGGCCGGGCGGCGCACGCGTCGCCCGGCCCCGGTGCTGTCGGTCGCTGCGGACGGTCCCCGGGACGCGAGCGATAGGGTTCATGCCGAAAGGGAGGTCCCGATGCCCCGACTCGGCGAGCTGGAAGCCGCGATCATGGCGGTCCTGTGGTCCGTGCCCGACCCGGCCACGGTCCGCGACGTGCTCGGCGCGCTCGAACGGGATCCGCAGCCGGCCTACACCACCGTCATGACAGTCCTGGACAACCTGCACCGCAAGGGCATCGTCACCCGCGAACGCGTCGGCCGGGCCTGGGCCTACCGGCCCGCGCAGTCCCGCGAGGAATTCGACGCCGACGCCATGGCCGCCGTCCTCGAATCCTCCTCGGACCGCAGCGCCACCCTGCTGCGCTTCATCGGCAGGATCAGCCCGGACGAGCTGGCACGCCTGCGCGAGATCCTCGCAGAGGAGAAACGATGACCGCCGCGCTGATCCTGCTCGCCTACGCGGCCCTGCTCGGCCTCATCGGCCCGCGGCTCATGGACCGATTCCGATGGGACACGGCGTCGCCGCGCCTGGCCATCACCACCTGGTTCGCACTGGCCGTGTCCTTCACGTCGGCACTGGTCCTCGCCGGGGCGGCGATCGTCCTGCCGGCCCGAGGCCACAGCGGCGCGGCCGCCGGTCTCGTCCACGACTGCGTCGCCGCACTCCACGAACTGCACGGGGCGACGGGCGGCTCGATCGTCGCGGTCATCGCCGCCGCTTTGATCTGGGCGGTGCCGATCGGGGTGCTGGTCGCCGCCGTCTCGGTCGCGCGGTCGACGGCCGCCGAGCGGTCCCGGTTGCGGCGCGCCCTCGCGAACGCCCCGCGCGACCCGCACCTCGGGGCGGCGGTCGTCTCGAGCGCCCGCCCGGCCGCCTACTGCATCCCCGGCAAGGGCGGATTGATCGCCGTGACCTCGGGGGCACTGGCACTGCTCGACCGTTCCGAGCTCGCCGCCGTCCTCGCGCACGAACGTGCGCACCTCGCCGGCCGCCACCACCTGCTCATCGCCTTGGCGCAGACCGGCAAACGCGCATTCGGGGCCCTGCCGCTGTTCGCGCGCCTACCCGAGCGGATCGGGCACCTCGTCGAACTCGCCGCCGACGACGCGGCCGCACGGAGTTCGACCCGGAGCACCCTCGCCCGCAGCCTGCTCAGCGTCGCCGCGGCCCAGGCGCCGGCAGAGGCGCTGTCCGCCGCAGGCGGCGACACCGTCGCCCGCATCGAACGACTGCTCGACGCATCCCCGGGCCGCGGACGGACGGGCATCGGTACGATCCTCGGCGGCCATGCCGCAGTGGCCGCGCCGGTCCTGATCCTCGCCGTCCCGATCCTCACCGCTGTCAGCTTCGCCTGCTGCCAGGTGTGAACAGGTCACCGACCGCCCTGGGAACAGGCCCGATCGCCGGGCGCACGCGCGGGTCGCTCCAGGTCCGCCACGACCCCGAAGTGGTCGCTGATCCAGACGCCGTCACGGGGAGCGTCGAAGACGAGGCGGCAGTCGACCACCTCGAGTGCGGGACCGTGCGCACCGCAGCGCACCAGCACCTGGTCGATGCGCCGTCCCCGCTCAAGCGGCATCTCGCCGGCGCGGACCAGCGGGTTGGCCGGGCTGAAGGTGAACCCCGGCTCGCCCGGGTGCACGGCGTCCCAGGCGCTCTCGTAGCGCACGCTCACCCCGTCGAGCGATTGGAGGCCGGTCCAGAACCGCAGGCTCGCGGCGTCGGGTGCGGCGTCGAAATCGCCGAGCACGACCACCGGCACCTCGCCCAGGCCGCGCGTGACCTCGTCGATGAAGCCGGACGCCGCGACGGCCTGCCGTTCGCGCTCGCGCTCGCGGTCGAGCTGCCAGCTCGGCTTGTGATGCACCACCACGACCCGCCCGAGCGGCGGCGGAGCGATCACCTCCACCGCGACGGCACCGGCCCACGAGAGCCCGCCTGGGGCGCAGAGCGCTGCGAACGAGGTCGAACCGAGCGGCCTGACGGGCCAGCGGCTCGCCAGGCACGCCCCCACGCCGTCCGCCGAGAATCCGAGGTGGTCCACGATGGAGTAATCCACGCCGAGCAGCTCGCGGGCCTGATCGCGGCCCGCGGATCTGGTCACCTCCTGCAAGGCCACCACATCGGCGCCCAGACCGGGCAGGTCGGCCGCGAGCGCCGCATGCCGCTCCTCGCCGCCCGCGTGCTCGAGCGCCAGGACGTTCAGTGTCAATACCCGCACCGCGGACCCTCCCAGCTTCGATGACGGCCGAGTGCCCAGGGCCTCCACCCCGTAATCAACCGCCATGTGATCCGAATTTCACCCCATTGCCCTGAAAAATTGAAAAACGTAGCGTCGGCAGAACCGTTCCCATCCCTCACGGAGGCATCGATGTTCCTGCCCTACACCGGCTCCGGCTCGTACTGCTACGCCAATTCGCTCTCTATGGCGCTCGGTCCCGCCTCGCCGGGGCCGGGCGTCATCGAGGTTCTCACCGGCTCGCCGTTCGGGATGCAGCTCTTCGACGGCACGACCCCGTTCTTCGACCCGGCCGGATGGGACGGCGACATCGCGCTCGACACCGCCTGCGCCGCCCTCGGCTTCGAGTGCGTCCGCGAGGCGGGCGGGACGCCGGAGGCGGCCGCGGCGCGACTGCGGACCGCCGGACCGGCCGATCCGCTCCTCGTGGGGCCGGTCGAGATGGGCCTGCTGACCCACGCTCCCGGACGCGGGACGCCCTGGGAGGCCGACCACTACGTGGTGGTGCTCGCGGTGGAAGGCGACCTGGTCCGGTTCCACGACCCGGCCGGGTATCCCTTCGCGACGCTGCCGGTCGAGCAGTTCACGGCCGCGTGGCGGACCGAGACGCTCCTGTACGGGCAGTCGTACACCTCGCGCCGCGGCTTCCGCCGGAACCGCGACGTGAGTGCGCTCGACGCGATCCGGTCGAGCATCCCGACCTGGGCCGCATGGCTGCGCGGCGAGCACGGGTTCCCGGTCTCGGCAGGGACCCTTGCGAACCGGGCCGCGGCCGAGCGGTTGGCGGACATGGTCGAGGACGGACTCACCGGCAAGGTCAGGGATCACCTGCTGCACTTCGCGATCCAGGTGGGCGCGCGGCGCCTCGGCGACGCGGGCGCCTGCCTGGCGGACGCGGGCGCCGGCGAGGCCGCGGCGATCGCCGTCGGACAGGCCCGGCTGGTCGGTGGACTCCAGTTCGACCTCACGGCCGGCCGCACCGACGCGGCCGCGAAGGCCCTGCGCGAACTCGGCGGAACCTACGAGGCGCTGGCCGAGTCGCTCGAGCGGGTCTAGCGGCCCGAACCTGATCGGACTCCGGTGTGTCTCGCGGCCTCGCGTCCGGTTCTCGCGCAATGCAGGCGCTCGAATCCTGGCGGGCTCCTCATCGGAAGCCGGTGTCCTTCGACGACGAGCCGGGCCGGGGCGCCGAGCCATTCCGGCGCCCCGGCCCGGTCGTCCCCAGTCGGCTGCGATCCGGTCCCTAGCGGAGGGCCCAGCGTTGGTTGGTGCCGCCGTTGCAGGTCCAGAGGATGATCCGGGTGCCGTTGGCGGTGCCGCGGCTGTCGGCGTCGAGGCACTTGCCCGACTGGGCGTTGGTGATGGTCCCGTCGGCGTTGACGTTCCAGCGCTGGTTGGCGCCGCCATGGCAGTCCCAGACGATCGCCCTGGTGCCGTCGACGGTTCCCGCCCCCTCGGCGTCCAGGCACTTCCCATTGACACGCAGCTCTCCCGCGGTGGTGCGGATCCAGGTCTGGCCCGACCGCTGGGCGGAGCAGTCCCACAGCTGCGCCTGCGTTCCGTTCGTCGTGCCGGGGACGTCGATGCACCGGTTCGAGGCGGCGCCGAGGATCTGGCCGCCCTCGGTCGGTTCGCCCGTCCCGCCGGGCTCGAACCCGCAGGTGTGGCTGTAGCTCGCGACGCCGGTCGTGTCGGCCAGGGCCGGGCACATGAACCGGGTGTAACGGGTGTCGTTGTCGATCCAGATCTTCAGCCAGGGGATCACGCGGCGGGTGACCTCGGTGTTGCCCCAGGTCGAGAATCCGTGGCCGCCGCCGGTGAGCGAGACGTAGGCGGCCTCGGTCGTCGCCGGCTTGGAGTTGTAGAGGGTGGTGAGCGCGGAGTGGGTGACGGTGCCGTCGTCGCGGGCGCCCATGATCATCGTGGGCACGTGGACGTTGGACATGTTCTGGGAGAACGAGGCCGGGGCGAACGGGATCGCCGCCTGCAGACTCGGCCGGTTCATGGCGGCGTTGATCGCACCGCCCCCGCCCATGGAGTGGCCCATGACTCCGAGCCGGTTCGGGTCCACGCGGTCGCGCACCGGGGACTGCCCGGTGAGGTAGTCCAGGGCCGCGAGGAGCTGCGCGCCGCGGGCGTCGTCCCAGTCGGTCGTGGAGTTGGTGTCGATGCCGATCACCACGAAGCCGAACGAGGCGAGCCAGTGGCCCATCCACGCGCCCTCGGCGGCCCAGGTGGCGGTGTAGCCGGGAACGACCGCGATCGCGCCGAACGTGCCCTGGCCGGTGTCGGTCGGGTAGTAGATCACGCCCGACTTGAAACCGTGGCCCGCGCCGACGTTCACCGACGCGGTCGCGAACGTGCCGCGCTGCGCCGCGACACTCTGGACGGTCGGATCCGGGCCCCGTTCGTAGGGGTTCTCCTGCGCGGACGCCGGCCTGGCGACGACCAGGCCCGCGATCACCGCGGCGAGGGCCGTCAGCACGACCAGCGCGAGGCGCCTCGGTCCGGACCGGTTGAGAACTGGACTGCGCATGGGACTCTCCTGTCGGGACGGCGGGCACGGCGGTGCTCCGCCCGCGCCCACTGACTTTAATGTTTCGACATACGTCAATACGAAATCCAGGATAGGCGGCGCGGATGATCCGAGGCAAGAGATGGAGTCGTGAAATTGTAGCGATACAACGCATCACCGGTGATGTTCTGCATCACCGGTCGCAAGTCTGAGCGGTCTCTGGAGCCGGATCGGGCTCGCGGTGTCCCGTCGACACTCCATCGACCCATTTCGGTCGCGGTGTGCGCGGGAATGGATGACAGCCGGCCCGCAGCCATCCATGTATCGCTACAACTCGGTTCCGCCGTCGCCCGGGCTCATTCGCCGTCGAGTGTGGACCTGGCCAGGGCTGCGAGGGACTCCACCAGCGCGACGCCTTCGGACTGCGAGCCGGTGCCGCTGGTGAGGACCGCCAGGCGGGTCGGGGTGTCGGTGTCTCCGGCGAGGATGCCGGTCGTGTTGACGACCCAGCGGCCGCCGAGGGCGGTGCGGGTGTCCCAGCCGTTCTTGAGCCAGACGGTCTCGCCGTCGGCCGCGGCGGCGGAGACGCCCCAGTCCTGGGAGGCGACGACCGAGGACATGAGCTCGCGGGCGTAGGCGACCTGGTCCGCGTCGAGAAGGCCCTCGTAGAGGGCGTGTCCGAGCAGGGTGAGCTGGTCGGGGGCGGTGGTGTCGGTGAGGCCCCAGGCGTCCTGGCGGGGTTCGGTACCGGTCATGCCGTAGTCGGCGCACGCCTGCGCGAGGGCGTCGGCGCCGCCGAGGTCGCGGTAGACGGCGGTGGCGGCGCTGTTGTCGGAGGCGGTGATCATCGGCCGCAGCCGCTCGTCCGGGGCGTCGTCGACCGAGCCGTGGTGGCGCAGGGCCATGACGAGGAGCTGGGTCTTCACGATGGAGGCGGTGTCGTGTCGGAGGTCGGGTTCGTAGGCGATCCGGACCGGGCCGCGGGAGGCGGCCACGGAGACGTCGGCGCTCGTGCCGGTGTCGGCCAGGTGCGCGTCGATGCGTTCGGCGAGTCGGGAGGCGAGGAGGTCGGCGTACGTGGTGTCCGCGGCCGCGCCGCGGGTGGCGGTGCCGCCGCCGAGGCCGCCGGGTTCGGTTGCGGGCGTAGCGGTGTCGGCGGCGCCGGTGCCGCCGTCCCCGACGGCCGCGAGCGCCGCCGCTCCGGCCGCGGCGACCGCGACGGGGACGGTGAGGCGCAGGAGGGTGCGGCGGTGCAGGCGCGCGAGGCCGCCGTCGATGCGCTGGTTCGGCATGGCCGGACGCTATGGGCGGAAGCTCAACTCCCCATGTCGTCCGGTTCAAGAAATGATGAGAACGCTGGCGGCCGCCTCACGCGACCGGTTGCGCGGCCTCCATGCTCGCGACCCGTGCGGCGCGCAGGCGCCCGGCGAGGTCCCGGGTGGGGCCGCCGCGCACGAGCAGGACCAGCCACGGGTCGTCGTCCATCCTGGCGGCGCTGACGAGCGCCAGCGCCATGATGTGGGCGCAGACTTCCCGGCTGTCGGCGCAGCCGCAGGAGGTGGTGATCCGGTTGTGCTCTTCGGTGACGAACTTCTTGGGCAGCAGGCGCATCCCGGCCTCGGCGAGGACGTCGTCGATGCGCTTGGGCAGGCGGCCGGCGAGAAGCCCGGCCACGCACGAGGGCGACAGGGACAGGGCGGTCATGCCGGCGGTCCACGCGGAGGCGTTGTAGACGGGGATGCGGATCTCGGCGTCGTAGGTGCGGCCGGCGTCGGCGACGGTCCCGGAGACCAGGCCCGGTTCGATGGACAGGCCGGTGACGGCGCCGTGCCCGGCGAGGGCGCGGCCCTTGACGATGCGCTGGTCGGGGTAGTTGAGGCCGATGGTCTCCAAGGCCCGCCACCATTTGCGTCCCCACCAGGTCCGGCCGTACGGGTCGCTCACAGGTGGCCCCCTTCGTCGTCGAGTTCGATGAGCTTGCGCAGTTGGGAGTCGTCGAGTTCGCCGAGCCAGTCCTCGCCGGAGCCGACGACGGCCTCGGCGATGGCGCGTTTGCGGGCGAGGAGTTCGTCGACGCGCTCTTCGAGGGAGCCGGCGGTGACGAGCTTGTGGACGTGGACGGTCTGGGTCTGGCCGATGCGGTGGGCGCGGTCGGTGGCCTGGTCCTCGACGGCGGGGTTCCACCAGCGGTCGTAGTGGACGACGTGGGAGGCGCCGGTGAGGTTGAGGCCGGTGCCGCCGGCGCGCAGGGAGACCAGGAGGATCGCGGGGCCCTCGACGGTCTGGAAGTGGTCGACGAGCTTGTCGCGGGCGGGCTGGTCGAGGCCGCCGTGGAGGAAGGGGGCGGCGACGCCGAGCTCGGCTTCGAGGTGGCGGGAGAGGAGTTCGCCCATCTGCCGGTACTGGGTGAAGACGAGGGTCTTGTCGCCCTCGTCGACGACCTCGGTGAGCATCTCGGTGACGCGGTCGAGTTTGCCCGAGCGCTCGGCGAGGCCGCCGTCGCCCACGCCGACGTACTGGGCGGGGTGGTTGCAGATCTGCTTGAGGCGGGTGAGGAGCTTCAGGACGCGGCCGCGGCGGGTGATGCCGTCGCCGAGGCCCTCGTCGAACGCTTCGCGGATGGCCTCGCGGTAGAGCCCGGCCTGTTCGTCGGTCATGGTGCAGGCGACGACGGACTCGATCTTGGGCGGCAGGTCGGCGGCGACGTCTTCTTTCATGCGGCGCAGGACGACCGGGTCGATGCGGGCGCGGAGGGTGGCGGCGGCGACGGGGTCGCGGCCGATCTCGATGGGGTCGGCGAAGCGGCGTTTGAAGTCGGCCTGGATGCCGAGGAGCCCGGGGTTGACGAACTCGGAGATCGACCACAGCTCGGCGAGGTGGTTCTCGACGGGGGTGCCGGTGAGGGCGACGCGGACGCGGCCGGTGAGGTCGCGGACGGCGCCGGCGGTGCGGGAGCGGTGGTTCTTGATGGCCTGGGCCTCGTCGATGACGATGGTGTCCCAGCCGATGGCGCGCAGGAGCCGGATGTCGCGCAGCGCGATCGAGTAGGAGGTGACCACGACGTCGGCATCGGCGAGCGGTGCCGGGGACTTGGTGCGGGCCGGGCCGTGGTGGAGGTGGACGGAGAGCTGCGGTGCGAAGCGGGCGATCTCGCGCTGCCAGTTGCCGACGAGGGAGGTGGGGCAGACGACCAGGTGGGGGGCGTTGCCGGCGCGGCGCACGAGCAGGCCGATGGACTGGAGGGTCTTGCCCAGGCCCATGTCGTCGGCGAGGATGACGCCGGCGCCGCCGTCGGCGGCGGCTTCGAGCCAGGCGATGCCGTGGGACTGGTAGCGGCGGAGGTCGGCGTTGACGCGGACGTCGCCGGGGTCGGAGTGCTGGGCGGTGATGAGGCGGAGGTTGAGGCCGGAGTCGGAGCGCAGGAGTTCGGTGTAGGACTCGACGAAGGCGCCCACGAGGGCCTTGGCGGTCCAGACGTGGCCTTCGGAGTGGGGGGCGCAGTGGCCTTCGGCGGGGAGCTCGCCGGCGATCCGGTCGAGGTCGTCGAACTTGTCGTCGTCGACGGCGTTGGCGATCCGGGCCCAGATCGCGACCGACTCGGTGATGTCGGGGCGGGAGGCGATGCGGGTGAGCGCGGGCAGGACGGGGCGGACGGGCATCGCGACGCCTTCGACCTCGCGGAGCTCGCCGCCGAGGTAGAGCTCGGCGGCGACGGGGTCGCCCGGGGGCAGTCCGAGTTCGGCCACCGCGGCCTCGGGTCGCGCGCCGCCGAAGAACAGGAGCCGCCCGTCGGCCGGGGAGGCGTGGTCGGGCAGGAAGGTGGCGTGCAGTTCGCTGGGTGGCAACGAGGCTCCTACGGTGGGAAGGCAGACGTGCCATTTTGCCACAAGCGGGGGCCCGAACCCAAACGCGCGAATGGTTATGGGGTGGTTTGGGGGGTTCACGATAGGAACGGGGCGGGTCCGCCCGTCGTGCCGCTCCGCGGTCGCCCGCGGCGCGGCGGCTCCGTCCGGGCCCGCCCCGTCAACCCCAGAGCAAGGTCCGCGGGAGGGCCGGCGTCACCGGGCGGCCGGCGCTCGCGCCGGCGGTGGCCCTCCACATTGAGGTCGACTCGACATCCTTCGGACAGAAGGATGTTCGAACGTGTAGAAGTTAGCGATAAATTCGAACACTGTCAATACCTGCGCCGGCGGCGGGTCAGGTGACCGGGCAGCGCAGGGCGAGGTCGAACGCGGCCGAGTCCTGGAACCGGGTGCGGGCCGCCTCGAGGTCCTCGGGGGCGGTGGCGGCGACGATGTCCTGGACCTCCCGGGCGTAGGAGGCGGCCATGGCCTTGAGCTCGGTGTCCTCGATCCGGTTGCCGAGGGCCTCCATCTCGTCCACGACGGCGTCGAGGCTCTGGGCGTCGGCCTGCCCGACGAGGTCGAGGGCCTCCCAGGTGCGGTCGCAGTCGGCGGCGTACTGCTCCGAGTCGCGTTCGAAGTCCGGGTTGCCCGGGTCGGCCTCGTCGGCGCCGCCGAGGCACTCCGCGAGTATCCAGAGCAGCACCAGCACCCCGATGACCCAGGCGAAGAGCTTGACCAGGCGCACGTCGACCATGTTCGCCCCCACTGCGAGAGCCGGTCGTCCCAGTCTACGCGAGGCGGCGGCCCACCGCGCCTGTCAGAATGCGCTTTCCACTCGGTAGGCTAAGGCGACCCCGATCCCGACCGCGGCGGACCGCGGACGAAGGAGCCCCTGTTGGACGTCCTGTGCCTCGGCGAGTCGATGTGCGTGTTCGCGCCGACCACCGCCGGACCCCTGCGCACGGCCGCCGAGCTGCACGCCGGCGTGGCCGGCGCCGAATCGAACGTCGCCGTCGCGCTCGCGCGGCTGGGGGCGCACGCCGCCTGGCACGGCAAGGTCGGCGACGACCCGTTCGGGCAGCGCATCCGGGACGTCCTGGAGGCGGCGGGCGTCGACTGCTCGGGCGTCGCGACCGACCCGGCGCGGCCGACGGGCGTGTACTTCAAGGACCCGGGCCCCGAGGGCACCGTCGTCCACTACTACCGGCGCGGCTCGGCGGCCTCGACGATGGGGCCCGGGCACCTGGCGGGGATCGCGCCGCCGCGGATCCTGCACCTGTCGGGGATCACCCCGGCGCTGTCGGCCTCGTGCGCGGCCCTGATCGAGGAGCTGCTCGTGGACCGGGCGCTGGGGGCGGCGACGGTGAGCTTCGACGTGAACTACCGCCCGGCGCTGTGGCCGGTCGAGGAGGCCGGGCCGGTGCTGGCGCGGCTCGCGGGGGCCGCCGACATCGCGTTCGTCGGCCTCGACGAGGCGCAGACCCTGTGGGGCGCCGCGACCGCCGAGGACGTGCGCGAGCACGTGCCGGACGCGGGCGTGCTCGTCGTCAAGGACGGCGGGAACGGCGTCACCGCCTTCGCCGGCGGGGAGCGGCGCTACTCCCCCGCCGAACCGGTCGACGTGGTCGAGCCGGTCGGCGCCGGCGACGCGTTCGCGGCCGGATTCCTCTACGGCCGCCTGCGGGACGCCTCGCTCGAGGCGTCGATGCGCCTGGGCCACCGGCTCGCCGCCGGCGCCCTCCAGACCGTCGGGGACCTCGCGCCCCCGCCCGCACCCGAGACCGTTCGAGCCATCCTGGAGGAACAGTGACCCTTGACCAAGGCGCATTCTTCGACCGCCTCTTCGCCGATCAGCGCGTGATGGCGATCTGGCGGGGCCTGCCCGCCGACGAGACCGTGGCGCTCTCCGAGCGCCTGTGGGACGCCGGGATCGACCTGGTCGAGGTGCCGATCGGGCAGCCGGGCCAGGAGGAGGCGCTCGCGGCGGCGGTCAAGGCCGCCGGACCGCGCGGGCACCTGGTCGGCGCCGGCACGGTCGTCTCGGTCGCCCACGTGGAGCGCGCGGCCGCGGCCGGCGCGGCCTACACGATCGCCCCGGGTCTGAACCCGGCCGTGCTGGCCGCTTCGCACGCGGCGGGCCTGCCGCACCTGCC
The DNA here is from genome assembly GCF_009451885.1 of Glycomyces albidus. Taxonomy (GTDB): domain Bacteria; phylum Actinomycetota; class Actinomycetes; order Mycobacteriales; family Micromonosporaceae; genus Glycomyces; species Glycomyces albidus. Next base: position 348,057 of record NZ_WIAO01000001.1, read on the forward strand.
GGGCGTGGCGACGGCGAGCGAGGTCGGCCTCTCGCGTGAGCTGGGATGCACCTGGGTGAAGGTGTTCCCGGCGTCGTCGCTGGGCAAGGACTGGTTCAAGGCGATGGCCGGGCCGTTCCCGGACGTCAAGTACGTGGCGACCGGCGGCGTCGGCCCGGACGAGGTCGAGGCCTACCGGAAGGCCGGCGCCTCGGTGATCGGCATGGGGTCGGCGCTGGCGGACCCGGCGAACATCGAGAAGCTGCTGGGCTGAAGGCCGGGGCACCGGTGCCGTGTGACATGTGATGTACCACCGGTATCACGGGCCCCCCGCTGCAACCCTGCCCGAGGGGTACGACAGAACGCGCGCAACATGAAAGTTGCGCGCGTTTTGCGGTCTCAGGAGGCGCAGCGCGTGCCGTCGAGCACCGGCAGGGCGGGTGCGTTGAGGGTCAGAGCTTGCCGAGGAGCGAGATCACCGGGTAGCCCTCGAGCCGGTCGCGGCCGGAGAGGGAGGCGATCTCGAGGAGGGCGGCGCAGGCGGCGACGGTGCCGCCGAGGCCCTCCACGAGGCGCACGCCGGCGGCCATGGATTCGCCGGTGGCGATGACGTCGTCGACGAGCAGGACCCGGTCGCCGTCCTTGACGGCGTCGGAGTGGAGTTCGACGCGGACCTCGGCGTACTCGCCGCGGTAGGTCTCGACGGCGGCTTCGCGGGGCAGCTTGCCGGCCTTGCGGATCGGCAGGAGCGGCTTGCCTGTGCGGTCGGCGAGCGGCGCGGCCCACAGGAACCCGCGGGCGTCGAACGCGGCGATCGAGTCGTACGGGTGCGCCTCGACCGCTTCCAGGAGGCGGTCGATCGACGCCCGGAACGCGTCGGGGGCGGCGAGCAGCGGCGTGATGTCGCGGAAGCCGACCCCGGGCTCGGGGAAGTCCGGGACGACGGGCACGTATTCGGTCAGGTCCACGACGGCAAGGTTAACCCGGCCCTGAACGTCCGGGCCCCGGACGCCGGGGGTCTGTGGCAGACCCGAGAACTCTTCACCTCGGCCGCGATGTCGGAGCCTTGGGGCAGGGTTGCAGCGGGGGGCCCGCAGTACCGGTGGCATATCACATGTCACATGGCGCCCAGTGCAACGGCGAAGCCCCCGGCCGGGGCCGGGGGCTCGGGAACCGACGAAACCGGGCCCCGGCGGGACGGGTCCGGGCGGACCCGTCCCGCCGGAGTCCTCAGGCCGCGACGGGCTGGCGGGCCTTGACGGCGGCCACGACCAGGTTCTGCTGCGACTGGACGTAGCAGACGTGGGTGCTCGCCAGGAAGACGAACAGGGTGGCGAGGCCGGTCGAGAAGGTGGGCGTGAGGCCGGCGGCCTCCTGCTCCTGGCGGATCGAGGCGCAGAACTTGAACCAGTTGACGATCGGCCAGATGAACAGGGTCAAGGCTCCGATGAGGATCGACCAGACCATGGCGGCCGGGGCGACGTTCTTCTCGCCGTTCGGGTTCACGGCCTTGACTTCGGCGGTGATCTTCGCGAACCACACGAGGGAGTAGATGCCGATGGTCGGGAGGTTCAGGATCCAGACGGCGAACGGGCCGCGGGTCTTCAATTCGGGCATGTGGGCAGAACTCCTTGCGGTAAGGGAAAAGGGGGCACCGGTCAAAACGCACGGCTGCGGGAGGAATCCCGCAGCCGGTTGGGCTCGCTGACCGAAGTGCAGCTCACATTAACATGTTCGATTGTCGTGAATAGAGGAAGGCGATCCTCTTTCCTCAACCCTTGAGTCCCGTTTGCGCGACCCCCTGGACCAGGAACCGCTGCAGGAACAGGAAGACGAACACCAGCGGCAGGATCGCCACGGCGGCCGCCATGAACAATTGGGGCAGATTCACCGTCTGCGAGGTCAGGAACGTCGAGAGCGCGACCTGGACGGTCCACGAGTCGGACGAGCGGCCGATGACCAGCGGCCACAGGAACGAGTTCCAGGACGTCACGAAGGTGATCACCGCGATCGCGGCGAGGAAGCCCTTCGAGTTCGGGATCACGATGCGCCAGAAGGAGCCCCAGTATCCCAGGCCGTCCACCCTGGCGGCCTCCTCGAGTTCCCGGGGGAAGCTCAGGAAGTACTGCCGGCACAGGAACGCCACGAACCCGTTGAACAGCGTCGGGATGATCAGGCCCCGCAGGTCCGAGACCCAGCCGAGGCTGGAGACCATCACGAAGCTGGGCAGGAACGTGATCGCGCTGGGCACCATCAGCGTGGCCAGGATCGCGTAGAACACCTTGTCGGCGTGGCGGTAGGGGATGCGGGCGAGGCCGTAGCCGGCGGTCGTGCACAGGAACAGCGTGCCGGCGGTGGTGAGCACGGAGACCATGGCGGAGTTCAGCAGACTCCGCGCCATGGGCACCTTCTCGTCGTTGAACAGCTCGGTGAAGTTGCCCCACTGGATCTCGGAGGGGAACCACATCCACCCCGGCGCCGTGATGTCCTCAGTGGTGGACAGCGCGTTCCGCACGATCAGGTAGAACGGGATCAGGAAGACCAGCGCGAGCAGGCACAGCCCGACGAAGTTGGCGACGCGCGAGGCGCGCGAGCCGACGCCGGGCTTGTAGCCGACCGGCCGCGGCCGGTTCTGCGTGGACACCATGTCGGTCACCGTCCTTCCGGTTTGCCGAAGCCGAGGATCTTGCCCTGGAAGAGGGTCACGATCGCGATGAGCAGCGCCAGGATGAGCGCCCCGGCCGAGCCGCGGCCGAGGTCCTGGCTCGTTCCCAGCGAGGTGTGGAACAGGTAGACCAGCGGCGTCCGGGCGTAGGGCACGTTCCCGGAGTTCGGCAGCAGGTTCCAGAACTCGTCGAATGCCTGGTAGGCCGCGATGAGGACCAGCATCAGCACCGCCACCGAGGAGGCCCGGAGCTGCGGCAGGGTGATGTGCCAGAACGTCTGCCAGCCGGGCTTGGCGCCGTCGACGTAGGCGGCCTCGTAGAGGTGCTCGGGGATCTGCTGGAGCGCCGCGATGAACAGGATCATGTAGAAGCCGCACTGGATCCACAGCCGGAGCGTGGCGATGACGAGCCAGAACCACGGCGGGTCGTTCCCGAACAGCCACGGGATGTCCTCGATCCCGAACCATCCGAGCACGGTGTTGGCCATGCCGTAGCGCACGCCGGCGAAGATCGACATCTTCCACACCAGGGACGCCACCACGTACGAGCAGGCGAAGGGCAGGAAGAACACCGAGCGGAAGAACGCCCGCGCCAGCCGGACCCTGTTGACCGCCAGGGCGAGCCCGAGCGAGGAGGCGAAGGTGATCGGCACGATGATCGCCGCGAAGACCGTGAAGGTGATGAGGCTCCGCCGGAAGTCCGGGTTGGTGAGCATCTCGGCGTAGTTGTCGATGCCGACGAAGTCGTCCGCCGTCGGGGTCACGGTGTTGCGCGCGTCGAAGAGCGACAGGTAGGCGGACCAGCCGACCGGGATGTACGTGAAGATGATGAGGCCGAGCAGGAACGGCCCGACGAAGTAGCAGAAGGCGAGGTTGCGGCCGCCGAGCGTTCGGCGGCGGCGGGGGCGTCGTGACGTCCCCGCTGCCGCCGGAGCCGGATCGGCCGTCTTGTCGGTGACGGCCATGTCGGTGCCCTACCCGAAGATGCCGTCGAGTTCGGAGTTGACCGTCTCGACGGCCTTGGCCAGTTCCGCTTCGGGGTCGTTGCCCTCGATGGCGATGTTGCTCATCATGTCGTTGACGGCGGTGTTCATCGCCGGGGTCCAGTCGGGGTTGTCGGCCCAGCCGTACTCCTCGGAGATGGCCACGGCCTCGGCGGCCGGGCCGGAGGTGAGCTGGTCGGCCTCCGCGCGCAGGGAGAGCCGCGAGGGGATGTGGAAGCCGTAGCTGAGGCACCAGTCGAGGATGGCCTCGGTGTTGTCGACCCACAGCCACTTCGTGAAGGCCTTGGCGGCGTCGACGTTCTTGCTGTTGGCGTTGACGAACGTGGCCCAGCCGCCGTTGTAGACCGTGGGGGTGCCGCCGACGAAGCCGGGGCACGGGAAGATGCCGATGTCGTCGCCGAGGTTCTCGATGAGCGCGGGCATGGTCCACAGGCCGGTCCAGGACATGGCGGTGAGGCCCTGGATCATCGAGGAGGGGTCCCACCAGTCCGTGGGCGCGCCGAGCAGGAGCGCGCCGGAGTCGTTGAGCCGCTTGACCGCCTCGGCGCCTTCGGCCATGCGCGGGTCGTTGAATCCGGCCTGCATGTCGGCGCCGATGAACGACAGGCCGAGGCTGTTGATCATGTGCTGGCCGAGCCGGTCGGTGCCGCCGGCCGCGCCGAAGTCGATGCCCTTGACGTCGGCGGTGGTCAGTTCGGTCGCGATGTCGATGAGTTCGTCGAAGGTGGTCGGCGGCGCGGTGATGCCGGCGGCCTCGAAAAGGCTGGGGCGGTAGACGATGTACTGCGGGTCGTCGATCATGTTGATGCCGTAGACGGTGCCGTCGATCGTGTTGCGGATCAGGTCGCCTTCGGGGATGTCGTCGATGACGTCGGCGATGAGGTCGTCGAGGGGCACGATCTGGCCGGCCTCGACCATGCCGCGGTTGAGGTGGCTCTCGAACACGTCGGGGGCGTCGTCGGTGAGCAGGCCCGAGGACAGCGCGGCGTCGTAGTCGCCGGGGATCCACTCGACGGTCACGTTGGCGTCGGGGTAGTCGGCGGCGTAGCCCTTGGCCGCTTCCTGGGTGCCGGCCTCGCCGTACTCGTGGTACCACTGCAACAGGGAGACCCCGTCGCCTTGCTCTTCGCGTCCGGTGTTGTCACCGCAGGCGGCAAGGGTGCCGGCGCCGGCGGCCATGCCGCCGAGCGCGAGCATGCGCCGGCGATTCAGCATGAACTCGGCGAACGCTTTCTTCGAATGACCGTTGTTGCGTGAGGCAACCATCTCTTAGCTCCTCGCTACGTTGAGAGGTGAAGGGCTCCCGTGCGACCCGGGTGCGGGTGACGCAGCGGGGAATCAACACCCGTCGATTCGCCTCCTAGTGTTACGAGCGCCACTCACTTTGTCAATGGGTTGAAACAAGCCTCGTGGTAACGATTTGCGCGCAGAGGAGATGGGAGCGTTCACGGAGTCGGCAGCGCACCGCTCGGCGCGTTGTCGCAGCGTGCAGCCTTGATGGCGCCCTGCGGCGGTGGTGCGCGGGGCGCTGGAGGTCGCGCGGCCGGTGCGGCCGCCGGGTCCGGAAACGAACCGCCGGGTCAGCGGCGGCTGCGGGAGCCGACCGTGTTCAGGCGGTTCAGGTGGCCTTCGAGGGCGAGGGCGGCGGCGCCGAGCGCGACCATGTTGCGCTCCTCGGTGTTCCGCTTGAGCCGCGCGGCCTTGAGCGGGGCCTCCATGGCGTGGGCGGCGAGGCGGCGCTCGAACTCCGGCACGAGTGCGTCGCCGAGGGCTGCGGTGACCCAGCCGTCGAAGACCACCAGGTCGGGGTTGACGAGGTTGAGCAGGTTCGCCACCCCCGCGGCCAGGGACTCGGCCACGGTCTCGACCGTGCGCACCGCCGAGGGCTCCCCGGCCTCCCAGGCGGCCGCCAGCGCGGCCATGGCCTCGGTCTGGGATCCGGTGTCGGGGCGGCCGCCGAGCGCGGCCCACTGCCGCAGGATCGCGGGCGCGCCGACATAGGACTCGATGCATCCTTTTGCGCCGCAGCGGCATTCAGGGCCGGCGGGGTTGATGGTGGTGTGGCCCCACTCCCCGGCGGAGTTGGTGGCGCCGCGGTAGAGCTGGCCGCCGAAGGCGAGGCCGGCGCCGACGCCGGTGCCGAGGATGAGGACGGCGAGGCGGTCGACGCCGCGGCCGTCGCCGAACCAGAGCTCGCCCACGGTGATGGTCTTGAGCGGGTTGTCGAGGTAGACGGGGACGTCGAGTTCGAGGCGCTCGGTGAGGAGCCGGCGGAAGGGGACGTCGTGCCAGTTCCAGTTGGGGGCGAATCCGGAGACGCCCCAGGCGACGTCGACCTGGCCGGGGAGGCTGACGCCGACGCCGAGGACGGCGCGGTCGCCCAGGCGGCCGCGGACCTGGTCCATGGCCGAGGCGATGTGGCCGATGACCTGGTCGGGGCTGTTCTCGCTGACTTCCATGCGCTCTTCGACGCGGTCGACGACGGTGAGGGCGAGGTCGTAGGCCTCGAGCTGGACGTAGGTCTCGGCGACGTCGACGCCGATCATGACGCCGCCGGCGGCGTTGGGGGCGAGGAGGGCGCGGGGGCGTCCGCCGCCGGAGTCCTCTCGGCCGACTTCCACGACGACCCCGAGTTCGATGAGATCGGTGACCAGGTTGGATACCGTCGCGACGGAGAGGTCGGTCTCGCGGGCGAGGATCTGGCGGGAGGTCGGGGCGTCCGCGATGAGGTGCCGCAGGACTGCGAAGCAGTTGCGCAGGCGGATATCGCGCGAGGTGGACTTCATGGCCTGAATGCTACGACGGAGCGGCCACTTTGTAAATGGGTTAGATGAAGGGGTGGCCGCCGGTTCGCGCCCGGCTGGGACTGAATGCTACCCGGGCCGGATATGCTCTGCCGCAGTTTCGGCCGCGAGTTCGAGGGGTGGATCGCATGGAAGCACGGGTACTGGGCAGGACCGGTAGGAGCGTGGGCGTCGTCGGGTTCGGCGCCTGGCAGATCGGCGCGGACTGGAGCGAGGTGAGCGAGGCCGACGCCGAGGCGGCCCTGGAGGCCGCGGCCGCCGCGGGCGTGACGTTCTACGACACGGCGGACGTCTACGGCGACGGCAGGTCCGAGCGGATCGTGGGCGCGTTCCGCAAGGCGCACCCGGAGGTCGTCGTCGCGACGAAGATGGGCCGGCGCGCCGAGCAGGTGCACGCCAACTACAGCGAGGCGAACTTCCTGGCGTGGAACGACGACTCGCGGGCGCGGCTGGACATGACGCCGCTCGACCTGGTGCAGCTCCACTGCCCGCCGACGAGCGTGTACGGCGACGACGAGGTGTTCGCGGTGCTCGACGCGATGGTCGCGGACGGGCGGATCGCGCACTACGGGGTGAGTGTGGAGACCTGTGACGAGGCGCTGGCCGCGATCGCGCGGCCGGGGGTGGCGTCGGTGCAGATCATCCTGAACCCGTTCCGCCAGAAGCCGCTCGAGCGCGTGCTCCCGGCGGCCGCGGAGGCCGGGGTGGGCATCATCGCGCGCGTGCCCCTGGCGTCGGGTCTGCTGTCGGGCAGGTACACCGCCGGGACCGAGTTCGCTCCCGACGACCACCGCAACTACAACCGCCGGGGCGAGGCGTTCGACGTCGGCGAGACGTTCGCGGGCGTCGACTACGCGACGGGCCTGGAGGCGGTGGAGCGCCTGCGGCCGCTCGTGCCCGCCGGGCTCACCATGGCCCAGTTCGCGTTGCGCTGGATCCTCGACCAGCCCGGCGTCACCGTCGTCATCCCCGGTGCCCGGAACGCGGCGCAGGCCGAGGCCAACGCCGCCGCGGCGGCGGCCGCGCCGCTGGGCGAGGACCTCCACGCCGAGGTCCGGAAGGTCTACGACGACCTGATCCGTCCGCTGGTCCACCACCGCTGGTAGGAGGGGGCGGCCGCCGGCCGCCCCCTCCGGTGCAACGACCCAGTGCAACCGGTTGCACAAGTCCTCCGGCATCGATACGATATCGATGTTCGTTGATGTCCTCAAAGGAGAGGAGCAGGACATGGCAACCCGAGGAAGGCTGCGGGCGGCGATCGTGGGAGGGCTCACCGGCCTGGTCGTGACCGCCGCGACGCTCGTGGCGCTCGGAACCGCGCAGGCCGCCCCGGTCCGGCACGAGGCCGAGACCGCCCCCGCCGCATGCGACGGCACGATCGACGCGAACCACTCCGGATACTCCGGCAGCGGCTTCTGCAACAGCCGCAACGCGACCGGCGCATACGCGCAGTTCACCGTGAACGCCGCCGCGGCGGGGACGGCCACCGTTGGCATCCGGTACGCCAACGGCACGTCCGCCGGCCGCGGCGCGAACGTCGTCGTCAACGGCTCCGCGGTGTCCGCGCACGCGTTCGGGGCCACCGGCGCCTGGAACACCTGGGCCACCGCCGCAGTGGAGGTCCGGCTCGACGCCGGCGCGAACACCCTCAGGCTCACCGCGACGACCGCGGCCGGCCTGGCCAACATCGACTTCATCGACGTCGAGACCGGCGCGCCTCCGACCGAGACCACCCCGCCGCCGCAGCCGGGGACCGGGCCGATCGGCTGGGCCGCCATGGCCGGCGGCACCACCGGCGGCGCGGGCGGGCGGACCGTCACCGTCTCCGACGCCGCGACCCTCGTCGACCTCCTGGAGGAGGACGAGCCCCTGGTCATCCGCGTGCAGGGCATGATCACCATGCCCGACGAGATGAACGACGTCCACTCCGACAAGACCGTCATCGGCGTGGGCACCGGATCGGGCCTGCGCGGCGGCGGCCTCAACATCAGCAGCGGCTACAGCAACATCATCGTCCGCAACCTCACCTTCGAGGCCTGGCCGAGCGACGCCATCGAGGTCGAGGGCGCGGCCCACCACATCTGGGTCGACCACAACCGCTTCAACGGCAACGCGAGCGGCGCCGACGGCTCGGTCGACGTCAAGCACGAGTCCGACTACGTCACCATCTCGTGGAACATCACGAACCACGACAAGAACATGCTGCTGGGCCACGACGACGACAACACCGCCGACCGCGGCAACCTGCGGGTGACCTACCACCACAACTGGTTCGACGGCAGCGCCGAACGAAACCCGCGGGTCCGCTACGGCAACCCCGTGCACGTGTTCAACAACTACTTCGACGGCAACGAGGTCTACGGAGTCGCCTCCACCGTGGAGGCCGGCGTGCTCGTGGAAGGGAACTACTTCCAAGGCGTGCCGCGGCCCATCGCCGTCGGCTACGCCGACTCCCCCGCCGGGAACGTGGTCGAGCGCGGGAACGTCTACGTCGGCTGCGGGCCGGTCGAGAGCACCGGCACCGGCGTCGGCGCGATCCCGTACTCCTACACGCTCGACGACGCCGAGGACGTCCCCGCGCTCGTGAGGGCCGGGGCCGGGCCGCAGGCGGGCCTGGGATAGAGCGGTCCCGTGAAGCAGAGCGAGGCGGTATCCGAGTCCGTTCGTTCGCCGGCGGTGCTCAATCTGGAGGCACTGACGGTGAGCGGGCGAACGGGCCGGATGACGACCGTTCCTTAGGCGCGCAGGACAAGCATGGGATTCCCGGCCCGGTACGCAGCGCCCGGGCGGCGGCCGGGCCGCGGGCGCCGCGGTCCGGCCGCTTCGCCGTCAGGCGGCGACCCTCCGGCGGGCCTCGCGCGCGTCGTCGGCGCCGATCGCGGTGGCCGCGAGCGCAGCGCACTCCTCGTAGGTGCGCGTGGCGAGCTCGGCCCGCACCGCCGCGATCGCCGACGGCGCCATCGACAGGCTCGTGGCGCCCAATCCGACCAGGACGCACGCGAGCAGCGGGTCGCCGGCGGCCTCACCGCACACGCCGACGGGCTTGCCGGACTCGCGGCCGGCCTCGGCGGCGAGACCGACCAGGTCGAGCAGGGCCGGCTGCCACGGGTCCAGGAGCTCGGCGAGCGCGCCGTTCATGCGGTCGGCCGCGAGCGTGTACTGGCCGAGGTCGTTGGTGCCCAGGCTCGCGAAGTCGCATTCGTCGAGGATGCGCGAGGCGCGCAGGGCCGCGGCCGGGACCTCGATCATGGCGCCGGCGGTGTCCAGGCCGTGGTCGCGGCAGCGCGCGGCGAACGCGCGGGCCTCGCCCGGGGTCGCGACCATCGGGGCCATGACCCACACGTCGGCGTCGGTCGCGGCGGCCGCGGCGCCGATCGCGGCGAGCTGGTCCTCCAGGAGCGCGGCGCCGGCCGCGCTGCGCGCCAAGCGGATGCCGCGGACGCCGAGCGCCGGGTTCGGCTCCTGGCCGTGGTCGACGAACGCGAGCGGCTTGTCGGCGCCGGCGTCGAGCGTGCGCACCACCACTCTGCGTCCGGTGAAGGACGCGAAGACCTGCGCGTACACCTCGGTCTGCTCCTCCACCGCGGGTGCGGTCGCGCGATCGAGGAAGAGGAACTCGGTGCGGAACAGGCCCACGCCTTCGCAGTCGGCCTCGGCGGCCGCGGCGAGATCGGCCGGGGAGCCGAGGTTCACCAGCAGCTGCACGGCCCGGCCGTCGGCGGTGCGGCCGGGTCCGCGGCTGCCCGACAGGGCCTCGGTGCGGCGGGCCTCCCCCTCCAAGGCCCGCCGCACCCGCTCGGGGCCGGGATCGACGGCGACCGTGCCGGCGCGGCCGTCCACCAGGACCGTGACACCGTCCTCGAGGGACGCGGCGTCCGGGCACGCGACGACCGCGGGCAGCCCCATGGACTTCGCGAGGATCGCGGTATGGCTGGTGGGACCGCCCTGCTCGGTCACGACCGCGACGGCCTGCGCGGGGTCGAGCGCGGCCGTGTCGGCCGGTGCGAGGTCGCGTGCGACCAGGACGAACGGGTGGCCCGGGTCCGGCACGCCGGGCATCGGCAGCCCGAGCAGGGTCGCGACGGTCCGGTCGCGCAGGTCGTCGAGGTCGGCGGCCCGCTCGGCGAGATAGCCGCCGGCGGCCTCCAGGGCGGCCCGGAACGACGCGAACGCCGCGGCGACCGCGTGCGGGGCCGAGCGGCCCTCGGCGAGGGCCTTCGCGACCCGGTCGGCCAGCGCCGGGTCGCGCGGCATCATCGACTGGGCGAACAGGACGTCCCCGGCCGGTCCCTCGGCGCGCGAGGCGCGGGCTTCGAGGTCGGCGGCGACCGCTTCGAGGGCGGCCTTCGCCGAGGCGAGCGCCGCGTCGGGGTCGGGTTCGGGTCCGGTGTCGGCCCCGAGTTCGGGCGGGGCGGCGAGGCGCGCGACGGGCGCGGTCGCCACTCCGGGGCTCACTCCGATACCGGTCAGCTCGACGTTCATGGTCGCTCCCCTCGTGCGGTCATCGCGGTCGGTTAGGCGTCGTGGTCGGTGGCGAGGACCGTTTCGAGGGCGTCGAGGGCCGCTTCGGCGCCCTCGCCGTCGGCGCGGAGGACGACCTCCTCGCCGCCCTTGGCGTCCAGGCCGAGAACCGACAGGATCGATCGGGCGTCCACGGGCTCCCCGCCGGGTTTGCCGATGGTGACCGGGACCGGCTGCGCGGCGGCGGCCTGCACGAACAGTGCGGCGGGCCGGGCGTGGAGGCCCACGCTGGAGCCGATGACGACGGTGCGTTCGGACATGTGCTTCCCCGTTGGCTAGATGGTGACCAGGGCCGAGTCGTCGACGGCCTGGGCGGCCTTCGACTTCCAGGCGGTTTTGAGGGCGACCGCGCACAGGCCGGTCGCGACGGTGCCGGCGAGCAGGGCGACGATGAAGCCGCCCGGGTCGCCGATGAGCGGGATGACCCAGATGCCGCCGTGCGGGGCGCGCAGGCTCGCCCCGAAGGCCATGGAGACGGCTCCCGCGACGGCGCCGCCGACCATGGTGGACGGGATGACGCGGAGCGGGTCGGCCGCGGCGAACGGGATCGCGCCTTCGGTGATGAAGAAGGCCCCGAGGAGCCAGGCGGCCTTCCCGGACTGGCGTTCGGCCTGCGTGAACAGCTTGGGCCGCACCACGCTCGCGAGTGCGAGGCCGAGCGGCGGGACCATGCCCGCGGCCATGACGGCGGCCATGACGGTGAAGTCGCCGCTGGCGAGGGCGCCGACGCCGAACAGGTACGCGACCTTGTTGACCGGGCCGCCGAGGTCGAAGCCCATCATGGCGCCGAGGATGACGCCCAGGAGGACCGCGTTGACGCCGGAGAGCCCGGCGAGCCAGTCGGTGAGCCAGGCCTGGGCGTCGGCGATCGGCTGTCCGATGAGGACGAGCATGATGAAGCCGACGGCGAAGACGCCCACGAGCGGGATGATGACGATCCGCATGATGCCCGCGAACGCCTGGTTGGCCTTGATGAGCTTGAGCGCCATGACGATCGCGCCGGCGATGAGGCCGGCGGCGAGGCCGCCGAGGAAGCCCGCGCCGACGTTGACGGCGATGAGGCCGCCGACGACGCCGGGCGCGATGCCCATGCGGTCGGCCATGCCGAAGGCGATGAACCCGGCGAGGATCGGCACGAGCATGGAGAACGCGAGCCCGCCGATGGCGAACATGAGCCCGGCGATGCCGGCCTGGCCGAGGATCTGCGTCGGGTCGGTGATGGCCTCGTAGGTGGTGCCCTGGAATTCGCCGCCGTTGACGACGTTGGCGATCTCGGCGCCGCCGATGACGAACGCGAGGGCGATGAGGATGCCGCCGGCGGCCACGAACGGGAGCATGTAGGACACGCCGGTCATGAGCCAGAGGCGGAGCTTCCCGCCGGGTCCGAGCCTGGGTCCGGCCGGGGCGGCGGGCGCCGCGGCGGCTGCCGGTCCGGCGGGCGCGGCCTCGGCCTGTGCGACGGCTTCGGCGACCATGTCGGCGGCGTGGTTGATGCCGCGCTTGACGGGGCCGGAGACGAGCGGTTTGCCGGCGAAGCGGTCCTTGTCGCGGACGTCGACGTCGGCGGCGAAGATGACCGCGTCGGCTCGGGCGATGTCGGCGGGGTCGAGCGCTTCGGCGCCGGCGGCGCCCTGCGTCTCGACGTGGATCTCGTGCCCGGCGTCCTTGGCGGCCTGCTCGAGGGCTTCGGCGGCCATGTAGGTGTGGGCGATGCCGGTGGGGCATGAGGTGACTGCGACGAGCTTCATTGTTCGTGCACCTTCTTCGTGATGCGGGCCCGCTAGGCGAGGGCGCTGTTGATGAGGGCTGCGGCCGCGGCGGCGTCGGGCGCGTCGCGCAGCGCGGTCGTGAAGTCCCGGTGGACGAGTCTGCGCGCCAGGGACGCGAGGATGGTCATGTGCTCGGAGCCGCCGCCTTCGGGTGCGGCGATGAGGAAGACGAGGTCGGCGGGGCCGTCGTCGGCGCCGAAGTCGATGCCGGCCTCGGAGCGCCCGAAGGCGAGGCTCGGCGCGGTGACGTGGGCGCTGCGGGCGTGCGGGATGCCGATGCCGCCTTCGATGCCGGTCGGCATCTGCGCTTCGCGGGCGCGCACGTCGGCGAGGAAGCCCTCGGTGTCGGTGACGCGTCCGGCGGCGGCGAGGCGGCCGGCGAGGGCCGCGGTCGCCTCGTGGCGGTCGGCGCCGCGGAGGTCGAGGTCGACCAGGTCGGCGGTGATCAGCTCGGACATGTGGTGCTCCTTCTGGTGCTCAGCGCAGGGCCCGGCCGGGGTCCGGGGTCGATGTGACCTCGACGGCGCCGAGATCGATGTCGGTGGGGCCGGGCATGATCGAGCCCGGGAGCGCGACCGCGGCGGTGCCCCAGGCGACGGCGGCGGCGAGGCATTCCAGGGCTGCGTGCTCCATGCTTCACCTCGGCAGGTCGAGGGCGCGGCGGACGCCTTCCTCGAGGTGGGCCGCCGAGAGGCCGCCGCGGGTGACGAAGTCGAACATGAGCCC
>NZ_WIAO01000010.1 GCF_009451885.1 Glycomyces albidus
GAACGAGAACCGCCGTTTGGTCCGCTTCTCCACCAGCACCTCTCGACCATGGATCTTCCACCGGTCGAACAGGTTACGTACTCCCTGATGCCCGACCCCCAGCAGGGAAGCCGCGCTCATATGGCCGTGACCGGCCTCGAACAGCGACACCGCAGCAGCACGCTCCTGCTCGGTCAACGAACTATACGGATGCAAACAACAACTCCCCGGAAGCGGAACCGAATTCTCAGTCCAACTTCCGGGGAGCAGTTCAATCGGACTGCGCCCCTTGCCCGGCGACTTATCGGGTCCGGAACCGGGCCCGCTGGTAGTGGGCGATCGCCTTGTCGGCGGTCTGGAACCGTCGGCGGAAGGCGTCGCCGCGGATCGACTCGGTGAGGTCCTGCAGCGTGATGCCGCGGCGGTCCAAGGATCGGGCGAGCCAGCGCTGCCATTCGTCGGTCGCTTCGACGCGGCCGACGGTGCGGGCGCTCCACAGCGGCATCGGGCTGCGGCCCTCGGTGTGCGGGTTGGAGTAGTGGCGTTCGGGGCGGGGCAGGAATTCGCGGATGGCGGCGTCGGTCCAGCCTCGGGTCCGCAGGATCGGCTTGGTGATCCAGACGGTCGAAGGCGGGCGACCGTTTCGGGACGGTCCGGGCTCGGGTTCGGTGCGACGGTTCCCGTTGTCGTAGAGACGGTCGCGTTCGGCCGGAGTGGCGGCCTGGGCGTAGCGCTCGGCCAGGGTGGGCGGCTTGGGCCGAGTCAGGCGGCGCTGGATCTCCGATTCGTCGAGAACGACTCGGGTGCGGTTCTGCGGCTGGCACATAGGTGTCCCCCGTTCAGGTGCGGTCCTGCGGGAGAGATTAGTTACCAGCCGGTAGTTTCCGGCGGCGACACGCCGTCAGCGGACGCGGTCGGGGTGGGTGTAGAGGTTCATGGTGTCCCCGCGGACGAAGCCGGCGAGGGTGAGGCCGGATTCGTCGGCGAGGTCGGCGGCGAGCGAGGACGGGGCCGATACCGCTGCGAGGACCGGGATTCCGGCCATCACGGCCTTCTGGACGAGTTCGAAGGAGGCCCGGCCGGAGACGGCGAGGACGGTGCCGCGGAGCGGGAGCCGGCCCTGCTGGAGGACCCAGCCGACGACCTTGTCGACGGCGTTGTGGCGGCCGACGTCCTCTTTGGCCGCGAGGAGTTCGCCGGCGGCGGTGAAGAGCGCCGCGGCGTGGAGGCCGCCGGTCTTGTCGAAGATCTTCTGGGACTCGCGCAGCCGGGCGGGGAGGTCGGCGAGGACCGCGGGGTCGACGGTCGTCCCGTCTTCGGCGAGGTCCCAGATCGCCTTGGTGCGGACGTCTTCGAGGCTGTCCTTGCCGCAGACGCCGCAGGCGGACGTGACGGTGAAATTGCGCTTGGCGGCCTTCGTCGGCGGCTCGACGCCCTTGGCGAGCGCGATGTCGAGGAGGTTGTAGGTCTGCTCGCCGTCGGCGTCCACGCCGGCGCAGTAGCGCATGCTCACGATGTCGGACGGCTTGGCGATCACGCCTTCGGACAGGAGGAACCCGGCGGCGAGGTCGAAGTCGTCTCCGGGGGTGCGCATGGTGACCTGGAGGGATTCGCCGCCGACGCGCAGTTCGAGCGGTTCCTCGACGACGAGGGTGTCGATCCGCTCGGCCCGGTGGCCGTCGGTGAGGCGGGTGGTCTTTCGGCGAACGGTGACGCGGCCCATGTAGGTGCTTCAGCTTCCCTTCAGGTGACTTCAGCCTGGGTTCAGGTTGGCGGTGGTCTACTTGCCTGCATAGCTCGGCGAGTGCCGCAGCCGCAAGGTTCACCGCCGAAACTCACCGTCGGCGGCGGGGCGGGCAGGGACCGCGCGGGCAGTTCAGGCGGCGGCTCAGGCCGGGGCTGCTGGGGAAGCGCCGTCGGCGCCGCTGCTCGAGGCGCCTGCGGGGGCGCGCTCGGCGGCTCCGCCAGAGGCGCTGCCGGCGGCACTGTTCGTCGCGGTGCTGTCGGGTTCGAAGCGGACGACGATGGATTTGGAAGTGGGGGTGTTGCTGAATTCGGCCACCGAGTCGAGCGGGACCAGCACGTTCGTCTCGGGGAAGTACGCGGCGGCGCAGCCGCGGGCGGTCGGGTAGTGGACGATCTTGAAATGCGGGGCGCGGCGGTCCCCGTCGGACCATTCGCTGACGAGGTCGCAGTAGTCGCCGTCGCGCAAGCCCAGTTCGGCGGCGTCGTCAGGGTTGACGAGGACGACGCGGCGGCCGTCGCGGATGCCGCGGTAGCGGTCGTCGAGCCCGTAGATGGTGGTGTTGAACTGGTCGTGGCTGCGCAGGGTCTGGAGCAGCAGGCGGCCCGGACCGGCCTCAGGCGAGGTCACCGGGTTGACGGTGAAGTTGGCCTTGCCGGTGGCCGTCGGGAAGACCCGTTCGTCGCGCGGCGCGTGCGGGAGGGCGAACCCTCCGGGCACCCGGGCGCGGGCGTTGTAGTCGGTGAAACCGGGGACGACTCGTTCGATGCGGTCGCGGATGCGGTCGTAGTCGGCGGCGAAGTCCTCCCAGGGGACGTCGTCGGCGTCGCCGAAGACGGCGCGGGCGAGGCCGGTGACGATCGCGACTTCACTGCGCATGTGCGGGCTGAGCGGCGCGACGGTGCCGCGGGACGAGTGGACGATGCCCATCGAGTCCTCGACGGTCACGAACTGCTCGCGGCCGCCGGTCGAATCGACGTCCGTGCGGCCGAGCGCGGGGAGGATGAGCGCGCGGGCGCCGGTGACCACGTGCGAGCGGTTGAGCTTCGTGGAGACGTGCACGGTGAGGCGGCAGCCGCGCATGGCGTCCTCGGTCGCGGCCGTGTCCGGGGTGGCGGCGACGAAGTTGCCGCCCATGGCGAAGAAGACCTTGACGCGGCCGTCGCGCATCGCGCGGATGGTGTCGACCGTGTCGAGGCCGTGGTCGCGCGGCGGCGCGAAGTCGAACTCGGTGCCGAGGGCGTCGAGGAAGCGGTCGGGCACCCGCTCCCAAATGCCCATCGTGCGGTCGCCCTGCACGTTGGAGTGTCCGCGCACCGGGCAGACGCCGGCGCCGGGGCGGCCGATGTTGCCGCGCAGCAGGAGGAAGGAGACGATCTCGCGGATCGTGGGGACCGCGTGCCGGTGCTGGGTCAGGCCCATCGCCCAGCAGACGACGATCTTGTCGGCGGCCAGGACCATCGCCATCAGGCGTTCGAGCTCGTCGAGCGACAGGCCGGTGCGGCGGGTCGTCTCGGCGAGGACGGCCATGTCGTCGCCCTCGGCGTGGTGGGCGGCGAACTCGTCGAAGCCGTGCGTGTACCGCTCGATGAAGTCGCGGTCGATGGCGCCGGGGGCGTCGGCCTCGGCGCGCAGCAGCATCCGGTTGAGGAGGCTGAACAGGGCGAGGTCGCCGCCGACCTTGATCTGCAGGAACAGGTCGGTGAGGTCGGTCCCGCGCCCGGCGAGTCCGCGCGCGGTCTGCGGGTTCTTGAAGCGCTGGAGGCCGGCCTCGGGAAGGGGGTTGACGGTCACGATCCGCGCCCCGGCGCGCTTGGCCTTCTCGAGGGCCGTGAGCATCCGGGGATGGTTGGTGCCGGGGTTCTGGCCGGCGACGATGATCAGGTCCGCCTGGTACAGGTCGTCGAGGAGGACGCTGCCCTTGCCGATCCCGATGGTCTCGGCCAGCGCCGAGCCCGAGGACTCGTGGCACATGTTCGAGCAGTCCGGAAGGTTGTTCGTGCCGACCTTGCGGGCGAAGAGCTGGTAGAGGAACGCGGCCTCGTTGCTCGTGCGGCCGGAGGTGTAGAACGCGGCCTCATCGGGGCTGCCGAGCGCCTTGAGTTCCCCGGCGATGATCGCGAAGGCGTCGTCCCAGGTGACCGGCGCGTAGTGGGTGGCGCCTTCGGCGAGGTACACGGGTTCGGTGAGACGGCCCTGCTGCCCGAGCCAGTAGCCGGACTTGTCGGCGAGCTCGGCGACGGGATGGGCGGCGAAGAAGTCGGGGTCGACGCGCTGGCGGGTGGCCTCTTCGGCGACGGCCTTGGCACCGTTCTCGCAGAACTCGGCGGGGTGCCGGTGGAGGGGCTCGGGCCAGGCGCAGCCGGGGCAGTCGAAGCCGTCGGTCTGGTTGACGTTGCGCAGGAGCGGCAGTCCGCGTTTGATCCCCACGTGGGCACCGACGACCCGGACCGAATTGACGACGGCGGGCAGGCCGACCGAGTGGTCCTGCGGGCGGCGGACACTGGGCGAGTCCTGGGCGGGGTCGGTCTCGGGAGCCTTGCTCATCGGGCCAGTGTAGGCCGGGCGGCGGCGCCCACCGCCCGGACGAGGCCGGGCCCTGACTGCGCGGATCGGGACGCCAGGGCGGGAGCCTCGCCGATCGGACGACTCCGAGGCGGGGCTTCGCCGATCTGCGCGCGCCCTGTGCGCGTCGAGAGAGGCGGACCGAACAGAGCACTGAGGCGCTCGCCGAGCCGCTCCACCGCCCCAGTCGCCCGCGAGGAATTCGACGACTGCGGTTCGCTGCGAGGGAGGGCGGGCTGCACCGTGCGCTCAGGCGCTCGCCGAACGGGTCGGCGCTCATTGCGCGGGTACGGCCGCATGCACTGGGGCGCTCGCCGAGCGGGTCGGCGTTCATCGCGAGTGTGCAGGCGCCCAACCGCCCACCGCCGCCCCACCCCGCCACCCCTGCCACGGGGATTTCACCCACCGCAGTTCACGCCTCCAGGACGGTCCGAGGTGCCCGGTGCGGGAGTGACGAATCGGCATGAGAGCGGATGAAATCCCAGTTCATCGGGTATCGGGCGAATCAGCGCGGACCGTTCGGGGACCCGGCTCCAGGTAGGGTAAGCCGTGCGGATCGGCGCGCGTCATCCACTGCAGTGCGGCGCGTCAGTCCTCAATGGAAGGCGGTTGGAGTGCACAGGACGGAACCGGAGCCACCGGGTGGCGGGCGCCTGCACGGCCGGCTGCTCCAGATCCTCGGAGCGGTCTCGGGCGTCGTCGCGCTCATCGCCATGTGGCAGCTCGGGGTCTTCGGCGGCGGTTCGGACCGCGAGCCGGTGAGCGCGGTCGACGGGGCGACGACCGAGTGGCCGTCGGCGGCCGCAGAGAGCTCGAGCGCGACGACCGCGGCCGAGACGACCGCCGCCGCCTCCGCCACCCCTTCGGAATCGGCCTCGGCGACGCCGTCGCCCACCCCCTCCGGGACCGCCTCCACCGAGGCTCCCTCGTCCGATCCTGAAGAGCCCGAAGCGGAGGAGGGGCCCGCCGACGGCGCCGCCTGCGTCGCGAACCTCTCCCTAAGGAACGACTGGGATGACTCGATCGAGGTCACGGTCGAGGTGGTCAACACCGGCGAGGAGCGCCTCGAGTACTGGGAGATCGACCTCGACCTGCGCGACATGGACGTCTACCACCACTGGAACATGACTGACATCGGCCACGACCGGTTCGCGTCGGAGGACTGGAACGGCAGGCTCGACCCGGGCGAGGACGCCGTGGCCGGTTTCCAGGCCGAGATCGACGACCACTTCGAGCTGCCCGACTCGGTCCCCTGCACCGCCGGCGAATAATTTTCCCGCCACCGGCCCCGATGAGCGATAGGCTCGCTCAAAGCGGTTTGGAGGCGGTCATGACCGAGTTCGAGCACGTCCAAGTTGTCACCACCACCGATTCGGCCGAGTCCGCGACCATGTTGGCGCGCACGGCCGTCGAGCGCCGGCTCGCCGCGTGCGCGCAGGTCTTCGGGCCGCTGTGCAGCGTGTACTGGTGGGAGGGCAAGGTCGACACCGCGCAGGAGTGGCGGGTGGTCCTGAAGACGACCGCCGCCGCCTACGCCGACCTGGAGGCCCACATCAAGGCCGGCCACGGCTACGAGGTCCCCGAGGTCGTGATGCTGCCGATCACGGCCGGGAACCCGGACTATCTGGAGTGGATCACCGCGGAGACCTCGGGCCGCTCCTGATCGGCGCGGCCCGGCCGCCCGGAACGGCTTCGAGCGCCCCTGCCGGTCGCCCCGGTAGGGCATACTGTTCACGATTCCCCCCTGAATCGATACACGGAAGTCATTTCCGCGCAACACCCCCGGAGCCGCTCTGTGCCCCACGACGGATCGCACGCACCCCCGGAACACTCCGAAGACCTTGACAGTCCCGACGACGCCGACGATCCCGACGACTTCGAAGACGCCCGCGCCGCGGCCGGCCGCGCCCTCCCGTTCGACTCGATGATGGGCGGCGTCGGGCTCGCGCTCGTCTGCATCCAGTTCGTCCTCGAAGTGGCCGCTCTGCCGTCCAAGATGGTGCTGGCCTTCGCGGGCATGCTCCTCGCCTCGGTCGCGTACCTGCGGGCGACCCGGAACACGCCCGGGCTGCGGGTCCGGTTGGCGGTCTGCGCGACCGTCTGCCTGCTCCCGTCGGCGGTGCTCGCGTGGCCGGCGGTCGCGCAGTGGTACGACGACCGAGGCGGATGCAAGGACCCGGTGGCGCTCACCGTGCTCCTGCCCGTCGACGGCGCGGACGGCTTCGCGCGGGCCGTGGCCGACTTCAACGCCTCGTACACCGACTCCGAAGGGTGCCGCCGCGCCGACGTCACCGCCTACTCGGCCGACTGGTCCTCAGTGGAGAAGGCAATGGACCTCGGGTGGCCGCTCGTCCGCGAGGAATCGCAGCAGGGCCCGGTGGTCGGCGAGGCGGGCGAGGAGACCGAGATCCCGATCCAGCCGCTGCGGGACATCGGCCCGCGTCCGGACCTGTGGATCGCGGAGTCGCGGACGCAGGTCGAGGTGGCGGCCGAGCGCTTTCTGGAGGCCGGGGCGGGCGGCGTGCTCGACACGGGCGAGGCCGTGCCGGTCGGGACCACGCCGCTCGTGCTCGCCGTCCCCGAGGAGGTGTCCGACAGCGGTTTCTACGGCACGGAGCAGGAGACGACGATCCCGCTGCCGCAACTCATCGACGCGCTCACCACCGAGCACGACGTCCCGGTGCTGCGGTCGGAGCCGACGGCGACGCACAGCGGCCTGCTGTTCCTCAGGGCGCTCTACGGAAACGACGCCCAGCAAGGCGCGGCCGCGGCGCGGCTGGAGAACCAGCTCGCCGACGCCGCCGCCGACGCGGGGATCGCGCCGCCGGCCAGCGACACCGAACTGCTCTGCGAGGTGTCCAAACAGGAGGATCTGCTGGCGGTGCTCACCACCGAGGCGGCGGTGGCCCGGTACAACGACGGCGAACCGCACGGCGAGGGCTGCACCGGAGGCGACGGGAGCTCGCACCTCGTGCCCGTCTACAGCGACGGGTTCGGTGCGCTCGACTACCAGGCGGCACGCCTGACCTGGCCCGACGATCCGGGGAGCGGGGAGCGCTCCCGGGTCGCGGCGGAGCTCCAGGACTGGCTCGCAGGCGAAGGCCGCTGGCGCCCGGAGCACATCGGCGTGCGCGGCCCGGAATACAGCGGCGGCGAACTCCTCGACGGCGGGGTCGAGCACCTCGTCCCCGAGTACACCGTCGCGGCCGAACCGATCGACACCGCTCTGTACGAGTCGCTTCGGGAGGCGTACGACCAGAACCGGCCCCCGACCGACGTGCTGCTGGCCATCGACCGCTCGGAGACGATGAACGACACCAGCGGCGGGTCCACCCGCTTCGAGCTGGCGACCGCGGGCGTCGATGCGGCCCTGCGGTACCTCGGCGAGCAGGACCGGGCCGGGCTGTGGACCTTCCCAGGGGAGGGATCCGACCCGTACACGCAGCACCTCGGCATCGGAGAGGACCCCGGCCGGGCGGACGAGCTCCTGAAGGGCGCCGAGGTGAGCCAGGGCGTGGAACTCCACCGGACGATCGTCGCCGGCGCGGCGGCGCTCGCGCAGATCGCCGAAGGCGACGCGGACGCGGCGACCGAGAGCCGGGTCAGCGCGATGGTGGTGCTGACCGACGGCGCCGACCGGGACACCTCGACGACGACCACTGAGGACGTCCTGGCGGCTCTCGGCGACTCGGACGTGCGCCTGTACCTGATCGCCGTCGGCGACGCCTCATGCCGGTCGGCGGCCTTCCGCGACCTCACCTCGAACGGGCTCGTGACCTGCCTTGAGGCCCAAGAGGACCGGATCACCGCGACCTTCGACGGCCTCTTCGACACCTTGTGGAGCGGCGATGCCTCTTCCTAGACAAGCGGCGGGCAGGACCAGAGGCCGCCGGGGTCCTGGTCACGCGGCGCACAGGACCATCGGCCGCCGGGCGCTGGTCCACGGCGGCGCCGGGCTCATCGGCGGGGTGCTCCTGGGCACCGGGTACGTCCTCGGCCGATGGCGCCCCGACGACGACATGGAGGACCTCGGCGGCGGCAGGCTGCGCCTCCTCACCGGCCGCGACGACACCGCGAACGGCCAGCGCGGGCTGCTGGTGGACCAGTGGAACCTCCTGCACCCCCGGCACCAGGTGGAGGTCGTGGAGTTGCCCGGTGTCGCGGATCTGCAGTACAGCGCGATGCATGCGGCGCTCCAGTCCGGCGATCCGAATGTGGACGCGGTGAACCTGGACATCGCGTGGATCGCGGAGTTCGCCGAGGCCGGCTACCTGCGGGAGCTGGAACGCGTGGACACCGACGGGTTCCTCGATGGTCCGCTCGAGGCGGGCCGCATCGACGGGAGGCTGCTGGCGCTGCCGTTCAACACCGATGTGGGGATGCTGTACTACCGGGTCGGCGAGGATCCGACGGCCGGGGAGCTCCGCCCCGAGGACGCCGAGGCGATCACGGACTGGGCGGAGCTGCGGCGCCTGGCGGCGGGCATGGCGTTGTCCGGCGGGTTCGACGGCGGCATCGCGATGCAGTTGGACGCGTATGAGGGCTTCACCGTGAACGTGTGGGAGTACTTGCTGGCCAATGGTGTCGAGCCCGACGTGGACGACGGCGCGATGGACTTCGCGGAGGACGGTCGGGCGGTCGCCTACCTGGGGCGGCTCTGGGAGGACCTGCGCCCGGAGGGGGACGGGCCGCCGGTGATCCTGTGGGATTCGCTGCGGTTCGGTGAGGACGCGTCGCTGGCGGCGTTCCGCGAGGGGCGGACGCCGTTCCTGCGCCACTGGCCCCGGGCGTACCGGGTGCTCAGCTCGTGCGAGCTGGGTTTCACCGTGGGGGCGGTGCCGATGCCGGGCCGGGTGCTGGGCGGGCAGAACCTCGCGGTGAGCGCCGCGTCGCGGGCGCCGAACGCGACGCGGCGGCTGATCGAGTTCCTGACCGGCCCGGCGGCGCAGCAGCTCCTGTTCGAGCGCGGCGGCTTCGCGGCGACCCGGGACGAGCCGTTCTACGACGCGGCCGCGCAGACCGCGGGCCTCGAGGAGGCGGTCGGCTGCGACGACGGCACCGGTCCGCGCGGCGACGCCGCGCAGCTGTTCAAGGCGCTGACGGGGAGTGTGCCGTGGCTGCCGGACGAGAGCGAGGTGGCGCCGCCGGGGCACCGGCCGGCGGTCACGCGGTACACGCGCTACAGCCGGGTGTTCCAGGAGGTCGTGCATCCGCTGCTGCTGAACGGCGAACCTCTGGACTCGGATTCGGAGGCGTCCGGACTGTCGGACCTCGCTGGCAGGCTTGAGGACGCGAGCGCCGGGAAGTAGCGGCGCCGCCCGGGCCGGGCCGCGGGTAGGGCGAGCGGGCCGGCGGGGACCGCCCGTCCACCGCCCGGGGCCCGTCCAGCGCATTGGGCCGGGACGAACGGTCGTCAAGGTCTGACAGCACGCACCGCCTGGGGTCAGCCCATTGGCATCGCTCTGCCTGCGGCCGAGCCCGGCCGCAGGCAGGGCGAGCGGGCCGGCGGGGACCGCCCGTCCACCGCCCGTGGCCCGTCCAGCGGCCGGGCCCTCCGGCCGGGTCTGGCCGGAGGGCGGCGCGGGTGCGTCTCAGGCGGTCTGCAGGCCGAAGCCGTATGCGAAGAGGGGGTCGTAGTCTGGATCGCCGACGTTGAGGGGTTCGTCTTCGAGCTGGCGCGGCCAGCTCACGGGGAGGCGGCCGTCGTAGGGGACCGCGCCGAAGAGGGGGTCGGCCACGCCCGCGCCCTCGCTGCCGGGGAGCCAGGCGGCGACGAGCGCGTCGACGCCGTCGAGGTGGGGTTCGATGTCGATCGGCCGTCCTGAGACGACGATGACCACGCAGTCGATCGCGCCGCAGACGGTGTCGACGGCGGCCGCGTCCGCTTCGGACACGGTCATGTCGTGCTCGCCGGCACCGGCGTCGCCGACGCCTTCGGCGTAGGGGTCTTCGGCGACCACGACGATGCCGACGTCGGCGCCGTCAACGGGCGCGGAGGCGTCTTCGCTGAAGGTGACCGCCGCGTCGGGGGCGACTTCCTCGATGCCGGCGAGGATCGTGGTGCCGTGGGTGGGCGGGTCGATCGAGCCCTGCCAGGAGGCGGTCCAGCCGCCGGCCTGGCGGCCGATGGAGTCGGCGCCCGAGCCGGCGACGTAGATCGACTCCTGGCCGGTGAGCGGGAGGAGGTCGCCGTCGTTGCGCAGGAGGGTCTGCGAGGCGGCCGCGGCTTCGCGGGCGACCTCGCGGTGCGCGTCGGAGCCGACCTCGGCGGCGCCCGAGGTGTCGGCGTAGGGCTGCTCGAAGAGGCCGAGGGCGAACTTCTGGGTGAGGATGCGGGAGACGGCGTCGTCGATGCGGTCCTCGCTCACGCCGCCGGACTCCACTTCGGAGAGGAGCGTCGAGGTGAAGCGCTGGTATTCGAAGGGCACCATGACCATGTCGATGCCGGCGTTGATCGCGGCGCGGACGGCTTCGGCGTGGTCGTCGCTGATCTGGTCGACTCCCTGCCAGTCGGAGACGACGAACCCGTCGAAGCCGAGTTCGCCTTTGAGGACGTCGGTGAGGAGGTACTCGTCGGCGTGGACTTTGAGCGGGCCGTCGCCCAGGTCGGTGGAGGAGAACGAGGCCATGACGGATCCGACGCCCGCGTCGACCGCGGCGCGGAAGGGCGCCAGGTGGAGTGTGCGGAGCTCGTCCTCGGTGAGGGTGGTGACGCCCTGGTCGATGAGGTAGTCGTCGGTGGTGGAGGAGGTGTAGGCGGTGCCGCCGTCGCCGACGTAGTGCTTGGCGGTGGCGAGGACGCTGGTGTTCGCGGTCAGGTCGTCGCCCTGGTAGCCCTCGACGACGGGTCCGGCGTACTCGAAGGCGATGCCGGGGTCCTCGCCGTAGGACTCGTAGGTGCGGCCCCAGCGGTTGTCGCGGGCGACGCAGACGCACGGGGCGAAGGTCCAGTGGATCCCGGCGGCGCGGGTCTCGGCGGCGGTGACCTCGGCGGCGCGGCCGGCGAGCTCGGGGTCGTGGGCGGCGCCGAGCCCGATGTTGTGGGGGAAGACGACGGCACTCGGGATCGCGGTGTTGCCGTGGACGGCGTCGATGCCGTACATGAGCGGGATGCCGAGGCGCGTGTCGAGGGCTTCGGCCTGGTAGCCGTCGATCATCGCAGCCCATGCTTCGGGGGTCTCGTGGAGGGCCTCGGATCCGCCGTTGAGGAGGGAGCCGATGCCGTACTCGCGCACGTGGGCAGGGTTCGCCTCGATCGCGGGCACGGCGACCTGTGTCATCTGGCCGATCTTCTCCTCGATCGTCATGCGGTCCACCAGGTCGGCGACGCGCTCGTCGATCGGCAGGCTCGCGTCGAGATAGTCGCCGTGGCCGTCGGCCGGCCCGTCGTCGGCGCCGGGCACGACGAGCAGGACGGTGACGACGGCGGCGGCGACCGCGACGGCCAGCGCGGACCAGAGGATCGCGGGACGACGGAAGAGTACGGGCAGGCTCGCGCCCATGGGTCGGCTCCTCGAGGGGTCAGTGAGTGGACAGGCCCAACCTCGCTCCACGGTAACTGAAGAGCGCTCCCACGTCCATGGGAGGGGAGGGTTTCAGGTGGCCGCTGAGACGCTTTGCGCCGGTTGGCGCCGCGGCGCCGGAAGCGCCGGGCGATTCGACCGATTTGGACGGAGGTTCTTGAGGCAGGGGCGAATGCCTGTGGTTCGGGCGTGCCGGCGGTCGCGGCGGTTCGGCGTCGGCGGTGGTTGCCCTGACCGGCCGAGGCTGTTATGTTGGGTCTCCAAACTAACCCCTCGGGGCCGGTCGCCCGGTCGGGCCCGGTGCCCCGGTGACCCTCAAGGAGCACACGTGCGACGACGCACTTTCGCCGCTTCGCTCGGCGCTGCCGCCGTGGCGGCTGCGGCCGTTCCCGGCACTGCCGCAGCGAAAGCCGGCGGGCGATGCGAGGACGCCTACGCCTGGCGCAACGCCGTGGTCAACGGCGGCGGCTACGTTCCCGGCATCGTCTTCAACGAGACCGAGGCGAACCTCATCTACGCCCGCACCGACATCGGCGGTCTCTACCGCTGGCAGGAGGAAACGCAGACCTGGAAGCCGCTGCTCGACTGGGTCGGGTGGGACCTGTGGGGCTACACCGGCGTCGTCTCCGTCGCGAGCGACCCGGTCGAACCGAACCGCGTCTACGCGGCCGTCGGGACCTACACGAACGACTGGGACCCCAACAGCGGCGCGGTCCTCTACTCCGACGACTACGGCGACACGTGGGGCGTCGCCGAGCTGCCGTTCAAGCAGGGCGGCAACATGCCCGGCCGCGGCATGGGCGAGCGCCTCGCCGTCGACCCGGTCGACAACGCGGTCCTGTACCTCGGCACCCCGAACGGCAACGGGCTGTGGCGCTCGCTCGACCACGGCCGCACCTGGGCCGCGGTCGAGGCGTTCCCGAACGCGGGCGACTTCGTCCAGGACCCCTCCAGCGACTACTCCGACGACAACCAGGGCGTCATCTGGATCGACTTCGACCTGGCCGGCGACCGGATCTTCGTCGGCGTCGCCGACCCCGACGACCCGCTCTACGTCTCCGCCGACCGCGGGCGGACCTGGCAGCCCGTCCCCGGCGCGGCCGCCGCGCTCGGAACGGCCGACGGCAACCGGACCATCCCGAAGCAGGCGTCGTTCGACCACGAGAACGGGCACCTGTTCATCGTCACCGGCTGGGACCCCGGCCCCTACAACGGCGCGCCCGCGACGGGCCGGGGCGGCTCGGTCCAGCGGCTCTCGCTCGCGACCGGCGAATGGACCGACGTGACGCCGGCCTACAACCCGATCGGTACCATCCCCGGGTTCGGCGGCCTCACCGTCGACCGGAAGCGCCCCGGCACGCTCATGGTCGCGACCCAGAACAACTGGTGGCCCGACGAGATCCTCTACCGCTCCACCGACTCCGGAGCCACCTGGGAGACGAGCTGGGACTACGTGTGGGACGCGAACTGGTCGTGGCCCCCGGAGCGCACCGACCGGTTCACGATGGACCCGGCCGGAAGCGAATGGCTGTCGTTCGGGAACGTCACCGACGGGCCCGCGTACGCCGTCAAGCACGGCTGGATGATCGACGCGCTCGCGATTGACCCGCACGACTCGGACCGGATCATGTGGGGTACCGGCGCCACGATCTGGGGCACCGAGGCGCTGACGCAATGGGATTCGCAGGGCGCGCTCGTCGGCTGGGACTCCGAAGCGGGGCACCAGATCGCACTGCCGGTCGACCCGTTCACCGTCGCGGTGCGGGCCGAGGGCCTCGAGGAGACCGCGGTGCAGGACATCGCGGCGCTCGGCGGGACCCTGGTCTCGGCCATGGGCGACCTCGGCGGGTTCGTCCAGACCGATCTGGACAAGGCGGGGGTGCAGATCCGGCGTCCGAACTGGACGTCGGGCCGGGGCCTGGACTTCGCGGGCCTGAACCCCGACATCGTCGTCGGCACCGGCGATGTCGAAGGCGAGACCGACGGGCACGTCGGCGTGTCGACCGACGGCGGCGCGACCTGGCTGACCACGGCCCGGCTCGAAGGCGTCGCGGGCGGCGGGAACGGCGGCACCGTCACCGTCAGCGCCGACGGCTCGGTCATCGTCTGGTCCCCCGGGAACGGCACCACCGCACCGGTGTTCAGCACCGACAACGGCCAGACCTGGACGCCGGTCGAAGGGCTCCCCGCGGGGGCGATCGTGCGCGGCGACCGGGTGAACCCGGACCGGTTCTACGCGTTCGCCGCCGGCCAGTGCTACGCGAGCACCAACGGCGGCCTCGCCTTCACCGCGACCGGAGCGACCGGCCTGCCGGCCGAGGGTCCCGTCGACCTCCGGGCCGTGCCCGGCAAGCGCGCCCAGCTCTGGCTGGCCGGCGGGAAGGCCGATGCGATCTACGGGATGTGGCGCTCCACCGACGGCGGCAAGACCTGGCGGCGGGTGCGCGACTTCGAGGAGGCCGACGCGGTCGGCTTCGGCAGGGCCCGCAACCGGCACGGCTACCCGACGATCTACACCTCCGCGAAAGCCGGTGGTGTGCGCGGCATTTGGCGCTCCACCGACGAGGGCCGCAACTGGGTCCGCATCAACGACGACGCCCACCAGTGGGCCTGGACCGGCAAGGCCGTCACCGGCGACCCCGACGTGTACGGCCGCGTCTACATCGCCACCAACGGCCGCGGACTCATCTACGGCGACATCACTGACTAGGCCCTCCTCGACGCTCTGGGGAGCGACCGCATCGGCCGCGGAGCCGCCGTTCCGGCTCCGCGGCCGATGCCGGCCAGGGTGCGCCGCCGGGGCATGACCGGCGGCGCACCCGCGCGTCGAATCCGGGGCGGCCGCCCCGTTCGGCCCGTCACGAGCCGATGCGCTCCGACAGCTCCACGAGCCGGTTCGAGAAGCCCCATTCGTTGTCGTACCAGGCGAAGATCTTGACCTGGTCGCCGACGACCTGCGTCAGCGGCGCGTCGAAGACCGCCGAGGACGGGTTGCCGACGATGTCGGCCGACACGAGCGGCGCTTCCGAGTACGCGAGGTAGGGCGACAGCCCCGGGCTCTGCGCGGCGGCGCGGAACGCCGCGTTGACCTCCTCGGCGGACGCCGGCCGCGCGAGGCGGGCGGTGAGGTCCGTGATGGACCCGACCGGGACGGGAACGCGCAGTGCGAGACCGGTGAGCCTCCCGTCGAGCTCGGGGATGATCCGGCCGATGGTGCGGGCCGCGCCCGACGAGGTCGGGATCGTGGACACGGCGGCGGCGCGGGCGCGCCGGAGGTCGCCGTGCGGGGCGTCTTGGAGGCGTTGGTCGCTGGTGTACGCGTGGACCGTGGTCATGAGCCCGGACTCGATGCCGAACGCCTCGTGCAGCACCTTCGCCATGGGGGCGAGGCAGTTGGTGGTGCAGGAGCCGTTCGAGAACACGTCCCCGTCCAGGTCGATCGCGTCGTCGTTGACGCCGAGCACGACCGCCGGGACGTCGGCGTCGGCGGGCGCGGAGATGACGACCTTGCGGGCCCCCGCGGCGAGGTGCCGCCGCGCGCTCGCCGCGTCCGCGAGCCGGCCGGTGGACTCGATGACGACGTCGACATGCTCGTCGCCCCAAGGGATCCGGTCGGGCTCGCGTTCGGAGGTGACGCGGATGCGGGCGCCGTCGACCAGGATCGCGCCCTCCTCGGCCTGCACGCCGTCGAGGTGCCCGGTGAGCGAGTCCCACTCCAGCAGCGAGGCGAGCGTCCTGGCGTCGGCGATGTCGTTGACGGCGACGACTTCGACGCCGGCGCCGCTGCGGAGGGCGGCGCGCAGATAGCTGCGGCCGATGCGGCCGAACCCGTTGATGCCGATCCGAACGGTCATGGGTGTCTCCTTCTCGGATTGTCAGTCGTGGTCGCGGACGGACGCGTGCGCGGCATCGAGCATGGCGACCGCTCCTCGGATCGCCGCGTCCATCGGCTCCTGCTCGCCCTTGGCGCGGGCGAGGACGTAGCCGCCCTGGATGATCGCGGCCAGCGTTCGCGCGAGATCGGCCGGGACGACGGTGTCGGGCAGCTCCCCCGCTTCAATGGCGGCGGTGATCGCCCGCTCCCAGCGGTCCAGCACGGTGTCGAAGGCGCTCGCGACGATCGAGATGAGCTCCGCGTCGGCCACCACCTGCGGGTCCTGGGTCATCCGGCCCACCCGGCACCCGCGCGTCCCCGGGCGCGGCGCCGTCAGGTACCGCTTGATCCGCTCCAGCGGCGAGCCCTCGCCTTCGAGCACCGAGGACTCGCCCGTCACCTTCCCGACGACGGACGACAGCGCCTCGACGGCGAGCTCGTGCTTGCCGCCGAAGTGGTGGTACATGCTGCCCTGGCCGACCCCGGCGCGCGCCATCACGTCGCGCGGACTCGTCGCGGCGTACCCGCGTTCCCATAGCAACTCCGCCATGGCGCCCGTCAACTGGTCTCGCGAACTCATGCCTTCACTGTAACAACTAGTATGTACAGTCCGCAAGCGGCCCGGTTCAGCGGCCGATCCGGTCCAGTTCCTCGAGGTCCTTCTCCGCGAGCGCGAGTCCGGCCCCGGCGGCGTTCTCGCGCAGGTGCGCCACCGACGACGTCCCGGGGATCAGCAGGAGGTTCGGCGACCGCTGGAGGAGCCAGGCGAGGGCCACCGACACGGGCGTCGTCTCCAGGCGGTCGGCGACGCCGGCGAGCGCCGAGGACTGGAGCGGGCTGAAGCCGCCGAGCGGGAAGAACGGCACGTACGCGATGCCGGCTTCGGCGAGCGCGTCGATGAGGCCGTCGTCGTGGCGGTGCGCGAGGTTGTAGAGGTTCTGCACGGATGCGATCGGCGCGATCGCCCGCGCCTCGGCGACCTGGTCCGCGGTCGCGTTGCTGACGCCGAGGTGCCGGATCAGGCCCTGCTGCCGGAGCTCGACGAGCGTCTCGAACGGCTCCGCGAGTGAACCCGGCTGCGGCCCTTGGGCATCGCCGAGCCGCAGGTAGACCAGGTCGAGCTCGTCGAGGCCGAGCGACTCGAGGTTCTCGTGGACGGCCCGGCGGATGTCGTCGGGGCGCCGCGCGGGCGGCCAGCCGCCGTCCCGGTCGCGGGTGGCGCCGACCTTGGTGGCGATGCGCAGCGCGTCCGGATACGGCCGCAGGGCCTTGCGGATGAGTTCGTTGGTGACGCGAGGCCCGTAGGCGTCGCTGGTGTCGATGTGCGTGATGCCGAGGTCGACGGCCTCGCGGAGGACGGCGAGCGCGCCGTCGGGGTCGCGCGGCGGGCCCATGACGCCGGGGCCGGCGAGCTGCATGGCGCCGTAGCCGAACCTGGTGACGGGCCGGTCGCCGAGATTCCAGGTGCCGCCGGGGAGTGCAGTGCTCATGTCGTTGCCTTTCAAGAGGAGCCGGGCCCTTGCCCGGGTTGCCTGCTCCATGGTGGCGGAGTAGCTTCCTTTCGGGAAGTAGGCACCTGAAAGTGCGTAAGTTTCCGTTGGAGAGGAGTGGCCGATGACGACGAGGACTGCGGCGCAGCGGCGGGCGCTGGCGAAGGCCGAGTACGACGCGTTCCTGGCGGCGTGCCCGAGCCGGAAGCTGCTCGACCGGATCACGGACAAGTGGGTCACGCTGGTCCTGTGCGCGCTGGCCGGCGGCCACGCCGGCCCGGGCGCGGACGGCGCCGGCGAGCCGCGGCCCATGCGCTACTCCGAGCTGTCCCGGCAGGTGGCCGGCGTCAGCCAGAAGATGCTCACCCAGACGCTGCGGTCCCTGGAGCGCGACGGCCTGGTCTCCCGGACCGTGACGCCGACCGTGCCCGTCACGGTCACCTACGAGCTCACCGGCCTGGGCCTGTCGCTGCACCGGACGGTGCGCGTCCTCAAGGCGTGGGCCGAGGCGCACGTCGACGACGTGCTCGCCAACCGCGAGGAGTACGACGCCGCCGCGCCGGTCGACACCGCGCGCTAGCGCTGCGCGTGAGACCTCGCCGCATCGGTCGCGTCGCCGTGCCGCTCGGTCGCCGGCGCCGCCGCGCCGGTTGCGCCGCAATGGGTTGGAGCCGTCACCGAAGGACCGCCCGCGCACTGGCGCCCCCGCCGCGCAGCGCGCGGCGGGGGCGCCAGTCCCCAGCAGACGTCAGTCCTTAGTAGACACTCGAGCCGATCCAGTCGTCGTAGCCGTAGCCGACCGGGTCGGCGTAGTTCCGGTCGGCGAGGGCGATGGCGCTCGCGTTCGTGCCGCAGGAGGTCAGGACCAGGGGCGACCCGGTCGCGGTGGCGTTGAAGCCGATGCAGAGGTTCGAGTGCCCGGCCGGGTGGATGCCGGCGGCGCCGGTGACGAACTCCTGGTTGAGGCCGCCGTGGCAGTCCCAGAGGACGAGCGGGGTGCCGGCCCGCATGCGTCCGCCCTCGACGTCGAGGCAGCGGTCGTGGGTGAGCTCGACGTGGAGCGAGCGCCGCTCCTCGTCGTACCAGAAGCCCTGGTTGCGGCCGCCGTGGCAGGTCCAGGAGACCAGGGCGGTGCCGTTGCGCGAGTCGTAGCCCTCGGCGTCGACGCAGAGCCCGGTCGCGGTGTTCCGGAGGTCCTGGAACTCGAACAGTCCTTCGTAGAGCACCGCGTCGTCCGTGCTCGCCGGGTCCACACAGGTCGCCGTCTCCCAGTCGGGATGCTCGTAGAAGTCGGTGATGCACTCGGCGAACGCGCCGTGCCCGAGGTAGTTGGGGTGCAGCGACTGCCGGAACGCGTGCTCCGACGGCAGGACGCCGACCTCGACGTACACGCCGCGCGCCCACGGCTGCTCCTCGCACACGCCGTGGCCGTCGAACAGGCGCTGGGCGTTGAGGTACCGCACGCCCTTGCCGAGCGCGGCGTCGCGGATGCCGTCCTCGAACAGCGGCACGGCCTTGTTGCGCGCGAACGCGGCGTCGGCGAGGTAGAGCAGGCAGCCGCCCGCGTACCAGCCCGGGAAGTCGGGGTTGTCCTCGACGTCGGGGCCGCCGGGGCTGGGGTAGGACATGACGACCATGTCGTAGTCCGAGGCGAGGTAGCCCGCGTCGGTCATGGTCTGGCGGACCGCGTCGATCGCGGTCTCCACCCCGTCCTCGGTGACCTCGACGCGGGCCTCCCAGTCCTCGGTGTGGTCGGGCCAGCAGGGGCCGGTGAAGAGGATGCGGGCGGCGACGCACTCCGTGGCGGTCGGCCCGAACTCGATGCCGCCTACGTCGTTGGCGCCCACCACGATCCACACCAGTTTGACGTGGGTGTTGCGGGCCTTGATCGCGAGGTTGTCGCCCT
Organism: Glycomyces albidus; assembly: GCF_009451885.1. GTDB lineage: Bacteria > Actinomycetota > Actinomycetes > Mycobacteriales > Micromonosporaceae > Glycomyces > Glycomyces albidus. The sequence goes on from NZ_WIAO01000010.1 coordinate 19,082, forward strand.
GGTTGAGCTCGTCCCACTGGTGCTGGCCCGAGCCCTCGACGAGGTGCGGCGAGGCGCCTCCGGAGCACGAGACGTTGTACTGGACGTCGCTCTCGATGCCGGCGCGGAACAGCGCCTGGTCGTAGGAGCGGTCGCACCAGTTGCCGTCCCGGTGCGTGTCCGGGTCGTAGTTGCCGACGCCTTCGCCGGAGATCTCGCTGTCGCCCATGGCGACCAGGGAGGTCTGGCGGTCCTCGAGCGGGCGCACGGCCGGGTCGCCGTAGAGTTCGACGGCCTCGGCGGCGCGGATCGCCTCGAGGTCGGCCGGGAGCGGGACGATGTCGGGGCGTTCCTGGGCCTGGGCCGGAACCGCCGTGGACAGGGTGAGGGTGGTGAGAGCCGCAGCGGCAATCGCTGCGGCCCATCGTCTCCGGGGGTTGGACATGGGAGTCTCCTGTTCGGAAACATGGATGGCCGTCAATGGCCCGTAGACAGGAGAGTACCGTTACCGAACAGTAATGTGAAGCTGGTCTGCGTTGTCAGTTTTGGGAGGTCTTCACAGCGACGCCGCCATCCGATCGACCGCCTCCGTGAGGATCTCCGGCGACGTGGCGTAGTTGAGGCGCACGTGGCCCTTGCCGCCGGTCCCGAACGGAAGCCCGGAGTTGACGGCGACGCGGCCGCGCTCGAGGAACACCGCGGCCGGGTCGTCCCCGAGACCCGTTGCGCGGCAGTCGAGCCACGCGAGGTACGAACCGGGCTCGGGCCGGTAGCGCACCTGCGGGAGCCGCTCGGCCACGAGCGCGGCGAGCAGGCGGCGGTTGTCGGCGAGGCCGGCCAGGAGCGCGTCGAGCCACCGGCCGCCTTCGCGGAACGCCGCGGCGTGGGCGATCGCGCCGATGTGGCTGATGCTGGAGGCCATCTCCTCGGGCATGCGCGCGAGGTCGGCGGCCGCCCCGGCCCCGGCGATCGCGACGGCGCCGCGCAGGCCCGGAAGGTTCCATGCCTTGGCCGCCGAGGTCACGGCCAGGCCGTTCGCGCCCCCGCGCACGGTGAGGTAGGGGACGAACTCGACGCCGGGGGCGACCAGCGGCGCGTGGGCCTCGTCGGCGACGACCCGCACCCCGTAGTCGGCGGCCAGGCGCGCCACCCGCTCCAGCTCGGTTCCGGTGTGGACGGTCCCGGTCGGGTTGTGCGGGCTGCACAGCAGGTACACCGCGCACCCGCCGCGCCCGAGGGCCAGCTCGAAGGCCGCGGCCAGCGCGGCGAAGTCGATGCGCTGGTCGGCGCCGAGCGGGGCCTCGACCACCTTGCGGCCGTTGAACACGGGGAACCGGTGGAACGGCGGGTAGACGGGGCTGTTGACGACCACGGCGTCGCCGGGCCCGGTCAGGGCCTTGATCATCTCGACCACGCCGATCATGATGTCGGGCACGGTCCGGATGCGGTCGCGGTCGAGGTCGGTCCAGTTCCAGCGCTCGGCCGCGAAGGAGGCCACGGCGTCGGCGTAGCCGGTCCCGTGGGGGTAGCCGGTGTCGCCGGCGGCGAGGGCGTCGGTGACGGCCTTGGCGATCGGTTCGGCGAGGTGGACGTCCATCTCGGCGACGAACAGGGGCAGCACGTCGGGGTCGTATCGGCGCCATTTCTGGCTCGTGCGCTGGCGGAGCTGGTCGAGGGTGAGCTCCCGGAGCGGGTTGCCGGGAAGGTCGTTCGAGGCGATGGTGTTGGCGCTCATGCACAGACGGTATCGGAGTTCTGCCGCCGTGTCACCTTGTCCGCGTGGGTTCTTCAGGGGTGGCCGGGGTCACGGACCTCCGCCCGGCCCTCCTCTTGTAGTTCGTACTACGAACTATTATGGTTCGTAGTACGAACTACTTGATCGGAAGAGGAACCATGACTCAGCAAGGTCGTACCGTGGCGGTCGTCGGCGGAGGCTACGGCGGCGCCGCCGTCGCCAAGGCCCTGGACGAGCACGCCGACGTCGTGCTCATCGAACCCAAGGACGCGTTCGTCAACGCGGCCGGCTCGCTCCGCGCCCTCACCCGCCCCGACGAATGGGCCGAACGCATCTTCTTCCCCTACGACGGGCTCCTCAAGCGCGGCAGTCACCTGCGCGAATACGCCGCGAACGTCGACGCCCGCGGCGTCACCCTCGCCTCAGGCGAGCGCGTCGAAGCCGACTACATCGTGCTCGCGACCGGCTCGGGCTATCCGTACCCGGCCAAGACCCGCACCGACTCGACCGCGGAGGCCGTGGCCCACTTCAAGGAGTCCCACGCCGAACTGGCCGGCGCCGAGCGGGTGCTCATCGCCGGGGCCGGACCGGTGGGCCTCGAGCTGGCCGGCGAGATCCGGGACGTGTGGGCCGACAAGCGGATCACCGTCGTCGACCCCGCGCCGGAGCTGCTGCCCGGGTACGCCGGAGAGCTGCGGGCCGAACTGCACCGGCAGCTCGAGGCGCTCGGGATCGAGGTGCGCCTGGGCGCCGCGTTCGACGCCGAGCCCGACGTGGAGCCGGGCCGGGCCGGAGACGTCCGCGTCGGCATCGCGGGCGAGAAGGTCGAGGCCGACATCTGGTACCGCGCGTACGGGGTCAGCGTCAACTCCGGGTACCTCGGCGACGGCCTCGCGCCGCTGAACCGCCGCGGGCAGCTTCCCGTCACCCCCAAGCTCAATGTGGACGGGCACACGCACGTGTACGCGGTCGGCGACGTCACCGACGTGGCCGAGGACAAGCGCGCCGGGTACGCCATGCAGCACGCGGAAGTGGTGGCCGCCAACATCATCGCGCAGGTCAACGGCGAGGAGCCGGCGCAGGAGTACCGGCCGCTGGCGATCCCGGTGGTGCTGCTCCCGCTCGGCCCCGAGCACGGGGTCGGCCAGATCCCCTCGGACGAGGGCCCGGCGATGCTCGACGCCGCCGCGGTCGCCGACTGGAAGGGCCGCGACCTCATGTACGGGAAGTTCGCCGAGATCTTCGGCGTCGCCTAGGAGGACCGGGACCGGGACCGGCCCGGCCGCCGTCGGTTCGGCGCCGGGCCCGAGCGCACCGGACCGAGAGGCTCGGCCGCGCGGCCGTCTGATCGTCATCAGGCCGGCGCGGCCGGGGCCCCCGTCGCACTCCCGCGGCGGGGGCTTCGCCGTGTCAGGACGCGCAGTCCTGGGAGGACGGGCATTGGCCGTCGGTGAAGACGACCGGGACCCGGTTGTCGGTGACGACCTTCGACAGGAGGGCCACGAGGGTGGCGCGCTCGCTCTCGGACAGGGCCAGCGGCAGCTCGGCGATGCGGCGGGTGGTCTCGTCGTGGAACTCGTCGGCGAGCTGGGCGCCCTTGGCGGTAAGCGCGACCCGGGAGGCCCGGCCGTCGCCCGGGTCGGGTTCGCGGCGCACCAGGTCGCGCTTCTCGCACCGGTCGACGAGGCCGGTGATGCTCGACTTGGCGAGGCCGAGGGTCTTCGCGAGCTCGAACATGCCGTAAGGCCGGGCCATGAGGATGCAGATGAGCTGGGCCTGCTGAACCGTGAGGTCGAAGTGGCGGACGGAGTCGGCGTAGACGGCGTCGACGAGGAACGCCGTGCGCACCAGCGCGGTGCCCATGCCCATCGGTTCGCCCGCGTATTCCTCCATCGCCCAAGCATACTGCGAGGCCAGGGCCGGTGGCGGTGTCGTCGGACACCGGCGGCGCGGGCCCGCGCCGGACCCCGATTCCCGACGTCCCCTTGAGGAGCGTCCCTCGTGGTTCCGGAGGCGATGGCTTAGGCTTGGGTGACGTCCCGCACCGGCGGCGGGACCGTCCGAGGTCCGTGCCCCGACCTTCCCCGGCTGCGCCGCGCCCAGCCCGCCGCGACGCGTCTGTCCCTCCCGTGACCAGCCAATTCAGCGTTGATTGGAGAGCCGTGAACGAAGCCGCTCCCGAACCCCCGCGCGGGATCGACCCCGACGTGCCCTCGACCGCCCGGGTCTACGACGCCATCCTCGGCGGCAAGGACAACTTCAAGGCCGACCGGGAGGCCGCCGAGGTCCTCATGTGGCACCTCCCCCAGGCGCGCGAGGCCGTCCTCCTCAACCGCGCGGCCTCGCTGCGGGGCGTCCGGTACATGGTCCGCGCGGGGGTCGACCAGTTCCTCGACATCGGCTGCGGCCTCCCGACCCAGCAGAACACGCACGAGGCGGCGCAGGAGATCGACCCGGACGCGCGCGTCGTCTACGTCGACAACGACCCGATGGTGCTCTCCCACGGCCGGGCCCTGCTCGCCGACGACCGGACCACCACCGTCGTCACCGCCGACGCCCGCGACCCCGAGGGGATCCTCTCGAACCCGGACGTGCGGGCCGCGCTCGACTTCGACCGGCCGATCGGGCTCATGCTCGCCGGCGTGATGATGCAGATCGCCGAGTCCGAGCGGCCCGACGACTGCATCGCGGCCCTGATGGCGCCGCTCGCGCCCGGCTCCCACCTGTTCATCACCACCTGGCCCGACACCGGCGACCCGGCCCAGCACGCGCTGTCGCGGGCGTGCCTGGAGACCCTCGGGAGCGGCTGGTGCCGGCCCGTCGAGCGCATCGAGCGGCACTTCCTCGGAATGCCCCTGGTCCCGCCGGGACTGGACTTCGTCTCCCGCTGGTACCCGGAGGATCCCGAACGGGCCGTGCCCGAGGTCGCCGACCTCGAACCGTACGAGCTGACACAGATGGCCGCGATCGCCGTGAAACCCTGAGGGCACCTGCGCCCCAACCCGAACCGACTCTTAATCTAGGTCACGCAGCCACCTTCGCCCGGGTTCGTCCGGGCCGCGTAGGCTCGTTTCGGACCGCCGGCGCACCACACGCTCCACCCGCTGTGCAGCGTGTTCGAGAAGAGAAGAGACCCGCCCATGCCCATGCTCGAGATCCGACGGCACAGCAAGCGCAACGGCGACGAGGCCGTCCACCTCTCGCAGGAGGGGGTCGAACTGGCACGCTGGTCCGGCACCCTCATGGGCCCCTTCCAGACCGTGGCTACCAGCGTCGCCCCGCGGGCGAGGGAGACGGCCATCGCCATGGGGTTCGCGGTCACCGTCGAACTCCCGACCCTCCACAATGTCAACGCGTTCCTGCAGGAGTCGCAGGCGGCCTCGTACGACGTCGGCGCCCCGTTCACCCGGCTCGCGCGCCTGGTCGCCCGCCGCGGCAGTGCCGTCAGCGACTACGCCCACGCGCTCGCCCGGCAGTGGTCCGAACTTCTCGCGCCCCTCGGTCCGGGGGACGCGGCGCTGGTCATCGGCCATGGCGGCCACATCGAATGCGGCCTCGTGGCGCTGTTCCCGGAGGCCGACCACGACGAGTGGGGGCCGCTGTTCGGGTACATGGAGGGCGCACGGCTCCACTACGACTCGGCGGCCGGCCGCTTCCACGACATCGAGTTCGTCAGGAACTGAAGGAACTGAGGCGGAGCGCGAACGGGGGCCGAGGCGAGTCGGCCCCCGTTCCGCGTCTTCAGGACCGGCCGGTGCGCACCACCAGCCGCGGCAGGTACCAGATCGCGAGGGCCGCGGCCGCGAGCGCGTACCCGGCGAGGACCGGCACGGGGTAGCCGAGCGCGACGCCCGAGTGCTCGAAGTCCGGTTCCTCCAAGGCGAACGCCATCGCGCTCCCGGCGAGGTCCTGCCAGGTCGCCTGCTGCCAGACGAGGTCGTTGGCGTTGACGAGCAAGGCCGCGAGGAGCAGCAGCACCGCGAACGGCCACGCGGCCTTGATGAACGCGGCGCGGGCCGCGCGCGGCGGGGCGCCCTGCGCGAGCGCGGCGCGGCGGCGGTCCTCCAGGCCCCAGAACAGGGCGGTGAACAGGAACAGCGCCGGGATCGCGATCCACACCCGCGGCATGTACCAGCCGATCACCAGGAATTCGCCCGGCTCCGGGGAGATCGCGTCGAGGTGCGCGGCCGCGAGCGGCGCCGAGCCGACAAGCAGCCACGGTGCGAACGCCAGCAGCGCCCAGCGCGAGGCCGCGCCGAACGGGCGCAGCGCGCCGAGGGCGAACCCGCCGATGAGCGCGGTGCCGACGCCGATCGCGGAGGCCGCGAGCGGCCGGCCCCACGCGTGCCGGATGAGGAACCACCAGTCGGTCTCCCCCTCCCCGCCTTCGCCGAGTCGGGACAGCCACGGGGACAGGAAGGAGCCGATGACGGCGAGTGCGGCGATGAGCAGGACCACGGCGGCGACGGCGGCCGCGGGGCGGGCCGGCCCGTCCGGGCCGGGTTCCACGTCGATCCGCAGTCGGGCGGCGGCGAACAGGACCGCGGCACCGAGGCCGAGCACGGCGAGGATGCACAGCAGCAGCACGCCTTTCGCGATCGCGACCCCCTCACTGAGTCCGAAGTGGATACCGTCGAGGATTTGGGCCACCGGGGTCGGGGCACCGGCCGGGAGGCCGCTGAGCGAGCCGAACGCGAACGTCTGGAGCCCGGTCGCGACGAGCACGATCGCGGACAGGCCCGCGACGACCAGGACCGGGCCGGTGCGCCGGCCGTCCCCGGCCCGCTGGGCGGCGAGCCCGGCGAGGACGCCGAGGCCGAGGACCACGCCGGCGATGAGGCCGGTCCAGTCGTAGACGCTCGCCTCGCGGCTGCTCTCGGAGACGACGCGCTCGATCAGCCACGCGGTCGAAAGCGCTGCGGGCGTGAACGACACGGCCGCGAGCGCCCAGAGCACGCGGGAGACGCCCCGGACGCCCGCGCCGGATCGGTGGACGAGCCAGGCCAGGAACGGTGCCAGGACGGCCCCGGCGAAGACGATGACCGCGATCGGGCCCGCGAGGTGGGCGATGCCGTCGAAGAAAAGACCCTCGCTGAAGACCTCCTCGTAGTTGGCGGGGCCGATCGACTGCTCCTCGTCGAAGATCCGGGAGCCTTCGGCGCGGCTGAGCGCGATCGTGCGGAACGTGGGGACGAGATAGGCGAGCACGAACGCGACGATGGGCACGACCAGCAGCCCGATGCCGCCGGCGACCCTTGCGGCGTCGGTGCGGGGCTGGATCTGCGGGCCGGTGAACTGGTTGGCCGGGGGCGGCGGGAGGGGCCAGACCGGTCGGGCTTGTCGGATGGCGAGGGTGGGGTCGTCCGGGGGCGGCGTCCCCGCCCCAGGCTGAAGGACCATGCGGGCTCCTGCGATGGATGAGGGATGTAAGAGAACTCTGTACCACGTGGACATCCGGGCGAGGCGCGCGGTCATGTTGCGGCGGAGGCGGATGTGCACGGAGTGCGACCAGTCGCGATTGTGCCGAGACGAACGGGACGAGTTCGTCTGGAGGCGCGGGCGACGCGGGTTGAGTGCGGACGGCGAATCCGCGGGGCGGGGTTCGCGTCGTTCGAGGCACGGGAGGCGGGCCGAGGCGCGGCTCGGGCGTGAGCGCGACTCGCATCGTCCGAGGCGCTGAAACCTGGCAGGGCTGCCTGTGGGGCGCGCCGGCCGCCCGGCTCCCCCTGACGTGACCTCTCGGCCTACCGTCTCCTACCTCGGGACGCGGATCCCCGACTCGGACGGCAGGCTCGCGCGCGGGGCGGTCGGCGCCTGAGTGTTCCCACCGCCGGGGGCGTGGACGCGGTCTGCGCGGGGATGGTGCGCGATTCGCGCCGCCGATCGCCACTACGCCGCCGGCGCGGCTCCACGGGCGTGCCGGTAACGCGGTTGCCCGTCCGGGGCGGCGGTGCTTGGATCGGGGGATGCTTAGCACCGCGCAGTTCCTGGCGTTCGTCGCCACCTCGCTCGTCGTCATCCTCATCCCCGGCCCGTCCGTCATGTTCGTGGTCGGCCGGGCGCTCGCCTACGGCCGCACGCGGGCCATGCTCACCGCGTGGGGCAACGCGATCGGCGGTTTCTGCGCCGCCGCGCTCGCCGCGGTCGGGCTCGGGGCGCTGATCCAGGAGTCGGCGATCGCGTTCGCGGTCGTCAAGTACGCGGGAGCGGCGTACCTGGTCTACTTGGGCGTCAAGGCGTTCCGCGATCGCAAGGGCCTGATGGCGGCGGCCGGCGAGGACGAGGCGACGCCGAAGCGGGCGCTGGTGACCATGGCCGAGGGGTTCATGGTCGGCCTGCTCAATCCGAAGACGATCCTGTTCTACCTGGCGATCCTGCCGCAGTTCATCAACGCCGGCGAAGGCTCCGCGACGGCGCAGATGCTCGTGCTCGGCGCCGTGTTCGCGCTGCTCGCGGCGTTGTGCGACACGGGCTGGAGCATCGTGGCGTCGGCGGCGCGCGACGTGCTGCGCCGGCCCCGAGCGAAACTGGTCATCGGCCGGGCGGGCGGCACCGCGATGATCGGCCTCGGCATCGCGGCCGCCGCGGGCGAACGGGCCTGACGTCGCGCTTGCGGCCGCCGTTCCAGGCGGCGCGCGGGCGGCTCCGTCCGAGCGGGTGCGTCCAATGCCGTTGGGAGCGCTTGCATATTGACGAACGTGGATATATAGTGTGAGTCCTCACCGCGATCCCTCGTACTTTCTCCGGCTCACGCGGCCCGTGCACGGGCCGCAACGACGCCCCGGCAGCGTCCAGAGAGGTCTCCATGCCAGCACTCACCGTCCACCGCATGCGAAGAGGGCTGATCGCGGCCGCGGCCGCCGCCTTCGTCGCGGCGGCCGCGATCATCGCGGTCATGATGCCCAGGCCCGCCAGCGCGGCGAGCCTCACCGAGATCACGAACTTCGGGAACAACCCGAGCAATCTCCAGATGTACCTGTACGTCCCGGACAACGTCGACCCCGAACCGGCCCTGGTGGTCGGGATCCACTGGTGCACCGGGTCGGGGCCCGCGTTCCACTCCGGCACCGAATGGGCGCAGCTCGCCGACCAGCACGGGTTCATCGTGCTGTACCCGTCGGTGACGCGGTCGAGCAAGTGCTGGGACGTCGCGTCCCAGGCGTCCCTCAACGGGACCGGCTCGGACTCGGTGGGCATCAAGTCCATGATCGACTGGGTGTTCGCGAACTACGACGTGAACCGCGAGCAGGTGTACTCGACCGGCGTCTCCTCGGGCGCGATGATGACCAACGTGATGCTCGCGAACTACCCGGACGTGTTCGAGGCCGGGGCGTCGTTCTCGGGCGTGCCGTTCACGTGCTTCGCGACCGCGGACGGCTCGGAGTGGAACTCGCAGTGCTCCCAGGGGCAGCTCAACCGGACCCCGCAGCAGTGGGGCGACGCGGTCAGGGCCGTCAACGCGGGCTACACCGGCGAGTGGCCGCGGATGCAGATCTGGCACGGCACCAACGACGACGTGCTGTTCTACCAGAACTTCCAGGAGCAGGTCGACCAGTGGACGAACGTCCACGGCACCGACCAGACCCCGGACCGCTCCGACACGCCGCAGACGAACTGGAACCGGACCCGCTACGGCGGCACCGGCGCGCAGGCCGCGGTCGAGGCGATCAGCCTCCAGGGGACCGGGCACAACCTGTACGCGTGGGGCATGGCCGCGCGGGCGCTGGAGTTCTTCGGCTACGACACCGACGTGGACCCCACGACGTCGGTCTCGCCGACCGACCCGGCCACGACGCCCACGGGAGGCCCGGGCGGGTGCTCGGCGGTCGTCAAGGTCGTCAGCTCCTGGAACTCCGGCTGGCAGGCCAACGTCGACGTCACCGCGGGCGCCTCGGCGATCTCCGGCTGGCGCCTGACCTGGACCTGGCCAGCGGGACAGGCGATCACGAGCCACTGGAACGCCACGGTCACCTCGAGCGGATCCACCGTGACCGCGACCGACGTCGACTGGAACGGCTCCGTCGCCGCCGGCCAGACCAAGACCTCGGCTTGGGGCTTCATCGGCACCGGCACACCGGCCACGCCGACGGTCACCTGCACACCTGCTTGATCCGCACCCCCGACGCGTTCGGGTGCCGGGCGGCGGCGCCGCCCGGCACCCGAACGCGTCCAACCAGGACGAACTTGTCGTACCAGCGAGGCGCCCTTGATGACCGGCGGGGCGAGTCGGCATCGAGCGGTGGGAGGTGACGGCTCCGCGAAATCGGGGGCCCGTCCTAGACTGTCCTGGCGCCGCGGCCCCGGGCCGGGGCGCGGCACGGACGCGGGTCGGGCACTGGCGCTCGGCCGCGGGACGACGATTGGAGCCGCCGGACATGACCGAGTTTCCGCCCGAGGTCCTCGACCGGTTCGCCGGTGCGGGGATGGACCTCCAGGAGCTGTTCTCCGCCGGGGAGCTGGGCGCGCGCATGGGCATCGCGGTGCTCGAGGCGGCGCCCGAGCGGGTCGTCGCGACGATGGCCGTCGAGGGGAACCGGCAGCCGTACGGGCTCCTCCACGGCGGCGCCTCGGCGGTGCTCGCCGAGACGCTCGGGTCGATCGGCTCGATGCTCCACGCCGGGCCCGACCGCATCGCGGTCGGCGTGGACCTCAACGTGACCCACCACCGCGCGGTCCGCTCCGGCACGGTCACCGGCGTCGCGACCCCGATCCACCGCGGCCGCTCGACCGCGACCTACGAGATCATCGTCAGCGACGAGGACGACCGCCGCATCTGCACCGGCCGGCTCACCTGCATGATCCGCGACGCCCCGAAGCCGGAGTAGTCGCAACCACCGATTGCGGTCGGCCCCAGAGCGGCACCGCCGCATGAGTCCGCCTGAGCCACGGCCATACCCGACCGGTCGGACTGTGCCTTCCGCCTGCGGCCCCCGACCGCGCCGCGTTGGCCGAGTTGGGCGAGCCGCGGCGAGTCTCCGCATTTCGGACACTGCGAGGCGCCCCCGGTTCGATAGTGCATGGTCGGTCCGACATTCGACCTAGGCGCCACATCGCGAATCTTCTCAAAGGCGCGGGGAGGCTGCGGGCGCGTCGCAGCCTCCCCGCGGTATTGGAATGTCACATGTCATGTGTCATGCGTTGCTGAGAAGGCCCTGCATGGTGCCGTAGTCGAGGCCGCCTACGACGGCGTCGTACGAGTCCGAGTCGAGCAGGGCGATCGTGGCGCGGCGGGCCGCCGCGTAGGCCGCGGAGGCGAGCTGCGGGCCGAGGCTGATCCGCGAAACGCCGAGCCGGCCGAGCGCTGAGGGGGCCGGCGATCCCGGGCCGGCCATGACGTTCAGCGGCAGGCGGATCGCTTTCACCAGGGCTGCAACCGTATCCGGGTCGGTGGTGCCGGGTACGAAGATGCCGTCGGCGCCCGCTTCGGCGTAGGCCGTCGCGCGTTCGATCGTCGCTTCGAGGCGGGTCGACTCCTCGCCGATGCCGGCGAGGTAGATGTCGATGCGGGCGTTGATGAACAGGTCCGGGCCGGCGCCCTCGCGGGCGGCGGCCAGTCGTTCGACCTGCTCTTCCACCGGTCGCAGCGAGCCTGGGGGTTCGGCGACCGTGTCCTCGATGTTGACCCCGACCGCGCCGGCCGCGGCCACTGCCGCCAGCGTCTCCCCCACGTCCTTCGCCGTCGCCCCGAAACCGGACTCGATGTCGGCCGTGACCGGCACGTCCACCGCGCGCACCACCCGTTCGATCGCCGCGATGGCGGCATCCCGCTCGAGGGCGTCGCCATCGGGCCGACCGAGGCTCCAGGCGACGCCGGCGCTCGTGGTGGCGATCGCGCGGGCGCCGGCGTCGGCGATGACCGCGGCGCTCGCGGCGTCCCAGCAGTTCGGGAGGAGCAGGGGCGGGGTGGTGTGGAGGGTGCGGAAGCGCTGCGCCAGTTCGTTCGTCATGCAGCAATCAAAGCAGCCGTGTCGCTTTCCGTCTGGCCGGAAATCGACATCACCGTCCTGAGAGACGGCTCGGAAACCGGCGACCGCTTCCGGCGCGATCCGCGCGTTCACGGTCCGCGGGTTGAGCGGCTTCGCACCACCGTGCCCGTTCCCCCGCGACACCTTCCGTTCTCCGGCACCGGCCTCGTTTCGCGCAGTCGGTGGCCCTGCGCCGTCGGTGTGGCAGCGCGCGGCGCGCGGCCCCACCCACCCGCACCCCACCATAAGCAGCGACGTCGGTATATATTCCTTGCAACCCTGAGTTATCCGGCGAACCGGACCGAAGCCCCGACCGCGGCTGAGCGCATCCACCGATCGGTTGATCGGCGCGATCAACCGCGCGCTCAACTTCGCGGTCGATGCGGCGCGGCGCGTTTCTTGCGAATCTTGGTCTCACACGAAGCAAGGAGGCCGTCATGGCGATCATCGAGGTCAAAGACCTGGTCAAGCACTACGGGAGTCAACGGGCCGCCGACGGCATCTCGTTCACAGTGGACGAAGGAGAGATCTTCGGGATCCTCGGCCCGAACGGCGCCGGCAAGACCACCACCGTCGAGTGCATCGAAGGGCTGCGGACCCGCGACTCGGGCTCCGTCTCGGTCATGGGCCTCGACCCCGAGCGCGACGCCAAGGAGCTCAAGCAGGTCCTCGGCATCCAGCTCCAGGAGAGCCGTCTGCCCGACCGGCTCCGCGTCGGCGAGGCCCTCGACCTCTACCGGTCCTTCTACCGGAACCCCGCCGACCCCGAGCGGCTCATCGAATCGCTCGGCCTGGGCGGCAAGCGAAAGACGCCCTTCGGGAAGCTCTCCGGCGGCCAGCAGCAGCGCCTCTCGATCGCGCTCGCCCTCGTCGGCAACCCGCGTGTGGCCGTCCTCGACGAGCTCACCACCGGGCTCGACCCGCAGGCGCGGCGCGACACGTGGGACCTCATCGAACAGGTCCGCGACTCCGGCGTCACGATCATCCTGGTCACGCACTTCATGGACGAGGCCGAGCGGCTCTGCGACCGCCTCGCCGTCATCGACTCCGGCAAGATCGTCGCCGTCGACACCCCGTCGGGGCTCACCGCCCGCGTCAGCGCGGAGCAGCGCGTCCGCTTCCGGCCCTCCGCGGAGTTCGCCGACGCGCTCCTGCTCGACCTGCCCGAGGTGTCGGCCGTGGAGCGCAACGGCGCCCAGGTCGTCGTCTCCGGCGGCGGGAACCTGCTCCAGGCCGTCGCATCGGTCCTGGCGCGCAACCACATCGTCGCCGCCGACCTGCGCGTCGAGCAGGTGAGCCTGGACGACGCGTTCGTCGCCCTCACCGGCAAGTCCATCGAGAACTAAGCCCCCGCAACAGAACAGGAAGTCCCCCTGATGTCTCTCGCCAAGCTCGTCCAGACCGAGGCGCGGCTGTTCGCCCGCGACACGACCTCCGTCGTCGTCGGCCTCACCCTTCCCATGATCATCCTCCTCGGGCTCGGTGCGGTCCCGATCCTGCGCGAACCGTCCGCGGACATGGACGGCATCCGCTTCATCGACTACTTCGCGCCGTCGCTGATCGTCATGTCCGTCGGCACCATCGGCCTGACGAACCTGCCGACGGTCATGGCCGGCTACCGCGAACGCGGCATCCTCCGGCGGATGCGGGCCACGCCGGTCCACCCCGCGAAGCTCCTCGCGGCGCAGCTCATCGTCAACCTCGTCGCGGCACTGGTCGCATCGCTGCTCGTCGTGGCCTCGGGCCGGATCGTCTACGGGATCCCGCTGCCGGAGAGCCCGCTCTGGTTCGCACTGGCGTTCGTCCTCGGCATCACCGCGGTCTTCGCCCTCGGTATGCTGGTCGCGGCCGTCGCACCCACCGCCCGCGCCGCCTCCGGGATCGCGACGGTGCTGTTCATGTCGGCCATGTTCTTCGGCGGCGTGTACCTCCCCCGGTTCATGCTGCCGGACGCGGTCGCGCGCATCGGCGACTACGTGCCGCCGGGCGTGCAGACGCTGCTCGACAGCTGGAACGGCGAGACGCCTGCCGCCCTGCCGCTCCTGGTCATGGCGGTGGTCGCCGTGGCCGCGGGCGCGACCTCGGCTCGAATCTTCAAGTGGGAGTAACGATCATGGCACCGGCGCCGCAGACCCCCGCCGAGATCCGCGCGCGCCAGTCCCGGATCGAAGAGCTGTACGTGCGGTTCCTGGAGTGGATCCCGTACGTGACGCTCGCGATCAGCACCGTCCTGAGCTGGATGATCTCCGACCTCTCCGCCGCCGACCGGGCCGTCACCATGACCCTGGTCGGCGCGGCGGTGCTCTGGGTGTACCTCGGCTACACGCGGGTGCCGAAACCGGACGCCACCCCGAAGCGGATGGCGGTCTACTTCATCGGGCTCACCGCGTTCGGGGCCGCGCTCATGCGCTTCGACATGCTGTTCTTCATCTTCGTCATCACCGGGTTCTTCCACTCGGGCCTGATGCGCCCCCTGTGGGCGATCATCGCCGGGATCGGCGTCACCTCGATGGTCGTGAACTCGACGGTCACGGAGGGCGCGACGCCGCAGGGCATCGCGGTCTACGTCGTGATCGTCCTGGTCCAGACCGCCGCGATCAGCTCCGGTTTCCTGCTGAACGACAAGATGGAGCAGCTCCGCACCCAGCGCGAGGACGCCTTCGAGGCCCGGGAGGCGGCCATGGAGGAGAACGCCGGCCTGCACATGCAGCTCATGACGCAGGCCCGCGAGGCCGGCGTTCTCGACGAGCGCCAGCGCATGGCCCGCGAGATCCACGACACCGTCGCCCAGGGCCTCGCGGGGATCATCGCGCAGCTCCGGGCCGTGGACGCGACGGACGACGAGGCGCAGCGCCGCCGCCACCTCGACAGCGCGGTGGAGCTGGCGCGCGAGAGCCTGGCCGAGGCGCGGCGCACCGTGCAGGCGATCGGGCCGCCGACGCTCGACACCGCGCAGCTCCCGGAGGCGCTCGCCGAAGTGTCGGCGAAGTGGTCGGCGACCCATGAGGTTCCGGTGGAGCTGGTGACGACCGGTGAGGCCCGGCCGATGCACCCGGAGGTCGAGGTGACGCTGCTGCGGGTGACGCAGGAGGCGCTCACGAACGCCGCGAAGCACGCCCAGGCGGGCCGGGTCGGCATCACTCTTTCCTATATGGAGGATCAGTTGGCGTTGGACGTGCGGGACGACGGGGTCGGGTTCGAGCCCGCCCGGGCGAAGCCGGGCAGCAAGGGCGGTTACGGGCTGTCGGCCATGCGCCAGCGCGTGGGCCGGATCGCGGGGAGCCTGTCGATCGAGTCGGAGCCGGGCCGGGGCACGGTGGTCTCGGCGATCGTCCCGGCGGTGCCGCAGGCGGTGGCCGATGCCGCTTGAGCCGATCCGGGTGCTGATCGCGGACGACCACCCGGTGGTCCGGGACGGGCTGCGCGGCATGTTCGCGGGCGGCGGTGACATCGAGGTCGTGGGCGAGGCGTCCGACGGCCGGGAGGCGGTGGACCGGGCCCTGGCGCTCGTCCCGGACGTGGTGCTGATGGACCTGCGGATGCCGGGGACCGACGGGGTGACCGCGATCCGGGAGCTGGCCGCGCGGGGAGCGGCGGCGAAGGTGCTGGTGCTGACCACGTACGACACGGATTCGGATGTGCTGCCGGCGATCGAGGCGGGTGCGAGCGGGTATCTGCTGAAGGACGCGTCGCCGGATGAGCTGCGCCGGGCGATCCGCGCCGCGCACGAGGGCGGGACGGTCCTGGCGCCGTCGGTGGCGTCGGTGCTGATGGCCCAGGTGCGCCGGCCCGCGGCGGCGACGCAGGGGCCGCTGAGCGACCGGGAGCTGGAGGTGCTGGCGCTCATCGCCAAGGGCCGCAGCAATCGGGAGACGGCGGCCGAGCTGTTCATCAGCGAGGCGACGGTGAAGACGCATCTCATGCACGTGTACGCGAAACTCGAGGTCAACGACCGGGCGGCCGCGGTGGCCGTCGCCTATGAACGGGGCCTGCTGCAAGCGAAGGGGCGCTGAGGCGGCGGTCCGGGAGCATGATGTCGCGGAGTGCCGCGGGTCCGGCGGTGGCGGGCGAACGGCGTCCGGGCCGCCGATCCGGTGGTGGGGCGCGGTCCGGGCGAGCCGTATCGCGGGTGGCGTGACGGCCGGTCGCGGTGAGATTGCGGAAGCATCGCCGGTTCTCGCGAGGGCCGCTGCCGGGGCAGACCCTGGGCTCTGTCGGGGTCTTTCGCGGGCGCGGGGTGCCGCGCCCGCGAAAGACCCGGCGGAGGAAGTCGGCCGTCCCGGAAGCGAATCGAGAGAGCGCTCTCTGCAATGTCACATATTCCCGCGCCGGTGCTTCTCAGTGGCGGTCAGGTGACGGTCAGGGTGAGGCGGGTCGGGTTGCCGTCGAAGGCGACGCCGGACTGGTCGGGGACGCCGTCGGGGGTGACGTCGTCGTACGGGAACGCGTAGCCGATCGGCGAGTGCTCGTGGACGGCGCGCGCGTAGTGGTTGGTGACCTCGTTGGCGTAGAAGTCGGCGACGCCGGCCCCGTTGGGCTGGTCGGCGTGGCTGTGGATGGTGCTGCGGTTGAAGGCGGCCGCGAGGCGCGCGAGCGCGGCCTTCTTGGCGTCGGAGTCGGACGGGTTGTTGGCGAACGGCCCGTGGTTGCAGGTGAAGACGTCGCGGGAGTCCGGTTTCGCGAAGGTCGAGCCGTCGTCGAAGACGAGCGTGTCGCCTTGGACCCGGCCGGTGAGGATTCCGCGGCCGCCTTGGAGGTCGATGCGGAGGTCGTTGTGGCGGTAGTGCTCCCAGACCTGGTCGGCGTAGCCGGACCAGTAGTTCGCGAACGGCATGTTCGGCTGTCCGAAGTGTGGGGCCATGATGTTCTGCGGCGACACGACGCGGAGGATGCCGCGGTCGCCGCGCATGACGAGGTCGTCCCAGGGCTGGCCGTCGGCGGCGGCCTGGGCTTCGAGGTCGGCGGCGATGGCCTCGACGGCGCCGTTGTCGAGCGCCGCGACCGTGTGGTCGCCGTCGCCTTGGAGGAGCAGTCCGATGGGGAGCGCGGTGACGAGGTCGACGTAGCTGACGTTCACGAAGAGCTGCACGTCGTTGAACGTGAACTCGCAGAACGAGACGATCTTGCCGTAGTTGGAGTCGGCGGGGTTGTGGAGCGCGGGCTCGACGAGCGCCGGCCCCGGGTTGACGTAGAAGTCGAGTTTGGACTCGCGGACGAAGTAGACGCGGGCGCCGTACATGCGCGGCAGGGTCACGACGGCCGGGCCGGCGCCGGGGGCGTTCAGCGGGATCGCGCAGTCGACGGGGAGCGGCGTGTTGGTGGCGCCGGGCTGTTCGATGTAGTAGGGGCCCTGGCCGCCGCCGCGAAGGAGCATCATGCGGTCGGTGCCGAATTCGCGTCCGGTGACGTAGGCGTAGACGGCGCTGGTGTCGGTGTCGTTGGCGAGCGCGAGTTCGCAGGTGGCGGGGGCCGCTTCGGCGGTCGGGGCGGCGAAGGTGCGCCACCACGGCGAGCTTGCGGCGACGGCCCCTGCGGCCGCGGTCAGGGTGATCATGGATCTGCGGGAGACCATCGAGGTACCTCCGAATGTTCGGATATCGAGGAATTTGCAGACATTAACACGGTTTGTTAAGAGATCAAAGGGGCGAACCCGGCAGAGCGCTTGCCGCACCCCATGGAGCGCTTCCGGCACGGCCGGTGAGCACGAGGTCTTGACCTGCGGGTGTTCGGGTTTGTAGAGTACCGAATAGATCGATGTATTGAAACGATTCATTCCCTGGGGGCCACTTGTCCGCTCTCGCCCGCGATCCCGATCCTCCGCCGCCCGTCGTCTCGCTGACCGGCGTGGCCAAGTCCTTCGGCGCCGTCCGCGCCCTGCGCGATGCGAAGCTGGACCTCCATGCAGGCGAAGCGCATGCGCTCGTGGGCGAGAACGGCGCCGGCAAATCCACATTGATCAAAGTGCTGGCGGGCGTGCACCGACCCGACGCCGGCACGGTCGAACTCGACGGCCGCCCGGTCGCCTTCGCCGACACCGCCGCCGCGATCGACGCCGGGATCGCCGTCATCTACCAGGAGCCCGCCCTCTTCGGCGACCTCACCGTCGCCGAGAACCTCTTCATCGGCCGCCAGCCCAAGGGCCGCTTCGGCCTCATCGACCGCGCCGTGATGAACCGGGAGGCGGCCGCGCTGTTCGCGCGCCTGGGCGTCCACGTCGATCCCGACCGGCCCGCCAAGGGCCTGTCCATCGCCGACCAGCAGCTCGTCGAGATCGCCAAGGCCCTCTCCCGGCGCGCCCGCGTCCTCGTCATGGACGAGCCGACCGCCGCGCTCTCCGGCGTCGAGGTCGAGCGGCTCTTCGGCGTCGTCCGCTCCCTCCGCGAGGACGGCGCCGCGGTCCTGTTCATCTCCCACCGCTTCGACGAGGTCGAGGCGCTGTGCCAGCGCGTCACCGTGATGCGCGACGGCGCGCACGTCTCCACCGACCTGCTGGCCGATGTCACCGTCGAGGAGCTGGTCAGGCGCATGGTGGGACGCGAGCTCGGCGCCATGTTCCCCAAGCAGGTGGTCGAGCCGGGCCCGGTCGTGCTGGAGGTCGAGGGGCTGACCCGCGAGGGCCTGTGCCGGGACGTGTCGTTCACGGTGCGCGCCGGGGAGATCGTGGCGCTCGCCGGGCTCGTCGGCGCGGGCCGCAGCGAGGTCGTCCAGGCGGTGTTCGGGATCGAGGCCCGGGATGCCGGGCAGGTGCGGGTTGGCGGCCGCGGACTCCCGTCGGGGAATCCGCGGGCGGCCATGCGCGCCGGGGTGGCGCTGGTCCCGGAGGACCGGCGCGGGCAGGGGCTGCTCCTCGATCTGTCCATCATGCGGAATGCGACGATCACGCGTCGGAACCGCTTGTCGCGCTTCGGGTTCCTCGTCGGAGGTGCGGAGCGGCGGGCGGCGCGGGACTGGAGCGCGCGGCTGAACGTCAAGTACGGGCGGCTCCAGGACCCCGCCGGGACGCTCTCGGGCGGGAACCAGCAGAAGGTCGTGCTCGCGAAGTGGCTGGCGACCGACCCGAAGGTGCTCGTCGTCGACGAGCCGACGCGCGGCATCGACGTGGGCACGAAGGCCGAGGTGCACCGGCTGCTGTCGGCGCTCGCCGCGGACGGGGTCGCGGTCCTCATGGTCTCCTCCGAGCTGCTCGAGGTGCTCGGCATGGCCGACCGGGTCCTGGTGATGCGCGAGGGCCGGATCGCCGGCGAGCTCGGGCGCGCCGAGGCGACCGAGGAGGCCGTGATGCGCCTGGCGACCGGGCAGGAGGCGGCGGCATGACCACAGTGGATTCCCGGACCGGGTCGACCTGGCTCGACCTGGTACTGCGGTTCCGGGCGCTCGGGCTGATCGTCGCGCTCGTCGCGCTCGTGGGGGTCACGACGGCGCTGAACCCCCGGTTCCTGAGCGGGCAGTCGGTGCGGGACCTGCTGTTCGCCGCGGCGGTCACCCTGCTGCTCGCGTGCGGGATGACGGTCGTGGTGCTGACGCGCGGGATCGACCTGTCCGTGGGCTCGGTCCTCGGGCTCTCCGCGTACGTGACCGGGAGCGCGTTGAGCGCCACCGGGATGCCGACGGTGTTCGCGCTGCCGCTCGGCCTGGCGGTCGGCGCGGCGTGCGGGACGCTCAACGGCGCGATCATCCACTTCGGACGCGTGCCGCCGCTGGTGGCGACACTCGGGACGCTGTACGTGCTCCGCGGGGTGGTGTACTTCGCGGCGGGCGGCTCCCGGATCAACGCCTCCGACCTGCCGCCCGGGTTCCTCGACTTCGGGAGCGGCGACGTGCTCGGCGTCCCGTACCTGTTCGCGGTGTCGGTGCTGGTCCTGGCCGCGGTCGGGGTGTTCCTGGGGCGGTACCGGGCCGGGCGGGACCTGTACGCGCTCGGGTCGAACCCGGAGGCGGCGCGGCTCGCGGGCGTGCCCGCGGGACGGCGGCTGATGACGGCGTACGTCCTCTCCGGTGCGCTCGCCGGGCTCGGCGGGGTGCTGTACGCGGCCCGGTTCGGGACCGTGGACGCCTCGGCCGGGTACGGGATGGAGCTCGACGTGGTGGCCGCGGTCGTGGTCGGCGGCGTCGCGATCTTCGGCGGCTCCGGGACGACGCTCGGCGCCGGCCTGGGGGCGCTGCTGCTCACCGTCATCGACAACGCGCTGCCGGTGCTGCGCATCGACCAGTTCTGGCAGCAGGCGATCGTCGGCGCGCTCATCCTGGCGGCGATCGCCCTCGACCGGCTCGTGAGCGTCAGGGCCGCACGGGCACTGCGACGGAAGGGGTCCCATGTCTGATGATGCCCGTCTGGGCGAGGCGCGCCCGAGCGAGAGGGAATCGACCGGGAAGCCTCCGGCGAGGGCACTGCCTGCCGGACCGGCCGGGGACGCGGGACTGCGGCTGCGCGAGGCCGCGCGGGCACTGGCCACCTGGGACTTCGGCGTCGTCGCGGTCACGGTCGGGTTCCTCGTGGTCGCCTCGATGACCGTGGAGCACTTCGGGACCGCCCGCAACGCCGGGTACATCATCCTCGACCTGGCGCCGATCCTGCTGCTGGCGCTCACGATGACGCTCATCGTCACCACCGGCGAGATCGACCTGTCCGTGGCGAGCACCGTGGGCCTCACCAGCGCGGCGATGGGCGTGATGTGGAACGGCGGCATGGCGCTGGAGACGATCATGCCGGTCGCGGTCCTGCTCGGCGCGGCGCTCGGGGCGGTGAACGGGCTGTTCGTCACCGGTTTCGGGCTGCCGTCGCTCGCGGTCACGATCGGCACGCTGGCGCTGTACCGGGGCCTGGCGTACGTACTCCTCGGCGACACGGCGGTCGCGGACTGGCCGCGGCTGTTCACCGGGTGGACGCTCGGGCGGATCGGCGACAGCGCGATCCCGAACGTGCTCGTCCCGATGGCCGTCCTCGCAGTGATCTGCGGCGTACTCCTGCACGCGACTCCGGTCGGTCGCTCGATCTACGCCGCCGGGGCGAACCCGATCGCCGCGTCCTACGCCGGGATCGCCGTCGGGCGCTTGAAGTTCTGGCTGTACGTCGCCTCCGGCGCGATGGCCGGGCTCGTCGGCGTCCTGTGGACGCTGCGGTACTCGTCGGCGCGAGCCGACAACGCGGCCGGACTCGAGCTCACGGTGATCGCGGTCGTGCTCCTCGGCGGCGTCTCGATCTTCGGCGGCAAGGGGGCCCTGCCGGGTGTCCTCGCCGCCGTGGTCCTGCTGGTGTCGGTGCAGAACGCGCTGCGCCTGGCCCACGTCTCCACCGAGGCGCTGACCGTCGTCACCGGCTCCCTCCTCATCGTCGCCGTCCTCGCACCGAATGCCCTGGGCGCCTTGCGGACCGCACTCCGCAGACGCCGCACCACCGCAACCGGCCGAACCGCATGAAAGGCAGCAAGCCCATGAACCGCAGACGCCTCACCCTGCTGACCACCCCCGTCCTGGCCGCCGCCATGCTCGCCGCGTGCGGCGGCACCACCCAGGGCGAGGACGACGGCGGCGGCCCCGCCGGCGGCGCCAGCGCCGACCCGAACGCCGACTTCGAGACCGGCCTGACCTACGCGATGCTCCCGAAGTCGGTGAACAACCCGTACTTCGAGGCGTCCAGCGCCGGCGCCGAAGCGGCCGTGAACGCCCTCGGCGGCGAGTTCGAGTACACCGGGCCGTCCGACGCATCGGCGTCGTCGCAGGTCAGCTATATCGACACGCTCAGCCAGCAGGCCACCGACGTGCTCCTGCTGTCCGCCAACGACCCGAACGCGCTGTGCTCCTCCCTGGAGCAGGCCCGCGCGGGCGGCACGGTCGTCGTCACGTTCGACTCCGATGTGGATCCGGCGTGCCGGGACCTGTTCGTGTCGCAGGTCGACAGCGCCGAAGTCGGGCTCGCGCTGCTGGAGATGGCCGCCGAGCAGATCGACGCGACCGGAGAGATCGCGATCCTGTCGGCGACGGCCAACGCCACCAACCAGAACGCGTGGATCGACGTCATGGAGGCCGAGCTCGAGTCGAACACGAGCTACGCGGACATGGAGCTGGTCGACGTCGTGTACGGCGACGACGAGGACGAGAAGTCGTTCTCCGAGACGCAGGGCCTGCTCCAGGCCCACCCGGACCTCAAGGCGATCATCTCCCCCACCACCGTCGGCATCGCCGCGGCGGCCCGGTACCTCTCCGGTTCGGAGTACAAGGGGCAGGTGGCGCTGACCGGGCTCGGCACGCCGAACCAGATGCGGGAGTTCGTCCAGGACGGCACGGTCACCGAGTTCGCGCTCTGGGACCCGACCGCGCTGGGCGAGCTGGCCGCGTACACGGGCGCGGCCGCCGCGTCGGGCATCATCACCGGCGCGGAAGGCGAGGTCTTCACCGCCGGCGACCTCGGCGAGTACACCGTGGGCGCCGACGGCGTGGTGACGCTCGGCCCGCCGACGCGCTTCAACGCGGACAACATCGACGACTTCGACTTCTGACCGTCCCGCCGCCGGGCGACCGCGGAAGCGGCCGCCCGGCCAAGGGGCGGTTCTCAGGCAGGCTGCGGAGGACGGGGCGAACGAGCCGCCCCGAGACAACGATGCCGGACGGGTACGACAGTCCCCCTGAGCCGCCGGACACGAAGGCGCTCACGGCGTCTGCCGGCGCGGTTCCCGTGTTGCACGCGGACGGGCTGATCTCGGCGAGGGCCGTGCTCGGCACTCGCAGAAGTGGAGCTGCACCTACCGCGAGGCGTCCGGGACGGTGCCCGGCCGGGATCGCGAGTTCCGGTGCCGCCGCTTCGATCTCGGCGCGTCGCCGACGCCGAGCTCCCCGGGAGCGCGTGTCAGGGCGGCCGCTTCCGCGGCCGCCCTGCACCGGGGTTCACTCGCGGGCGGCCTCGATCTCCGCGAGCGCCGCACCGGGGACCCGGCGCGGGAGTTCCACGAGCACTTCGGTGCGGCCGCCGCCGAGCCGTTCGCGCAGCTCTGCGAGGCCCTTCGCGGTGACGCGGATCTGCGGCGGATCGACGATCCGCTCGCCCGTCCGCGGGTGCGTGTGGGACTGGGGGATCTCGGAGAGGCGCCCGGCCGCGATCGCGGACTGGTAGACGCGCCAGCCGTTGTCGCTCCGCTGGCGGTAGGTCCAGCCGATGTCGGCGAGCGCGGCGAAGAGGCGGTTCTGTCCGATCTCGATCGACGGGTCCCGGGAGAGGATCTTCGCGGCGTCACCGACCGAGTAGTCGCCGCGCCCGGAGGCGAGGACCTCCCACGAGGCGGCGGCCGGCGCGAGGTCGGCGAGCTTGATCTGCAAGCGCCGCTTGGCTTCGAGCGCGGCCAGGTACCGGCGCGCCACTTCGATCTCGTCGAGGTCTTCCGGGTCGGCGACCGGCACGGGCGCGACGGCGACGTCGGCGGCGATCCCGCGGAGGACGACGGCGGTCTGCGCGGCGTCCTGGTAGCGCTGCCAGGCGCGGTATCCGAGGTGCGGCATGGCGTCCCGCGCGTCTGCGGCGGCGGGCTGCTGAACGGGGGCGGATTCGAGCATGTTCGGCTCCGTTCTCGGGAGTGCGCCCTTGGCGGCTTCCAAGGGCTGTCCTGCGATCCGATCCCTTCGATCATATGTGCTGGGTACGACATTTCCGGGACCTCCGGAGGCACCGGTTCCCGCAGTTCAGCGGGCAAGTTCCGCCCTCCCGGCCGCCTGTTCGAAGGCGGCTCCGAGCGGCGGCGCCGCCCTACTCTTGAAGGCGACCTTCACTGTCCCCCATCGCCCCGCAGGAGTGATCATCTTGGACGGCGCGGCACCGAGCCTGCAGGACATCCTCCGGCTGCGGCAGCAGGACACGTTCGTGGGCCGGGACTCGCGGATCGCGGAGTTCAGGCACAACCTCCGCCTCCCGGCCACGGACCCCGGACGCCGCTTCATCGTGAACATCCACGGCATCGCGGGAGTCGGCAAGTCGTTCCTCCTCCAGCAGTTCCGGCGCATCGCGCAAGCCGAGGGCGCCGCCTGCGCGCTCGTGAACGAGGACTACTTCGACATCGTCGAGACCATGTCCGCGCTCGCCGCCGATCTCAGCGGGCAGGGCGCGCGCCTCACCGAGTTCGAGGCGCAGCTCGCGACCTACCGCCAGCGCCGCCGCGAGCTCGAGAGCGACCCGAATGCGCCCCTTGGGGACATGATCACGACGACGACGGTCCGCGCGGGGGTCGCGCTGGCGAAGTCGGTCCCGGTCGCCGGCGCCGTCGCCGAGTTCGTCGACCCGGACGCGGTGGCGGCGCAGGCCAACCGGTTCCGCGCCTATTTGGTGCAGCGGTTCGGCAAGAAGTCGGACATCGATCTGCTGCTGGCGCCGATCGAGGTCCTGACCCGCTCGTTCGTCGGTTCGGTCGACCGCCTCGCGGCGGAGCGGCCGGTGGTGCTGTTCTTCGACACGTTCGAGCGCACCGCACCGTATCTGGAGAGCTGGCTCCTCGACCTCTTCACCGGCAAGTTCGGCGGGCTCTCGGCCGAGGTCGTGACCGCGATCGCCGGTCAGCTCGCCCTCGCGGACAACCGCTGGTCCCCGCTGCGCAGTCTCATCGCATCCCACCCGCTCGAACCGTTCACAGAAGCGGAGGCCCGCGACTTCCTCACGCAGCGCGGCGTCACCGACGAAGCGGTCGTCAAGGTGATCCTGCCGCTCTCCGGGAGCGTCCCCATGTGGCTGGCGACGCTCGCCGAGAGCAACCCCCGGGACCCGGGCGCGATCCCCGACCCGAGCGAGGACGCGGTCGAGCGGTTCCTCAAGTGGGAGCCCGACGATCACCGGCGCGACCTCGCGAAGGCCGCCGCCCTCCCCCGCCGGTTCAACCGCGACGTCTTGCGCGCCATGCCCGACGCGAGCGACGCCGACGAGCTGTTCGACTGGCTCCGGCGCCTGCCGTTCGTCTCCCGCACCACCGACCACTGGCGCTACCACGACGCCGTCCGCGATCCGATGCTGCGGCTGGCCCGCATCACCTCGCCCCAGCGGTGGCGCGACCAGCACCTGGCGCTCGCCGCGCACTTCGCCGCGGAGCAGGCCGCACTCGGGCTCGCGGACGGCCTGCGATGGTCCGATCCGGACTGGCAGGCGCTCGCCCTGGAGGAGACGTACCACCGGCTGTGCGCCGCACCGGGGGCCGCGCTGCCGCACGCGCTCGAAAAGGCGGTCGAGGCCGCCGAAGCGAGCGTCGCCCTGGCTCGCCGGTGGTCGGCCATGCTCAGCGAAGCCGGAAGCGCCGCCGGCGCCGAGCGGCTGCGCTCCTGGGGAGGACGACTCACCGATCTTCTGAAGGACCAGGACGACGATTCGGCGTTCCTCACCGCGCTCATCGACAGCGGCGAGCTCGGCTCCGAGCACCTCGCGAACGCCCTCGCGGTGAGAGGGGACTCGCATCGCAGCCGGAAACGGTACGAGCAGTCGATCGCCGACCTCGACCGGGCACTGGAACTGCGGCCGGAGCAGCCGCGGTTCCATCGTTGGCGGGGCCTCACCTTCCAGGCCATGCGCCGGTACGACGACGCGGTCGCCGACCTCACTCGATCGATCGATCTCGACCAGTCCTCGGCGCAGGCGTTCGCGCAGCGGGGCGTCACCTACCGGCTGATGGGCCGCGACGAGGAAGCCTTCGCCGACCTCGGCCGGGCCATCGAACTCGAACCCGAGAACGACTGGTACTACGCACAGCGCGGCATCACCTACCAGATCGCCGGACGGTACGAGGAGTCGCTCGCCGATCTCGGCCGCGCCATAGCGCTAGACCCCGCCGAGGCCGCCAATTTCCGACTGCGCGGAGTCACCTTCCAGCTCGCGGAGCGGTACGAGGAGTCGCTCGCCGACCTCGACCGCGCCATCGAACTCGACCCGGCGGACGAAGGCGGTTTCGCGGAGCGCGGATACACCCGCCACCTCATGGGACGCCACGACGAGGCGTTCGCCGACTTCGGCCGGGCGATCGCGATCGACGGCGACCAGTCATGGACGTATGCGCTGCGAGGGAGCGCATACCGGTCCCTGAGCCGGTACGAGGAAGCGCTCGCCGACCTCGACCGGGCGATCGAACTCAACCCCGACAATGAGTGGGTGATCGCGGAGCGGGCGGCGACCTGTCGCGCGTTGGACAGGCATGAACAGGCGATCGCCGGCTTCGGTCGTGCGATCGAGCTCGACCCGGACTACCAGTGGGCGCTCTCGCAGCGAGGGGCGGTGCTCCGCGACACCGACCGGCAGGAGGCGGCGCTCGCCGACTTCGACCGCGCGATCGAGCTCAATCCCGCGGACGGCTGGACGATCATGCAGCGGGCGAAGACCCTCCAGGTCCTCGGACGCCACCGAGAAGCACTCGCCGACTTCGACCGCGCCATCGAACTCGACCCCGCGAACGACTGGAGGATCACCCAGCGGGCGCTGGCCTACCGTTCCCTCGGGCGCTACGAGGAGGCGCTAACCGACTTCGGTCGCGCATTGGAGCTCGCGCCGGATCCGTACTGGGACCTCATGGAGCGCGGAGCGACGCTCAGGGTCATGGGGCGCCACGAGGAGGCCCTGGCCGACCTCGACCGCGCGATCGGTTCGGCTCCCGACCGGGACGCGGCGCTGTGCCAGCGAGGCTTGACGTACATCGCGATGGAACGGCACGACCTGGGCCTCCGCGACTTCGAACGAGCCGTCCGCATCGACTCCGACGACGCGTGGACGCACCTGCTTCGCGGGAGAGCCCTACGTGGCCTGGGGCGTTACGAGGAGGCGCGGACCGCGTTCGGAAACGCCGTCCGGCTGCTCCCCGACAACGAGCCGGCCCTCGCCTACCGCGGCGAGGTCAACCGTCAGCTCGGCGACCTCGAGCCCGCACTCGCCGATCTCGATCGGGCCGTCGCGCTCGCCCCCGACGACGTCTGGAACCTGTCACAGCGCAGCGCGGTGCATCACCTGATGGGGAACGCGGAGGCGGCGATCGCCGACCTCGACCGGGCACTGGCTCTGGACCCCTCCAATCACTGGTACCGGTTCTTGAAGGCGATCGTGCTCAAGTCTGTTCGGCGCGAAGCGGAGGGCATGGCCGACCTGCTGGCCGCAGTCGATCTCGCGCTGACGGAGTCTGATCCCGAGGACGTCCAGGATCGGTTCAGCCTGGTCGTCTACCTCCTGGTGCTCGGTCGGACGGAGGAAGCGGCGACCGCCCTCGATGCGGTGCTGCTGTCGGGTCCGACCGCCGCCGCGGCGTTGGACTTCATCGAGGACCTGTCCTTCCTCGCCGCCTGCCCCGGGCTCGAGGTCGATGGGCTCGAGGCGTTCTCGCGGATCGCCGCCGAGTACCGGGACGCGAGGCTCGGGGAGCAGCGCGAGTGACCTCGGCGCCGCCGGCAGCGGAGGAGCCGCCGGCGCCGAAACGCGGTCGCTGTCGTCAGGCCTTGCCGACCGCCGAGACGATCGCGTCCGCGAGCTCCGCCGGCTTGGTGAGCTGGGGCCAGTGGCCGGTGGGGAGGTCGATGTAGGCGGTGTCCTTGACGGCGGCGAGCTCCTTGGCGAAGGGGATGTCCTGCTCGACCCAGGCGCGGACCATGGCGCTGGAGAACTCGCAGCAGATGACGGTGACGGGGACGTCGAAGCGGCGGTCGTCCGAGAGGACCTGCTTGTCGAAGGCGACGCCCTTGGGGGTGGGGACGGCGCGGGCGCGGAAGGCGTCGCGGAGTTCTGGGGTGAGGTCGACGAGGTCCTCGTCCTCGAACACGTTCCAGTCGGGCAGGGGGATCTCGCCGTCGACGACCGGGAGCTCGTCGTTGATGACGCCGCCGGGGCCGAGGGGGGCCGAGTCGACGTAGACGACGCGGGCGATGCGGTCGGGGCGGGCGTCGGCGACGGCGTGGGCGACCGCGCCGCCGCCGGAGTGGCCGACGAGGACGACCGGGCCGTCGAGCTTGTCGACCTCCCCGACCACGTAGTCGATGTGGTCGCGCAGGCCGATGCCGGAGCGGTCCGCGTCGGCGGACTCCATGCCGGGCAGCGTCAGCGGGTGGGTCCGGTGCCCGGCCTTCTCCAGCGCGGGAGTGATGTCGTCCCAAGAGGACGCGTCGAGCCAGAATCCGGGGATGAGAATGATGTCCATGCCCCAGACCCTAGCGGCCGGGACCGACAGCCCGGACCGGTTCGGTCGTCAGCGGAAGTCGTTCTCCTTCAGCTCGACGACCCACGCGCGGCGCTCGCAGATGAGGCCGTCTCGCATCACGAAGACCTCGGCCATCGACATGCGCATCTCCTCGCCGTTGTCGCGCGTGGCGGTGCCGGTCAGTTCGGCCATGACCACGTCGTCCTGCTCGACCATGCGGACCACGTCGAGCCGCGGCGGCCCGATGAAGCCGGGCCCCTCGATGGCGGCGTCGTACGCGGACTTGCCGGTCAGGCGGAAGGCCCCGTAGACGGTCCACTCGATGTCGTCGGTCAGGCAGGCGAGGATCTGCTCGTGGTCGCTCCTGCGGAACCCGTCCAGGTACCGGTCGACGGTGTCGGTGTTCTGCGACATGACACTGATCCCTTCGTCGTCGCGGACGAACGTACCCGCCGCGGCCGGCGTTCACGGGTCGAACGGCCGGGTTCAGACCGCGCTGGTTCAGACGGCGCCGGTTCAGGCGGCGCGGAGGGTCATCACGGTGATGTCGGCGTCGGCGCCCACCCGGATCGGGGGGCCGTTGGTGCCGGCACCGTTCGTGACGTACACCTGGGTGCCGCCGTGGGTCTCGAGGCCGTCGAGCTGGCCGCTGCGGAGCCGGGAGAGGTAGTGGACGGGCCACATCTGGCCGCCGTGGGTGTGGCCGGAGAGCTGGAGGTCGACGCCGTAGCCGGCGATGCGGTCGACGGCGGCGGGCTGGTGGGCGAGGAGGACGACCGGGCGGGAGGGGTCGCGGTCGCCCAGGGCCGCTTCGAAGTCGGGGCCGGTCTCGATGTCGTGCATGTCGCGCTGCTCGACGATGAGGTCGTTGACGCCGGCGAGGTCGAAGCCGGGGAGCTCGACGCGCGTGTTCGGCAGGCCGGTCATGCCGAGCTCCTCGACGCGCTCGTACCAGGCGTCGGCGCCCACGTAGTGCTCGGCGTTCCCGGCGACGAAGAACGCGCCGTCGCGGGCGGCGAGGCACGCGAGGGGGTCGGTGGCGTCGCGGATCTGGTCGGCCTCGTTGCTCGCGAGGTCGCCGACGAACGCGATGAGGTCGGCCTGGGCGCCGTTGATGCGCTCCACGACGCGCTCGCAGTAGCCGCGGCCGCGGATCGCCGAGAAGTGGGTGTCGCCGACGATCGCGATGCGGTAGCCGTCGAACGCGCGGTCGAGGCGCGGCAGCGTCACGGTCACGGCCTTCAACTGCGGCGTGCGGTAGCCCTCGTAGAGGCCGTGGCCGACGGTGCCGAGCGCGACGGCCGTCGCGCCGAGCCCGATCGCCCGCGAGACGACCATGCGGCGGGACAGGCCCGTGCCATGTGACATATCACCGTCGCCGGGTTCGGCCACCGCCCTGCGCGCGAGGCCGGCGGCCTTGCCGGCCAGGCCGCCCTTCCGCTCGTCGGCTCCGGCGGCTTCGACCTGCCTGGGGGCCTGCTCCGGCCGCGCCGACCCTGCCGCCGCGGGCGCGTTTCCGGAGCCGGCCGGCCCTGCCGCCGCAGGCGCATCGCCGGCGTCGGACGGCCCGCGCGGCTCCGTGCGCTCGGCGCGCTCGCTCTTCTTGCGGCGCAGAAGGAACCATCGCACCGGCTCCGACAGGATCAGGACTCCCGACAGGTACATCATGATGCCGAACCAGATCCAGCCCGGCCAGCCGACCGCCTCCTGGAACCACAATGGAGCGTGGACGGACGGCGAGAACCACTGGGCGAGCATCCCGGCCGCGCCGAGGACCGCGAGGACCACCGCGCCGACGCGGCGCCAGGGCGACCCCCGGCGGGTGGTGTCGCGGAACAGCCGCAGCCACAGGTAGGCGTGCAGGACGGTGAAGCCGACCGGGATCGCGATGTCCGGGACGATCGACCACAGTGCGGCCACGTCAGCGCCCCGCCAGGGCGCCGCCGTTGGCCTGGATGATCTGGGCGGTGACGTGCCCGGCCTCGGGCGAGGCGAGCCAGGCCGCGAGGGCGGCGACGTCGTCGGGCCTGCCGGGCCGCTGATTGTGCGTCTGGCCGATGAGCATGGTGCGCCGCTGCTCGGTCATCGCGGTGCCGAAGAACTCGGTGTCCTCGATGTACCCGGGCGCGATGACGTTCGCGGTGATGCCCCGGGCGCCGAGCTCGGCGGAGAGGTCGACCGCGTACGGGTGCATGGCGGCCTTGGAGGCGCCGTAGCTGCCGCTGCCGGAGCCCCGGAACGCGGCGATGGAGCTGAACAGGAGGATGCGGCCGCCGTCGTTGAGGATCGGCTTGAGCCCCTCGACGAGGTGGACGGCGGTCATCACGTTGAGGCGCAGGTTCGCGGTCCAGGACCAGGAGGTGCGCTCGAGTCCCTTGGGGAGGTCCTCGGGGGCTTTGGCGGCGACGTTGCCGCCCGCGACGGCGGCGATCACGTCGATGCGGCCGGCGCGTTCGGAGGCGTGCTGGAGGACGTCGTGGGCGCCTTCGACGGTCTCGAGGTCGGCGGCGCAGAACGAGGCGCGCTCGCCGATCCGCTCCGCGGCGCCGGCGAGGACGTCCTCGCGGCGGCCGACGAGGATCACGTCGTCGCCTTGGGCGGCAAGGCGTTCGGCGACGGCGAGGCCGATGCCGGTGCCGCCGCCGCTGACCACTGCGGTGCGTGCCATTCGGTGCTCCTTCGGTCGGTTCCGGGCCGACTCTAGCGCGGTGGAGCGAGCGCCGCCGCACGGCGCATCGCCCACCAGGAGAGGGCGGCGACGAGTGCGGTCATGGCGAGATTGTGGCCGTATTTCGCGACCGGGTCGGTCTCCCCGAGGGGGTCGGTGAGGAAGCTGGGGAGGACGACGGCGAGAAGCGCGCCCGCGGCGAGCGCGACGTCGTGGCGGCGGCTCCATCGCCGGGAGCGGGACCAGTGCGCGATCGCGGCCCCGCCGGCGAGGACCAGCGCGGCGGCGACGGCGAACCCGGTCCAGGTGGGCGACACGGACGCGGCGAAGAGGGCGGCGGCCGTGGCGGGGATGAGGACCGCGGGCGGCGGTACGCGCCGGTCGGTGCTGCGGGGCGGCCGACGGGCCGACATGAACGCGAGGGCGATCAGGACCGCGGCCGCGGCTGCGGCGCCGGCGAGCTGCGCCGGGGAGGCGTGGTCGCTTTCGCTCCTGAGATGGTCCCTGAGGACCATCGCGCCGGCGGCGAAGTAGAGCAGCGAGGTGGCTGCGAGGCCGGGGACGCGGAGCCAGGGGCGTTGCCTCCCAGGGGCGTCGATCGCCTCGACGAGGACGATGGGGGCGGTGAAGCTCCACAGGACGTGCCCTCCGACGAAGGTCAGCGCCGCGGCGGCGCTGATGCCGAGCGGGTCGATCCAGGTGGGGACGGTCATGTCGTCCCAATAGTCGATGCCGCGGTAGCCGGTGGAGAACAGCGACTGGTCGATGATGCCGGCCTGGACGATGCCGAGCGCGGCCGCGAGGAGCAGGACCCCGGGCCATCCGAGGCCCGCGCGGCGGGCGGTCTCCCGGATGAGGAGCGCCGGGGCGCCGTACAGGGCGGCTCCGAAGAGGATGGTGGCGAGGATGCCGGCCGGGTCGCCGGTGGTGACGTCGTATCCGGAGAGCATCTCGGCGCACACGGGCGCGAGGAGCACGAGGGCGAACGCGGGTGCGAGGCGGCGAACGGCGGCCCGGGGAGCGGGTGGTGCGGGCGCGGTGTGGTCCATGTTCCGACGGTATGAGCGGATGCCGTTGCGGCGCATCGGCCGCCGG
Organism: Glycomyces albidus; assembly: GCF_009451885.1. GTDB lineage: Bacteria > Actinomycetota > Actinomycetes > Mycobacteriales > Micromonosporaceae > Glycomyces > Glycomyces albidus. The sequence continues at coordinate 50,654 of NZ_WIAO01000010.1, forward strand.
TATCCGGAAGTGCGGCGCCGGTATCGACCAGCCGATACTTTCGTCGGGCGCGGGACTCGAATCGCGGGCATGACGCATGGGACGGCGCTCCCGAGCGCCCCCGGGTCAACAGTGCCGTTCGGGCGACAATAAGGGCGCTCTACGGCTCGAACAGGCCGGGTTCTGAGCCGGCTCGCTCAAGTGCGGGCGACCTGGATCTCGGGGCCGTCACCGCCGCCGAGCAGGACCGATTCGCGGGCCGGGACGTTCACACGCGGGGCGATTTGGAGGAGGGCCCGGGGCCGGTTCGGGCAGGCAACGGTTCACGCTCGTAGCGGGCTCGTTCGGCTCGAAACGCGGCAGATGCCATTGGGGTGGTCGGTTCCCCTTAGTCCGGCCGCTCAGGCGGCTCGACGCGGCGCGCCGCTTATGAACGGTCGAGATGGTGCGCTGCAACGACTCCCGACCAAAGTGCGGCTCAGGCGGCGCCGTCGAATTCGTTCTGGTTGACGCAGATGTCTTCGGCGTTGTGCTTGATCCAGTCGAACATGTCCACGAGGCGCTCGCTGGTGCCGCGTCCGACCTCGTTGAGGCCGTAAGTGACCTTCGGCGGGGTCGACGGTTCGACCTGCCGCCAGACGAGGCCGTCGCGCACGAGGGTGCGCAGCGTCTGGGACAGCATCTTCTCGCTGATGCCCTCGATGCGCTCGCGCAGTTCGAAGAAGCGGAGGTCGCTCTCGCGCAGGGCGAGCAGGACCCAGATGCCCCAGCGGCTGGTGATGTGGTCGAGCACCTGCCTTGCGGGGCAGTTGGAGTGAAAGACCTCACTCCCGTCCGGCGGTCCCCATACGACGGCCTGTTTTCCTTCCGGCATGTCATGAGCTTACCTCGAGGTACGCCCTTCCCAGAAGTAAGTTTCGCTCCTACCTTGGGTTCTGCACTCGCCACCACGAAAGGAACCCGAAATGATCGTCATCACCGGAGCCACGGGAAACGTCGGACGCCCGCTCGTCGAAGCGCTGGTCGCCAAGGGAGCACCGGTGACCGCCGTATCCCGCGGCGAAGCCGGCTTCACGGCCGGCGTCGCCCACCGCCGGGCCGACCTCGCGCTGCCCGAGACGCTCGACGCCGCCTTCGCCGGCGCCGACCGGCTCTTCCTGCTCACCCGCGACCACGGGATCGACATCGCGCCCGTGCTCAAGGCCGCCGAGGCGGCCGGCATCGGCCGGGTCGTCCTCCTCTCCTCCGAGCGCGCCGCGACCAGGCCGAGCCCCGAGACCCAGGCGTACGAGAACGCCCTCACCGCAAGCGGGTTCGACTGGACCATCCTTCGCCCCGGCGGCTTCGACAGCAACGCGTTCCTGTGGGCCGACCCCGTCCGGAAGCGGCGCGAGATCACCGCGCCGTTCGGCGACGTCGGGCTGCCGCTGATCGACCCGCTCGACATCGCCGAGGTCGCCGCCGCAGTGCTCACCGAGGACGGCCACGACGGCCGCGCCTACATGCTGAGCGGGCCGGAACTCGTGTCTCCGCGCGGGCAGGCCGCGGCGATCGGCGCGGCGATCGGCGAGCCGGTCGCGTTCGTCGAGCAGACCCGCGAAGAGGCGTTCGAGCAGCTCCTCGCGTTCTGGCCCGCCGACGTCGTCGAGGGCTCCCTCGACGTCATGGGCAGCCCGAATGCGGCCGAGCAGCGGATCAGCCCCGAGGTCGAACGCCTCCTCGGCCGGCCCGCGACCCCGTTCGCGGACTGGGCGAGGCGGAACGCCGCCGCGTTCCGCTGACACCCGCACCGCGACGGGCGTCTCATCCGCCGGCTCTACGTGATCGCACGGGCGGCCGGCGATCACCGGGGCCGGCGCGTTTCGCGACCTGTGGGCCCGCCACCGCCGAGACCCCGGCCGTCCGACACCATGCCACCTGCCACCTGCCGCCTGACACGCTGCCGCCCGCCGAGTGCCGACTCGGCGGGCGGCCGTCGCATCGGGGCCGACCGTCTGGGGACCGGCGCGAGCGGGGAATTTTCTACAACGTTGTGATCCCCCGTTGTGTTATCGGTAATACTCGGCTAGGCTACGTGTCAAGTCCATCGATATTCGCAAATATCCCGATTCACCAGTCCATGATCGCCGAGAGCACCCGGCACCGCTCTCGGCTCCCGACCGCCCCTCAGTGAGGAGGGGCAGAGGAGGCCGACCATGCAATCCGAGACCCTTGGCCGCAAGCGAAGGAGGCGCCGCCTCACGGCGGTGCTCGCCGTGCTCGTCGCGGCGCTGACCACGGCGGCGACGTTCATGCTCGTCACCGCGAACGCCCAGGCCGCCATCACGACCGGCACCTGGTACACCATCACCTCCCGCCACTCCGGGCTCGTGCTCGGCGTCGAAGGCGCCTCCACGGCGACGGGCGCGCGGCTGGTCCAGCAGACCCCCACGGGCGCGACCAGCCAGCAGTTCCGGTTCATCGACGCCGGCGGCGGCTACTACCGCATCCAGGCCCGCCACTCGAACCTCGTGCTCGACGTCTACGAGTGGAACGCCGACAACGGCGCCACGATCGCGCAGTGGACAGACCTGAACGGCACCAACCAGCAGTGGCAGGCGACCGCGAGCGGCGACTACTACACCTTCACGAACCGCTTCTCCGCCAAGAGCCTCGACGTGTGGGAGCACTCGACCTCGCCCGGCGCCCGCATCTCGCAGTACGACCCCACGGGCGCCGCGAACCAGCAGTGGCGCCTCACGCCGGCCGGCGCGAACCCGACCGATCCGCCGACCACCGGCAACCCGTCGGAGTGCACCCCCGCCCAGCCGCCGAACCTGAGCGGCAGCCTGGGCGCCCACGACCCGGCTCTGTGGGCCGGATGCGCCGGCCAGCCGTGGTTCGTCTACGCCACCGGCGACATCCGCTTCAGCGACGGCAACGTCCCGATCCTGCGCTCCACCAACGGCGGGCAGACCTGGCAGCACGCCGGCTACATGTGGAGCACCAAGCCCGCATGGACCAGGCAGCAGATCCCCGGAGTCGAGAACGTCTGGGCGCCAGAGATCCACTACGACGCCGGCCAGGGCCTGTACTACCTCTATTACTCGGTCTCGACGTTCGGGTCCCAGCGCTCGGCGATCGGCCTGGCCACCAGCCCGACCCTCGACCCGTCCGCGCCCGGCTTCGGCTGGACCGACAAGGGCGTCGTCCTCCAGTCCTACAACGGCAACGCCTACAACGCGATCGACGCGAACATCATCGTCGACGCCTCCGGCAGGCACTGGATGGTCTTCGGATCCTGGCAGCAGGGCATCCACACCATCGAACTCGACTGGCCCTCCGGCAAACCCAAGGCCGGAGCGACCCCGATCCGCCTGGCCACCAAGGGCGGCGGCATCGAAGGCCCGTCGATGATGTACCGCAACGGCTACTACTACCTGTTCACCTCGATCGGCACCTGCTGCGCCGGGGCGAGCTCGACCTACAAGATCACGGTCGGCCGCTCGACCTCGCCGACCGGTCCGTTCCTCGACGCCGCGGGCGTGGACATGCGCAACGGCGGCGGCACCGTCGTCCTCGGCGCCTACGGCAGCAACGTCGCCGCCGGAGGCCAGTCGATCCACAGGGGATTGATGGCGTACCACGCCTACGGATCGAACGGCGGCTTCGCCCTCGATATCGAACAGATCCAATGGAACTCGTCGGGCTGGCCCGTCCTCGACGGCAGTTGAGAACCAGACGTACGGCCTCGACGGCGGTCGAGCACCGGAAGCCCGGACTCGACAGCGGTTGAGGATCCCCGACGCGATCCCGACCGCGGTCGAAAGCCGGAGACCCGGACTCGACCGGAGTCGGGAGCCGGCGCCGGGCCGCGACCACCGTCGCGGCCCGGCCGCCCGCCTGAACGGCAGCCGACCCCGGCTGCATCCGGGGCGCACCCCCACCGGTGCGCCCCTCCCTCACACCGAACATCACTCCGCTTGGAGCGCACCATGTCCAGCACGACCCTCACACGCGCACGCGCGTTCGTCGCATTCGCCCTCATAGCCGCCCTCGCGGCCTTCGGACTGTCGATCGCGACCGCGAAGCCCGCCAAGGCCGCGATCCCGACCGGCACCTGGTTCACCGTCACGAGCGCCCACTCGGGCCTCGCGCTCGACGTCCAGAACGCCTCGACCACCGCGGGCGCCCTGCTCAACCAGTACACGCCGAACCAGTGCACCTGCCAGCAGTTCCAGTTCGTCTCCGTCGGGAGCGGCTACTACAAGATCCTGGCCCGCCACTCGAACCAGGTCATCGAGGTGTACGAGCGGAGCACCGCCGACGGCGCCACGATCGCCCAGTGGACCGACCTCGGCGGCACCAACCAGCAGTGGTCGGTCACCGAGCACGCCGACGGCACCTTCAGCTTCATCAACCGCCACTCCGGCAAGGCGCTCGACCTGTGGGAGTGGTCCACGACCGCCGGCGCCCGCATCTCGCAGTACACCTACAACGGCCTGAACGCCCAGAAGTGGCGCCTCGCCGCCGTCCCCGCCTCCGGGGAGCCCACGGTCTCGAACCCGCTGCGCTCCAACGGCGCCGACCCGTGGATCGAGTACTGGAACGGGTACTACTACATGTCCACCACCACGTGGGACTCCACTGTGATCATGCGCCGCTCGACGACGCTGAACGGCCTCAAGACGGCCTCGGACACCGTGGTCTGGAACGACGCCGGCAACGCGAGCCGCTGCTGCTCGCACTGGGCGCCGGAGTTCCACCGCATCAACGGGACCTGGTACCTCATGTACACCTCGGGGAACTCGCAGACGAACTTCGACGGCCAGAAGCTCCACGTCCTCCGATCCACCTCCTCGACCCCGATGGGGCCGTACGAGTTCATGGCGACGCCGCTCCCCAACCAGTGGAACATCGACGGCTCGTACCTGCAGGTCAACGGCCAGCTGTACCTCATGTGGTCGGAGTGGGTCGGCGCCGACCAGTCGATCCGGATCGCCGCGATGTCGAACCCGTGGACCGTGACCGGCTCGCACGTCACCATCTCCCGGCCCACCTACAGCTGGGAGATCCAGGGCGGCCGGACGAACGAGGCCCCGGCGGTCCTCCAGCACAACGGCCGCACCTTCGTGACCTACTCCGCCTCCTCCTGCAACACCCCGGACTACAAGCTCGGGCTGCTGGAGCTGACCGGCTCCAACCCGCTGTCGGCGTCGTCGTGGACCAAGACCTCGACGCCGGTCCTCCAGCAGGGCGGCGGCGTCTTCGGCCCCGGCCACAACGGCTTCTTCACCTCCCCCGACGGCACCGAGGAATGGCTGGTCTACCACGGCAACCGGACCTCCAGCCAAGGCTGCGGTTCGACCCGCGAGACCCGCGTCCAGCCCATCACCTGGAACCCGAACGGCACCCCGAACTTCGGCACCCCGCTGCCGAACGGAGTCGTCATCGCGGCGCCCTCGGGCGAGTGATCACGCACTGAGTCCGACACACAGGGCCCCCTCGTATCGCGAGGGGGCCTTTCGCCGTTCAGCGGAGGACGCCGACCGCATCCGGCAGGGCCGCCCGCACCTGCGTGAGCCCAGGTCAAGGCCGCAAGCCTCCCATCGCAGAACGAGCCGGAGAAAACGCGGCCACATATTCCTTGACACGAATATTCGTCTCGTGGAATACTTTCGTCATGGACGACATCCTCGCAGCGCTGGCCGACCCGGTCCGCTGGCGGCTCGTGAACCTCCTGGCCGAGCGGCCCCGCCCGGTCGGCATCCTGGCCCGGCTCGCCGATGCGCGCCAGCCGCAGACGACCAAGCACCTTCAGCACCTCGAACGCGCCGGGATCGCCGTCTCCCAGCGCACCGGCCAGCGCCGCATCTACGCACTCCGGCCCGATTCGCTCCGGGACCTGGCGGCGGCGCTCACCCGGCTCGCCGACGCCGCCGATGCGATCGGGGGGCTGCGTTCGACGTTCGACCGCTACGGCATCGCCCTCGAGGCCGAGCGGCTCGCCGCCGAGGAGCCAGGGTGGGCCGACGGCCGTTCGTTCCGGTTCCTCCGGTCGCTCGAAGGCGGCACCGACCTGGTGTGGCGTCATCTGACCGAGGCGTCGCTGCTCGCGCAGTGGTGGACGCCCGAGGACCTCCGCGTCTCCGAGCTCGTCTTCGACGCGCGTCCCGGTGCGCGGATCGTCCAGGAGTACCGGGACGTCGAGGACACGGACGCGTCGGACGTGGTCGCCGGACGCGCCGAGGGCGTCGTCGACGAGGTGCGGCCCGGTGAGCGCCTGGTCTACCGGCTCTCGCCGCTGCTTCCCGACGGCACCGTCGCCTTCACCGCCCATGTGGCCTACGACCTTCGGGCCTCCGGCGCCGGCACGGACCTCGACGTCCACTACCGCGTCACCGACAGCACCACCGAGTCCGCGGACTTCATCGCGGGCATCGAGATCGGCTTCGGCCAGACGCTCGACAAGCTCGCCGCGGCTGTGGCCGCGGCTTCGCACGACACCACCACTACTGAAACGAGGAGCACGAAATGAACGACTCGACCGGTCGCAGAGTGACCGCGAACCTGAACCTGACCCTCGACGGACGCTACAACGGCCCCGGCGGGCCCGGCGACCTCGGCGCGATCGTCGCCTACGCGACCACCGAGGTCGCACGGGAGCACATGCGGCGCTTGCACGAGCACGCGACGACGGCGCTGCTCGGCCGCCTCAACGCGGAGGGCTTCCTGGGCTACTGGCCGCATGTCGCCGCCGACGAGAACGCCGATCCGCGCGATCGCGGCTACGCCCGGTGGCTGGTGGACGCGGAGAAGGTGGTCCTGTCGACCACGCTGACCGAGGCGCCCTGGGAACGCACCCGCATCGTGAACGCGCCGACCGCGGAGGTCGTGAACGAGCTCAAGGCGAGCGGCGAGGGCGACATCCTCGTCAACAGCAGCGCGAGCGTCATCAAGCCGCTGCTCGAGGCGGACCTGATCGACCGGCTCTACCTCATGATCGTCCCTGAGATCGCCGGCGGCGGCCGGCGGCTGTTCGAGGACGGCCTGCCGTCCACGAAGTGGACCTTGACGTATCAGGAGACCGGCGAGCTGGGCGAGATGGCCCTGGTCTACGACCGGGCGCGCTAGTCGACGCGTGCAGCGCGGTGGTTCCGGGCCGGAACCACCGCGCTGCGCGTGTCCGGCGGCGGCTGCGGATGGGTCGCTCCGGTGACGCCTGGCGAATGCGGTTCGGGCCCTCAGAGCTCGATCTCGCGCAGCGGGTTCCCGCCGTCGATGAAGAGTCGTCCGTTCGGCGTGAGCGCGGCCGCGATGCGCCGCTTCGCGATCGCTCCGGCTTCGGGGTGGCGTCCGTCCAAGGCGCCGACGCGGACGGCGAAGGCGAGGTCGAAGGGCGCTTCCGAAGGGAGGAGTTCGAACTCCTCCGCGGCGACCTGACGGGTGCTGAGTCGTCCTGACTCGATGTCGGCCGCGGCGTTCCGCCGGATCTGTGCGACTCCGGTGGCGGACCGGTCGATGACCAGGATGTGCCCGTCGCCGATCCGTTCGGCGACCGCCTTCGCCGCTGCTCCCGGGGCGCCGCCGATCTCGAGGACGCGGATCCCCTGCCTGAGCGGGAGGGCCTCGACGATCGCGGCGAGACGTGGCGAGAGTGCGCTCATGCTGGAACCGCCTTCCATGCCCGGGTACGGCTTCCAGACTATGGGCGTCGCGGCACGGCGCGCGTCGGACTCGGGCGGTGCCGTCGGCGCGTGCCGGGTGACGCCGTGATCGCCGGTGTCACCGTGCTGCGGGCCACCGGTGGCGGTCCGCGGGCGCGACGACTCGGTGACCTGGGCGTTCACCTCGTTCGGCGGCGATGTCGGGGGTCCCGGTTAGGCTCGGAGGCATGGACGGCGAGCTGTTCCCGAGGGACCGTACCGAGGTCGCTCCGGGTGCGGTGCTGCTGCCGGACTGGCTCGACGAGCAGCGGCAGCGCGAACTGGTCGCGGCGTGCCGCGAATGGGCCCGGCCTCCGGCGGGCATGCGCACCGTGCGGACGCCGGGCGGCGGCGTCATGTCCGCCAAGGTGGTGGGTCTCGGCTGGCAGTGGCGCCCCTACTACTTCTCGAAGACGGCCGACGACGGTTCGCCGGTGAAGCCGTTCCCGCCCGAGCTCGGCGAGCTCGCCCGCCGGGCGACCGAGGACGTCTTCGGCCGGGTGCCGGACGACGGCCTCGAGTACGACATGGCGCTGCTCAACTTCTACGATGCCAAGGCGCACATGGGCATGCATCAGGACAAGGATGAGCTGTCGAAGGCCCCGGTCATATCGCTCAGCCTGGGCGACACGTGCGTCTTCCGCTTCGGGAACACCGAATCGCGCTCACGACCATATACCGACCTGGAACTGCACAGCGGCGACCTGTTCGTGTTCGGGGGCCCGTCCCGCCTCGCGTTCCACGGCGTACCCCGGATCCTGCCGGGCACCGCCCCCGCATGGCTCGGCCTCACCGGTCGGCTCAACCTGACCCTGCGCGCCACCGGTCTGACCCCGCCGACGGGATCGGGCGCCCGCGGTCCGGGTCGGCCGCTGCGAGCGGACTCGCCGACCGAGGAGAGTCAATAGGGCTGCGAGGCAAGCGGTTCGCTTGTTCGGGGGTCGGCCTCGGGCAGCGGGCGCCTGACGCGGGCTGAGCGCCGTCCCGGTTCGGCCGGTCGGTCCGAGTCGCGGCGCGGGTGTCTGACGCGGGCTGAGGATCCGTTGGATCGGCTCGATGTCGGAGGGCGCTGCCACACTCGTCTGACCCGAGTCGTACTGGAGGCGGCATGTCCATCGAATCCGAAGTCAGGGCCGTGGCGGCGGCGTTCGACCAGGCGCTGGTCGGCAACGACGCGAGCACGATCGCGGCGTTCATGACCGACGACTGGGTGTACGTGGGCCCGGAGGGCCCGGTCCCCAAGGCCGATCTCATCGGCTGGATCGCCTCGGGCCGACTCGCGCACCACACCATGGACGCGGTGAGCCCCGAACGCGCGGTCGTGGTGGGCGATGCGCTGCTGGTGACGAGCCGCCGCGTCAGTACCGGACTGTGGGAGGGCGAGCCGTACCGGGCCGACGAGTGGATCAGCGACGTCTGGGTCCGCAGCGGCGACTCGTGGCGCTGCGCGTTCAGCCAGAAGTCACCGGTCTGAGGACGGCCCCCTGCGACCGGTGCTCCTGGACGAGCCGGGACACGAAGGGGCGCATCAGGTCCGCGCATTCGCGGCTGTGGGTCTCCAGGAGGTAGTGCCCGGCGTCGAGCAGGTGGCTCTCGGCAGTCGGGAGGTTCCGGTGGTAGGCGAGGATCTCGTCGAGGTCGAAGTACGGGTCGTGGACGCCCCAGACGATGAGCGTCTCCGGCCGGTGCTCGCGGTGGTAGTCGCGGATCGCGTCGAAGCGGGCGACGTGCGAGCGGTAGTCGGTGAACAGGCGCCAGTGCGCGTCGAGGTCGCGGGAGATCGCCCGCCAGTCGAGCTCCCAGGTCTCCGGCGGGACCAGCTCGGCGATCCGCTCGGGGAGGTCCCACAGGTACTGGTGCCGGGTGCCCTCGTAGTGCAGCCAGGACTCGATCGCGGCCCGGTTCTCCTCGCTCGGGTCCGCCCAGTAGGCGCGGCTGGCGTCCCACTGCTCGCCGAGGCCCTCCTCGTGGGCGTTCCCGTTCTGGACGATCAGCCCCCGCACGCTGGAGGGGTCGCGCATCGCGAGGTGGTAGCCGACCGGGGCGCCGTAGTCGTGCAGGTAGAGGATCTTCCGGCCGACGCCGAGGCCGCGCAGCCACTCCTCGACCACGTCGGCGAGCCACGCGAACCCGTACTCGACGCCCGGACCCGGCACCGACGACAGCCCGAACCCGGGCAGGTCCGGCGCCAGGACCCGCGCGCCGGTCTCGGCCAGCGGCTCCATGACGTGCCGGAACATGTGCGACGAGCTCGGGAACCCGTGCAGCAGCACCAGCGACACCGGAGCCGTCGCGCTCCCGGCCTCGCGGTAGTGGAGCCGGTTCCCCGCCACCTCGGCGTACCGGTGGCGAATCCTCGTGTCGTCCACGTCCGTCTCCCTTCCGGGTCCCGATCGGGCATTGCACGCCCGGTCGATTACCCCGGAGCGGTGCCGGCGAATCGGTCCGCGGCGGATCGGCGGTGGGCGGCGGCGCTCGCGGCCGCGGCTACCGCGAGGGCGGCGACGCCCATGGCCACGCCGATCCAGATCGGGGCGGTGAGGCCGAGGTCGGCGTCGATGGCGAGGCCGCCGAACCAGGCGGAGAGGGCGATGCCGACGTTGAAGGCGGAGGCGTTGACGGAGGAGGCGAGCGACGGGGCGCCTTCGGCGGCGTCCAGGACGCGGGTCTGGAGGACCGGGACCATGGCGAAGCCGGCGGCGCCGATCACGAAGACCATGACGGCGGCCGGGACCGGCGAGTGCGCGGCGAAGGCGAACACGATCAGGGCGGCCGTCGCCGCGGTGATGGTGCCGTAGAGGGCGGGCATGACCGCGCGGTCGGCGAGGCGTCCGCCGAGCAGGTTGCCGGCGGTGAGGCCCACGCCGAACAGGAGCATCAGCCAAGGGACCGCGGAGGTCGCGAACCCGGCGACCTCGGTCAGGATCGGCTCCAGGAACGTGATCGCGGCGTAGGCCGCGCCCCAGCCGAGCATGGTGATCGTCAGGACCAGCCACACCTGCGGGCGCCGGAAGACGGCGAGTTCGCCGCGGAGCCCTTCGCCGGCGTCGTTCGGGCGGGCCGGCACGAACAGCAGGATCGCGGCCAGCGCGAGCGCGCCGATGACGACGATCGCCCAGAACGTGGAGCGCCAGCCGAACCGCTGGCCTACGGCGGTGCCGAAGGGCACGCCGACGACGGTGGCGAGGGTCAGGCCGGTCATCATGAGCGCGATGGCGCGTGAGCGCTTCTCGGGGGCGACGAGGCTCGCGGCCATGATCGGGCCGATGCCCATGAAGGTGCCGTGGCAGAGGGCGGAGACGATGCGGCCGGCCATGAGGACGCCGTAGGTGGTGGCGAAGGCGGCGAGGACGTTGCCGGCGACGAAGAGGGCCATGAGGAGGACCAGCATGGTCTTGCGCGGGAGGTTCGCGCCGACGGCGGTCATGATCGGGGCGCCGATCGCGACGGAGGCGGCGTAGCCGGTGACGAGGAGCCCGGCGGTGGAGACGGAGACGCGGAGGTCGTCGCCGAGCGGGCCGAGGAGGCCGACGACGACGAATTCGGTGAGGCCGATGCCGAAGGCGCCCAGGGCGAGTGCGCCGATGGCGAGGGCGCGGCGCCGTCGGGTTCCGCCGGCGGCCGGGGCCCGGTCGGGGGCGGTGGTGGTCGGCAACGGGGGTCCTCTCGGCGTGGTTTCCGCTGGACGGGTCTCCGGGGGCGAGACGAGGTGCCCCCGGAGCGTCCGCGGCCAAGTATCCCCGGGGGCCGCGGAGTTTGTCCAGTGGTTTTTCCAACCATTTCAGAAACTGGCCGGCCGGTCGGTCTGCGGCCGGCGGGATGCGACCTTCGTCGTACGTGCGGTGCCGCTTTGGTCGGGAGCCGTTGGGGCGCATTTCATCCGGGCGATCGAGGCGGTGCGGGGCCGGGTCGGCGACGCTGGAGTCCGCCGCGAGAAAGGGACGCCCGTGACCGCAGCCCGCCGTCGTACGCTCATCACCGGGACACTTGGAGGGATCGCCATCAGCACTGCAGCAATGGACGCCGCGGCCGCCGAGCCGCCGCGGCAGATCGGGTTCGACGCGGACGGGTGCGAGCCCGACCTGGACGTCGACTGGCACGCCGGCTGGCCGTCGGCGAAGCACGACCCGGCGCCGGAGATCCAGTCGCACGCCGCCGACGAGCACACGGTCGTCATGCGGCAGAACAAGTCGGTGAACTTCGAGGCGCCGTTCATGTTCCTGCTGTTCGGGAACGAGCGGGCGCTGCTGATCGACACCGGAGCGACGCCCGAGCCCGAGTACTTCCCGCTGCGGCGCACGGTGGACGAGCACGTCGACGCGTGGCTCTCGCGCCACCCGCGCCGCAAGTACCGGCTCCTCGTGGCGCACACGCATGGGCACGGCGACCACAAGGCCGCGGACGCCCAGTTCGCCGACCGGCCGCGCACGACCGTGGTCGGTCCGGGCCTGGAGGACGTGGTGGCGCACTACGGGTTCGACGACTGGCCCGCCACGCCCCGCGAGATCGACCTGGGCGGCCGGGTGGTGGACGTGATCCCCGGGCCGGGCCACCACCCGTCGGCGACGGTCTTCTACGACCGGTGGACGCGGCTGCTGCTGACCGGCGACACCGTCTATCCGGGGCGGCTGTACGTCCAGGACTGGGACGCGTTCGAGTCCACTGTGGACAGACTGGCGGCCTGGTGCGAGTCGCATCCGGTGTCGCACGTCGTCGGCTGCCATGTGGAGATGTCGGTCCAGCCGGGCGTCTCGTACCCGCGCGGATGGACGTACCAGCCGGACGAGGCGGCACTGCCGATGACGGTGGAGCAGCTTCAGGAGCTGCAGCAGGCGGTGAAGACGATCGGCGGCGCGCCCGGGATCCACACGTTCGACGCGTTCGAGATCTGGTACCAGGTCGGCTGATCCGGGGCAGGCCGACGGCGGCGGAGCGGATCGCGGCTCCGAAGCCTCCGAGGCGGTGGACCGGAGGTCTTAGGACCAGCGGTGCAGGCCGAACCGGGACGCGCGACCGAGGGCGCGCGCCGTTCCCGTTCGTAGCCTTGGGTTTCGCCGAACCGGTCCCGGTTCGGGCGGATCCGAGGAGGAGACATGACGATCCTGGTCACGGGTGCGGCGGGCAATGTGGGCCGCCACCTGGTGGAGCAGCTTGCCGCGGCGGGGCACCCGGTCCGGGCGCTCACGCGGGACCCCGCGAAGGCGCGGTTCCCTGAAGTCGTCGAGGCGGTGGAGGGCGACTTCGCCGACACCGCGAGCCTGGAGCGGGCGCTGGACGGGGCCACGGGGCTGCACCTCATGACCGCGTTCGGCCCGAAGAACGAGACGGTCCCGCACAGCGCGCAGCTCGCGTCCGCCGCGCTCGAGGCCGGGGTCAAGCGGGTGACGCTGCTGTGGAACGGGTACCGGGGACCGGTCGAAGAGGCGTTCGCGGCGCTGAACCCGACCGAGCTGCAGCCCGGCGAGTTCATGTCGAACGCGCTCACGTGGGCCGAGGAGATCAAGGCCGAGGGCGTGGTCCGCGAAGCGTTCGGCCACATCGGACACGCGCCGGTCCACGAGGGCGACATCGCGGCCGTCGCGGCGGTCGCGCTCACTACGGACGACCTGGCGGGGCAGCGGCTCCCGCTCACCGGGCCGGAGGTGCTGAACCTGCCGGACCAGATCGGCGCCATCAACGACGCCACCGGCCGCGACGTGCGGTTCGAGGCGCTCAACGAGGACGAGGGCCGGCTGCGCATGCAGGCCCTGGGCTACGACGAGCCGACCATCGACTATGTGCTCGGCTGGCGGGCCGACCCGCCGGCGTGGACGCAGCGCCCCTCCGACACGGTCGAGCGCGTGACCGGAAGGCCCGCGAGGACCTTCGCCGAATGGGCCCGCGAACACGCCGACGCCTTCCGCTGAACCGAGTGCGAGGACCATGCCGCGGGGTCCGACGATGCGCGGACGCGGCCCTCGACCTTTCGGGATGCGGCCGCGCGTCACCCGCGGGACGCCGCGGCGTCGCACCAGGCCCCGGTGCCCAGGATCTGCACCGGGGTCCCGGAACCCGGTCCCCGCCTGCGCTGTCGCCGCGGGCGGCGCGGCGATCGCAGTGCGGCCCGCGGGACACCCGGCCCGCGGGCCGCACTCCCCCCGTCGGTGTGAAGAGCGGTTCCGGTCGAAGCGACCGTCAGAGGTGCTTGACCGCCAGGGCGATCGACTCGGCGATCGGCGTGGTGGGACGGCCGATGAGGCGGGACAGGTCGCCGGTCCGGACGGCGAGCAGGCCGCGCGAGACGGCCTCGTCGACGCCGACGAACACCGCCGGAAGCGGGTCGGGAAGGCCGGCGCCCTCGAGGATGCCGCGGTGGACCTCCGGAGTCACGCGGTTGAGCGGGAACTCCTTGCCGAGCACCCGGGAGACCTCCGCCGCGTACTCCTCGAACGACCATGCGACGTCGCCGCTGAGCTCGTACTCGGCGTTCTCGGGCCCCTCGCCGACGAGCACCGCGACCGCGGCGGCGGCGAAGTCGGCGCGCGAGGCCGACGCGACCCGGGCGCCCTCGGCGGCGCTGGTCAGCAGGCCGCCGGTGGCGAGGGCCTGACCGATGCCGTCGGTGTAGTTCTCGTGGTACCAGCCGTTGCGCAGCAGCACGTACGGCAGACCGGAGTCGAGAATGTACCGCTCGGTGACCTGGTGCTCGCGGGCCAGCTCGAAGTCGGCGGCCGGCCCGCCGAGGATGCTGGTGTACGCCAGGAGCGCGACGCCGGCCCCCTTCGCCGCGTCGACGACGGCCTTGTGCTGCGGGATGCGCTGGCCGACTTCGCTGCCGGAGACGAGGAGGACCTTGTCGCCTTCGCCGAACGCGCCGGTCAGCGAGCCCGGGTCGTCGTAGTCGCCCACGCGGACCTGGACGCCCTGCTCGCCGAAGCGGGCGGCCTTGCGCGGGTCGCGGACGAGGACGGCGATCTCCTCGGCGGGGACCCGGTCGAGGAGGCCCTCGACCACGAGGGTGCCGAGCTTGCCGGTGGCTCCGGTCACAACGATCATCTGTGCTCCTTCAGGTTGTCGGTCCGACGATCATTGCACTTTCAAAATGAAAGTGCAATCGTTTGGAAAGTACTATCACAGAGGTAACATGGAGCGATGGCCACCCGTTCTTCCGACCACGTCCTCAGCGAGTTCCAGGTGCTCGCCGACGGCTGCCCGTCGCGCCCGGTCCTCGACCACGTGACCGGGCGCTGGGGGACGCTCATCATGCTGTCGCTGCACGACGGGCCGAGGCGCTTCAGCGAGGTCCGCCGCGCGGTCGGGGGCATCAACGACAAGGCCCTGTCGCAGGGCCTGCGGCAGCTCGAACGCGACGGCCTGGTCACCCGGCACGCCTCCGACGGCTTCCCCTCCCGCGTCGAGTACCGGCTCACCGAGGTCGGCGCCGGCATGGAGGCGCGGCTGCGCGAGATGGTCCGCTACCTCTACGAGCAGATGCCGACCGTCCTCCAGGCCCAGGCCGGATACGACGCCGAGCACGCCGCGGCGTCCTGACACCTCGCTCGAACTGACCGAATCCGCAGGTCGGCGGCGCCCCGGCACTTAGACTCAGGTCATGCCCACGCGGACCTCGTTCCTGAGAGGACTGCGGCCAGGGCCCGTACTGCCGCTGTGGGTCCGGCTGCTGCCGCTGGGCGCCCTGTTCATCGCCGCCTCGGTCCAGCTCTTCGGGGCCGACCGGCTCAAAGCCGGCATCGCCCTGGCGGTCGTCCCCGTCCTCGCCGCGATCGTGCTCGGCCCCGTCTGGACGGCCGTCATCGCCGCGCTCGCACTCGCGGTCGTCGTCTCCCCGTACCCGGTCGCCCAGCGGTTCGACTCCGGCGACACCGCGGTGGTCGGCATCGTCTTCCTCACCGCCGTGGGCATCTCGTGGTTCCGCCGGCGGTTCGAGGCCGGTCTGGTGACCGTCCTCAGCGTCTCGGACACCGCGCAGCGGGCGATCCTCCCCGACCTGCCCGAACGCGTCGACGGACTCGCGTGCGCCGGCTTCTACCACTCGGCGCAGCAAGGGGCGAGCATCGGCGGCGACCTCTACGACCTGCGGCCGAGCCCGTTCGGGACCCGGCTCATCCTCGGCGACGTCCAGGGGCACGGCCTCCCGGTGGTCGGGGCGGCCGGGATGCTCCTCTCGGTCTTCCAGGAGGCGATCCTCGACGAGGAGGAGCTCGGCGGGATCGCCTGGCGGCTCGAGCGCCGCCTCGTCGACGACGCCGACCACGGCCACATCCCCGAGGTCTTCGCCTCGGTCCTGCTCGCCGAGTTCTCCGAGGAGTGCGACGAGGTGCGGCTGCTCTCGTGCGGGCACCCGCCGCCGCTGCTGCTGCGCGGGGAGGGGGTCGAGGAGGTCGACCTGAAGCCGGCGCCGGTGCTCGGCCTGCGGCTGTCGGCGTCCTCGCGGTCGGGCAAGGCGCTCGCGCTGCCGTTCGGCGTCGACGAGACCCTGCTCGCGTTCTCCGACGGCCTGGTCGAGGCCCGCGACGACGAGGGGAACTACTACCCGCTCGCCGAGCACCTCGACGGCCTCGTGCCGCCCTCGCCGCGGCGGCTCGTCGAGTTCGTGTGGGAGGACGCGACGCGCTGGGCGACGCGGATGGACGACGACGTGTCGATCCTGGCGGTGACCCGGGTGTCCGGTGGCGCGGCGGGAGCGGTCCCGCGGACGAGTTTTTCAATCCGTTAGACGAAGGGTGTTTACAAGCGTTCGATTCTGTGTGAACATCCAGATGATTCGATTGAAGCCCCCTGAAGGAGACAACGATGTCGTCCCCCCGTCCCCTGCGTGCGCTCCCTTTGCGCCGCAACGGCTCCAGACGCGGCCGCACCGCGGCCGCCGCGACCGGGCTCGCCGCGGTCGTCCTCACCGCGTCCGCCCTGCCCGCGCTGTACGGCGGCGCCAGCGCCGAGGAGACCGCCGCGAGCGCGGTCACCGTCACGCTCGACCCGTCGTACCAGCACGCGGAGTTCGAGGGCTGGGGCACGAGCCTGGTCTGGTTCGCGAACGCCACCGGCGGCTACCCGGACGAGATCCGGAACGAGCTCGCCGAGATGGTCTTCGGCGACGAGGGCCTGAACCTGAACATCGCGCGGTACAACATCGGCGGCGGCAACGCCCCGAACATCGACAACGAGTACCTGCGCGGCGGCGCCTCGGCCGTCCCCGGCTGGTGGGCCGCCCCCGAGGGCACCACCCACGAGGACAAGGACTGGTGGGACCCCGAGAACCCCGAGCACTGGAACTGGGACGCGGACGCGAACCAGCGGTGGTGGATCGACCGGGTCAAGGACGACGTCACCCACTGGGAGGCGTTCTCGAACTCGCCGCCGTACTTCCAGACCGTCTCCGGTTACGTCTCGGGCGGATTCGACGCGAGCCAGGACCAGATCCGCGCCGACTCGGTGGACGAGTTCGCGGTCTACCTGACCGAGGTCATGGAGCACGTCGAGGCCGAGCACGGCATCGAGTTCGACACCGTCGACCCGCTGAACGAGCCGAACACGAACTACTGGGGCACCCAGCTCGGGCCGGACGGCGTGCAGCCCACCGGCGGCCGACAGGAGGGCGCGCACGCCGGGCCCGAGCTCCAGCAGCTCGTCATCAACGCGCTCGCCGAGCAGCTCTCGGAGTCCGAGCTCGACACCGTGATCGCGGCGATGGACGAGACCAACCCGGGCACGTTCGTGCGCAACTGGAACGCGTACACCGAGGAGTCGCGGGCGAACGTCGATCAGATGAACGTCCACACCTACGGCACCGGGCAGCGCACCAGCGCGCGCGACCTCGCCAAGGGCGGCGACAAGCCGCTGTGGATGAGCGAGGTCGGCGGCGCGTGGACGCCGGGCCAGGACTACACGTCCATGGAGAACGGCCTCGGCATCGCCACCCGCATCACCGACGACCTGCGCGAGCTGGAGCCGTCCGCGTGGGTGCTGTGGCAGCCGATCGAGGACAAGAACGAGGGCCACAGCTGGGGCGAGATCCAGATCCCGTTCGACTGCACCGCCGAGGACACCCTTGAGACCTGCGAGATCGAGACGAACACCAAGTACGACACGATCCGCAACTTCACGCATTACATCGAGCCCGGCGACCACGTGATCGGCACCGACGACACCGCGACCGTGGCCGCGGTCAAGGACTCCGAGGACGCGGCGGTCGCCGTGTACACCAACAACGCCGAGGGCGCGGTCGCCGTGACCCTCGACCTGTCGAAGTTCGGCTCCGTCGACTCCGGCGCGACCGTGACCCCGGTGGTCACCAGCGCCGACGGCGCGCTCGTCGAAGGCGAGCCGGTGGTCGTCGACGGCGGCTCCGCCACCCTCACCGTCCCCGGCAAGTCGGTGACGACGTTCCTGATCGACGGCGTCTCGGGCGTCGCCGAGGACGCCGCCATGGTGCAGGACGGCCACGTGTACCGCTTCGACGGCGTGCAGAGCGGCAAGTCGATCGCCCCGTCCGCCGACGGCACCGGCATCGTCCTCCAGACCGACGACGCCTCGAGCGCCGCGCAGCTGTGGGAGATCGACCAGCTCACCGACGGCGTCTCCAACCGCGAGCAGTACCAGATCGTCAACGCCGGCACGGGGACCCGCCTGGCGGTCGCCGACGGCCTGGCGGTGCTCGAATCCGCTGAGGGCGAGCCCTCGGACGCGGCGAAGTGGTACCTGTCGACCACCGGGGACGGCACCTACGTGCCCGTCAACGTCGGCGCCGGCGTGGTGCTCGACGTCTGGGGCGAGGCGACCGCCGACGGCTCCCCCGTCCAGACGTACACGCCCACGTCGGCGAGCAACCAGCGCTGGACCGTGGTCGACGAGACCGTGCTGAGCGCGGCGCAGATCGAGACCTACACGGTCCCCGGATACGTGCCCGACCTGCCGGCGACGGTCGCGGGCGTCTACCGCGACGGGACGCGCGGCGCGCTGCCGGTCGAGTGGACGATGCCCGACGAGTCGGTGTGGGACAAGACGAGGACCGTGAACGTCAAGGGCGTGGCGACCGACCCGCTCGGGAACACGTTCAAGACCAAGGCGAAGGTCAGCGTCGACACGTTCGCCGAGACCGCGCCGGCCTCGGCGAAGACGTACCCGGGCTTCACTCCCGAGCTGCCCGGGACGGTGGTCGCGCTGGGCTCGCGGGGCACTGAGGCGTCGGTGCCGGTGGAGTGGGAGGAGCCGCCGGCCGGCGCGTTCGACGACTACGGGACCGTGACGCTCGAGGGCACCGCGACGCTCATCGACGGCACCGAACTGCCCGCGACCGTGGAGATCGAGGTGACGGATCCGATCGAGGTCAACGTGGCGACCGGCGACGGGGTGACCACGTCGGCGACCTTCACCGAGCCGGGCTACTCGACCGAGGGGCTGCGCAACGGGGTCCTCACCGACAAGGCCTGGTCGAACTGGAAGTCCGGCGCGTTCAACACGGCGGACACGATCACCGTGACGCTCCCGCAGGAGCGGGACGTGACCCGGGTCGTCTCCTACTTCTGGAGCGACGGCGGCCGGCCCAGTTACGCCGACACCCTCCAGGTGCAGTACCTGGACTCGGAGGGGAACTGGCAGAATGCTGGCGACCCGGTGGACGTGCCGCCGGACACGAGCGCCGCACCGGTCGTCGACGTCGAGGTGAACGCGAAGACGTCGGCGGTGCGGGTGGCGATGACCGCCGACAGCGGTGACATCGCCGGATGGATCATCCTGAGCGAGATCGAGGTCTACGCGAAGGCTCCGGCCGCCTAGGCGTGTTCGGGAATTGAGGAAGCCTCCGGTTGAATCTGTTGTGCTGCAACTGATTTGACCGGAGGCTTTGTCGAGCGCAAGTGCACGCAGGGCCTTGACCGACGACCAATGGGAGCAGCTGCGCCGCGTCTGGTGGCGCAGACACCACATCAAGGAGACCATTCCCGAACCGGCCGACCAGATCGCGGGCCGCAACGGGCGCGGGCCGCCGGCGGCAGGCCACCCGCGTTCGACTGGCTCCGCGACTCACCGAACACGGTTTAGTCGATGCACGCTCTTCGCGCCTGCGCGATTCCGGTCAAGCATGAAGCGTCTCGTTCTCCGGCGGCTTTCGTCGGTTATTGACTCACCCTCCGCTCCCCGGTCCGGCCGGGACAATGGAGTCCGGTGTCGGCTCGGTGGCGTGTTGCCGGTTCGCACGGGTTGCGGTCAGGGCGGAGGCGACGAAGGGGGCGGGAGTCGGTACGGGCTCGGTGGCGTGCTACCGGTTCGCGCGGCCTGAGGTCAGAGCGGCGGCGGCGACAGCCGGTGCATGGCGCAGGCTCGGGGGCGTGCTGCGGGTGCATTCGGGTCGGGGTCAGAGCGGCAGCGACGAGGGGGTGTCGGCTGGGCGAGTGTTCGAGGCTCGGGCGGGGGCCGGTTGCGCTCGTGCCGGACGGCTCGGATCGGCAAAGCCGGTACCAAACGGGGCGAGTTGAGGTCCGGTGACGGTTTCCTTGGGGCGCTTGGCGACTGGTGCTCGAATGTGAGTGTTCTGTGCGCGTGTGGGTGATGACGGTGTCGCACAGGGGTGCGATAATTGGGGTACGCACAGGGACAGGGAGTTCGGTGCAGGTGCAGGGCGGTGCAAGCAGACTGAGACAAGCCTCTGGCCGGCCGGTAGACCACACTGACTTCGAGGCAGGGCCCCCCGACGCAAGCGGTCGGATCCGGGTCGATCTCATCCCTCACTGCGATCGGGACCCGCAGCAGTCAACCGGCCCCACCCCATGGAGGGGGTGGGGAGGTGATCGGGCGGGGGATCGACCGGTCGGGATCACCCCGCCGGCGGCAGTGCTCCAACGAGGCACAAGACCGGCAAGGCCATGGGAGACGACGAGACTTGCAAGCACGACAGGATGACTCGGTGCTGCGGCCTGCGCGATAGCGCCCGGCCGGGGCATGAGCGAGTACCAGCCGATGTCGCTGCTGCCTTCACAACTCAACAGGGGATGCACCAAGAAGCGCCACCGCAGGGGTGCGCACTGGATGGAGGCGCGCAGAGTGGATGCGCGCTGGATGGAAGCGAGCAGGGCCGCGCCGGGTCTGGCACGAGGGGCCAGGGGAAGCGGTGAGTGCCGCGCGAGCGCGCACTCAAACCGCAGCCGGGAAAGCCGTGCGTGCCGGAGCGATTGGGATCGAGCACGATCGGATCAGGGCTGCGCGAAGTCAGCGGCGCTCGGAGTGTTCGTGGTTCGCCAGGGTCGCATCGGTGTCGGGCTCGCCGCACGCGAGCGGGAAGACCCAGACGACGCGAGCACAGTGGCGGAGTGGGGAATGATGGTGAGTGTGCGGGCCTGCCGTGAGGCGTTGATCGCTGCACGAGAGCGGGCAGGCCCGGCGGTGCGAGCACAGTGACGGAGTCCGGGGCGAGGGCGCGAGCCTGCCGTGAGTACTGGAAGCGCCCCGGCATGGCGTGAAGCGGTGCCGAGCAGAGCAGCGCCAGGCAGCCAAGGCCGAGCATGCACTGCCGAGCCCGGTCACTCCAGGCCAGGCCATGCGGGGCCGTGGCGCACCGCGGGGACCGTTCCAGCGACGGACCGAACTCGATTCGCAGGCGACGGCGTGCCCGGGCGAAGCGGACCCGGCCACGGCGACGCGCCTTCGATGCGTGCGGCTCGACCCGTCATCGGCGCCTGTCCGGACCTGGCACGGATCGCGACCCGGCCCCCGGAGCGCGCCCGCAACCGCGCGCTCCCCGGTTCGTCGCTGCCTGATCGAACACCGGCCCGACCAGACCCGGGCGCGACCGGGCTCCGGTTCGCAGCGCTTCGATGGGGTTCGACGCCGGACGAAGCGAACCCGGCCACGGCAACACGCCTCCGACACATGCGCCCCGTCATCGGTGCCGTTGCGGACCTGGCACGGATCGCGACCCGAGCCCCGGAGGGCACCCGCAACCATGCACTCACCCGGTCGTCGCTGCCTGATCGAACACCGGCCCCGCCGCGACCAGGGCGCGACCGCGATCCGGTTCGCAGGCCATTGATGGGGTTCGACGCTGGGCGGAGCAGACCCGGCCACGGCAACCCGCCTTCGATGCGTGCGGCTCAACCCGTCATCGGTGCCTCCGGACCTGGCACGGATCGCGACCCGACCCCCGGCGTGCACCCGCAACCACATACGCACCCGGTCGTCGCTGCCTGATCGAACACCGGCCTCCGACAAGTCGATGGTGTGGCCGGGCGCCGGTTCGCAGGCCATACTCTGGGCCGCTCACGCGGCAGCTGGTCGACCAAGCCGCCTGGCTACACGGCCACCAGGTCAGGGCCACCGTTCCCGAACCGGCCGGCCAGATCGCAGGCCGCGAAGATCGCAGTGCCCAAGGCGGCAGGCCACCGGCATTCGACGCCGACCGCTACCGGGCCGATCCTCGATCGAGCGCACGATCGCCCACCCCGAACAGCACCGCGCCGCCGCGACCCGATATGGCAAACCCGCCGTCGGCTACCTCGCCGCCGTCCGCGTCACCATCATCAGCAACTGACTCCAAGACATCGCAAACGCTGGTCGCGTTCGAGCATCCCGGGCGACCGGGAGGCGGGGCCCTCACCGCGGTCGGCGGTGGGGCCCGTGGCGTTCCGGATCATCGGTCGGCGTCCGGTGGGGGCGGAGGTCCGACGCGGACGCTCTGTCACCCCTCCGGTCGCCCGGTCAGGAGCCGACGACGTCGGAGAGCGCGGTGAGCTCGTCGATCTCGTCCGGCGTGAGCTCCAGTTCGGCCGAGGCCAGGAGCGGGGCGAGCTGGTCGAGTGCGCGGGCGCCGGCGATCGGCGCGGTGACGCCCGGGCGGCTGCGCGCCCATGCGAGGGCGACGGAGGCGGTCGCGACACCGCGGTCCTGCGCGATCCGGTCGAGCCGTTCGACGATCGCGAGCCCGGACGGGTTCAGGTGCTTGGCGGCCGCGCCGCCGCGGACGCTCTGCTCGAGGTCGGACTCGGTGCGGTACTTGCCGGTGAGGAAGCCGCTGGCCAGCACGTGGTACGGGAAGACGCTGAGGTCCTCGGCGACGGCGATGTCGCGCAGGCCGGCCTCGAAGGAGGCGCGGCTGACGAGGCTGTACTTGGGCTGCAGCGCGACCGGGCGGGCCGCGCCGGTGGCCTCGGTGATGTCGAGCCATTCGCGCAGGCGCTCGGGGCTGTAGTTGGAGACGGCGATGTGGCGGACCTTGCCTTCGGTGACGAGGGCGTCGAAGGCGGCGACGGTCTCCTCGAGCGGGGTGTCGGCGTCGTCGAAGTGGGCGTAGTAGACGTCGATGGCGTCGGTGCGGAGCCGTTGGAGCGAGGCTTCGGCGGCGGCCTTGACGTTCGCGGCCGAGAGGCCCTTGTACTCGGGGTGCTGGGAGACCTTGGTGGCGATGAGGAGCCGGTCGCGGTGCTTCGCGAGCCAGGTGCCGATGACGGTCTCGGATTCGCCGCCGGTGTTGCCGGGCGCCCAGGCCGAGTAGGAGTCGGCGGTGTCGACCAGGGTGCCGCCGGCGTCGGCGAACGCGTCGAGGATCCGGTGGGCCTCGGCTTCCCCGGTGGTCCATCCGAACGTGTTGGTGCCCAGGATGAGGGGGTAGATCTCGATGCCGGTCCTGCCGAGCTTGGCCATGTGGAACCTCCGTGGTCGTTCTCCCGGGGCGCGCGGTGGCGCGCCGCCTGGTCCGGCGCAGCCGGGCCGATTTCCGAAGCAATCCTTTCACACACCCCGGGAGACCGCACCTGAATGCGGACGGCCGTTCGATCCGCCTGCGGCGGCGGCTAGTTCGGCTGGGCGGTCGGCATGATCGTCAGGCGCTCGAAGTTGACGCGGGCCGGGAGCGCGGCGAGGTAGGCGACCGCTTCGGCGACGTCGGCGGGTTCGAGGACGTCCATGGTCGCCCGGGCCTCGGTGATCCACGCGCTGGCGTCGGGCTCGGTGACGTGGTCGGCGAGCTCGGTCCGGACGATGCCCGGCTCGATGACGGCGACGCGCACGCCCTGCGCGCCGAGTTCGATGCGCAGGTTGCGGGAGTAGTGGGTGACGAACGCCTTGGTGCCGCAGTAGACCTCGAAGGTGGGGAAGAGGTTCTGGGCGCCGATCGAGGAGGTGTTGACCAGGTCGGCGACGCCGCGTTCGGCCGCGGCCTTGCGCAGTTGCGGGACGAACGCGGCGACGGCGTTGAGGAAGCCGCCGATGTTCAGGTCGACCTGCCGGCGCCACAGGTCGGCGCGGACGTCCTCGATCTTCGCCGGGAGCATGACGCCGGCGTTGTTGAACAGGAGGTCGGCGGTGCCGAGCTCGGCTTCGACGCGGGCGGCGGCGGCCGTGACGGCGTCGGCGTCGGTGACGTCGACCGGGAGCGCGAGGGCGGTGCCGCCGCGCTGCTCGATCCGCTCGACGAGTGCGGCGAGGCGGTCGGCCCGGCGGGCGGTGACGGCGACCTTCGCGCCGCGCTCCGCGAGGAGTTCGGCGGCGGCCTCGCCGAGGCCGCTGGAGGCCCCGGTGACGACGGCGACGCGTCCGGCGAGCGGCATCTGGTTCACAGTGGACATGGTGTTCCTTCGGTGTCGTTGCTGTTCAAGGCGGTCGATCCGCCCCTTGTTCGAGTACAGCACCGAATCGGGCCCGCGAACGGGCCGAGAAGCCCCCTCTCGCGACTGGTACCGGCAGTACCAGTCAGGCGCCGCCGGAGCCTGCGGGGCCGGGGCAGAATTGGGGCATGGACCAGCGCGCCGAGATCTCCGACTTCCTGCGGAGCCGCCGCGCCCGCGTGAACCCGCGGGACGCGGGCATCGACGACGACGGCCGGGTGCGGCGGGTGCCGGGCCTGCGCCGCGACGAGGTCGCGCGGCTGGCGAACATGAGCGTCGAGTACTACACGCGGCTCGAACAGGGCAGGGCCGGGAACCCGTCGCCGGAGGTCCTGGAGGCGCTCGCCACGGCGCTGCGGCTGGACCCGTCCGAGCGGGCCCACCTGGTGGACCTCGCGGGCCGCCGGACCCCGCGGCGGCGCGGACCGCTCGCCGCGCAGCGGGTCCGGCCCGGCCTGCTGCTGACGCTCCAGAGCCTGGAATCGGTGCCCGCGTTCATCATCGGCAGGCGCATGGACGTGCTCGCGTCGAACCGGCTGGCGAAGGCGGTCATCGCCGACTTCGACGCGATGCCGGCGAAGCGCCGGAACATGGCGCGGTGGTATCTGCTCGACCCGGAGGCGCGCGAGCGGGTCGTGGACTGGGAGACCGCCGCGCGGGACACGGTGGCGGTGCTGCGCTTCGACGCGGGACGGCATCCCGACGACCGGCAGCTCGCCGACCTCGTGGGCGAGCTGACCCTCGGCTGCCCGGAGTTCAGCGGCTGGTGGAACGACCACCAGGTGCTGCGGCGCACCCACGGCACGAAGACGTACCGGCATCCGGTCGCGGGCGAGATCGAGTTCGCGTACGAGTCGTTCGAGCCGCCGGACGACCCCGACCAGGGGCTGTGCGTCTACAACGTCCAACCCGATTCGCCGAGCGCCGAGGCGCTCCGGCTCCTCGACGCCTGGACCGCCCCCGCCGCCCCGCGCCACTGAACCGATGCCGCCCAATGGATCGCGAGCGCTCCAGGGGCACACCGCGCTCGGCCCGCCGAACACCCCGAGGACGCCCGCGCCGCTTCGCGAGCGCCCTCGCGGCGGCTCGGCGCGGTGGTCCCCCGCGGCGGGGCCGCCGGCCGCGGTGCGCCGCTGCGGCCGGGCGAACGCTCGACGCGGGAGTGATGAACCACCACCTGCGCCGGAATTGCCCGCACTGGTTATGATTCACCGCCATGACGTACATCTTCGATGTCATCACCTGGGGCCGTGACGGGAACACGCTCGACGGGCGGTTGACGAGCCTCATCGGCAGGGACGCCCGGTTCTACCGGGGCCCGGAGTTCGGGCTCCAGCTGCTCATGGACGCGTGGTTCCAGGGCTTCGGGGCCGTGGACATCGATGCGGGCACCGCCAAGGAGTTCGAGGAGTGCTTCGAGCTGTTCCTCGGCAAGCGCGTGTGGATCGACGCCAAGGGCTACGTCCTCGACGAGTACACCAAGGAACCGGTCGAGCCGAAGGTCAACGCGTACAAGGCGTACGAGGGCCAGCTCGACGGCACCGCGGGCGCCTGGGGCAAGTACACGATCCTCACGACCAAGCCGCGCGGCGACGAGTTCCTCAAGCGCACCGAGGCGATCATCGCCTCGTTCACCATCGAGCCCGAGGACTACGGCGAGCACGCCGACTTCACCATCGAAGTGACCGACCCGAGGTACTTGGCGCACATGGGAAAGCACGCGAGCTTCGAGACGGCGTTCACCGGGCGCCTGCCGGGGTAGCGCGGCGGGCGGGCGCCGCCCGGGACCGCACCCGCCGGTAGCATCCCGGCATGGACTCCTGGGAATGGGACGAGACGCTCTTCGCCGGCACGGCGGTGCACTACGGCACCGGTCGGATGCCGTACCCGCAGGGCGTCGCCGACGCCGTGCGCGACGCGCTCGGCCTCGACGGCACCGGCCGCCTCCTCGACGTCGGCTGCGGGCCCGGATCGCTGACCGTCCTGCTCGCGCCCCTGTTCGCCGAGGCCGTCGGCGTCGACGCCGACCCCGGCATGATCGCCGAAGCGAAGCTCAAGGCGCCCGGCATCCACTGGCACTGCATGCGCGCCGAGCAGCTCCCCGCAGGGCTCGGGACCTTCCGGGTCGCCTCGTTCGCGCAGTCCTTCCACTGGATGGACCAGGACCTCGTCGCCGAGCGGGTCCGCGGGATGCTCTGCCCCGAAGGCGCCTGGGTCCACATCGGCGCCACCACCCACCGCGGCGCCGACACCGGCGAGCCCCTGCCGCTCCCGGCCCCGCCGTGGGACGCGATCGACGCGCTCGTGACCCGCTACCTGGGCCCGGTCCGCCGCGCCGGGCAGGGGCGGTTCCCCCAGTTCACCAAGCGGTTCGAGGAGGACGTCATGCCCCGCGCGGGCTATACGGGGCCGGAGCGGATCGTCGTCCGGGAGGGGCGCATCGCCGAGCGCGGCGAAGACGAGATCGTCGCGGCCGTGCTCTCGCTCTCCAGCTCGGCCCCGCACCACTTCGGCGACCGCCTCCCCGCGTTCGAGGCCGACCTCCGGGCCCTCCTGCGCGACGCCGCGCCGGACGGCCGGTTCGCCGAGCGCGTCCACGACGTCGAAGTCGTCATCTGGCGGCCGTGACGCCCGCCCGGGCCCCGGCTCGCGAGCGCGTCCGCAGGCGCCGCAGCCAGGGTGCGGTCTGCACGACGCCCCACGAGACCTCGACGACGAGGAAGCCCCACAGCAGGTCCGGTCCCCCGTGGGCGAGCGCGTTCGCCATCCAGGCGGAGAACAGGACGCGCGCGGCGGCGTCGAAGAGGCCGTGGACGCGTTCGGGCCGCAGCAGGCGCAGCAGCGACCAGACCACGACGACCGAGCCCATCAGGTTGGCGTAGAGGACCTGCATGAGGTCGAGTTCGGGGAAGGCCCCGAGGCCGAGCGCGCCGCTCAGGCCGTTGAGGGCGGCGTGGACGAGCGCGAACGTCCAGGGCGTGGCGAACCCGGCGGTCACCACCAGGTCGTAGGCGGCGCTGGCGCGCACCACGGTGAGGTATGAGTATCGCTGCGGCGCAATGGTTGCGGTGATCGTTGCCGACATGTCGGCCTCCATTCGTTCGACCGGGCTACCGTAAACGCTGGAGTGCACTCCAATGTCAAGTCGAGCGAGGAGGGTCCGTGCGGATCGGGGAGCTGTCGGAGCGGACGGGGCTGAGCCGGGACGCGATCCGGTTCTACGAGCGGATCGGGCTGGTCGAGTCGCGCCGGTCCCCGAACGGGTACCGGGAGTTCGGGGAGGAGGTCCTGCCGTGGCTGGACTATGTGCGGACGGCGCAGCGGCTGGGGTTCTCGCTCGCGGAGATCGCCCGGCACGGCGCCGAGCTGCGCGAGGCCCCGGATTCGGCGGCGGCCCTGTCGGCGCTGTTCGCGGAGCGGATCGCGGCGGTCGACGCGAAGTTGGCGGAGCTGTCGGCGCTCCGCGCGGAGCTCGCCGCGCGGGCCGGCACGGGCTGCCCGCTGGAGCCCGACCGGGTCAGCTCTCGACCGTGAGGACGGTCTTGCCGCGGGACTTGCCGGCCTTGAGGCGGGCGAGGGCGTCGGCGGCCTCTTCGAGCGGGGCCTCGTAGTCGATGCGGAGCCGGAGCTGTCCCCTCTGGACGGCGTCGGCGAGCGACGCGAGCGTCGCGGGCCGGGCGTTCGCGTAGAGGTTCGAGCCGCGCAGGCCGCGGGCGGCGAAGCGCTCGCGGTCGACCGCGCCGTTCGCGGAGACGATGGCGCCGTTCGGTTTCAGGAGCGAGGCGATCTCGTCGATCTGCTCGGGCGTCGACACGAGGTCGATCACGGCGTCGATGCCGTCGGGGTGGGCGGCGCGGACCTGCTCGGCGGTCGGGCCGGCGGTGAAGTCGACGATCTCGACGGCGCCCAGTTCGCGGAGCAGGTCGCCCGTGTCCGGGTCGGCCGTGGCGATGACGCGGATGCCCTGGCCGGCGGCGAGCTGCACCGTCGCCTGGCCGACCCCGCCGGACGCGCCGTTGACGAGCAGGCACTGGCCCGGCCCGGCGCCGGTGCCCTCCACGAAGTCGTGGGCGGCGGCGCCCGCGGTGGGAAGGGCCGCGGCGGTCGGGAAGTCGAGCTTCTCCGGGATCCGGGCGAGCTTGGCGGCCTTGACGACCGCGTACTCGGCGTAGGATCCGCGGCCGCGCTCGACGTCCATGAACTGGCCGAAGACGCGCTCGCCGGGTTCGAAGCGGGGATCGGTGAGCTCGGGTTCGCCGGAGGCGACCACGATGCCGGAGCCGTCGGAGCCGAGGACGAGCGGGAACTCGTGGTGCACCGAATCGCGCATCGCGCCCTCGATGACCTTCCAGTCGAAGGGGTTGACGCCCGCGGCCGCGATCTTGACCAGGACCTCGCCCGGTCCGGGCTCGGGGACGGGGAGGTCGGCGAGGCTGGGCTCGGTGTGGAAATCGGTGATGACGACAGCGCGCATGGGGTCCCCTTCATCCCGTCGGGCGCCCGGCTGCGCCCGGCCTGAATCTACACCGGTTTGCGTACCCCGATGCGGCGGTTCGAAAGCCGCAAAGCGCGTATTGCCGTCCCGAACCCCACCCGCCCGGGGAGAGGGCAGGGCCCAGCGTCCCTCCCGGGTCCGACGAGAACCGGGGCGCCGCGGCGCGATGTCACCCGAAAGTGCGCCCGGCACAAGGGGATCGACATACCTCAATCGGGGCGTTTCGGCAGCGCACAGGCGCCTTGTACGCTTCATCGTGGACACGGCACCCCTCCGCCGGGCCTTGTGCGCGAACGCGTCCACTGCTGCCCGACCGACCCCTCCGGAGGAGGCCCCATGCGTGCTTGGAAGGACCGCCGCGTGCTGCGAGGGCGGATCCACGGACGTCTGCTCCTGGTCCTCATCGCCGTCGCGGTCCTCGTCTCGGCCGTCGCCGTGTGGCAGTTCGGGTCGCTCCGCGACGACCACGACCCCGACCTCGCCGAAGCCGAGATCCCCGAAGGCCCCCGGTTCACCGGCGCGGCCGAGAGCCCCACCCCGAGCCCCTCGCCGTCGCCGCCGGAGACCCCCGAGTCCTCCGCCGCGCCCACCAGCGCCGCGCCGACCACCGAGGCCGAGGCCCCGCCGACGACCGAGGCGGCCGCGGCCGGGCCGCAGTGCACGGCCACGCTGACGCTCGACGACGAGTGGTCGAGCTCGATCTCGGTGACCGTCGAGGTCGCCAACACCGGGACCGATCCGATCGACGGCTGGGAGGTCCTGCTGGACCTCGCGAACCTCGACGTGACCGCCACGTGGGGGCTCGACCACGTCGAGGGCGACCGCTACGGCGACATCCTGTTCAACGCCGCGCTCGACCCCGGGTCCAGCACCGCCCCGAGCTTCCAGGCCGACATCGAAGGCGACTGGGAGCTGCCCGCGACCGTCCCGTGCACGCCGGCCGAATAGGGCCGGCCCTGTGGATCAGCGCGGGGCGGTAGCCGAGACCGTTCGTTCGCTCCTTCAGGCGCCGGTGTCGAGGCCCGTCGACGGGGCGAGCGGGAGAACGGGCCGGGCGACCGTTCCGATGCGCGGGCCCTGAGCGCCCGCCTAGGCGGCGATGCGGGTCTCGGGCTTGTGGAGGACCGGGAAGTTCACCGACCTCGCGATGAAGCACGCCTGGTTCGCGTCGTGGTGGAGTTCGGCGGCCCGCTCGGCCTTCTCCGGGTCCGTGACGGTCACGACCGGCGAGAGGACGACCTCGGTGAAGCGCCCGCTGTTGCCCGCCTCCTCGGTCATGGTGCCGGTCGCGGCGTCCTCGTAGGCGGTCACGACGATCCGCTCGCGCGCGCACAGCGCCAGGTACGTGAGCATGTGGCACTCCGAGAGCGAGGCGAGCAGCAGCTCCTCGGGGTTCCAGCGCTCCTTCTGGCCGAGGAACGCCGGGTCGGCGCTGCCCTTGATGAGCGGCTTGCCGGGGGCGGTGATGTCGTGGTCGCGCCCGTAGTCGAAGTACTTGGCGGTGCCGTTACCGGTGTTGCCGGTCCAGTTCACGGTGACTTCGTAGTGGTGCTCGCGGCCGCTCATGGCGGGCTCCTTCCGTTCGGCTCGCCCGAATCGTAACCGGCGGCGGTGCGCCCGGTCAGGAGCCGGGCAGCAGGACCGTCTCGTGCTCGGGCAGCTTGTCCCACCAGTGCCGGTGGCGGCGGTAGACGTCGGGTTCGCGGTCGGCGAGCAGCGCGGTGAGGCCCTTGGCCTCGGCGGCGAGGGCCTCCCAGACGTCGTCGGGCAGCGGGTGGAACGCGGTCGCCTCGATGCCGTCCTCGACCGTCCGCCAGACGCCCGCGGCGTGCCCGTCGACCAGGAGCATCGGGAGGACGTCGCCGTTGCCTCGGATCAGGGTGGTCCGGTACTCGGGCGGGACGGTGCGGCTCCGGTCGTGGAAGGCGAGGAACACGTTGTCCCACATGGCCATCAGTCGCGGCGGGGCGGGGACGTCCTCGTCGGGGAGGGACGCGCCGGGCAGGTCGTAGAGGACTTCGCCGTTCGGGCCCTGGTGGACCTCGAGGTCGAGTGCGGCGACGGCCTGCTTGACCCGGGCGCGCTGGACCATCGCGAACTGGGCGGTGTCGGCGACGCTCACCGGGCCGAAGCCCTCGATGTGGCGCAGGACCAGGGTCGCGAGCGCGGCGTCGGCGGCGTCCTGGTCGCGCAGGACCGGGCGATCCGGCAGGGCGGCGTACGAGACCGGTTCGGCGAAGCCCCACGGGCCGCCGTTCGGGGCGCGCAGGACCGGCGCGTACTGGCGGATGCCGGGCCAGACGTGCTTGGCGGTCTCGGGGTCGAGGCGCTCGGCGAGCCAGGCCTCGCATTCGCGGGCGGTGCGGGTCTCGCCGTTCGCGAACAGGGCCTCGAACAGCTCCTCGGCGAGCGCGAACGCCTCGGGGCCGGTGATGCCGGACTTCGCGATGCGGCCGCCGAGCTTGGCGGCGTACAGGGACGGCTCGGTGGCCTCGCGGAACGTCCGGTACTCGTCGGCGGCGACCGTGTGGAGGGTCATGCGGACGGGGTTGCCGCGCAGGACCCGCCGCTCGGCGTAGGCGGCGTCGAGGTCGGCGGGGTCGAATCCGGCGACGCGGTTCCACAGCCCGATGTACGGCGAGACCGGCGTCTGGGACTGGACGGCGACGGCGCCGCGGACCGCGGCGACGACGTCGGTGCCGGCGCGGTGCAGGAGGGACTGGCGGTCGAGGGTCGCGCGGTTGAGCCGCCGGGCGGTGAGCTGCATGCGCCGAGGCTATCCGCCGGCCCCGACAGGGCGGTTCAGGACCGTCGGGCCAGGTACTCGCCGAAGTCCGCGGGGGGCGTGCCGGTGAGGCGCTCGACGTCGCCGGGCGCGGACGCGAACCGTCCTTCGCGCACTGCGGTGAACATGCTCGCGTACGCCTCGACGAGCCAGTCCGGTTCGCCGGCCGCTTCGAGGCGGGCGCGGTAGTCGGCGTCGCCGATCGGCGTGTAGCGCAGCGGGGTGCCTGCGGCCGCGGCGGCCGCCGCGGCGATCCGCTCGCCGGTCGCGTCCTCGGGGCCGGTCACCTCGATCACGCCTTCGGTGCCGGCGAGCACGGCCGCGGCGAGGGTGCGGGACACGTCGTCCCGGGCGACGAGGGACATGCCGGCGTCGCCGAGCGGCAGTGCGAGCTCGCCGGTGCGCAGGGCGTCGTCGAGCCAGGTGTCGGCGAAGAAGTCGGCGAACACGGAGGTGCGCGCGATGCAGTGGGGGCGGTCCGCGAGGAGCGCCTCGGTGGCGCGGTGGCCGGGGGCGTAGTAGAAGCGCGAGCCGGGGTCGGCGTCGAGGATGCCGGTGTAGACGATCCGGCCGACGCCGGCCGCTTCGGCGGCGGCGATGAGGTTGCGGTGGTGGCGCTCCATGGTCTCGGCGAGTCCGTCGCTGGAGACCATGACGAGGGTGTCGAGTCCGCGCATCGCGGCTTCGAGGGAGGCGGGGTCGTCGTAGTCGGCGCGGCGGGCCTCGAGGCCGGGCGAGGGCGGGACCGCTTCGGGGCGGCGGGCCAGCGCGACCAGGTCGTCCCGGCCGGCCGCGAGCAGGTGCCTGACGGTTCCGGAGCCGACCCCGCCGGTCGCTCCCGTCACACCGATCATCGCGTTCTCCCTGAGGTGGGGGTGGTCCTTCGGGACGCGACGGTAACGGCACGGGGCGGGGCCGGGCCGTGGCGGCCCGGCCCGGAGCCGGGGTGCTCACATCTTGGCGACGTAGGCGGCGCAGGAGTCCAGCAGCATCTGGCTGCCCTGCTTGGCCATGTCGTGCTGCTCCTGCGTGTCGAGGGTCTGGGAGATCACGATGCGGGTGCGGTCGCCGCCGAGGTCGGCGAGGTCGAGGCGCATGACCTCTTCGCCGCCGTCGGGCGTGTCCATGCCCATGACCAGGGACTCGCCTTCGTTGACGTCGATGTAGCGGCCGGTGATCGGGAACTCCTGGCCGTCGGGGGTGACGACGGTGGCGGTGTAGCGGCCGTTCGGCGTCACGTCCATCTCGACGGAACCGGGCTTGGAGTAGCTCCAGGCCTCGTAGTGGGCGTTGTCGGTCCAGGCGGTCCAGACGGTGGAGACGGGCGCGTCGACCTCGGCGGTGAGCGTGTAGCTGAAGCCGTTCTCGTTGGCGGTCATGATGTTCCTCCTGTGTCAGGGGTGTTCGCTGTGTACGTCCATAGAGACGCGGCGGGCCGCGCGGATTCATCGCACGCGCCGGGATATCTTCCCGCGGATTTTTCGGGCGTGCGGGGGTCTGGGAGAATCGCGGGCGGAGGTGCGCGATGGGCGAAGCCGGGTCGGGCGGGTAGGGGCATGCGGCTCCCGGACGGCGCGAGGTCCCGCGCCCTGCTCATCGGTACCGCCGCGTACCAGCATCTGCTCCCGGTGCCGGCCGCGGAGAACAATGTGGACAGCATGCGGGAGGCGCTGGTCCGCCATGCCGGGATCCCGCGCGGCAACTGCGAGTCGCTGACGGACGCGCGCGACCTCACCGCGGTCGGCGCGGCGGTCGAGCGGGCGGCGCGGGAGGCGGACGACCTGCTGCTGGTCTACTACAGCGGTCACGGCCTGGTCGACTCCGGCGGGCTGCTGCACCTGGCGCTGCCGCAGACCTCGCAGGAGCTGCTGCCTTGGAGCGGCATTCCGTTCGCGTTCCTGCACAAGGCGATTCAGTCGGCGCGGGCGACGGCGAAGGTGATCGTGCTCGACTCGTGCTTCTCGGGCATCGCCACTGAGGTGCTCGCGGACAAGGGGTCGGCGATCCTGGGGCAGATCCGGATCTCGGGGCATGTGACGTTGACGTCCTCCCCCGCGAACTCGCCTTCGTACGCCTTCGAAGGGCGGCGGCACACCGCGTTCACGCAGGCGTTCCTGGACGTGCTCGACGGCGGGAGCCCGCGCGCCGGGGCGCTGCTGACGCTGGACGACCTCTTCCTGGAGCTCGAGCGCCTGGCGCGCGAGCGCGACCTCCCGCGGCCGCAGAAGTGCGTCACCCACACCGCCGACAAGCTCGCGCTCGCCGTGAACCGGTACCGGCCGGGTGCCGGGTCCGGGCGGGCAGGGGACGAACGCCCGGTTCCCGAGGCGGAGCCGGAGGGGCCGGCGCCGGACCTGGTGCGGGCCGAAGCGCTGGTCTCGGCCCAGGAGGTCCGCGACATCCGGTTCAACACGGTGCGGTTGACGGAGGGCTACGACGAGGACGAGGTCGACGCGTTCCTCGACCGGGTGCTGCTCGCGCTGGTCGAGCCGGTCGAGGGGCCGCAGCGGCTCAGCGCGGACGACGTCCGGAACTCGCTGTTCACGACCACGCGGCTGCGCGAGGGCTACGAGATGGCCGCCGTCGACGCGTTCCTCGACCGGGTCGAGGCGGAGTTCGAACGGCGCCAGGCGATCGCGGCGCAGCGGATGCGATAGGCACGCCGCGTTCGCGATGCGGGCGAGGCGCCGAGGTGGGACAGCCGCACGAGGGTTCGGCAGCGGGCGCGGGACCGGCCGCGCCCGCGGTGTGCGGACGCGGCCTTCTCCAGTGGACGGTCGTCTGCTCGGGCCGGTCGCTAGTCGATCGCGGCGTCCAGGTCGATGAGGTCCTTGACGGCGTCGGTGCGGCGGGCCGACTCCTCGGGGTCGACGGTCTGGCGGTCGATGAACGCGAGTTTTTGGTTGGCCTCGACGAAGGGGCGCATGCGGGACTCGTAGCGGGCGAAGGCGAGCGCGTGGTCGTCGGGGGTGCGGCCGAGTTCGTACGCGAGGACGTAGGCGCCGACGAGCGCCAGGCTGGTGCCCTGGCCCGAGGTCGGGGCGGCGCAGTGGGCGGCGTCGCCGACGAGGACGACGCGGCCGGCGGACCAGGTGTCCATTCGGATCTGCGCCATGGAGTCGAAGTAGAAGTCCTCGGCGCCCCACATCCGCTCGATGAACCCGGGGACGTCGCCGCCGAAGCCGGTGACGCGCTCGGCGACGAGGCGCTTCTGCGCGGCGGTGTCGCGGTGGTCGTACTCGATCGGGTCGGAGGCGAACCCGAGGTAGATCCGCAGTTCGGCGTTGTCGCGCACCGTCATGACGGCGCCGCCGTTCCTCCCGTCGTTGAACCAGGTCTGCCAGCGGTCGAGGCCGAGGTAGTTGTCCTGGCCGAAGACCGACAGGTAGGTGCCGAGGTGGTCGATGTAGTCGGCTTCGGGGCCGAATGCGAGGCGGCGGGTGTTGGAGTGGAGGCCGTCGGCGCCGACGACGAGGTCGAAGCGGCGCGGGGCGGCGTGCTCGAATTCGACGGTGACCGCGTCGTCCTCCTGGTGGATCGCGGCGATGGAGTCGCCGTAGCGGTATTCGATGCCGTCGTTCCGGGCGTGCATGAGGTCGACGAGGTCGTCGCGGAGGATCTCGATGTCGTCGGAGTCGAGGCTGCCGGAGGAGAGCGCGAAGTCCTCGGTGCGGAACACCTCGTTGCCTGCGGGGTCGACGACGGACATGCCGTCGGAGTGGTTCGCCAGGGCGCGGGCCTGGGTTTCGAGGCCCATGCGGCGGATGACGGTGAGGGCGGCGCCGCGGACGTCGATCGCCTGGCCGCCGCGGCGCTGCGCGGGGGCGCGCTCGACCACGACCGGGGTGAGGCCCTGCTCGCGGAGCCAGTAGGCGAGGGCGGTGCCGGCGACGCTGGAGCCGGAAACGAGGACGGTCTTCATCGGGGTTCCTCCGGATACGTTGTACTTCCTTGACCGGCACCACCGTATGGAAAACCCTTCTGACCTGCAAATACGTCCGAGATCTGCCCTAGGACAGCGATGGCCCCGGGGCGGGCCGGGACTAGGATCTGTCGTAGGACAGACCGAGGAAGGGGCCGCCGTGGCCGATTCGAGCGAGCCGCCGTACGCGCGCATCGCCGCCGAGCTGAGCAGGCGCATCACCGAGCGGGCGCTGGCGCCGGGCGACAGGGTGCCGTCGACGCGGCAGGTGGCCCAGGAATTCAGTGTGGCACTGGCCACAGCCGCGAAGGCGCTGGACGTGCTGCGGTCGGAGGGCCTGGTCATCACCCGCCCGCGCTCGGGCACGGTGGTCGCGCCGAGACGGGCGGCGAAGTCCGGCGAGCCGGCCGAGCCGACGCGGGAGCGCGTCCTCGCCGAGGCCGTGGCGATCGCGGATGCCGAAGGGCTGGAAGCGGTCTCGATGCGCGCTGTGGCCGGGCGGTGCGGGGTGGCGCCGATGACCTTGTACCGCTTCGTCGAAGGCAAGGACGACCTGCTGATGTCCATGTGCGACAGCGTGTACGGCGAGCTGTCCTTCGAGGACGACGAGTCGGCGCCGTGGCGCGCCCGGCTTGAGGCGATCGCGGCCGCGCTGTGGCGCGTCCACCGGAACCACCCCTGGCTCGGGCGGGTGCATCCGCTGACGCGGCCCCTGCCGCTGCCGAACCTGCTCGGCATCGGCGACAGCCTCCTGGGGACCCTCGGGACGCTCGGGCTGCCGCCGAAGCTCCAGTTCGACGCGCATGTGCTCATCTACAGCCACATCGTCGGACTGGCCGCGAACTTCGAGCGCGAGGACGAGGCGGTGTCCGACACCGGGCTCTCGGCCGAGGAGTGGACCGACCTCCAGTACGTGCCCTCGGTCAACGGAGACGGCGTCATGAGCCGCTACCCGCACTTCGCGAAGCTCTTCGGCCACTTCGGGTCCCTCCCGGACGGCTACGACATGGACCTGGACGAGATGTTCCGCCTGGGCCTGGCACTCCTTCTCGACGGTCTCGAAGCGCTCGCGGCCCGGCACCGGGAGCCGGACCGGCACTGAACGGCCCCCGCTCGCGCCGACGCCGAACGGGTCGCCGGCGGGCTTCGCCGACGCGGTCGCGCAGTGCGCGGGGCGGTGCCGAACCGGGCGGACCGCAGGGGTCCGCTAGGCCGCCAGTCCCTTGAGGAGCGTGGCGAACGCGCGCTTCCAGTGCGCGTCCGCATCGTCGCCGCCCCCGAGGGCGCCGCGCAGCTCGAGGCCGGCGAGGCCGTGGGCGAGGGCGTTGAGCTGGACGGCGATATCGTGGGGCGGCAGGGGCGCGAAGGCGCCCTCGTCGACGCACCGGGCGCACGCGGCCACCAGAGCGTCGAACGTCGGCCGGATCCGGCGGCCGGCCTCGGCGTCGGGGCGGAACTCGGGGACGGGTCGGCCGAACATGAGCTCGTACAGGTGCGGGTTGTCGCGGGCGTTCGCGCGGTAGGCGTCGCCGAGGGCGAGCAGGTCGGCCACGGGGTCGGCGGTGCGGGGCACGGCGTCGAACGCGGCGGCGAGGCGTTCGAAGCCCTCGAGGAACATCTCGCGGACCAGGCCGGCCTTGTCGCCGAAGAGGCTGTAGACGGCGGTGGTCGAGGTGCCGGTCTCCTGCGCGACGCGCCTGGTGGACAGGGCCGAGGGGCCTTCGGCGGCGAGCAGGCGGCCGCCGGCGTCGATGAGGTCGCGCCGCAGCGAGTCGTAATCGCGTTTCCTGGGTCGGGGCATGTTGACAAGCGTATCGTAACGTGGTTATATAACGGTGTTACTAAACGAGGGACCAGGAGCACCCCAATGTCCGATCTTCACGTCGTCCTCGGCGCCACCGGCGGCATCGGCGCGGCCGTCGCCGCCGAACTCACCGCCCGCGGCCACCGGGTGCGCGCCGTCAGCCGGAACGCGGCAGGCCCCGGCGGCTTCAGCGCCGACATCACCACGCCCGAAGGCGCCGCCGCCGCGTGCGAAGGCGCCGCGGTGGTCTACCAGTGCGCGCAGCCGCCGTACGCCCGGTGGGCGCAGGAGTTCCCCGGGTTCACCGACACCGTCCTCAGCGGCGTCGAGAAGGCCGGCGCGCGCCTGGTCATGGCCGACAACCTCTACATGTACGGCCCTGTGAAGGGCCCCATGACCGAGAACCTGCCGTACGC
The DNA here is from genome assembly GCF_009451885.1 of Glycomyces albidus. Lineage (GTDB taxonomy): Bacteria > Actinomycetota > Actinomycetes > Mycobacteriales > Micromonosporaceae > Glycomyces > Glycomyces albidus. The sequence continues at coordinate 88,332 of NZ_WIAO01000010.1, forward strand.
GGCGAAGAACCCCAAGGGCAGGGCCCGCGCGGAGGCCGCGACGCTCGTCCTCGACGCGCACCGCGAAGGACGCGTCCGCGCCGCCATCGGCCGCGCCTCCGACTACTTCGGACCCGGCGGCCGCAACACCACGCTCGGCCCCAGCGTCTTCGCGGCCGCGGCGGCGGGGAAGACCGCCCGCTGGATGGGCGACATGGACGTCCTCCACACCGTCTCGTACCTGCCGGACATCGCCGCGGGCCTGGTCACGCTCGGCGAGCGGCCCGAGGCGGACGGGCGCGCCTGGCACCTACCGGTGCTCACCGCCCCCACCGGCCGCGAGTTCATGGACATGGTCCGGGACGCCTCGGGCGGGCGGGCGAGGAGCGCCGCCGTCGGGCGCGGCATGCAGCGGCTCATCGGCGCGTTCAACCCGATCGTCAAGGAACTCGGCGAGACCTGGTACCAGCGCGACCGCGACTGGGTCGTCGACGACACCGCGTTCCGCGCGGCCTTCGGCGAACCGCGCCTGACCCCGCACGAGGACGCGATCGCGGCGACGCTCGCCTGGTTCCGCCGGCAGGGCTGATTCCGGCGGGATTCCCCGCCTGATTCCCCCAAACCGCCGCTCACGGGCTCCGCGGCTTCGTACACTGCGCACATTTCCGTCTCCAGTGGAGGGCATCATGACGCAGGATTACGAGCAGGCCGGGGCTCCGGCGAGGTTGCCCCGCGAGATGAACGGACTCGCGATCGCGGCGTTCGTCCTCGCGATCGTGGGCCTGTGCAGCCCGATCGCCATCCTCGGGCTCATCTTCGGCTACGTCGCCAAGAGCCAGATCAGGAAGCGCAACAACTCCGGCGACGGCCTGGCCAGAGCCGCCATCATCCTCGGCTGGATCTCGATCATCCTGTTCGTCCTCCTGGTCGTCTTCGGCGTCGCCGCCGGCACCTTCGCGGACTGGGACCAGTGGAAGCAGAACTGGAACGAGCAGGTCAACTAGGCGCTGCGGGGATCGTGCGATTTCCGCGATCCCCCGCCGCCGCCTCCCCGGTCCCCTACGCTTCGGGGCCATGGGAGCAGACAGGACAAAGAGGACGGCCATGGCGCTGGCCGCGGGCGCCGTCGCCGCGGCCGCGCTCACGGTCGCACCCGCCGCGGCGGCCGAGGCCCCGCAGTACCGGGCCGACCAGATCGCGCAGCTCGAACCCGCCGACGTGCCCCTGGAGCCGGGCGCGCCGCACGCGGTCGTGCACGCCGACGCCGCGTTCATCAAGGCCCGCTTCGACGGCGTCGCACTCGGCGAACGCGACCGCATCACCGTGTCGAGCCCTGACGGGGCCGAGTCCTACGAGTACGGGCCCGCCGACATCACCGAAGGGGCCCTGCGGACGCTGTCGATCGACGGCGCCGCCGCCGAGGTCGTGCTCCACGACGCCGACGACGGCGTGACCGCCGCCGCCCGCCTCGCCGGCTACGCCCGGGGCCTGAACGAGGCCGAACTCGCGTCCAGGCCGACCGGCGGTCCCGAAAGCGTCTGCGGCAAGAACGACTCGCTGCACGCCGTCTGCTACCGCGAGTCCGACCCGGTCGCGTGGGACGCCAGCCGCTCCGTCGCCCGGCTCATCATCGACGACGAGTCGTACTGCACCGCCTGGATCGCCGGGGCGAACCGGATCATGACCAACCAGCACTGCATCGCGAACGGGCAGGAGGTGCGGGCGACCGAGGTGCAGTTCGGGTACGAGTGCTACGAATGCACGGGCGGGCAGGCCCGCACGCCGCTCAAGCTGCGGGGCCATGAAGTCCTGGCGTCGGACGCCACGTACGACTTCACGCTGTTCACCGTGGACGACCCCGAGGCCATCGCGCACCTGCCGCACCTGCCGATCGACACCCGGCACGCCGAAGTCCGCGAGAAGGTGTTCATCCCGGGGCACCCCGGCGGCAAGCCGATGCGCATCTCCTCCCTCAGCGACGAAGGGCGGCCCTGGACGGCCGACCACTGCCAGATCCTCGACAACCGCGCCGACGGCAACGGCCCCCGCACCGACCTGTCCTACTACTGCGACACCGCCGGCGGCTCCTCCGGATCGCCGGTGATCAGCCGCGAGACCGGCGCCGTCGTGGGCCTGCACCACCTCGGCGGATGCCCCAACAGCGCGGCGCGCATGGACCTGATCCACCCGCTCATCGCGCCGTATCTGGAGTGGAACGTCTAGGTTTGCCGACTGCGGGCGGCGGGGCACTCCCCCGCCGCCCGTTCCGATCCCGCACCGGGGATCCGGGCCGGCCAGGATCGATTCGAGCGCCGATGTGGAGGATCCCGTGAGCGAGACGCCGACCGGAGCGGCCGAGACCGACCCCGCCGAGCCCGCGGGCGAGGGCGAGGGCGAGGCCGAGCGGCGCGGCGGCATCGGACGTGCGGTCCGGTGGGTCGTGGCCATGCTCGCGTGCGTGCTCGCCGTCGCTGCCGCGACCGGCGCCGTCGCCGCCTACTATGCGCGTCTCGAACTGCTGACGACCGACCAGTTCGTGGACCGCACCCGGCCGATCGCCGAGGACGAGCAGGTCCAGGCGGCCGTCGCGGACCTGATCACCTCGAGGATCGAGGAGGCCGTCGACATCGACGCGATCACCCGCCAGGCGGCCGGCTGGGTCGGCACCGAGGACCCGCCCGAGTACATCCGCGACCTCGTCGCCGCGGCGGCCGAGAGCCTGCGCGCCCGCATCGAGACCGAGGTGAACGCGTTCGTCGCGAGCCCCCGCTTCCTCGAGGTATGGGACGCGGCGGTGACCGAGGCGCACTCGTCACTGGTCTCGGCCCTCGAAGGCGAGAACGCCGGCTCGCTCGTCGCGGACGGGAACACGCTCGCGATCGACCTCGGGCACGTGGTCGAGGTCGTCAAGGAGCGCTTGGCGGAGAACGACTTCGCGTACGCGGCCGACATCCCCGCAGTCGAGGCCGACTACGTGCTGCTGGACTCGGAGCAGGTCCCCGAGCTCCAGGAGCGGATCGACCAGTTGCAGTGGGCCGCGACCTGGCTGCCGTGGATCGCCCTGGGGCTGCTGGTGATCGCGGTGCTGGTCGCGCCGCGCCGGTGGGTCGCGGCGCTCGTCGTCGGCGTCCTCGGCGCGGTCATGGCGGGCGCGGCGCTGATCGCGCTGGCGGCGGGCCGGGAGCGGTTCGTCGAACAGGCCGGGGACGCGGCGTTCGCGCCGCTGACGTACGACGCGTTCACCTCGGATCTCAGAGGGACGTACGTGCTGATGCTCGTCATCGCCGCCGTGGTCGCGATAGTGGCGGTCGCGGCGATGTTCATGCGCCGCAAGGGACATGAGCGTGTCGGCCGAACGCGTTAGCGGGCGAGACCGCGGCCGCGGCGCGCGGCGGCGGCGACCGCTCGTCTGACGGCGTCGCCGACGGCGGCGTCGTTCAGGACGTCCAGGGCTGCGGCCGTGGGGCCGCCGGGAGTGGTGACCTGGTCGAGGAGCTCGGCGGGCGGCTCGTCGCTCGACTGGAGGTGCAGGCAGGCGCCGAGGAGCGTCTGCTCGACCATGACGCGCGCGGCGGCGCGGTCCATGCCGCCGTCGACCGCGGCCGATGTCATCGCATCGGCGAGGTACAGCAGGAACGCCGGCCCCGAGCCGCCCACGGCCGTGACGAGGTCCATCAAGGACTCTTCGACCGTGACCGTGACGCCGACCCGGTCGAACAGGTCCTCGATCTCGGTCAGGTCGGTGCCTTCCGGCGCGGTCAGCGCGGTCGCGGCCTCGCGTGCGCGGGCGGCGACGTTCGTCATGGCCCGCACCGCGATCGTGCCCTCGGGCAGCCGCGCGGCCAGCTTCGCGAGCGGGACGCCGGCGGCGAGCGACACGACGACCGCGTCGGGCTCCAGGGCGGGCGCGATCTCGTCGAGCACCCGCTCGACCGCGCCGGGCCGGGTGGCGATGAGGACGACGTCGGCTTCGGAGACCGCGCCGGCGTTGTCGGTCCCCACTTCGATCCCGTACGCGTCGGCGAGGATCGCGGCCCGCTCGGCCGGCTGGGCCGTGGCCCAGATCTGCGCGGGCGGCATCCCCGATTCGAGCAGCCCGATGAGGACGGCCTCACCGAGATGGCCGACGCCGATGATCGCGATGTCCATGACGCACCTCCCCTCGGAACCGCAATCTAACGGCCCCGGTCCGCTACCTCAGCGTTTCGGACGAATCGGGCACTACCGCAGCGCCTCGGCCATGGCGGTGAGCCACCGGTCGGTGGCCTTGGCCTGGAGGAGCCGCGCCGCGGGCGCGGCCAGCCGGCTGGCGAATGTGCCGGGGACGGAGAAGGACCGCACGGTGAAGCGGGTGCGGTCGCCGAGCGCCTCGAGGAGGAACGCCGCCTCGCCGCGTTCGGGGTGGCCGGGCAGCGAGCCGTAGCCGAAGCCGGCGAACTCGGGCGTCTCCTCGGCCCACACCACCCGGCAGGGGATGCGCAGGACGCCCGCGAACCGGAGCGTCACGTCGACGCCGACCGCCGCGCGGGGCGCGGTGGCCGCGGGGTGGAGGCCGCAGCGTTCGTGGAGGCCCCAGGTCATGAGGATCTCGGCGGGCCGGGCGAGCGGGGCGTCGAGGACGGTCGCGCGTTCGAGGTGGCGGTAGCCGGCGGGGAGCGGGCCGGAGCGGGTGGCGCCGACCTCCGGGTAGTTCGGGTTCACGGGCGCTCCGTTCGGGGGTTGAGGATCTCGAAGAGGACGTGGTCGCGCAGGCGGCCGGTGGTGAGCGAGTAGCAGGGGGTCAGGCCGAGTCGGCGGAACCCGTTGCGCGCCAGGACTTTCTGCGAGGCCAGGTTGTCGGGGAGGGTCTCGGCCCGGAGCTTGTCGAGCTCGAGTTCGCCGAACGCGATCGACTTGGCGAGGCGCACCGCCTCGGTGGCGATGCCCCGGCGGGTCTCGGCGGCGGCGACCCAGTAGCCGACACTGCACGTGCGGACGTAGGGGCCGAGGACGATCGTGTTGAACAGGAGCCCGCCGACGTGGCGGCCGTGCTCGAGGATGACGTAGGAGCGGCCGGTGCCGGCCTCGGTGCGCGCCAGTGCGGCCTCGATCGAGTCGCGGACGCCCGGGAGCGTGTAGGTGGAGTCGTCTTCGTCGGGTTCCCAGCGGGCGAGGTGGTCGCGGCTGGCGGACCGGAGCGCGGCGATCGCTTCGGCGTCCGCTGGGGTGACGGGGCGGAGTGCGATCCCGGGCGGGGCGGGGATCGGTTCGGGCATGGCTCCCCCTTCGGTCGATGGCGACCGGTCGAGCCTAGTCCGCCCGGCGCCCGTTCGGCCGCACACGGCGGCCGGGCCGCCCGGTCGGGCCGCGAACAAGGCCGCGACCTTCGGATCGGCCAAGGCTACTTCCGTATCGGATCGGGGCCGGGACGTTGAACGGGGGGCGTGCGGCGGTTAGCCTTCGGCGCATGCAGGGTGAGCGGCGCGGGGCGCGCGGGTGGGCGGCGGACACCGGGCTGTTCGCGTTCGGCGTGTTCTCGTGGCTGTGCATCGCCGGCGACCGGATGCGGCTCGGCCTGCCGGATCCGGCGTGGCTGTTCGAGCTGGACCAGGTCGCCGGGATCGTCGGGCTGGGGCTGCTGTGGGTGCGGCGGCGGTGGCCCACGCAGGCCGCCGCGGTCGCCGTCGCGCTGTCGACGTTCTCGGAGACGATCGCGTTCCCGCTGCTCGTGCTGCTGTTCGCGGTCATCGTGCGGCGGCCGCCGCGGACGGCGGCCTGGGTGTACGCCGGGGCCCTCGCCGCCGCCGGCGTCTATGCGTGGATCCGGCCGCAGGAGCTGGGCGTCCTCGGGAACCTCGGGTTCGCGGTGGTCCTCTACGGCGCCATCGCCGGCTGGGGCATGGTCACGCGGTACCGCCGGGCCCTGCGGGAGCGGGCGGCCGAGCAGGAGCGGGAGGAACGCGAGCGGGCCCGCCAGCGGGCGCGCGAAGAGCTCGCCCGCGAACTGCACGACCTGCTCGGGCACCGGCTGTCGCTGCTGAGCCTGCACGCGGGCGCCATGGAGTACCGCAGCGACCTCTCCCCCGAGGAGCTCGCGAGCGCGGCCGGCGTGGTCCGGGAGCAGTCGCACCTGGCGATGCGGGACCTGCGGGAGGTCATCGCGGTCCTCCGGGCCCCGATCGGGGAGCTACCGCAGCCGTCGATGGCGGACCTGCGGGCGCTCGTCGAGGAGGCCCGGCCCGGGTCGGAGATCGCGTTCGCGTCGACCGCGGAGGGCGAGGCGCCCGAGCGCTCGGGGCGCACGGCCTACCGGATCGTGCAGGAGGCGCTCACGAACGCGCGCAAGCACGCCGAGGGCGCGCCGGTCGCCGTGACCGTGTCGGGCGGGCCCGGCGAGGGCCTCGAAGTCGAGGTCGCGAACGGTCCCGGCCGGGAGGTCGACCGGCCCGCGGAGCGGCCCGGGCACGGCCTGATCGGGCTCGAGGAGCGGACGGCGCTCGCGGGCGGGCGGCTCGAGTACGGCCCGCGTGAGGACGGCGGGTGGCGGGTGCGGGCGTGGCTACCCTGGACGGCATGAGCGAGCGTGTGAAGGTCCTGGTCGTGGACGACGACCCGCTGGTGCGGGCGGGCCTGCGGATGATCCTCGGCGGGGCCGCGGACCTCGATGTCGTCGGGGAGGCCGGCAGCGGCGCCGACGTGCCGCCGCTCGTCGCGCAGTTGCGGCCGGACGTCGTGCTCATGGACCTGCACATGCCCGGGGTCGACGGGCTGACGGCGACCGAGCGGCTGCGCGCGGACCCCGGCGCGCCGGAGGTGCTGGTGCTCACCGCGTTCGAAGCGGACGGGCACGTGCAGCGGGCGCTGCGCGCCGGCGCGGGCGGCTTCCTGCTCAAGGACACGCCGCCGGCCCAGATCGTCGCGGCGGTGCGGCGGGTCGCGCAGGGCGAGCCGGTGCTGTCGCCTGAGGTCACGCGGCGGCTCATCGGCCTCGCGGTCGGCGGAGGCGGCGGCGACCGGCGCGGCGCGGCTCGGGAGCGCTTGCGGGCGTTGAACAACCGTGAAGCCGAGGTCGCGGCGGAGGTGGGCCGGGGCCGGTCGAACGCGGAGATCGCGGCGGCCCTGCACCTGAGCGTCCCGACCGTGAAGACGCACGTCTCGGCGGCGCTCGCGAAACTCGGGTTGAACAATCGGGTGCAGCTCGCGCTGCTGGTCAACGACGCGGGAGTCGTGGACTGACCTCGCCCGCGTTCGCGCCCGCGCCTGGAAGCGCCGGACGCGAGCGACGCGGAGCCGCGGGAAGCGCTCGCGGTCGCCGATCACGGGCGACCTGTCCGGCCGCCTCGGGGCGGGGCCGAACACGAGGATCGTCGGGCGCGACCGCGCGCTCACATCGGCGGCGTGGAACAGGTGGCGCTCGCGCGGGTCGTCCCCGCGGCGCCCGAGGTGGTCGTGCTCGGCGAGGCGACGCCGTCCACGCCGCCGATGTCGACCTGGACCCGGAGGCACGGTCGTGAGCATCGCGCACCGGCGCGGCACGGCGCACGACACCGACCGGGTCGCGGTGATCGAGCGGCGGCCGGGTCATCGAGTTGCGTCGCGCGAGGATCAACGCGCGGGGCAGGCCGTTCGCGGTGCCGATGCGGCGCGGGCATGGGCGGGCCGGGCCACGGGTGGATCACGCGGTGCACAGTGGCAGACTGCTCGCATCCCGGCCTTCTCCCCTCGGGCCGTCACCGCCGAGCCCCCACACCCTCACGGAAGCCGCATGACCGACACCGACGCACTCCGCAACCGCCTCAACGAGATCCGATGGCAGCTCCGGGGCGAGGCCCGCCTGGCCGCGCTGGAGGAGCACCTGGTCGCCGTCGAGGCCGACGGCGACCAGCGGCTGCTGAACGCCGTCCTGACGGCGCTCGTGGACTGCTACGAGTACTCGACCGACTCGACGCGGCTGCTCGTCCCGTACGCGCGGCTCCTCCACAACCTCGACACCGCCCCCGAGCACTTCGACGCGGCGTTGCTGCGCTCGGTGTACTGGCAGTTCAAGTGGATCGTGTACAAGCTGCGCAACCACCCCGACGTGCCGTTGACGTCCATTGAGGACGCACTGGTGCAGTTCCGGCGGCGGTACTCGGAGGCCGGGCACTCGCTGCACCCGTACTACGAGGCCGAGTACTGGTTCGCGTACTCGATCGCCGACGACGAGCGGGCCGCCCGCGCGGCCGAGCTCGTCCGCGCGACCGAGCCGGACGGCATGAGCGACTGCGAAGCCTGCCGCGTCAACGACATCGGCGACATGGCCGCGTGCGCCGGGGACGACGAGGCCGCGATCAGGGCATGGCGGCCGCTCCTCGACGGCGAGCTGCGCTGCGCGCACGAACCGCACAACACCCTCGCCGACTCGCTCCTGCCGCTCGCGCGGCTCGGCCGGCTCGACGAGGCCCGCGCCAACCACCTGCACGGCTACCGGATCAGCCGCGACCGGGACGACATGCTCGCGTACGTCGCCCGGCACCTGCGGTTCTGCGCGCTCACCGGGAACGAGGCCCGCGGGATCGAGATCCTCTCGGCCGACCGCCGCGCCTACGACCTCGCGCTCAGCCCCGACACGCGGCTGGAGTGGCTCGAAGGCGTCCAGACCCTCGCCGCCGCGCTGCGCGCCCGCGGCATGGGCACCGCCGCGCTCGCCGGACCCGAAGGACGCGACTGGACCGCCGACGACCTGCACGCCTGGGCCGACGCCGAACGCCGGGCGCTGTGCGCGCGCTACGACCGCCGCAACGGCAGCACCGTCCACTCCGACCGGTCGCAGGAGCGCGTCGAACCCGCCCAGCCGTACCCGCACGTGCCGTTGGGTCTCAAGGCGATGCCGCAGCTCGAACCGAGGCGGGCCGAGCCCGCTCCGGCCGCCGCGAGCGCCGCGTCCCTGGAGGCCGCGCTGGTCCGGGCCCGCCGGGCCGTCGAGGACGCCGACGAGGACCGCGACGCGCTGTGGCTCGACGCGGCCCGCATCGCCGAAGCGCTCGGAACCGGACTCGCGCCGGCCGACGAGGCCGAAGTGCTCCTCTCGAAGGCCGAACCGGAGGCCGACCTCGAAGCGGCCCAGGACTTCGCCGCGCTCGCCGCGAACCTCTTCGCCGAGGCCGGCAGGCCCGGACGGGCGCTCCTGTGCCGGATCGCCGCGGCCGGCTGGGGCATGCGCGCCGAACCCGCCGCGTTCCGCGAGCTGGCACCCGGGTTCCTCGCCGAGGCCGCGGCGCTCGCCGGCACCGAACCGGTCGACGCCGCCCGCGCCCGGGCCCAGATCCTCTTGACGACGTTCCAGGCGGCGTCCCTGCTCGGCGAGCAGCCCGGCGACGACCTTGCCGCCGCGTTCACCGAGGCCGAGACCGAACTGGAGGCCCTCGCGGGGCACCGGCGGGCCGCGCTCGCCCGGACCCAGCTCGCCATGATGAAGCCCGCGTTCGCGACCGACCCCGAGGCCCGGACCGCGGCGATGGCCGAGGCGTTCGAACTGGCCTCGGGCAACGGGTTCGGCTACGAGACGTTCATCTGCGGACTCCAGTACAGCGCCATGCTGAACCAGGCGGGTCGGCTCGCCGAAGCGCTCGCGGCCGCCGAGACCGGGATCGCCGCCGTGCGGCCGGAGTACCCGCCGTTCCCGATCGCCGCGCTCCACCTGACCGCCGCCGAGTGCACGCTCAACCTCGGCGACCCCCGCTCGGCCGAGCACTACGCCGTCCTCGCCGCGCACTGGTACGACCGCGCCGGCGAGACCGGCTGCGCGGGCGTGGCCCGGCACCTCCTCGGCCGGGCGCTCGCGATGCAGGACCGCAGCGAGGAGGCCGTCGTCATCCTCGAGGCGGCCCTCGACGACCTGCCCGAGATGCACGAGGAGGAGCACTGGCGCCTCCTCGACTCCCGCCACCTGCTCGCCGAGAACTACCGGCGGATCCGGGACGCCCGCACCGGAGTCGCGCACGTCCTCGAGGCGCTGCGGCTCATGGACGGCGGCCTCGCGCACCCCAGCGCCGTGTTCTACGCGCAGGCCGCGCACCTGGCCGGGGAACTGCTCGAGCAGACCGGCGAAGCGGCGTCCGCAGTGGACGCCTATGGTCGCTCCGCCGCCGCCTGGCGCGACCTCGGCTCGCTCTCGGCCGCCGCCAACCCGATCCGGGCCGCCCTGTGGGCGCGCCTGCGCGGCGGCGACGCCGACCGCGACACCGTCCTCGACGAGATGCGCTCGCTCGCAACGGATCTCGAGCGCTCCTGGCGCAACGCCGAGCACCCGGCAGGATATCGGGAGTCGTGCCGCCGCGAGTACGCGAAGACCCTCATGCAGCAGTCGCAGATGCAGAGTGACGACGCGGAGTCCGAGGAGGCGTGGGCGAACCGCACCCTGGTCTCGGGCGCGGAGGTCCTCGCCGTCGCCGAGGACGGCGACTTCCTCGCCGAGATCGGCGTCCAGACCGCGCACGACATGATCGTCGCCCACGGGGAGCTCGGCGACCTCGACGCCGCCGAAGCCCTCGTCGAGCGCGTCACCGCCCTCCTCGACCCCGACACCCACGACGCCGCACGCCGAGCCCTCCGCGGCCATCTCGACGACGCCCGCGACCGCGTCACGGAGGACGAGGCGGAAGCGACCGGGTGAGACCCGCGGCGTTCCTCACCCGCCGCGCCGGTCGGCGAGCTGGAGGAGCTTGAGCACCAGGTCGACGAGGGCGGTGAAGGGGCTGACGAGGTGCTCGAGCGCTTTGAGGCGGCTCCGGATGCGCCCCTGCGGCTGGTCCTCCTCTATGGAGGATTCGAGGTCGTCCAGGTTGTCGCTGATCGCCTCGTACCGCTCGCCGACGCCGTCGCGGTGCTCTTCGAGGCGCCTGCGCAGCTCGGCGACGAGGTCGAGCATCTCCTCGACGAGCGCCTCCTCGGCACGGGCGCGGGCGGCGAACACCACGCCGTGCGCCCCGTCGCCGATCGCGCCGACCGTGGCCGACGCCCCCGTCCCGATCGCCCCTGTCTGGACGGTCCCCTTGAAGACGTATCCCTCGGCCTGCTCGTGCTCGTCGCTCATGACTTCCCCTTCTTCACGGAGCCGCGGCTGCCGGAGCCGACCGCGCCGACGTTCGCGGTCGCGCCCGCGCCGGCCGCACCGGTCGCGAGCCGGCCGTAGTTGACGACCCCGTTGTTGACGATGACGTTGGCGCGCTCCTCGAGCTCGCCGGTGTGGACGTTGTGCTCGTGGAGGTAGCGCACGAGCGCGTCGAGGATCTGGCGCTCCATGATCTCGAGGTACTTGACCGCGTCACGGAACTGGAAGTAGTTCTGCTCCTTGAGGTCGGTGCCGAGTTCGCGGATGCTGACGCGGGCGCCGTGGTCCTCCGGCTCGCCCCAGCGGCCGGAGCGGCGGCCGAAGCCGCGCCCGACGGCGGCGGCCAGGTCGAACGGGCTGCGCACCAGCAGCAGGGGCATCAGCGCGAGCCCGCGCAGGAACCCGAGGAACACCCCGACGCCCGGCGCGACCGAGCCGCGCCCGAACACGTGGTACCGCTCGCGGGTCGGCGGGAGCACGCAGCTCGAGAACTCGACGTAGAGCGTCTCGCCTTGGAGCGCGCAGTGGAAGAAGACGGTGGTCACGAGCTCGCCGCCCCACGCGTCCACTTCGCACCGGAGGTAGTGGCGGACCGGCGTGGTCGGGTCCCGCTGGACCTGCTCGATGGTCTGGAACTGCGGGTACCCGACCTGCGGGAGCTCGTTCGGGTAGTACACGGGCCGGTCCGCGTCGCGGCCGGAGACGTAGACGTGGTCGTCCAGGACGAGGTTCGGGAGGCGGCTGGACCTCGGCGAGTCGGAGCCGAGCAGCCGGATCCGCTCGGCGATGAAGTCGTTGAGGCCCTTGGGGTCGATCGTCATCGGCTCCCCGCTCCCCCGATCGGCGGGTTCGAGGGTGAGCGCGAACTGCCAGGTGGCGATCCCGTCCCCGGAGCCGACGAACGGAGGCCGCCCGGCGTTGTAGTTGACCACCGGGGCGCGCTGCGCCATCGCGATGAACCCGGCCCGGGCCGTCGCGGGCGCCGGCGGCTCCGGTTCGGTCGGGATCGACACGAGGCTGCGCCGCCGGACCACCCCGATGACGGTGGTGACCGCCGCGAACACCAGGAGCCAGACCACGACCGATCCGGCGCCCGGACCGGTCGGCGGCGGCTCCGCGCCGCAGTACGAGGCGCCGTACCCGTCGCCGTAGTAGTCGTCGTAGTAGTCGACGCATTCCTCGTACTCGCTCTGGCCGAAGAGCCCCTCGACGAACTGCTCCGCCTGGTAGTCCAGTCCGAGGTACCTGAGGGCCGTGACCACGAGGAGGAGGCCGCCGACCGCGGCGACGGTGATGAGGACGGCGCGCCCCAGGAGCCGCGCTCCGCTCGGGGCCTCCTCCGGGCGCTCGGGCGGGGGCGCGAAGCCGCGGTCGATCGCCAGCACCGGCAGCCCGATGAGGGCCCACACGGCGAGGGCGACGAGCAGGCCGCCGCGGTCCACCACGGGCGCGCACACGGCGAGCAGCAGGAGGACCGACAGGATCGCCTGCTGGAGCGTGTCGAGAGCGCGGGCGCGCAGGACGTGGCGCAGGATCGGCGCCGCGTCGGTGCCCGGATTCGGTGCGATCGCCCGGTCGTGGCGGCGGTACACCTCGTCGATCACCTGGTCGCGGAAGGTGCGGTCGATGTACGCGGCGGCGCACAGGTGCGCCGTCGCGTCGTTCTTGGCGGAGCCGGCCCCGCCGCCCGCCTCTTGAGGAGGGGGCATCGGCGGGGGCGGTGCTGCGGGGGGTGCGGTCATCGGAAGGCGGCCTCTCGGCTCAGGCGAACTGGTCGCGGGATCGGAAGATGATGCTGCCCTTGGCGTTCGGCCCCATCGCCGCGATGTGGGCGCGGGCGCCGGCGCCGAGGGCGCCGATGTAGGTCGTGCCGTGGCGGTCCTTCGCGGGGGCGGTCCCGGGGGCGGCGTGCTCGATGAGCGCCAGGGCGAGCGCCGCCGCGTTGCGGGCGGCGCGGGGCTGGTCGCGGAGGTCGTCGGCCTTGTTCTTGCCGTCGACCAGGTCGGAGACGCCGCGGACGACGATCGCCTCGACGCCGCTGCGGCGCGCGGCGGCGGCCATGGCGCCATGGCTCTCCGTGTCCAGCGCCTGGGCGTCCCCGCTGTGCAGGGCGATGAGCCGGGCCGTCTCCGAGCGCCGGCCGGTGACGACCTTGGCGCCGGAGGCGATGGGGCGGTGGAACACCCGCGGGGCCTCGGTGCCGAGGCGGGCCGCCCACTCCCCCTTCTCGACGAGGAGCATCGCCAACTGGTGGAGGGAGAAGGAGGTCGGCAGCGCGTCGGGTCGCGGGAGGCGGCCGGCGTCGGTGTCCTCTCCGGACTCGTAGCCGTAGACCTTGGTGGCGGCGACGACGTCGCCGACCGCGGCGTCCCGCAGGCCGCCCGCGACGCCGCAGAGGACGAGGATCCGGGGGCTCCAGGAGGCGAGGGCGTGCTCGACCGCGGCCGCGGCGCGCTCGTTGCCGCGGCCGCCCATGGCGAGGACGAGGTTCCAGTCGCTGCGGCGGCCTTGCAGTTCGGTGCGGCGGTACTGCACGCCGTCGCGTTCGGCGTCGGTGAGGGCCCGGCCCGGCAGCAGGTCGAGGACGGCGGCCCGCTCGATGTCGATCGGGGTGCACAGGACGGCGGTCGGGAGGTCGGCCATGGGGTCTCCGAGTCGTTCGCCCGCGGTTCCGGCCGCGGGGCGCGGTGGGGCGGGCGGCTCGCGCCCGCACCTGCTCGCGAGTTATTGTTCTGAATACAACAAGTCGAGCGTAAGACGCCGCGCAATTATTGTCAAGTCATCAATAAGGGGGACACCGTGGTCGACGAACCGGCTCCGACCAGCTATGTGGCGGCGGACATCGTCATCCTGACGATCACCGGCGGCGAGTTCCGCGTCCTCCTCATCGAGCGCGGCAAGGACCCCTTCGGGGGGCGGCTCGCGCTGCCCGGCGGGTTCGTGGAGGCCGACGAGACCGTCGACGACGCCGCGGCCCGGGAGCTGTTCGAGGAGACGGGGTTCGAGGCCGGCGAGTCGCTGCTCGAGCGGTTCGGGGTCTACTCCGAACCCGACCGGGACCCGCGGCGCCGGGTCGTCAGCGTCGCCTACACCGCGCTCGTGCCCGAGCCGCCGCAGACGCGCGCGGGCGGGGACGCCGCGGAGACCGCGTGGGTCCCCGTCGAGCGGGCGCTCGAGGAGCCGCTGGCCTTCGACCACTCCCGCATCCTCGGCGACGCCGTGGCGCACGCCCGGCGGCGCCTGGAGTACACCACAGCGGCGACCGCGTTCTGCCCCAAGGAGTTCACCATCGCCGAGCTGCGGCGGGTGTACGAGATCGTCTGGCGGACCCGGCTGGACCCGGGCAACTTCCACCGGAAGGTCCTGCGCATCGAGGGGTTCCTGGAACCCGTGGACGGGACCACGGTCCGCAACGGCGGCAGGCCCGCGGCCCTGTACACCGCCGGTCCGCTCGAGTGGCTGCCGCTGCCGCTCTCACCCGCGCGCTGAGCGGCCCGCGCGGGCGGTACCGCCGGCGAGGGCCTGCGGGGCGACCGGCGCGGGCGGTTCGGTCACTTGCGGGGCAGGGTCTCGGCGAAGGCGATCCCGCGCCCGATCCAGGTGCGGAGCTCCACGTCGGAGGCGCAGGCGTCGTCGCCGAGGCGGATCCAACCGGTCATGGTGCGGCCGCTCATGACCATGGGCTCGGCGCCCGGTTCGGCGATGAGGTCCTCGTAGTCGTCCTTGCCGACCCGGACCATCGCCCCGCCGGAGCCGAGCGCCGCCGCGGCCATGTTGCCGTGGACCATCCAGCCGAGGCCGCCGAACATCTTCCGCTCGACCACGTACGGCCGGTTGTCGAACGCGTCGCGGATCCGCTCGGCGAGCGCCTCGTCGTAAGCCATGGGGCCATCGTGCCACCGGGGTCCGACAGTGCGGGCCGGTCCGGGCTACGCGGCGGTGCGGAAGCGGTTGCGGTACTCGGTGGGGGTGGTGCCGAGCTGCCTGCGGAACGCCCGGATGAGGGTGTCGACGGTGTTGAAGCCGCAGGCGGTCGCGATGCGGTCCAAGGTGTCGTCGCCGCTTTCGAGGCGGTGCCGGGCGGCCTCGACCCGCGCGGCCTCGACGTACGAGGCGGGGGTGCGGCCCAGTTCGGTCTTGAAGACGCGGGTGAGCTGGCGCTCGCTGAGGTGGGCCCGGCGGGCGAGGTCGGGGAGGGTGAGCGGCTCGGCGAGGTGCCGGGCGATGTGGTGGCGCAGCTCCTCGACGCGGCGGGTGGTCGAGACCGGTTCGAGCGGGACGCTGAACTGGCTCTGGCCGCTCGGTCGCTTGAGGTACATGACGAGCTGCCGGGCCACCTTCAGGGCCGTGGCCTCACCGAAGTCCTCGGCGACCAGCGCGAGGGTGAGGTCGAGGCAGGCGGTGATGCCGGCGCCGGTCCACACGTCGCCGTCGCGGATGAAGATCGGGTCGGCGTCGACCTCGACGGCCGGGTGCTCGGCGGCGAGCTGCGCGGCGGTGGACCAGTGCGTGGTCGCGCGGCGGCCGTCGAGGAGGCCGGCCTCGGCGAGGACGTGGGCGCCGACGCAGACGGACGCGAGGCGTCCGGTGCGGCGGGCGAGGGTCTTCACGCGTTCGACGACGCCGGGGTCGGCGGCGGCCCGGAGGCGGCCGTCGGGTCCGGTCTCGACGCGGCCGGGGACGATGAGCGTGTCGATCCGCTCCCCCGCGAGGGCGTCGAAGGCGAGGTCGGGCAGGACGCGGACCCCGGCGAAGGTCGTCACGGGCGCCTCGGTCTCGGCGGCGAGCACCACCCGGTAGTCGGCCTCGTCGCCGAGTTCGCGCTTGAGCAGGGCGAAGACCTCGGGTGGGCCGGTCACGTCGAGCAGGTCGACGCCGTCGAAGAGCACGATGACGATCAGGCGTCCGGCGCGGTCCATGGCTTCCTCCGTTCCGGGGCGACGCTAGCAGCGGATGTCGGTATCTGCAAGTCGCATGACATTGCGGACACGCCTGAGCGGCCGTAGCGTGGATCCGGGCCGCCGCCGGCGGCCGGAGACATGAGGAGGAAACCCATGGGCGCCAGCACCTTGCGCGAGATCATCGGCCTGGACCAGACCCCCGCGACGCTGTCGGAGGCGACGCTGATCCTGGTCGACTACCAGAACACCTACACGCGCGGCGTGATGGAGCTCGAGGGCTGGGAGCCCGCCCTCGAGGCCGCGGCCGGTCTGCTCGACCGGGCGCGGCGCGCCGGGGCCCGCATCGTCCACGTCGCGAACGACGGCGGGCCGGGCGGACCGTACGACTACAGCGCCGAGATCGGCCGGATCCACCCCGCGGTGGCCCCGGTCGAGGGCGAGACCGTGGTGGTGAAGTCGGTCCCGGACGCGTTCGTGCGGACCGAGCTGGGGGACGTCGTCGACGCTGCGGGCCGCCCCGACGTGGTGATCGCCGGGTTCATGACCCACATGTGCGTCCAGTTCACCGCGCAGGGCGCGTTCCTGCGCGGGAACCGGCCGACGGTCGTCGCCGACGCGTGCGCGACCCGCCCGCTCGGGACCGCGGTCGCCGAGACGGACGCGGCGTCGCTGCACGAGGCCGCCCTCGCCACGATCGCGGACCTGTACGGGGTCGTCGTCCGCACCGCCGCGGACCTGGGGTGAGGCCGTCGCGCCCGGCCGGGGCCGGGCGCGGGTCAGCGCTGGTTGATGCGGACGAGGTTGCCGGCGGGGTCGCGGACGGCGCAGTCGCGGACGCCGTAGGGCTGGTCGGTCGGGCCCCACGCGATCTCGGCGCCCGCGGCGAGCAGGCGCCGGTGGACGGCGTCGAGGTCGCCGGTGGCGAGGGTGATCGCCGCATAGGTGCCCTTGGCCATCATCTCGGCGATCATGCGGCGCTCGGCCGGGGTGACGCCGGGGCGGGCGCCCGGGGGCTCGAGGACGAGGGACGTCTCGGGGCTTCCGGGCGGGCCGAGGGTGATCCGGCGCCCGGCCGCGTCGCCCTCGTCCGAGCGGACCTCGAAACCGAGGGCGTCGCGGTAGAACGCGAGGGACGCGTCCGGGTCGTCGTGCGGCAGGGACGTGGAGTGGATGAGGAGGTCCATCAGACCCCGGTGCCCTCCCAGACGAAGCCGTCGGGGTCGGTGAACGACCCGCCGGAGCCGCCGACGGCGATCCGGTGGGAGCCCGAGCCCGCCGGGTCGACGTACGCGGTCTTGGCGAAGGACTTGCGCGGGTAGAGCGCGAGCTTCACCGCGCCCTTGCCGGGCTCGAACTCGGTGTACTTGCCGCCGTAGCTCTTCGCGACCTCGAGCCCCTGGTCGGTGTAGAACTGCTTGGCGGCCTTCATGTCGCCGGTGCCCATGAGGAGGACGACCTCGTCGAACCGCTTCTCGGCGGGCGCGGTGTCCTTCTTGGAGGAGGACACCAGCTTCATGACCACGCCGTCGGGGGTGCGGATCACGCCGCCGTAGCCCCACAGGGACTTGACGGGCTCCTTGACGACCTCAGCCCCGGCGTCGACGGCCGCGTTGAACAGGAGGTCCACGTTCGCGGGCTGCGAGGCGATCAGGTCGAGCGTGAAGCCGCGGAAGCCGGAGGTCGGCTCCTCGGAGGCGCGGAACTCGAACGGGAGGTCCGGACCGAACGCGGTGGTGTAGAAGGCTTCGGCGGCCTCGGCGTCGGCGGCCTCGATGGTGATGTGTTCGATGTGCATCATGTCTTCAGGCTATTTCCGGGGCGGGGACCGGCGCTTCTTTATTCGTGATCGCTTCGGCGCCCCGCCCCGGGCCGGTCAGGCGGTGACGCGGAAGGTGGCGTCGGCCCGCTCGGTCGCGGTCGAGACCGGGTCCAGGCGCAGCGCGTAGCCGTAGTGCCGGATGTAGCGGGTCGGGAAGTTGTACGAGGTGAACGAGCTCCAGGAGCCGTCGGCGAGCCCGGCGACCCGGTTGAAGGTGGCGTCCGCGTTGAACTGCGCGGTGTTCTGGCGCGGTGCGAGGACGAAGTCGTAGTCGACGTGCCGCAGGAAGTACCCCGGGAAGTTCACCGACTCGAACGAGACGGCGCCGGAGGAGGCCAGGCCGGGCACGAGCCGGAACTGGGCGTCGGCGGCCGGGCTGACACCGGGGTCGATGCGCACGTCGAAGTTGGCGTGGCGCACGTACCGGTCCTGGAAGTTGTAGGACTGCAGGCGGTTCCACGCCGGGTTCTGGTACCGGTTCAGGACGCGGGTCTCCTCGGCCTGGGTGAGGTTGAGGACGAAGCCGTGGCGCTTCAGGTTCGAACCGAGGCTGTAGCCGGAGGTGGTGCGGTACCCGGAGACGTTGGCCGGGTTGGTGGTGAGGACGGGCATGTACCCGCGGCCGGTGGCGTACTGGTCGAGCCACAGCGCCCACTCGCTGCGATCGTTGAACTTCGCCCACATGGGGCCTTCGACGCCGCTGCCGGTGAGGTTCGCGAGGTCGCCGAGCCGGGTCCAGGAGCCGGTCAGGGAGTTGCCGCCCTCGATGACGATCTGGGCGGCCTTGGAGGCGCGGTAGTAGCGGTAGCCGCCGGTGCTGCCGGCGACCTCGACGATCTGGGTGTCGATGAGGCCTTCGTTGCCGGGCAGGTTGATGTAGACCTGCGGCGCGGTGATGGAGCGGAAGTCGGTGGTGCGGGCGCTCCAGATGCGGTGCTTCTTGACGCCGTTCACCGTGGAGTTGGTGGCCCAGTAGAGCAGGAAGTTGCCGGCCGCGGCGTCCCAGATGGCCTCGGGGGCCCAGGCGTTGCCGGCGTCGCCGATGGCGTTCGCCACGCCGAGCAGCCACGGGGTCGACCAGTTGACGAGGTCGGTCGACTCCCAGACGACGAGGTTGCGGCTGCCGCGGTTGGCGGCGTCGTCCCAGGAGGTGCCCGAGCCGATCCGCAGGTCGGTGGCGACGATCCAGTAGCGGTTGCCCGCGGGGTTGCGCACGATGATCGGGTCGCGGACGCCCTGGGTGCCGATCGGGCTGCGCAGCACGATCTGGCCCCGGTTGAGGTCGGACCAGTTGAGGCCGTTGTCGCTGTGGGCGAGGTAGATCTGCTCGCCGCCGGTGCCCTCGCCGATGAAGTGGGCCATGAGATAACCGGTGTACGTGGTCTGGGCCGCCGCGACTTCCGGGAACGCGGCGACGAGGGGCGCGGCGGCGGCCGCGGTGAACAGTCCGCGGCGGGTGAGGCGCGCGGAACGGGATGCGGACATGGCCACTCCAAATCAGGGTCTAGGCAGCCGGAACAGGTGATGTGAAGGCTAACATCCACAGATTGAAACAGTCAAGATCTTCGATTTAGTGGAGTATCGGCCGGATCCGAGCGGCGGAAGGCGTTCTCGGCCGCGATGCGAGGCGCCGAAGACAGGTCGGTCAGGCGGCGAACCGGGACGGCGTCGTGCCGACCACGCGCTTGAAGTGCCGCGTCAGGTGCGACTGGTCGTAGAAGCCGGTGGCGGCGGCGACCGCGTGGACGGGCAGCCCGGCGAGCAGCAGGCGGCGGGCCCGGTCGATGCGGCGGGTCACCAGGTACTGGTGCGGGGCGATGCCGAACTCGCGGCCGAACGCCCGCACGAGATGGGCCGGGTGGGCGTGCAGCTCCCCCGCGGCCTCGCGGAGGCCGATCCCGGAGTCGATCCGGCGTTCGAGGAGGTCGCGCAGGCGGTGCGCGAGACGCCGGTCCCGCACCGGTTCGGCGACCGGGTCGCGGCGCAGCAGGTGCCGCCGGAGCCGGTCGGCCACGAGTTCGACCCGGCTCTCGGCCTCGAGTTCGTCGCCGGGCAGGCGCAGCGACTCGTGGAGCCGGTGGACCTGCCGTCGCAGCGCGGCGTCGGCGATCTCGGGGCCGTCGACCGCGCGGCCGATGAGGTCGTCGTCCAGGAGCGTGCCGTCGAGGTAGAGCACCCGCTTGCGGAACCCGTGCGGTCGCGGACTGGCCGTCGTGCGGGACCTGCGGCGGCAGCAGCGTGACGAGCCCGGTGAGCGCCCCGTGCTCGTGCCGGTCGAGGTCGTAGCGGACGGCGCCCTCGTCGATGAGGAGCAGCGTCCACGTCTCGTGGACGTGCATCGGGTAGGCGTGGTCGGTGAAGTGCGCATGGAACGCCTCGGCCACCCCGGCCACGGCCGGGCGCCACGCCTTGACCTCGACCACCACGCTTAAAACGTACAAGACTCCGGGGCCCGCCGGTCCGTAGCGTGGAGCCCATGGATCAAGAGCCCGTTCGTTTCGACACCAAGATCGCGGTCCTGCTCCGCGACGACCTCGCCGTCTGGCAGCGGCTGAACGTCACGGCGTTCCTCGTCAGCGGCCTCGGCACGGCCGAGCCGGAGGTGGTCGGCGAGCCGTACGAGGACGCCGACGCGAACGCCTACCTGCCGATGTTCCGCCAGCCGGTGACGGTCCTCGAAGGCGCCGCCGAGCAGCTCGCCTCCGCCCGCGCCAAGGCACTCTCGCGCGGCCTGCGGCTCGCGCTGTTCACCGCGGAGCTGTTCACCACGACGCACGACCTGGAGAACCGCACCGCAGTGCGCGCGGTCCCGGCCGACAAGCTCGACCTCGTGGGGATCGGGATCTACGGTCCCCGCAACGCGGTCGACCGCACCGTCAAGGGCGCGCGGATGCACCCATGAGAGCGGCCGGTCCCCGCGGTACGCGGTCGCATCGGCGCCGCGCGGCGGCGCCCGCGCGGACTGAACCGCGGCCGTCAGCGCCGGCGGCGGTCCGCGACGGCGGCCGCGGCGAGCAGGCCCGCGGTCACGTAGAGGAACATGAAGCCGCTCGGGCCGATGAGCCACAGACAGGCGGAGACCCACGCGGCGAGCGCGAGCGAGACGCCGAGCCCGAACCGCGTCCCCAGGCCCGCGCTGCGGATCAGCAGGGCACCGGCGAGCGCTCCGGGGACCACGATGCCTCCGGGCAGTGCCCAGAAGACGGCGACGGACTCCATGTCGGCCTCGGCGGATCGCAGCGACCCGTCGATCCAGTCGCCCCAGGGCGCTTGGGGGATGAACACGGCGGTGTGGAGCGCGGCGATCGCGATGAGCGACCACCCGGCGAGGCGGGTGAGCCTCGCGGCGGTCGTCGAAGCGGATCGTTCGCGCTGTTCAGTCTCGATCATGCCCCGAACCTATTGGCGCCGCGAGCCGTCGGGCTCCCCCTGCGGGGCCGTTCGGATCCCCCGGGCGGGGGATTCGTTCGGCCCGCAGCGGTGTCGGGTCGGGTATCCGGGCCGCAGCCGTGCGCGGCATGGACGGCTGAAGGGGCTCCCCGAGGCCGGAACGGTTGCGGCGCAACGGTTTCCCTCAGGGAGCCCCCTGGGCGGCCGGGGCCGGATCGAGTCCGGGCCCCGGCCCTGACCGAGTCGAGCACGGCCTAGCACGGCCTAGCAGGGTCGAGCAGGGCCGAGCAGGGTCGAGCGGTGTCGCTAGTCGCCCCAGTCGGCGGCGGCACGGCGGCGGCGGACGGCGAACACCGTCAGCGCTCCGGCGACCGCCAGGACGGCGGCACCCGCGATCGCGGCCGTGAGCGCGGCGCCGGTGGTCGGCAGCTTGCCGCCGCCGCCCGGCTCCTCGATCTCCTCCACGAACTCGGCGATGCCCCAGTTGGCGTTGGTGCTCCAGGACTGGCCGGTCGGGTCGTACCAGGTGTGCACCGCGGTCCGGACCCCGTCGGTGGCGTCGTTGACCTGGAGTTCGAGGCCGTGCTCGGTGCCGACCGCGGCCTGGTCGGGCGCCATCGCGATGGCGATCTCGACCAGGTACCCGGTGTCGGTCGCGGCGGCGGCGCTGGTGATCTCGCCGGCTTCGGGTCCGTTGCCGCCCAAGGACACCACGTTGGAGAAGCTGACGCGGTACTGGCCGTCGGCCTCCCCGTAGCCGCCCTCGCGGGTGTTGCCCGGGTTGAGGAAGACCTCGACGGAGTCCTGCTCCCAGGGGTTGGCGCTGGCCTCGTCCAGGGACGGGTCGGTGACCTCGAAGAGGGCGTAGAGGCCCGCCTCGTCCCACAGCAGCGAGACGTCGGCCTTGGCGCCCTCGGCGTCGCCTTCCACATTGACCCCGGTGGCGACGGTGGCGGCTTCGGACCAGGCGGCGTCCTTCGCGCCGTCGATCGCGGGCGCGGTCTCGGCGAGCGGGACCTGGACGCGCGCGTAGTCGGGCTCCTCGCCGTCCGGGATCTCGGGGAGGACGCTCGGGTCGACGATGCCCCAGTACGCCCACTTGGACTGGAGGGTGTCGCTGAAGACGAGCGGGCTCTCCAGGGGCCGGGTCTCGGAGCGCAGCCACGAGCGGCCGTCGTGCAGGCCCCAGACAGTGACGGACTCGAGGAGGTCGGCGTGCTCGCGGTACATGGCGAACAGGTCGCGGAAGTAGTGGCCCTGCTCGATGAGGCGCGCCTCGTACTCGGGGAACTCCTCGCCCTCGCCGGGGGCGCCGATGGCCACGTCGAGTTCCGTGACCGCTTGCAGCACACCGAGGTCGGCGAACTTGAGGAGGCTGTCCTCGACCTGGTCGATCGAGGTGTTCAGGTTGATGTGGGTCTGGTGGCCCACGCCGTCGACCGGGACGCCCGCGGCGAGCATGTCCTCGACCAGGCCGTAGAGGTTGTCGCGCTTGCCGGGGTTCTCGGTGCCGTAGTCGTTGATGAACAGCTTCACGTCGGTGGCGCCGACCGCGTCGAACGCCTCGCGGGCGATCCGGAACGCCTCGTGGACGTACTCGGGGCCTTCGAAGATCTCGTACCAGCGGCTGTGGCGGTAGACCTCGGCGTTGTTGTCGCTGATGACCTCGTTGACGACGTCCCAGGCCCAGATCCGGTCGCCGTAGTGCTCGGCGAGCGCGCCGATGTGGGCCTCGAGCCGGTCGAGCATGATCTGGCGGTCCTCGTCGGAGCTGCCGAGCGGCTCGCCGGCGTTCGGGTGCCCGGCCGGGTACTGGAACCACCACTCGGGGACCTGGCTGGTGTGCCACAGGAACGTGTGCCCGTAGACCTCCATGCCGTTCGCCTCGGCGTACTCGACGAGCTCGTCGGCCGCGTCGAAGGTGAACTCGCCCTCGGTCGGCTGGATCGCGTCGGGCTTCATGTGGTTCTCGGCGGTGATCTGGTTGAAGTGCTTGTTCAGAAGCTGCCCCGAGGACTCGACGAGGTCGCGGCCGTCGATCGCCGCGCCGATGCGGAAGTCGTCGGCGAGGACGTCCTTGAGGTTCGGGATGTCGGGTTCGATCCCGGGCGGTTCGAGTTCGGTGACGGTGAAGTCGTCGATCCAGTAGGAGGCGTCGACGGTGGGCGACTCGACGTAGAACGTGAGCGCGGTCGCGGGCGAGGCGATGCTGTACTCGCCGGAGAGCACGGTCCACTCGGTGCCGGCGGCGGCCTGGTAGACGACGCTGTCGTAGCTGGTGCCGTCGGCGGTGTCGCGCTGGACGGTGGCGCTGACCGCCTCGCCGGCGCTGCCGTCGGCGAAGCGGACGGACACGGCGATCTCGTATAGGCCGCCGGGGGCGATGACGTCGGTGAGGTCGACCGAGGGGCCGTGCCAGTCGGCGGTGCGGCCGGTGGTGAGCAGGGCGCCGTCCTCGACGGCGAGGGTGACCGGGCCGCGCGGGGCCCAGTCGCCGGCGGTGCCGTCCTCGAAGTCGGAGGAGTAGACGACGTCGTCCTGGGCCGAGGCGGGCGGGGCGAACGCGAAGGCCGCCGCCGGGAGGAGCAGTGCTCCGCCCAGGAGCGCGGGCAGGCGCCGGCGCCGTTCGCGGGCTTGAGGATTCATGGGTTGCAGGCTCCATCGCGGAGGAGGGATACGAAGGGTCCGAAAGTTTCGGCGGTTTCATGAAACTTTCAGGTGAGGGCGGGACCATGATATGGGCGGCTTCGATCCCTGTCAATCTCCGCGCACGCCGGACCCGCCGGGCTCCGGTCCCGGCGGGTCCGCGCGGGCCTCAGTTCACGAGGTCGGCGAACATCCCGCGGAACTCGGCGTCGGTGAACTCGGAGGCCATGCCCAGCATGTCGCCGGACCAGTACACGTAGACGGTGCTGTACGTGCCGTCCAGGTAGTCCGGGCACGGGTCGCCGATCTCGCGGGTGTACTCGGAGACGAGTTCGCCGGTGCGGAGCTCGTACGCCTTGATGGTGAACTTGTGGGCCCAGAAGACGGCCGTGAAGGAGCCGTCCCCGTAGCGGCAGGAGTCCTGGAAGCCGCCGACCTCGGCGTCGACGCACACGACGAGCTGGGTCTCGTCCGCGGTCGCCCCCAGCCAGGACTCGGGGAAGCCGCGGCCTTCGGCGGTCCAGCCGCCGACGAGGCGCATCGGGTGGGGCCCGGCGCCCTCGTACTCGGGGGCGCCCGGGTAGGCGACCGGATCGCCGCAGTACGCACCGGAGTCGAGGATGCCGTCGGCGGCTTCGCCGGCCAGTTCGTGACCGGGGTACGCGGCGAGGAACTCGCGGTAGAGGATCCCGGCGCCCGGGAGGTCCTCCGATTCGGTGCGGTCCTGCGCGCACTGGAGCATCCTGACCGGCACCTGGTCCGAGGCGGCCGCGACCGGCTCGGCGAGCGCCGGCTCGTCCCAGGTCCGGCCGGCCATCCAGTCGTCGACGGCGTAGCCGTTGCAGGCCGGGGCCTCGGCGAGGTCGGCCATGAACTCCTCGACGGCGGCCCTGACCGTCCCTGCCTGGTCCGGGTGCTCCTCGAGCGTCGACGTGAGCATCCCGAACGCCTCCTCGATAGTGGACAGCTCGGGCTCGCCCGGGGTCATCGAGGCGTCGAGCAGGAACTCGGCGCGCTTGGCGCCGGCGCCGTCCCATTCGGCGCCGGGGTGGGCCATGTACTCGGCGACGGTGTCGGCGGCCTCGGTCGGCGGCTCGTCGAGCGCGGCGAGCAGGAGGGCGCAGGCTTCGCGTTCCTCCTCGCCGCGCAGGGTGATCGGCCCGAAGGCGACTCGGTGGACCGCGTCGAAGCGCTCGAGCACGGCGGTGGCGCGTTCGCAGTCGCCTGCGGCGTGGGCGGTCTCGGCGTCGCGGGAGATCCACCACGCGTCGAACCGGAACCAGCCCAGGGTGAGCAGGACCAGGGAGGCGGCGGTGGCGGCGAAGAACCGCGGGCGCCGGGCCGGGTCGGGTTCGACGAGGTCGACCAGGGGCTCGGGGCGCGTGCGCCGGGTGAGCCACCAGGCGTGGACGATCATCGCCAGGCCCCAGGCCGGCAGCAGGAACCTCCAGAGTGGATTCTCGGTCTGGACGGCGGCGGACCACAGCAGGAACCCGGTTCCGGCGAGCGCGACGGCGGCCGCGATCGGGCGGCGCATGAGCATGTAGCCGATGCCGAGCATGGTCGCGTTCCCGGCGACGGCGGCGACCGGGTCGGTCGCGCGGCGGGACGGCGCCGGGGGCTTGGCCTCCGGTGCGGACGGGACGGGTCCGGGGTGCATGGCGGCGCTCCTCGAGGTCGAGACCGTCCCAGTGGAGCACGGCCGGCGCGGGACCGGTCCCGGCGCGGCAGACTGGTGCCGTTCTCCTTGGCGGGGTGGGGATCCGCGCGTGCAGGGCGGCCCGGAGCCGGGCGGCGGCGCACGGCGCTCCGGGCCGCGCTCGCGCCTCCGCAGGAGGTACGCCGCGCGGTCGCCGTACCTCCTGCGGAGTAGCCCGATTGCCTCCCCGAGGCCGATACCCCGAGGCGAGGACGGCGGCAGACTGGCGCGCATGCAACGGCGAAACAGCGCACCGGCCAGTGGCCGCGACCCCGGCGGCCACCGCCCGCCTCGACTCCCGGCGTCCGGCGGCGGGGAGGGGTCGCGGTGAAGCGGTTCTTCATGGGATGGACGCGCTTCGTCGTCCTCCTCCTCGTGCTCCAGGTCGGGCTCGCCGGCTGGGGCGCCGTCTCGACCGGCGGCGACCGGACCATGCGCTTCATCGCCCACATCGGCAACGGCGGCATGCTCATGTTCTGGCTCATGCTGTCGGTGGTCTTCGCGCTGATCGCCCGGCCCGGGCTCAAGGCGGTCCTGCTCACGGTCCTCTCGCTCGTCATGGTCGTGATGCAGGGCGCGTTCGCGCACGCCTTCGGAAACGAGGGCACCGGCGGCGCCGTCGGCCTCGCCCTCCACGCCGCCAACGGCCTCGGCATCCTCACCGTGCAGGTGGTGGTGGCGCGCCTGGCGAAGCGGGCGGCCGACGAGAAGCGCGCCCTGCGGGCGGCGCGGACGGCGGTGACGGCATGAACCCCGTCTTCGCGAGGCTCCTGCGCGTGTGGATGATGCTCCTGCTGGCGCTGCTGGTCGTCCAGTTCGCGCTCGCCGGGTTCGGCGTCGGGTACGGCGGCGGCATCGGCGACGGCTTCCGGATGCACTTCGTCAACGGCGACGTCATCCTGTTCGCCTATGCGGCGGCGGTCCTCCTCGCCCTCGCCGCGCGCACCGGGTCGACCGTCACGTGGCTGACCGCCCTGGGGACCTTCCTGGTGCTGCTCCAGCACGGCATGGGCCTGGCCAGCGTCCCGGGCACGTCCTGGGGCCAGTGGCTGTTCCTGGTGCACGCCCTCAACGGCCTGGCGCTCATCTTCCTGACCCACCGGATCGGGAGGCTGGTCCGGGACCGGATCCGCGCGCACGCCGCGCCGCGGCGACCGGCCGAGCACGCACCTCGGGCCGGCTGACGCCGCGGGCCGTCGGCGCGCTCGTCCAACCGATTCCAACGTTCCCTGTCCCCCGGCGCGCCGGTGCTGCTCTGATGGCGGTCGACCGCGGCGGCGCCCGGCCGCGATCGATGAGTCGCGCGCCCGGGCGTCGTCATGACAGGTGAGAGCAACGCAGCGCTGGGGGCGATGAGATGAAACTGACCACGATCACGCAGATCACCGTCGACGGAGTCATGCAGGCCAACGGCCATGCGACCGAGGAGGAGCTCGCGAGCGGCTTCACCCGCGACGGCTGGGCACTCGGGGTCTGGGGCGACGACACGCTGGAGTACATCAACCGGCTCTGCGAGCGCGCCGACGCCTACCTGCTGGGCCGGAAGACCTACGAGATCTTCGCCCCCTACTGGGGCGACGAGGAGCGGGTCCGCGCCGCCGCCGAGAACCCGGGGAGCGACCGCATCACCACCGCGTTCAACTCCAAACCCAAGTACGTCGCGTCCAACACGCTGACCGACCCCGAGTGGGCCGGCACGACCGTCCTCTCCGGCGATCTCGGCGCGGCGATCCGCGAGTTGAAGACCGGCGAGGGCGAGCTCCAGGTGCACGGCAGCGGCGCCCTCGTCCGGTGGCTGCTCGCCAACGACCTGGTCGACGAGATCATCCTGTTCACCGTGCCGGTGATCCTCGGCCAGGGCACGCGCCTGTTCCCGGCCGACGGCCCGGACCTGGCCCTCGAAGTGCTGGCCTCGCGCACCGACGAGAAAGGCGTGACCACCCAGGTCTACCGCCCCGACGGCCGCCCGCGGTACTCCCCCAACCGGCCGACCGCGTAACGGAGAAGACGCGGCCCGGGCTCGGCTGTGCGGCGGCCTTGAGCTGTGCTGCGGCCTTGGGCGGCGCGCCGATCGCCCGCGGTTCAGTCCGCCGGTACCGCGATCGTCTCCACGTAGGTGGCGTCGCCTTCCGGCGGCATGGTGCGGAGCACCTCGCCGGTGGCGAGGTCCCAGATCTGGATCACCCCGTAGAAGCCGCCGCCGAAGACCAGGGGCCGGTCGGGGTCGCGGAAGTCGACGGCCATCGAGGACAGTTTGGACGCCTGGCCTTCGAGGCGGCCGAGCTCCGTCCCGGAGACCGGGTCCGAGATCAGGATCGCCGATCCGTCGCCGCCCGCGATCAGGGCGGCCTGCCCGCCGTATTGGATGAACGCGCCGGCTCGGACCGCGCCGTCGTGCGCGATCTCGCCGATCACCTCGTGGTCGTCGAGGCCCCAGACCAGGACGGACCCGGCCTCGTCGCCCGAGGCCACGACCGGGCGGCCGTCGAGTTCGCCGACGGCGAGCATGCGCAGGGGCGCGTCGTGTCCGGTGAACTCGCCGATCGGATCGGCGGAGAAGGCGTCCCAGACGCGGACCACGCCGTCGTTGCCGCCGGAGACCACCGCGAGCCGCTCCCCGATCCGGGCGAAGCGGACCACGCGGACGTCGTCGGACTGCCCGGTGAAGGTCGCCAGCTCCGATTCGTCGGTCAGGTCGAGGACTTTCGCGGTGTCGTCGTTGCTGCCGGTGGCGGCGAGGAGGTGCCCGTCCGCGCCCGCGGTCACGTCGAGGTCGCCGATGAAGTCGTCGTGGACCGCCATGCTGACGGTCTCGGTGCCGTCGCGGATGTCGATCGCCCGCACCGTGCCGTCACCGCCGGAGGAGACCGCCAGCCGGGCGTCCCCGTCGGCGGCGATCACGGTCTCGAAGACGATCTCCTGGCCGCTGTCGTACTCGTCGCTCAGCGCGCCGGTCTCGAGGTCCCAGACGCGCAGGCGTCCGTCGGCACTCCCGGAGACGAACGTGGTGGCGAACGGGTCGACCGCCGCTGTCGTCGGGTCATCGGACTGGTCGACCGCCTGGCTCCCCGACGGTGTTTCGCCGCCGCCGTTCCCGTCGCGCCAAGGGGATTCGGGCCACCAGGCGACGGCTGCGGCGAGGCCCGCGACCAGGACCAGTGCCGCGGCGGCGGCGAGGAGCCGCCGCGAGCGCCGCTTTCGCTGCCGTCGCGGCTGCGGCGCCTGCCGTTCGATGAACGGCTTCGGCTGCTGCGGCGGCGACTGGGGCAGGACGACCTTCGGCAGGGCGACGGTGGCCGGTGCGGGCTCGTCCTCGTCGAGCGGCGGGACCGGTGCGGCCTGCGCGACGAGCAGGCTGCCTTCGGCCACCACGAGCTCGGGCTGCTCGAGCACGGTCGGATCGGTCCCCAGCTCCCGGTGGAGGAGGGTCGCGACCAGCGGCATCCGGGAGGCGCCGCCGACGAGGAAGAGCCCGGCGATCCGGTCGCGGCCGAGTCCTGCTTGGACGATCGACGCCCCGGTGAGGGCGACGGCCTGCTCCAGGAGCGGGGTGACGACCTGGTCGAGCTCGCCGCGGGTGAGATGGGTGGTGACGTCGAGCGGGGGCACCAGCACGTCGGCGCTGGTCTGCCGCGAGAGCTGCTCCTTGGCGGCGCGGACCTCGTCGAACAGGGCGAGGCGCTGGCGGCGGTCGGATTCGTGCTGCGGCCGGGCGAGGCGCTGCCAGGCCGGATCGCCGGCGAACTGGCGTCCCAAGTGGTCGACCAGGGCGGCGTCGAGGTCGAGCCCGCCGATGTCGTCGCGGCCGGCCACGGCCAGGACTTCGAAGCCGCCGGCGGCCGGGGCGACGACGCTGACGTCGAAAGTGCCGGCGCCGAAGTCGGCGATGACGACGGCCGATCCGGGCATCACCCGGTTCCCGAGGATCTCGGTGAAGTACGCCGCGGCGGCCACCGGTTCGGCCGCGAGCAGCGGCTCGGGGAGCCCCGCCTCGGCGGCGGCGTCGGCGAGGCGGCGGCGCCGCAGCGGGCCCCACGTCGCGGGGACGGTCAGCCGCACCTGGTCGAGCGACCCCGCCACGCGGACGGCCTCCTCGCGGACGCGGGCCAGGACGGCGGCGAACAGCTCGACCACGCGGTACTCGCGGCTGCCGAGTTGGACGGTCTCGTCGTCGATGCGCCGCTTCGGGTTCGGCTCCAACCGGCCCGGCGACCGCACCCCGGCCCGGAGCGCGTCCCGGCCCGTCGCGAGCCCGCCGTCCTCAGTGGCGAAGACCGCCGAGGGCAGCAGCGGCGAGCCGTCGAACAGGAGCGGCCGCTCCCGGTCGGAGGGGCGGCGGAGGATGGCGACGGTGTGGGACGTTCCGAAGTCGACACCGAGTTCGATGGAACCGGGGCCACGGGGTGCGTACATGATCACACGGTAATCGAGCAGCACCATCGCGTCGTCTCCGCGCTCCGCCGAAGCCTCTCGGCGCCCGGCCCATGGCACGCCTGTCACTCTCCCGCGAGAACTCGGAGTCGCCCCTACGTTTTCAGGCCGGCCGCATCCGGGTGCCGGAAGCAGCCCTCGCCGCTCGACGGCTGCGGTCAGGCGGTTCGGGGAGCGGTCTCGATGAACTCGGCGTCGAACGCGCCGAGGGTGAAGCCGCCGTCGTAGCCGTCGCCGCTGAGCAGGCTCGTGGCCTTGCCGGACAGTTCGATCGGTTTCGGTTCACCGTCGAGGTTGACGTACAGCACGTGGTCCTCGTCGATCCGGCGCGCCATCACACCGGCGGGCACGGCAGGGCCTCTGCGGAGGCCGAGCCGGTCGATCTCGTCGTCGAGCACCCTGCCTAGCACCTCGCGGCGCACGGGAAGTGCCACATAGATCGCCTGTCCCGCACCGTATCCGTTCACCGTGACGATCGGGTAGTCCCGGTCGAGCCCGGCCGTGGTACCGAGGACCTCGGCGGTTCCGGGCTCGACGAGGTCGAACCGGGGCGCAGTCAGGGAGATCCGGTCGCCGCCGACGACGAGGTCGAGGCCGTGGTCCCCGGCGCGCCCGCGCGCGAGCTCGTTGAGGAACTGCGGTTCCTCATAGGACCCGACGCGGACGCCGAACACATCGGCCAGCCGGCCGGGCCTGGTCGAGTCGAACGCCTGGCCGTTCGCGTCGAGGGTCGCCGAGCAGGAGGTCATGATCGCGGTGCCGCCGCGCTCGACGAACGAGCGGATCTTCGCCGCCGCCTCCTCATCGAGCACGAGCACGCCCGGGACGATGAGGATCTTGTAATCGAGGTCGCTCCGCGACAAGTCGATGATGCGGGCGTCGAGATTGCGGTCGAGGACGGCCTCGAACGCGGTCCGCGCCTGCGCGTCGTGGCGTTCGGGCAGGGCCGCGGAGGCGATCTGGCTCGGGAAGTCGAGCGCCACCGCGATCTCGGCTTCGGGACGGTAGGGGAAGTGCGCCCCGATCTCGGCGAACTCCTGGGCGATGCGGCGGTATTCGTCCAGCTTGCGGTTCGGCCGGCCGTCCCAGTCGACCATGCCCTGGAGGAACTGCTCTTCGCCGGCGTGCATGGTCTGCCACGTCCAGCCGCACACGAGCTGGTTGCCGAGCATGAGGGAGGCATAGGCGGACTTGCGGATCGAGCCGGGGGTGGCGGTCATGGTGGTGAACTCGGTGCACCAGAACGGGTTCGTGTTCTCGTACTGGATGCGGGCGATGCCGAACAGGGCGCCGCGCAGCCCGTCGTCGTCCAGGATCGAATTGCCGGGGTAGAAGCCGTTCCCGGCGCGGTTCAGCCGGCCGGTGTAGGCGATCGGGGCGTAGTCGAATTGCCGAAGCGGGCTGTAGTACCACATGTTCGTGGTGGTCAACGCGCCCGGCGCGTGCGTCTCGACCACACCGAGCAGCTCGGTCAGGTAGGCGTTCACTTCGCCGGAGACGAACCGGCGGAAGTCCAGGACCCGCTCAGGCGCGGCTCCCCCGTTCCCGGGCGCCGGAAGGCCGACGTCCTCGAAGTCGCCGATGCGGCGCGACCACCGCTGCCCGGCCCAGGCGGCGTTGAGGGCGTCGGGGGTGCCGTACTTCGCTTCGAGCCAGGCGATGAACCGCTCCCTGACCGTCTCGGAGTAGGAGATCGGGCCGTCGCCGGGCTCGTTGTCGATGCCGAACGCGGCCAGCGCGGGGTGTGCTGCGTAGCGGCGAACCAGGTGCTCGGCGAAGCGCTTGGCGTGGGCGCGGAAGTGCGGGTCGCCGACGTCGTCCATGTACCGGTGGTTGGCGTAGAGCCGGTTGCCGGCCGGGTCGGCCACGTCGATCGAGGGGTGCTTGCGGTGCAGCCACAGCGGCGCGGGCCGCACCGCGATGTCGAGGATCACGCCGATGCCGTTGTCGTGCATCAGGTCCATGACCTCGTCGAACCACTCGAAGGTGAACTCGCCGTCGGCCGGTTCGAAGGTGTCCCAGGCGAGGTGGCCGAGGCGCACGACCGTGATCCCGGCTTCGCGCATCATGGCCGCGTCCCGGCGCCAGGTCGCGGGACCGGAGTCGTGGGGGTGGTAGTTGGCGCCGACGAGCAGCCCGCGTGCCTGCGTTCCCGGTGCCGGCGAGGCGCTGTCGTCGCGCGGTCGATCGTTCACGAGTGCTCCCTGGAGTGGTGGACGGGGTATGCCGAGGCAACGCAATTCGGTGAACCGCGGCACGCGGATCTGCGCCGCATGAGGGGCGCGCCTTGCTCGAGGAGCCCGGTTCGTCTCGGGATCCTAGAGCGAAAACGCCGATACGTTAATACAGGCACCTGACAAAGTCAACATCCGGCGGCTGAACCCCAGCCGATCGGCAACCGGACGCGCCACCAGCGAAATCCCGGAAAGAGTCACGCCCGACCTGGACCGACTCTGGTCCGCTCAAGAATCGAAGCCCAGGGCAGACCTAGGCCATGCCTGATCAGAGACGCAGAAGAGAGATCGCGCGTTGCCCTCAAACTCGGCGTTACCTCCGGCCACCGACCGCGACTTAATACTTACAATTGACAATGTCGCCTGCGTGCGCTCTGCACCCTCACCGGGACGAGACTGCCACTCCACCTTCCATTGGTGGCAGCGACACCGTCACTTACACGGTCACGGTCACCCGGACCGGCACGACAGCGACCGGCCCCGCCGCCAAAGCGGTACCGAGGAGTTCTCCATCGTGGGACCGGTCTCCCCTTCCTCTCTACGATGGTCGGATGAGTGATCGAAGCGGCCGTCCTTCGAGGCCGACGAGCCGTGACGTGGCGGCGCTGGCGGGCGTCTCGCAGAGCACCGTCTCCTATGTCATGAGCGGGAAGCGCTCGGTCTCGCAGGAGACGAAGGACCGTGTCGCAGCCGCGATCGCAGAGCTGACCTATCAGCCCAACGCCGGTGCGCGGGCCCTGCGCGGCCGCAAGACCAACGTCATCGCCCTCATGGTCCGCCTCGGCGAGCGCGCCGATCCGCGCGACACCGTCCCCTACATCGACGAGATCGTGGAAACGGCCCGTCAACACGAGTACGACGTCGTACTGGTCACCACCGACGAAGGGCCCGAGGGTCTGAAACGGCTGGCGGGGCGTTCGACCTGCGACGCCTTCATTCTCATGGACATCAAGCTCGACGACGAGCGGATCGCGACCGCCGCCGCGCTGGACCTGCCCGTGGTCCTCATCGGGACACCCGCAGACCTGTCGGGGCTCGACGCGGTGGACTACGACGCGCCCCGTGCCGCGGCCATGCTGATCGACGAGCTCGCCGACACCGGCCACGAGCACGCGGCGCTGGTCGGCGAGATGGTCGACCCCGGCGAGTACTGGTTCATCAGCGCGTTCCATGAGGCGTGCCGGTCTCGCGCCGACGAACGGGGCCTGGGCTTCGCGGTCGTCGACCCGCCTAAGCCGGGCTGGGCCGGGATCGACGCGATCGCGCCGCGGCTGCTCGAGCAGCGCGATCACCGCCTGGGGTTGATCGCCCGGACCCCGCAGGCGACCGAGTGGCTGATGCAGCTCACGCAGTTCCGCGGCCTTCGGCCGGGGGTCGACGTGTCCGTGCTCGGCCTGTGCTCCGACGGCATCGCCGAGTCGTTCGATCCGCCGGTGACCAATGTGTCGGCGCGGGCACGCGAGGTCTCGCGCATGGCGGTGGAGCTGCTGGTCAGGCGCTTGGACGGCAACGAAGACGAACCCCGCCTGCGCCTGGTCGCACCCTCCGGGCTGCGGCGCCGTGCGACCACGGCCGATTTCACCTGAGGACGGGCCGTCCAGGGGCGGGTCGCCGTCCTGATATCGTCGATACGTATCGACGATCGCGTGACCCCCTCGCGACCACCGCCGATCGCACCCGGTTCTGCGACTGTCCTCAGTCCGCGAAGAAAGGTCGTCTTCACCGTGTCTTCCCCTTCGATACCGACCACGCTCGCATTCGGGCAGGGCCACGCCGTCCTCGATCCGGTCACCGGCGCCCCGCTTCAGTTCGCCAACCGGCTGGCCCCCGCGCGCCGCTTCCTCCTGGACACCGCCGACACGGCTTGGCATTCGATCGAGCACCAGTGGGGCTCAGGGCATCTGGTCACCGACCGCGGCGGCGCCCGCTGGCACACGCCGGCCGAGCTGCGCGCGGTCGACGGCGGCACCATCGAAAGAGGCACAGTCGAGGGCGGCACGATCGAGGGCGGCACTGTCGAAGGCGGCACTGTCGAAGGCGGCACTGAGGCGGTGCATCCGCTGCTCGACGGCGTCCGGGTCGAAGTGCGGCGCTGGACCGACGGCGCGGTCCTGCGCGAGCGCTACGCGGTGGTCAACGACGGTGACACGCCGCTGCGCATCACCGGACTAGGCGTCCAGACCCCGTTCGGCGACCTCTACACCGGCGCCGAGGAGTCCCTGGACCGCGCCGTGCACGCGCACCTGTTCACCGGCGGCACGTGGGCCTGGGCGCTCGCCCAGCCGATGTCCGGGGCCGGGCCGAACCTCGGCCTGATCGTGCGCGAAGGCGCGGTCCGCGCCTACTCGATCGAGTCGCGCAACCCCGGGTCGCAGTCCAACATCCGCGGCCACATCGCCTTGCTGGCGACCGACCGTGCTCGCAACCCTGAGGCTTTCGGCGGCCAGCCCGAACTGCGGGTCGAGGCCGGGGACTCGCTGGTCCTCGAATGGGAACTGGGCTGGTACGACACCGTCGAGGAGTTCACCGCGGCCACCGACGCGCCCGCGCAGTTCTCCTCGTTCTGCGCCCGGACCGGCGAGCGGATCACCGTCACGGCATCGGACGTGACGAGCCCTGATGCCACGGTCGAGAGGATCGCGGAGCGGACCTTCGCGGTCAGCGCCCCTGAACACGGCGTCTACACCGTCGAGATCGACGGCACGGCCCGCACCGAGGTGCTGTTCCACGCGCCGCTCGAGGAGGCCGTGCGGCGGCGGATCGACTACATCGTGCGCCACCAGATCGCCCGCGAGCGGCCGGGGCTGCTCGCGCACGCGTTCGTCCCGGTCGACGTGCGCACGAAGACCACACATCCGACCAACGACTGGAACGACTGGACCGACGGATCCGAGCGCATCGCCATGCCGGTGCTGATCCAGCTCGCGGCCCTGCGCGGATGGGTCGACGCCGAAGAGGTCGAACCGCTCCTGTCGGGCTGGGCCGAGTTCGCCTGGCGGCACCTGCTCGACGGTGAGGCGACACCGACCCGCGGCACCCAGATTCCCCGACTGCCCCGGCTGTACGACGCGCCGTGGCTGGCCCAGTTCTTCCACGACCGGTACCGCCTGCGCTCGGATGCGGCCGCGCTCGACAAGGCCGCCCGCATCGTCGAACGGAACTTCGCGCTCGGCGGCATCGAGCACCTGTCGATCCACCTGTCGGAGACCGTGCTCGCGATCGCCGAGAGTCTCGACGCCGCAGGAGGATCGGCCCGGGCGGAGGCGCTGCGCGAGGGGATCGTGGCGAGCGCCCGCCATTTCGTCAAGGCGGGCAAGGGTCTTCCGGCCCATGAGGTGAACTACGAGCAGTCGATCGTGGCCCCGCTCGTCGACCTCCTGATCGCGGCGCACGCCGTCACCGGCGAGCAGGTGTTCCACGACGGCATCGCCGAACGCCTCCCGTGGCTCCTCGCCTTCGGAGGGCCGCAGCCGCACGCCCGGCTCCACCACGTGGCGATCCGGCATTGGGACGGCTACTGGTTCGGCATCGAACGCCTGTGGGGCGACGTGTTCCCCCACTACTGGAGCACCCTCACCGCCGCCACGCTGCTGCGCCTGCCCGAGGACCTGCGCACCACCGAGACCGACCGGATCGCCGACGCGGTCTTCCGCGCCAACATGGCGAACTACTTCCCGGACGGTTCGGCGACCTGCGCATTCGTCATGCCGTCCAGCGTGGACGGCCGCAAGGCCCACCGCTCCGACCCGCTCGCGAACGACCAGGACTGGCACCTGGTGATGTGGATGCGCAGCCCGCGCCGGTGAGGAGGACTTCCGCCAGAACGGAGTCGATTCCGAAGGGCGCGTTCGGCGAGACGGCCGACAGGCGCGGCGGCGGATCGGACGCTGAGCGGCCGCTCCTCACGGCCGGCCGGTCATGACTTCACCGCCCCGGCGGTCAGTCCGGACACGAGCTGCTTGCGCAGGACGATGAAGACGGCGATGGCGGGGACGGCGGCGAGGACGGAGCCGGCCAGGACCAGGTCGTACTGGCGGCCTTCGGCGCCGAACAGCGCCTGGAGCCCGAGGGGGACGGTGTAGTACTCGGGTTCGGAGACGATGACCAGGGGCCACAGCAGGTTGTTGTAGGCGCCGAGGAAGCTCCAGACCGCGAGCGCGCCGAGCGCGGGGCGCAGGAGCGGGAGCACGACGGCCCAGAAGATCCGGAACTCGGAGCAGCCGTCGATGCGGGCGGCGTCGAGGATCTCGTCGGGGACGGTCTGCTCGGTGTACTGGCGCATCATGAAGATGCCGAACGCGGGGGCGACCCAGGGGACGATCAGGGCGAACAGCGGGTGGGCGAGTCCGAGCTTGGCGACGAGGATGAACAGCGGCACGACGATGACCGCGAACGGGATCGCCAGCGACGAGAACATGACGTCGAAGAGGACCCGCTTGCCGCGGAACTCGTACTTGGCGAACCCGAACCCGGCCAGGGAGCACAGGAACACGACCGCGACGGTGCTCGCCAGCGCGACGCCGGTGCTCATGAGCATCCAGTTCCAGAACGGCTGGGTCTCGAGCAGCGTCGTGTAGTTGGCGGTGGTGGGTTCGGCGGGCCACAGCTCGGGCGGGAACGAGAAGATCTCGCTGCGGTCCTTGAAGGAGGACGACAGGGCCCACACCAGTGGCGCGAGGTAGACGGCCACCAGCAGGGACAGGGTGGTGTACAGGCCGATTCGGCCTGGACGGATGCGCGGGCGGCGCGCCGGTGTCGCGGCCGGCGCCGGGTCGGCCGCGGGCGCGTCGGCGGAGCGGTCGGGTGCGGTCGTGGTCATCGGTTCCTCCCGACGCCGAAGGCGCTCGAGCTGACGCGCCCGAGCACGAAGATGATGATGAACATGACGACGCCGGCGGCCGCGGCGTAGCCGAGTTCCTGGCGCTGGAACGCGGAGCGGTAGATGAACATCGACACCGACAGGGTGGATTCGCCGGGGCCGCCCTGGGTGAGCAGGAACGGCTCCTCGAAGATCTGCGCGGTGTTGACCAGCATGGTGACGGCGATGAACGCCGTGACGGGCTTGAGCTGCGGCAGGGTGATCGAGAAGAAGCGGCGGACCGGGCCGGCGCCGTCCACTTCGGCCGCTTCGTGCATCTCGCGCGGAATCGCCTGCATGCCGGCGAGGAAGAAGATCGTCAGGTAGCCGGTCCAGCGCCACAGGACCAGGATCACCACGACGACGCGGGCCCAGAACGGATCGGTGAGCCAGGAGACGCCGCCGAAGCCGAACAGCGCCTCCAGTACGGCGTTGAACAGGCCGTACTCGCCGTCGAAGACGAGCCCGAACACGAGGGCGACGATGATCGGCGACAGCACCACCGGCATGAAGTAGGTGAGGCGGAAGAAGTCGCGCAGCTTCAGGCCGCGGGCGTTGAGCGCCTGCGCGATGAGCAGCGACACCGGCACCACGACGATGAGCGCGAACGCGGTGTAGATCGCGGTGTTCACGAGGGCCGCGCCGAAGCTGGGGTCTTGGAACAGGCGCGTGTAGTTGTCGGCGCCGATGTACTCGGGCGAGCCCAGGCCGGCCCACCGGGTCAGGCTCAGGTAGATCCCCGCGGCGATGGGCACGACCATGAACAGGGTGAACAGGACGAAGAACGGCGAGATGAAGAGGTAGGGCGCCCAGGAGGTCCGGCCGGACTTGAGCGCAGCGGTGCCGGTGCTCATTCGGATGCCTGCCTTTCGTACGCGCGCAGGCCTTCTCGGAGCGCGGCCTCGGGGTCGGTCTCGCCGTTGACGGCGCGCAGGATCGGGCCGCCGAGGCTGTCGCGCAGCAGCGAGGCGTCCGCGGCCTGGTAGAACAGCGGCATGTCGGTCGCGGCGGCCGCGTACACCTCGAAGATCCGCTGGTCGCCGAGGAACGGGTCGGTGATCCCCTGGAACTCGGGGGCGTCGTAGAGGTCGACGAGGGTCGGCAGGTACCCGCCTGCGCCGTAGCGGGCGAGCTGCCCTTCCGGGGTGAGGTAGGCGCGTTCGAGGAAGTCGAGCGCGGCGTCGGTCTCGGCCTGGTCCTTGAGCACCGCGAACGCGGTGCCGCCGAGGGTGGAGGCGGTGTGGCCGCCTGCGGCGAACCTCGGTATCGTGCGGGCCCGCCACAGGCCGGCCTGGTCGGGGGCGTTCGCTTCGAGGCCGTAGACCTTGTACCAGTTGGGCATGACGGTGGCGATGAGCCTGCCGTCCTTGAGCGCGGCGGCGGCCGCGCTCCCGTACGGGTCGGCGATCGACAGGAGCGCTCCGGTGCGCACGCCTTCGGCCATGAGGGCGAGGACTTCGACCGACTCCTCGGAGAGGACCGCGAGGTCGCCGTCGGCGTCGTAGAGGTTGCCGCCGCGCTGGAGCAGCATCTGGGTGAAGCCGTTGACGATGGCGCCGTTGTCGCCGTTGGAGACCAT
Source organism: Glycomyces albidus (assembly GCF_009451885.1). Classification (GTDB taxonomy): domain Bacteria; phylum Actinomycetota; class Actinomycetes; order Mycobacteriales; family Micromonosporaceae; genus Glycomyces; species Glycomyces albidus. The sequence goes on from NZ_WIAO01000010.1 coordinate 126,939, forward strand.
GCCTATGGCCTCGCCGGTGTCGGCGGCGATCTCGGCGCCGATCGCGAGGAGCTCTTCCCAGGTCGCGACGTCCTCGGGGATGCCGAGTTCGGCGAAGCGGTCGGCGCGGTACCACATCACCGAGATCGAGTTGTCGGACTCGATCGCGTAGACGCGGCCGTCGACGGTGTACGGCTGGGTCTTGAGGAGCCGGTCGCCGAGGCCGGCGGTGAGGTCGGTGAGGTCGACGAACAGGTTCTCGGCGATCCCGGAGCGCATGACCCGCGGGAACTGGTCGATGACCAGGCCGGCGAGGTTCGGCAGCGGGCGCTGGGCGACGGCCTGGTTGATGGTGCGGGAGACCACGTCGGCGGGCGAGATCGAGGTGACCTCGATCGAGTACTGCCAGTCGCTGCCGCCGGTGATGGCCGGGTCGGTCGCGGCGCCGGTGAAGTACGTGGCGTAGCCGGGGTCGTGGGTCCACAGGTCGAGTGTCACCGGGCCCGACGCGATCGGGTCCCCTTTGACGCCGGCAGTGCAGGCGGCCAGCGCGCCGGCGCCGAGACCGGTGGTCCCGGCGAGGCGGAGCAGTCGCCGTCGGTCGAGGCCGGTCACCGTTCACCCGCAGCGCTGAGGCGGATCTTGGCGACGCGGACGATCGTCGCCGAGTCGATCGCGATGCCGTCCTGGACGCCGCGGACCGTCGGGTCGACCCAGACGCCGGTGGCGCGCCGCCACGGCAGGAGCTCGAGCCGGACGCCGTGCTCGGCGACGGCCTCGCGGTGCGGGGTGAGGTCGATGTCCCAGACGCGGCCGTGCCAGAAGTGGTCGCTGACGAACGCGGCGCCGATGTAGGCGCGGCCGGTGTCGCCGGTCCAGTCGAGGCGCAGCAGGGCCCGGTCGGCGTCGCCGAAGTCCGCGACATCGACATGGACGGTCGCGGCGCCGGTGTAGTCGGTCGGGGCGCTGAGCCGTTCCATGGGACCGCCGCGGCGGGGCTCGGGGGCGGTGGCGGGGCCGGGCGACGGGTCGACTTGGACGGGCATCGGGCCGGCGTCGTCCGCGGTGAGCGTCCAGGCGGCCCAGTCGGTGCCGCCGGTGGGTTCGAGGCGGGCGCCGCGGGCTTCGAGGCCGTCCGGTGCGGGGAGGATCGCGATCGCGGTGTGTTCGGCGTCGGGGTGGACGACGAGGTCGCCGTCCTCGGCGTAGACGGGCGCGTCGGCGAGGACGAGGCGGTCGCGGCCGGCGAAGGGGAGCTTGTAGAGGCGGTTCGCGCTCGCGTCGTCCAGGATCAGGAGGCGCACGCCGTCGAGGTCGACGAAGCATTCGGGTCCGGGCGGCACGGGCAGGTCGACGATGGTGCCGTCGCCGAGGACGATCTCGACGGGGACGCCGTCGGTGGCCGCGAGGACCACGAGGTCGTCCATGCGGGTGAGCAGTTGCGCTGTGGCGCTGCGCAGTTCGAGTCCTTCAGTGAGGGCGTACCGCAGCGGCCAGGCGACGGAGACCCCGGCGGGCAGGTCGACCGGGGAGGTGGGGACGGTCACTGAGCCGTCGTCCCCGGCGACGCCGTCGAACCGGACGGTGAACTGGACGCCGGGCTGGGCGGCGATGGGTCGCTTCGGCGGCTGGTATGTGGTGGCGAACAGGTAGCCGCTCTTCCCGTCGGAGCGGACGGCCCAGCGCAGCTCGTCCGGGTCGTCGCCGCCTCCGCCCACAATGGATTCCATGGCGGCGATCCGGTGCCCCTCCTCGTGGAGCCACAGGTGGTGGCGGCGCAGGTAGTGGTGGTGGGGGCGGATCTGGCCGTGCTCGCCGATCGGCGCGTGGAAGTCGTAGGTCAGGGCCGGCACGTCGTTGGGGTAGCCGGTGGCGTGCGATTCCTGTTCGGTCCCGTGGGCGCCGGTGCGCTGGGTGCCGCCGGCGTACATGTAGTAGCCCTGCCAGGCCGAGCCGGAGCCGATCTTCGCGAGCGCGAGGTTCGCGACGTCCTCGGGCGAGACGAGGGGGCGCCGGTGGTAGGCCACGTGCATGCCGCCGCCGAGTTCGCAGGTGGCGAACGGGGTCCGGTCGTCGTGCTTGAGCGGCTCGGCGGACTCGGTGGCGATGCCGTCGAGCGCTTCGCGCAGGTCGGCGCCGACGGTGAGGTCGTCGCGGACCTCGGAGTAGCGGAAGTGGAAGGGCGCGAAGGCGGGCCACTCGACGGTCTCGTCCTCCCAGAACCCTTCGGAGTAGGCGCTGTAGAGCGGCAGGAGCGTCTCGGGGACCTGGGCGCCGCCCCAGCCGGTGGCGGTCCAGATCGGCACGCGCAGGCCCAGCTCCTCGGCGATCTCGCGGAGCGTCGCGAGGTGGTCGGGCTGGTCGTACAGTTCGTTGTCGACCTGCGCGCCGATGACCGGCCCGCCTTCGGCGTGCGTCAACCCCTTGATCTGGGCGATGATCTGCGCATAGAGCGGGCGCACGAGTCCGAGGTAGGCGGGGTCGTTGGTGCGGGTGGCGAGGCCTTGTGCGATGAGCCAGTCGGGGAAGCCGCCGTAGCGGTACTCGCCGTGGCCCCACGGCCCCATGCGGACGATCACGTCGAGGCCGTGCGCGCCGGCGAGTTCGATGAACGCCCGCAGGTCGAGGTTGCCGGACCAGTCGAAGCGGCCCGGTTCGGGTTCGTGGGCGGCCCAGAAGACGTAGGTGGCGACGGAGTCGAGGCCGCCGGCGCGGGCGTGGCCGAGGACTTCGCTCCAGCGCTCGCGCGGAATGCGCGAGTAGTGGATCTCGCCGGTGATCGGGAACCAGGGGCGGCCGCCGCGCTCGAACCACCGGCTGGTGACCTCGATCCGGTCGGGTGCGCCTTCGGGCTCGCCGAAGGGCAGGTGGTCGCGCAGGGGCGGGGCGGGCGGGGAGACCCGCAGTTCGTGGGCGTTCATGTCTCTCCTTTGAGCGTTTTCGCGGTCAGCGTCGCATGTCCGTCACGCGACGGAGCGGGCGTAGGGGTTGAGGGGGTCGCGGGCGAGGACGCGGCGCGCCAGGTCCGCGGCCTGGCCGGTGTCGCCGTCCAGGTGCGCGAGCTGCGCGCGGAGGACGAGCACGCGGGTGTCGTGCACGGCCTGGATGTCCACGGTGAACAGCAGCATCGTCGGCAGGGAGGTCGCGAAGTAGTCGATCGTCGCGGCCGTCTCGGCCTGCTCGGCGATGTACCGCTCGAGGTCGTCGCGGAGCGCGGTCGCGGCGTCGTGCTTGCCGAGGCGGCGCAGCGCGGTGACGGCGGCGGCGGTGTGCTCGGAGTGGGCCTGGACCCGCATGCCCTGGAAGTCGCCTTCCTGCGCGGCGGCCTGCTCCCAGGCGGCGCGGGCGGCGAGGTCCTCCCCCGCCGCGGCGAGGGCGTCGCCGAGGACGAGGTGGAGGTCGGCGGTGTTCGCGAGCGGGTGTCGAGCCTCGCCGAGGTTGTGCGGTGGTTCGAGCGCGGCCCGGGCGTGGACGACGGCGCGCTGCGGGTCGGTCCCGATCGCCGTGCGGGCGAGGGCGAGATGCGCCTCCTCCCAGGCGGCGAGCACGCGGCCCTCGCCGCCCTCCCAGGGCTGGAAGGCGCGGCCGGCGAGCACACCGACGGCCTCGTCTGGGCGGCCGACGGCGGTCAGGAGCTCGGCGAACTGGACCGAGAGGTCGTCGCGGACGTCGACGAGGTCGCGCAGCTCCTCCAGGGCCGCGACCCGCTTCGCGGGGTCGAGGCCGCGGCGGCCGTCGAGCTGGTCGGCCTGGAAGAGCAGGCGGGCGTCGTCGGGCGCGGCGGCGCGGGCGCGCTCGTACCAGCGGGCGGCGCGCTCGGGGTCGTGCTGGACGTTGTGGGCGGCGACGCCGAGGTTGCGCAAGACCACCGGGTCGCCGGTCGCCGCGGCGGTCTCCCAGGCCGCGATGGCTTCGGTGCGGCGGCCGGCGGCATAGAGGCGGTGCCCGGCGAGCGATGCGAGGACCGGGTCGTCGGGGCGGTGCCCGCGCAGGCGCGCGAGGGCGTCGTCCTCGCTGTGCGAGGGGAAGCACCAGGTGCGGTCGAGATCGTGGACCTGTTGCAGTGCGGCATCGGCCGCTTCGGCGTCGCCGCGCGCGAATTCGAGGTCGGCGCGGTGAAGCCATGCAAGGGGTGCGACGTTGGTCTGACCGGGTGCGGCCGGGAGGGACGCGGCGGCGGCGAGGAGTTCGATCGCGGCCTCGTCTTCGCGGATCGAGCGGTATTCGAGGGCCACGTCGAGCGCGATCGTCGGGTCGCTCGTCGGTTCGGCCTCGCGCCCGGCGCGGCGGGCGAGGTCGCGGGCCCACGCGTCGAGCGGGTTGTCACGGAGTGTGCGCGCGGTGGTCTCGGCGGCGCGGGCCCGGTCGCCGCGGCGCAGCAGCGCCGCTGCGAGGAGGTTGCGGGCCTGGGCGTGCCGCGGGCTGCGGGCGAGCAGTTCGCGCAGCGCCGGCTCGGCGTCGCGTCCCGCGGCGAGGTCGAGGCGGGCGGTCGCGACCGCGGCGGCGTCGGCCCAGGCCTCGTCCCAGAGCGCTTTCCCGAAAGCCTCCCTGGCTTCGGCGTCGCGGCCCTGCCGGGCGAGGATGAGGCCGAGCCGGTAGTGGGCTTCGCCGTCGCGGGGGTTCGGGTTGCGGCGGGTCAGCCGCTCGATCGCGTTGCGCAGCAGGGCTTCGGCCTCGTCGAGCAGCCCGGCCTTCGCGCGGCAGGCCGCGAGCGCGGTGTTGCAGCGGGCGTCGCCGGGGTCGCGGCGCAGCGCCTCTTCCCAGTACGGCTCGGGCGAGCGGGTCGCATGCCGGTACTGGTCGAGGTGGAGGCCGGTCTGGTAGAGCTCGTCCACCGAGTCGATGTCGCCGGGCGCGGGAGGCTCGGTGGCCGGCTCGGCCGTCCCGGCCTCGTCCGGCTCGGTGCGGGGGCGCCAGGTCACGAGGGTGTCACCGCCGTGGTGGACAGCGAGTTCGAGGTCGGCGGCGGGGGCGTCGAGCGCGAGCTCGTGGACGAACGGCGCGCCGGGGGCGAGGTCGGCGTCGCTCGCGAACAGGACCGTGTCACCGGAACGCAGTGTGATGCGGGCGCCGGCGCGGGGCGCGGTGACGGCCGCGGCGATCCGCACGCGGTCCCCGTCCGCGTCGAGGCGGACCGCGGCGTCCAACGTGGCCTGGTGGACCGGTCCGGTGTCCTGGATCGGGTACCAGTACTGCGAGAAGGTCTTCGTCTCGCCGGGGGCGATGAACGCGAAGTCGGGCTGGTTGTCGGTGAAGACGCCGGCCATGAGTTCGACGTACGGCCCGCCGGTGTCGGTCAGGTGCGCGTCCCAGGCCCAGCCGAACGGGGCGTTGCCCCAGGTCCACTGCTTCTTGCCCGGTGCGATGCGGTGGTCGGCCCAGTGCACGAACCCGGCGCGGGCGCGGTGGTCGTAGCCGCCGAAGAAGTCGTCCTCGGTGCCCAGGCACATGTACGAGGTCGGCACCGGGATGTTCCGGTACCAGTCGAGGCGGTCGCCGTCCGGGCGCTCGGCCGTGCGCTGGGAGGGGTAGTCGACCCCGTAGTAGCGGCCTTGCGCCGCAGGGAACGTCGTGGTGGCGCGCTTGGCGTGGTCGGCGACCACGCGGACATCGGTGGGGAAGAACGACTGGTAGTCGTCGTGGACCTCGGCCGCGACGTTGGCCCACCACAGGAAGGTCTGGACCTCGTCGGTGCGGTTGACCAGGTGGCCCCGCAGCTCGATGAGCGCGCTGCCCGGCCGCAGCCGGATGCCGTGCATACCCTGCATGCGCGCGAACGGATCGTGGTCGGAGCACCAGACCGTCACCGCGCCGCCGTCCTCGCGCTCGATCAGCGCCTCGGTCGGCAGGTGGGTGGCGGGCCGGTGGTGCTGCGGCCAGTTGAACTCGACGCCGCCGGAGACCCACGGACCCGCCAGCCCGACGAGCGCCGGCTTGATGACCTCGTTGCGGTAGAAGAAGTCGTATCCGCGGGTCTTGTCGAGTCCGATGTGGATGCGACCGCCGAGTTCGGGAAGGATCATGAGCCGCACGTACTCGTTCTCGAGGTGGATCGCGTCCCACTCGCGCGGCGCCTTCTCGCGCGAGACCGCGTCGATGAACGGCAGCGGGTACACCGCGCCGCTCGAACCCTGATACACCCGCTGATCCAGATACGCCGGGTACCGGTCGGGCGCGGCCGGCTCGTACGTGTCGATCACGACCGGCTCCCGCCACGCGCGAACCGCCTGCTCAGCAAGCGCGGCGGGGGCGTCGGGAAGCACGATCTTGGACTCTTCGGTTGACATGCATCGAGCGTATGGGCACTTGACATGAGTGTCGATGGTCATTTCACTAGAGGACATGGATGAATCGACGATGGTGTTCGACCAGGACGGCATCAGGGAGGGCTTCGCGGGCCAGCGCATGCTCGTGGTCCCCCGCTCCACGGTCGAGAAGGCGCTGCGCCATCCGGTCACCGGGAAGCTGCTGGTCACCGACGCCGGGTACTTCCCGCACGCCGCCCGGCACGGCCGCTCGCGCCCGCGCGGGGCCAGGCAGCAGATCCTCCTGGTGTGCACCGACGGCGAGGGCTGGTGCCGCTCGGAGGACACCGAGTTCGCCGTCTCGCGCGGCGGCGTGGTCCTGCTCCCGGCCGACCGCCCCCACGCCTACGGAGCGTCCAAGGCCGACCCCTGGACCCTCTGGTGGTTCCACTTCACCGGCTCGGACGCGACCGACCTCGTCCGCACCGCGCATTCGGCGGCGGGCGGGCGCGTCACCCACCTGCGCGACCCCGCGCCCGTCGCAAGCCTGGTCTCCCAGGTGATCGACGCCCTCGACTCGGGCCTGACCACCTCGTCGCTCACCAGGGCCTCCGGCGCGGCCTGGCATGCGATCGCCCAGGTGATCGCCACCGGCCGCCGCAACCCGGGGCCGACCCTCAACCCGCTCGAACGGGCCGTCGACCACCTCCGCGCCACGACCCCGCACCGCACCTCGGTGACGGCGCTGGCCTCGATGGTCGGCCTGAGCGCCTCGCAGCTCACCGCGCTGTTCCGCGACAACCTCGGCGTCTCGCCGCTCCAGTTCCAGGTCAACCTGCGCATGACGCGGGCCCGTGAACTCCTCGACGGCTCCGACCTCTCCATCGCCTCGGTCGCCCGCGAGGCCGGCTTCGACGATCCGATGTACTTCTCCCGCCAGTTCACCCGGGTCCACGGCATGACCCCGAGCGCGTACCGGGGGCGGCCGAGCGGTACGTGAAGCATGCGGCCGGCGCATTCGAGAGCGTTTTCCAGAATGGTTCCGCCACATGGGGATCATGGACATTCGAATGCGATGTATGGATGAACCTCGATTGTTGTCGGCCGACCGCATGGGGCGCTCTTACGCTTTCGGCGCCTGCATTCATCCATTCCGATGCGGTGGCGACGGCGGACCCGCTCCGCAGCGCAGTGCTGCGCCACCGCCGCAAGGAGGTCCCATGCGGTTCCCCGCAATCACGAAGGCGCGCGTCGCCCTACTCATGTCCACATTGGCCCTAGTGGCCGTACCGCTCGCCTTGTCCGTGCCCGCCGAGGCGCGGCCCGCCCCCGCGTCCGGGCTCCGCAACGGCGGCTTCGAGGAGGCCGTCGCCACGTCGCCGGTCCCCGGCTGGCAGGTCGCCGCGACCGGCGCGAACGTCAGCCTCGTCGCCGACGCCCGCAGCGGCCGGAACGCACTCAAGGTCTCGTTCACCGCCGACGGCACCGCCACGGTGAGCCAGGTCCTCTCCCGCCAGAAGGCCTCCGCCTACGACGTCCAGGTCTGGACCCGCAGCAACGGCCTCGACGGCGGCTCGGTCGCGCTCGGCGGCACCGAGTGGCGGCGGACCGGCATCCCGACCGGCGCCGGGTGGACGCCCGTGACGGTGCGCGGCGTCCCGACCGCCGGCGGCCAGATCGAAGTCCGCTTCGAACTGACCGGCTCGGCAGGCCAGGAGGTCCTCTTCGACGACACCGCCCTCACCACCGGCAAGGTCGTCGACGACTTCCTCGCCGGGGGCGACCTCACCCAGCTCAACTACATCGAGAGCCTGGGCGGGGTCTTCCGCGACGAGACCGGCGCGGTCCGCGACCCGGTCGAGCTCATGGCCGAGAACGGCGTGACCTTGGCCCGCCTGCGGCTCTACAACGACACCGGCCCCGAGAACCACCGGATCGGCTACCCCGACTCGTACCTCGAGGACGGCTTCCAGGACCCCGAGGACATCCTGAACCTGGCCCGGCGGGCGCGCGACGCCGGCATGGAGATCCAGCTGACGTTCCACTACAGCGACTACTGGAGCAACGGCGAGATCCAGGACATCCCGCTGGAATGGCGCTACGTGAACGACCTGCCGTACGACCAGGCCGTGGCCGAACTCGAGCGCCTGGTCCACGAGTACACGAGCGACTTCCTCGACCGCATGGTCGCCCAGGGGACGCCCCCGGCCTACGTCGCGCTCGGCAACGAGACCGCCGGCGGCCTGCTGCTCCCCTACGGCGGCTCCTGGCAGGAGGGCGGCAGCCTCGACGTGATGGCCGACTTCCTGACGGCGGGCGCGAACGCCGTCCACGAGACCCTGCCCGACGCGAAGGTGATCCTCCACCTCGACGCCGCGGGCGACCAGGGCAAGTACGAGTGGTGGTTCGGCGAGATCGAGAAGCGGAACGTCCCCTACGACGTCATCGGCAGCTCGTACTACCCGTTCTGGACCCAGAAGGACGTCGCGACCGTCGCGCCGTTCTTCACCTGGGCCCACGAGCGGTTCGGCAAGCCGATCATGATCATGGAGACCGGCTTCAACTGGCACCCCGTCACCCACGACGGCGTCGAAGGGCAGCTCCACGACAACTACCGGTACGGCGAGGACCCGATCAGCCAGCGCGACTTCATGCGCGAGCTCATCGCCGCCGTCAAGGCGCTCCCGGCCGGCACCGTCCTCGGCGACATCTACTGGGACCCGATCTTCCTCGGCGTCCCCGGCGCGGGCTGGCAGGTCGGGGCACCCAACCCGATCAGCAACACGACGCTGTTCGACTTCGACGGCGTCGCCCTCCCGGTCTTCCAGGCCTACAGGGAGAACGCGGGCTCGCTCCGGTAGCCCGCCGCCGGGCCGGCAGGCGGCCCGGCGACCGACGAGAACGGCCCCGGCGCATTCGCGCCGGGGCCGTTCGCCGCCGAGGGTCAGCCCTTGACCGCGCCGGTCGACAGCGACGTCACCAGGGTCCGCTGCGTGACCAGGAAGAAGACCATGAACGGGATCGCGACGATGACCGCCCCGGCCGCGAAGGTCGTGAAGTCGCTGTTCTTCTCGGACACGAAGCTGATCAGCCCGAGTGCGAGCGTCTGCGTCTCGGTGCTGCGCAGCACCAGTTTCGGGAAGATGAAGTCCATCCAGGGCGCCGCGAACGTCGTCACCGCCAGGAAGATCAGGATCGGGCGGGCGACCGGCATGACGATCGTCGCGAAGATCCGGAAGTGCGACGCGCCGTCGATCCGAGCGGCCTCGTCGAGCCCCTTCGGGATCGTGTCGAGGTAGCTCTTGACCAGCCAGATCGAGTACGGCAGGTTCCCCGCGAGGTAGACCAGGACCAGGCCCCAGAGCGCGTCGAGCGCGCCGATGCGCACCAGCACCACGTACACCGCGATCATCCCGACGAACGACGGGAAGATCTGGAGCACGATCATGCTCGTGAGCAGGGAGCCCTTGAAGGTGAACGTGAAGCGCGAGAAGACGTACGCCGCGAGCGACGCGACCAGCAGCGTGCCGATCGACGTCGAGACGGCCACGATGAACGAGTTCAGGAACCACCGCGGGTACAGGGTGTCGGTGAACAGGTGGGCGAAGTTGTCGAACGTGAACCCGTTGGCGAACGGCAGCGGTGAAAGCGCGGCGGCCGAGCGTCCCGGCGAGACGGCCGAGCTGAGCGTGAACAGGATCGGCCAGACGACGACCAGCGACAGCAGGACGCAGCCGATGAAGACGACCGTGTTCCAGATGAGCGAGGCGAGCTTGTCCGTTCGCATCAGAAGTCTCCCTTGAACGACTTGGTCCGGCGGAACTGCATGATCGCGATCGGCGCCAGGACGAGGAAGATGAGCACCGCCACGACCGAGCCGTAGTTGTACTTCATCAGGCCGATGGTGATCTGGTAGAGCCAGCTCACCAGGATGTCGGTCGCGCCGGCGCCGGTCACCGTCGTGTCCGCCACCGTCGGGTCGCCGTTGGTGAGGAAGTAGATCGCGCCGAAGTTGTTGAAGTTGAACGCGAACGACATGATGATCAGCGGCGCGGTCTGGTAGAGCACCAGCGGCAGGACCACGTACCGGAACCGCTGCAGGCCGCTCGCGCCGTCCAGAGCGGCGGCCTCCTTCACGTCCTGCGGGATCGCCGTCATCGCGCTGAGCGTCAGGAGCATGAAGTACGGGAAGCCGCACCACAGGTTCACGAGGATGACCGTGAAGCGGGCGAGCAGCGGAGCGGTGAGCCACGGGATCGCCTGGTCGATGATCCCGAGCTCCATGAGGGTCTTGTTCACCGAGCCGAACGCGCCGTTGAGCATGTTGCGCCACACCAGGAGCGAGACCACGGCGGGCACGGCGTACGGCAGGATGAAGATCGCCTGGAAGAGCGGTTTGACGCGGATCTTCGACTCGTGCAGGACCACCGCCAGGATCATCCCGCCCGCGTAGCAGGTCGCGACTGCGAGCACGGCCCACACGACGGTCCAGACGAAGACGCGGCCGAGCGCGCCCGTCCACATCTGGTCGCCGCCGAGCATGTCGCCGAAGTTGTCGAGGCCGACCCAGTCGACGGTGTTCCCCGGCGGCAGGTGCTGGGGCGAGGAGTAGTTCGTGAACGCCACCAGCGCCGAGAACACCAGCGGCACCACGACGAAGAACAGGATCAGCAGCACCGTCGGCGCCAGGCCCGCCACGGGGAACGCGCGCGTCGCCATCGTGGCGAGCTGCGTCCGCGCCGGCGTGCTCCGGGTGTGCGTTCCGAGCCGGTGGTCGGCCAGCGCGCTGCGCACGGAGATCCAGTACACGGCGGCGAACGCCGCGACGACCGCGAGCGCGAGGACGCCGTCGACCAGCATGAACAGCGAGTTGTCCCGGAACTTCACGGGCACGCTCGGCTCGGGCTCGCCGAGCGTGACCAGGCCTCCGAGCCTGGTGAGCAGGTGCGGCACGAACGCGAGGAACGCGATCTCGACGGCGGCGAACGCCGCGCCCTTGTAGCGCTGGCGCAGCACGGTGAGGTGGGCGAGGCCCATGAACGACAGGGCGAGCATGCGGACGCGGGCTCGTCCCGGGTCGCGCCCGGCCGGTTCTGCGGGGGCCGGCGCCGCCTCGGCGCGCGGCGGTGAGGTCATGGTCATGGCACTTCCTTCCAACGACCGCGGCACCCCGACATCCGATGGATCGAGGTGCCGCGGGAAGACGAGGGCTACCGGGTCACTGGTTCACGATGGCCTCGGTGGCCGTGGCCAGCTCCGATTCGATGTCCGCGCCGTTCCAGATGTTGATGACCGCCGAGTCCATCGTGGTCAAGAACAGGGTCATCTCGGGGATCGACGGTGTCGCGTAGGCGAACTCGCCCTACTCCACCAGGCCCAGGGTCGCCTCGCTGTCGATCTCGGTGTCCGCCGGCGGGACCGAGCCGGTGAGCTCGTATGCCAGTCGGAGCATCTCCGGGCTCGAGAGGAAGGCCGCGAAGTCCTGCGCCTCCTCGGGGTGGTTCGTGTACGCCGAGACGAACATGGTGCGCGAGTTCGCGAACGACCCCGACGGCTGGTCGGTCCCGGCCCGCGCCGGAAGCGTCGTGACCCCGAAGTCGATGCCCGCGTCGGTGAACACCGGGATGTTCCACGAACCCGTGAGCGTCATGGCCGCCTGCCCGCTCTCGAAGAGCGTGTCGACCGTCGCCGGGTCGAGGTCGTTGGCCGCCACGTCGAGGACTGCTCGCAGCGCGAGCATCTCGGTCAGGCCCTGCACCGCCGCCGGCGTGTCGGTGTTCGGCGTCGCCGGGTCGTCGCCGTTCGGGCCGAACAGCAGGTTGTCGGGCGCGGAGAACACGAACGGGGCCGCGTAGTAGATCGAGGGGTTGAACGCGAACCCGTACTTGCCGGAGTTCTCGGCGTTGAACGTCGTGCTGAACGCGATGACCTCGTCCCAGGTCGTCGGCACCTCGGTCACGTACGCCTTGTTGTAGAACAGTGCGTAGGTGTCGAGCGTGACGGGGACGCCCCAGATCTGGTCCTGGTAGGTGACGCTCTTGATCGCGCTTTCGACCAGGGCGCTCTTCAGCGCGTCCGGGTCGGCGACGGCGAGGATGTGCCCGCCGGTGACCAGATCGCCGGTGACGTTGCTCGGAGCGGCGAACACGTCCGCGCCGACCCCGGCCGGGCCGTCGAGGGCGATCTGCCCGAGGGCGTCGCCGAGCTCGACGTTCTTGTACTCGATCGTGACGTTCGGATGGTCCTTGGCGTAGATCTCACCGGCCTGCTTGATGAAGTCGGAGCGCCCTTCCAGGGATTCCCACACCACCAGGTTGACCGGGCCGCCGTCGCCGCCCTCGTCCTCTGATCCGCTGCACGCCGTCAGGGGGGCCGCCAGACCTGCAATCGCAGTGGCGGCGAACGCGCGTCGCTTCACGACAGTCTCCTTCGTCCTTCGTGGAGTGTCCGCGCCTCGCTGGGCTCGGACGATCGAGCTGGAATCTCCAGCTTGTCGCTCACCGCAGCGGCGTTATGAATCATTTGCAATTGCCTATCGGCGGTTGCCGAGCAAGGCTCGAAGGGCCTGAAAAGCGGTACTCCATGCCTCGGGCAATAGGCGGATTCACGACTCTGCGCTGAGCCACATCGAATGGTATTCATGCCGGCCCTGTATTCGCGATGGTCGAAGCGAGCCTGTATATGGACGAATCAACGGTCGTGAAGCGCTTGCCTGCTAGGCCGTCGACCTCGAATTGGACGAGCCGGGCCTTCCGGTGCGCTCGGGCGCGCCCGTGCGCCGCTCGGGCTTCCTCGGGTACGCCGCAGGCGCGCGGGGGCTGGGATTCAGCAGGGCGGTACGGCGAAGGGAACGTGACCGGTCCCGACGGCGGTGAGGACCAGCCGCCTTGTTCCGGTGGACACTCATTCCTTCTTCGCGCGGTACTCGAAGTACGAGTCGTCGTTGCCTGCCTCGTAACGTTGCAGGTCACTGGTCACCCCAGGCTGCCGGGCGGCCGCCTGGTGGGGCTGGCCTCACCTCGCACCGCAGTGCTCACAGGATGGTTTCCGCTGCGCCGCATCAATAGCGTTGCCCGCATGCAGAGAACCAACGCCGTCAAGCACGCCGCGATCCTGATCATCGCCGTCGCCGCGGGCGTCATCGAGACCGCGCTCGCCGCCGCCTGACAACGACCCCACCGAAAGCGGGATGCCCGGCCGCCGGCAGGCCCTAGCGTCCCGCGTCCTTCGACACGAAAGCGACCCGATGCGACCCACCCACCACCTCGCCAAGCGCCTGGCCGCCACCCTGGCGGTCCTGGCGGCGACCTTCGCCGCCACGGCGTTCACCGCGCCTGCGGCCGCGGCCGAGACCGGCCGCGGCATCGACTGGCAGCCGTGCCCCGACCGACCCGACATCGACTGCGCCACCATCGAAGCGCCCCTCGACTACGACCACCCCCGCCGCGGCACCATCGAGATCGGACTCGCCCGCGCCGAGGCCACCGGCCCCGGCGAACGGATCGGCTCCCTCCTGGTCGACCCCGGCGGTCCGGGCGGCTCCGGCGTCGACACCGTCAAAGACGGCTTCACGCACCCCGCCTTCGACGTCATCGGCTTCGACCCGCGCGGCGTCAACACCAGCACCCCCGTCAAGTGCGACCCGGCGCTCGTACAAGCCGCGAACGCGATCGCGCACCCGGCCGACCAGGCCGAGTTCGAGACCCGACTCGAGGCCAACGCCGCCCTGACCGACGACTGCCGGACACGCACCGGGCCCCTCTTCGACCACATGGACACCCGCACCACCGTCGAGGACATGGAACGCATCCGCCGCGCCCTCGGCGAGGGCGACCTCAACTACCTCGGCTACTCCTACGGCACCCTCATGGGCCAGCAGTACGCCGAGCGCTACCCGCACCGCATCCGCGCCATGGTCCTCGACGGCAACCTCGACCACGCCGTCGACACCGCATGAAAGTTCGCCAGCGCCGAGACCGCCGCCTTCGAGGAGAACTTCACCGCGTTCACCGCCTGGTGCGACACCGCGCCCGGCTGCGCCCTCGACGGCGGCGCCGCCGCGGCCTACGAGCACCTCAAGACCGCCGCCCGCGCCGGGACGCTCACCGACCCCGCCACCGGCGAGCCGGTGGACTTCCACGCCCTCACCGCCACCGCCTTCGCCGCGAACTTCCCGCAGCGCTGGCCCGGACTCGCCGCCGCCCTCGCCGCCCTCCGCGACGGCACACCCGCCGCCACCGCCTTCACGGCGCCCGAGGTCGAACCGGTGAACTACGCCGCCCTCCCGATCTACTGCCAGGACTGGTCCTACCCCGTGCCCGACTTCGCGGCCTGGCAGGACCTCGCCGAGCGGGTCGCCGCGGCCTACCCGACGGTCGAATGGAGCCCCTACAACGACAACCTCCTCGGCTGCCTCGGCACCGGCATCGAGCAGACCAACCCGCAAGGGCCCCTCGACCTCGACCACGCCCCACCGCTTCTGGTCGTCGGCACCCTCCACGACTACGCGAGCGTCCACCCCTGGTCGCGTTCCGTCGCCGACCAGGCCGACCAGCCACTCCTCACCTACGCAGGCTACGGGCACACCGTCTACGGCAAGGTCAGCGACTGCATCGACGACATCGTCGACGCCTACCTGACCGACCTCGACCACCTCCGACGCGACCGGACCTGCCCGAACCTCGACCATCCGCCGGCCCCCTGACCAGCACACCCCAACGCACCGAACGGCGGTCCTCTGATGAGGGCCGCCGCTTCACGCCACGAGCCCGGTCTTCCAGGCGTGAATCGCGGTCGCCGGACCGCCCGAAGACACGCAATGGTCGTGTCCGCCTATATGTCGGGACGACAGGATTTGAACCTGCGACCCCCCCGCCCCAAACGGGGTGCGCTACCAAGCTGCGCCACGTCCCGGATCCGCCCCAGAGGACGGCCGTAGCAAGGGTACAGGAGGCGCACCGCCCTCTTACGGTGAGGAGATCCAGTCGTCAGGGCGCCTGGCGCGTTGACCGCAGTTCCGGGTCTTAGGCGGGTGCGGTGAGGGCGGTGCCGCGGAGGCGGCCTCCTCGGCGGAGCCAGAGGGCGATGCCGGTGATGCCGAAGACGGCGCTGAGGAGGAACGGGGCGTCGAGGCCGCAGACGGTCGCAGCGAGGCCGCCCACCAGGGCGCCGACCGCTTCCTAGCTGAGGACCACGGTGCGCGATGCGGCGACGGTGCGGCCGAGGAGGTCGGACGGGACCAGGCGGTGGCGCAGCGAGGTGACCGCGACCTTGAAGACGCCGAACGCGGCGCTCGCGACCAGGAGGACCGCGACGGCGGACCACAGGTCCGGGGCCGCGACGAGCAGCATCGGCGCCAGAACGAGCCGCCGAGCTTCATGCGCCGATCCTAGGGTTCGGAGCCGGGCTAGAGCTCGGGAGTGGACCTGCCGTGGAGGAGGCGTTTGCCGAGTTTGGCGGCGAGCATGGCGAGGAAGAGGGCGATCGGGAGGCTGAGGAGGCCGAAGAGGATGACGAGGGGCAGGTAGATCGCCCAGTCGTTCGAGCCGGCGGCCCAGGCGCGGGGCCGGTCGTAGCCGATGAACGGCGACTGGCGGCCCTCCATGAGGCGGGCCTCGACCTGCTCGCCGACTTCGCAGCGGCCCGAGACCTCGATGCGCGTCTCGACGGCGGGGCCGCCGTCGGCGGGGGTGAAGACGCCGGTGCAGACCTGCTCGCCGCGGTTGTCGTACTCGCTCTCCACGGTCGCCGTGCCCGGGATGCCGGCCTGGCCGTTGGCGGCGCGGTAGCCGTCGATCATGGCGGCCGCGTTGGCGTACAGGGCCACGGGGAACGCGAGCAGGATGAGGCCGACGACCGTGAGGAGCACCGCGGTGACGGCGGGGTGCGGGCGCTGCGCGCCCTTGTCGCGCGCGGCGGCGGCCATGTCGACTCCCACGGGTCGGTGCGGATCGGTCGGGTACAGGATGACCCGCCGGTGCCACCGGGGCGGCAGGGGTGCTCGGTCGTTCGCCGGCGCAGCGGCGGGCGCGCAGCGGTGGGTGCATCGGGTGCGGTCGGCTGGTGACCGCCCAGACGAACCCGAGGCGGGCCCGGCGGCTACGGCCGAGTACTCGTCCAGGTCGGCGACGAGGACGTGATCCGTTCGCACGGCCTGCGGCCCGGTCGGACTGCGGCCGCCTCCCCGAGCAGACGGCACCGGTGCCAGGCAGGAGGCATCGCCGCGCGTGCCGCCCGGCTTGCGCCGCGCCGCCCGGTCCGAGGTCCGGCCACATGGCTGAAGCGGGCCGGCCGCGACCGAGCCGAGGATGGCGATATGGACACTCCTCAGCCCCGCGCCCGCCGCGACTGGCCGATCGCGGTCGGCCTCCTCCTGCTCGCCCTCGTGCCCTCGATCGCCGGCGTGTTCCGCGTCGGCGACATCGCCTCCGGCGGACCGGAGACCGCCGCGAACGCGCGGTTCATGCAGATGCCGCTGCCCGTCGTCCTCCACATCGCCGGCGCGCTCGTCTACTCGATCGTCGGCGCGTTCCAGTTCCTGCCGGGCCTGCGCCGCCGGCACAACGGGTGGCACCGGTTCGCGGGACGGTACCTGCTCGTGCCCGCCGGCGTCGTCGTCGGCGCGACGGGCCTGTGGATGACCGCGTCGTACGACGTCCCCGCGACGGACGTCGGCGCGGTCGCGGTCTCGCGGTACCTCGTCGGCGGGCTCATGCTCGCGTTCATCGCGCTCGGCGTCGCCGCGATCGCCCGCCGTGACTACGTCGCGCACGGGTCGTGGATGATCCGGGCGTACGCGCTCGCCATGGGCGCGGGCACCCAGGTCCTCACCTCCGGGCCGGCGCTGCTCGTCTTCGGCGAGCCCGACGCGCTCATGCGGCTCGTGCAGATGGACGCCGGATGGATCATCAACGCCCTGTTCGCCGAGTGGGTGATCGCCCGCCGGCGCGCGGCGCAGCGCCGCCCTGCGACGATCTCGGTGTGAACGCCATGAGGACCGCGCCGCGAACCATCACCGCCGCCTGGTCGCGCCCGCGCGCCGCCGGCGCCGACGGCCCGCGCCCCCGGGACGCCGGACTCGTCGTCCTGGCGGCCGTCCTGGCCGTCATCGAGGGAGCCGTACGCCCGGACCTCCAGTGGCCGGTCGCCACGACGCTGTTCACGCTCGCGCTCCTGCCCGTCCTGATGTGGCGGCGCACCCGGCCGCTCGCCGCCGTCGCGGTCATGTTCGCCTCGACGTCGGCGTTCGCGCTCGCGCACACCGTCGCCGGCATCGAACCGAACGCGCTCGTGAGCTCCTTCGCGCTGCTCCTGGTGCCGTACGCGCTGTTCCGCTGGGGCTCGGGGCGGGACCGGATCGTCGGCGCCGCCGTCGTCGGGGCCGGCCTGCTGTTCTCGAGCTCGCTCAGCAGCGACCCGATCGCGGAGACCGTCGCCGGGGTCGCGTTCCTCGGCGGCGCCTGCCTCATCGGGGCGCTGCGGCGCGAGCGCGTCGAATCGCGCGCCAGGCGGGTCGACACGATCCGGGCCCGCGAACGCGAAGCCCTCGCCCGCGACCTGCACGACACGGTCGCGCACCACGTCTCGGCCATCGTGATCCGCGCGCAGGTCGCCGGCGCGGACCCGAGCGACACGGCACGGGTCGCGGAGTCCTTGCGGGTCATCGAGACCGAGGCGCAGGCGGTCCTGGCCGACATGCGCTCGCTCGTGCGGACGCTCCGCGCGCCCGCCGACTACGCGCCCACCGCGGGCCTGGAGGAGCTCGCCCGGCTCGCCGATCCGGGGCCGCCGAAGGTGACCGTCCGGATCGACGCGCCCGAAGACCTCCCGAGCATCGTCGCGACCACGCTCTTCCGGATCGCCCAGGAGGGCGTCACGAACGCCCGCAGGCACTCGCGCGACGCCACCGGCGTCGACGTCGTGATCACCGCGGATGCGGAGACGGCGCGGATCGTCGTCCGCGACGACGGCGGCCCGGCGCGCCCCGATTCGGGGAACGGCCATGGGCTGCAAGGCATGTCCGAACGGGCGGCGCTGCTCGGCGGCGACGTGGACGCCGGGCCCGACCCGGCGGGCGGCTGGACGCTGCGTGCGTCGCTCCCGCTGCGGGGTGCCGCATGATCCGCGTGCTCGTCGCCGACGACCAGGAGCCCGTGCGCACGGGCCTGCGGCTGCTGCTCGAATCCCTGCCGGACGTCGAGGTCGTCGGCGAGGCCGCCGACGGGGTGGAGGCGGTCCGGCTGGCGCAGCGGCTGCGGCCCGACGTCGCGCTGCTGGACATCCGGATGCCCGGCCTCAACGGCATCGAGGCGACCGCGCTGCTCGCGGGCGAGCGCATCGCCGAGCCGATCGCGGTCGTCATCATCACCACGTTCGACCTCGACGAGTACGTCCACGGCGCGCTGCGGGCGGGCGCCAAGGGCTTCCTGCTGAAAGAGGCGGGCCCGCAGCTCATCGGGGAGGCCGTGCGGGCCGCCGCGAACGGCGACGCGCTGATCTCGCCGCAGATCACCGCGCGGCTGCTCGGCGAGTTCTCGCGCCCGTCCCGGCGGGTGCGCGAGCCGTCCGCGCCGCTCACCGCCCGCGAGGAGGACGTCCTCGCGCTCCTCGCGATCGGCTTGACGAACATCGAGATCGGCGAGCGGCTGTTCCTGTCGCTCGGCACGGTGAAGACCCACATCGCGGGGGTCCTCACCAAGCTCGGCGTGCGGAACCGGGTGGAGGCCGCGATGTGGGCCTACGAGTCGGGACGGGTGGGCGGCGACGCCGCGGGCAGGTCCTAGAAGGCGGCGTCGAACGTCGGGGCCGCGAACGCGGTCAGGGCGAAGGCGGCGGCCAGCAGGCCGAGGCCGAGGCCCCGGGTGCGGCGGGTGCCGAGGGGAAGGGCGGCGACGACCAGCAGGATGATCGCGATCAGGTAGAACAGGGCTTGAAAGGTGGCCATGACGGACTCCTCAGCGGCGGGCGCGGGCCGGTGGGCCGCCCGCCGTCGCAGTGGCGACAAAACTCCGGCCCGATGTCGAGGTACCCAAAGTAGATCGAAACTCACCGATACTTGATCGTTCATTTCGGAGGGTGGAGCGGGCCTCGGCCGGAGCGCCCTAGAGACGGCGAAGGGAAGGGGCCCATCGCTCCTTCCCACTTCAGTTTATATCCCGACTCCCGCGCGACGGGGTGCATCGGGGTGCCGACAACCCCGCTGACCTGCTGCACAATGGCTGTCCTGAGCATGAGACCGCGGAGACGGGAGCTGGGCATGCGGGTGTTGGCGACGACCTTCGGGTCGCGAGGAGACGTCGAGCCGATCGCGGGACTCGCCGCGGCGCTGCGGGCGCTGGGCGCCGAGGCGGTGGTGTGCGCGCCGCCGGACCGCGAGTTCGCGGACCTCCTGGAGCGCCTGGGCGTGGAGCTGGTGCCGATGGGCGATCCGGTCCGGCCGATGGTCGGCGGGGACCGTCCGCCGTCGGCGGCGGATGCGCCGAAGCTCGCGGGCCGCTTGGTCGACGCGCAGTTCGCGGCCGTCCTGCGCGCGGGCGAGGGGTGCGACGTGGTCGTCGGGACCGGCCTGCCGCCGGCCGGGGCGGCGCTCGCCGCCGAGCGGCTGGGCGTCCCGTACCGGTTCGCGGCCTTCGTCCCGGGTGTGCTGCCCTCGCCGCTCCACCGGCCGCTGGGCCGCCCGGGGAAGCCGTTCCCCAAGGGCGAGACCGACAACCGGGTCCTGTGGGACATCGACGCGGAGAACCTGCGGGCGCTGTACGGCCCGGCGCTGAACGCGCACCGCGCCGCCATGGGCCTGGGGCCGCTGGACGACGTGCAGGGGTTCGTCCTCTCCGACCGGCCGCTCCTCGCCACCGACCCGGTGCTCGGGCCGTGGCCCGGCGCCGGCCCCGAGGTCGTCCAGACCGGCGCGTGGCTCGCGCCGGACGAGCGGCCGCTCCCGGCCGACCTGGAGGCGTTCCTCGACGCCGGCGATCCGCCGGTCTACATAGGCTTCGGTTCCATGCCGTGGCAGTCCGGAAAGGACGCCGCCGCGGCGGCCGTCGCGGCGGTCCGCGACCGCGGCCGCCGGATCGTCCTCTCGCGCGGCTGGGCCGACCTCGCCGGCGACGGCGACGACTGCTTCACCGTTGGCGAGGCGAACCACCGGAAGCTGTTCGCGCGCATGGCGGCCGTGGTGCACCACGGCGGGGCGGGCACGACGCACAAGGCCGCCGTCTCGGGCGCGCCGCAGGTCGTGGTGCCCCAGATCGCCGACCAGCCGTACTGGGCCGGCCGCGTCGCCGCGCTCGGCATCGGCGCCGGGCACGACGGCCCGGTCCCGACCTTCGAGTCCATGTCGGCCGCGCTCGAGACCGCGCTGGCGCCCGAGACGGCGGGGCGGGCGGCCGCGGTCGCCGCGCAGTTCCGCACCGACGGCGCGGCGCGGGCCGCGCGGCTGCTGATCGAAGGGGCCGCCGCATGAGCACCCGGCACGAGAGCGCGTTCGACCTGCCCGAAAACCTGGCGGCCAAGGCCGACCCGGCGCTCATCGCCGCCGACGAGCGGCACTTCGCGGCGATCGCGGCGAGCCTGGACCGGTCCGTCCGCGACCTGTCCGCCCGGTTGGAGGCCGCGCGCAAGGCGCCCGGCGGCACGGGGCAGTTCGACGGCCAGCACGCGGCCGACCGGGACCGCGAGATCCACCGGCTCACCGCCCGCCTGAACACCCTGCGCCGCTACGGACTCGACCTGTGCCTCGGCCGCATCGTCGCCGCGGGCGGCGACACCGTCTACATCGGACGGCTCGGGCTCACCGACGCGGACGGCCGGCGCCTGCTGCTCGACTGGCGGACCCCCGCCGCCGAACCGTTCTTCGGTGCGACGCACGGCAACCCGATGGGACTGGCGAGCCGGCGCCGCTACCGCTGGACGAACGGGCGGATCGCCGACTACTGGGACGAGGTGTTCACTCCCGAAGGGATGGAAGGGCACGCGGCGCTCGACGACCAGTCGGCGTTCATCGCGAGCCTCGGCGGGACCCGCTCGGAGCGGATGCGCGACGTCCTCGGCACCATCCAGGCCGACCAGGACGCGATCATCCGCGCCGGGTCCGGCGGCGCGCTCGTCGTCGACGGCGGCCCGGGCACCGGCAAGACCGTCGTCGCCCTCCACCGCGCCGCCTACCTCGTCTACGCCGACCCGCGCCTGGGGCACCACCGCGGCGACGTGCTGTTCGTCGGCCCGCACGAGCCCTACCTCGCCTACGTCGCCGACGTCCTGCCGAGCCTCGGCGAAGAGGGCGTGCAGACCTGCACCCTGCGCGACCTCGTCCCCGGCGGCGCGGACGCCGCCCCCGAGACGGACCCGGAGACCGCGCGGCTCAAGGCCTCCGCCGACCTCGTGAAGGCGGTCGAACCCGCCGCCCGCCGCTACGAGCAGCCGCCGAAACGGGGCCTGAGCGTCGAGACGCACTGGGGCGAGGTGTACCTGAACGCGGAGGACTGGGCCGACGCGTTCGCCGCGGCCGGCACCGACACCCCGCACAACGAAGCGCGCGACCAGGTGTGGCAGGAGCTCGTCGAGATCGTCCTCGCGAAGCTCCCCGGCGACGAGGACGTCTCGGAGGCGCTCCTGCGACGCTCCCTCGCCCGCAACCGGGAACTGCTGGCGGTCTTCGACAAGGCGTGGCCCCTGATCGAACCGACCGACCTGGTCGCGGCCTTCTGGGCCTCCCCGGAGTTCCTGCGGTGGTGCGCGCCGCACCTGGAGGACGCCGACGTCGAACGGCTCCAGCGGCCGGACCCGTTCGCGTGGACCGTGTCCGACCTGCCGCTGCTCGACGCGGCCCGCCGGCGCCTCGGCGACCCCGAGGCGTCCCGCCGGGCCCGCCGCCGGGAGGCCGAGATCGCCTCCGAACGGGAGGTCATCGACAAGGTCGTCGAGGACATCCTCGAAGCCGGCGACGGCAACGTGGAGGAGATGATCCTGCTCAAGGGCGCCGACCTCCAGGACGCCCTCGTGCACTACGAGGACCTGGAGACCCCCGACCCCGACCTCCTCGCGGGGCCGTTCGCGCACATCGTCGTCGACGAGGCGCAGGAGCTCACCGACGCCGAATGGCAGATGCTGCTCCAGCGCTGCCCGTCGCGGAGCTTCACGATCGTCGGCGACCGCGCCCAGGCCCGGCACGGGTTCACCGAGTCATGGACCGAGCGGCTCGAACGGGTCGGCATGGGCCGCATCACGATGGCGTCGCTGAGCATCAACTACCGGACCCCCGAGGAGGTCATGGCCGAGGCCGAGCAGGTCATCAAGGCCGCCCTCCCCGACGCGAACGTCCCGACCTCGGTGCGCCGCAGCGGCGTCCCCGTCGAGTACGGACCGGTCGCCGATCTCGACGGGCTGCTCGAGGCGTGGCTCGCCGAGCACGCCGACGGCACCGCCTGCGTCATCGGCGCCCCCTGGTTCGAGCCGCGCCGCCGGGTCCGCTCGCTCACGCCCGAGCTGTCGAAGGGCCTCGAGTTCGACCTGGTCGTCCTCGTCGACCCTGAGGACTTCGGCGGCGGCATCGAAGGAGCCGTCGACCGGTACGTCGCGATGACGCGCGCGACCCAGCGCCTCGCGGTCCTCAGTGGCTAGCCCGCCCTAGTCGCGCTGGGAGAGGGTGTCGTAGAGGTCCTGGGGGTCGATCTGCGCGCGGTACCGGAACACGAGCCGGACGTCGGGTCCGAAGGAGCCGAGCGTGTCGGTCGGGTCGGTCAGGAACTTCGGCTCGGCCCACTGCTGGGCGATCACGGCCGTCGGGCGGCGGTTGACCTCCAGGACCCAGGTCGCCCGCCCGCCCGCGATCTGCGCGAGGTACTTGCGCTGCCGCAGGTAGGCCACCGCCTCGGCGATCGTGCTCGCCTCCGGCAGCTCGACGTCCATCTGGTGCGGGTCGACGTCGTCGCCCATGGCGACGCTCGAGCGGTCCACGTGGATGATCATTCGTCCTCCTCGGCTCGGTTCGATTGTGCCCGCCCGAGCGCCGTCCTGTCCGGGCGGATCGGAGATATCCGGTGCGGCGATGAATCCGGTGATCCAGTCTCGTCCTAAGCGAAGGAACCCATGAGATGAGGAGATCACCATGACCGAACCGCAGACGTTCACGTTGGAAGTACCCGGAGCGGTGCTGCACTACGACATCCGCGAGGGCGAGGGCGGGGGCGACGCGCCGACGCTGCTCGTCATCGGTTCGCCGATGGCCGCCGCGGGCTTCGTGACGCTCGCGTCGCACTTCGAGGACCGCCGCGTCGTCACGTACGACCCCCGCGGGGCCGAGCGCAGCGTCCGCACCGACGGCGCCGCCGAGTCCACCCCGGAGGAGCACGCCGACGACCTCCACCGGGTCATCGAGGCGGTCGGCGGCGGACCGGTGGACGTGTTCGCGAGCAGCGGCGGCGCCGTGAACGCCCTCGTGCTCGCGGCCCGCCACCCGGAGCAGGTGCGGACCCTCGTCGCGCACGAACCGCCCGCGACGAGCGCCCTGCCCGACCGCGACGAGGTCCTGCCCGTGCTCCACGACATCCGCGACACCTACCAGAAGTCCGGCTTCGGGCCGGCCATGGCCAAGTTCATCGCGCTCGTGTCGCACGACGGCCCGCTCACCTCGGCGTACCTGGAGCAGCCGGCGCCGAACCCGGCGGACTTCGGCCTCCCGACCGAGGACGACGGCACGCGCGACGACCCGCTCGTGGGCCAGAACATCGTCACGTGCGGCGAGCACGAGCACGACTTCAAGGCGCTCCGCGCCGCCACCACCAGGATCGTTCTGGGCGTCGGCGCCGACTCGGGCGAGACGCTCGCGGCCCGCGGCGCGCGCGCCGTGGCCGAGCGGATCGGCGTCCCGGCGACCGAGTTCCCCGGCGACCACGGCGCCTTCCTCGGCGGCGAGTACGGCCAGACCGGGAAGCCCGACGAGTTCGCCGCGGCCCTCCGCGAGGTCCTCGACCGGTAGCGGGGAACGCGGAATCCGGCCGCGGGCCCTGCGGTTCGCGGCCGGACGGCCTTCAGTGAAGCCCGGCGCCGGATCCGTGCGGATCCGGCGGATGCCGGTGCTTAGGCGTGGGCCTCGTTGTAGCGGGCCACGACGCCGTCGGGGAGCTTGCCGCGGGCCTTGACCGGCAGGTTGTTCTCCTCGGCCCAGCGGCGGATGTCGCGGTTGCGGTCGCGGTCCTCGCGGCCGGGCAGGCGCGGGGAGCGGATCGCGGGGGCCTTGCTCGCGTGGTACCGGCCGAGCTCGGTCCCGAACTCCCGGTAGGCCGTCAGGCGGTCCCGCAGCTCGTCGGCGTGCGCTTTCGACAGGTCCACGGTGTACAGGTAGCCGTCGATGCCGAACTCGACCGTCTCGGCCGCCTCGCTCCCGTCGATGTCGTCGAACAACGTGACCACGGTCTTCTTCGCCACTGCGTCGCCTTCCTAACAGGAATATGTCCATCGCGCACCGCGGCACCGGAGCGCCCGTGAACGGCGACGCGGCAACGAGTGCGGAAGCGGTCCCGATGCTCAATGGAGAGCAGCAGTTCCGCACATACTAGCGAAACCGTACGACACCGAATCCGACGCAGGCCCCGTCAGCGACCGACCCAGCGGCGCATCCAGGCGACCGGCCACGGGCCCTGGCCGCGCCGGTACGACTCGACGAGGTACCGGCACACCGTCTTCGTCTTCGCGGCCAGGAACACGAGCACCCCGACGACCGCGAGCCAGGTGAACGCGAGGATCACGAACACCGGCTCCACCGCGCCCTCGGCCGTCACCGCCTCGAGCACCAGCGGCGTCGCCAGCGCGAGGAACACGCCGAACCAGGCGAAGAGGACGACCCCGAAGACGAGGGTCATCCAGCCGCGGCCGGGCCGGCGCACGTCGCTCGCGAGGGTGCGGCCCGCGTAGAGGACGAGGGCCCAGACGCCGACGAACGGCGGGCTCGCGGCCATGAGGATGAGGTCCCGGGCGTGCTCGGCGTCCACGGCTCACTCCGGGAGCCGGTCCGCGGGGTAGTCATCGGCGACGATGACCTGCCACGGCCTGTCGCCCTCGCCGAGCACCCGCTCGACCTGGACGCCGGTGCGGGCGGCGAAGGCGGTGAAGGCGTTGCGGCGGTCCTCGTCGTCGAAGACGATGACCTCGCCGGTGACCTTGGCGCCCTTCCTGCGTCCGGCGCGGCGGGCGCCGACGAGGGACCAGGCGTGGTCGAGCCGGTTGGCCTCGTCGGTGTGGGTGGCCAGGAGCATCTTCCGCATGGACCGGGCCTGGGTCTCGGTGACGCGGAACAGCGCCTGGATCTCGAAGTCCTCGACGACGCGCTCGAGCCGGCTGCAGATCTCGAAGAGCAGCTCGGCGCGTTCGGAGGTGAGGCTGGTGGGGACGGGGCCGGGGCCGACGGTGCGGGCGTAGGCGTTGCGCTCGACGGCGTCGAGGTAGGCGGCGGTCAGCGCGGCGGCGCCGCCGGAGCGGGCCCCGATGCGCGCGGCGACGACCTCTTCGAGTCGTTTGCGCTCCTCAGGTGCCAGGCCGCCCATGCGCTGACAGTACCTTCTGGACCGGCGGCGCTCTCCGAATCGGACGAAGAGCGCCGCCGTGTCCGGGGCCGGTTTCCGCGCGGGCGCTAAACCGGGAGCGGCGCCGTGCGGGCCCTCGCGTTCACCGCGGACGCGAGCCAGACGAGGGCCGCGCCGCTCGCGATGTGGACGGCGCTGATGAACAGGTTGTCGGGCAGGGGCGCGAGCAGGGCGATGAGCGGGAACGCGAACGCGTAGACGGCGACGGGCAGGCGCGGGTAGACGCCGGCGCGGAGCATCGCGATGCCGAACAGGATCGTCCCGGCGGCGAAGACGAGGGCGCTGCCGAGGAGCGCGGCCGTGACGGGCCCGGGCAGCGCGTCGGTGACGACGGGGTCGAAGTGGACGAGGACCAGGTTGAGGGCGAAGCCGGCGCCGCCGAAGAGGCCGAGGCCGACCAGGTTGAGCCCGTATGCGGCGGACCCGAGCCCGCGGGCATCGCCGCGGTGGCCGAGGTGGAGGGCGACGATCAGGGGCAGGCCGAGCGCGGGGGCGATGCCGAGGGCGAAGCTCGTGGCGACGGTCTCCCCGGTGGCGATCTCCACTGCGGAGGCGAGGGCGATGATGAGGCCGCAGGCGGCGCCGGTGGCGGCGCCGAGGCGAAGTGTCGTGGTCATGCCGTCGACGCTAAGGGCGCCGGGGCCGCCGGGACAGTGCCGCGAGACCGGATCCGGCGGCCGCATGTCACCCGCGCGGGGTGCCGGGCGGCACATGACCTCCGGCAGGTTGACCGGCCCGTCCCTGCTGCATATCCTGCGGTCATGCCCCTCCCCCGCCCGCTGCGGCGCTCCGACGGCCTCCCCGCGGCACCGGTCCCGTGGGTCTCGACGGTCCTGTACGCGGCCGTCGCGGTCGCCGGCGCCTACGCGGGCGCCCGCGGCCTGGGCGACACGGACGCGGTGCCGTTCGCGGCCGGCCTGGCGGCGCTGGCCGCGCTCGACCGGTTCGAGCGCCGCCGCTGGCCGGCCGGCTCCCCGGCGCTGCCCGGGACGCTGCTGCTGGCGGTGCGGCTGGGGCTGGTGCTGGTCGTGGCCGCGGCGGACGGGTCGGGGCTGTCGCGGGTGCTGCTCCTGCTGCTGCCGTTCGGCGCGTACTTCGTGCTCGGGCCGGTCGCGAGCGTCGCGATCGGAGCGCTCTGCCTGGGCGGCATCGTGATCGCGTTCCAGGCCGCCGATCCGGGCTGGCACGGCCGGACCGAGGCGGTGGCGGATGTGCTCATGTTCGCGATCGGGCTCGTCCTGGCGGTCGCGATGGCCTCGGCGGCCGTGGAGGAGCAGCGCCAGCGCGCCCGGGTGGAGTCCTCGCACGCGCGGCTGCGGGCCTACGCGGACCAGGTCGCGGACCTGTCGGCGGCCGCGGAGCGCGGGCGCCTGGCCCGCGACATCCACGACGGGCTCGGGCACCATCTGACGGCGATCAGCGTGCTCCTGGAGAAGGCGGAGGCGTACCGGGACCGCGACGGGGCCGTGGCGGATGCGGCGGTCGCCGATGCGCGGCATTCGGCGCAGCGCGCACTCGAGGAGGTCCGGGCGTCGGTGCGGACGCTGCGCGCCGACGCGGAGCCGTTCCGGTTGACGGCGGCACTCGACGAGCTGGCGCTGCGGTCGGGCCGGGTGCCCGCGGTCGTGGTCGAGGCCGGCGGCGACGAGCGCCGGTTCACGCGGGACGCGCTGGTGGCGCTGTTCCGGGCCGCGCAGGAGGGGGTGACGAACGCGCGCAGGCATTCCGGGGCCGAGCGGGTCGAGATCCGGTTGCGGCTGGGCGAGGACCGGGCGCGGCTCGTGGTCGCCGACGACGGGCGCGGGTTCGCGGCCGGGACTGAGGGGTCGGGGCTCACGGGGATGCGGGAGCGGCTCGAGCTGGTCGGCGGATCGCTCGCGGTCGAGAGCGCGCCCGGGGCGGGAACGCGGCTGACGGCCGTCGTACCGAGTGCGGCCGCCGCATGAACGGCAAAGGCGCGCAATGGTTCCGAATGGAGGACCGCGGTATGGGCGGTGGACGGCCGGCGCCGAGGCGAGGGGCGTGCGTGAACGGTGGCCGGCCCGTACCGATTCGATCGGAGTGCGCATGAGCGGCGAACCGGGGGCGATCCGGGTGGTCGTGGCCGACGACCAGCGGCTGGTTCGCGAGAGCATCGCGGCGCTGCTGGATCTGCAGGACGGCATCGAGGTCGTGGGGACGGCGGCCGACGGGCGGGAGGCGGTCGAGGCGGCGGTGGCCTCGGCGGCGGACCTCGTGCTCATGGACGTGCGGATGCCCGGCACGGACGGGATCGCGGCGACGAGGGCGCTGCGCGAGCGGCTCCCGGAGTGCCTGGTCGTCATGCTCACGACCTTCGACGACCAGGACAGCATCGTCGAGGCGATGCGCGCGGGCGCCCGCGGCTACCTCCTCAAGGACCGGCCGTCGAAGGACCTGGCCGACGCGATCCGGACCGCGTGCACCGGCGTGGTGCAGTTCGATCCGGCCGCGGCGGCGAGCCTGACGGCGGCGCTCGAGTCCCGCGACCCGGCGCGGCCGCCGCTCTCGGACCGGTTGTCGGACAGGGAGATCGAGGTGCTGCGGCTCCTCGGCGCGGGCAGCTCGAACCGCGAGATCGCGGCGCGGCTGTACCTGAGCGAGGGCACGGTGAAGAACCACGTCTCTCGGATTCTCACCCGCCTCGGCCTGCGCGACCGGACGCAGGCGGCGATCTACGCGCGCGACCGGGGCCTGCGCTGAGGACCGCGGGTCCCGCGATCCTCGCCCGCCTCAGCGTTGCGCGGCCGCATCCGGACGGCATCAGTCCCGATCGGCGGCGGTGCGCACCGCCGGTAGGCGCAATCGGACCGGACGGGCGCAAGGGCGGCCCGGTGCCCCGTTGCAGCGCAACGGAACACCAGGCTCCCGGGTACTAGACGCCGGACCGGCCTACCGGAGTCGGAGTGCTCCGGACGGGCACAGGTCCACCGCTTCGGCGACCTCGGTGTCGCAGTCCTCGGCTTCGTCGGCGAGGAGCACGACGAGGCCGTCCGCGTCGTCCTGGTCGAAGTGCTCCGGGGCGGTCAGTGCGCACATGCCCGCGCCGGCGCACCGGTCGCGGTCGGCGATGATCTTCACCGTGGCCTCCGCTACCAGGTCACCGGGAGTGCGGCGACCCCGTAGAAGTTCTGGCCGGTGACCATCGGGACCTCGGCGGCCGGGACGGCCAGGCGCAGGCCGGGGAAGCGCGCGATGAGCCGGGAGAACGCGATCCGCATCTCGATGCGCGCGAGCTGCTGCCCGAGGCACTGATGGACGCCGTGGCCGAACGTCAAGTGGCCCTTGGCGTCCGATGTGACGTCGAGTCGGTCCGGTTCGATGAAGTGCGCTTCGTCGCGGTTGGCGGTCTGGACCGAGACCGTGACGTACTCGCCGGCCCGGATCCGGTGCCCTTCGAACTCGAAATCGGTCTTGACCTGGCGGATGATGCCGGTGTGGATGATCGTGAGGTAGCGCAGCAGCTCCTCGACGCCGCCGGCCATCAGCTCGGGCCGGTCGCGCAGGAGGTCCCACTGGTCGCGGTTCTCCAAGAGCGCCATGGTGCCGAGCGCGAGCATCTTCGCGGTGGTCTCGTGCCCGGCGATGAGGAGCAGGACCGCCATGCCCGCGACCTCCTCCTCGCTCAGGTCGGGGTCGGCCGCGAGGTCGGAGAGCAGGTCGTCGGTCGGTTCGGCCCGCTTCGCGGCGGCGAGTTCGCCGACGAAGCCGAAGAGGCGCCCGATCGCGGCCGTCTTGGCCTCGGCGCCGGCGTCCATGGTGAACAGTGCGGCCGAGTCCGCTTCGAATCGCTCGCGCTGGTCGTACGGGACGCCGAGCAGTTCGCAGATCATGAGCGAGGGCACCGGCACCGCGAAGTCCCGCACCAGGTCGGCCGGGTTGGGGCCCGCCGCGAGCGCGTCGAGGCGGTCCTCCACGTGCTGGGCGATGCGCGGTTCGAGCTGCTTCATGCGCTTGACGGTGAAGACGCCGGTGAGCTTGCGGCGCAAGCGGGTGTGGTCCGGCGGGTCCATCTCGATGAACATGCCGGGCGTGACCGGGAAGTCGCCTTCGAAGTCGCCGTAGAGCTCCAGGCCGGGCATCGGCACGGGCGCCTGGGCCGGGCCGCCGAGGCGGGCGCAGAAGCGGGGGTCGGCCAGGACCTTGCGGGCCAGGCGGTGGCTGGTGACGAGCCAGCCCACGGTGCCGTTGGGGTGGTAGCGCATGCGCCGCATCTCGGCGCCGCGGTGCAGGGCCATGATCGCGGCGGGCGGGTCGAAGGGGTGCTCGCGTTCGAGCGTGATGCCGTACGGCATCGCCGCTTCGCCTGCGGTGTCGGACGCTGCGGAGTCGGGTGCCGAGCCGGGTACTGGGGTGTCGGGTGCTGAGCCACGTGCTGACATCGGGGTCTCCTCGGAGATGGCGGTTCGAGCGCAGATCGATGATCTACGTATAGGGAGACTATACGTATATAGGCTCGTGCGCAACTTCCTGGATCCCCGGCTCCACGGCCTAGGGCCTTCGCTTCAAGGCGGGCGAGGCGGTATCCGAGTCCGTTCGTCCGCTCGCGAGGCGGCGGGCCCTTCGGTGTCGTATCCGCAGGCCCCTGCCGCGGCGAGCAGGCAGACGAAGCCGGATGGCAGCCGCGCTAGGTGTGATGTCCAGGGACGTTGTTCCGTGGTTGTAGCGGATTCGTCTGACAGGTGAAGGCCTCCGGTTGTGAAGTGGAGCTGCTGAATGCACTGCTTCACGACCTGGAGGCCTTCATGTCCCACGCTAA
>NZ_WIAO01000011.1 GCF_009451885.1 Glycomyces albidus
CGCCCCAGCGGCGCCCCGGCTCGCGCCGGGGCGCGGCCGGGCCGGTCGCCGTCAAGCCGCTCCCGAAGCTGCCGCGCCTGGGCAATCCGCGGCGGCGCCTGCGCATGGCCGCGGCGTTCGTGATGATCCTCCTGGTCGTCTCGGGGACGCGGCTCATCCAGCTCCAGGTCACCGATTCGGCGGCGTACGCGGCCGAGGCGCTGAACCAGCGCCTCACCACCGAGCCGCTGCCGGCCGAGCGCGGGGCGATCCTCGACCGCAACGGGAACCGCCTCGCCTACTCGATCGAGGCGAACTACATCGCGGTCGACCCGGTCATGGTCAAGGGCGATCCGGGCGAGCTCGCCGCGAAGCTGGCGACGCTGCTGGGCCGCAGGGCCTCGGAGCTGGAGCCGCTGATCGCCACCACGGCGACCCCGCAGGGCGACCCGATCCGCTTCGCGTACCTCCAGCGCGGCGTCGACCTCGCGATCGGCGACCAGGTCCGCGAGCTCGAGGACCCGGGCCTGATCATCGGCGACGACGAGCGCCGGGTGGTGCCCGGCCACGACCTCGCCGCGAACGTCATCGGCTTCACCGGCGGCGACGACGGCGAGGGCCTCGGCGGCCTGGAGGCCGCGTACAACGAGTGGCTGACGGGCGAGGACGGCGAGGTCTCGTACGAGCGCAGCCAGTCCGGCCAGCCGATCCCCGGCGCGTTCTACCGCGAGGAGGAGGCCGTGCCGGGCAACGACATCCAGCTCACGATCGACGCCGACCTCCAGTTCAACGTGCAGAGCATCCTCGAGGAGACGGTGCAGGAGCACGACGCGGAGTTCGGGTCGGCGATGGTGATGGACGTCGACTCCGGCGAGATGCTCGCGATGGCCTCGACCCCGACCTACGACGCGGCCAACCCGTTCGACGTCGAGAGCGACGAGGTCTACCGCGACTACGGCACACAGGCCACAGTGGACCCCGGTTCGATCCACAAGGCGATCGTGTTCGCCGCGGCCCTCGAGGAGGGCTGCATCGAGCCCGACGGCACCATGCACGTCGAGCAGTCGATCAACAAGGGCGGCACCTGGTACGAGGACGGCTACCCGCACGGCGACGCGGTGCTGAGCCTGGCCGGGATCATCGCGCAGTCCTCGAACGTCGGCACCATCCAGCTCGCCGACTGCGTCGGCAAGGAGAAGCTGTACGAGTACCAGCTCGCGTTCGGGCTCGGCGAGCCGACGGGCGTCGGCGTCTCGGGTGAGGCCGCGGGCCTGCTCCAGCCGCCGGAGCTGTGGTCGGGCACCTCCGAGGGCTCCGTCCCGATCGGCCACGAGGGCACGGCCACGATCATCCAGATGGCCGCCCTGTACGCGGCGATCGCGAACGACGGCGTCTACGTGCAGCCGACGCTCATCGACCACCTCGTCAACGCCGACGGCACGGTCGAGGAGGAGGACGAGCCCGAGACCCACCGGGTCATCTCGGCAGAGACGGCCCAGGACCTCCAGTACCTGCTCCAGGCGCCCATCGCGGCCGAGACGGGCACGGGGCGCAACGCCGAGCTCGAGAACTACCACCTGGCCGGGAAGACCGGCACGGGCAGCCTGGTCGTCGACGGCGAGTACGCCCCGGGCAACGTGACCTCGTTCGTGGGCTTCGCCCCGGCCGAGGACCCGCAGTTCGTGGTGGCCGTGAGCGTCTACGTCCCCGGCGGGGGCGGCGGCGGCTCGACCACCGGGGAGGCGTTCAAGGAGATCAACGAGTTCGCCTTGGGCTACTTCGGGGTTCGCCCCGCGACCGAGCCTGCGCCCGTGTTCGACGTGTGGGGATAGCCATCGTCAGAAGTCTCCCCGAGGGGAATCGGGGCTCTGCCCCTGGCGTTAGCATCGAAGGCGTCAAGGAAGAAGGAGCCGATTGTTTTGAACGATGACCCTTGGGCACTGTGTGAAGTCCTCGCCGAGCCTCCCGAGGCCCGGGGAGCGGTCCTGCTGCACTTCCTCGACGGGTTCATGGACGCGGGTCAGGCGGGCCGAGGCGTCGTCGACCACCTGTTCAAGACCCTTGAGCACACGCCGGTCGCGTCCTTCGACGTGGACCAGCTCATCGACTACCGCTCCCGTCGGCCGAACCTGACCTTCTCGATCGACCGCTGGTCCGACTTCGAGGCGCCGCAGCTCGTCGTGTACCTCATGCGCGACGCCTCCGACCGGCCGTTCCTGCTCATGACCGGGCCCGAGCCCGATTTCGCGTGGGAGCGGTTCGTGGACTCGGTCGAGGACCTCATCGAGCACTGGAACGTGCCGCTGACTCTGGGCTTCCAGGGCATCCCCATGGGCGTCCCGCACACGCGGGCGCTCGGCATGACCGTGCACGCGACCCGCCCCGAACTCGTCTTCGACAACCGCCCCGTGTTCAACGAGGTCACGGTCCCCGGCAACGCCGCCGGCCTGCTGGAGTACCGCCTCGGCGAGTCCGGCCGGGACGCGATCGGGCTGTCGGTGCACGTGCCGCACTACGTCATGCAGATGACCTACCCGGCCGCCACGATGCGCCTCCTGGAGGGGATCCGCGAGGCCACCGGGCTCGACCTGCCCGCCGACGAGGACCTGGAACTCGAACGCGCCCAAGTGGATTCGGACATCGCCGAGCAGGTGGCCGAGTCCGAGGAGGTCGCCGACGTGGTGAAGACCCTCGAGGACCAGTACGACTCGTTCACCGAGGCCGCCGACGCCGACGAGATGCTCCAGGAGGGCCGCATCCCGACCGCCGACGAGCTCGGCGCGGCGTTCGAGCACTTCCTCGCCGAGCGCCAGCGAGGTGAGGACGACAAGTAGGGCCTCGCCGAGCGCCGGCAAGGCGAGGACGACAAGTAGGGCCTCGCCGAGCGCCGGCAAGGCGCGGACGAAACCGCCGAAACGGAAAGCGGGCCCGACCGGGAAGGTCGGGCCCGCTCCGCGTCTGCGGTCAGGCGTTGCCGTGCTTGGCGCGCGAGGCCGAGCGGCCGCGCTCCTTCTGGTCCAGGACCACCTTGCGGATGCGGACGGTCTCGGGGGTGACCTCGACGCACTCGTCGTCGCGGCAGAACTCGAGCGACTGCTCCAGCGACAGCAGGCGCGGCGGCACCACGTTCTCGGTGGAGTCGGCCGCGGCCGCGCGCATGTTGGTGAGCTTCTTCTCCTTGGTGATGTTGACGTCCATGTCGTCGGTGCGCGAGTTCTCGCCGACGATCATGCCCTCGTACACCTCGGTGCCCGGGCCCACGAACAGGACGCCGCGCTCCTGGAGGTTGATCATCGCGAACGCGGTGACGAACCCGGCCCGGTCGGCCACGAGCGAGCCGTTGTTGCGGGTGCGCAGCTCGCCGAACCAGGGCTCGTGCTTCTCGTAGATCGAGTGCGCGATGCCGGTGCCGCGGGTCTGCGTCAGGAAGTCGGTGCGGAAGCCGATGAGGCCGCGGGAGGGCACCAGCCACTCCATGCGGACCCAGCCCGACCCGTGGTTCGTCATGGTCTCCATGCGGCCCTTGCGGGTCGCCATGAGCTGGGTGATGGCGCCGAGGTGCTCCTCAGGGGAGTCGATGGTCATGCGCTCGACCGGCTCGTACGTCTTCCCGTCGATCTGCTTGGTCACGACCTCGGGCTTGCCGACGGTGAGCTCGAAGCCCTCGCGGCGCATCTGCTCGACCAGGATCGCGAGGGCCAGCTCGCCGCGGCCCTGCACCTCCCAGGCGTCGGGGCGCGCGGTCGGCAGGACCCGGAGCGACACGTTGCCGACCAGCTCGCGGTCGAGGCGGTCCTTCACCTGGCGGGCGGTGACCTTGTGGCCCTTGCCGCCCTTGCCGACCAGCGGCGAGGTGTTGGTGCCGATGGTCATCGAGATCGCCGGCTCGTCGACGGTGATGAGCGGCAGCGCGATCGGGTTCTCCGGGTCGGCCAGGGTCTCGCCGATCATGATGTCGGGGATGCCCGCGATGGCGCAGATGTCGCCGGGGCCGGCCTTCTCGGCGGGCTTGCGGGTGAGCGCCTCGGTCATGAGCAGCTCGGTGATGCGCACGTTCTGCTGCGAGCCGTCGCGCTTGATCCAGGTGACGGTCTGGCCCTTGCGCAGCTCGCCCTCCTCCACGCGGCACAGCGCGATGCGGCCGAGGAAGTTGTCGGCGTCGAGGTTGGTGACGTGGGCCTGGAGCGGCGCCTCGGGGTCGTACTCGGGCGCGGGCACGTGCTCGATGATCGTGTCGAAGAACGGCTTCAGGCTGTCGGAGTCCTCCGGCACCGTCCCGTCCTTCGGCTTGGTCAGCGAGGCGACGCCGTCGCGCGCGCACGCGTAGACGATCGGGAACTCGATCTGGTCCTCGTCGGCGTCCAGGTCCAGGAACAGGTCGTAGGTCTCGTTGACGACCTCGTCGATGCGCGCGTCGGGCCGGTCGGTCTTGTTGATGCACAGGATGACCGGCAGGCGGGCCGTGAGCGCCTTGCGCAGCACGAAGCGGGTCTGGGGGAGGGGGCCCTCGGAGGCGTCGACGAGGAGGACCACCGCGTCGACCATCGACAGGCCGCGCTCCACCTCGCCGCCGAAGTCGGCGTGGCCGGGCGTGTCGATGATGTTGATGATCATCTCGGAGCCGTCGGCCGGGTTGGTGTAGTGGACCGCGGTGTTCTTCGCGAGGATCGTGATGCCCTTCTCGCGTTCCAGGTCACCGGAGTCCATGACGCGGTCGTCGACGGCCGCGCCCTCGCGGAAGGCGCCCGCCTGCTTCAGCATGGCGTCGACGAGCGTGGTCTTGCCGTGGTCGACGTGGGCGACGATGGCGATGTTGCGCAGATCAGAGCGTGTAGACACGACGACCATTGTCGCCTAGTGAGCCGGTCCACCTGGCGTCAACCCAGGTGATCGCGGACACCCCGACTGGGCGACTCTTCGAGAGGCTTGCTCACATTGACCCTTTCGCTGACGGATCGTCCCCGCCTTCATACACTGCGCTCTATGGGCGTATTCCATATATCCATCCGATTCGTTATGGTTCTCGCGCTCGCCGGCGGGGCGATCCTCGCCGGCGGGCTCCCCGCCTACGCCAAGATCACAGGCGCGTTCGTCTCGACCGCGTCCGGCCCGGTCAACGTGCGCTCGGGGCCGGCCACCGACCAGAAGACCGTCGGGACGCTCGAGAAGGGCGCCAACCCCGAGGTCTTCTGCAAGGCCCGCGGCGAGCGCATCGACGGCCACGTGCGCACCTCCTCCACGTGGCTGCGCATCGGCAAGGCCCGCTGGGTCTCCAACGCCTACATCGCCTGGTCGCCCTCGCAGGACGTCCCGTGGTGCTCGGCCGCGACCCAGGCCCCCACGATCTCGACCGTCGCCACCGACGGCGGCGAGCTCAACGTGCGCGCCGCCGCCTCCTCGACCGCCGGGCGCCGCGGCGGCCTCGCCGACGGCAGCGGCGTCCTCGTCCAGTGCCAGGTCTGGGGCCAGCAGGTCGACGGCACCGCCGGCAGATCCGGCGTCTGGTACAAGGTCGGCGACAAGCGCTACGTCAGCGCCGCCTACATCGAATGGAGCGCCGGCCTGCCCTGGCTGGGCTGGTGCGGCCAGGACCCGCCCTCGGTCCCGCGCGGCGGCCAGCAGGGCTTCATCACCGCCCACGCGCCCGCCGCCCAGGCGAGCGACCGCGACACCGGCGTCCCCGCCTCCGTCACGCTCGCCCAGGCGATCCTCGAGACCGGCTGGGGCAAGGGCGCCCTCGCCCGCGAGGACCACAACCTGTTCGGCATGAAGTGCTTCGGCTCGCCCGGCGACCACGCCATCGGCTGCCGCGACTACGCGACCTTCGAGTGCAGCCCGACCGCCGGCTGCTTCGACATCGACGCGACCTTCCGCGCCTACGCCTCGGTCGAGGACTCCTTCCGCGACCACGGCGACCTGCTGTCGACCCGGTCCCGGTACGCCACCGCGATGACCCACGCCGACGACCCGAAGCGCTTCGCCCGCGAAGTCCACAAGGCCGGCTACGCCACCGACCCGGCATACGCGGACAAGCTCATCGGGATCATGGACGACTACGACCTCTACCGGTTCGACTGAGCGGACGCACCGAGGACGGGCCGGGCCCGCCGACACGCGGCACCCGTCGGCGCCCGGGCCTCCGGGCCCGCGCCTCCACCCGATGAAGGATGAGTGAAAGCTCACAGTCGGGGCGGAATCCGCAGCTCCGGGCGAGGTAACCTCGACACGCGGCCCGTCGTCGGCGCGAACTCCGGCGCTCTCTCGAACAGCGGGCCTCCCAGAACTGTCGGACCCGAACGTTAGATTCCCAACGTGGCCAACGAGCACCTTCTGACCGAACCGAAACCGCATTCAGAGTCTGATCGACACGCGTCAGGCACCATCGTCGTCCGCGGCGCGCGCGAGCACAACCTCAAGGACATCGACCTCGACCTGCCGCGCGACTCCCTGATCGTCTTCACCGGCCTCTCCGGCTCGGGGAAGTCCTCCCTCGCGTTCGACACGATCTTCGCGGAAGGCCAGCGCCGCTACGTCGAATCGCTCTCGGCCTACGCCCGCCAGTTCCTCGGCCAGATGGACAAGCCCGACGTCGACTTCATCGAGGGCCTCTCGCCCGCGGTCTCGATCGACCAGAAGTCGACCTCGCGCAACCCGCGCTCGACCGTCGGCACCATCACTGAGATCTACGACTACCTGCGGCTCCTGTACGCCCGGGTCGGCGTCCCGCACTGCCCGCAGTGCGGCGAGGAGATCGGCCGCCAGTCGCCGCAGCAGATCACCGACCAGATCATGGCCCTGCCCGAGGGCACCCGGTTCCAGGTCCTCGCCCCCGTGGTCCGCAAGCGCAAGGGCGAGTTCGTCGACCTGTTCGCCGACCTCCAGCAGCAGGGCTACGCGCGCGCCCGCGTCGACGGCGAGGTGTACGCCCTCACCGACGCGCCCAAGCTCAAGAAGCAGGAGAAGCACGACATCGACGTGGTCATCGACCGCCTCGTCGTGAAGCCCTCCTCGATCCAGCGCGTCACCGACTCGGTCGAGTCGGCGCTCGGCCTCGCCGACGGCGTCGTCGAACTCGACTTCGTCGACGTCCCCGAAGGCGACCCGGCCCGCACCCGCCGGTTCTCCGAGAAGCTCGCGTGCCCCAACGACCACCCGCTCCAGCTCGACGAGCTCGAGCCGCGCACGTTCTCGTTCAACGCGCCCTTCGGCGCGTGCCCGGTCTGCCACGGCCTCGGCGTCCGCAAGGAGGTCGACCCGGAACTGGTCATCCGCGACCAGGAGGCCACCATCCGGGCCGGCGCGCTCGCACCCTGGTCCTCGGTCGGCATGGGCGACTACTTCCTGTTCCAGATCATCGCGCTCGGCGAGGCCGTCGGCTTCGACGTCGACACGCCCTGGGCCGACCTGCCGAGCCGCGCCCAGAAGGCCGTCCTCTACGGCTACGACGAGACCCTCCAGGTCGCCTACCGCAACAAGCGCGGCCAGCGCCGCTCCTACGAGACCCGCTTCGAAGGCGTGGTCCCGTGGGTCGAGCGGCGCCACCACGAGACCGACTCCGAATGGACCCGCGAGAAGTACGAGCAGTTCATGCGGGAGATCCCGTGCTCGACGTGCGAGGGCACCCGCCTCAAGCCGGAGGTCCTGGCGGTCACGGTCGAGGGCCTGTCGATCCACGAGGTCTGCACCCTGTCGATCCACGAGTGCTCCGCGTTCTTCAACGCGCTCAAGCTCTCCGACCGCGACACCATGATCGCCGCGCCGATCGTCAAGGAGGTCACGGCCCGCCTCCAGTTCCTGCTCGACGTCGGCCTCGACTACCTGACGCTCGCGCGCGCCGCCGGCAGCCTCTCGGGCGGCGAGGCCCAGCGCATCCGGCTCGCCACGCAGATCGGCGCGGGCCTGGTGGGCGTCCTGTACGTCCTCGACGAGCCCTCGATCGGGCTGCACCAGCGGGACAACAACCGGCTCATCGCCACCCTGGAGCGCCTGCGCGACCTGGGGAACACGCTCATCGTCGTCGAGCACGACGAGGACACCATCCGGGTCGCCGACCACATCGTCGACATCGGCCCGGGCGCCGGCGAGCACGGCGGCGCGGTCATCTACTCCGGGCCCGTCTCGGGCCTGACGGAGGCCGAAGGCTCCATCACCGGCGACTACGTCTCGGGCCGGCGCCACATCCCGGTCCCCGAGCAGCGCCGCAAGCTCGAACCGGGCCGCGAACTGGTCGTCAAGGGCGCCCGGGAGAACAACCTCAAGGGCATCGACGTCACGTTCCCGATGGGCTGCATGGTCTCCGTGACCGGCGTGTCCGGCTCCGGCAAGTCCACGCTCGTCAACGAGATCCTGTACAACACGCTCGCCTCGGAGATCAACGGCGCCAAGCTGGTCGCCGGCAAGCACCGCACGATCACCGGCCTCGACGGGGTCGACAAGGTCGTCGGCGTCGACCAGTCCCCGATCGGGCGCACGCCGCGCTCGAACCCGGCGACGTACACGGGCGTGTTCGACAAGGTCCGCAAACTCTTCGCGGGCACGCCGGAGGCGAAGGTCCGCGGCTGGGGCCCGGGCCGGTTCTCCTTCAACGTCAAGGGCGGCCGCTGCGAGGCGTGCGGCGGCGACGGCACCCTGAAGATCGAGATGAACTTCCTGCCGGACGTGTACGTCCCGTGCGAGGAGTGCGGCGGAGCCCGCTACAACCGCGACACGCTCAAGGTCCACTACCGCGGCAAGACGATCTCCGACGTGCTCGACATGCCGATCGAGGAGGCCGCGGGGTTCTTCGAGCCGATCCAGTCGATCCACCGGCACCTGAAGACCCTGGTCGACGTCGGCCTCGGCTACGTGCGGCTCGGCCAGCCCGCCCCGACCCTGTCGGGCGGCGAGGCGCAGCGCGTGAAGCTCGCTTCGGAGCTGCAGAAGCGCTCGACCGGCAAGACCGTGTACATCCTCGACGAGCCGACCACCGGCCTGCACTTCGAGGACGTGCGCAAGCTCCTCGGGGTCCTGGACGGCCTGGTGGACAAGGGCAACACGGTGATCACCATCGAGCACAACCTCGAAGTGATCAAGTGCTCCGACTGGGTCATCGACCTCGGGCCGGAAGGCGGTGACAAGGGCGGCACCCTCGTCGCCGCCGGCACGCCCGAGGAGATCGCCGCCATCGCCGCGAGCCACACCGGCCACTACCTCCGCCCGCTCCTGGGCCTGGACGGCAAGGGCAACGGCGACGGCCCGGCCGCGAAGCGAGCCCGCTCGGGCAACGGCCGCACCAGGAAGTAGCGAATCCGCGAACAGCGGCGGCGAGCCGAATCGGCCGCGCCGCCGCTGTTCGCGCGCCGGCGAGCCGACCTGGATCACGAGGCCGGGCGTGTCGGTTCGCGATCGCCTCCGGCTGCAACGATGCCATGAGGGTCTGATACCCGTTGGGTCGCAGCCGGATCGCGAGGTCGGGTGTGTCGGGTTCGAGTCGCCCCCGCTTTCAACGATGCCATAGGGGTCCGACACCGTTGCGCGGCAAGCGGATCGCGAGGTCGGGTGTGTCGGTTTCCGGCCGCCCCGGCTTCGATGGTGCCCTGAGGGTGTGACAGTCGTTCTGTCGGCGTGTCGGCGTGTCGGCGTGTCGGACTTGCCGGCGACACGGGTCTCGGAATGCGGGTCGGGGCGGTTCGGGGTGCGAGCATCTGGAGATGCTGTTCGCTGGGGCGGCCGTGGTCGCGTTCGTCGCCGTTCCGGGGTTGCGTCGGGCCGTGGCGGTCGCGACCGCCCGGCGGCCCGGGTGGTGGCCCGTCGCCGTGGCCGCAGTCGTTGTGTCGCTCGTGATCGCCTGGCGCGCAACCGAAGTGCTTCATGCCGCCGCGCTCTCCGTCGTCGCCGCATCGGGTATCGCCGCCGCCTGGATCGACGCGTATGAGCGCCGCCTGCCCGATGTGCTGATCCTGCCGCTGTACCCCGTCGTCGGGGGTCTCCTCGTCGCGGCCGGCGATCCCGAGCGGCTGCTTCGCGCCGCCGTCCTCGCGGGTGTCGCGATGGGACTCTTCGGGCTCGGGTGTGTCGCGGGGCAGATGGGTTTCGGCGACGTGAAGCTCGCCGGACTGCTCGCGCTCGCCCTCGCGTGGACCGACTGGGGGACCGCCGGAGTGGCGCTCGCGGCGACCGCCGCCATCGGCGCCGGACAGGCGCTCGTTTCGATCACCTTGGGCCGCAATGACTTTCCGTACGGGCCGGCGATGCTCGCCGGAGCCGCCGCGGCTGTTGCACTCGCGCCGTTCGCGGCCGGCTGACCCGAGCGCAG
Organism: Glycomyces albidus; assembly: GCF_009451885.1. Lineage (GTDB taxonomy): Bacteria > Actinomycetota > Actinomycetes > Mycobacteriales > Micromonosporaceae > Glycomyces > Glycomyces albidus. Next base: position 10,274 of record NZ_WIAO01000011.1, read on the forward strand.
GGCCTCGCAGAAACGTGCGAATACCTTGCGAACTATTATGAAAGTGTTTTTTGGGAAATCTCCGCCGAAATAACATGTATCTGGGGCGCTGGCCCCTAAAGTTCTAGGCGGTTCTGACAATCAGGACTGATAGAACACTTCAACCAAAGGGAGCCTTCATGCTTCGCAAAGCACTCATGGGCGCTGCGGCCCTCGGGGCCGCGACCCTTCTCGCCGTCGGAACCGCTTCGCCGGCGATGGCGCACTCGAGCTACAACTTCGACCAGAACGACTTCGGCGGGATCAACGTCCTGTCGCAGTTCTGCGTGAACGTCAGCGACGTCAACGTGATCCAGCTGATCGACCTCCTCGCCTCCGGTGACGCTTCCTGCCAGTGGAACGACACCGACATCAACATCAAGGGCGACAAGGGCCACAAGCACGGGTACGACCACAAGCACGGTTACGACGACTAAGAGCGTCGGACGATCGGACGGGGCCGGCTTCCAGCGCGGCCGCCTTGTCCGACACTCCGCTTCGGAGACTTGACCGAAGGGGCGGCCATCTTTCGATGGCCGCCCCTTCGCCGTCCCCGGGCTCACCCTTCCCGGTCGCGGACGCGGTAACGCTATCCGGCCGTGCAGCCCACGTACGCGGGTGCCACCGCGGGCCTGCCGTCCTTGGAACCGATGAACCCGAACGTGAACGTCCGGCCGGCCTTCAGAGCGGTGCCGCCCCCGAGGTCGGTGGCCGTGACCACCTGCCCCTCCTGGTCCAGCTTGACGCTCCACGAGCTGACGATCGACTGCCCGGTCGGCATCGTCCACCGCAGCGTGACGTCCTCCAGCGGCTCGTCACCGGTGTTCGTCACCAGGATCTGCGCGTTGAACCCGCTCGGCCACTGGCCGTTGATCCGGTACTCGACCTCGCACGAGGGCGAGACCTGGAGGTCGCCGGACTGCTCGGCCGCGAAGTTCGCGATCTGCGCGAGCGGCGCGTTCCAGTTCACCGTGAGCTCGTTCGTCGCCCACGACCCGATGTCGTCGATGTAGCACCGCTGCGGCGCGCAGCCGGCGAGCCACCGCTGCGCCACCGGGTCCCACGTGGACGCGATCGAGTTCGGGCCGCCGGACAGCGTCCCGGCGGGCGGGTTCGGCAGGTTCGGGTCGAGCTGGTTCGCGTACCAGCGGCTGTGCTGGTTCTCCGAGAAGTGCGAGCCGTACCCGGTCACGTACGAGTTCCCCATCGCGTTGCGGCCCAGGATGTAGTCGAGCCCGGCCAGCACGCCGTCGCGGTACCGCGCCTCGCCGGTCAGGTCGAACGCCGTCGCCACGACCACGAGCCGGTTGAGCACCGCGCTGTTGGAGCCCCAGTCGAAGTTCCCGTTCGACCCGTACCCGAGGTCCCACGGGCTCTCGTCCTGCTGCGCCAGGTAGAGGTCCGCTCCGGCCACGACCTGCGCGACGACCTCGTCGCGACCCGGCAGCGCGTTCGGCACCAGGGCCAGGTCGAGCTTCCCGAGCTGGGCGACCTCGCCCCACCAGAAGCCGGACTCGCTGAACACGTCGGCGTCGTGGAGCTTCGAGTCGAGCACGAACTCCTCGTACTCCTTCGCACCCGTCGTCAGGAACAGCTCCGCGGCCGCCCAGTAGAACTCGTCCTCGACCTTGGAGTCCCCGTAGGGACCGCCGCCGTCGGGGCTCGTGTTGGGGGCGTAGACGTCCGGGTGCGCCAGCGCCGCGGCCCACGCGGTCTCGGCCGCCTCCAGGGCCTGCGCCGCGAACTCGGCGTCGTACGGCTCGAACAGTCGCGCCGCCTGCGCCGCCGCGGCGGCCAGGTTCAGCGTCGCCGCGGTCGACGGCGGGTACAGGTAGCGCGGCTGCGGGTCGTCGGCGGGCATGAGCGGCAGGCCCGTCCAGCGCTCGTCGTGGACCTTGTGGTGCGCCATGCCCGCGAGCTCCTCGCCCGCCGGCACCTGCATCGACATGAGGAACTCGATCTCCCAGCGGGCCTCGTCGAGGACGTCCGGGACGCCGTCGCCGTGCTCGGGGATGCGCAGCGACCCGTCGGCGAGCCGCCCGGCGTCGCCGGTCGGCGCGTGGAGCGTCCGCTCGTACACCGACATGAGCTGCGCGACCGAGATGCCGCCGTTGACGACGTACTTGCCGTGGTCGCCCGCGTCGTACCAGCCGCCGGTCACGTCCAGCGTGTAGTCGCACGCGCCGCCGAAGCAGGTCACCGACCCGTCGCCCTGGTTGGGCGCGACGTCGACGTGCCCGGCCTCGCGGCCGTACCCGGGGGCGATGGCGTCGTCGATCGCGATGCCCGACCGCTGCGGGTAGTAGAACGACATCGCGTCGACCGCGAGGTCGCGGTAGGCGTCGCCGCCGATCGCGAACGGGTACGAGGTCTCGCCGTCGGCGGTGAGCGTGAAGCCCTCCCCGGCGGCGGTCACGGCGGAGAAGTCGATGACGTGCACCGACTCGCCCGACGTGGACTCCTCGCCGTACGGCGCGGTCGCGCCCTCGGCCACGAGGGCGCCCTCGGCGTCGTGGAGCCGCCACGGCACCGACTCGGCGGACTCGGTCACGAGCGTCGCCCGCTTCGGACCGTCCTGGACGTAGGCGACCTGGTTGACCCGTACGCGCGGACCCGTGTCCGGGTCGTACACGGGCGGTTCGGCACCGGTGAGCAACTTGACCTCCGATAGGCAGAACTGCCACGGCTCGGCGTGGCGGCCGATCTGGAACGCGAGCTGCGCGTCGGTCCAGTCGGCGTTGGCGGTGAAGGTGAAGCTGAAGTCCTGCGGCTCGGCGGTGAGGAGCGGGAACTCCTCGAGCGCGGTCGGCCAGGGGTCGACGGGGCGCTGGACGAGGGCCCGGACGCTCACATCGGACGAGGCCCGGGCGGTGAACTGCAGCTCGTACGACTCGCCGGTGACGAGGGGCAGACCGTCCTGGCCGACGATGGCGTCCCACGCGTTGGCGGTCCCGCCGGGGACGTCGATGCACCACTCGCCGGCGTCGACGGCGCCGGTCAGGTTCGCGGTGGTCCACCAGCCGGCGGTGCCGTCGGCGAAGTCGCCGTTGGTGATGAGGTCGGTGGGCTCGTCCTGAGCGTGCGCCGCGGGTGCGGCGGCCGCCGCGCCGAGGGCGACGGCGGTCAAGGCGGCGAGTGCCAGGTGTCGGCGCCGGGAACGGAGGGGTCGTGCTGGTCGTGGCATGCGGGTGCTCTCCTCGCGAGTATTGGGAGCGATTCCACGCACATCCTGTCATTGATATTCATGGATGTCAAGGAGTCGATTCGCGCACTGGAGTGCGATCGAGGGCGCCGCGCGAGACGGCAAGCGCTGCCCGCGGGACGGACCTGCGCGCCGCCCGCAGGGCGGGTGGGCGGGGCAGTGGTACCTCTATCCCGAACCCCCACCCGCCCGGGGAGACATGGGTGCGATCCTCCGCCGCGGGTGCGACGAAGACGGCCGGGCGCGGCCGCAGGATCACCGGACCGGGTGAACGAACCGCCGGCGTGAAACGCGGGCCAGGAGTCGTCGGATCTCGGATCCCGGATCTCGGATCGCTTCAGCGCTGCGTCGGCGGGCCGCTGGTGCCGCGTACGACCAGTTTGGACTCGAGCTTGAGGGTCGCGCCCGGTTCGCGGGCGCCGCGGAGCTGCTCGTCGGCCGCCTCGACCGCGAGCCGGGCGAGGCGGGGCACGTCCTGCCGGACCGTGGTGAGGTCGATGTGGCTGAGGCCGGCGATGTGCGAGTCGTCGTAGCCGACGATCGAGACCTGCTCGGGGATCTTCACGCCGGCCCGCGTGAACACGTCGAGCAGGCCGATCGCGCACTGGTCGTTCGAGGCGAACACCGCCGTCGGCAGCGTCGCGTCGTCGGCGAGCATCGTCCTCGCGGCGTCCTGGCCGCCTTCCTCCGTGTGGTTCCCGGGGATGATCCGGATGCGGTCGGCCAGGCCGTGCGCGCGCATCGCGTCGCGGTACGCCCGCCGTCGCTCGGGGGCGCCGGGGCGCGAGCCGCCGTCGACGTGCGCGATGTCGCGGTGCCCGAGACCGACCAGGTGGTCGACGACCTCGCGGGCGCCGGGCCGGTCGTAGGAGGTCACGATGTCGACCGCGGCGCTGCCCTTGAGGTGGCGGCCGAGGACGACCACCGGGAGGCGCGCTCCCAAATCGGCGATGTCCTCCTCGCTGATCGTCGGGCCGCACAGCAGGAGCGCCTCGCTGCGGTGGCCGACGAGCGCCTCGATGGCCTTGTGCTCGTCGCGGCTGGGGACCGCGGCACTGAGCACCAGGTCGTAGCCGAGCTCCTCGGCGGTGGGGTAGATGGCCTCGACGAGGTCCACGTGGTGGGGGTTGCGGGCGGTGAAGAGCACGCCGAGCACTTTGCTGCGGCCGCGCGCGAGGAGCCGCGCGGCCATGTCGGGCTTGTAGCCGAGGCGGGCGGCGGCCTCGAAGACGCGCTCGCGCGTCTCCGGGCTCGCACCGGGCTGGTCCCTGAACACCAGGGACACGAGCGCCCGCGAGACGCCCAGCTCGGCGGCGACGTCCGCCATGGTGGGCTTGCGCGACCGCGGTGCCGGGATGCGGTCAGATCCTTGTCGCGGGTTTCGGGGGGTCATCGGGTCGTGGTCCTTCCGATCGATGCGTATTGAAGTTTTTCATACGCGACCACTTGACTGCGTGACGTGGTGCATGCCATTCTAGCTCTACTAGAGCGCGCTAGTAGCGCGCTCTAAACAGACATATCATGAGCAAACGGCGACCGCCGACAGTCGGCGGCCGCCGCACCACGTCCTGAACCACGCGGCCGAACCGCATATCCGAACCACGCGTGGAACACACGTCCCGAACGTCGAACACTGCCCTATGAGGAGGCGATGTTGGCTCCGCAGCGGCGAACCGGCCCCGGCGACCCCTTCGAAGTGCTCACGATGGGCCGCATCGGCGTCGACCTGTACCCGGCCCAGACCGGCGTCCCGATCCCCGAGGTCGCGTCGTTCAACAAGTACCTGGGCGGCTCGCCGACCAACGTCGCCGTCGCAGCCGCGAGGTACGGGCGGCGGGCCGCGGTGATCACCAAGGTCGGCGACGACCCGTTCGGAACGTACGCGCGGCAGGCGCTCGGCGAGTTCGGCGTCGACGACCGCTTCGTCGGCACCGACCCGCACAACCCCACCCCGATCACGTTCTGCGAGGTCTTCCCACCCGACGACTTCCCGCTGTACTTCTACCGCCACCCGAAGGCCCCCGACCTGAACGTGGCCGCCGCCGAGCTCGACACCGCCGCCGTCGCCGCCGCGCAGGTCTTCTGGGCCACCGTCACCGGCCTGTGCGCCGAACCCAGCCGCACCGCCACCCTCGCCGCCCTCGAAGCGAGCCGCCCCTGCCCCTTCACCGTCCTCGACCTCGACTGGCGCCCCATGTTCTGGAGCGGCACCGCCGGGAACGGCCCCGGCGACGCCCGCCGCTGGATCGAACGCGCCCTCGCCTTCGCCGACGTCGCGGTCGGCAACCTCGACGAAGTGGAGGTCGCCGTCGGCACCCGCGACCCGCGCGAGGCCGCAAAGCGCCTGCGCGACAAGGGCGTCCGACTCGCCGTCGTCAAGCAGGGCCCGAAAGGCGTCCTCGCCGTCGACGACTCCGGCGACGTCGAGCTCCCGCCCGCCCCGGTCGAGGTCGTCAACGGCCTCGGCGCCGGCGACGCCTTCGGCGGCGCCCTCGCCCACGGCCTCCTCGCCGGACTCCCGCTCGACCAGGTCATCGCCCGCGCCAACGCCGCCGGCGCCATCGTCGCGGGCCGCCTCGCCTGCTCCTCGGCCATGCCCACCGAGACCGAAGTCGACGCCAAGCTCAAGGAGGCGGCGGATGCGCGCTGACCGGCTCGCGCTGCTCACCGAGACCCGCCTGCACCGCCCCGGGGCCGTCGCCGAAGCGGCCGCCGCACGCAAGCGCCCCGACAGCCCAGTCGGGCCCTCCGGCCGCTGCCTCGTCATCGCCGCCGACCACCCCGCCCGCGGCGCGCTCGGCACCGGCGGCGACCCGCTCGCCATGGCCGACCGCGCCGACCTCCTCGACCGGCTCTGCACCGCCCTGGACAACCCCGGCTGCACCGGCGTCCTCGGCACCGCCGACATCCTCGAAGACCTGCTCCTCCTCGGCGCCCTCGACGGGAAGACCGTGTTCGGGTCCATGAACCGCGGCGGCCTCGCCGGCGCCGCATGGGAGATCGACGACCGGTTCACCGGCATGACCGCCGACGGCATCGCCCGCCTCGGCTTCGACGGCGGCAAGACCCTCACCCGCATCGACTACGGCGACCCGGCCACCCCCGCGGTCCTCGAGCAGACCGCGCACGCGGTCGACGCCCTCGCGAGCCGCGGCCTCATCGCCATGGTCGAGCCCTTCGTCTCCACCCGCGAGGACGGCAGGCTCGTCAACGACCTCTCCACCGAAGCGGTCATCCGGTCCGTCGCCGTCGCCGCCGGCCTCGGCACCACCTCCGCCCGCACCTGGCTCAAACTCCCCACCGTCCCCGACCCCGCCCGGGTCGCCGCCGCCACCACACTCCCCGTCGTCCTCCTCGGCGGCGAGGTCGCCGACCTCGACGCCCAGCGCGACAAGTGGAGCGAGGCGCTCGAAGCGCCCAACGCCGTCGGCCTGACCGTGGGACGATCCCTCCTCTACCCGGCCGACGGCGACGTCGCCGGCGCCGTCCAGAAAGTGGTGGACCTGCTGTGAACCGATACCACCTGCCCGCCCGCTCCACCGCGGACGGCCGCTACGACACCGTCGTGACCCCGCAGTCCGCCGGCTGGGTCCACTCCGGCCTCAAGGTCCTCGCACTCGAGCCCGGCGGCTCGCACACCTTCGGCACCGGCACCGCCGAGCACCTGGTCCTCCCGCTCTCGGGCTCCTGCGACGTCGACTGCGACGGCGAGCGGTTCCACCTCGAAGGCCGGGCCGGCGTCTTCGACGGCGCCGCCGACTTCGCCTACGCCCCCAGGGAAGCCCAGGTCACCGTCAGCAGCGCAGCGGGCGGCCGGTTCGCGCTCGCCTCCGCCGAATGCGACCGCCGCCTCCCCGCCCGCCGCGGCCGCGCCGACCGGGTCCCCGTCGAGGACCGCGGCGCCGGCACCTGCGCCCGCCAGGTCCGCGGCTACTGCATGCCCGGCACCTTCGACGCCGACAAGCTCCTCGTCTGCGAGGTCGTCACCCCCGGCGGGAACTGGTCCTCCTACCCGCCCCACAAGCACGACGAGGAACGCGACGGCGAGTCGGTGCTCGAGGAGATCTACTACTTCGAGACCGACCGGCCCGAAGGGTTCGCCTTCCACCGCGTCTACGGCACCCCCGGCCGGCCGATCGACGTCACCGCCGAGGTCCGGACCGGCGACGTCGTCCTCGTCCCGCACGGCTGGCACGGACCCAGCGCCGCCGCCCCCGGCTACGACCTGTTCTACCTCAACGTCATGGCCGGCCCCGGCCGGCGCGACTGGCTGATCACCGACGACCCCGCCCACGCCTGGATCCGCTCCACCTGGGACGCGAAGGAGACCGCCCGATGACCACCGTCCGACTCACCGTGGCCCAGGCCCTCGTCCGCTTCCTCGCCGCCCAGTACACCGAGCGCGACGGCGAGCGCCGCCGCCTCGTCAACGGCACCTTCGGCATCTTCGGCCACGGCAACGTCGCCGGCCTCGGGCAGGCGCTCCTCCAGGCCGCCAAGACCGGCGAGGCCGACATGCCCTACCTCCTCGCCCGCAACGAGCAGGCCATGGTCCACGCCGCCACCGCCTACGCCAAGCTCACCGACCGGCTCTCCACGTACGCGTGCACCGCCTCGATCGGCCCCGGCTCCACCAACATGGTCACCGGCGCCGCCCTCGCCACCGTCAACCGGCTCCCCGTGCTGCTCCTGCCCTCCGACGTCTTCGCGACCCGCGCCCCCGACCCGGTGCTCCAGCAGCTCGAGGACGCCCGCGCCGGCGACGTCTCCGTCAACGACGCGTTCCGGCCCGTCTCGAAGTACTTCGACCGCGTCTGGCGCCCCGAGCAGCTCATCCCCGCCGCGCTCGCCGCGATGCGGGTGCTCGCCGACCCGGTCGAGACCGGCGCCGTCACCCTCTGCCTCCCGCAGGACGTCCAGGCCGAGGCCTACGACTGGCCCGCCGAGTTCTTCCGCGAGCGCGTATGGACCGTCCGCCGCCCCGAACCCGACCCCGCCGAACTCGACGCGGCCCTGGCGGTCCTGCGGTCCGCCTCGCGGCCGCTCATCGTCGCCGGCGGCGGCGTCGTCTACTCCCGCGCCACCGAGGAGCTGCGCGCCTTCGCGGCCGCCCGCGGCATCCCCGTCGCCGAGACCCACGCCGGGCGCGGCTCGGTCCCCTGGGACCACCCGCAGGCCGTCGGCGCGCTCGGCTCCACCGGCTCCCGCGCCGCGAACCTCCTCGCCGCCGAGGCGGACGCGGTCCTCGGCATCGGCACCCGGTACACCGACTTCACCACCGCCAGCCACACCGTCTTCGGCGACGCCGCCTTCGTGAACCTGAACGTCGCCGCGTTCGACGCCGCCAAGCACTCGGCCGTCGCCCTCGTCGCCGACGCCCGCGCCGGCATCACCGCCCTCGACCGGGCCCTCGGCAGCAGCGGCCCGGGGGAGTGGCGCGCCGACCCGGCCTGGACCGCCCGCGCCGCCGCGCTCGCCGGCGAATGGCAGACGGTCGTCGACCGCGCCAAGCGCCCCCGCGGCGACACCCCCGGAGCCGATCCGCAGGGCCGCCGGCCCCTGCCGTCCCAGACCGAGATCCTCGGCGCCCTCAACGACGCCGTGGACGAGCGCGACATCGTGGTCAACGCCGCCGGCTCCATGCCCGGCGACCTCCAGATGATGTGGCGCTCAAGGGACCCGAAGCAGTACCACGTCGAATACGGCTACTCGTGCATGGGCTACGAGATCGCCGCCGGACTCGGCTGCAAGCTCGCCGACCCCGACCGCGGCGTGTTCGTCCTCGTCGGCGACGGCTCCTACCTGATGCTCGCCTCCGAGATCCCCACCCTCGTCTCCGAAGGCGTCAAGGTCGTCATCGTCATCGTCCAGAACCACGGCTTCGCCTCGATCGGGGCGCTCTCCGAATCGCTCGGCTCGCAGCGCTTCGGCACCGCCTACCGCTACCGCGACGCCGAGACCGGCCTCCTCGACGGCGACACCCTCCCGGTCGACCTCGCCGCCAACGCCGCCAGCCTCGGCGCGAACGTGCTCACCGCCGCCTCGACGGCCGAGTTCAAGGAGGCGATCGCGACCGCCAAGTCCGCCCTGACGACCACCGTCGTCCACGTCGAGACCGACCCCCGCTCGCCCGGGCTGCCCCAGAGCGCCTGGTGGGACGTGCCCGTCAGTGAAGTGTCCGAACTCGACTCCACCCGCGCGGCCTTCGACGCCTACACCGACCGCAAACGCGCCCAGCGCCACTACCTCTGAGGAGCCGGAATGACCATCGAGCACTGGATCGGCGGCGCCTTCACCCGCGGCGCCTCCACCCGCACCGCCGCGGTCTACAACCCCGCCACCGGCGAGCCCGCCCGCGACGTCCTCCTCGCCGGCCCCGCCGACGTCGACGCGGCCGTCGCCGCCGCCGCGAAGGCGTTCGAAGCCTGGGGCGACTCGTCCCTGTCGCAGCGCACCAGGATCATGTTCCGGTTCCGCGAACTGCTGTGCAAGCACGAGGACGCGCTGGCGAGGCTCGTCTCCGCCGAGCACGGCAAGGTCGTCGACGACGCCCGCGGCGAGATCGTCCGCGGCCGCGAGATCGTGGAGTACGCGTGCGGGATCGCCGAGGCGCTCAAGGGCTCCTACTCCGACCAGGTCTCGGGCGGCGTGGACGTCTTCAACTTCCGCCGGCCGCTCGGCGTGTGCGCCGGGATCACGCCGTTCAACTTCCCGATCATGGTCCCGATGTGGATGCACCCCATGGCGATCGCCACCGGGAACACGTTCGTCCTCAAGCCCTCCGAGCGCGACCCGTCGGTGTCGAACCTCGTCGCCGAGCTGTACGCCGAGGCGGGCCTGCCCGACGGCGTGTTCAACGTCGTCCACGGCGACAAGGCCGCGGTCGACGCGATCCTCGACCACCCGGGCATCGCCGCGGTCTCCTTCGTCGGCTCGACCCCGATCGCCAAGTACGTGCACGAGCGGGCGACCGCGACCGGCAAGCGCGTCCAGGCCCTCGGGGGCGCCAAGAACCACGCCGTCGTCCTCCCTGACGCCGACCTCGAATTCGCCGCCGACCACCTGACGGCGGCCGCGTTCGGCTCAGCCGGCCAGCGGTGCATGGCCATCTCGGTGGGCGTGGCGGTCGGCGACGCCGGCGACGCGCTCGTGGAGGTCCTCAAGCGCAAGGCCGAAGCGGTGAAGGTCGGCCCCGGCGACGACCCGGCCTCGGAGATGGGCCCGGTCGTCACCGCCGCGTCCCGCGAGCGCATCACCGCGCTCGTGGCCTCGGGGATCGACCAGGGCGCCGTCCCGGTGGTCGACGGCCGCGGGCTCACCGTGCCCGGCCACGAGGGCGGCTTCTTCGTGGGCCCCACGGTGCTCGACCGGGTCACGCCCGACATGGACGCCTACCGCGAGGAGATCTTCGGGCCGGTCCTGGCCGTCGCCCGAGCGGCTACTGTGGACGAGGCGATCGCGCTCGTCAACGCGAACCCGTACGGCAACGGCACGGCGATCTTCACCTCGTCGGGCGCCGCGGCCCGCCGCTTCCAGCGGGAGGTCGAGGTCGGGATGATCGGCGTCAACGTGCCGATCCCGGTGCCCATGTCCTACTACTCGTTCGGCGGCTGGAAGGACTCCCTCATCGGCGACTCCCCGATCCACGGCCCCGACGGGGTCCGCTTCTACACCCGCGCCAAGACCGTCACCAGCCGCTGGCCCGAGGTCCGCCAGACCGCCGGCGCCGCGTTCCACTTCCCTACCAGCAGCTGACCGGACAGGAGAGACGTCGATGCCGACACCTACCGCCCCGAACCTGCGCCTCGGATCGGCCCCCGACTCGTGGGGCGTGTGGTTCCCCGAGGACGACCGCCAGCTCCCGTACACGCGGTTCCTCGACGAGCTCGCCGAGTCCGGGTACGAATGGCTCGAACTGGGCCCCTACGGCTACCTGCCGACCGACCCCGAAGTGCTGCGCGACGAGCTCGGCAGCCGCGGCCTGAAGGTCTCCGGCGGCACCGTCTTCGGGAACCTCCACCGCCCCGAGCGGTTCGAGGAGACGCTCCGCGCCGTCGGCAGGGTCGCCGCGCTCGCCGCCTCCCAGGGCGCGCGGCACGTCGTGCTCATCCCGCCGCTGTACCGCGACGAGAAGACCGGCGCGGTCGACGACGTCGTCGAGTGGGACGCCGGGCAGTGGAAGACGGTGCACGCGGCGGCGAACCGCATCGGGAAGCGCATGTTCGAGGAGCACGGCGTCCGCATCGACGTCCACCCGCACGCCGACACGCAGATCTGCACCCAGGCGCAGATCGAGGCGTTCCTCGACGGCACCGACCCCGACCACGTGTCGCTGTGCCTGGACACCGGGCACGTCGCCTACGGCGGCGGCGACAGCCTCGACCTGATCGGCCGGTACGCGGAGCGGATCGGCTACGTCCACATCAAGCAGATGGACCCCGGGATCCTGCGGCAGGTCCGCGAGGAGCGCCTCGGTTTCGGGGAGGCCGTCAAGCGCGGCGTCTGCGTCGAGCCGCCCGCGGGGGTCCCGAACCCCGCCGACATCGTGACCGCCCTGTCCGGGCTCGACGCCGACCTGTTCGTGATCGTCGAGCAGGACCTGTACCCGTGCGAGCCGGACGTGCCCCTCCCGATCGCGGTCCGCACGCGCGAGTACCTGAACGGCTGCGGGCTCGGGGCCCGCCGCCCGCAGCCCTGACACCGCACACAGAGAGGGACAGGCCCATGAAGATCGGCTTGATCGGCACCGGCTGGATCGGCGAGGAGCACGTCAAGCGCCTCTCCGGGACCGTCAGCGGCGCGGAGGTGGCCGCCGTGTCCGACATCGACCCCGAGCGCGCCGAGGCCGTGGCGGGCGCCGCCGGGGCCCGCGTCGTGGACTCCGCCGAGAAGCTCATCGAGGACGCCGAGGTCGAGGCCGTCGTGGTGACCTCGTGGGGGCCGGCGCACGCCGAGCAGGTCCTCGCGTGCATCGCCGCGGGCAAGCCGGTGTTCTGCGAGAAGCCGCTGACCACGGAGGCGGCGGACGGGCTGCGGATCCTCGAAGCGGAGCAGGCGCACGGGAAGCGCCTCGTCCAGGTCGGGTTCATGCGCCGCTACGACGCCGGGTACCGCCAGATGAAGGCCGTGCTCGACGCCGGCGGCATCGGCGCGCCGCTCATGGCCCACTGCGTCCACCGCAACCCCGACTCGCCCGAGTCGTACCACTCGGACAAGCCGATGGTCGACACGGCCGTCCACGAGGTCGACGCCCTCCGCTGGCTCCTGGGCGAGGAGTTCGCGACCGCCCAGGTGGTCGTGCCGCGCTCGACCTCGAACCGGTACCCGCACCTGGTGGACCCGCAGATCCTGCTGCTGGAGACCGCGTCGGGCGCCCGCGTCGACGTCGAGGTGTTCGTCAACTGCCGGTACGGCTACGACATCCAGTGCGAGATCGTCGGCGAGACCGGCACGGTGCGGCTCCCCGACCCCGCCGCGCCCGTGGTCCGCAGCGGGGGCCGGGCCTCGTTCGCGGTGGTCCAGGACTTCCCGAGCCGTTTCGCCGACGCGTTCGACGTCGAGCTCCAGGAGTGGGTCGACTCGCTGCACACCGGCGAGCCGGCCGGTCCGAGCGCCTGGGACGGCTACGCCGCCACCGTGGTCACGAACGCGGCCGTGAAGGCCCGCCGCACCGGCGCGGTCGTCCCGGTCGACCTGCCCGAGCGGCCGGCGTTCTACCGCTAGCCGCGATCAAGCTTTGCTCTGGGGTTAAGAGGGACGGGCCCGGCCGCGAGGCCGGGCCCGTCCCGCGTCAGCCCGCCGGGATGCCGCCGTTGAGCAGCGGCACCGGGTCGGCCTCGACCTCGCTCACCTGCCCGACCTCGACCTCGTACGTGGTCCCGTTGTAGTCCTGGACGCCGTCCTCCACGGTCATGATCCCGACCGTGCTGTACCCGCCGTGGTTGGTCTCGCTGAAGGACAGCGGCACGATCCCGTTGCCGCGCAGCGTGCCCGACTCGACGGCCGCGATCAGCGATTCCCGGGTCGGCTCCTCCCCGGCGGCCGCGAGCGCCTCCGCGAACAGGTAGCCGACGCTCATCCCGAGCACCGTGTTCGCGGTGAACGGCGCGCCGCCGTTGTACTCGTCGTTGATCTGCCGGAACAGCGCCGTCCACTCGTTGTCGGGCCCGTACGGCAGGTAGTTGACGCACACCATGCCCTCCAGGAGCTGCGCGGCCGCCTCCTCGCCCAGGTGCCCGACGAGGGTCGGGTAGTCCGCGCCCGAGGAGGACACGTACCACTGCGGGAACCAGTCGAGCTGCGCGGCCGTGGCGACCGCGAGCGCCGTGAACCCGTTGATCGTCCCGAGGATGTTCACCTCGCATCCGGCGGCCTTGAGCGCGCCGATCTGCACCGAGATGTCGGTCATCGACGTCGTGTACGTCTGGATCTCGGTGATCTCGTTGCCGCCCATGACCGCCTCGACGCCTTCGAGGATGCCCTCGCCGTAGTCGTCGGCCTGGCCCAGGACGCACACCTTCGCGCCCGGCTCCTGCTCCGACGCGTACTGCGCGAGCGCCGCGCCCTCGGTCGTGTACTCGGCGTTGTACCCGAACGCGTTGGGGTACAGGGACGGCTGGTTCCACACCCGGGAGCCCGATGCGATGAACAGGTCCGGCACGCCCTCCTGCGCGAGGTAGTCGAGCACCACCGAGTGCGTGGGGGTGCCGAGGCCGTTGACGACCGCGAGGACCTCCTCGTCCTCGACCAGCTCGGTCACGACCTCGTTCGTCTGCTGCGGCTGGTAGGCGTCGTCCTTGACCAGGTACTCGATGCTCCGCCCGTGGACGCCGCCGTTGTCGTTGACGTACGCGAAGTACGCCGAGGTCGCCGCCGACACCGCCGAGTACCCGGCCGCGGCCGGCCCGGTCAGGGGCTGGTGGGTCCCGATGGTGACCGTGTCGGCCGTGACGCCCGGCGTCGGCGCCGGGCCCTCCTCCTCGGCCGTGCAGCCGGTCAAGCCGAGCGCGAGCGCGGCCGCCAGGGCCGCGGCCCGCCTCGTCGTCGTCGCGGGGGTCCGCATGGGTCGATCACCTCTTCGTGGTCGTCGCGGGCGCCGCGGAATTCGACGGACATTGATGGGGAGCGGCACCCGTGCGCAACGAATACTATGCGGTAACTTACGTTTCCGCAGCCCCCAAGGAGCGCCGTCCGGGCAGATCTCCATCGGCCGTTCGGAGCAGCGCAACACCCGAACGCGAATGTGATTCGTGAAATCGCCATAGACTCGGGAGTGGGAGGTGAACACCATGACTCGACTAGCGGTAAAGAGCTTCAAGCAGCCCGACGACACGCTCGACCTCAGCGGCCACGGACACCGCGACACCGTGATGATCGACGGCCAGCCCGTCGAGCTGTCGACCTTCGAGCGGGGCTGGCGCTGGTCCAACGACGTCAAGCCGATCGTCGGCACCGACGCCTGCCAGGCCCACCATCTCGGCTACTGCGTCGAAGGGCATCTGCGGGTCCACATGAACGACGGCACCGACAAGGACATCAACGCGGGCGACGCGTTCGAGATCCCGCCGGGCCACGACGCGGAGGTCGTCGGCGAGCAGCCGGTCGTCCTCGTCGACTTCGGCAAGGCGTTCGACAACAAGTGATCCGATTCCGAACCGCACGACCGCGTCCGGCCGCCCTCCGAATGCCGAGGGCGGCCAGAAACATGTCCAGGCGCTGAGACGCGCCTCCCACCAGGTGCCGGATCACACCGACCCGGATGGCAGACTTGACCCCGTGTTGCGATGGATGACAGCTGGAGAGTCCCACGGCCCCGAACTCGTGGTCACGATCGACGGCCTGCCCGCCGGGATCGAACTGACCACTGAGGCGGTCGCCGCCGAACTGGCGCGCCGCCGCCTCGGCTACGGCCGCGGCGCCCGCATGAAGTTCGAGGCCGACGTCGTGAACTTCATCGGCGGCCTGCGCCACGGGCGCACCCTCGGCTCGCCCGTCGCCATCCGCGTCGGCAACTCCGAATGGCCCAAGTGGGAGACCGTCATGGCGGCCGACCCGGTCGACCCCGCCGAACTCGAAGGCGTCGCCCGCAACGCCCCCCTCACCCGGCCCCGCCCCGGCCACGCCGACCTCGCCGGCATGCAGAAGTACGACCACGAGGACGCCCGCCCGATCCTCGAGCGCGCCTCCGCCCGCGAGACCGCCGCCCGCGTCGCCGGCGGCACCGCCGCCAAGGCGTTCCTCCGGCAGGCGTTCGGCATCGCCATCGTCTCCCACGTCAAGGCCCTCGGCCCGGTCCGCGCCAAGGACGGCCTCGTCCCCACCCCGGACGACTTCGACGCCGTCGACGCCGACCCGCTGCGCTGCATGGACCCCGAAGCCTCCGCCCGCATGGTCGCCGAGGTCGACGCCGCCAAGAAGGACGCCGACACCCTCGGCGGCGTCGTCGAGGTCCTCGCCTACAACGTCCCGCCCGGGCTCGGCTCCCACGTCCAGTGGGACCGCAAGCTCGACGCCCGCCTCGCCGCCGCGCTCATGTCGATCCAGTCGGTCAAGGCCGTCGAGATCGGCGACGGCCTCATGCAGTCCGCCGTCCGCGGCTCCTCCGCCCACGACGAGATCGTCCCCGGCCCCGACGGCGTCCAGCGCCTCACCGACCGCGCCGGCGGCCTCGAAGGCGGCATCACCACCGGCCAGCCGCTCCGCGTCTCCGCCATGCTCAAACCCATCTCGTCGCTCACGCGCCCGCTGCGCACCATCGACACCACCACCGGCGAGCCCGCCGAGGCCATCAACCAGCGCTCCGACGTCTGCGCGGTCCCCGCCGGGGCCGTCGTCGCCGAGCACATGGTCGCCTACGTCCTCGCCGAGGCCGCCCTCGAGAAGTTCGGCGGCGACTCTGTGGCCGAGTCCCGCCGCAACTTCGAGCAGTACCTCGAGCACCTGCGGGTCAAGTAGCCCGCGCCCGCCGGCGCCGCGACGCGGCGCCGCACTCCGAACCGGAGTGCGCACCGACCGGAGAGCACCGAATGTCTGGAGGGCATCGCATGTCCGGAGCACACCGATGAGCCTGGTCGTCATCGTCGGCCCGCCCGGCTCCGGCAAGACCACGATCGGCCGCGCCCTGGCCGAATCGCTCGGCGTCCCCTTCCGCGACGCCGACGCCGACATCGTCGCCGCCGCCGGCAAGCCGATCGCGGACATCTTCGTCGACGACGGCGAGGAGCACTTCCGCGCCCTCGAACGCGAAGCGGTCCGCCGCGCCGTGGCCGAGCACGACGGCGTCCTCGCCCTCGGCGGCGGCGCGGTCCTCGCCGAGTCCACCCGCAAGCTCCTCGCCGACGTCACCGTCGTCCACCTCCGCGTGGACCTCGCCGAAGCCGTGCGCCGCAACGAGATCGACAAGGGCCGCCCGCTCCTGGCCGTGAACCCGCGCGCCACGCTCCGCCGGCTCATGGACGAGCGCCTGCCGCTCTACCGCGAGGTCGCCGACATCGAGATCGACACCACCGGACGGGACGCGGCCGACCTGGCCGCCGAGATCCGGGCGAAGCTCGCCGTCCGCACCGTCGTCGTCAACGACGCCGAGGCGCCGTACCCGGTCCTCATCGGACACGGCACGGTCGACCGCCTCCCCGAGTTCCTCGGGAAGGCCGCCCGCGTCGCCGTCCTCCACACCGCCAGCACCGCCGCGCTCGCCGAACGGGTCGGCTCGCTCCTGCCCGACGGCGTCGAGGCCACCCTCATGGAGCTGCCCGACGCCGAGGACGGCAAGACCGTCGCCGTCGCCGAGCAGTGCTGGGAGGCGCTCGGCGCCGAAGGCTTCACCCGCACCGACCTCGTCGTCGGCGTCGGCGGCGGCGCCGTCACCGACCTCGCCGGGTTCGTCGCCGCCTGCTGGCTCCGCGGGGTCGCCGTCGTCCACGTCCCGACCTCGCTGCTCGGCGCGGTCGACGCGGCCGTCGGCGGCAAGACCGGCGTCAACACCGCCGCCGGCAAGAACCTCGTCGGCGCCTTCCACCCCCCGCGCGCCGTCCTCGTCGACCTCGACACCTTCGCGACCCTCCCCAGGCGCGACCTCGCCGCCGGCCTCGCCGAGGTCGTCAAGGCCGGCTTCATCGCCGACCCGGTCATCCTCGACCTGGTCGAAGCCGACCCCGAAGCCGCACTCGACGCCTCCGGCCCGGTCGTCGCCGAACTCGTCGAGCGCGCCATCGCCGTCAAGGCCGAAGTCGTCGCCTCCGACCTCAAGGAAGGCGGCCTGCGCGCGATCCTCAACTACGGGCACACCTTCGCGCACGCCATCGAGAAGCTCGAGCACTACCGCTGGCGCCACGGCGACGCCGTCGCCGTCGGCATGGTCTACGCCGCGCACCTGAACGCGATCACCGGCCGCGTCGACCTCGTCGCGCGCACCCGGTCGGTCCTGGAGTCCCTCGGCCTGCCCACGACCTACGAGCCCGGCCGCTGGGACGACCTCCTCAAGGTCATGAAGATCGACAAGAAGAACGTCGGCGCGACCCAGCGCTTCGTCCTCCTCGACGCGCTCGCGAAGCCGGTCGTCGCGGACGACGTGACCGCCGAGCAGCAGCGCGAGGCCTATGAGAGGCTCACGGCATGAAGACCCTGGTCCTGAACGGCCCGAACCTCAACCGGCTCGGCAAGCGCGAACCGGCGATCTACGGCTCCCAGACCCTGGCCGACCTCGAGGCGCTCTGCGTCAAGACCGGCGCGGAACTGGGCCTCGACGTGGACTTCCGCCAGACGAACCACGAGGGCGAGATGCTCGAGTGGCTCCACGAGGCCGCCGACCACGGCTACCCGGTGGTCCTCAACGCCGCCGCCTGGACCCACTACTCGGTCGCCGTCGGCGACGCGTGCGCCCAGCTCACGGCCCCGCTCATCGAGGTCCACCTCTCCAACGTCCACAAGCGCGAGGAGTTCCGGCACCGCTCGTTCGTGTCGGCCCACGCCGAGGGCGTCATCGCCGGCCTCGGCTTCGACGGCTACGTCGCGGCACTGCGCCACCTCGCAGCACGGTTACCGTCGCCGCGCCAGCGGAGTCGACCCGGTCTCCAGGCGCGGTCGTTCCGCCGCCGTTCTCCTGCCCCGCCGCCGCAGGGGTTCGCCGGGCGGCCGCGCCTCCTGCCGAGGCGTACAGCCGCCCGGGTCCGGCTCAGCGGATCTCCACCTCGACCGCGTTGCCGGTCTTCCACACGGCCACGCTCGGCTTCATCGCCGCAGCCTGGTCTTCGACTCGGCAATTCGGTCCTGTGGCTATCGCCACGGTCTTATGGCCGTTTCGGGTGGGTCGCTTCGTCGTTGAACAGGTGTGCTACTTCGATACCGGTACCGGCTGTATCCAACGGCCCCGCAGCGGGCCGCGCTCGCGCGGGCGTTTGGGTGCGCCCGGGTCGTCTACAACGACGCGGTTGCCGCCCGAAAGCACGCCCACCGCAACGGACTGGCGTATCCGAGAGCCACGGAATTGTCCAAGGCTCTGATCACCGAAGCGAAGCGGCATCCCGATCGAGCTTGGCTCGCCGAGGTCTCCTCCACTGTGTTGCAACAGGCATTGCGCGACGCGGTCCGGGCCTACAGCAACTTCTTTGCTTCACTCGCCGGGAAACGGCGGGGTGCGCGTCTGGGCCCGCCCCGGTTCAAGCGACGCTCGGGAACGCAGTCGATCCGCTTCACTCGCGGCGCCGCATTCCGGATCTTGGACAACGGACGACTGCGCCTGCCGAAGGTCGGCGCACTGAAGGTCGCCTGGTCAAGGGATCTGCCCGCCGAGCCGTCCTCGGTAACGGTGCTCAGAACCCCGACTGGCAAGTACTACGCCAGTTTCGTGGTGGCGGTCGACGACGGTGCCCAAAAGCTGGAGCCGCTCGAAGATCCCGCCGCCGAGACCGGAATCGACCTTGGCCTGGCGCACTTCGCCGTGCTTCGCGGCGGGAGGGTGGTTGAGTCTCCGAAGTTCTTCCGGAAGCTCGAGCGGAAACTGAGGAAGGCGCAGCAGGCCCACTCTCGGAAGACGAAGGGCTCGGCGAACCGGGCCAAGGCACGGCTGAAGGTCGCGAAGATCCATGAGGATGTCAAGCACGCACGTTTGGACTGGATCGACAAGCAGGTGATCGGCATCCTCCGCGAGAACCAAGCGGTGTACGTCGAGGACCTGCATGTCAATGGTCTTGCCCGTGGCCGGTCCGCGAAGAGCGTTCACGATGCGTCGTTCGGGATGTTCCTGACCCGGCTCGAATCGAAGGCGCAGCGCGTCGGCCGCACGTTCACTCGCGTCGGCAGGTACTTCCCGTCCACGCGGCTGTGCTCCGAGTGCGGCGCACTTACCGGACCCCGAGGCATAGGGGGGCTGAAGGTCCGACAGTGGGAGTGCGGGTGCGGCGCCCGGCATGACCGTGATCGCAATGCCGAGATCAACATCAGGCGTGAAGGTCAGCGCTTGGTGGCCGCCGGGCAGGCGGACACCTGAAATGCCTGCGGATGGCCGATAAGACCCGGGGAGACCCGGGCGCAGCCAGTTGAAACAGGAACCCGCCCGTAGACGGGCCGCATTAGCGGACCGCAAGCCGGGAACCTCCGTCCCTCCGGGCGGAGAGGATGCCAACGAAAGCGACAACGCCCCGGTGGCCTCAACGTCACGATCCGCGAAAGGGGCAGGTTTCGCGCAAGCCAGAAGGACAGGACACCGAGCTCTCATGGGGTTCCAAGCACAGTTGAGCGGCCTTGAAGTGCAGTGGCTCGTGTACGGGCGCTAGCATAGGCGGTCGGTCCGCTCAACACCCAAATCGAAAGTGACGAACGCCAGTGGCAACCACGAATGACCTCAAGAACGGCCTGGTGCTCAACCTGGAGGGCCAGCTCTGGCAGGTGCAGGAATTCCAGCACGTCAAGCCCGGAAAGGGCCCGGCGTTCGTGCGCACGACCCTCAAGCAGATCCCCTCGGGCAAGATCGTCGACAAGACCTTCAACGCCGGCACCAAGGTCGAGACCGCGAACGTCGACCGCCGCACGATGACCTACCTCTACAAGGAGGGCGAGGACTTCGTGTTCATGGACTCGGACACCTACGACCAGATCCCGGTCGGGCCCGGCATCGTCGGCGACGCCTCCAAGTACCTGCTCGAGAACTCCGAGGCCACCGTCGCCATGCACGACGGCAAGGTCCTCTACATCGAGCTGCCGGCCGCGGTCGAGCTCGTCATCACCTACACCGAGCCGGGCCTCCAGGGCGACCGCTCCTCCGGCGGCACCAAGCCCGCCACCGTCGAGACGGGCGCCCAGGTCCTCGTGCCGCTGTTCATCGACAACGGCGAGAAGATCAAGGTCGACACCCGCGACGGCAAGTACCTCAGCCGGGCATAGGCGTGACCAAGAACCAGCAGAGCGGACCTGAGCGGCTCACCGCCCGCACCAAATGGCGGATGCGGGCCGTCGAGATCCTGTACGAGGCCGAGTCCCGCAAGGAGAGCGTGAAGCGCGTCCTCGCCGAGCGGGCCGACCGCGCGTTCACCGACCCCGAGGCCCCGCGGCTCCCGAAGTACTCCGAGGAGCTGGCGCGCGGCGTCGACGAGTACCGGTACGAGCTGGACGAGGCCATCGGCCGCGCCGCCAGCGGCTGGTCGGTCGAGCGGATGCCCGCGGTCGACCGGAACGTCCTGCGCGTGGCCCTGTACGAGATCATCTACGTCGAGGACGTCGACACGCCCGTGGCCATCAAGGAGGCCATGCGCGTGGCGGAGCAGATCGGCTCCTCCGACGACACCTCGTTCGTGAACGCGGTCCTCGACGCGGCGGCGAAGGCCGAGGAGTAGGTCCTCAGCAGACGGAGACGGCCGGGCCCCGCGGGGCCCGGCCGTCTCCGTCTGCCCGAGGCGGGACGCGGCAGGCCGAGCCGCCGCATCCGGAGTCGGGCGGTACGAAGAACGGCCGAGCCCTCCGATCCCGGGCCCGGCCGTCGTCCGCTTCGCCTATTCGGCGTCCGAGGCGAAGAACGCCTGGAGGTCGTGCACGAGCACGCCGAAGTCCTCCAGCTTCTCGATCAGGCCGGAGGGCGTGGTCGAGTAGACCACCGCGAGGGTGTAGAGGTCGTCGGCGCGGATCGAGAGGATCCGGCCGTTGTAGTCGCCGCGACGCTGCTGGATCGAGCGCGCCAGCTTGGCGACGTGCTCGAGCTCGGGGTCGGGGTGGTCGTAGAGCGCCTCGAGGTTGAGGACGATCTTCTCGGCCTGCTCGACCGGGAGCGGCACGCCCTCGGGAAGCAGCTCCGAGACGGGGATCCGGTAGAAGTCGGCCAACTCCGCGAGGCGGCTGACCGTGATGGACCGGTCGCCCCGCTCGTAGGAACCGATGACGACGGCCTTCCACTTGCCGCCGGACTTGTCCTCGACGCCTTGCAGGGACAGGCCCTGCTGCATCCGAATGTCGCGCAGCCGGTTGCCGAGCGCCTTGGCGTAGTCAGATGTCGCCATGCTGGGATCAACTCCAATTTTCGGTACGAGAGGAATCCTATTGTTGACTACGGTCGGTGACCATCGGCCGTTGGGGTGCCCCCAAACAGTGTTCTTCGTCGCGTGAGGCTCGAAAGACTGACCGGCAAACCCGAGCATACCCGTCAAACGCATAGCTACCGACACCATGGTTTTGGGACCGCCCTTTACGCTCCGTCACCGGCGGCGTAGCATGGCCCGCGACGAAACCGTTCTTTAACAGACCGTCCCGTGAGGCGGAGAAGGAGGTTCGCGTGGTTTCCCCTGCCCTCAGGCAGACTGAGGAAGACCCGTCGGGCAAGCAGATCCTCACGGCCGAGGACATCGGCCGGATCCTCGACCGCATCGCCCACCAGATCCTCGAGAAGACCAAGGGCGCCCCCGACACCATGCTCCTGGGCATCCCCACGCGCGGCGTCGCGCTCGCCGGCCGCCTCGCCGACCGGATCCGCCGCTTCGCCGGCACCGACGTCCCCGCCGGGACCCTCGACATCACCCTCTACCGGGACGACCTGCGCCGCAACGCGCTCCGGCCCCTCGGCCCCACCGAGCTGCCGCCCGGCGGCGTGGACGACCAGCGGGTCATCCTCGTCGACGACGTCCTCTACTCCGGCCGGACCGTCCGGGCCGCGCTCAACGCGGTCCACGACCTCGGCCGCCCCGCCAGCGTCCAGCTCGCCATCCTCGTCGACCGCGGCCACCGCGAGCTGCCCATCCGCGCCGACTACGTCGGCAAGAACATCCCCACCGCCCGCGACGAGAGCGTGTCCGTGCGCCTGACCGAGTACGACGGGTTCGACGCGGTGGTCCTGACCGGAGGCCGCGAGCGATGAAGCACCTGCTCACCACCAAAGAGCTCACGCGCGACGAGGCCGAGCTGATCCTCGACGTCACCGAGCAGATGGCCGAGGCCGTCACCGGCCGCGAGGTCCCCAAACTCCCGGCCCTCCGCGGCCGCACCGTCGTCAACCTCTTCTTCGAGGACTCGACCCGCACCCGCACCTCGTTCGAGACCGCCGCCAAGCGCCTCTCGGCCGACGTCGTCAACTTCGCCGCCAAGACCTCCAGCGTCAACAAGGGCGAGAGCCTGCGCGACACCGCGCTCACCCTCCAGGCCATGGGCGCCGACGCGGTCGTCATCCGCCACCCCGCCGCGGGCGCGCCCCAGCGGCTCACCGAGTGGATCGACGGCGCCGTCCTCAACGCCGGCGACGGCACCCACGCCCACCCGACCCAGGCCCTCCTCGACGCCTACACGATGAAGCAGCGGCTCGGCGCCGTCGAGGGCCGCACCGTCGCGATCGTGGGGGACATCCTCCACTCCCGCGTCGCCCGCTCGAACGTCTGGCTCCTGTCGAAGCTCGGCGCGAACGTCCGCCTCGTCGGCCCGCCTACCCTGCTGCCCAAGGACATCGGCGACTGGCCGGTCGAGGTCGAGTACGACCTCGACGCGAGCCTCAAAGACGTCGACGCGATCATGATGCTCCGCGTCCAGCGCGAGCGCATGCACGCCGCGTTCTTCCCGACCGCCAACGAGTACGCCCGCCTCTACGGCCTCGACGAGCGCCGCCTCGCCCTCCTGCCCGACCACGCGATCGTCATGCACCCCGGCCCGATGAACCGCGGCATGGAGATCGCCGCGACCGTCGCCGACTCGCCCCGCGCCACCATCACCGAGCAGGTGACCAACGGCGTGTGGGTCCGCATGGCCGTCCTCTACCTGCTGCTCACGAACGGAGAAGCCCGGTGACCGACCTCCTCATCAAGAGCGCCGACCTCGTCGGCCGGGGCCGCCAGGACGTCCTCGTCCGCGACGGCCGCGTCGCCGAGATCGGCTCCATCGCCAAGGCCGGGTCGGCCACCGTCGTCGACGCCGACGGCCTGGTCCTCCTGCCCGGCCTCGTCGACCTCCACACCCACCTGCGCGAGCCGGGCCGCGAAGACGCCGAGACCGTCCACTCCGGCACCCGCGCCGCCGCCAAGGGCGGGTACACCGCCGTGTGCGCCATGGCGAACTCGTACCCGGTCGCCGACACCGCCGGCGTCGTCGAGCAGGTCGCCGCGCTCGGCAAGGCCGCCGGCTACGCCGACGTGCAGCCCGTCGGCGCCGTCTCCGTCGGCCTCGAAGGCAGGCAGCTCGCCGAGATCGGCGCCATGGCCCGCTCGGCGGCCGCGGTCCGCATGTTCTCCGACGACGGCCACTGCGTCTCGGACCCGATCCTCATGCGCCGCGCCCTCGAGTACGTGAAGACCTTCGGCGGGCTCATCGCCCAGCACGCCGAGGAGCCGCGCCTGACCGAAGGCGCCCAGATGAACGAGGGCGCCGTCTCCGCCGAGCTCGGCCTGCCCGGCTGGCCCGCCGTCGCCGAGGAGGCGATCATCGCCCGCGACGTGCTCCTCGCCGAGTACACCGGCGCGCGCGTCCACTTCTGCCACGTCTCCACGGCCCGCTCGGTCGACATCATCCGCGAGGCCAAGGCCCGCGGCGCGAACGTCACCGCCGAGGTCTGCCCGCACCACCTGCTCCTCACCGACGAGGCCGCCCGCACCTACGACCCGGTGTACAAGGTGAACCCGCCGCTGCGGCGCGAAGCCGACGTCGCGGTCCTGCGCGGCGCGCTCGCCGAAGGCGTCATCGACGCCGTCGCCACCGACCACGCCCCGCACGCCCCGCAGGACAAGGACTGCGAATGGGCCGCCGCCCGGCCCGGGATGCTCGGGCTCGAGACCGCCCTGTCGATCACCGTCCTCGCGCTCGGCGGCCCCGCCGAAGCCGACTGGGACACGATCGCCGAGCGCACCTCCCGCACCCCGGCGCGCATCGCCGGCCTCGAAGCCCACGGCCGCGACCCGAAACCGGGCACCGAGGCCAACTTCACCCTCGTCGACCCCGCCGCGACCTGGACCGTCGTCCCCGGCGAACTCGCGTCGCTGTCGCGGAACACCCCGTACGCCGGGATGGAACTCCCGGTCACCGTCCAGGCGACGTTCCTCCGGGGGCGCGCCACCGTGCTGAACGGCAAGATCGCAGAGGAGACGACCGAATGAGCAGCAGAGCACCAGCGATCCTCGTCCTCGAGGACGGCCGCGTCTTCCGCGGCGCCGCCTACGGCTCCGTCGGCGAGACCTTCGGTGAGGCCGTCTTCAACACCGGCATGACCGGCTACCAGGAGACCCTGACCGACCCGTCCTACTACGGCCAGGTCGTCGCCCAGACCGCCCCGCAGATCGGCAACACCGGCTGGAACGACGAGGACGACGAGTCCCGCCGCATCTGGGTCGCCGGGTACGTCGTCCGCGACGCCTCCCGCACCGCCTCCAACTGGCGCGCCGAGCGCGGCCTCGAAGACGAGCTCGCCGCCCAGGGCGTCGTCGGCATCTGCGAGGTCGACACCCGCGCCCTCACCCGCCACCTGCGCGACAAGGGCGCCATGCGCGTCGGCATCTCCTCGCGCTCGACCGACGCCGAGGAGCTCCTCGCGAAGGTCCGCGACACGCCGCAGATGGCCGGCGCCAACCACGTCGGCGCCGTCACCGCCTCCGAGCCCTACACCTACCAGGCCAAGGGCACCCCGAAGTACACCGTCGCCGCCCTCGACCTCGGCATCAAGCGGAACACCCCGCGCCGCCTCGCCGAACGCGGCATCACCACCACCGTCTACCCGGCCTACGCCACGGTCGACCTGCTCCTCGACGGGAACCCCGACGCGGTGTTCCTCTCCAACGGACCCGGCGACCCCGCCACCGCCGAGCACCAGGTCGAGCTCACCCGCGAGCTGCTGCGCCGCCGCGTGCCCGTCTTCGGCATCTGCTTCGGCAACCAGATCCTCGGCCGCGCCCTGGGCCTGGAGACCTACAAGCTGAAGTTCGGCCACCGCGGCGTCAACCAGCCGGTCCTCGACCGGCACACCGACAAGATCGAGATCACCGCCCACAACCACGGGTTCGCCCTCAAGGCGCCCGAATCCGGCGAGTACTTCGACACCGAGTTCGGGCGCGTCCAGGTCAGCCACGTCTGCCTCAACGACGGCGTCGTCGAAGGGCTCACCTGCCTCGACGCCCCCGCCTACTCCGTCCAGTACCACCCCGAGGCCGCCGCCGGCCCGCACGACGCCGACTACCTGTTCGACCGGCTCGTCGAACTGATCGAGAACACGCGCTCGAACGACAGCAAGGGGGCCAAGGCCAATGCCTAAGCGCGACGACCTCAACCACATCCTCGTCATCGGATCCGGCCCCATCCAGATCGGCCAGGCCTGCGAGTTCGACTACTCCGGCACCCAGGCGTGCCGCGTCCTCCGCGAGGAGGGCCTGCGCGTCACCCTCGTCAACTCCAACCCGGCCACGATCATGACCGACCCCGAGTTCGCCGACGCCACCTACGTCGAGCCGATCACCACCGAGGTCATCGAGCAGATCATCGCCAAGGAGAAGCCCGACGCGATCCTGGCGACCCTCGGCGGCCAGACCGCCCTCAACGCCGCCGTCGCCCTCCACGAGGCCGGGATCCTCGAGAAGCACGGCGTCGAGCTCATCGGCGCCGACATGGACGCCATCCAGCGCGGCGAGGACCGCCAGCAGTTCAAGGAGGTCGTCCTCAAGGTCGGCGGCGAGGTACCCAGGTCCGCGGTCTGCCACTCCATGGACGAGGTCCGCGACACCGTCAAGGAGCTCGGCCTGCCCGTGGTCATCCGCCCCTCCTTCACCATGGGCGGCCTCGGCTCCGGCATGGCCTACACCTGGGAGGACGTCGACCGCATCGCCGGCAACGGCCTCGCCGAGTCCCCCACCACCGAGGTCCTCATCGAGGAGTCCGTCCTCGGCTGGAAGGAGTACGAGCTCGAGCTCATGCGCGACCGCGACGACAACGTCGTCGTGGTCTGCTCCATCGAGAACGTCGACCCCATGGGCGTCCACACCGGCGACTCCGTCACCGTCGCCCCCTCGATGACCCTCACCGACCGCGAATACCAGCACATGCGCGACGTCGGCATCGCGATCCTCCGCGAGGTCGGCGTCGACACCGGCGGCTGCAACATCCAGTTCGCGATCGACCCGGCCACCGGCCGCATGATCGTGATCGAGATGAACCCGCGCGTCTCCCGCTCCTCCGCGCTCGCATCCAAGGCCACCGGCTTCCCGATCGCGAAGATCGCCGCGAAGCTCGCCATCGGCTACACGCTCGACGAGATCCCGAACGACATCACCAAGGCCACCCCGGCCGCGTTCGAGCCGACCCTCGACTACGTCGTCGTCAAGGTCCCGCGGTTCACGTTCGAGAAGTTCCCCGGCGCCGACCCGACCCTCACCACCACGATGAAGTCCGTCGGCGAGGCCATGAGCCTGGGCCGGACCTTCCAGCAGGCCCTCCAGAAGGCCCTGCGCTCCACCGAGACCAAGGCCGCCGGGTTCTGGACCCGCCCCGACCCCGAGGGCGCCACCCTCGAGAACACGCTCGAGGCGCTGAAGACCGCCCACGACGGCACCCTCTACACCGCCGAGCGCGCCCTCCGCCTCGGCGCGTCCGTCGCCGAGGTCCACGACGCGTGCAAGATCGACCCGTGGTTCCTCGACCAGATCGCCCAGCTCATCGAGGTGCGCGACGAGATCGAGACCGCCGCGGTCGCCGACGGGGCGCTCCTGCGCCGCGCCAAGCGCGCCGGCTTCTCCGACGCCCAGATCGCGGCCCTGCGGCCCGAGTTCGCCGGCGAGGACGGCGTGCGCCGCCTGCGCCACCGGCTCGGCCTGCGCCCGGTCTACAAGACCGTCGACACCTGCGCCGCCGAGTTCGAGGCCCACACGCCCTACCACTACTCGACCTACGAGGACGAGACCGAGGTCGCGCCCTCGGACCGGCCCAAGGTCATGATCCTCGGCTCCGGCCCCAACCGGATCGGCCAGGGCATCGAGTTCGACTACAGCTGCGTCCACGCCGTCCAGGCCCTGCGCGAGGTCGGCTACGAGACCATCATGGTCAACTGCAACCCCGAGACCGTCTCCACCGACTACGACACCGCCGACCGGCTCTACTTCGAGCCGCTCACCTTCGAGGACGTCACCGAGGTCTTCCACGCCGAGGACGAGTCCGGGAAGGCCGCCGGCGGCCCCGGCGTCGTCGGCGTCGTCGTCCAGCTCGGCGGCCAGACCCCGCTCGGGCTCGCCGAGCGCCTCGAGCAGGCCGGCCTCCCGATCGTCGGCACCAGCCCCAGGGCCATCGACAACGCCGAGGACCGCGGCGTCTTCGGGCGCCTCCTCGGCGACCTCGGCCTCGTCGCCCCCGCCGGCGGCACCGCCACCTCCTACGAGGAGGCCCGCGAGGTCGCCGCCCAGATCGGCTACCCCGTCCTGGTCCGGCCCTCGTACGTCCTCGGCGGCCGCGGCATGGAGATCGTCTACGACGAGGACTCCCTCGCCGGGTTCATCACCCGCGCCACCGCCGCCAGCCCCGAGCACCCGGTCCTCATCGACCGGTTCCTCGACGACGCGATCGAGATCGACGTCGACTGCCTCTGCGACGGCGAGGACTTCTACCTCGGCGGCATCATGGAGCACATCGAGGAGGCCGGCGTCCACTCCGGCGACTCCTCCTGCGCGCTCCCGCCGATCACCCTCGGCGCCGCCGTCATCGAGCAGATCCGCGACTACACCGCCAAGCTCGCCTTCGGCATCGGCGTCCGCGGCCTCATGAACGTCCAGTACGCCCTCAAGGACGAGCAGCTCTACGTCCTCGAAGCGAACCCGCGCGCCTCCCGCACGGTCCCGTTCGTCTCCAAGGCCACCGCCGTCCCGCTCGCCAAGGCCGCCGCCCGCATCGCCCTCGGCGCCAAGATCAGCGACCTGCGCGCCGAAGGCATGCTCCTGCCCGAAGGCGACGGCTCCGACGCCGGACCCGAGGTGCCCATCAGCGTCAAGGAGGTGCTCCTGCCCTTCAAGCGCTTCCGCACCGTCGAAGGCTCCGGCATCGACGCCGTCCTCGGCCCGGAGATGAAGTCCACCGGCGAGGTCATGGGCATCGACTCGTCCTTCGGCCTCGCCTTCGCCAAGGCCACCCTCGCCGTCTACGGCAAGCTCCCCACCTCCGGGAAGCTCTTCGTGTCCGTCGCCGACCGCGACAAGCGCTCCATCGTCTTCCCGGTGCGCCGCCTCGTCGACCTCGGCTTCACCGTCTACGCCACCGAAGGCACCGGCCTGGTCCTCAAGCGCCACGGCATCGATTTCACGCCCGTGGGCCGCCACAGCGCGGGCGCCGACGTCGACGCGGTCGCGCTCATCGCCTCCGGCGAGATCGACCTGGTCATCACCACGCCCTCGGCCTCCACCGGCCCGCGCACCGACGGCTGGGAGATCCGCTCCGCCGCCGTCGTCGCCGACGTCGCCTGCGTCACCACCATCCAGGGCGCCGCGGCCGCCACGCAGGCCATCGAATCGGCCTCGCGCGGCGAGATCCGCGTCGCCTCGCTCCAGGAGCTCCACCGCCGACTCCGCGGCGGCGAGCGGGCCGCGGCGTAGGACGGCATGGCGACGCCCGCGCGCCGCGCGTGACACGCAGCACCGGGTGAGCGGCCCACTGACAGTGCCGGTTCCGCTCACCCGGTGAATTGACGTATACAGGAATGAGCATGCTGTACCAGAATCTCGCCCGCCCGGTCCTGTTCCGGATCGGCCGCGGCGACGCCGAGAAAGCGCACGACCTCACCCTGCGCTGGCTGACGCGCCTGTCCGAGCAGCGGCAGGTGCGCAACGCGCTCATCAAGCTCAACCGGCTGAGCGCGCCCGTCACCGTCTGCGGCATCCCCTTCCCCAACCCCATCGGGCTCGCCGCCGGCCTCGACAAGAACGGCGTCGCCGTCGGCGCCTGGCCCGCCCTCGGCTTCGGCTTCGCCGAGATCGGCACCGTCACCGCCCAGCCCCAGCCCGGCAACCCCCAGCCGCGGATGTTCCGCGCCCGCCGCTCCCAGGCCATCGTCAACCGCATGGGCTTCAACAACGACGGGGCCCAGGCCCTCGCCGCCCGCCTCGCGGCCGTCCCCGCCGTCGACTGCCCGCTCGGCATCAGCATCGGCAAGTCCAAGGCCGTGCCGCTCGAAGGCGCCATCGAGGACTACCTCCAGTCGATGCGGTTCCTCTACCCCTTCGCCGACTACTTCGCGATCAACGTCTCCTCCCCGAACACGCCCGGCCTGCGCCGGCTCCAGGACGCCGGCGCGCTCCGCGACCTCCTCGCCGCCCTCCACGCCGAAGGGCTCCGCCTCGCCGCCGGCCGGCCCACCCGCCCCATCCTGGTCAAGATCGCCCCCGACCTCACCGAGCCGGCCCTCGCGCAGCTCCTCGAGGTCTGCCTCGACGCCGGCGTCGCCGGCGTGATCGCCACCAACACCACGCTCGGCCGCGACGGGATCCTCCCGGAAGAGGACGCCGTCGCCGCCGAGCCCGGCGGCATGTCCGGCCGGCCCCTGACCCTGGTCGCCCGCGAGATCGTCCGCTTCGTCCACCGCGAGACCGGCGGCCGCCTGCCGATCATCGGCTCGGGCGGGATCATGACCGCCGACGACGCCCAGGCCATGTTCGACGCCGGCGCCAGCCTCGTGCAGGTCTACTCCGGCCTCATCTACAACGGGCCGGGCATGGTCCACGCCAGTGCCCGCCGCTACCGCAGGACCGCCCGCCGCCACCACCGACACTCCGCCACGCCTGATACGAGGAACCATGCCTAACAAGGAATTCGGGGCCCGCGCCCTCCGCCTCTCCCAAGAGCGCGGCCCGCTGTGCGCCGGCATCGACCCCCACGGGTCGCAGCTCCTGCAGTGGGGCCTCGACGACGACCTCGCCGGCGCCGAGCGCTTCGCGCTGACCCTCGCGGAGGCGCTGGCGGAGACGTGCGCGTTCATCAAGCCGCAGTCGGCGTTCTACGAGCGGTTCGGCTCCAAGGGCGTCGCGCTCCTGGAGCGGGTGATCACCGAGTCCCGCCGGGCCGGGGCCCTCGTGATCCTCGACGTCAAGCGCGGCGACATCGGCTCCACCATGGCCGCGTACGCGCAGGCGTACCTCGATCCGGCCTCGCCGCTGGCGGTCGACGCGATCACCGTGAGCCCGTACCTGGGCACCGGTTCGCTCCAGCCGGCGTTCGACCTCGCGGCCGCGCACGGCAAGGGCCTGTTCGTGCTCGCCCGGACCTCGAACCCCGAGGGCAAGTACGTGCAGATGGCCAAGCGCCGCGACGGGCGCTCGGTGGCCCAGAGCGTCATCGACGAGGTGAACCAGCGCAACGGGGACGCCGAGCCGATGGGCTCGTTCGGGATCGTCATGGGCGCGACGATCGGCGCCTGCGCGAGCGAGGGGGACGCCCGCCTGCGTGAGTCGACTTACGGAATCACACACACCACGGTGAGCCAACGTGACTCCGCTCACGACCTCTCCCAGTTCAACGGCCCGATCCTGGTCCCGGGCATGGGAGCGCAGGGCGGGCGGCCGAGTGATCTTCCGCGCGTCCTCGGACCGGCGACGAAGTTCGCAATACCATCTTATTCACGACAAATCGCGCAGCCTGGCCCTGCCGTGGCGAGCATTCGCACCGCCGTCGAGGCGTTGCAGGAGGAATGCCGCGCCGCGATGGGGGAATAAAACCGCGGTTTTCGGGACCCGGAATCAACCCCACCCCCGGTCGCAGGCGTGTCGGTAGGTGGGGTTACCGTCTCCGAGCTGGGTATGCTTTGGCGATACCCGCACGTCAAGGTCCACAGGGACGAAACCATCGACTGCAAGGAGACCCCGTGCCGCTCCCTAAACTGACTCCGGAACAGCGCGCCGCCGCCCTTGAGAAGGCGGCCGCGGCCCGCAAGGCCCGCGCCGAGCTCAAGGAGAAGCTGAAGTCGGGCGAGACCACCCTGGAAGCGGTCCTCAAGTCCGCTGCCACCGACGACATCTCCGGGAAGATGAAGGTCTCGGCCGTGCTCAAGGCCCTCCCCGGCATCGGCGACAAGCGCGCCACCCAGATCATGGAGAAGCTCAAGATCGCCGACTCCCGTCGGCTGCGCGGCCTGGGCGAGCACCAGCGCGCCGCGCTTCTGGATGAATTCAAGGGCGACCAGGCCTAAGTTCGGGTAGTTGTAGTCGCGTGAGCATCGATCACCACCACGCCGCCCTGGCCCAGCGACTGACGGTCCTCTCGGGCCCGTCAGGCGTCGGCAAGGGCAGCGTCAAGGCACTGATCCAGGAGTACTACCCGTGGGTCTGGCTCTCCGTGAGCTGCACGACCCGCAAGCCGCGTCCTGGTGAGGTCGACGGCGCCGACTACCACTTCGTGTCGACCGAGCAGTTCGAGTCGATGATCGCCGCGGGGGAGTTCCTTGAATGGGCCTCCTACGCGGGGAACCTCTACGGAACCCCCCGCGGCCCGGTCGAGGAGCGCCTGCGCGCCGGACTCCCGGCGCTGCTGGAGATCGAACTGCAAGGGGCCCGCCAGGTCCGCCGGGCCATGCCCGACGCGCAGCTGGTGTTCCTGGCCCCGCCGTCGTGGGAGGAACTCGTCCGCCGCCTCACCGGGCGGGGGACCGAGGACGCCGCCACCATCGCGCGCCGCCTGGAGGCCGCCCGCGAAGAGCTCGACGCCGAAGCCGAGTTCGATCACACAGTCACGAACGTGTCGATCGAGCAGGCGGCCTCCGAGCTGGTAGAGTTGCTCAGTTCCCCGGCCCTCGCGGCGAAGCTCGCGAGCCGCGCATGAGCGCGGCCCGGACCGGAGCGCGCTAGCAACACCCAAGTCACACGAAGGACAACACGTGTCAGGGACTGTCGCCGACCCCGTCGGTATCACCAATCCGCCGATCGACGACCTGCTGAAGAAGAGCCAGTCGAAGTACCAGCTGGTCATCTACTCCGCCAAGCGGGCCCGTCAGATCAACGCCTACTACTCGCAGCTCGGCGAAGGCCTGCTCGAGTACGTCGGCCCGCTCGTCGAGACGACTCCCGAGGAGAAGCCGCTGTCGATCGCCATGCGCGAGCTCGACAAGGGCCTGCTCGAGACGAAGGCGTTCGACGACAACGAGTCGTAGCGACTGAAGAGGCGCTGTTGAACGTCGTCCTGGGCGTCTCGGGCGGTATCGCCGCCTACAAGGCGTGCATCCTGCTCCGCCTCCTCAAGGAGTCCGGTCACGACGTGACCGTCGTCCCGACCGAGGCGGCGCTCAAGTTCGTCGGTGAAGCCACCTGGGAGGCCCTGTCGGGCCGCCCGGTGGCTTCCGGCGTGTTCTCGGACGTCTCCGAGGTCAAGCACGTCCGGCTCGGCCGCCGGGCCGACCTCGTCGTCGTCGCCCCGGCCACCGCCGACCTGCTCGCGCGGGCCGCGCACGGGCGCGCCGACGACCTGCTCACCTCCACGCTGCTGACCGCCGCCTGCCCGGTGGTCTTCGCCCCGGCGATGCACACCGAGATGTGGGAGCACCCGGCCACCAGGGCCAACGTCGCGCTCCTGCGCGAGCGCGGCAACCACGTCGTCGAGCCCGACTCGGGCCGCCTCACCGGCGCCGACACCGGCCCCGGCCGCCTGCCCGAGCCGGAGTCGCTCTTCGCCCTCCTCAAGGGCTTCCTCACGTCGCCGGCGAGGGACCTCGCGGGGCGCCGGGTCCTGGTGACCGCGGGCGGGACCCGCGAGCCGATCGACCCGGTCCGCTTCATCGGCAACCACTCGTCGGGCCGGCAGGGCATCGCGATCGCCGCCGCGGCCGCCGCGCGCGGCGCCGAGGTGACCCTCATCGCCGCGCACATCGACGCGCCGCTCCCGGCGGGGGTCCGCGTCGAGCGCGTCGGCACCACCGGCGAGCTGTACGACGCCACCGTCAAGGCCGCGGTCGACGCCGACGCGATGGTCCTCGCAGCGGCCCCCGCCGACTTCACGCCGAAGGCGGCCTCGGACCGCAAGCTCAAGCGCAAGGGCGACCTCGACCTGGCGCTCACGTCGACGCCGGACATCGCCGCGGCCGTGGGCCGCGCCAAGCGCCCCGGGCAGGTCCTCGTCGTCTTCGCGGCCGAGACCCACGACGGCGCCGAGCACGCGAAGGCCAAGCGCGAGGCGAAGGGCGCCGACCTGGTGGTCCTCAACGACGTCTCGGGCGGGGCCGTGTTCGGGCGCCTGGAGAACTCCGTCACGGTCTTCGACGCGGCCGGCCCGGTCGCCGAGCTCGCCGAGACGTCGAAAGAACTGGTCGCGGACGCCGTGTGGGACGCGGTGGCCGCCCGGCTCCCGCTGGGTGGACGGGGCTGACACCGCCGCTGCCGAGCGCGGCGACTTGGTGGGAAGATCGTGAGCGCATAGACTTGTGAGCTGCGAAGTCAGTCGAAGTGCGCCGCTGGGCGGCGTGGCAAGTGTTTTGAGCAAATGGTTATGAGGAGTGCCGTGGCACGTCGCCTGTTCACCTCCGAGTCGGTCACCGAAGGCCACCCGGACAAGATCGCGGACCAGATCTCGGACGGGATCCTGGACGCACTGCTGTCCGAGGACCCCGGGAGCCGCGTCGCGGTCGAGACCCTCATCACCACCGGCCAGGTGCACGTCGCGGGCGAGGTGACCACCCACGCGTACGCCGACATCCCGCGGATCGTGCGCGAGACGATCCTGCGCATCGGCTACGACTCGTCCAAGAAGGGCTTCGACGGCGCCTCGTGCGGCGTGAACGTCTCGATCGGCGGCCAGAGCCCCGACATCGCACAGGGCGTGGACAAGGCGTGGGAGTCCCGTGTGGACGCCGACGGGCACGACGAGCTCGACCTCCAGGGCGCGGGTGACCAGGGCCTCATGTTCGGCTTCGCGTGCCGCGAGACCCCCGAGCTGATGCCGCTGCCGATCGCCTTGGCCCACCGGCTGTCCCAGCGCCTCACCGAGGTCCGCAAGGACGGGACCGTCCCCTACCTCCGCCCGGACGGCAAGACCCAGGTGACCATCGAGTACGACGGCAACCGGCCGGTCCGCCTCGACACCGTGGTCGTCTCCAGCCAGCACGCGCCCGACATCTCGCTCGACTCGCTGCTCGCGCCCGACGTCGCCGAGCACGTGATCGCCCCGGTCGTCGCCGGTCTCGACCTCGACACCCGCGACTACCAGCTCCTGGTCAACCCGACCGGCCGCTTCGAGATCGGCGGCCCCATGGGCGACGCCGGCCTGACCGGCCGCAAGATCATCGTCGACACGTACGGCGGCTACGCCCGGCACGGCGGCGGCGCGTTCTCCGGCAAGGACCCGTCGAAGGTCGACCGCTCCGCCGCGTACGCGGCCCGCTGGGTCGCCAAGAACGTGGTCGCCGCGGGCCTGGCCGAGCGCTGCGAGGTCCAGGTCGCCTACGCGATCGGCAAGGCCAAGCCGGTGAGCATCGCCGTCGACCCGATGGGCACCGAGACCGTCGACCCGGCCCTCATCGAGCGGGCCGTCCTCGAGGTCTTCGACCTGCGCCCGGCCGCGATCATCCGCGACCTCAACCTGATCCGCCCGATCTACTCCCTGACCGCCGCGTACGGCCACTTCGGCCGCGAGCTCCCGGAGTTCACCTGGGAGGCGACCGACCGCGCCGCAGCGCTCAAGGAGGCGGTGAGCTAGCGGCCGCACGGCTTCGCTCCGGGCGCCTCCGACGTCGGAGGCGCCCGGTAGTTTTATCTGATGGACGAGTCCCCAGCCAGGTATGCCGCGGTCTGCGTGGACCACCCACTGCCGCAGCTCAACCAGCTGTTCGACTACCGGATCCCGCCCGAGCTGCTCGACCGGGTCGAGCCGGGCTGCCGCGTCTCGGTGCGGTTCAGCAACCGCAAGCTGAAGGGCACCGTCCTCGCCGTCCGCGACCATGCCGACTTCGCCGGGACGATCCTCCCGATCCTCGACGTCATCCCGCCCGGGCCGGTGCTCACGGCCGAGGTCGCCGAGCTCGCGCAGCGGATCGCGGACCGGTACGCCGGCAACCTCGCCGACGTGCTGCGCCTGGCGCTGCCCGAGCGCAAGATCCGCGTCGAGAAGGAGCCGCCGGGCGAGCGGCTGCCGGTGACCGCCCCGAAACTCGCTCACTGGAATAGATATAACGCCGGCGAGGCATTTCTGCGCGCGCTGCGCGACGGCAAGGCGCCGAGGATCGTCTGGAACGCCCTCCCCGGCGAGGACTGGGCCGCCCGCCTCGCCGAGGCCGCCGCGGTGGCGGCCGCGGCCGGCCGGGGCGCGCTGCTCGTCGTCCCGGACCAGTACGACGTGGAGCGCCTCGACCGGGCGCTCACCGCGGTGCTCGGCCCGGACCGGCACGTGACGCTCGCGAACGCCATGGGCCCGACGCCGCGGTACCGGTCGTTCCTCAAGGCGCTCCGCGGCGAGGTCCGCATCGTCGCCGGGACCCAGGTCGCGATGTTCGCGCCCGTCGCCGACCTCGGCCTGGTCGCGGTCTGGGACGACGGCGACAAGAACCTCGTCAGCCTCCACGCCCCGCACCCGCACGCCCGGGAAGTGCTGCTGACCCGCGCCGAACTCACCGGAGCCGCCTGCGTCATCGGCGGCTTCGCGCGGACCGCGCAGGCCCAGCTCCTGGTCGAGACCGGCTGGGCCGTCTCGGCCGCCGGCCGCCGCGACGCGCTGCGCGCGGCCGCACCGCGCGTGGTCCCGATCGGCGACGACGCCGACCTCAAGATCGACCCGTCCAGCTCGACGGCCCGCCTGCCCTCGGTCGCCTGGGACGCCGCCCGCAAGGCCCTCGCCGCCGACCGCCCGGTCCTGCTCCAGGTGCCCCGCCGCGGCTACGTTCCGGCGGTCTCGTGCCAGCGCTGCCGCACGCGCGCGCTGTGCCCCGAGTGCACCGGCCCGCTGCGGCTGACCGGACCCCGCCGGCCGCCGGTCTGCACCTGGTGCGGCAGGGTCGACGAGCCGCACCGGTGCGCCGAGTGCGGATCGGACCGCATCCGGGCGGTGGTCATCGGCGCCGCGCGCACGGCGGAGGAGATCGCGAGCGCCTTCCCCGGCGTCGAGGTCGTCGAGTCGAACGCGTCGGAGCGGCTCGACGCGATCCCCGCGGGCGCGAGGGTGGTGGTCTCGACGCCGGGCGTCGAGCCGGCCGCGCCGGGCGGCTACGGCGCGGTGCTGCTGCTCGACACCTGGGCCCAGCTCACCCGGGCCGAGCTCACCGCTTCCGAAGAGGCGCTTCGGATCTGGATGAACGCGGTGGCGCTGTGCGCGCCGGGCGGGACCGCGGTGGTCACGGCCGACGGCGGGCTGCCGGTGGTGCAGGCGCTCATCCGCTGGGACGCGGCCTGGTTCGCTGGCCAGGAGCTGGCCGACCGCGCCGAGCTCGGCTTCCCGCCGGTCATGAGGTTCGCGGCCCTCACGGGCCTCAACGGCGAGGCCGAGAAGCTGGCCGCCGACCTGCCCTTGGACGTGGAGGTGATCGGCCCGATCCCGGTCGACGAGCAGCACGAGCGGGTGCTGCTGCGCGTGCGCCGCCGCGACGGCGCGGCCCTCGCGGCGACCCTCGCCAAGGCCACGGCCGAGCGCGCGGGGGCCAAGGCCGAGCAGGTCCGGGTCCAGATCGACCCGCGCGAGATCGCCTGACCCGCTCTGCGGAGGCCGAACGGCCTATTGGAAATCGACGTTCTGGAGGATCCACTCGACTTCGTCGCGGAGCTCGTCGTCGTCGGGGGTGACGGTGCCGATGATGTAGACGTTCCCTCGGCCGCCTTCGGAGGGGACGATCAGCATGCGGCCGTAGATCGGGTCGCCGAAGCGGTCGGAGACGGTCCACTGGATCTCGTGCGCGTCCCTCCCATCCACTGTGGTCGGTTCGGAGGCGAGGAATTCGGGGTCGTCCGACGCTCCGGCGTGGATCTGCCCGACGACCTGTCCGGACGTCTGCTCGGCCGCGGATTCGAGGTCGTCCCAGCGGTGGCCGTCGTAGAACACCCAGACCCGGGCGCCTTGGGCCCCGCCGAAGGCGGCGCCGGCGGAGAAGAACGCGCCGGGCCCTCCGGGTTCGAGCGGGTACCAGTCGTCGGGCAGCGGGTAGCCGACGCCGGTGATCGGGTCGCTCACGACCGCGCGCTCGGTGCAGCAGGGCGGCCGGCGGTCGTCGGGTTTCGCGAACACCCATACGGCAGCGGCGAGGAGCACGACTGGGATCGCGACGCCGAGGGCGATCCGGACGACGCGCCGGAGGCGGGGATGCGGGTCGGGCTCGGGCAGCGGGGCGAGGCGGGGCCGCGCAGGGGTCGGGTCGGACACGAGGGGGGTGCCTTTCAGGCTGCGGGGGCGTGTTCGGGTTGGAGTCTAAGCGCGCTCGCCCGCGGTCTCCGGGGCGGTCCTGTGCCTGAGGGGGACCCGGCCGGGGCTTCGATCCGCCGCTGCTTCCCGCGCGGCCCGGCGCGGTCAGTCCCCGGCGGGGCGCCGGTCCCGCTTGGCGCGCAGGGCCGTCCAGAGTGCACGGAGGCGTTCGCGGAAGAAGTAGGCGGCGGCCATGGCGATGAGGACGAAGGGGATCGCGATCGGCAGGACCGTGGTGAAGCCGAGGACGACGATGAGGGCTTCGACGCCGATGAAGGAGATGACGCCCATGTAGCCGAGGACCGTGACCGTCTGGGCGCGGACGACGAGCGCGAGGACGGCGTTGCGGAGCCGGTTCACGGGGCCGCGCCGATCGGGGAGCGGACCGTCGGGGGCGGGCGCGTCGGTGCCCGTGCGGGCGGCCGGATCCGGTTCGGGTGTCGACATCACGGTCAAGGGTAGACGGTCTGGCGCGGCGCTCACGCGTTCCCGGCGCCCTCCTCGGCCGGGACGGCGAGCAGGTCGACCAGCTCGGCCCTGCCGTAGGTGCCGATCGAGTCGTGGAGCCGCAGGGCCCTGCTCCACTGGACGCGGGCCGCGGCCCGGTCGCCGCCCGCGGCGAGGGCGTTGCCGAGTCCGTGGCGGGCCCGTGCCTCCTCGTACGGGTCGGGGGACTCCTCGACCAGTTCGAGGGCCTCGCGGTGGAGGGTCTCGGCGGTCGTCGGGTCGCCCACCACCCCGTAGGTGAACCCGGTGTTGTTGAGTACTTCGAGGCGGAGTTCGACGCTCGGGGCGGCGGCGGTCGCGTCGAGGGCCTGCTGGGCCAGCTCGACCGCTTCGGTGTACCGCCCCTGCCGGGCGCGGGCGTAGGCGAGGCGGCTGCGGATGAACGCCTGGCCGAACTCGTCGCCGGACTCGGCCGTGGCTTCGAGGGCGCGGGCGAGGAGGTCGGCGGCGGCGTCGGGGTCGCGGTCGCGCAGGCGCAGGCGGGCGAGCCCGGCGAGGGCGGCGCCGAGGTTCTGCTTCCAGCCGCGGTCGGCGAAGGTCTTGATGGAGCGCTCGAATCCGGCCTCGGCGCTCTCGTTGTCGCCGATGAGCAGGTCGAGGTGGGCGAGGTCGTCGACGGCGTTCGCCTCGTTGTCGGCGTCGCCGAGTTCGCGGAAGCCGGCGGCGACCTCGGTCGCGCACTGCCGGGCCTCGGCGAGCCGCCAGCGCTGGCTGTGGCACCAGCCGAGCGAGGCGATCGCGAACAGTTCGGCGCGGCGGTCGCCGAGTTCGGCCGCGATGGCGCGGGCGGCGGTGAGGTGCCGTTCGGCGCGGTCGAGGTCGCCGAGGGCGCGCTGGGTGTTGCCGATCTGCTGGAGGACGGCGGCCTCGTGGGCGCGGTCGCCGAGGGTGCGGTCGGCGTCGAGGGCGGTCGTGAGGCCGTCGAGGGCTTCGGCGCGCAGGCCGCGGAGGTACTGGTAGCGCCAGAGGGCGGAGGCGAGGCGGCCGGCGTGCCAGGGGTGGCGGCCGGCGGCGTGGCGGATGAGTTCGGTGAGGGCGCCGTGGCGGGTGTCGAGCCAGGCGAGGGCGTCTTCGGGGCCGGTGAAGCCGGGGACGGGGAGGTCGGTGTCCGGGATGAGTTCGGGTTCCCTGGCGAACAGGGGCTCCCAGGTGGAGGCGGTGGCGGCCAGGTACCAGTCGTAGAGCCTGGTGAGGGCGGTGTCGGGGTCGGGGTGGGCGGCGGCGTGCTCGCGGGCGTAGGCGCGGACGAGGTCGTGGACGTTCCAGCGGCCGTCGGGGGTGGCCGTGGTGAGGTGGACGCCGGCGAGGCGGCGCAGGGCCGCCTCGGCGGGTGCGAGGGCGGTGCTGGTGAGTGCGGCGATGCCGGCGGCCTCGAATTCGGTGGCGGGGTGGAGGCCGATGGCGTCGAGGACGTCGCGGTCGGCTGGGGTGAGCTGGGCGCGGGTGAGGTCGAGGCAGGCGCGGAGGCCGGCGGCTTCGTCGCCGGGGAGGTCGAGGTGGTCGAGGGGCGCCTGGGCGATGCGGTCGCGGAGTTCGCCGAGGGGCCGGTCGGGGTCGGCGAGGGTCTGGCAGGCGGCGAGGCGCAGGGCGAGGGGGAGGTCGCCGCAGGCGGCGGCGAGGCCGCGGGCGGCTTCGGGGTCGGTGGCGACGCGGCCGCGGCCGATCATGGCGTCGAGGAGGTCCATGGACTCCTCGCGGGTGAGCGGGGCGAGGCGCAGGTGCGGGACGCCGTGGGTGGCGGTGAGCCCGAGGAGGTCGGCGCGGGCGGTGATGAGCGCGGTGGAGCCTCCGGTGCCGGGGAGGAGGTCGCGGAGCTGCTCGGGGCTGCGGGCGTTGTCGAGGATCACGAGGACGCGGCGGTGTCCGAGGAGGGAGCGGAACATGGCGGCGCGTTCGTCGCCGTCGGCGGGGATGTCGTCGGGGCCGGTGCCGAGGGCGGTGAGGAACCGGTGGAGGACGGGTGCGGGCGTGAGGGGGTCGGTGCCGGAGAAGCCGCGGAGGTCGACGTAGAGCTGGCCGTCGGGGTAGGTGTCGAGGGCCCGGTGGGCCCAGTGGAGGGCCAGGGCGGTCTTGCCGATGCCGGCGGGGCCGGCGAGGACGACGGCGCGGGGGGAGGCGGTCTGGAGGTGCTCGTCGATGAGGTGGAGTTCGCGTTCGCGGCCGGTGAAGGCGTGGGGTGCGGACGGGAGCTGGCGGGGGACCGGTCCGGTGTCGGCGGCGTCGGCGGCGCTGATGCGCGCGCACTGGGCGAGCCAGGTCTCGACGGCGGCTTCGTCGCCGCCGCAGGCGCGTACGAGTGCGGCCACGACTTCGGCGCGGGGGACGGTGTCGCGGTTGAGCACGGCGGCGAGGGTGCTGGTGGGGAGCCAGTCGCCGCGGTCGCGGGCGCGGCGGCTGACTTCGCGGATGCTCAGTCCGGAGGCCGCGCGCAGTTCTCGGAGGAGGGCGACGAGCTGCGGGGCCGAGCCGGCGGACGCAGGGTCGAGGCGGTCGAGGGGATGACGCACGTCACCGAGTCTACCGACGGCCGGCTCGGCGCGCGGACCCGTCCCGGACGATCCGGGACACGATATCCATTGCGCCCCAACATTCTCGGTGCGGTACTCGCCTCGCGGGAGCGCGTTCGCGCGGCGACCGCCGGCACGGGTCGTCAGCAGTGCCCGCCGCCGCGGACGGCCGCGGTCCAGGGGCGCGGCGAAGCGATGAGTTTCGGCGCGCGGCCTCGTCTCAACTGGTGCAATCGGCTGTAGACACCCGTTCGGAAGGACTCGACCAATGCAGAAGATCGTCACCAACATCTGGTACACCGACGGCGCCGCCCAGGAGGCCGCCGAGTTCTACGCCACGCTCTTCGAGGACGCGAAGATCACCGGGACCATCCCCTTCGTCGAGGACGCGCACGGCACGCCCGGCCAGGCGATGGTCGTCAACTTCGAGCTCGCCGGCCAGCAGTTCACCGGGATCAACGGCGACGACTCCGCCAAGCACGACCACGCCATGTCGCTGCTGGTCAACTGCGAGGACCAGGCCGAGGTCGACCGCCTGTGGGACGCGTTCCTGTCCAACGGCGGCAAGGAGATCCAGTGCGGCTGGATCGCCGACAAGTGGGGCGTCAACTGGCAGGTGTGGCCGTCGGAGGCCGACCGGTACCTCGGCGGGCCCGACAAGGAGGGCGCCGTGCGCGCCACCGAGGCCATGTACGGCATGAAGAAGATCGACCTCCAGGGCATCAAGGACGCCTACGAGGGGAGGTAGCGGGACCGTCCCGGTCCCCCGCGCGGGGGACCGGCCCCGCCCGGCCGAGGGAGGCGGCCCGCGGCGGCGCCCGGCACGCTGGACCGGTGAACGTCCGCTGGCACAATGGCCTCATGCGCCTCCTCGCCCCGCTCCGGTCCGGGGCCACCTACCGCGGCTGGGTGTGGCTCATCCTCGGCGGCGCCCTGATGATGCCGTTCATGCTCGTCGGGGCGATCGGCTACAACTGGTTCCATCCCGAATCGGGGTTCGGGGGCGCGCTCCACCCGCTGGTGTTCGTTTCGGTTATTCCGCTGGTGGCGGCCGTCTCGCTGCTGCTGCCCGACCGCGAGATCGAGCGCACGGCCGCCAGGCGGCTCCTGGGCGCCGAGTTCGCCTCGCCGGCCGACGACGGGACCTGGAACTCGCGGTGGCGCACCGGCTGCTGGTTCACCCTCCACGCCGTCCTCGGCGGCGCCCTCAGCGGCATCACGCTCGCGCTCGTGCCGTTCACGGTCTACCTGGTCGTCAACGGCGCGCTCGTGGTCCTCGGCCGCGGGCCGACCGGGATCTACACCGGTCCGATCGCCGACTGGGGCCTGCTCACCGGCCCGCTCTTCCTCGCCGCCCTCGTCTACCTCGTCGCCGCCGCGGGCGCCGGCATGAAGGTCCTCGCGCCGCACCTGCTCGGGCAGGGCGCGGCCGACCGGCTCGCCGCCTCCCGCGCCGAGACCGCCCGCCTGGCCGCGCGCAACCGGATCGCCCGCGAGCTGCACGACTCGGTCGGGCACGCCCTCTCGGTGGTCGTGGTCCAGTCCGAGGCCGCCTCCCGCCTCATCGACGCCGACCCGGCGTTCGCGGCCCGGGCCATGGCCGCCGTGGGCGAGACCGCGCGCGGCGCCCTGGCCGAACTCGACGCCGTCATCGGCGCGCTCCGCGAGGACCGCGACGGCTCCCGCGGCCCCCAGAAGGACCTCGCCGACCTCGATGCACTCGCGGCCGAATCGGGCGTCGACGTGGACCTGCGCGTCCGCGGCGACCGCGACGCCGTGGGCCGCCTGACCTCCCGCGAGACCTACCGGATCGTCCAGGAGGCGCTCACCAACGTCCTGCGCCACGCCGACGAGCCGCGCGCGGTCGTCGACCTCGACCTGGACGGCGGGGTGGCCGTGGCCGTGGCGAGTCCGGCCGCGCGCCGGCCCCGCCCGCGGCCGGGCGGGCGCGGCCTCATCGGCATGGCCGAGCGCGCCGCCGTCCTCGGCGGCACCGCTGAGACGCACTGGGCCGACGGGACCTGGACCGTCCGGATCGCACTGCCCGCCGCACCGCCCGCTCCGCCTTCGAAGGGAACCGCATGACCGCGCCGCTGCGCATCGCACTCGTCGACGACGAGGACCTCATCCGCTCCGGGTTCGCGGCGGTCATCGGCGCCGAACCCGACCTCGACGTCGTCGCCGAGGGCGCCGACGGGATCGACGCGCTCGCCATCGCCCGCTCCGGCAAGGCCGACGTCATGCTCATGGACGTGCGGATGCCGAAGGTCGACGGCATCGAGGCCACCGCGCGGATCACCGCCGAACTCGACCGGCCGCCGAAGATCCTCGTCGTCACCACCTTCGACAACGACGACTACGTGTGGCAGGCGCTGCGCGCCGGCGCGGACGGGTTCCTGCTCAAGCGCACCCGGCTCGAGGACCTCCTCGCGGCCGTGCGCCTCGTCGCCCGCACCGACGCGCTCCTGTTCCCCGAAGCCGTCCGCCGCCTCGCCGCCGCCGCACCGAAACGCAACGCCCCCAAGGGCATCGGCGATCTCAGCGACCGCGAGCGCGAAGTCCTCACCCTCGCCGCCCGGGGGCTGTCGAACGCCGAGATCGCCGCGGAGCTGTTCCTCGGCCGCGAGACCGTCAAGACCCACTTGAGCAGCGTCTACACCAAGCTCGGGGTCCGCGACCGGACCCAGGCCGTCATCGCCGCCTACGAAGGCGGCCTCGTCTAGCGCGCACGCCACGCCCGGGGCTTCCCGCCCCGGGTTTCTTCGTGCTATGGTTCATTAGTCAAGTAATGAACCTCTGAACCAATGAACCCGTACCCACCACGTTAGGAGGCGAGATGTTCGATGACGGCACGCCGATCTATCGGCAGATCGCCGACCAGATCAAGGCCGAGATCATGAACGGATCGCTCGAACCGGGAGGCAAGGTCATGTCGACCAACCAGTACGCCGCGTTCTACCAGATCAACCCGGCCACGGCGCAGAAGGCGTTCCGGGAGCTGGTCGACGAGGGCATCCTCTACAAGCAGCGCGGGGTCGGCATGTACGTCGCCGACGACGCCCGCGACCGGCTCGCCGCGGACTTCCGCGAGCGCTTCTTCGAGCGGGTCCTGGCCCCCCTGGTCCGCGAAGCCCGCCAGGCGGGCATCCCCCTGTCCGACATCATCGACTACCTCCGAGACCAGGAAGGCGCCCTCCGATGAGCTTCACCGTCAACCTCCGCAGCGTCACCCTCGAGTACGGCGCCGAGCCCGCCCTCGCGGACGTGGACCTCGACCTCGAGGCCGGCAAGATCTACGGCCTCCTCGGCCGCAACGGCGCCGGCAAGACCAGCCTCCTGAGCCTGCTCGCGGCCTTCCGCAAGCCGACCTCGGGCGAGGTCCTGGTCGGCGGCGAACCGGTGTGGGAGAACGCCCCGATCGTCTCCCGCGTCGCCCTCATCCGCGAAGGCGGCGACTTCGACGACACCGAGACCGTCAAGGGCACCATCGAGTCCGGCCAGATCCGCCCCTCGTTCGACACCGACTACGCCTTCGCGCTCGCCGACCGGTTCGAGGTGCCGCTCAAGAAGCGGGTCAACGCCCTCTCCCGCGGCAAGCGCTCGGTCCTGGCCGCCCTCTGCGGCCTCGCGGCCCGCGCCGAGCTCACCATGTTCGACGAGGTCCACCTCGGCATGGACGCCCCCACCCGGGACGCGTTCTACAAGGAGCTCCTCGCCGAGTACATGGACCGCCCGCACACGGTCATCCTCTCGACCCACCTCATCGACGAGGTCGCCAACTACCTCGAAGAGGTCGTCATCGTCGACAAGGGACGGATCCTGCGCCACGCCGACATCGAGACCTTCCAGGGCATGGGCGCCACCCTCACCGGCCCGGCCGCCGCCGTCGACGCCCTCGGCCTCGAGCCCCTCGCCGAGCAGCGCCTCGGCGGCACCAAGAGCATCACCGTCGCCGCCCTGGACGCCGCGGCCCGCGAGCGGGCGGCCGCCGC
Organism: Glycomyces albidus; assembly: GCF_009451885.1. Taxonomy (GTDB): domain Bacteria; phylum Actinomycetota; class Actinomycetes; order Mycobacteriales; family Micromonosporaceae; genus Glycomyces; species Glycomyces albidus. The sequence goes on from NZ_WIAO01000011.1 coordinate 55,273, forward strand.
CGGCATCGAGGTCGGCCCCGTCGGCCTCCAGGACCTCTTCATCCACCTCACCGCCCCGCAGGACCGGAACGGAGCCTGACCATGCCCACCCTCGCCAACCTGCGCCTCCCGACCCGCCGGTACGCCCTCGGCGCCGGCATCACCGCGGAGGCCCTGAAGTACTTCAAGTACTGGATCGCCGCCGCGCTCGTCCTGGCGTTCGCGTTCCCCTTCGCCGTCTCCCAGTGGAACGACATCACGATCTCGGCCTGGTACTACGCGGCCAACGGCGGCAAGTGGTTCACCGCGTTCGTCGGCGGCGGGTTCCTGTTCGTCCTCGTGCCCAACATGGTCGCCACCGGCCTGACCCGGCGCGAACTCGCCGTCTCCATGGGGATCTTCGGCGTCCTGTGGTCGCTCGCGATCGGCGCGATCGCCTTCGCCGGGCTCCTCGCCGAGCGCGCCTACTACGGCGCCATGGGCTGGTCGCACGGCATCGACGCGAACGACGCGATCGCCCCGATCGGCTCCGCCGCCGAGACCGCCGCGTTCGGCGCCCACTACCCGCTGGTGTACCTCGTGTACTTCACCGCCGGCGCCCTCATCGGCGTCGCCTCCTACCGCTGGGAGGGCGCCGGCTGGCTCCTGCTCGTCCCGGTCCTCCCGGTGGTCTTCAGCCTCGACAACGCCCTCTACGACACCGAACCGGTCGGCCCCGGCTGGGCCGGGTTCCTCGGCGGCGCCATCGGCGACTGGGGCCGCGGCCTCATCGTCGCACTGCTCCTGGTCACCGTCGCCGGCCTGGCGGCGGCCGCCTACCGCATCCTCATCGACATCCCGTTGCGCGCGAAGAAGGCCTGACCATGTCCACCGCACTCGCCAAGCGCCGCTACCGGCTCGGCACCGGCCTCTTCCTCGGCTCCGCCCGCTGGCTCCGCTGGATCCTCATCGCCTGGATCGTCCTCACCCCGGTCCTCTCGGCGGTCTTCGCCGACGTCGTCGAGATCGGACTGTGGGCCATCACCGCCACCGTCTTCCAGTGGTTCGTCGCCTGCACCGCCGGCATCATGCTCTACCAGGGCCTGCCCGGCATGCTCGCCAACGGCGTCACCCGCCGCGAGGTCACCACCGCCTACCTCGTCTTCGGCGCCCTGGCCTCCGCCGGCACCGCCGCCGTCGTCACCGCCGGGTTCGCCGCCGAGCACGCCCTCCTCTCCGCGGTCGCCCAACCGGCCGGCTCCTGGAGCGCCGACCTCGCCGCCGGCGCCCGCTACCTGCTCATCACGCCGATCTACTTCTTCACCGGCGCCCTCATCGGCGCCGCGGCCCTCCGCTTCGGCGGCAGCCACTGGTTCAGCGCCCTCGTCCTCGTCGCGGCCGCCGGCCACTACGCCGGCGTCCTCGCCCTCGAATACGGCTTCTCCGGCGGGCCCGGCACGGTCGCCGCCTGGGCCGCCATCGGCCTCGCCGTCATCGCGATCCTGGTCGCCGGCACCGCCGCCGCCCTCCGCGACATCCCCGTCCGGGCGAACCGGGCCTGAGCCATGGGACTCCTCCTCGCCGACGTCCCGTTCCCGGTGCTCGTGATCGCCGCGTGCGTCGCGGCGGGCGTCGTCGCGGGCCTCCTGCTCACCACGGGGCCCGCGCCCGAGCCCGACGGCGAGCCGAGACGCACCACACCGCCCGCCGACCCCGCACACCGCACGCCGGACGAGTGGGACACTGGTGAACGGCCAGTACACGCTCCGGAAGGTCAGCACATTGTCGATCCAGCCCATCCGCATCTTCGGCGACCCGGTCCTGCGCACCGCGGCGGAGGAAGTCGACACCTTTGACAAGGAACTGCGGAACCTCGTGAAGGACCTCCTCGACACCATGCGCGACGAAGGCGGCGCCGGCCTCGCCGCCCCGCAGCTGGGCGTGAGCAAGCGCGTGTTCTCCTTCGACGTCGACGACGTCGTCGGCCACATCGTCAACCCGGTCCTCGAATTCCCCGACGAGGAGGAGCAGGACGGCCCCGAAGGCTGCCTGTCACTGCCGGGCCTGTACTTCGACACGGTCCGCCGCCAGAACGTCGTCGCCAAGGGCTTCAACGAGTACGGCGACCCGCTCCAGATCGTCGGCACCGGCCTCATGGCCCGCTGCCTCCAGCACGAGACCGACCACCTCGACGGCATCATCTTCATCGACCGCCTCGACTCGGAGCGCCGCAAGGCCGCGCTGGCCGAGATCCAGTCCCAGGACTGGTACAACGAAGAGGTCAAAGTCAAAGTCACCCCCCACGACTCCAAGGGTGTGTTCTTCAAGCGATGAGGATCGTCTTCGCCGGGACCCCGGAGGTCGCACTGCCGACCCTCGAGGCCCTCCACGCGTCCGCCCACGACGTCGCCGCCGTCCTGACCCGGCCCGACGCGCCCACCGGCCGCGGCCGCAGGCTCCACCGCTCGCCCGTCGCCGACTGGGCCGACGCGCACGGGATCGAGGTCCTCGCCCCGGCCAAGCCCCGCGAGCCCGAGTTCCTCGAGCGGCTGCGCGAACTCGACGCCGACCTCGTCCCCGTCGTCGCCTACGGCGCGCTCGTCCCGCCCGCCGCCCTCGCGATCCCGCGGCTCGGCTGGATCAACCTCCACTTCTCCCTCCTGCCGGCCTGGCGCGGCGCCGCCCCCGTCCAGCACGCCGTCCTCAACGGCGACGAGATGACCGGCGCATGCGTCTTCCAGCTCGAAGAGGGCCTCGACACCGGCCCGGTCTACGGCCGCCTCACCGAACCCATCGGCCCCGGCGACACCGCCGGGGACCTCCTCGACCGCCTCGCCCGCGCCGGCGCCCGCCTCACCGTCGACGTCGTGGACGCCCTCGAAGCCGGCGCGCTCGTCGCCGAACCGCAGCCCGAGGACGGCGTCTCCTACGCCCCCAAGATCACCGTCGACGACGCGCGCGTCCGCTGGGGCGACCCGGCCTTCGCCGTCGACCGCCGCATCCGCGCCGTCACCCCCGCCCCCGGCGCCTGGACCGACCTCGGCGGTCAGCGCCTGCGGCTGGGCCCCGTCACGCCCGATCCCGACGGGCCCGCCCTCGAACCAGGGGAAGTCGCCATCGCCAAGCACCACGTCCACGTCGGCACCGCCACCGAGCCCGTCCGGCTCGGGCAGGTCCAGCCCGCCGGGAAGAAGCCCATGGACGCCGCCGCCTGGGGCCGCGGCCTCCAGACGACCCCGAGGTTCGCATGAGCGACAACCGGTCCCGCGGACGCCGCCGCCACGACGAGGCCCCGCGCCCGACGGTGAACCCCCGCCGCATCGCCTTCGACGCGATCCGCGCCGTCACCGCCGACAACGCCTACGCCAACATCGTGCTGCCGCGCATGATCAACGAGACCGGCCACACCGGCCGCGACGCCGGGCTCATCACCGAGCTCACCTACGGCACCCTCCGCAGCCTCGGCACCCTCGAAGCGATCCTCGCCGCCGCCTCCGGCCGGGACGTGCGCCAGCTCCAGCAGGACCTCGTCGACGCGCTCTGCCTCGGCGCCTACCAGCTGCTGTACATGCGCATCCCCGCGCACGCGGCGGTCGCCACCACCGTCAGCCTCGTCAAGGCCGCCGTCAGCCCGCGCGTGTCCGGGCTCGCCAACGCGGTCCTTCGCAAGGTCGCCGCCAAGGACCTCGACCAGTGGAGCGAGGCGCTCGCGACCGGCGACCGCCTCCACGACCTGTCCCTGCGCCACGCCCACCCCGAGTGGATCGCCCGCGAGTTCGAGGCGGTGCTCGGCCCCGACGAACTCGCCCCCGCGCTCGCCGCCGACAACGTCGCGCCCCCGGTCCACCTGTGCGCCAAGCCCGGCCGCATCACCAAGGGCGACCTGTCCCGCGAGACCCGCGGCGGCGTCCACGGGCGGTTCTCGCCGTACGCGGTGTACCTGCCCGGCGGCGACCCCGGCCGGCTCAAGTCCGTGGCGACCGGCCTCGCCCACGTCCAGGACGAGGGCAGCCAGCTCGTCGCCGTCGCGCTCGCCGAAGCGCCCCTGGAGGGCCCCGACGCCGCATGGGTCGACCTGTGCGCCGGGCCCGGCGGCAAGACCGGGCTCCTGGGGGCGCTGGCCGCGCAGCGCGGCGCGCACCTCGACGCGGTCGAGATCCAGCCGCACCGGGCCGAACTGGTCGCCAAGGCCGCCAAAGGGCTGCCGGCCACCGTCCACACCGGCGACGGCCGTCTCTTCGGCGAGCCGAATTCGGCCGACCGGGTGCTGGTGGACGCCCCGTGCTCGGGACTGGGCGCGCTGCGGCGCCGCCCGGAGGCGCGCTGGCGCAAGCAGCGGTCGGACCTGGACGCGCTGGTGCCGCTCCAGCGGGAGCTGCTCGCGGCGGGACTCCGCTTGGCGCGCAAGGGCGGTCTGGTCGCGTACGTGACGTGCTCGCCGCTGCTGGACGAGACCACGGAGGCGGTCGAGTCGGTGCTCAAGGCCGGGGGAGCGGAGCTCGTGCGGCCGGAGTGGCTGATCGACCGGGTGCCCGATTCGGTGCGCGGCGAGAGCGCCGCGGGCGCGTACGCGCAGCTGTGGCCGCACCGGCACGGCACCGACGCGATGTTCCTGGCGCTGCTGCGCAAAACCGGCAAACGGTAACATCCCAGCTCGGCCGCGGTCGGCCGCCGCTGTCGCTTTTCATCGGGTGGGGTCGCTAAAGTCTGATGTTTGGGACCGCTACCATACATTGACATAAGTGAATGTTCTCCGGGCTACCGGCACCTAGACCCCAAGGAGCACCAGATGAACCGACGACAGCGCCTCGCAGGCGTGGTCGCGGCAGTGGTCACCGCAGCGGCGGCCGCGCTGAGCGCGGGCCTCCTCCTCAGTCCCAACGCGGGCGCACAGGACGTCTCCGCCCAGGCGCAAGCACTGTGGACCAACCCGAACACGCAGGCGGCCCGCTGGGTCGCCCAGAACCCGGGCGACTCCCGCGCGAACATGATCCGCGACCGGATCGCCGAGACCCCCGCGGGCACCTGGTTCACCACCTACAACCCCTCGACGATCCAGAGCGAGGTCGCAGCGGTCGCCGCCGCGGCGGCCGCCGACGGCGCCGCGCCGATCATGGTCGTCTACAACATCCCCAACCGCGACTGCGGCGGGCACTCCGGCGGCGGCGCCCCCGACCACCAGTCCTACCGCCAGTGGGTCGACCGCTTCGCCGCGGGCCTGAACGGACCCGCCTACATCGTCCTCGAACCCGACACGCTCCCGCACGACTGCGCCGACCAGAACCAGCGGCAGCAGATCAACCAGTCGCTGACCCACGCGGTCCAGTCCATCAAGAACGCCGAGCCCCAGGCCAAGGTCTACATCGACATCGGCCACTCGAACTGGCTCGCCCCCGCCACGGCCGCCCAGCGGCTCCAGGCCGCCGGCCTCCAGTACGCGGACGGCTTCGCGCTCAACACCTCCAACTACCGCACCACCGCCGAGTCCACCGCCTACGCCAACCAGATCCAGAACATCGTCGGCTCCGGCAAGAAGGCCGTCATCGACACCAGCCGCAACGGCAACGGACCCGCCGGGGAGCAGTGGTGCGACCCGACCGGGCGCGCCATCGGGAACTTCCCGACCACCGCGACCGGCGCCAACGGCATCGACGCCTACCTGTGGGTCAAGCTCCCCGGCGAGGCCGACGGCTGCGCCGGCGCCGCCGGCCAGTTCATCCCCGACCTGGCCTACCAGCTCGCCAACAACGCCGGCTCCGGCTGGCCCGGCACCGTCGAGCCGACCGACCCGGTCACCTCCGACGGCCCGACCTCGGACGACCCGACCACCGGCGGCCCCGGCGGCGACTGCACCGTCCACATCGAACCCGTCTCGACGTGGAACAGCGGCTGGCAGGGCAAGGTCTCGATCACCGCCGACGAAGCGATCAACGGCTGGACCGTCTCGTGGACCTGGCCCGGCTCCCAGTCGATCCAGTCGAGCTGGAACACGCAGCTCACGACCTCGGGCAGCACCGTCACCGCCAAGGACGTCGGCTGGAACGCCGCCGTCGCCGCGGGCCAGACGAAGGAGCTGTTCGGCTTCGTCGCCTCCGGTCCGGCGGCCGACTTCGACGTCCCCTGCTGAGCCTCAGGTCCTGAAAAACTGACCTGAGCCACAGAAGGCACCAGGTGTCCGGCCTGCGTCGCGGTTTCGCGACCTACACTGTCCGTGTGGCACAGTTCCAAGCGGCGCAGGCCGACACCGTCATCGCCCCGAGCCTCCTGGCGGCGGACTTCGCCCGCCTCGCCGAGGCGGCCGACGCGGTCGAAGGCGCCGTGGACTGGCTCCACGTCGACGTGATGGACAACCACTTCGTCCCCAACCTCACCCTCGGCCCCCCGATCGTCAAGTCCCTCAAGGCCGCCACGGACATCCCGCTCGACTGCCACCTCATGATCGAGCGGCCCGACCGGTGGGCCGTCGGCTACGCCGAACTCGGCGCCTACAACGTCACCTTCCACGCCGAGGCCGCCGACGACCCCGTCGCCCTCGCCAAGGACTTGCGCGCTGCAGGCGCGAAAGCCGGCCTCGCCGTCGACCGCGACACCCCCGTCGAGGACTACCTCGACCTTCTCCCCGAGTTCGACACGCTCCTGATCATGACGATCAAGGCCGGATTCGGCGGCCAGGAGTTCATCCCCGCCATGCTCGACAAGGTCCGCACCGCCCGCAGGCGCGCCGACTCCGGCCACCTCGAACTGCGCATCGAAGTCGACGGCGGCATCGCCGAGGACACCATCGCGGCCGCCGCCGAAGCCGGAGCCGACGCCTTCGTCGCCGGCACCGCGGTCTACGGCGCCGCCGACCCAGCCGATGCGGCCAGGCGCCTGCGCGCCCGCGCCGACGCGGCGCGAACACCCCGATGAGCGCCCCATGGCCCCCACCCCTGACCTGGTCCTCATCGCCGACGCCGACCCCGAGATCGCGGAATTCCTCGCCGCGAGACTGAGGGCCGACGGCTTCGACACCGCGCTCGCCCGCGACGGCTACCAGGCCCTCGCCGGCATCGCCCTGCGCCGCCCCGGCATCGTCCTCCTCGAAGCCGTCCTGCCGTTCATCGACGGCCTCGCCCTCACCCGGCAGCTCCGCGCCGACCCGGCCACCGCGAGCCTGCCGATCATCCTCCTCGGCGCCCAGCCCTCCTCGGCCGACAAGATCGCCGGGCTCAAGGCCGGCGCCGACGACTACATCGCCAAGCCCTTCGACCCCGCCGAGGTCTCCGCCCGCATCGGCTCCGCGATCCGCCGCCACCGCGAGGTCCGCGAGTCCTCCCCGCTCACCGGCATGCCCGGCAACGACCGCATCCTCCGCGAACTCCAGTCCTGGATCAAGCGCGGCGACCCGTTCGCCCTCTGCTACATCGACATCGACCAGTTCAAAGCGGTCAACGACGTCTACGGGTTCGTCCGCGGCGACGAGTTCATCAAGGGCCTCGCCGAATGCGTCTACTCCGCCGCCGGCGACGCCGGCGCAGCCCCGGTCTTCCTCGGCCACGTCGGCGGCGACGACTTCACCATCCTGTGCGTCCCCGAACACGTCGAAGCCGTCACCGGGTTCCTCAACGACCACTTCGCGCGCCGCGTCCGCCAGCTCTGCGACCCCGCCGACGTCGAACGCGGCTACATCGAGCACGCCGACCGCACCTCCCGGCGCATGACCCGCTCCCGCCTGCCCACCCTCTCCATCGGCGTCGCCCTCTCCACCCAGCGGCGCTTCTCCGACGCCTACGAGGCCGTCGCCGAGGCCACCGCCCTCAAGAGCGTCGCCAAATCCCACACCGGCAACTACGTCGCCTACCCCGAGGGCCGGACCCCCGGCCGCACCGGCCGCCGCCCCGTGTTCTGGACGAACGAGCACTGAACCGCCCCGCCGCCAGTAGGGTGCGTCACAGTACGGACCGCCGCGGAATACCGGCGTGGCACAATTCCTTGTAGCAAACGCGCGTCAGCGGGGTCGGTGAAATTCCGAGCCGGCGGTGAGCGGCCAAGGCCGCAAGTCCGCGACCCGTCCGCAACCAGCGGACGGTTGACCTGGTGAGAATCCAGGACCGACGGTCAAAGTCCGGATGGGAGCAGACGCAACGCGGGCCGCCTTCGACGGCGCCTGCGCGCATTTCTCTTGCCCCCGCCTGCGCGTGAACTGACAACCGCAGCAGGTAGGGGGTTCCACCCGTGTTCACCGGAATCGTCGAAGAACTCGGCGAAGTCGTCAAGGCCGACGAGGCGTTCCTCGCCATCCGCGGCCCGCTCGTCACCACGGACGCCGCACTCGGCGACTCGATCAGCGTCAACGGCGTGTGCCTCACCGTGACCCTCGTCGAAGGCGACGTCTTCCACGCCGACGTCATGGAGGAGACCTACCGCCGCACCGCCATCGGCGACCTCCGCGAAGGCGACCGGGTCAACCTCGAACGCGCCGCCACCCTCACCACCCGCCTCGGCGGGCACCTCGTGCAGGGCCACGTCGACGGCGTCGCCCGCCTCGTCAAGCGCACCCCGGCCGCCGAATGGGAGGAAGTCACCTTCCGCCTGCCCCCCGGCCTCGCCAAGTACGTCGTCGAGAAGGGGTCCATCACCGTCGACGGCACCTCCCTCACCGTCGCGGCCATCGACGGCGACGAGTTCACCGTCGGCCTCATCCCCACCACCCTGGAAGCGACCACCCTGGGCCGCAAACAGGCCGGCGACCCGGTCCACATCGAGACCGACGTCGTCGCCAAGCACGTCGAGAAGCTGCTGCAGAGCACCGGGAGCGCGTTGTGAACGACATCCGCCTGGACACCGTGGAAGACGCGATCAAGGCCATCGCCGCAGGGCGGGCCGTGATCGTCGCCGACGACGCCGACCGCGAGAACGAAGGCGACATCGTCTTCGCCGCCGAGGACGCCACCACCGAACTGCTCGCGTTCACGATCCGCCACACCGGCGGATACATCTGCGTCGCCATGCCCGAGGACACCGCCGACCGGCTCGACCTGCCCCCGGCCTACCACGTCAACCAGGACTACAAGGGCACCGCGTTCGCCGTCACCGTCGACGCCCGCAAGGGCGTCACCACCGGCATCTCCGCGGCCGACCGCGCCCAGACCATCCGCGTCCTCGGCGACCCCGCGACCCTGGCGACCGACCTGAACCGGCCCGGACACGTCGTCCCCCTGCGCGCCAAGGACGGCGGCGTGCTCGTCCGCCGCGGCCACACCGAGGCCGCCGTGGACCTCACCCGTCTCGCCGGCAAGCAGCCGATCGGCGCGATCTCCGAGATGATGAACGACGACGGCTCCATGATGCGCGGCCCCGAACTCCGCGACTTCGCCGACGAACACGGCCTGCCGTTCATCACCGTCGCCCAGCTCGCCGAATGGCGCCAGCGCAACGAAGTCCACGTCAAGCGCCTCGCCGAGGCCCGCCTCCCGCTCGAGGCGGGGGAGTTCACCGCGATCGGCTACCGCGCCGTCTTCGACGGCAACGAGCACGTCGCGCTCGTCAAGGGCGACATCGGCGACGGCGAGGACGTCCTCGTCCGCGTCCACTCCGAGTGCCTCACCGGCGACGCCTTCGGCTCGCTGCGCTGCGACTGCGGGCCCCAGCTCCAGGCCGCCCTGCGCGCCGTCGAGGCCGAAGGCCGCGGCGTCGTCCTCTACATGCGCGGCCACGAGGGCCGCGGCATCGGCCTGGTCCACAAGCTCCAGGCCTACCAGCTCCAGGACCAGGGCCGCGACACCGTCGACGCGAACCTCGAACTCGGCCTGCCCGCCGACGCCCGCGACTGGGGCATCGGCGCGCAGATCCTCGCCGACCTCGGCATCACCTCGATGCGGCTGCTGACCAACAACCCGGACAAGCGCGCCGGGATCGAAGGCCACGGCCTCAAGGTCGTCGAGCGCGTGGCACTGCCGACCTACGCCACGCCCGACAACATCGCCTACCTCACCACCAAGCGCGACCGCATGGGGCACCTCCTCGCGGACCTGCCCCGGCTCGCGCCCGTCAACGCACTCGGAGCCGCATAGCCATGTCCGGACAAGGAGCACCCGAACCCAAGGTCCCCGACGCCACCGGGCTCACCCTCGGCATCGTCGCCACCGACTGGAACGCCGCCGTCGTCGGCCAGCTCCTCAAGCGCGCCCTCGAGGCCGCCGAGGACGCCAAGGCCGCCGAGGTCAAGGTCCTGCACGTCGCCGGGGCCGTCGAACTCCCGGTCGCCGCCCAGGCGCTCGCCCGCCGATACGACGCCGTGGTCGCCCTCGGCACCGTCATCCGCGGCGGCACCGCCCACTTCGACTACGTCTGCAAGTCCGTCACCGAAGGGCTCACCCGGGTCGCACTCGACGAGTCGACCCCGGTCGCCCACGGCGTCCTCACGGTCGACGACCAGGAGCAGGCCCTCGCCCGCGCCGGGTTCCCCGACTCGACCGAGGACAAGGGCTACGAGGCCGTCGTCGCCGCCCTCGGCGCCGCGCTGGCGATCCGCTCGCTGGACTGAATGCCGACCGAAGCCGCGCCCGCGTCTGCGGGCGCGGCTTCGCCGTACGCGTGACCGGTGGACCGGATGACGACCGCTCCGACCCGCCGGGCGGCCTAGCTGTAGTGCCGGAAGTCCGGCCACATCAGGTCCCATGCGCGGACCGGGCCCCGGCAGACGGCGACGACCGCGCCCTGCTCCTCGTTGTCGACCCCCACGCGGTTGTCCAGTTCGGCGGCGCGGTCGCACGTGTCGAAGTACGCGCCGACCGCGCCGAGTTCGAGCCCGACCGCGATCACCGTGTCGGTCCCGGCGGGCGGCGGGCCGTACTCGTGGAGGGCGTTGTGGCCGCTGTAGACCGGCGGCAGGTCCTCGCCGTACCGCTCGAGCGCGCCGGCCTCGCCGTAGTTCTGGGTGATGATCACCGCGTTCGCCCGGGTCTCGGGCGGCAGCGCGGCGACCACGGCCTCGACCTGGTCGGTGTACGCCTGCCAGCCGACCTGGTCGGGCACCGAGTTGTTCATGTCCGGGATCGGCGTGTCGCCGACGGCCGCGACGGGGATCAGCGGCAGGGCGACGACCGCGGAGACCGCGGCGTTGAGCGCGACCGCGCCGACCAGCCAGGCGCGGCGGCCCCGGCCGCGGGCCCAGGCCGCCACCGGGACGCACCCGATCGCGTAGAACGCGATCACCAGGCCCATCGGGTAGTAGAACTGGCCGCCGGTCACGAGCACGGCCGCCAGCAGCACCGGGTAGGCGATCGCGAGCGCGCGGATCGGCCGCCACTCGGCGCGCCTGACGAGCGCCCAGACGCCCGCGAACCAGACCGGCACGAGGAACAGCCCGACCAGCAGGAACTGGAAGGGCAGCAGCAGGATCCGGTTCTCGGCACCGTCCTCCTCAGCGATCGCCGAGGCCATCTCCAGCTGCGGCCAGTCGTTCACGGCCTGGTAGACCAGGTTCGGCGACCCGACGGCGAGCGCGATCGCGACGCCCGCCCACAGCCACTTCGAGGCGAGCGCCCGCCTGGGGCCCGCGGCGAGCAGTCCGACCGCGAGGCTCAGGAGCAGCAGCACGACCAGGTGCTTGTTGTAGAGCCCGATCCCGGTCGCGGCGCCGACCGCGAGCCACCACCGGGGGTCGCGCATCAGGGCCCGGATCGCGAACAGCAGCACCGCCACCCACACCACGAGGTCCACTGTGGCCGTCGAAAGGGTGTGCCCGAAGGCGAGGGCGACGCCGGCGAACGCCAGGCCCCAGGCGCACAGCGCCTGGGCGGCCCTGCCGCCGCCGAGTTCGCGGGTGATGAGCACCGCGAGCCACAGCACGCCGATCATGCACAGGACCGACGGCAGCCGCAGGGCCCACAGGCCGTCCCCGAACAGCGCGATCGAGGCCTGCCCGAGCAGCGGGGTGAGCGGCGGCTGGTCGACGTAGCCCCAGGCGGGGTCGAGCATGCGGAAGTACAGCTCGTCGCGGTGGTAGTCGTACCTGCCGTTGGTGAGGGCGAGCGCGGCGGCGAGCGCGAGGCTCGCCAGTGCGGGGTGGAGTCGGTGGAGAGGACGCATGGATCGGCGGCCTTTCGAGGGTGAGGGGGCCCGGCCCTGAGCGTACCGCTCCGGGTCCCCACTCGTCCCTCCGGCATCACATCGACGGCCGCGTGGAAGCCGGGCGCGTCCGCCGCGATGAATCGGCGGCGCCGGCGTCGTCTCAACGGGCACCAACGAACCCGAGGAGACGACATGGCCGACCCGCAGGATCTCGACTACACCTTCACCGCGCCGATCGAGAAGGACGGGTCCTTCCCGACCTACCTCACCGTGCCCGGCTCCGCCGAGCTGCTCGGCACCCGCAAGGCCGTGAAGGTCACCGGGACGATGGACGGCCACGAGTTCGCCGCGACCCTGATGCCCTCGGGCTCGGGCCCGCACTGGCTGCCGGTCCGGGCCGCCCTCGTGAAGGCCCTGGGCAAGGGCGCCGCCGGCGAAGCGGTGACCGTCCATCTGTCCCGGCGGCTGACCTAAGCCGCGTCGAGCCGCGCGAAGTAGGCGTCCACCAGGGGTCTGCCGATCCCGGTCATCCACTGCTCGAAGGTCAGCAGGCCCGGGTGGATCCGCCGCAGCGCCTCGATGTCGACCTCGATGCGGTGCCGGTTGAGCATGCCGATGGTCTTCGCGGTCGTCGGGTCGCCGGCCAGCGCCTGCGCGGCGTCGATGCCCACGAACGGCACCTCGCGCCCGGTGACGCGCGCGATGAGGGCCGCTTTCTCGACCTGGGTGAGGTCGTCTCCGGCGAGCTCGTACGCCTTGCCTGCGTGCGCCTCGGGGTCGGCGAAGGCGATCGCCGCGAAGGCCGCGATGTCGGCGGCGGCGATCTGCGGCTCGTACGTGTCGGCGTGCAGGAGCGAGACCAGCGCGCCGTCCTGGAGCTCCCTGGGGGAGTCGAACGTGTTCTCCATGAACGCGGAGGGCCGCAGGAACGTGTACGGGACGCCGCCCGCCTCGATCGCGCGCTCGGCTGCGGACTTGCGCTGCAGCATGTCCATGTGCGGTTCGAGCGGCCCGCCGACGCCGATCACCGAGGAGTGGACGAGGTGCGCGGCCCCAGCGGCCTTCGCCGCCGCCGCCAGGTTCGCGGCCGAGCGCTCCTCGTGTCCGAGGTCGTGCCCGTACGGCCCTCCCTCGTACGAGCCCGCGTGGACGCTGAAGACGCCCCAGACGCCCTCGGCCGCCCGGTCGAGCGATGCCCGGTCGTCGAGGTCGCCGGCCACGACTTCGGCCCCGGCCTCCTTGAGCGCCTTGGTCTTCGCGCTGGACGCGTCGCGGGTCAGCGCCCGGACCCGCCAGCCGTCGGCGAGGAGCCGGGCCGCGACGGCCCCGCCCTGACGGCCGGTCGCGCCGGTCACGAGAATGGTCCTGTCCGTGGGGGCCATGAGCGGTCCTTTCCGTTCCTTCGGCCGCCGACTAGTATCGGAGTCGGCGACCCGGTTGTTGAAACGGAACACTACACCCGTTTAACAGCGGGCGCGAGAGGGGGCACGTTGGAGACGACTGCGGAGGACGCGGCCAGGGGCACCGCGAAGCGGGCCGAACGCGCTGACGCCCAGCGCAACCGGCTCAAGGTGCTGGAGACGGCCGACCGCCTCTTCGGCGAGCGCGGCACCGCGGTCTCCCTGGGGGAGATCGCCGCCGCGGCCGGCGTCGGCGCCGGCACCGTCTACCGCCACTTCCCGACCAAGGACGCGCTGCTCGCGACGATCCTGGACCACCGCCTGTCCCAGATCGGCGAGTTCGGCGAGCGGGCCCTGCGCGAGCCCGACCCCGAGGCGGCCTTCTTCGGGTACCTGCGGTTCATCACCGGCCGGGCCCTGGAGAACCGGGCCATCTGCGAGGCCCTCGCCGCCCGCGGCGACTGGATCGAACCCGAGAAGGCGGGCGGGAAGTGCGTCATCGACGCGCCCCTCGGCGTGCTCCTGCGCCGCGCCCAGCGGGCCGGGGCCGTACGCGCCGACCTGGACGCGAGCGATGTCCGGGCCCTCATGTCCGGGTGCACCGGCATCGTCCGGTCCACCACCTCGAAGGACCAGGCCCGCCGGCTCGCCGAGATCGTGTGGGACGGGCTCCGCGCGGAACGGAACCCCGGACTTCGTAACGAAACGCGACCCGAGCGCGAGGCTCGTAACGAAATATCCGTAACGGAACGCGCCTGCCCGGTGTGCGGCGGACCGATCGCGCCGACCGCCACCGGCCGCCCCGCCAAGTACTGCTCCCCGGCCTGCCGCCAGAAGGCGTTCCGCGACAAGCGGAAGGCCGCCTGACCGGCGCCCGGCGCCGCCCCTCGGAACCGCTGCGCCTTGCGCCGAGGGCGCTGCCGCGCAGGCCGCCGCCGCATCCTGCCGCCGGAGCCGCCCCGAACTATTGCTTGACCGGTAAACGCTCGCCTAGGATCGACACGGCTTACCGTCGACCCCTTCGGAGGAGACCGCCTTGACCCGTCGATTCACCGCCCATGAGCTGCGCCCGGTCACCGTCCTCGACGGCGTCTGGGACTTCGCCTTCCTCGGCGACGTCGAGCCCGACGACGTGGCGGCCGCCGACCTCGCCTTCGACGACCTCATGGCCGTCCCCGGCTGCTGGGACGCCACCCCCGCATACGCCGGCCGCCGCGGCCTGGCCGCCTACCGCACCCGCGTGCGCACCGGCGCCGGCCGCCGGCGCCTGGTCTTCGACGGCGTCCAGCACTGGTGCCGGGTCCTGTGGAACGGCCGCCCGATCCGCGACCACGCGGGCGGCTTCACGCGCTTCTGGGCCGAGACCGACGCCGACGCCGGCGAAGCCGAGATCACGGTCCTGGTCGACAACCGCTTCGGCGAGCGCTCCCCGCTCCACATGGAGCACTTCGACTGGTACCACTTCGGCGGCATCAGCCGCAGCGTCGAACTCCACGCGCTCGGCCCGGTCCGCGTCGACGGCCTCAAGATCGACACCGCCTCGGTCGCCGAGCGGCGCATCGAGGTCCGGATCGACTACACCGCCGACACGCCCGGCCCCTCCCGCCTGGCAATCGATTGCGACGGGCGGACCGTGCTCACCGAGGACGTCGACCTCGACGCCGCCGGCTCGATCACCCGCACCCTCGAGATCCCCTGGGCCGCACCATGGTCGCCGGCCGACCCGAACCTGTCGGTCCTCGCCGTCGCCCTCGGCGGCGACGACCTGCGCGAGCGCTTCGGCCTGCGCGAGATCGCGACCGCCGGCGGCCGCATCACCGTCAACGGCGAACCGGTCCGGCTCCTGGGCGTCAACCGGCACGAGCTCCACCCGCAGTTCGGCCACGCCCAGCCCGCGCCGCTGCTCGTGGCCGACGTCCAACAGCTGCGCGACCTCGGCGCGAACTTCGTGCGCGGCAGCCACTACCCGCTCGACCCGCTGTTCCTGGATCTGTGCGACGAGGCCGGGATCCTGGTGTGGTGCGAGTCGATCGGCTGGCAGTACCCGGTCGAGCACCTCACCGACCCGGCGTTCGTCGAGGCCCAGCTCGCGCACATCGGCGAGATGGTCGCCGCCGCGCAGAACCACCCCTCGATCCTGCTGTGGGGCATCCTCAACGAGTGCCCGAGCTGGTCCGAGGCCGGATACCCGGTCTACGAGCGGCTCCTGGGCCGCCTGCGCGAGCTCGACCCGACCCGGCCGGTCACGTACGCGAGCATCAACGCCCACGACGACAAGTGCTTCGACCTGGTCGACGTCGTCAGCGCGAACACCTACCCCGGCTGGTACTTCGGCGACGTGCCGGGGATCCCGGCCGAACTCGACCGCATCGCCGCCCACGTCGACGCCCTCGGGCACGGCGACAAGCCGCTGATCGTCTCCGAGATCGGCGCCGGCGCGGTGCCCGGCTGGAACGACGCCAACGGATCACTGTGGACCGAGGACTACCAGGCCGAGCTGCTCGCCGCCGTCGTCGACCACGTCCTCGAGGGCCAGGACCGCATCTCCGGCCTGGCCATCTGGGTCCTCGGCGACTTCAAGACCACCGAGCTGCGCCGCATGGCCCTCACCCGCCCCCGCGGCGTCAACGACAAGGGCCTCGTCGACGAGTACCGCCGCCCCAAGCAGGCGTACAAGGCCGTCCGCGAGCGGTTCCGGAGCGCCGGCCGCGCCGATTGAGGCGCAAGCGGAGAGGGCCTCCCGCCCCAAGCCGGGAGGCCCTCTCCGGCCCGCTAGAAGTTCAGCGAGTAGCTGTTGACGCGGAAGTCGCGCCCGCCCGAGGACGAGGTGATCTCCCAGCCGAGCTGGATCTGGTCGATCCGCACGTTCGGCATCCGCCCGGTGTTGACCAGCCACTGGCAGATCGCGGTGATGTTCACCGACCCGCTGGTGAACTGGCTCTCCGCCAGGAAGCTGTAGACCGGGTTGGACCCGTTGCTGCCCTGGTGGTAGCGCCAGTTGCGGCCGCCGAGGTTGACCGTGGTCTGGTGGCCGCCGATCGGCCCGACCGGGCCGTACCACTGGGTCCAGATCATGATCTCGTGGGCGTGGCCGTTGCCCCACACGTCGTAGGCGGTGTTGTAGGCCAGGCCGGAGCCGCTGGTCGGCACCGTGACGTTGAGGTTGCTCGTCACGTTCCCCATGTTGGAGACCTGGCGCCCGAGCGTGCGCGACACGTTCGGGTAGGACTTGATGCCGCCGGTGTTCGGGTGGTTCGCCCACACGCCCCAGTTGCTGTACGAGTTCGCCCAGATCGACTGCGGCCCGTACCCGGAGCCCCAGATGTTGTTGTAGAGCGTGTAACCGCCGTTCTGCCAGGTCGCCCAGCGGTCCGAAGAGGACCAGGCGGCGGCCTGTGCCGGGGATTGGAGGGCGCCGACGGCGCCCGCGGTGGCCACGGGGGCGGCCAGCGCGGCGGTGAGGAGCGATCTGCGTCGCATGGCGGAACGCCTTTCTCATGAGTGGAGGTCCAGTCGTCGCCATTCATTCGCGAATGTCGATACTTTAATTAGATCATGCGACCCAATTAATGTCCAGGCCCGAAACGTGCGATTTCGTCCCGCCGTGATTCGCGTCCCACCCGTCCCGCCCAGCGGTCGCCGCGCCGCGTCGGCAGCGGTCCCGCCGGGTCCGGCGCGTAGAATTCGCGGACGTGAAGACCTTCGAGCAGCTCTACGCCGAACTCGCCGAGAAAGCAGTCACCCGACCCGAGGGCTCCGGCACCGTCGCCGCCCTCGACGCCGGCGTCCATGCCATCGGCAAGAAGATCGTCGAAGAGGCGGCCGAGGTCTGGATGGCCGCCGAGTACGAGTCGGACGAAGCCGCGGCCGAGGAGATCTCCCAGCTCCTCTACCACCTGCAGGTGATGATGGTCGCCCGCGGCATCAGCGTCGAAGACGTCTACCGGTACCTCTAGAAAGGCCCATCCGCATGCTCCGCATCGCCGTGCCCAACAAGGGCGCGCTCTCACAGGGCGCCACCGACATGCTGACCGAGGCCGGCTACCGGCAGCGCCGGTCCAGCCGCGACCTCCAGTCCGTGGACGCCGACAACGGCGTCGAATTCTTCTACCTGCGCCCCGGCGACATCGCCACCTACGTCGCCTCCGGCGACCTCGACCTCGGCATCACCGGCCGCGACCTCGCCGTGAACTCCGGCGCCGAGGTCGAAGAGGTCCTCGCGCTCGGCTTCGGCCGATCCACCTTCCGCTACGCCGGCCGTCCCGGCGAGATCGACTCCGTCGCCGGCCTCGACGGCAAGCGCATCGCGACCTCCTACCCGGGCGTGGTCCAGCGCGACCTCGACGCGCACGGCGTCAAGACCGCCATCGTCGAACTCGCCGGCGCGGTGGAGAACGCGATCGCCCTCGGCGTCGCCGACGCGATCGCCGACGTCGTCGAGACCGGCACGACCCTCAAGCAGGCCGGACTCGCCGTCTTCGGCGACCCGATCATGCACTCCGAGGCCGTCCTGGTCCGCAAGACCGGCAACGGCGACAGCGCGACCGAAGCCGGGCAGGCCACCGAACGAGCGGTGGAGCAGCTCCTGCGGCGCCTCCGCGGCGTCCTGGTCGCCCGCTCCTACGTCATGCTCGCCTACGACGTGCGCGCCGAACTCCTCGAAGCCGCCGTCGAGCTGACCCCGGGCATCGAGTCCCCGACGATCTCGCCGCTGCATCGGGAAGGGTGGGTCGCCGTCCAGTCGATGACCGAGCGCGCCGACCTGCACCGCGTCATGGACGCCCTCTACGAGCTGGGCGCCCGCGGCATCCTCGCCTCCAACATCGACGCCTGCCGCCTCTGAGGCGCGGCCGAGCGGGCGGCCGTCATCCGGCGCGTTCGCCCGCTCGCCGCACCTGGTCCCGGTCCGAGTCCCCGGCGACGCCCGCGCAATCGCGCAGCGAGCGAACGGACCCGGACACCGGTGATGCCGCACCCCCTGGCACGCAACCGGACCCGCACCGGCGGTCCCGTCACGACAGCCGCGGCCGCTCCCGTGCGGCCGCGGCGTCGGCGCGGTCCCGCAGCTCCGCGGCCATGGCGACCGCCTCTGCCGCGTCGCGGTGGGCCGCCACCGCGTCGTGGCCCAGCCCGCCCGCCGTCATCGCCCGCACCGTCGCGACCCCCTGCATCCGCTGCACGCGCCCCTGCGTCACCCGCACCGACTGGATCCGCGCATACGGCACCGCCACATGGGTGTTCACCCACACGCCGTGCCGCACCACGAACGCCCGTTCCGTGAGCGCCGCGCCTGTCCGCTTCCAGCGCAACGGCATCCGCCACCGCACCCGCGCCGGCGGTCGCTCCACGTCGAACACGCTCGGGAGGTCCGGGACCGCCGCGGCGGCCACCACCGCGACCTGGTCCGGGTCGCCGACCGGCAGCGCCGTCGTCGACTTGACCGCCGTGGCGCTCTGCTGCGCCACCGCCGCCGTCCACACCTCGACGCGCCGCCACCGCCGCGAACGCCACATGACCGGCTCGTCGAAGGCCACGCCCGTCACCCGGTCCACCGGGACCGTCTCATGGCTCGTGTCCGTCAGCCCCCGCTGGACGAGCAGGTTGCCGCCGTCGCGCGCGATCCGGAACCGGCCGTTGCGCAGGAACCGGTTCACCGCCGCCACCGTGCTCTGGAGGTACCCCAGCAGCGCCGGGGCGAAGAACCCCACCCACAGCGTGGTCGCGACCGTGCTGAACCCGAAGATCGAACCGGTCACCGCGAACGCCGTGCCGAACACCAGGAGCGCCGTGATCTGCACCGGCAGCGCCTCCAGCAGCGACGCCAGCGCCAGCCGCTTCACCGTCACCTGCGGCACCAGCAGCCCCGCGTCCCGGTCGGCCGCCGCCTCCTCTGACGCCGCCGCTTCGGCCGCGGCCTCCTGCGCCGCCGCCGGACGCCCGGCGATCGCCAGCAGCTCCGACCGCAGCGCCAGCGCCCGGTCGGCCTTCAGGTACGCCAGCCTCGCATCGGTCCCGTCGCCGCCGGCGACCTCGATGTTCAACTGCGCCAAGCCGAACAGCCGCGCCCGGATCGGCCGCGCCAGGTCCACCGACTGGAGCCGGTCCAGCGGGACCGTGCGGTGGCTGCGCGTGAACACGCCGCCGTAGATGTGCAGCTCGCGGCCCCAGACGACGAAGCCGCGGTACTGGAGCGCGATGAGGCTCGCGATCCCGCCGACCACGGCCGCCGCGAGCGCGATGTAGATCGCGAACAGGAAGTTCCGCGACGTGAACGCCTGGATGCCCGCGGCGGCGACGGCCGCGGTCAGGAACCGGAAGCTCTCCAGCAGCGGCGTGAGCGGGTGCAGGCGCTGGCGCCTGGCGCCTTCGGGCGGTGCGCTCGGCGCATGGGGCCCGAGCGGCGCCTCCGCGAGCGGGGGAGCGGGCTCGTCGCTCACAGGCCCTCCCGGACCTCGGCGGCCCGGACGGCGAGCCGGTCGCGCAGCGCGGACGCGACGGGCGGGTCGAGCCCGGGCACCTCGGTGGTCGAACCGAGCGCCGCGGTGCGCACCTGGACCGTCGTCAGCCCGAACATCCGCTCGATGGGCCCGGCGGACAGGTCGATGAGCTGGATGCGGCCGTAGGGGACGATGCTGAGCCGGCGCGTCAGGAGCCCGTGGCGCACCAGCAGGTCCTCTTCTCGCTCGGCGTAGCCCCAGGTCGCCACGGTCCGCGACACGGTCCAGGACCGCAGCCCCGCGAGGACGACGTACCCGCCGAACGCCCACAGGAGCCCGTCCCATCCGAGCCAGATCACCAGCCCCACGGCCGCGACGATCGCGAGCAGGAAGACGTTGACGAGGCTCCGCAGCACCCACACGGTGCGCAGCCGCGGGGACATCGGCTGCCATGCGAGATCGCCGGGCCACAGGTCCCACACCGGAGTCGCTTTCGGGCTCATCCCTTGATCATTGCACGGTCCCGGAAGGGGGCACTGTCTCGACGGCGCACGGGAATCCGCGCACGGTCAGGTACTCGCGGAGGACCGGCAGGTGCTCGTCGCAGGCGGCCCAGCGCTTCACGCGGTCGCTGCCGTGGATGCGCGGATTGCGCCACAGCAGCATCCAGGCGGCCTCGCGGCGGCAGCCGCGCGAGGAGCACACCGGCGCCTCGTCGGAGGGCGCGCCGCCCTGCGCGTCGTCGGCGCGGGCCGCGCCTCCCCGGGCAGCGCCGTCGCGAGAAGCGCCGTCGGTGGCAGCACTGCCGTCGGAGGCACTGCCGTGAGGAGCGCTCTCGTGAGGAGCACCGTCCTGGGAGGCACCGTCTTGAGAAGCACTGTCCTGAGAATCAACGTCGGGCACAGTGCGATTGTGCGCCACCGCCCTCACCCGTGGCGAGGCCAGACGGCTGTGTCGATGAACGCCTCGACGGCCTCGATGACGTCGGCGAGCGCGTGGGCGGAGTCCACGAGCGGCCTCCCGCGCAGGAACATGCCGTGGTCGGCGCCGCGGATCTCGCAGACCTCGCCGGGCAGCTCGCGCGCGAGCGCCTGGTTCCACGCCGGGTCGGCGGTCCCGCCGATGAGCAGGAACGGCGCGGTGGCCCGGCGCAGCGCCTGGACGATCGCGTAGTCCTGGAGCAGCGGGGTGAACCAGACGGCCGGGAGCCCGTGGTGCGCGGCGAGGACGGCGGCGGCGGTGCCGAGGGACTTGCCGACCAGCAGCGGCGGGTCGTCGTTGTGGACCCGGTCGAGCACGACCTCGGTCTGCTCGCAGACGCCCTCGACCATGGCCTGCCCGTCGGCCGCGAGCCGGTCGACGTTCCGCCACTGGATCGGGTAGGTGTGCGCCCCACGGGACTGCAATGCGACGTGGGTGTACATCAGCAGCGGCCCTTGGACGCTGTAATTGCGTCCCGGTAGGAGGAGGGCCTGGCGACGACGGGGCATGAAAGTGATTCTAGTTGCGCCGGGGCCGCAGGGCCGGTACTCGAGCCGCCACGGTGGGTCGCGGGCGCCAGTGCGTCCGGGAAGGGCGCGCCCCGGGAAACAGAAGTCCCGCACGACCACGGGGGAAGTCGTGCGGGATGGTGAAAGCATAGCGCTCCGACATTTCGCAGCAACGGATTGAATCCGCGCGGCGTGTCACGCTCCAGGGCAAACACCCCCTAGGGGTTTGCCGGATTTCGGCGAGCGCAGTCTAGACCTGCTGCGCCGCAAGGGGTTCGGAGAAAACTGTCGGGTTCCCGACAAAAGGCGGTGCGAAGGCGCGAAACGGGTCCCTCCGGCCCCCTGCGGCCCTCGAACGGGCGAATTACTATCGACAGCACCGGACCGTTAGAAGACCACGAGAGCTGGAGCCGCTATGGGATCGTCCGAGGCCGACCGTTCGAAGGACCGCTCGAGCGGCCTCCCCACCCCCGCGGAGAACGCCGCGCTGCTGGAGAAGGCCCTGTTCGAGATCAAGAAGGTCATCGTCGGCCAGGACGCCTTGGTGGAGCGGATGTTCGCGGCCCTGCTCGCGCGCGGCCACTGCCTGATCGAGGGCGTGCCCGGCGTCGCCAAGACCCTCGCGGTCGAGACCATGGCGAAGGTCGTCGGCGCCGAGTTCAACCGCATCCAGTTCACGCCCGACCTGGTGCCCGCCGACATCGTCGGCACCCGCATCTACCGGCAGTCCTCGGAGTCCTTCGACGTCGAACTCGGCCCGGTCTACACCAACTTCGTGCTCGCCGACGAGATCAACCGCGCCCCCGCGAAGGTCCAGTCCGCGATGCTCGAGGTCATGGCCGAGCAGCGCATCTCCATCGGCGGCCAGACCCACGTCCTCCCCAAGCCGTTCCTGGTGATGGCCACCCAGAACCCGATCGAGCAGGAGGGCGTCTACCCGCTCCCCGAGGCCCAGCGCGACCGGTTCCTGTTCAAGGTCAACGTCGGCTACCCCACCGACGCCGAAGAGCGCGAGATCGTCTTCCGCATGGGCGTCGACTCGCCCGTGCCCGACCGGGTCCTCGACACCGACGACCTCCTGCGCCTCCAGCAGGCCGCCGACGGCGTGTTCATCCACAACGCCCTCGTCGACTACGCCGTGCGCATCGTCATGGCCACCCGCAACCCCGCCGCCGCGGGACTGGGCGCCATCAGCCGGCACATCCAGTACGGGGCCAGCCCGCGCGCCTCCCTCGGCCTCATCCGCGCCACCCGCGCCATCGCACTCCTGCGCGGCCGCGACTACGCGCTCCCGCAGGACCTCGACGACATCGCCCCCGACGTCCTGCGCCACCGGCTCGTGCTCTCCTACGACGCCATGGCCGACGGCATCACCTCCGACCGCCTCGTCGGGCAGCTCCTCGCCGCCGTCCCGGCCCCCACGGTCACGCCGCGCCAGGACGCCGCGCCGCGCCCGACCTCGGAGCCGTCCTACCAGCAGCCCCAGCAGCCGGGGGCCTGGTAGCCGCGTGAACGCCGCCGACCTGCGCGCCCTCGACCGCCTCCAGCTCCTCGTCACCCGCCGCCTCGACGGGCTGCTCCACGGCGACTACCTGGGCCTGCTCCCCGGCCCCGGCTCCGAGCCCGGCGAAGCCCGCGAGTACCGGGCCGGGGACGACGTGCGGCGCATGGACTGGCCCGTCACCGCCCGCACCACGACCCCGCACGTGCGCACCACCATCGCCGACCGAGAACTCGAGACGTGGCTGGCGATCGACCTCTCGCCGAGCCTCGACTTCGGCACCGTCGGCATGCTCAAACGCGACCTCGCCGAAGGCGCCGTCGCCGCGTTCGCCTACCTCGCCGGCCGCGGCGGCAACCGCATCGGCGCCGTCGTCACCGACGGCGGCCCCGCCAAGGCGATCCCGCCGCGGCCCGGCCGCGGCGGCGCCCGCTCGCTCCTGCGCGCCGTCACCACCCTCCCGCGCGCGGCGGGGGCCGACCCCGCGAAAGCCGAAGGCCGGGAAGCGCACGGGCACGGCCTCGCCGAACTCATCGACAAGACCCGGCGCCACGCCCGCCGCCGCGGTCTCGCCGTCGTGGTCTCCGACTTCCTCGAAGACGAGGCGAACCCGAGCGACTGGCCCCGCGAACTGCGCCGCCTCGCCGTCCGCCAGCAGGTCCTGTGCGTCGAGGTCCTCGACCCCGCCGAACTCGCGCTCCCCGACGTCGGCGTCCTCGACCTCATCGACCCCGAGACCGGCCAGACCGTGGAGATCCAGACCGGCAACGCCCGCTTCCGCGCCCGCTACGCCGAGGCCGCCGCCGAGCAGCGCGCCCGCATCGCCACCGGGATCCGCTCGGGCGGGGCCGCCCACCTGCGCCTCTCGACCGGCTCGGACTGGCTGCGCGACATCGCCGCGTTCGTCGCCGAACGCCGGCACCTCGCCGCCTACCGCTGACGCAACCCGAAGGAGAACCGTTGATCCGCCTGCTCGAACCCGCGTGGCTGCTGGCGCTCGTCCCCGTCGCGATCCTCGCCGGGGTCTACGTCTGGGCCCAGTTCGCCCGCAAGCGGATCGCCGTCAGGTTCGCCAACGCCTCGCTGCTCGCCAAGCTCGTCCCGAGGGTCCCCGGCTGGCGCCGCCACCTCCCCGCCGGCCTCCTGGTCATGGCGCTCGCGGTCCTCGTCGGCGGCATGACCCGCCCCGCGGTCGACGTCGAGGAGCCCCAGGAGCGGGCCACGATCATCCTCGCCATGGACGTCTCGCTGTCCATGATGGCCGAAGACGTGCCGCCGAACCGGATCGACGCCGCCAAGGCCGCCGCCGCCGACTTCGTCTCCGAACTGCCCGAGGAGTACAACGTCGGCCTCGTCTCCTTCGCCGGATACGCCTCGGTCGTCGTGCCCCCCACCAAGAACCGCGCCGAGGTCGCCACCGCCATCAACGGCCTCACCCTCGCCGAGGCCACCGCCACCGGCGACGCCGTCTTCGCGTCCCTCCAGGCCGTCCAGCAGGTCATGCCCGACGAGTCCGGGCAGCTCGCCCCCGCCCGGATCCTCCTCATGTCCGACGGCTACCGCACCGCCGGGCGCACCGTCGAAGAGGCCGCCGAAGCCGCCGCCGCCGCGGAGATCCCGGTCTCCACCGTCGCGTTCGGCACCGACGAGGGCGTCATCGAACTCGACGAGGAGCTCGTCTCCGTCCCCGTCGACCGCGACGCCCTCTCGTTCCTCGCCGAGGAGACCGGCGGCGACTACTACGAGGCCGTCACCGCCGAGCAGCTCCGCTCGGTCTACGAGGACATGGGCTCCTCCCTGGGCTACCGCACCATCGCCGAGGACGTCTCGCAGTGGTTCATCGGCACCGCGATGATCCTCCTGTTCGCCGCCGCCGGGCTCAGCCTGGCCTGGACCTCCCGCCTGACCTGAGTCCGGTACCACACGGTGCGTGAAGGCCCCTTCGCCTCAGTAGTCGCCCGTCGCTACGATCGTCGGTGGCTTCATACAAAGAACATGAGGGAGTTCGGACAATGGCGCGCACGGTCCTCGTCACCGGAGGCAACCGCGGAATCGGCCTGGCGATCGCCAAGGCGTTCGCGGCCCAGGGCGACAGCGTCGCCGTCACCCACCGCGGCTCCGGCGCCCCCGACGGCCTCTACGGCGTCCAGTGCGACATCACCGACACCGCCTCGGTCGACGCCGCGTTCACCGAGGTCGAGGACAAGTTCGGCCCCGTCGAGATCCTCGTCGCCAACGCCGGCATCACCGACGACACCCTGCTCCTGCGCATGAGCGAGGACCAGTTCGAGCGCGTCGTCGACACCAACCTCAAAGGCGCCTGGCGCGTCGCCAAGCGCGCCTCCTCGAAGATGCTCCGCGCCAAGTTCGGCCGCATGATCTTCATCTCCTCGGTCGTGGGCCTCTACGGCAACGCCGGCCAGACCAACTACGCCGCCTCGAAGGCCGGCCTGGTCGGCCTCGCCCGATCCATCACCCGGGAACTCGGCTCGCGCAACATCACCGCGAACGTCGTCGCCCCCGGCTTCGTGCAGACCGACATGACCGACGCGCTCCCCGAAGCGCAGCGCCAGGCGTACCTCGACTCGATCCCCGCCAAGCGCTTCGGCTCCACCGAAGAGATCGCCGGCGCCGTCACCTGGCTCGCCGGCGACGCCGCCGCCTACGTCAACGGCGCGGTGATCCCCGTCGACGGCGGCCTGGGCATGGGCCACTAGGCCCCGACAGTTTTCAAGCACGAATAACGACGGAGGAACGCACATGTCTGGAATCTTGGACGGCAAACGACTGCTCGTCACCGGTGTCATCACCGAGCAGTCCCTCGGATTCGGCGTGGCCAAGTACGCGCAGGAGCAGGGCGCCGACGTGGTCCTCACCGGTTTCGGGCGCCTCTCCCTGGTCGAGCGCATCGCGAAGAAGCTCCCCAAGCCCGCCCCGGTCGTCGAACTCGACGCCACCGACCCCGAGCAGCTCGCCGGGCTCGCCGACAAGGTCCGCGAACACGTCGACGGCATCGACGGCGTCCTCCACGCCATCGCCTTCGCCCCGCCCGGCGCCCTCGGCGGGAACTTCCTGAACACCACGTGGGAGGACGTCGCCAAGGCCGTCGAGGTCTCGACCTTCTCCTACAAGTCGCTGGCCGTCGCCGCACTGCCGCTGATGGAGAACGGGGGCTCCATCGTCGGCCTCGACTTCGACGCCCAGCAGGCGTGGCCCGTCTACGACTGGATGGGCGTCGCCAAGGCCGGCCTCGAGGCCGTCAACCGCTACCTCGCCCGCGACCTGGGCCCCAAGGGCATCCGCGTCAACCTGATCTCCGCCGGCCCGCAGCGCACCATGGCCGCCAAATCCATCCCCGGCTTCGAGGCGTTCGAACAGGCCTGGACCAAGCGCGCCCCCCTCGGCTGGTCCCTCACCGACTCCGAGCCCGTCGCCAAGGCCTGCGCCGCCCTGCTCTCCGACCTGTTCCCGGCGACCAGCGGCGAGATCATCCACGTCGACGGCGGCTTCCACGCCGTCGGCGTCGAGCGCACTGAAGACGTGAGCACTGGGCAGTAGCGGAGCCGCCATGACTACCGAAACCACGAACGGATACGACGCCGTCCTGCTCGTCTCCTTCGGCGGGCCCGAAGGCCCCGGCGACGTCCTGCCCTTCCTGCGCAACGTCACCCGCGGGCGCGGCATCCCCGACGAGCGCCTCGCCGAAGTCGCCGAGCACTACTACCACTTCGGCGGCGTGTCGCCGATCAACCAGTGGTGCCGCGAAGTCATCGAGGCGCTCCGCCAGGAGTTCCGCAGGAGCGGCATCGACCTGCCCATCTACTGGGGCAACCGCAACTGGCCGCCGATGCTGGTCGACGCCGTCACCCAGATGACCGGCGACGGCGTCAAACGCGCCCTCGCCCTGTGCACCAGCGCGTACGGCTCCTACTCCTCGTGCCGCCAGTACGTCGAGGACATCAACGCCGCCCGCGCCGCCGTCGGCGAGACCGCGCCCGTCATCGACAAGATCCGCCACTTCTTCGACCACCCCGGCTTCGTCGGCGGCTTCGCCCGCCAGCTCGAGGCCAGCCTCGACCAGATCGAGGACCGGTCGAACACCCGCGTCGTCTTCACCGCCCACTCCATCCCCGACATCATGGAGGAGTGCTCCGGCCCCGAAGGCGCCCGCTACTCCGACCAGGTCGCCGAGGCCGCCGCGCTCGTCGCCGAACGCGCCGGCTGGAACGGGCCCTTCGACGTGGTCTGGCAGTCCCGCTCGGGCCCGCCGTCGATGCCCTGGCTCGAACCCGACATCAACGACCACCTCAAGACGCTCGCCGCCGAAGGCGTCGACACCGTCGTGGTCAGCCCCGTCGGGTTCCTCTCGGACCACATCGAAGTCCTCTGGGACCTCGACAACGAGGCCAAGGACACCGCCGCCGAA
Organism: Glycomyces albidus; assembly: GCF_009451885.1. Taxonomy (GTDB): domain Bacteria; phylum Actinomycetota; class Actinomycetes; order Mycobacteriales; family Micromonosporaceae; genus Glycomyces; species Glycomyces albidus. Next base: position 82,539 of record NZ_WIAO01000011.1, read on the forward strand.
CTCGGCCTGCGCTACCTGCGCGCCGGGACGCCCACCGTCGACGCCGACCTCGTCGGCATGTTCCGCGAGCTCGTCGCCGAACGCGTCCAGGGCGCCCCGCTCCGCCGGCTCGGCAAGCTCCCGGTCTGGGACCCGACCATCGAAGGCTGCTGCCCCGCCCGCCGGCCCCCGGCGCCCGAGAAGCACCGCAGCCGCTGACCGGACGGGCCCGCGCCCCGAGCCGCCGCTGCGGCCCCGGGCGCGGGCCCGACCGTAATCCCCGCTGGTCCCGACCGCATGACATGCTTAACAGGTGGACGACGTATTCATCTGGATCATCGTCGCCGTCATCCTCGGCGCGGTCGAACTCTTCACCGGCACCCTGGTCCTCGCCATGGTCGCCGTCGGAGCCGTGCTCGCGGGCGTCGGCGCCGCCGTCGGCGCGCCCCTGTGGCTCCAGGCCGTGCTCTTCGGCGTCGGCTCCGTGGCCTCGATCCTCGGCCTCCGCCCCTTCCTCAAGCAGGCCCTCGAATCCGACTCCGGCGCCGACCGCTCCCACCGCCCGTTCGGCACGCGCGCGATCGAAGGCGCCGACGCCCGCGTCGTCGAGACGGTCGACCGCTCAGGCGGACTCGTCGAGATCGCCGGCGACAACTGGACCGCCTACCCCCTCGAACCCGACCAGCTCCTCGAACCCGGCGACACCGTCACCGTCGTCGAGATCAAGGGAGCGACGGTGATCGTATGGAAGCAGTCGTTAAGTAGTCTCTGCCCATAGCCCGCCGATCCGCCAGACCTCTGGAGGCTGAGAAAGACCATGGAACCCGTAGGCATACTCCTGCTGATCGTCGCCGTCTTCTTGATCATCGTGCTCTTCCGCTCGATCAAGATCGTGCCCCAGCAGTGGAACTACATCATCGAGCGCCTCGGCCGCTACCGCCGCACGCTCGAACCCGGGCCGCGCCTCCTGGTGCCCTTCGTGGACTCCGTCCGCGCCAAAGTGGACCTCCGTGAGCGCGTCGTCAACTTCCCGCCCCAGCCGGTGATCACCGCCGACAACCTCGGCGTCCAGATCGACACCGTGCTCTACTACATCATCACGCAGCCCACCGCGGCCGTGTACAACATCGACGACTACCTCGCCGGCGTCGAGCAGCTCACTACGACCACGCTCCGCAACGTCGTCGGCTCCATGGACCTGGAGAAGACGCTCACCAGCCGCGAGGAGATCAACGCCCGCCTCGCCGCCGAACTCGACAAGGCCACCGACAAGTGGGGCCTCAAGGTCACCCGCGTCGAGCTGCGCTCCATCGAACCGCCGCTGAGCATCCGCGACGCCATGGAGAAGCAGATGCGCGCCGAACGCGACCGCCGCGCCGCCATCCTGAACGCCGAGGGCACCAAGCGCTCCGCCATCCTCAACGCCGAGGGCGAGCAGCAGGCCCAGGTCCTGCGCGCCAAGGGCGAGCGCGACGCCGCCGTCCTCCGCGCCGACGGCGAGGCCAAGGCCATCCAGACGGTCTTCGCGGCCATCCACAACGCCAAGCCCACCGAGCGGCTCCTGACCTACCAGTACCTCCAGATGCTCCCCACGATCGCCCAGGGCAGCGCCAACAAGGTCTGGATGGTCCCCGCCGAGCTCACCCGGGCCCTCGGCGGCATCGGCAACGCCTTCGGGGGCGGCGACACGTCGTCCTCCGGCGCCGCCGAGGAGGAGGTCGAGGTCGACACCAGCGCCCTCGAACTCGACGACGAGGCCAAGAAGGCCCTCGAGGCGGCCCAGCAGGCCGCCCGCGAGGTCCAGGACTTCGGCGAGGGCAAGGCGCCCGGCCAGCTCCCGCCGGCCACCGCATAGCACCACGTGACGGCCGGGACCTCCACTGGACGGTCCCGGCCGTTTCGCACGCCGTAGGGGAGAATCATCGCGTGCCCGACCGCGCCTTCGACGACCCCGCCGGTGACGACCGTGCCCCCGAGCACCGCGCCATCGAGATCCACGACCCCGAGGACGAGCGCCTCGCCGACTACCGGGCCCTCACCGACCTGGCCCTGCGCACCCGCTTCGAGCAGCCCCACGGCCTGTTCATCGCCGAAGGCCACCAGGTCATCGGCCGGGCGCTGCGCGCCGGATACCGCATGCGCTCCATGCTCATCGACGCCAAGCGGATCGACCAGCTCGCCCACCTCGCCGAGGACGCGCCCTGCTACGCCGCCGGGCCCGACGTCCTCGAATCCGTGACCGGCTTCCACGTCCACCGCGGCGCGCTGGCGTCGTTCCACCGCAAGCCCCTGCCGGAGCCGGCCGAGCTCCTCGCCTCGGTGCGGCGTCTGGTGGTGCTCGAGCGGATCAACAACCACACCAACATCGGGGCGATCTTCCGCGTCGCCGCGGGCCTGGGCTTCGACGGCGTGCTCCTCGCGCCCGACTGCGCCGACCCGCTGTACCGGCGCAGCGTGCGGGTCTCGATGGGGGAGGTGTTCGCGGTGCCGTACGCGTACCTCGAGCCGTGGCCGTCGGGCCTGTCGCAGGTCCGCGAGGCCGGGTTCACGCTCCACGGGCTCAGCCCCTCGCGCGGCGCGATCGACATCGGCCGGGTCAGCGCCGCCGAACGCGAGCGCCCCGCGCTGATGTTCGGCGCCGAGGGCCCGGGTCTGACCGCGGCCGCGCTCGACGCCTGCGACCGGACGGTCGTCATCCCGATGCACGCGGGCGTCGACTCCCTGAACGTCGCCGCGGCGACCGCGGTCGCCTGCTGGGAACTGTCGCAGCCGAACCCGCGCTAGCGCAGCCCCATCGGCGGCGTCGACGACCGCACCGGTGCCGGCGCGGCCGGCTCGGCGCTCGACGGCGTGCTCCACGTCCCCGGCAGACGGCCGCGTGCCGGCGGGGAGGAGCGGCGCTCGGCGGTGCGCTGACCGCGGTATGAACCGACCGCGAGGGGTCGGCGGGGGGAGGAGTCCGCGCAGTCCTTCGCTAGTCCTTCACCAGCGTGCTCGCGACGGACTCGGCGACGGTCGCCGTCAGCGTCGCGACCCGCTCGCGGTCGCCGCCGAGGATCAGGAGCCAGAAGAAGACCGGCCCGATGAGCTGCGCGTGCACCATGGCGATGTCGGGCCGGGACGCGATCTCGCCGCGGGCGACGGCCCGGTCGAGCACGGTGCCCAGGACGTACTGCTCGCGTTCGATGAAGGTGCCGTGGAAGCGGGCGCCGAGCCCGGTATCGGCGTGGATGTCCGCGAGCAGCCCGTGGAGCACGTCCGGCGGCGCGGAGGTGAGCTGCGCGGCGATGGTCCGGCACACGGCCGCGAGGTCGCCGCGCAGGGAGCCCGAGTCCGGGGGCGGCTCCTCCTGCATGTCGTGCACGGTGGCCGCGAAGATCATCTCCTGCTTGGTGGCGAAGCGCCGGTAGATGGCGGCCTTGCCGATCCCGGCCCTGGCCGCGACCGCGTCGACGGTGAGCTTCGCGTACCCGCGCTCGACGAGCAGCTCGCGGGTGGCGCGCACGATGGCGCCGTCGATCTGGCCGTCGCGAGGGCGACCCACGTTCGGCTTCGGTTCCTGCATGCCCCTACGATAGAGAACCGACAGTATTGGAACTACCAGTTCCGTAATTTAAGGATGGTCGACATGATCAAGTGGGCCGGTTGGATCTTCACCGTGCTGGGCGCCTGCCACCTCGTTCTCGGGTTCGCCCTCACCGCCTCCCATGCTGGCGCGTGGGCGGGCGGGGCCCTCTGGACACCCGACTTCACGATCGCCGAGATGCCGCCGAGCATGGGCGGCTACTGGATGACGTTCGGCAGCTTCGGCCTACCGATGGTGGCCCTCGGCCTCACCGTGCTCTGGCTCGAACGCCGAAGCATCACCCCGCCGGCGTTCATCGCCTGGGCGGTCGGCGCATGGTCGGTTCTCGCCGGACTCGTCTTCGAGCCCGCACCCTGGATCGTCGTCACCGCCGGCGCGGTCCTCCTCTGGGCCGGCGTCCGGAAGGCCGGCCCCTACAGCGCGACGGTCGTGAACTCCGACTCGCAGGGCGGGCCCCACGTGTAGGAGAACCGGAGCGCGTCGAGCTCCAGGTGCGCGGCGAGCGCGGTGTGCGTCCGCAGCTCCTCCGGGTCGCTCTCGACCGGGTGGCGGCACAGCCCCAGCGGGCCGCCGTCGTGGTCCCGCATGGCCGCGTGCAGCCGCTCGGTCGACACCGGCGACTCCTCGGAGAGCAGGTGCTCCATGCGCTCGCAGCGGTGGTAGGTCGATACCCGGCCGGTCTCGAGCCAGCTCTGGTAGACCCCGAGCGCGTCCGGATCCCGGAAGTGGTTGGCGTGCACCAGGGGAGTGGTCCCGTCCTGGTAGATGACCCGCGAACCGAGCGGTGAGGTCTCGACGGTCGCGACCCCCGAGCTCGCGCTCCCGACGAAGAAGTTCGCCGAGCACGCCGGCCGCGGCGCGACCGCGTGCCCGACCGCTTCGGCCATGGTGGTCGAATGCAGGATCCGCCACGTCCGCAGATGGAACGGCACCGAGTCGATCTTCCAGTCGTCGGCGCTCGCACCGAGGCCGTTGACGCACAGGCCGATCCCGGCCGAGTTGATCCCGATCTTGGTCCCGGCGACACCGGCTTCAGTGAACCCGACCACGGTCGTCTCGCCGTGCTTCCACTGGAGCAGCGCGCCCTCGACTCCGGTGAACCAGTCCCAGTTCTGCCCGATGTGGGTCCCGCCGGCCGCCCACACGCCGTCGGCGCCGCCGAACGAGGTGCACTCGGACCGGACCGAGTCGAGCGTCGGCCGCCCGAACTCGCTCCACGCGGTGTAGAGCAGCTCGTACCTCGCGTTGAGCAGCGCGATGTCCAGCAGGTTCTGCCCTGATCCGTCGGCGATGCCGTCCATGATCGCCCGGTACATCGCGTCCTCCCGGGTGAACACCCCGAGGTACCGCTGCGACCGCTCCGCGAGCTCCTCCTCCTTCAACCCGGAGGTCAGCATCCGCGACCGGTACACGGCCACGTTCGTCGCGATCTGCTTCCGCAGCTGCTCGCCGTGCTGCACCCCCTGCCGGTAGGGGCTTCCCTGGAGGTGGATGAGGGGCAGTTCAGTCATGCGAGCCATTGTGACAGAAGCGATATCGCCACGCCACCGTGATTTTCACCGGCCCATGAGCGACTGCTCGACCTGCGAGTAGTGGATCGTCCACCACTTGACCAGGCCGGTCTGCCCCGGCAGCAGGTGATCGCAGGCCGAATTGTGCCGCACGTAGTGCCATTCGATGACCCAGTTGTCGGTCAGCCGGTCCCACCAGAGCTGGTGCGTGGCCAGCCCGATCTCGGGCTCCCCGACGTCGAAGACGCTCCGGTACCCGCCGGCGAACGCGCGGATCCGGTCGCAGTCCAGGCCCCGCTCGTCGCCGTACGTGAAGTAGAACACCGCGGCGCGGGCCATCTCCCTCGCGTACGAGGAGACCGTCAACCGGTCCCAGTCGAGGATCGCGGAGATCCGGTCGTCCGGTCCGTGCAGCACGTTGTGCGGGTGCAGGTCGCCGTGGGTGTACCCGGTGTACTGCGGCGCCAGGTCCGGCGGCCGCCGGTCCCCGAGCCGCACCAGCAGCCCGCGCTTCAACCGCAGCGTCTGCTCGGCGGTCGCCTCGAACCCGGTCTTGTCGCCCCGCCCGGCCGCGACCAGCTCCAGCAGGCGGTCGACCTTCTGCAACGCCGCCTCCGTCGTCGGGGGATTCTCCAGCTTCGGCGCCCGGTCGGCCGGAATCGAGGCGTGCAGCGTCCGGTGCAGCCTCCCGATCACCGACCCCAGATCCCGGCAGGCGTCACGGGACATGGACAGACCGGACCGGTGCCGGCCGCCGACCCACGGGAAGACGCCGAACTCCTCGCCCTCCAGGAAGATGGTGCTGCGGCCGTCGCGGCTGAACACCGGCAGGACGACCGGCACGCCCGACGCGCCCAGCGTCTGGAGCACGTGGAACTGGAACTGAAGCTCGGGGCCGGTCACGTCACGGAACAACTTCAGCAGGTACGACCCGCTCGACGTGTCCACCCGCCATGACCGGTTCATCAACCCGGTCTGCACCCGCTGCATCTGGTAGATCTGCCCAAGATCCCAATGCGCCAGCGCCGCGTCGGGAAGTCTTGGCGCGGTCACGGTCATGCCCTCAAGCGTAGCCGCCGCCCGCCCCTCCCCCCGACCGCGAACCCCCCTTGCGCCGCCCCCGGCTCCGTCGTGTAAAGTTTCGTCTCGTGCCGGGGCAAGCCGAAAGGCCCAACTGGCAGCAGAAACAAACTCCATATACACTCTCTCTGTGCACGCGCGGGTGGCGGAATGGCAGACGCGCTAGCTTGAGGTGCTAGTGTCCTTTAACGGACGTGGGGGTTCAAGTCCCCCCTCGCGCACAGAACAAAGGCCCTGGTAACAGGGCCTTTTTGCTGTCCCGGCGGCAGATATCACGGCTGAACTCCGGGCTCGGTTTCAGGGCCTGAGGGGGCCAATAAGGGGGCCATTGCATGGCCATGGGGGCCTGAAGGGTCAATTTCGGTCATTGAACGTCTGCGGCGGGCACTGCGTAGTGGGGTCGTGTGCTGCGGTGACCGGTGGCCAGGTCTAGAGTGTGAAGTGCGAGACGGGTCGGCGGGTTCATGCCCGGGACACCAGCGCGATCTCTTTACCCGTACGGGGATGCGGCAGTACCTCATCCACCAGCGGAGTCCTCATCGGCTTGCATGGAGTTCGGCTTCGTGCACCACGGAAGCGACCATCATGAACGAAGAATCGTCGCTGGCGTTCCCCCGCCAGTTCGTCTGGGAACTCCAGCAGTCCAAGTACCGGATCTACGCCCTGGTCGACCAGTTCGGGGTGCCGTCCCGGCTCGAAGCGGTCCTGACCGTCAAAGACCGGCAATCGGCAGCCCTGGCGCAGCACCTGCTGAACGCGGCGGTGCGTGAGGGGCGAAGTACATACTGTGAGGCATTGGCGCAGCGGGTCTTCACGCTGCTGCCCGATGCACCGGCGGCATCGCTGCGCCGTGCACTGGAGTGGGTGTACGACCTGTCCTGGCCGGCATCGGAGGATGCCGACGTTCCGCCGCAGGCGCAGCGCGTCTTCGATGAGATGGCGGCGGCCACGGCCGGGCTCGACCGCGATCCGAAGCGCCGCGCCCGGCTCGCCGAGCTCGAGGGCCCGGTGGTGCGCAGCATCCAAATTACCGAGGTTCACGTCCACGACACGCCCCGGGCACTGGCGGCCGCGCGCGCCCGCGGGTTCGAGCCCGCGCCCGACGGCGAACGCGCTGGCAACGACCGACATGACCTGCTCGGTGCCATCTCGTGGCTGCTGGAGGAGGATCCAGAGCCTCCCGGCACCGCCCAGTACGCGAGCTTGGGCAGCTTGGAGCGCCTCGACCCGGCGGAGGGCGACGAGCTCGTCGGCTGGAGCGAGGCGCCGGTGATCGAGGAGTTCATCGGCGGCTGGCACTCGTATGCCGAGCGCGGCCTGGAACCGCTGACTTCCGGGGCCGGACTAGACGAGAAGGACGAGGACTGGCAGCTGGAACAGGGTCGCAACGACATGCGGCGTCTGGCCGAGTTGTTCCCGGTGACCGACCATACATGTTCGGACTCGGATGAGGTGTGCGACGAGTGCCCGGTCGAGTTGCCCCCGCGTATGGCGCATTTGCTCCAGATCGGACTGGAGCTGGTGGGCGATCGTGTGGCAGTGGATCTCGAGGAACACGGTGATACGCCGGTCACCGAGGCCAACCGGGGCCAGTGGTTCGTGATCGACCAGCTGCCGCGAATCACGTGGGTGATGGGTCGGGCATGGCGCCAGCGGTTCCGTGAGGGGGCGCACCACCTCTTGGCGGACCTGGATGCGGGGGAGTGGCCCGAGCCGCGCAACCACGCCGAGGAGATGATGCTGGCCTTGGCGATCGAGGAGGCCAAGGCGGTGTATGAGGAACTGCTCGACGAGGTGTACCCCGAACACCAGGAACTCCCTGCCAGTCCCGACGACTACGACTTCGAATTGCTCGAGGAACTCCTCTTCCAGGACACGGACATCACCTTCCTCTTCGACCCGGAAACGGAGGCGTTCGCTGACCCCGGCCACCCGATGAATCAAGTCATGGGCATCGGGGACCTGCGACCGGTCGCCTGGTTCGACTACTTCGAGAACGTCGCGCCGCGAGCGACCCCATAGCGGCACGTCGGCGACGAGCCTGTAGGCGCACCGATCTATCTGGTTTGACTGGCTTGACTGGCTTGACACCTTCTACGATTTCCCGGCGGGGGCCTGCACCTTGCCGGAGGGTCGACTCGTCATCGCGCGCGACGCTGCTGACGGAGTTGACCTGTGGGACCTCGATACCACGACCAGACTGTGGACGATTCATGTTTCGGAGCCGTGAGAGCATTGGACTTCTGTGAAGACGGGAGACTCGTCATCGGTTCAGGGCGGGGTATCGCGGTGTACCGGTTCGACCATCGCAGGTCCCATTGGAGTCTCTGAGCTCGGCGATGGCACCTTCGATATAGCGGTGCGCGACGTGACCGGACCGGGCGGTTCGCCGTCGCCGCGCAGGCCATGGCGAAGCCGTAGCCGAAGATGAGTTTCGGGGTCCTATCGAGCGCGTCCCACTCGGCGCCGCACCTGCACCGAAACAGGACAATGACTCGACCTTCCAAAGTCGCCGCATTGTGGAGCGTGGACGGTTATGGTCGCTGCGTTATTCACCCGGGACAGTCGCCACGGCGCGGCCGGTAGGCGGCGCAGCTCCGGATAGCCGACCTGGTCCATCGAGGCTCACGACCGGGAAGCGCGCCGTACCGTGATTTCAATATTTATTGAAAATTCTGACATCCCTGGTAGGCTGTGATGGTCCGAGTGAGAGGAGTCCGCATGAGCGGGGAGCGCACCGCCCGGCACGACTACGCCGATGAGATCGGCGCCTATTTCGAAGGCTTCGGCCTGCCGCGCATACCCGGCCGCATCCTGGGTTGGCTGCTGGTGTGCGAGCCGCCGCATCAGTCGCCCGAGCAGCTCGCCGAGGAGCTGGGGGTCAGCCGCGGCTCGGTGAGCATGGCCATGCGGATGCTGCAGCGCAACAACGCCGTCGAGCGGGTCACCGTCCCCGGCTCCCGCCGCACCCACTGGCGGCTGCGGCCCGGCTTCTGGCTCGACGAGGCCGCCGAGAAGGCCAAGCAGGCCCGCGAGTGGATCAAGCAGGCCGAGCGCGGCCTCGACGTCCTCGCCGATGCACCGCCCGAGTCCCGCCGCCGCCTCGAAGAGGCCAAAGAGATGTACACCTTCCTGGCCGAGCAGTACGAGCACATCGAAACCCTCTGGTACGAACAGCGAAAGAAGTGACGGAGATGAGCCCGGTCATCGACATCGACGACCTCACCTTCACCTACCCCAAGGCCGCCGAACCGGCCGTCCGCGGCATCGGCTTCAGCGTCGAGGCCGGGGAGGTCTTCGGATTCCTCGGTCCCTCCGGTGCCGGCAAGTCCACCACACAGAAGATCCTCACCGGGCTACTGACCGGCCACGGCGGTTCGGTCGCCGTGTGGGGCAAGGAGCCCGCGGCGTGGAAATCCGAGTACTACCAGCGCATCGGCGTCTCCTTCGAGCTCCCGAACCACTACCTCAAACTCACCGGCCTCGAGAACCTCGAGTTCTTCGCGTCGCTCTACAACGGGCCCACCGAGGACCCCATGGCGCTCCTCGAACGGGTCGGTCTCGCCGACGCCGCCCACGTGCGGGTCGGCAAGTACTCCAAGGGCATGCAGATGCGCCTGGTGTTCGTCCGTGCGCTGCTGCACCGCCCCGGTCTGCTGTTCCTGGACGAGCCGACCTCCGGCATGGACCCCGCGAACGCCCGCATCGTCAAGGACATGGTGAACGAGCTGCGCGCCGAAGGCCGCACCGTCTTCCTGACGACTCACGACATGACCACCGCCGACCAGTTGTGCGACCGGGTCGCGTTCATGGTCGACGGCCGCATCGCCGCCCTCGCCTCCCCCGCCGAGCACAAGCTCTCCCGCAGCCGGCGCACGGTGACCGTCACCTACCGGGCCCTCGGCTCCGACGACCTCGCCGCCAAAGACTTCCCGCTCGACGGCCTGGCCGAAGACGAGGCGTTCCGCTCGCTCCTGCGCGAGGCCGCCGTCGAGTCGGTCCACAGCCAGGAGGCGGACCTCGAAGACGTCTTCATCGACGTCACGGGAAGGAAGCTGTCATGACCGGCGTCTTCGCACAGGCGCTGCGTCTGGATCTGCGCCTGCTGCGCCGCTACGGCCTGCTGTACGCGGCGCTGTTCTCGGCACTGCTGTGGGAGGCGGTCGTGTACCTCATCCCCGGCCACCTGCGCGCGACCGCCGCGGTCTACATCGTCTTCGGCGACCTCGCCCTGGTCGGGTTCTTCTTCATCGCCGGCGCGGTGTTCTTCGAGCGCGGCGAACGGACGCTGTTCGCACTGCTGACCTCACCGGTGCGGTTCGGGCACTACTACGCCTCGAAGCTGGCCGTCCTCGCCGGGCTCAGCCTGGTGCTGTCGCTGATCATCGCACTCACCTCGGTCCACTTCGCGTTCGAGCCGCTGTCGTTCCTGGCAGGCGTGGTGCTGTGCGCGCTGCTGTTCCTGACCGCGAGCTTCATCTCGGCCACACCGTTCGGATCCATCAGCGAATGGATCATCCCCTCGACCGGGGTGCTCGCGATCCTCAACGTCCCCCTGCTGAACTACTCCGGCCTGTGGGAGCACCCGGTGACCTACCTGATCCCGACGCAAGGGGTCCTTCTGCTCCTGGGCTCCTCGATGGGGCGAGTCGAACTCGAACCCTGGCAGTGGACGTACTCACTCGCTTACCCCCTGGCGGCACTTGCGGTGCTGTGGACGGCCTCCCGCCGGATGTTCCTGCGCCACATCGTCGCCGGGGAAGGAGGCCGCTGACATGGCCGGAGTCGCAGCGGCCTACGGCCGCAACGATGCGCGCAGCATCCGGCGCGACAGCCTGCTGCTGGGCGTCGCCGCCGGGCCGTTCATGTACGCGGCCGCGATGTGGTTCCTACCCGCGCTGACCCGATACCTCGACCGCGACCACGGGTTCGACCTGGTGCCCTATCACGCGCTCGTCCTCAGCGCCTTTGTCGTCATCGGACCGGTCGCGGTCCTCGGCGCGGTGTGCGGGCTCCTGCTCATCGAGGACAAGGACCAGCGCACGCTCGCGGCCCTGCGCATCACCCCCGCCCCGCCGTCGAGCTACCCGCTGTACCGCGCCGGCACCACCATCGCGGCCACCGCGCTGTCGCTGACAGCCTCCATGGCGCTGACCGGCCAGATCGAGGCCGAGGTCGTGGCGGCGTCGGTCCCGGTCACCCTCCTGTGCGGGCTCAACGCCGCAGCCGTCGGGTTCGGGCTGGCCGCGCTGGCGCACAACAAGGTCGAGGCGCTCGCGCTGATCCGCGCCATCGGCCTGCTCCTGTTCGGACTGCCGCTAGTACCGTTCTTCTACGACCACCCGGCCCTGATCGCCTTCGGCGCCATCCCCACGTACTGGCCCGCAAAGGCCTTTTGGGAGATCTGGGACGGCGGCAATCCATGGCCGTACCTCGCCGCCGGGGCACTCTACGCCGGAAGCCTCGCGTGGTGGCTGCTGCGCCGGCTTGCCTCGCAGAAGCACTGAACGCCCCCGGGCCGCCGACGCGCCCCCGTGCACGGCGGCGGCCCGCAGCAATTCCGCGGTGCGGCTCGCGGTCGCCGATCGGCAGTCGTGAACTTCCGGGGTCTAAATCTTGAAGCGCGGATGGCCGGTTGGTTCTGGGGAACGGTATGCCTGAGTGCGCCGGGAAGTCTGGTCGGGCGAGAACTTGTTCCCTTGACCGATCGGTGACCCTGCACGATGCGGAGCTTGTACAAGTCCGAACCCGGGCGGTCTCGCACTGCTGCCGGGCGCGCCTGTCATCCTGGCCGGCACGCGCCGTTGCAGCCCGATCTCCGAGAACTGCACACTGGCGCACGCCACGTTCCTCGGCACGGGCCCGGCACGCGTGGTGTTTCTCCGTGGCACCAACTTCAACGCCGCCACGTGCCTGGCAGTGGCCTGCACGAACTGGTCCCCGACGACCCCGAGACCGCCGGCCTGCTCGCCTCGCCCATCTCCACCAGGCCCGCGAGGCCGCCCGCTTCACCGTCGACGGCCACACGGTGCGGAACTGGTCGAGTCGTTGGTTGAGGCCGACGCCGGCTGGGGCAGAGTCGTCGGGGCTCAGGCCGGTGCAAGCACACCCGCCTCAGCGGGGCTCGGCGCCGGCCCGCACCCCACTCCTATCGCTAGTTAGCTAGACTTGAAGGATGGAGAGGCCGCCATTCCGCGTCACGGCCGCGACACTCGACGTCCTCGAGATACTGCTGTCCGGCCTCGGGGAGCTGTACGGGTTGCGGATTGCGAAGCTGATCGACCGCCCCAGCGGCAGTGTCGTCCCGATTCTCATGCGCCTCGAGCGCTGCGGGTGGGTGACCAGCGACTGGGAGCCCGAGTCTCGCGATCGGCGCGGACCGCGCCGCCGCTTCTACGAGCTCGACCCCGACCATGCCGCAGCGGCCAGGGAACTGCTCGCCGACCGCAGGCGCGCGTCCATCGACAAGGCACACCGGCTGCGACCGGGACTGGCGCAGCGCATCGATCGGCCCGCACCTGCCCGGGGGACGATATGATCGCCATTCTCGCTTTCGTACTCTCGGCCGTCATCATCCCGATCGGACTGCTCCTACTCGTCGAATGGGCGCCGCTCCTGGCTCACCGAATCGTTCGCGCGGCAGCGGCCCGACTCGGCGAAGCTGCGGCCAGCGAACGCTATGTCGCCGAATGGGAAGGGGAAATGGCCGAGCTGCCCGGCGGGCTGTCGCAGCTGTGCTTCGCCCTCGGCCGCATCCTCTACCTCCCGGCCATGACCCGAGAGATCCGCCGCTCCTGGCTGCAACCGGGGGACCTGGAGGGGCGGGACGGAAAGTTCAAGTGGGAGATGCTCATGCCAGTCGGTACCCCGTCCATAGGTGACGAGTGATAACCGCCAGCCTTCGACTTCGTCAATGTCGTGTTGAAGCACAGCGTCTAATTCTGTACCGGGCATGAGACCTTGCTAGGCCACCAGATGGGTGAGGTTCCCGAGTATAGTGACGGATGCAGGCGTCGCTGCCAGTCGCTTATACGACACCACCTTGTCCCCGAACGGCGTTGCGGATTCTGGATAGCCCCAGCGCTACCCGTAGCAGGTCGTAAGGGAGAGCCTTCGTGTTTCGTTGAGGATCGTTTCGAGTAAGTGGACATGGAACGCACATCGCACCAGCAGTCCCAGCGAACTTGAGCCAGTTCTACGAGATGCTTGCGCGACGAGGGCCCTCGAGCAGTTCGCGGAGCGCGCTCGCCAATGGCAGTCCTCCGCGGTCGGCTATATGAAGCGCCTGCTGCCAGTAGCGGCGGGCATGCGTCCACCGCCGGGTTCCCCAAGCGGCGTGGCCCAATCCCGCAAGTGTGTGCGCTTGACCGACGCGATCGCTCGTCTCTCGATAGGTCGCCAGGGCCCGCGTGAATTCGGTTGCCGCGGTAGCGAACGCGTTGCGGGCGAGGGCCGCTTCTGCGAGGCCGCGACGGGCGTTGGCCTGCCCTGCGATGTCGCCGATGCGACTGCAGCTCTCGAGGGTGCGCCGGTAGAGGCGCTCGGCGCGGTGGACGTCGCCGAGGCGCAGGGTGACACCCGCGAGTCCACACCAGGCGTAGGCGGCGCCTCGACGATTGCCGATCTGCCGGCAGAGGGCCAGCGACCGACGGTACTGCCGCGTCGCGGTGGCCACGTCGCCCTGTTCGGCGGCGACATCGGCGAGCGCGCGAAGTCCGTACGCCTCGCCGATACGGTTGCCGATGCGGTGGCAGATGTCGGCGACCGCGGTGGCGTGCGCCGCGGCGGTTGCGTGGTCGCCGACGGACAGCGCGATCTCCGCCAAGCCCCACAGCGCCTCCGCTTCACCGACTGGGTTCCCGAGCTGGCGATGGATCTCCAGTGCCGCCTCGTACCGTTCCCGCGCGGCGGGGTAGTCGTCGTTGGACGCCGTCTGAGCGAGGCCTCGCAACGCGTCGGCCTGCCCCGCGCGGTCGCCGGTCCGCCGGCGCAACCGAAGCGCTTTGTCGAAGCCCGCAGCGGCGGAACGGAATTTGCCGGTCAGTCGGTCGAGTTCGGCGAGTCCTGCACGTGCATCGGCCTCCCAGGCGAGATTGCCCGCCCGGTACGCGATGCGCAGCATCTGCTGGTTACAGATGCGGGCCTCATCGTAGTGGCCGAGCAGCCGCAGGCCGCGATTGAGCGCCGCCGCCAGGGCGGCGACTTCCTCGTCGTGGTCGGCGACGTGCAGGCACGCGAGGAGGCTCGCACGATCGGTGCTGAGCCAGTCGGTGTCTTCGCCTCCGGCAGACTCGAGCCGATGTCGGTAGTGTCGCAGCAGGTTCGCGACGGCCGCGTGCTGGCGGCTCGCGGGATCCTCGCGGTGCGCGAGTTCAGTGGCGAAGGCCCGCACCGAATCGTGGAACTCGTAACAGTCCTCGGCACGCCGCAGGAGCAGGCTCTCGTCGTAGAGCCGCACGAGCTCGGCCGCTGACCGCTTCACCGATTCGCCCGCCAGGGCTTCGACCTCGTCGGGACGGAACCGGCGCCCTGGATGTATCGCCAGCAGTCGGAACAGGCGCCGGGCCGGTTCGGGCAGGCCATTGTAGGAGAGTGCGAGCACTGGCCCGCTGTGCTCGTGCGGGGAAATGCGGCGCAGGCGTTCCACATGGTCGCCGATCTCCCAGTCCGGTTTGCTCTCCAGCTGGCGCCCGACGGCCGCCAGCTCCAACGGCAGATGGCGGCACAGCTCGATCAAGGCCATGGCGTCTTGGGGCGCGGCGTCGAGACGACCTGTCGGGTCGTGGCGCCGGAGTATGGCAAGTGCCTCGCGTGCGGCCAAGACGTCGAGTGGCACGCGAGCGGCCGACTCCAAGCTAGTGAGTCGGCGGCGGCTGGTCACCAAGGCCACGCTGCGGGGGCCGCGTGGCAGCAGGGGCCGAAGCTGCGCCTCGTCGGCGGCGTTGTCGAGCACGATGAGCGCGCTGCGAGGTGCGAGTTCCCGGTGCAGGAGCGCCACTCGGGCTGCGGGGCTCAGCGCGTCGATCCTGCGACCGGGCACGCCGAGGTGGCCGAGGAACCCGCGCACGACGGCGTCGGCGGCGGCCGGGGGTTCCAACCGGTCGTAACCGCGAAGATCGACGAAGAGACGCGTGTCGCCGGTCAGGCCGGCGTCGACGAGATCGAGGGCGGCCTGATGGGCGAGTTCGGTCTTGCCGATCCCGGCCATGCCCTCGATGACGATGACGGCCGCCTTGTTCTCGGCCCGGGCCGCCTCTGCGATGGCGACGATCTGCTCGCGTTCGCCACGGCGCCCGGTGAACGTGGCAGCGGGACTCGGCACCGCATTGCGAGTGGCGACGATGAGGGAGCGGTTGACGCGGTCGATCACGCGATGGCATGCCTGTTCGAGCGTGCGTAGCCCGGCGGCGTCGAGTCCGAGGACGCGGGCGATGTCGAGCACGGTGCCGGGGTTCATGCGCCTTCGACCGTTCCGGAAGTAGCCGTGGATGGTCGCCAGCGATGGCGCCCTATCGGGAATGGACTGTGCTCGATGGATCGACTTGATGCCGGCCAGGATGGTGCGGAACGACATGTTGCCCGCCGCCGACCGCAGATCTCGCAGGAATCCTGCCAGGTCATCGAGGGTCTGGATCGCCCGCGCATCTGTTTCTCGCTGTCCCACAGCGCCTCCCAGGTCCATCGGCCGGTCGGCCGCCGAACGAGTGGATGGTAACCCGCGGTGCCGACACCGTCCTGTTTCCCTGCTCCCCGGACCGGGTGCCGGTGCCGCCGTTCGATTTCGTTCGGGAACCACTCTCGGCCTCCTCCGCCCGCCAGGATCAGATGGCCAGGTGCGCGCAGAAGCGTGACGCCCTGGGGAAAGGAAGACAGATGACCATTCGCCTTCGAACTTCGCTCCTGCGGTCGCTGATTACAGCGGCTGCGGGCGCCATGGCCTTCATACTGCTCGGCGCGTCCCCGGCGGCCGCGCACTACGTGTACCAGGAAGGCCACGTCTACCGCACCAACGACCTCTGCGTCCACGAGCGCTCCGAGATCTCGCACGGCGACGGCGGCGGGTACTCGCGCGTCGACGTCTCCTCGACGACCATTCTGGCACCCGGCGGCGCCTTCCCGTGCGCTCACGCGAACCACAAGCCCGCCAACAACATCGCCGCGAAGATCCAGGTGCTGGCTTGGAACGGCAGCGCCTGGTATGTGTGCGCCGAGACCGCCTGGGTCTACAACGACCACACCACGTGGCAGCTCATCATCGAGTCGCGAATGCTCGGACTGCCGTGGTGCGGTACCGGCTGGTACGGCACCATGGGCCACGGCTACGTCTGGAACAACGCCTGGTACGGCGGCACGATGTGGTCCGGAAACCACTGGCTGCCGGACTACTCCCTCAGCGCGACGGAGGCCCCCACCCACATTCCCGAGGCCGGCGACACCGTCGGTGTCCTCGACGCCTCCGGCAACGAGGTGCTCGACGCCGATGGCGAGCCGGTGACCGTGGTCGTCGGCGAGGCACCCGCCTCCGGCCCGGACACCGCCATCGCCGATGCGGGGACCTCCCTGACCGCCGAAGACGGATCCACAATCACCGAAATCCCGCTGTACCAGACGTCGGAACTGGTCACCAATAACACCTGACACCGGAGGGCTCGCCGCTCGGCGAGCCCCCGGGCAGCTCGTAGAACTGCCCGCCGCTGCCAACCCGCAGCGGCGGGCGGCCCCTATACGCCTGCTGGGGTCCGAGGCGACCTTGCGTTCGGGGCTCGCTGTGGACGTGTCCGCTCCCGCTCCCGGGCCGTTCGACGGACCGGCGGCGATGCGCCATGGTGAACCGAAGTCGAGTGGCGGCCGCGGCCGGGCGTGAACGGTGACAGCGTCGAAGCCTTGCCGGCGAGCGGGCCGGTTCAGCTCGGATCCGGTATGCAGTCAGGGTGCTGCTTTGCCAGCCAGGCCGCCATGTGCTCGCGCAGTTCGCACCGCAGGTCCCATTGGTCGCGCGGGTTGGCGGCGGAGATCAGGAGCCGCACCCGCATGACTCCGCCCGTGGCGTCGAGCACCGCGACGCTCGCTTTGCGCCCGTCCCAGAACGGATTGCCGGCCAGGAACCGCTCCAGCTCCTCGCGCACCTCGGGCACCGGCAGGGTCAGTTTCGCGTCGAAGACCACCGAGCCGAGCACCTCGGGCGTGTCCCTGGTCCAGTTGACGTACGGGTTCTGGGTGAAGTACGAGGTGGGGAGCACCATTCGGCGGTCGTCCCAGATGCGCACCACCAGGTAGGTCAGCGTGATCTCCTCGATCGTGCCCAGTTCGCCGTCGACGACGACCACGTCGTCGAGGCGCAGCGCGTCGCCGAAGGCGAGCATGATGCCGGCGAACAGGTTCTGCAGCATGGTCTGGGCGGCCAGGCCCGCGATGATCCCCGCGACGCCGGCCGCGCCGAGCATCGAGACGCCGACCTCGCGCAGCGGCGGGATGTTGAACAACACCAGTCCGATCGCGACAGTCCAGACGATGACCGAGGCGAGCCGGTAGAGGATCACCATCTGGGTGCGGCGGCGCCGCCCCTCCACGTCGTCCTGCTCGAGCCCGTCCCAGCGGCGGTGGATGGGCTCCTTGGCGACGCTGAGCAGGTTGGAGAGCAGCCACGCGCCCGAGGCGGCGGTGCCGAACAGAAGGGATTGGCCTAGGACCGCGTTCCACTCCCCGCCCCAGCCCAGCTGCCCTTGTTTCGCGGAGAGCAGGATCTGGAGGCCGCCGGTGACGGCCATCAACTGGGCCGGGCGCAGGGCCTTGCCGATGAGCCGGGAGGCGTTCTCGGAGCGGTGGCGCAGCAGCAGCCGGGTGACCACGAGTCGGGCTGCGCTCACCGCCAGCGCGCATCCGATGGCGACGAGCGTGATGACAAGCCAGGGGGCGGGGGCGGGCATGTCCACAGCGTAGCGTCGAACGCGACGAGGACTCGGACCTCGACGCGCGCACCGGGGTCGTCCGCCTGGTGCACCACCTGTCGAGGGATGCGGTCACTGCGTACGGGCTACCGGGTACTCGAGCAGTGCACACACGCCAGCAATGTTGAACGGGCGTGAGGCGGCCCGGCTCACGCCGTACCGCTACGCCATCACCGAATCCGCCGCGAGAATGCCGGGTGAAGTGGAGATGGCGGACTATGCAACAGACGTTGGTGCCGGAGGGGTACGGTATGCGTTGGTGTGCCGGGAAGTCTGGTCGGCAGGATTCGTTCCTTCGACCGATCGGTGACCCTTGGTATGCGGAGTCTGTACAAATCCGAAGCCGGCCAGCGGATCATCGGTCACTGGTGCCGCGCGCAGCTCGACGCATGGCCGGTACCGCACCGGCGCAGCCTGATCCCTGTGAACGGCGCGCTCGCGCATGCGGTCTTCCTCGGCGAAGGCCCCACGCGGGTGGTGTTCGTACCGGGCACCAACTTCAATGCCGCCAGCTGCCTGGGCGTCGCCGAGGCCCTTGGGGCCGGGTGGGCGACGATGGTTGTGGACATGCCCGGTCAGCCCGGGCTCGCCAGCGGTGAACGCCCTGCCACGCCGCTGCGGTCCTGGTATGGATCGATGCTCGCCGGCGTCCTCGATGCGGTCGACGCCCGGGACGCGGTGGTGGTCGGGAACTCGCTGGGCGCGGCGATCGCGCTCGCCTGCGAGTCCCAGCGGATCGCCGCGCGCGTCCTGTACTCGCCCGGCGGGATCGTCCCGCTGCATACCGACGCGCTCCTGATCCGGCGTTCAGCCGCATGGCTGCTGCGGCCTTCGCCGGAGCGGGCCCGGCGGCTGCTGGAGCTGTTCGTCGCGCCTGGCAGCGCACCTTCGGAATCGGCGGTGGCGTGGATGGACCTGGTTGCTCGGTACTGCCGGACGACTCTGGCCCCGCAGCCGCTGGGCACCCAGTTGCTCGAGCGGTGGCGCGGCACCCCGCTGGTGGCCGCCACCGGCGAGCACGACCGCTTCCTGCCCCCCGACCGGCTCGCGCCGGTAGTCGAGTCGGTGTTCGGCCGCCGACTGCACGTCCTCCCCGGCGTCGGCCACCTTGCGGTGGAGGAGCGCCCGGAGGACGTCGCCGACCTGGTCCAAGCAGCCCTCGACCTCACCACCCGTTGACCGTCAAACCCTGCCCACCTGGAAAGGCCCTAGAGCATTGACTGACAGCCCACCTGCCGCATCCGCGTACATGAGCGGCTGCGGCAACGTGATCATCGAAGCCGCCGACACCGCACCCGTGGTCAAGTTGCGCGCGGCGGCGGTTCGCCTGCCGGTACGCGAACTCGCCGACCTCGTGGTCTACACCGCCCGGGAAGCCGCGGACGCGAGGCGGACGGCCGCCGAGGACCGCGAGGCCGGACTCGCGTCGGCCGCCGACGCGCTCGCGGAGTTGAAGAACCTCCGCGACGGCATCCGAGCCGAGGGGCTCCAGGCGGTCATCGACCGAAAGAAGGCGGATTTCGGCGCCGAGGACACCGCTGCTGGCGACGATCCGCGAACGATGTCCCGACTCGCGCTCAACCCCGACGCGTATCCGACCGCGAACCTGGATGCGGCGATCGAACTGCTCGAACGCTTCCAGTCGACTCCCAGCGGCCGGCCCACGCCACTCGAAACCGACGCCGACACCCTGGTCGGCGTCGCCACCAGCCAGGACGGACAGGTCACGGTCGAATCCACCGCCGCCTACCCGATCGCACGACTCCTTTTGGGCCTGCACGCCAGAGAGATCGGCCCGGAGCTCCTCGCCGAGCAGATCACCGCGACCGCCAAGCGCGCCGTCGAGAACCGCGACGAGAAGCAGCGCGCGCATATCGACGCGGTCGGCCTTCCCTTGACGATGGACCAGATCGACGACCTCCCGGGCCAGATGGGGGACTACGCCCGCAAGGTCTCCGGCCAGGCCGCGTTCCTACAGCAAGACTACGAACAGCACATCCGCCGATTCAAGCAGTGAGGACCCCTGTGACCAAGGCAGACCCGACCCAGATCCGCACCCTCGGCCAGAACATCCAGACGAAGGTCACCCCGACCCTCGAGGAGGCCAATGAGATCCTCCCGAACCTGCGCGGCATCGACCAGGCGCTGTACACCTCGGTGACCCCGGCGCTCGCCGCCGTCTACACCACCGCCGTGTCCTACATGAACGAGATGGTCGCAGGTGCCGCCGAGTGCTTTCAGACCATGAACACCAACCTCGACGGGTGCGCCACCTCCTGGGAAGACGCTGACCAGGCCGCCGCCGACATCTTCAAATAGACCGCCCTCCCAAGAACTCGCAAAGGAACCCCGCCATGTCGATCGGCGCCCCCGACCCCAAGAGCTTCCAGGGCATGATGGACGCGTTCGCGATGGTCGCCCCCGCCGCGGCCGTCGAGATCGTCCTGCCCGCCTTCACGTTCGGGCCCTCCTGCACCCAGATCGCCCGCATCATCTACATGAACCAGTGCAACCCCGGCCAGATCATGATGGTCGGCGCGTTCTGGTTCCAGCTGGCCGAGAAGTACATCACCGCCGGCAAGGACCTCGAAGGCGAGGTCGCTGCGATGGATGCCGAGGCGTGGGAAGGTGACGACTGCGACGCGTTCGTCGACCAGTCCGGCAAGGTCTCCATGCAGCTGTTCACGATCGCATCCTTCGCCATCCAGGTCGGCCTGGGCCTGTTCACCATCGCCGCGCTGCTGGCGGTCATGGTGACCGCCTACGCGGCGCTAGCGACCTGTCTGATGGCGATGGCCTTGGTGTACTGGCCGCTCCAGGCGTTCCCGCTCACCGCAGCCGCCGCAGTGGCCGTGCGAACGGCGGCGATGGCCATAGCCGCCACCGGGCTGGGCATCCTGCAGACCATCGACACCGCGCTCGATGCGTTGGGCAACGGCCTAGCGGCGTTCATCGGCGGCGGCATGACCGCCTCGTGGGCGGTCCTGGCCACCCAGGGCAACGTCGTCAACCCTCTCGACCTGGTCGGACCCACCGCCTTCAACATGGCGAACGGCTTCGCCCAACTGGGTCTGCGCAACGCGCTCGCGCCTTCGGGCGGCAAGCACGTGGCCGGCGGGCTCGGGCACCTGTTCGTCGGCGGCCAAGGCGCCTACAACTTCGGGCTCAACGCCAACGACCTGGCCGGAAACGGCGACATCGACGGCAAGGAAGACCCTCGCGGTACCTACGGCATTGACCCGGGCAACCTCGACTTCATCCCCTTCGTCGACACACCTGAAGGGCAGGAGGAGCCGACCGGCACTTGGGAGAAGCCCACCTGGGCCGACGACGCCGCTCCGAACTGGAGCGGCAGCTAGTGGGCGGGGTCCGGTAACCCATGGGCGGTGACGACCTCCTCGGTCTCTGGCTCGGGCTCGCGGTGATCGCAGTGCTGGCCTCCTGGCCGGTGCTGCCGGGGCTGCGGCGCTTCGCCGGCTTCAAGACGTTCCCGCCGTTCCGGGCCTGGGCCGCGCAGCCGCATCCCGATGCGGCCGTGCCCGTCCGGGCCGGGCGCCGCCTGTCCCGGACGGCAGGGGACGCCGATGCGGCGCACGCGACGGTCGTGGTGCGCACCGCCTGGCGCAATCAGGACTCGCGCGACGTGCACCCCTCGCTGCGGGTGTCGCGGCCGCTGGTCCCGGTCGTGAGCGTCGACGGCTCGCCCGCCTCCTGGGGATGGGGCACGACCGAGCTGACACTGCCGCCGGGGCGGCACCTGATCGCGGTGACCAGCAGCCATTCCCGCTGCTACCAGACGGTCGACCTCCGCAGGGGCGAGCGGCGCGAACTCGACTACGCGAGCATTCTCGGAGCGACCGCCCACTGGTATGCCGAGGCCGGAGCCCAGATCCGGGACCTGACCGCGCTCGGGCCCCGTCGCCCCGGGCCCGGTGGGATCGGCTGGTACCACCTCATCACGGTCGGCGGGCTCGTCCTCGTCGCCGCGCTCACCGCCGTCGCCCTCACCAGCGCGGACCCCATCGCGGACCTGCTCATTCCAGCGGCGGTCTGGGGCGCGGTCGCCATCGGGCTCGGCATCGGCATCGGCGTCATCGCCGTCTCCCTGGTCCAGCAAGCACGCGCCCGGAAGGTCGTCACCGTTCCACCACCCAGCGACCGCACCGCGGCTACCGTCCGGGTCCTGGACGCCGACGTTCCCGAGCGACTCGCGCCCGCATCCGGATGGGCAGGACTCGGCCTCCACCTGCGGTTCGAACTCGATGCGCATCCCGAACCCGCGCTCGCCGCCCTCGCCGGCGGCCGGAAACCGAACCTGATGCAACGGTGGCGGGCGATCCGGATCGGCGAACCCGAGCCACCGGCATGCCGGCCCTGGATCCCGCCCCCCGAAGTACTGCTCGACGGCGAACCGGTGCCCGCGAGCTGGACGCGCATGTGGATGCAACTCGCGCCCGGCGAGCACGAACTCGTCGTGCGCGTCGCCGCTCCACCGAGCCAGATCGACGCCCGGACGATGCTCGATCTCAGCGAGGCCGAGCTGCGCCGGCGATTCCGAACCACCGCCGGAGAAACGCTCGACCTGCGGTTCACCGCCGACATCGCCGCGCTTGCCGCACACAACCGCCCCCAACTGGCCGCAGTCCGCGCCAGATGGCGCTGACACTCCATGCCCGCGCGACCGCTGATGCGCACCGCCACGGGCGACAACCTTCCACCGCGCGAATGCAGTCTCAACGACGAGATGCACCCGTCCTCACCGGCCGCGCGTACCCGAACGAGGATTCCCAAGGAGCCACTGTGAACGAGACCCCCGACAATGAGCCGACGCAACCCGGTGACCACCAGGTCCCCGACTTCGACTTCGCCGCCTTCATGAGCGGCTTCCGGAATCAGATGGCGCAGCTTGACGAGCACGCGCGCCCGGTGCGGCGCCTCATCGAGGCGACCAGCATCCGCGTCGAATCCGAGGGCAGCGAAGTGGCCCTCACCGTCACCGTTGGCGGCGACCTGGTCGGCATCGAGTTCCTCTCCGCCGCCGAGGACCTCGCGCCGGTCGATCTCGCCGAAGCGATCATGACTACCTACGAGCGCGCCAAGCAGACCGCCCGCGAACGCTCCCCGGAGGTCCTCGGCCGGTTCCTGGACCACCAAGCCCGCACCATGGCCCAAGCCGAGGACCTCCTCCGTCAAGCCCAAGCGCGACGAGCCGGAAGCGACGGCGAGACTCCTCCGGAATCCTGACCCTGATCCTGACAGGCGTTCAGTCCGAGCCAGCCGACCTGGAGAGGAGCCCGTTCGATGACAGGCATGTCGGCGCACCCAAGCCGGAGAGCGTTCGAGCACATTGCGCGGTACTACCGAGGCGACCGCGATTTCACCGCCAGCGCGCAGCTGTTCGTCGAGGCAGCTTTGGACAATGCCGAACCGGTGCTCGCCGCCGCGCCGACGCCGCGCCTCGACCTGCTCCGCAGCACCCTGGGGAATGCCACCCCGCGGGTGTCGATGGTCGACCTGGCCGACGCCGGGCGCAACCCCGCCTGCATCATCCCGGTCATGCGCGAGTTCTGCGACCGGCACCCGGGCCGGCGTACTCGCCTCCTGACCGAATCCACATGGGGCGATCGCAGCCCCGCCGAGCGCCGGGCCTGCATCACGCACGAGGCCTTGGTCAACCTCGCCTTCGTCGGGCACACGGCGACCGTGCTGTGCCTGTGCGACGTGAACCGGCTCGACGCCGCCATCGGCGACGCGTTCCGGTCCGCGCATCCGTTCCAGCTCGCGCACGGCCGTCTCCAGGTCAACGACCGGTACCGTCCCGACCTCCTCGGCGCCATCGCGAACCAGCCGCTGCCGCCCCGACCGCCGACGGCGATCGAGCGCGCCGTCGACGCCGCCACCGTCGACCATGCGCGCTGGTTCGCCACCGCATACGGCCGCAACGCCGGTCTCGACGCCACCCAGCTCATCGACCTCGAGATAGCGGTCACCGAACTCGCCACCATGACCGCTCTGACCGGGGACGGCACCGGCCTGCTGCGGATGTGGACCGATGCCGACCACATGGTCTGCGAAGTCAGCAATCGCAGACATCCGTCCGATCCTCTCGAGGGCCGCCGACCCTTTCAGGAAGCCGACCCACTTTCCCGCGCCCTCCTGGTGGTCAACCAGGTAGTCGACCTCGCTCATACCCACACCGTCCCGGATCGCACGACCACACGGATTCACCTGCGACTGGCCTGAGAGCCGGCCTCGACCGGTCTGGCCGGGACCGTCGCGTCGGCGGCGGCTGAGTGACCGAACCGTCAGAAGCCCTTCCCGAGGCACGAGACAGATTCACTGGTCGATGGTCGACCTGATGAGCAAGCACCTCACCGAGCAGTCGGCCCTCTAGCGACCTTTCGCTGCATCCGACATATTGCTCTGGTCGAAGCCGAATGCTCTCTCAGCGCAGCCGGACCGGGCTGCAACGGTTCGCACCGCTCGGGCCTGCGGGCCGGTGGGCTGCGCTGTCATGGATCGGGGCGCTGTCTCGTTAAGAGGGTGCAAGACTCAGACAGGAGCCAGACATGAAACACCGCATCATCGTCCTCGGCGCGGGGTACGCCGGGGCGTTCTCCGCCGGCCGGCTCGCCCGCCAACTGCATCCGGACGACGTCGAGATCACCGTGGTCAACGCCGAACCCGACTTCGTCGAGCGGCTTCGCAACCACCAGGCGGCCGCGGGGCAGGAGCTTCCGCGCCGACCGCTGTCGAAGGTGTTCGCGGGCACCGGGATCCGACTCAAGGTGGCGCGGGTGACGAGGCTCGACCCCGACCGCCGGACCGTGCACGTCGAAGACAGCCTCGGCACCGACACGCTCGAGTACGACACGCTGCTGTACGCGCTCGGCAGCACAGTCGACGACCACGGCGTCCCCGGCGTGCGCGAGTACGCCCACCACGTCGCCGCCCGGCCCGCCGCGCTTCGCCTGCGCGAGCGCCTGGACGAGCTCGGCGACGGCGGGAGGGTGCTCGTCGTGGGCGGCAACCTGACCGGGATCGAGACCGCCACCGAGCTCGCCGAGTCCCGGCCCGGCCTGCGCATCGCACTCGCCACCAGCGGCGAACTGGGAGGCTGGCTTGGCGACAAGGCCCGTCGGCACCTCCTGCGGTCCTTCGAGCGGTTCGGCATCGAGGTGCACGAGCGCGCCCCGATCGGTCGGGTCGAGGCGTCGGCGGCGATCGCGGCCGACGGCACGGTCTTCGAGACGGACGTGACCGTGTGGGCCGCCGGGTTCGCCGCTCATCCCATCGCGGCCGACAGCGGGCTCGCCGTCGAGGAGAACGGCCAGATCACCGTCGACCGCCGGATGCGGTCGGTCTCGCACCCGGAGGTCTTCGC
Source organism: Glycomyces albidus (assembly GCF_009451885.1). Taxonomy (GTDB): domain Bacteria; phylum Actinomycetota; class Actinomycetes; order Mycobacteriales; family Micromonosporaceae; genus Glycomyces; species Glycomyces albidus. Next base: position 108,027 of record NZ_WIAO01000011.1, read on the forward strand.
CGCCGGCGACAGCGCGTTCGTCATCGCCGAGAACGGGAAGCCGCTCCCGATGTCGTGCGCCTCGGCCGGCCCGACCAGCAAGCAGGCGATCGCCGGGATCGTCGGCGGCCTCACCGGCCACGAGGTGTCGCTGACGAAGTTCCCGTACATCGGCAACCACATCAGCCTCGGCCGCAAGGACGCGATCTTCCAGCTCGTCGACGGCGACGCGCAGGCCAAGCCGGGCGCGATGCTGGGCGGCTCCGCCGCGCGGGTCAAGACGGCGATCCTCAAGACCGCCGCCTGGAGCGTCGCCCACCCGACGTCCGGCCTGCCGACCCGCAGGCACCGCAGCGCAACAGCCGAGGACAGGACGGTGCGGACCCTTGCCGCATAACTCCGCCGACACCACCGGGGAGCGCTTCGAGGTCAGCCGGCAGCGGCTGGCCTCGCTGGCGTACCGACTGCTCGGCTCCGCCGCCGAAGCCGAGGACGTGGTGCAGGACGCGTACCTGCGGTGGCAGGCCGCGGACCCGGAGCGGCTCCCCGCGCCTGAAGCGTGGCTGACGAAAACGGTCACAAACCTGGCCGTCGACCGGCTCCGGTCCGCGAAGGCGCGGCGCGAGCGCGCCGTCGGCGTATGGATGCCCGAACCGCTCCTCGAAGGCGACCCGATGCTCGACCCGGCCGAGACCGCCCAGCAGCGCGAGACGGTGTCGTTCGCGGTGCTCACCTTGATGGAACGGCTCAGGCCGGTCGAACGAGCCGTCTACGTGCTGCGTGAGGCTTTCTCCCACAGCCACGCCGAGATCGCCGCGATCCTGGACATCTCCGAGTCCGCCAGCCAGCAACACGCGCTCCGCGCCCGGCGCCGCCTCGGCGCCGGAGCGAACGTCACCTCCGTCGACCGCGCCGAGGTCCGGCGCGTCGTCGAGGCGTTCGTCGAGGCCGCGTCCTCGGGACGCACCGCTCGGCTGGTGGCGATGCTGACCGACGACGCGACCGCGGTCTTCGACGGGTTCGGCCTGACCGAGCGCCTGCTGCGATTCTCGGTGCCCGAGCGGATCGCCGCCGCCCTGCGGTCCTCGTTCGAGCCCACGCCGGCGAAGCGGCGACTGGCGGGCGGTGCGATCCGGTTCCACGCCGGCACCGTCAACGGCGCCCCCGCGATCATCGCCGTGCTCGACGGCCGCGTGGCAGGCCTGGGCGTTCTCGACTGCCGCGACGGCAAGGTCGCCGCGGTGTACGGGATCGCCAGCGCGCCCCGGCTCGCCCGCGTCGCCGAGGCCTGGCGCGGGAAGAAACCCAGTGAGCCGATCGCGGCATGGTGACGGGTCGAGCGGCCCGAGGTCCAGGCCGCCCGACCGCGACGGCCCCTCGCGCGACACCGACCGGTCGGGCGGCGCTCCTTGTGTTCCGGGAAGATGCTGCAGCATGCTAACTCATTGGCGGGTTGCCAATTTCTTCCTCGCACACGCATGCCGGTGAGGCCAAATTCCAACTGCAGGCCGACCCGGTCGCGGTGTTGTCCAACGCCATGCGGCGGCGATCGTCAGAGGCGGCGCCGCCGCGAGCGACAGCCGCATCAGCACAGGTGCGGGTTGCGCTTACTCATCGCCCATTGAGGTGAGTCGCGGAGCTGCGAGCGTGGCCGCGGCGGCTGCCGTCCAAACCAGTGGGCGTGGGGCAGGTGGATGGTGTCGGGGCCCGCTCGGAGGAGTTTGAACACATTGGAGAACGCCAGGGGCGAGCGGACATCGCAGATGGCGCGCGCGTCGCGGTCGCGTGCGCCCCGCTGCGCCAGAGCCGAGGCCGGTCCCGGGCCGGGATCAGCCGGACGGCCTCGGCAAGGCGCGGACGAGCGTCCCCCGCCGAAGAAGTGCAGCGGTTTCGGTTCCGAGAAGGACGGCAGGCGGTGCCGGAGCCGGCTCAGGGCGGCCGATCCTCCTGCGCTTCTTCGATCGGGCGGGTGGCGGTCGATGTCAGTGCAGGCTGAGTGCGACTTCGGTGTTGATATGGGTCAGTTTATGTGGGTTGCGGACGAAGTAGAGACCGGTGATGCGCGCGTCCTCGACCCGCACCGCGATGACGCCCTCGAGCTGTCCTTCGACATGCAGCGCGAGGGCGGGGCTGCCGTTGATCGCGGTCGGTTCGAGGGTGAGTGCGACGTCGTGCCTGGTGAGGCCTCCGACCACGAACCGCGCGACCTTGTCCGCGCCGACCACGGGCCAGGGAGCCGCCTGCTTGACGCCGCCGCCGTCGCTGATCGCCACCACGTCGGAGGCGAATACGTCGAGCAGTCCCTGCAGGTCCCGGGTCTCGAGCGCGCGCCGGAACGCTTCGACGACCGCTTGCGCCTCGCGCGCGCTGACCGAGCGGCGCGGCCGGCGGGCTTCGACGTGGCGGCGGGCGCGGTGAGCGATCTGGTACACGGCGGTGTGGGTCTTCTCCAGTGCGGCCGCGATCTCGTCATAGCCCAGCCCGAACGCTTCGCGGAGGACGAACACCGCTCGCTCGGTCGGAGTCAAGGTTTCGAGCACGACCATCAGGCCCATCGAGACGCTTTCGGCGAGTTCCACATCGGCGGCGACATCCGCGGTGGTGTGCAGCGGCTCGGGCAGCCAGGAACCCACGTACGCCTCCCGCCGACGCTTGGTCGATCGCAGCTGGTTGAGCGCCTGCCGTGTGGTGATCCGAACCAGGTAGGCGCGGGGGTTGTCGACGAGCGACGCGTCGACGCCGGCCCAGCGCAGCCAGGTCTCCTGCAGGACGTCGTCGGCGTCCGCCGCGGATCCGAGCATCTCGTAGGCGATGGTGAACAGCAGATTGCGGTGCGCGACAAACGTTTCCGTTGCGGCGAGCGTGGCGTGGCCGCCGAGGTCCGCGTCCTGGCGCCGCTCACCGGATGCACCCGTCGAGTTCATGGAATCCCTCTCCTGTCGTCATGCTTGCAGAGGCGCCGCGCGCCCGATTCGGACACCGCCGGAACCCGCCTCTGGTGATTCCAGTCGGTCCGGCTGCGGCTACGCGCCCGGTGCCGACTCGTTCTCGCTTCTGGCCCCGAGCTGGGCGGGCCGGTGCACGCCGTCCTTCGGCCAGTGGTGCGAGCCGGGCTGGCGCGCCTCGGTCACCAGGTGCTTGACGCTGGCGGCGCACGAGAACTCCTTGAGTTTGCGGCCCATGAACCCGGTGAAGTACCACCGTTTCGCGGTGTCGTCCTTGTCGAGCAGTTGGAAGATCCCGGCACCGCGGCCAAAGCTGAAACACATGGCCTGGAACGACAGGTCGATGGGTGCCGGGCGCTCATCGGCGATCCGGGCCAGCACCGTGTCGGCGGCGTGGGCGCCCAGGCATCCGGCGATGTAGGCGCTCATCCGGAACGGCAGGTCCGACGGCGCCGAAGCGTCGCCCGCCGCGACGATGCGAGGACTGTCGACGCTGGTCAGCGTCTCGTCGGTGAGCAGCCGTCCCGCGGTGTCGGTGCGCAATCCGCTGCGGCGGGCCAGCTCGGGCACACCGAAACCCGCAGCCCACACGGTGACCTCACTGGGCAAGGCGCGACCGTCGACCAGTTCCACCTCCCCGGACCTCACCGCAGTCACCGACGTCCCCGGGCCTTCGATCACCTCGACGCCCAGTCCAGTGAGGTATTTGCGGGCGGTACGCCGCGCGCTGGGGTGCAGCGACGGGCCGACGACGCCGCCGCAGACCAGCCTGACACTGCGGCCCTGCTCAGCCAGTTCCGCAGCGGTCTCGATGCCGACCGGCCCGCCCCCGACGACCGTCACCGCGGCCGCCATGGGCCTGTCCTGGAGCACCGATCGAAGCCCTTGCGCCGCTTCCAACGTCGCGACCGGGTAGGCGAACTCGGACGCGCCCGGCACCTGGAGGCCGCCGCTGTGGCTGCCGACCGCGTAGATCAGGTAGTCGTAGCCGATACTGCCGCCCTCGGCGAGGGTCACGGTGCGCCGGGCCGCGTCGATGCGCGTTGCATTGTCGACCAACAGGTCCACGTCGTCGGCAAGGACCTCCTGGTAGTCGACGACCGCATCGTGGGTCCCGGCCACCAGCTGGTGCAGCCGCAGCCGAGGTACGAAGACCTGCCGCGGATTGACCACGGTCACCTTCACGTCCCCGCGCTGCCGCATCCGGTTGGCCGCCATCACTCCGGCGTATCCGCCGCCGACCACGACGATCTCGATGTTCTTGCCCATGGTGTCTCCTTCGATCCGAGAGGGTCGAGAACAAGACACCGCTCCGGCGAGAATCCTGACATCGCATGAACCAGATCACGGCACGGCCGGTCTGCTCCCTGCATTCGGCCGGCCGATGGGCCCGGGGGCGAGGCCGTCGGCCCGTTGAGGCTCCGAGTGATCCGCGTCATCGCTCACCGCTGTCAGGAAACTGCGATCGACGGTGTCCCATGCACGAACAGTCGCCTCCACACTCCTCAAGGAGAAGCCCATGAACCTCGCCCTCTGGATCGTCGCCGAACTGCTCGCCGCACTCGCCCTGTTCAGTGGCGCCACCAAAGTGCTCCTGCCGAAGTCCAAACTGGACGGATCCACCGACTGGACCGGGAACTCGAGCACTGGCTTCGTCAGAACTTTGGGAGTTCTGGAGATCCTGGCCGCCGCGGGCCTGACCCTGCCCGCGGCGCTCGACATCGCACCGGTATTGGTGCCGGTCACCGCCGTGTGCTGGATGCTCCTCATGATCGGCGGGATGATCACCCACGCCCGCTACGGGCACTACAAGTACGCAATGCTGTGCCTCGCCCTCCTCGCCGTGGCCGCCTTCGTGGCCTGGGGCCGATTCGGCCCCGAGTCGTTCACCGGCTGACCTGCAAGCAGTCGACGTTGCGATGCGGGAATCGGGGCGCGTCGAGTGTTCGAGGCGCCCCTCCTCGACGACGGCACCGAGGAGGGCGGCAGGTGCGTGTCCGGACCAGGTGCCGGCGGCCGGCCTGCCGACGCCGTGCGAACGCCCGACGGCAGGACGGGGCGCACCGAAAGGGCGGCGCGCGTTCTCACACGGGCGAGCCGCCTGCGAACCCGGCGACCGCCCCGCCGGCCCCACCGGGCGCACCTCAGCGTCGCGACCAGCGTGATACCGGGTCTGTGAGGACGGCTCCTCCCGGACGCCTTCGCCAGGTAGGCGGCTCTTCAGCGTTAGCCAGCCGCTGGGTGCGTGTCGCGGAACCCGCCTGGGGTACTCGCGTGCATGTTCTTCGATTCCTGGGACGGGCTGCTGCGTGTGGCGGTTATCGGCGCGTGCGCCTATGCGTCGTTGGTGGCCGTGCTGCGGCTGTCGGGAAAGCGGACACTGGCGAAGATGAACGCGTTCGACCTGGTGGTGACGGTGGCGCTGGGCTCGACGTTGGCCACCGTGCTGCTCTCGTCCGAGGTGGCGCTGTCCGAAGGCGTACTCGCCCTGGTGGTGCTGGTAGGTGCCCAGCTGGCGGTCGCGTGGACTTCGGTGCGTTCGCAGCGGTTCCGAATGGCGGTCAAATCGAGGCCGACGCTGCTGGTGCGGCACGGTCGGTTGCGCGACCGGGTGCTGCGGGAGCAACGCGTCAGCCGGGCCGAAGTGCTGCAGGCCGTGCGCTCGCAAGGTCTGGGCGGATTGGACCAGGTGGCGGCAGTCGTGCTGGAGACCGACGGCACGTTCAGCGTCATCCCGGCAGCGTCCGCCGGAGACCTCGGCGCGCTCGAAGACGTGCCCGGCGCCAGCGGCGAATGACGCCGCTTCCGGACGAGATCGCCTTGCGCCCGAGCGCCGGCCACCGCACCTGGACCGGATTGGCCGGGCGCGCGCACGGCTCCGAAGTGAAGTCAGTCCGCCGCCTGGCACGGGTGTTCGGCGGCCTCGGAGAAGTCGGGGGACGGGTCGCTCCCGCGCCTCCTCGGGCGTCTCGGCCCGGCTGTTGCGCCCGATGTCCTCGAAGCGCCACTTCATCCCGAGGATCTCACGCCACAGCACTTGAACGGAATACCGAACCGCCTCCGTCGGGCCTTCGCCGGCGTCACCATCGATGGATCGGAAGCAGGGAACCAAATCCCCGCCAGCCGAAGCTCGGTCCACCGCCAAGCGAGCCGCATGGTTTGACGCCCTCGATCCGGGGCACGAACGGCGCTAGACCGGTTCCGTTCTGAATGCCGGTGTCGCCGGGGGACACCGGGGGCCGGGTACGGCCGAGGCGTGGCGGCGAGTGCGACGGGAAGGGGCGAATGGATTTCGAGAAGGCCGTACATGCGGTGGGCACGGCGGTCGACCTCGCCGGGGTGGCCGCGATCATCGTGGGCGCGCTGGTGGCGACGGTCCTGTTCGCGGTCCGCATCAGGAGCTTGGGGGACTTCGCCGCGGCCTACCGCCATTACCGCCGGGGGCTCGGCCGGTCGATCCTCCTGGGCCTGGAGTTCCTCGTCGCCGGCGACATCATCCGCACCGTTGCGATCTCGCCGACGTTCGAGAGTGTGGGCGTGCTGGCTGCGATCGTCCTGGTCCGCACCTTCCTGAGTTTCGCCCTCGAGAAGGAGCTCGAGCACACCGAGGGCGGCGCCCCCGCGAATGCCGAATCACCGGACCGACCGGGCTGATGAAGACCCCGACGGAAGCACCGGCGCGGGGCGGGCGTTCGGACACGGCGGTGCCACCGGGTCGTTCGCCTTCGCCGACATCGTGAACGGCATCGCCTGCGCCTACACCCCGCCCGGGACGAGCGCCTGCGCTGTGACAATGCCTCGAAGGCCCGCCATGATCCGCTGTCTCCTTGCGGGAACAGGTGGTGCTGGGGTCTTGTTCCACTTGGAAATGCCCGGCGGATAAGTGGAGGATGACGCTGTCCATGCCCAAACCTTCAGCCAAGGAAGCGAGTTCGTTCTTTCACAGGTTCGAGCGGTACCCGTCGGCGCCGCCGGCGTCCCCGGTCAGGTAGAGGGTGCCGAACCGTCGTAGAGGTTTCGTAGATCCCGTTGGCGGATCGCCCTTCGGGACACCGGCGGGAAGTCGCGGGCGGTGACTTCGACAGGGTTGTGCCTGGGGCCCGTCGCGCGCACAACGGTGAACTGCTGATCGAAGCCGACCGGCAAACCGAGCAGGTGCTGACCTACGAGCTCCCGGCCGAGCAGCGAAGCGGTACCGCCCGAGGAGTCCAGTGCACCGTCGAGATCAGCGATCGGTCACGTTGCAGGACAAGCCTATAGGGGTACCTTCCCCGTGCGCAGCGGTCGCCGGGACCGTTGCTCCAGCCAGGAGTGCTTATGACCTCAGGCAAGAGCGATCACGTCTCGTCTCGCACGGCGATGGGCTCCTTGGCCGGTGCTGTCCTGCTGCTCGGCATCGCGGACTCGATGGTCGGCTCCTACCTGGTCCTGTTCGCATCCGACCAGTTGCGTCTGGACCCGCTGCGTGTCGGCATCATCTCCTCGGCCACCGCCGTTGGCGGAATCGCGGTCAGCTGGCTGCTCGGCCGGTGGTTCGATCGCAGCCCCGCCCGCTGGTACACGGTAGCGGTGGCCGCGGCCAGCGCCGTCGGCCTCGTGCTGGCCAGCCGGGCCGCTTCCTTCGAGGTGCTCCTCTTGTTCGGACTCACGCTGCTGGGCAGCATGGCGGCAGCGTTTCCGCAGCTGTTCGCGATGGCTCGGCTCGTCCTCGGCGCCGGACCGGTCAGCCAGCGGTCCGCGCCGCTTCTGCGCTCGTGCTGGTCCACCGCCTGGGCGATCGGGCCGCTGCTCGGCGCGGCGGTACTCTCCCGGAGCAGCTACTCAGGACTGCTGCTGACCGCAGCCGGGGTACTCGTACTCGTCGCACTGGTCTCACTCACCGTGCCGCCACCGCGCGGCGGTCCGACCGCCGAACCGGAACCGGACGGATCGTCCAGCCAACCTCGCAGCGGCGCGGTCGCCTGGTTCACCACGAGCGTCACGCTCTTCTTCACCGCCATGTTCGCCGGATCGGTGGCGCTGCCGCTGTACGCCACCCGGTCTCTGGAACAGTCGCCCTCATCGGTGGGCGTGCTGTTCAGCGTCTGCGCCGTCGTCGAGGTCGCCGCCGCTCTCGGTCTCGCCGCAGTGCCGGCCCGCATCGGTCAGCGGGCGCTCATTCTCAGCGGTATGGCCGCGTTCGTCGCCTATTTCGGGCTTGTGATCCTGGCCCAGGGCATGCCGTTGCTGATCATCGCCCAAGTTGCCCGCGGCTTCGCGATCGCCGTGGTCGGCGCGGCCGGCATCCGGTTCTTCCAAGACCTGCTGGCCCCTGCCACCGGCAGGGCCACGACACTGTTCTCCAACGCCTCGACCGCCGGCTCGCTGGTGGCTGGGGTGCTGACCGGATTGTCGATCGGAAGGTTCGGGTACAGCATTACCCTCGCTCTGTGCGGCGCCGTCGCAGCCACCGCCGCTGCGGCGTTCATCGGCGGAACGGCGGCCCACCGGCCGGTGAACACCCGCACGACGGCGTTACAGTGCCCTGCCACCCAAGACCGCGGTGTCCGGCCCGGATCAAGCGACCAACGCTCGAGAAGGCGGCGCAGAGCAGCCAGCACCTGCTGCCAGCAACTCGCCAACTGCGACGAGACAAGCTCGAAGGCTACATTCGAGGATCACCGAGGGTCGCCTCGCCTGCGCCGGTGCGTCGGCACGAGGGCGAGCAGGTCCTCGACGACGGTTTCGACCGGAACGGTGGTATCGATCTCGAGGGTGGCGGTCTCGCGGAGGACGGGCTCGAACTCGGTGAGGTCGGCGATGACCTGGAGGCGCTCCGCCGGGCTCTGCACCGAGCGGTCGCCGGTGCGGGAGGCAAGGCGCTGGAGGACGATAGCCGTTGGGGCGCTGAGGAGCACGACGTGGTCGAAGCGGTGATAGAACCGGCTTTGGTTCCACACCGCCCCTGCGATGAACAGCGGCTCCCCGGAGCGTTCGTGGTCTGACAGCAGCGCCTCGATCCGGTCCTCGCGCCACGCCGGCGCGAGGTCGCCTCCGCCCGGCAACGGCCTCGGCTCGTTCCAACCGGGCCCGGATGCGCGACCAGGCGCGCGGTGACGACCATCTGCATCCCCGCGCGAGCGGCGTGGTCGAGAATCGGCGCCCACGACTTCCAATCCACCGACTGAGGTGCAGGCCAGGGCCGTCCGTCCGCCGCGATACGCGAATCTGCGGCCGGCCGACGGATTCGGATCGAACGGCGGCCCTCGACGTCCCGCGGCCTGCGTCGAACTCCTCAACCGAGACCGTGAGCTGGTGTTCCACGAACGGAAGGGCTGCGAGGCCGTCCGGGCGGGCGGAGACGCGGCGCCTGGCGCCGGTGTCGATGCTCGCCGGCGTCCTTGAGATGACAGTCACGCGTGCAGGTAATGCGGTCTTGGGCCTCATTACGAGTGGCCGACGGTTCCTCTGAAGAGCGCTGCCTGGATGCCGACCGTCGATCGAAGCGATCGGGTTCAGGGCAACGGAGGCCAGAGCGCGGAGTCAGACGACTCGTCGGATCGGTCGGACCGTGGTTCATAGGGCCCTTGCGCTCTGCTCAATGCGGCGAGCACTTCGGATACGTGGATGCGGCTGACGCCGAGGCGTGAGGCGACATCGGCTGGGGTCACTAGGCGCGGCTGGACCTGGTCGTGCTCGCCAGTCGCCGGTCGGGTCGGCTCGCGCTTCGTGGCGATGTGGAAGTACCGGCTGAGCTCGCCCACGACGGTCGGGACGGCGAGGTCCAGGAAATCGCCGCCGGAACCCGGGTCGAAACGGTCGATCGCGTAGGCGAGGGCGATGACGCCGACTTCCAGCAGGTCGCCGGGGTCGGCGCCCCTGCCCGCATACTTGCGCACGGCGTGCTCGACTACCGGCGCATAGCCGGTGATCAGGCGTTCACGGCAGCGCCACCACTCGGGGTCGTCCTCGTCGAGCCGGGCAAGCTCGCCGAAGAGCGGACGAAGTCGGTCGAAATCATCGGGAGCACGATCGCGGTATTGATCGGTGTGCTTCGGCATAAAGGGTTCCCCGTCCGCACCGCCAGCGGCAATGAACCCCCGTTCCCGCCTGTTCCCGACACCGCCGCCGCGCGAGCGCGACAGGTGGTTCGAGAAGACGATTCGAGAGGGAGATGCCGTGACGGTGAACCGGAACGAATGAACCGGCTCCCTTGCGCCTGGATGTCCTCTGACGCGCTTCGTTTGCAGTGGTTGCTATGTGGACAACGATACGTGCGGGGCCACGGGTCCGCCACGTTCTCGAGCGTGAGCACCGCCTCGCACAGGCCCCTTCGGGCACCGGCGCCTTCGCATCTGACGTCGGTCGGCACGGACCCCGGCGGGTCGTGACGCGATCAGGCGAGGGCCGGCGGTGATGCCGGTCAGGGCAGGCGCAGGTAGACACGCACGACGGTGCTGAGAGGGCCGGTATAGGCGCGGACCAGATCGACCACGTGGTGGACCGCCGTCAGGCTCCGGTCCCGTGCCTCGTCGACCGTAGGGTGGCCGGCGAGCGGCGTGTCGAGGCGTCCGGCGCTCTCCACCTCGCAGACCAGGTGCTCGGCTTCGGTCCAGATCCGCATCATGCCGAAGCCCCAGCCGTACAGCACGCATTCGGTGGCCAGTTCCGTGACCGCGATCTGGAGGTCGACGAGTTGGTTCACGGTCAAGCCGGCCTGGCGGCCGTAGGCGGCGGCGAACCAGCGCGCGTTCTCGATCGTGCTGGTATCGAGCTGTCGCTCGATCGCGGTTCGTGGCCTGGGGTCGAGCGGCACGTTGTAGGCGGCGAAGATGCGGTCGGGGTCGTACTCCTCGCTGGTGCGGTGCCCGGTGCGGTCGACCAGGGTCGGATGCGTGGCCCGGGAGTCGGCGAGCGCCTGCGAGTCGAGCCCGGCGCAGTCGCAGGGGCAGAGAATGGCCGCGTCTCGGCCGGCGAAGGCGCGGTTGATGAGCGCTTCGTGCTGGGCGCAGGCGGGGTACTCGGTCGCACTCCGATCCGGCCAGGTCGGCTCCTCGACGATATGGACGCGACGGCCCGGATGCCGGTCGGCGAAGTCGCGCAGGATGCCGGAGATGATGCGTCCGGGGTTGGCCCCGGCTCGGGTCATGTCGACCATGAGGACGCGTTCGGCCGTGTCGTCCAAGGCGTCGCGCAGGAGCTGCAGGTTCGGCTCGGGCACGGCGACGGCGACCGGCTCCCCGGCGGCGAGCGCGGTTTCGATGAACGGGATCGTGCCTGCGAGGTACTCGCGTTCACCGGCGTAGTGCAGAGCGATGTGATCGAAGGGGTCCGCGCGGTTGGTGGTCATCGGGTCTCTCTTCGCGGTCGATGCACCTAAGGCCGGCACGGCCGGAGCCCGGCGCGCCGCGACCCGCGTGTGCGGCGCGTCTGTCAGGAGCGCGTCTGGTCAGCCGTTCCCACACAGGAGACCGCGAACCGCATTCCTGAGCTCGTTACCATGATGAGACGAACGCTCAGCAAGTGGGCGAGAGTCGGCTTCGCGCCCACTGTACCGACTTGGTTTCGGGACTGTGCGCCGCTGCTTCGAAACTGTGGCGCCGACCCCGATCGCCGCGATTCCCTGCCCACAAGGGTCGTCGAGGGGGCCACATTCCACGAACATCGTCCGACGAGTTCCCAGCGGCACTCCGCATCCGCAGCGTCGATTCTTGCGAAGATTGCCATTGCAGACCCATCCGAGAACGCGGCGGCTCCGAATCGGTGTGGAGAAGGCCGACTGACCGCCAGGAGTCCGATGATGTTCGACCAGGGCGCTGAAGCCCATCGCCGACAGGAGCCGACGCGGCTGTCCGTGGCGCCGGGCGCTGAGTCCGACACTGCCGACGCGCTGCTGCACCGTGCCGCGCTGGGAGAGGACGACGCCTTTGCGGCGCTGTACGACCTCGTGTCCGCTCGCGTCTACGGGCTGTGCCTGCGCGTCGTCCGCGATCCGGCGCAGGCCGAAGAGGTCGCCCAAGAGGTGTTCGTCGAGGTGTGGCGGACGGCCACCCGCTTCGATGAGCGGCGCGGCTCGGCCACCGCGTGGATTGCCACGATCGCCCACCGCCGGGCGGTCGACCGGGTCCGGTCGGCGCAGGCGGCCGGGGAGCGGGAGCGGCGCGCCGCCACCGAGACCGCCGTGCCCGAGTACGACCAGGTCGCCGAGGCCGCCGCCGGGCGCCTGGAGCACCGCCAGGTCCGCCGGTGCCTGAAGACCCTGACCGAGCTGCAGCGGCAGGCGATCACGCTCGCCTACTACGGCGGCCACACCTACCGGCAGGTCGCGACGCTGCTGGAGACCGCCGTCCCCACGGTCAAGTCCCGCATCCGCGACGGCCTGGTCAAACTGCGCGACTGCCTGGAGGTGGCCCGATGAGCGCCGACATCCACGCCCTGATCGGCGCCTGGGCCCTCGACGCGGTCAACGACCAGGAGCGCCGGCTGGTCGAGGCCCACCTGGGCGAGTGCGCCTCGTGCGCGCAGGAGGCGGCCGAGCTGCGCGAAGCGGTCGCGCGGCTGTCCGACGTGACGGTGGCGGAGCCGCCGGCGCGGCTGCGCGGGCGGGTGCTCGCCGAGGTGCGGCGCACCCGGCAAGCGGCACCGGCCACGACCGGGGCCGAGGCCGCGCCGCAGCAGGCGGCCCCCTCGCGCCCGCGCCGCACCCGCCGCACCTTCCATCTGCCGCGCCTGCGCCTCGCGCTCGGCGCGGCCGCGATCGCCGTGGCCGCCGCCTTCGCCGGCGTCGTCGCGACCTGGGCGATCATGCACCAGCAGCCCGGCCCCAGCGAGGCGGACCGGATCGCGGCGGTCCTCGAAGCCGCCGACGCCGAAGTCGCCCAAGAGCAGCCTGACGGCGGCGGGCAGGTCACCGTGATCTCCTCGGCGTCGCTGGACCAAGCGGTCGTGGTGATCGCCGACCTCGCCTCGCCTGGGGCAGACCGCTCCTACCAGGTCTGGATGGTCGACGAGGCCGGGCAGGTCTCGGCCGGCGTCATGGACGCCGGCGACTCCTCGGCCACCATGCTCATCGAGGGCGTCGGCGACACCGACCTCATCGGCGTCACCGAGGAACCGGCAGGAGGCTCCGACACGCCCACCCTGCCCTTGATCGCGGGCCTACCGCTCGACGCCTGATCGGCAGCGAGATGACGGGCCCGGCCGGTGGCCGGGCCCGTCGCCTTTGCGGTCGATCACGGAAAAAATCCGAGAATCTCCGCCTCCGCACCCATCCAGCGCGGCCACGGCCCCGAATCACGGGCATGAACGGCAAACTGATCGCGGCCCTCGGCGGCATCGCATGCGCCGGGGGAGCCCTGGCGGCGGCGCAGCTCGCGGCGATCGCCGTGGCCCCCGGCAGCGGACCGGTCGCGGCCGTCGGCGCGGCGGTGATCGACGCGACGCCCGAGCCGGTCAAAGCGTGGGCGATCCGCACCTTCGGATTCCACGACAAGCTCGTGCTCCTGGCCGGCATCGGGCTGGCCCTGGTCGCCGCCGCCGCCGCCGTGGGATTCCTCGCGCGCCGCCGGATCGCCGTCGGCTACGGGGCGCTGATGCTGCTCGGCGTCGCCGGCGCGGCCGCTGCGATCTCCAGGCCCGCCGCCTCCGCGGCGTGGGCACTGCCGCCCCTGGCCGGCGCCGCGTTCGGTGCGGCGCTGCTTTTCCTGCTCTACCGCCCCAGCCCCGCGACCGGCGCGGCCCCCGGACGCGCGGTCGACCGGCGCGGCGTCCTTCTCGCGCTGGCCGGGGCCGGTCTCGCCGGTGCGGCCGGATGGCGTTTCGGCGGCACCGGCGAGATCGAACAGGCCCGCCGGGGCCTGACCCTGCCCGAGGCCGACGACATCGGCCCCGCCGGGACCGGACTCGACCTCGACGGCCTCACTCCGTACCTGACACCGAACCCCGACTTCTACCGCGTCGACACCGCCCTGGTCCTGCCCCGGGTCCTGCCCGAGGACTACCGGTTGCGGATCGGCGGCCGCGTCGAACGCCCGCTCGAACTCACCTACGGCGACCTGCTCGACCGCGAACTGCTCGAACGCGAGATCACCCTCGCCTGCGTCTCCAACGAGGTCGGCGGCACCCTCGCCGGAAACGCGCGCTGGCTCGGCGTCAGCCTCGCCGACCTGCTCGCCGACGCCGGCCCCGAGCCCGGCGCCGACCAGGTCGTCTCCCGCTCGCACGACGGCTGGACCGCCGGGACCCCCACCAGTGCGTGCACCGGCGGGCGCGACGCGCTCATCGCCATCGGCATGAACGGCGAACCGCTGCCCCTCGAACACGGCTTCCCCGTCCGCATGATCGTCCCCGGCCTCTACGGGTACGTGTCCGCGACGAAATGGCTGGTCGAGCTCGAGCTCTCTTCGTTCGCCGACTTCGACCCCTACTGGGTCCGCCGCGACTGGGCCGCCCAGGCCCCGATCAAGACGTTCTCGCGCATCGACACGCCCAAGCCCCTCACGACCATCGCACCGGGGCGCACCACCGTCGCCGGGGTCGCGTGGGCGCAGCACCGCGGCATCGACCGCGTCGAGGTCCGCGTCGACGAAGGCCCTTGGGCCGACGCCGAACTCGCGCCCGTGATCGGCCCCGACACCTGGCGCCAATGGCAGTGGGCGTGGGACGCCAGGCCCGGGCGCCACAAGTTGGAGGTCCGCGCCACCGACGCCGAAGGCGACACCCAGACCCGGGAGCGGGCCACGCCCTTCCCCGACGGCGCGACCGGCTGGCACTCGGTCGTCGTGACCGCCGCGTAGACCACCCGAACGACCGCCGGGGACGACCGTCCCCGGCATCCGATAAGAGAGGCAAGACCATGAACACTCGATTCCTGACCCGCGCCGGAGCCCTGGCCGCGGCCGCCGGTATCGCGATCACCTTGTCCGCGTGCGGTTCCGACGAGGGCGGCGACGAGGCCGGCGAGGACACCACCTCGACCGAGGAGTCCATGCCCGAAGAGACCACCGGGGAGGAGATGCCGGTCTCGGGCGAGTTCGGCGCGGCGTGCTCGGCCGTCCCGGCCGACGGCGAGGGCTCCTTCACCGGTATGGCCGACGACCCGGTCGCCACCGCCGCGAGCAACAACCCGGTGCTGTCCACGCTCGTCACCGCCGTGAGCGAGGCCGACCTGGTCGACACCCTCAACTCAGCGGAGAACATCACGGTGTTCGCGCCGGTCAACGACGCATTCGCCGCGATCCCCGAGGCCGACCTGGAAGCGGTCATGGCCGACCAGGAGCAGCTGACCAGCATCCTGTCTTACCACGTGGTGGGGGAGCAGCTCGCCCCTGAAGACCTCGCCGGCGAGCACGCCACCCTCCAAGGCGGCACGCTCAACGTCGAAGGTTCGGGCGAGACCTTCACCGTCAACGGCGAAGCCGCCGTCGTCTGCGGCAACGTCCAGACCGCCAACGCCACCGTCTACATCGTCGACACCGTCCTCATGCCCGCATAGGACAGGCGCCTTCCCGCCGGGGCCGACCACGATCCGTCGTCGGCCCCGGCCACTGAGAAACCACGCGGGAAGGCCGGGACATCCGTCCGCGACGCCCCCAGCCGAAAGGCGTAAAAACCTGCTCAGCGGGTATATGTCGGTCCCCGCCAACGAAAAAGGAGTTCAAAATGTCCGCCCAACAGACGCGCGGCCGCGCACCGGTCCAAATGGTGACGATGGTCGTCTCGCTGGTGTTCGTCCTGGTCGGCTTGCTCGGGTTCGTCCCGGGCATCACCACCGATTTCGATTCGATGACCTTCGCCGGCCACCACTCCGATGCCCGGCTCCTGGGCGTCTTCGAGGTGTCGGTCCTCCACAACCTCGTCCACCTCCTGTTCGGCATCGTCGGGTTCTTGATGGTCCGCACCGTGAGCGGCGCCGTCACCTACCTGATCATCGGCGGCGCGATCTACTTCGTGCTGTGGCTGTACGGTCTCATCATCGACCTCGACTCGGCCGCGAACTTCGTCCCGGTCAACGACGCCGACAACTGGCTTCACCTGGCCCTGGCCATCGGCATGATTGGACTCGGGGCCCTTTTCGCACGCAAGAGGAGCGCCGCACACTGACCGGTCGGAACGGCGGGTTCCATGTCCACCTGGTCCGGCACTTTCAACGACCTCCGCTTCGACTACCGAGCGGCTGCCCAGCGGGCCTGCCGCAACCTCGCCGAATACCACGCCGAACACGGCGACCCCGCCCGCGCCGCCGAATACCGCGCCATGGTCACCGAGTCGACCGGGCCCTGACAACGTTAGATAAGCCAACCAGGCGCAATGGAACGCTCGCGGGCATTCAGCGCACGGCAGCGGGCCGCGACCTCAAGGTCGCGGCCCGCTCTACTGCTCCCGGCGTCTACTTGAGCCAAGGGTTTCGCTTGACGATGGGAAGGTCGCCCCAGGTCTTGCCGAGGCCGAGGGTGTCCTCAGCGCGGGTCATGGCGAGGCCGATGAGGAGGCCGGCGTAGATCAGGTGGTCGTCCATGAACGGGTTGTTCTCGGGCCACAGGGCGGCGGTCCACATGAGGACCAGCAGGAGGGCGCCCGCGGCGGCGGCGATCCGCATGCCGATGCCGAGGATCAGTGCGAGGCCAATCCCGAGCAGGCCGGCCATGAACAGCCAGTCGGCGGCGGCGTTGCCCGCCATGCCCTGGTAGAAGTCCGCGAACGGGCCTTTGGTGCCGAAAGTCAGGAAGCCTTCGGTCGGGCTGCCGCCCTCGATCCAGGCGGCCTTCTTCTCGGTGGCGAAGCCGAGACCGAAAGTCTTGTCGAGGAAGGCCCACAGGAAGACCCAGCCCAGGGCGATGCGCAGGCCCGCCCACACATAGTCGACAGCACGAGCAGCGGTGGCGGTAGTGGCGGTGGTTCGCTCGGTGGCGTTGACGGTGGCCATCGGAGTTCCTTTCGAGTCGGGGCACCGTATCCGGTGACAGTTCAATGAAACCGCAGTTCAAAGTGGTTCTGGAGAGGTCGGAAGGCGGGTCTTCAGGGGACGAAGGTCCTGCGCGGCAGCGGGAGCGGGCAAGGGAAAGGCGGCCGTCCCCTTGAGGGACGGCCGCCCGGGAGCGGCCGGCGCGACGGCCCGAAGGTCACTCCCGCACTGCGCCCGAGATGGTCCTGGTCAAGCCCTTGAGACCCAGGGACACCGCGTCCTGTGCGAGGCCTCCGTGGACTGGGTGGCCGGCCCGGAACTGTTGCGGCAGGTAGGTCCCGAGGGTCTTCTTGCCCAGGTGCCAGATCGGGGAGACGCCGATGCGATGTCCGCTGCCGGCCCGGGCGGCCGGTTCACCGGTGAGCGTGAGGGGCGTCTGTGCGAACACGGCGTCGTCGAGCATTTCCAGGACGTACAGGCCGACCGGGTCGAACCGCCGCGGGTCGGTGACGGCCGCGGGGTCGATCCGGGCGGCGATGTCGTCGGCGACCGCGTCGGCCTGCAGGAGCGAGAGGTAGCCGAGCTTGACTGGGAAGTCCCCGGCGTCGCCGGGGGCGTAGACGGCGTCGGTGCACCGCACCCGGCGGGTGTCGGGCTCGGTCAGCAGGAATCCGTTGCGGTCCTGCGGCAGGCCCTCGTAGTCGACTGAGGCGGCCTGGGGTGCGGTGGACACGAGCGCATCGAAGGTGTGCGCGGTGCCGTCGGCGAAGCGGGCGCGGTGCGGTTCGACGCGCTCGACCGCCGATCGCACGTGGCTGATGATGCCGCGTTCGGTGAACTCGGCCTCGATGACCGGGTGCAGGCCGGTTCCGAACGACTCCAGGTAGCGCTCTTCGGAGGTGGCGAAGGTCAGGCACACCCGGTCGCGGACTCGGGAGCGGCGCAGCCAGGTCTCGAGCATGAACGCGAGCTCGTAGACCGGGCCCGGGCACTGGCTGTCCGGCGGGACCAGGAACAGCACGTGCTGCGGTGAGCCGTCGACGGCCGCCTCCCGCACCCGCCGCAGTGTCCGGCCGAGTTCGCGCATCTGGTTCAGGGCGCCCACCAGGTGCGCGTGCTCGGCCAGGCCGGGCACGCGCTCGGGCCGCATCGCGGCGCCGGTGGCCAGGACCAGGTAGTCGTAGTCGAGGGTGCGGCCGTCGGCGAGCGCGAGACGCTTGGGGTCGGTCTCGACCCAGGCGACCGCGCCGCGTTCGACCGCGATGCCCTGCCGTTCGGCCGGGGCCGCGACTGGAATGGTGAGGTCGTCCTCGGCGCCGCCGAAGGGGACGTAGACGGTGGCGGGCCGGAACTCGAACTCATCGCGGTCGGCGACCAGTGTCAGGTCGACCCGGTCGCTCAGGCGCCGGCGGAGCGCGAACAGCGTCTCCATGCCGGCCAGACCGCCGCCGACGACGACCACGCGGGGCTTGGTGTCCATGGCATCCTCTCGAAGCTGTGCGTTCATGCCTCCATGCCATCACTTCGGACAGCGGCGGCACAGCGACCAAACGCCCTGGATCGGGGGACCTCCGTCCTTCGGAAGCAGGGGTTCAGGGTGCGGTCCTCCTCGGGCGCTCAGGGGACGCCGACGGGCCGCGACCATCGGTCGCGGCCCGTTCGTGCTCGGCCGGTGTTCAGCCGCGGACGAGCACGACCGGGCATGCGGCGTGTGTCACGCAGTGGAGGCTGACCGAGCCCAGCAGGGTTCCCGCCAGTGCGCCTCGGCCGCGGCTTCCGACTACGAGCAGGTCCGCCGTCTTGGACCGCTCGACCAGGATCTTGGGCGCATACCCTTGGCGGGTCACCGCTTCGACCGGTGCGTCGGTCCGGCCGCCGAGGACTTCGGTGATGGACCCCTGTAGCGAGCGCTTGGCGGTGTCCTCGAAGGACTCGCCCGGCAGGTCGGGGACCGGGGTGCCGTAAATGTTGGGGATCTGCCACACGTGCAGTGCCTCGACTACGGCACCGAGGCGGTCGGCGTGGTCGATCGCCCAGCGCAGAGCGTCCAAAGACGTCGGCGAGCCGTCGATCGCCACGACGATGCGTTCTGGTTCCTGTTCGGTCATCGGTTCCTCTCCTCTTGTGACTCTTGCGCCTTGGCAGGCGTTGCTCCAGCTCGCGATCGGACGGTTCAGTGGGTCGCCGGTACTGCGGCGGTGCCCGGGCGAGCGGGTTCCGCTCTTCCGGTGTCTCGGGGTCCTGGTTCGTCGAGCGCCACGGGGTGGAGGCCGATGCCGCCGCGTTCGAACGCGTTCAGGTTGGCGATGGTCGTGGCGGCGATCGCTTGGATGGCCTCGGCGGTGAAGAACGCCTGGTGGCCGGTGATGAGCACGTTCGGGAAGGCGTTGAGCCGGTCGAACGCGTCGTCGCCGATGACCTGGTCGGACAGGTCCTCGAAGAACAGGTCGGCCTCCTCTTCGTATACGTCGAGGCCGAGGTGGCCGATGCGACCGGATTTGAGCCCCTCGATCACCGCGGCCGTGTCCACCAGCGCCCCTCGGCTGGTGTTCACCAGCATCACGCCAGGGCGCATGAGCGCGATCCGCTCATGGTCGATCAGGTGGTGCGTCTGGGGCGTGAGCGGGCAGTGGAGCGACACGATGTCCGAGGACGCCAGCAGGTCTTCGAGCGGCACGTACTCGGCGCCGGCCGCGCGGGCCGCCTCGCTCGGGTACGGGTCGTAGGCGAGGACCCGGCACCCGAATCCGGCCATGATGCGGACGAAGCAGATGCCGATCTTTCCAGTCCCGACCACGCCGACCGTGCGGCCGTGCAGGTCGAACCCGAGCAGGCCCGTCAGCGCGAAATTGTGCTCCCGTACCCGGTTGTAGGCCCGGTGCGTCTTGCGGTTGAGGGCCAGAACCAGGGCCGCGCAGTGTTCGGCGACGGCGTACGGCGAGTAGTCCGGCACCCGCGCGACCGCGATTCCCAGCTCGGCCGCCGCCCGCAGGTCGACGTGGTTGAATCCGGCCGAGCGCAGCGCCGCGAACCGCACGCTTCGCTCGGCCAGGACCGCGAGGGTCTCGGCACGGAGGTCGTCGTTGACGAACGCGCACACCGCCTCGCAGCCCTCGGCGAGTGCGGCGGTGTCGCGGTTCAGGCGCGACTCGAGGAACACCAGTTCGTGCGTGCCGTCTCGGGCGGCGTCGCTCAGCGACGTCCTGTCATATGGTTTGGTGCTGAATACGGCCACTCGCACGGCGGCCTCCCTTCGTGCGGACGCGGAGAACGCAGCGGCGGACAGTGTCGTGGCGCATGCGCATCGGTGTCACTCGGCGCCGCGGAAGACCAGCACCGGGCAGTGAGCGTGGGTGACGCAGTACTGGCTGACCGAGCCGATGACCGCGCCGACGAACCCGCCGTGGCCGCGGGAGCCGACCACGAGCATCTGCGCCTGCTCCGCCTCCTTCAGCAGGACCTTCGCGGGGTGGCCTTCCTTCACCCGCCGCTCCACTGGCACTTCCGGGAAATCCGCCGCGGCCTCGTCCACGATCTCCTTGAGACTGCGCCGGGCCTCCTCGGCGAACTCGGTCGCCGGGAGCACCATCGCGAGGGAGCCGTAGTTCATCGGGATCTCCCACGCCTGGACCGCCGTCACCGGCAGGTCCGTCGCTTCGGCGTGGCGCAGCGCCCATGCCAGTGCCTGCTTCGACGAGTTCGACCCGTCGACGCCGACGACGATCCCGTGCTCCTGCTTGCGGTTCGACATGACCCGCTCCTTTCTCTCCGGGTCCAGTCTCGCCGGTGCGGCGGTGCCGGATCAGGGCCGAAAGTCCCAGTTTCACCGGGCATTGGTCATCAGCAGGACGCGGGTTTCAGCGGCCGATGGTCAGGCGCAGTCCGGTCACCTCGTGCGGACGGATGGCGATGACCATGTCGTGCGGGCGGTCGATCCATGATTGGACCTGCTTGCCCATCTGCGCGGCGCGGGGGTGGTCGGAGACGTCGGTCGCGGTGCCGGCGACCAGAACGCTCCAGCCGGTGTGGCTGTGGGCCTCGATCTCGTCGGACTGGTAGGCCACCGGCAGCCCCGGCCGCGCCCGGACGGCTTCGGCGAATGCGGAAGCGTGCCAGGTGTACACGATGATCTCGCCGTCGACCACGACGTGGTTCAACGGTCTGATCACCGGCAGATCGTCGACGACGAACGCGACCCGCCCGAACTCGGCATGGATCAGGTACCCCATCGCCACCTTGGGCTCCAGCTTGACCGGTTCTCGCTCGTACTCCACATTCGCCTCCGCACGCCATGCCGCGGGCCGTCTCGTCCGGCCGCGGCTCGATCCCTACCGGGGAGCGCGCAACGCTCCCGGCCCCTCTGGCTCGACCGTAACAGCGTTGTCGGCCTCAAGGAGATGACTGCGGGCACCTGGCGGCGGGACCTTCGGCTCTGACCCGGCCGCGCCCCTGCGAGAAGACTCGAGCACAAGAGAGAGAGGAACAGCCATGACCGACATCAACCACTCCGAGGGCCGCCTCGTCGTCGGCGTCGACGGATCGGCCTCGTCGAATCGGGCGCTCGCATGGGCGCTCGCCTACGCGGAGGAGCTGCATCTCGAGGTCACCGCGGTGCACGCTTGGCAGTATCCGTACGCATACGGGTCGGGAGCGACGGTCCCGGCTGCCGGCGACGTCGCCGCCGCGGCACGGCGCGTTCTCGACGACGCCGTGAGCAAGGCCGCCGCCGAGCACCCCTCCGTGCGGGTGAATCGGCATCTCGCTGAGGGCCACCCGGCACGGGTGCTGATCGAGCAGTCCGAGGACGCCCACATGCTCATCGTCGGCAGCCGCGGCCACGGCGCGTTCGTGGGCGCGCTCATCGGCTCGGTCAGCCAGTACTGCGTCAGCCACGCCCGCTGCCCGGTCCTGGTCGTCCGCGAAGCCGACTGACGGACGAGGTCGTGTCCCCCGCACGATCCGGTCGCGAAAGAGGCAGCCACTCAGCAGTGGCTGCCTCCTTCGTGTTCCGGCCTCATCGTTGCTGCGGTGCGCTTCCTTCTACCCGCACGCGCAGCCGCTTCTCCAGGGCCACCACGAGGCTGGTTGCCGCGGCGATGGCGAGGATGCGCAGCCAGGTGCCCGCGCCGATCGGGGAGGTGTCGAACACCGCGTTCATGGCCGGCGTGTAGGTCATGGCGAGCTGCCCGGCCGCCTGGACGGCGAGCCCGAGGATGATCCACGGGTTGGTGAACATGCCGATCCGCCACGCCGACCTGGTCAGGGAGCGGCAGCTGAACAGGTAGAACGCCTGGACGGTGACGAAGACGTTCACAGCAGCGGTGCGGGCCTGCGCGACGTCGGCACCGTTCGCCAGCTCCCAGTTGAACAGCCACCACGCTCCGGCCACGAGCAGGACCGAGACCAGCGCGGTCCGGAACATCAGTGTCCCGGTGAACAGGGGCTGCCCTGGGCGCCGCGGGGGACGGGTCATGATCCCCGGTTCCTTCGGTTCGAAGGCGAGCATCAGGCCCAGTGCGACGGCGGTCGTCATGTTGATCCACAGGATCTGGCTCGGCAGGATCGGCAGGGCGGCTCCGAAGAGGATCGCCGCGAGGATCACCAGGCCCTCGCCGAGGTTCGTCGGCAGCGTCCAGGTGATGAACTTGGTCAGGTTGTCGAAGACCCCGCGGCCTTCTTCGACGGCGGCTTCGATCGTCGCGAAGTCGTCGTCGGTCAGGACCATGTCGGCGGCCTCTTTGGCGACGTCGGTGCCGCTCGCGCCCATGGCGACGCCGATGCCGGCCTGCCGGAGTGCCGGGGCGTCGTTGACGCCGTCGCCGGTCATGGCGACCACGTGACCGCGCTCTTGGAGCGCGGCGACCAGGCGCAGTTTCTGCTCGGGGGAGACGCGCGCGAACACGCCGGTCCGGTGCGCGGCCTCGGCCATGTCGGCGTCCGGCAGGGCGGCGAGCTCGGCGCCGGTCAGGACGGCCTCGTCGCCGGTGCCGATCAGCCCCACCTCGCGGGCGATAGCGGTGGCGGTGGCCGCGTGGTCGCCGGTGATCATCTTGACCGAGATGCCGGCGGTCCGGCAGGCCGCGACCGCGGCTGCCGCCGCTTCCCGAGGCGGGTCGAGCATGGCCTGGAGTCCGGTGAAGACGAGTCCCTCGGCGAGCGCGCCCTCGTCGAGATCCTCGATGCCGTCTGCTGAAGCGTCCGCCGGGCGAACGGCGGTAGCGAGTACCCGGAGCCCTCGGTCGGCCAGTTCCGCAGCGGCGCTGGCGGCGGCGAGGCGGTTCAGCGGTCGAGTCGTCCCGTCCGCGCCCATCTCCAGCTCGCAGAGGTCCAGCAGCCGTTCGACGGCGCCTTTCGCCAGGACGAGAGGGCGGCCGTCGGCGGCGTGGCGGTGGGAGGTGGCCATGAACAGGCGCTCCGAGCTGAAAGGGAGTGCGGCGACTCGTAGCCATCGCGCGCGTGCGGCGGCCGCGTCAAGGCCCGCCTTCGCGGCTGCCACCAGCATCGCCCCTTCAGTGGGGTCGCCTACCACGCTCCACTTCCCGCCGTGGTCGACGAGGCTCGCGTCGCTGCAGACGGCGCCGGCCAGCAGCGTCCAGTGCAATGCCCGGTCGCGGTCGGTCCCCGCCGCGGCGCCTGAGTCGTCGCGCACCGTGCCCTCCGGTTCGTAGCCGCGGCCGCTGACCTCGTATCGGGCGACGGGGGTCCAGACGGCTTGCACGGTCATCTGGTTCTCGGTGAGCGTGCCGGTCTTGTCGGTGCAGATCACCGTGGTGCTGCCGAGCGTCTCGACCGTCGGCAGGCGCCGGATCACCGCGCGGCGCCGCGCCATCCGGCCCACGCCGATGGCCAGGGTGACTGTCACCGCGGCGGGAAGCCCTTCGGGGATCGCCCCTACGGCCAGAGCGATCGCCGCGGTGAACATCGCGACTGCGTCGTGGCCGCGGAGCAGCCCGACCGCGAACGTGACGGCGGCCAGCGCCAGGATGCCGACAGTCAGCATCCGGCTGAACCCGGCGAGCTTCGCCGTCAGCGGCGTCGCCAGCGTCTCGGCGGCCCCGATGAGCCGGTGGATCTCGCCCAATTCGGTGGCGGCGCCGGTCGCGCAGACGACGCCGGTTCCGGTCCCTGCCGTGACGAGGGTGCCGGAGTAGGCCATGTTGCGCCGGTCGGCCACCGGGACCATCGCCGGCAGCGGGTCGACGTGCTTGTCCACCGGTTCGGACTCCCCGGTCAGCGCGGACTCGTCGACCTGCAGTCCGGTCGAGTGCGTCAGGCGCAGGTCGGCGGGGACCTTGTCGCCCGCCTCGAGCTTGACGAGGTCGCCGGGGACGAGGTCCTCGGAGGGCACGGTCCGCTCGCGTCCGCCGCGGACGACCCTGGCGCTGGTGCGGACCATCGATCGCAGGCCGGCGAGCTCGGCTTCGGCCTTGGACTCCTGGACGAGGCCGATGGCGGCGTTGATCACCACGACGCCGAGGATCACTGAGGAGTCGACGTACTCGCCGAGGACGGCGGTGATCGCGCCCGCGGCGAGCAGGACGTAGATCAGCGGGTTGTGGACTTGCCGCAGGATGCGCACCGCGAGGCTGGTGCGCGGGGCGACCGGCAGGCTGTTGGGTCCGGTCCGGGCCAGCAGCGCGGCAGCGCCTTCCGGGGACAGGCCGGATGCCGGGTCGGTCGAGAGGAGCAGGAGCACTTCGTCGGCGGACAGCTCATGGAATTCCGGGGGCGCACTCGTATCGATCGCGGTCGTCATGTCGCCAGCTTGACCCGCCGGGGCCCGGCTCGGCACGGGACGATGGTCCCGAGCGCGGCCGCGTTCGTCCCTCAACGGCATCCTTCATCCAATGTGGACTGCAATGAGTACCTTGAGCCCCTGGAGATCGCGGAGGCGGAGCACGAACGGGTCCCGGTCGGGCGAACGGCTTGCCGGGGGGCGTCGAAGGCGACAGCGAAAGGGGCGGACCGTCCGGTCCGCCCCTTTCGCTCGTCGCCCTACAGTTCCAGCGGCCGACCGGGTCGCCAGTCGGCGACGGCCGGGTGGTCGACACCGAACGCCCGGGTGTGCTCGCGGCAGGCGCGGCGCGCGTCGGACATCTCCTGGCGCAGGCCCGCGGCGTTCTGGCCGAGCCCGGGGACCCGGTCGATCACGTCGATGACGAGGGTGAACCGGTCGAGGTCGTTGAGCATGACCATGTCGAACGGCGTGGTGGTCGTGCCCTCCTCCTTGTAGCCGCGGACGTGGAGGTGCTCGTGCCCGGCCCGGCGGTAGGTGAGCCGGTGGATCAGCCACGGGTAGCCGTGGAACGCGAAGATCACCGGCTTGTCGGTGGTGAACAGCGCGTCGTACTGCCGGTCGGGCAGGCCGTGCGGGTGCTCGGTGTCCGGCTGGAGCCGCATCAGGTCCACCACGTTCACGACCCGGACCTTCAGGTGCGGAAGGTGGCGGCGCAGCAGGTCGGCGGCGGCCACGGTCTCGAGGGTGGGGACGTCACCGGCGCAGGCGAGGACCACGTCCGGCTCCCGTCCGCGGTCGGTGGAGGCCCACTCCCAGATGCCCAGCCCCCGTTCGCAGTGGCGAACCGCCTCGTCCATGGAGAGCCAGTTCGGGGCGGGCTGCTTCCCGGCCACGACCACGTTCACGTACTGGCGCGACCGCAAGCAGTGGTCCATCGTGGACAGAAGCGTGTTGGCGTCCGGCGGCAGGTAGACCCGGACGACCTCGGCCTTCTTGTTGACGACGTGGTCGATGAACCCGGGGTCCTGGTGCGAGAAGCCGTTGTGGTCCTGGCGCCACACGTGGCTCGACAGCAGGTAGTTGAGCGAGGCGATCGGGCGGCGCCACGGGATGCCGTTGGTGGTCTTGAGCCACTTGGCGTGCTGGTTGAACATGGAGTCGACCAGGTGGATGAACGCCTCGTAGCTGGTGAACAGGCCGTGGCGGCCGGTCAGCAGGTAGCCCTCGAGCCAGCCCTGGCACAGGTGCTCCGAGAGCACCTCCATCACGCGGCCGTCGGGCCCGAGGTGGTCGTCGCCGGGTTCGATGCGGGCGCCCCAGGCGCGGTCGGTGACCTCGAAGGCGGCGCCGAGCCGGTTGGAGGCGACCTCGTCGGGGCCGAAGAGGCGGAACCGGTCGGGGTTGGCGGCGATGACGTCCCGCACCCACTCGCCCAGGACCCGGGTGGCCTCGGCGTCCGTACCGCCGGGGCGGTCCACCGCCACGCCGTACCGGCGGAAGTCCGGCAGCACCAGGTCGCGAAGGAGGAGCCCGCCGTTGGCGTGCGGGCTGGCGCTCATGCGCTTCTCACCGCGGGGCGCCTGGACGCGCAGCTCGGCGGCTGGGGCGCCGGTCGCGTCGAACAGCTCCTCGGGGTGGTAGGACCGCAGCCAGTCCTCCAGGGCCGCGAGCTGGCTCGGGTCGTCCCGGACCGCGCCCAGCGGCACCTGGTGCGAGCGCCAGGTGCCCTCGACCGGCTTGCCGTCGAGTTCGCGCGGGCCGGTCCAGCCCTTCGGGGTGCGCAGCACGATCATGGGCCAGCGCGGCCGTTCCACCGTACCGCCGGAGCGGGCCTCGTGCTGGATCGCGCTGATGCGGTCGAAAACGGTGTCGAGCGTCGCCGCCAAGGTCCGGTGAATCGTCGCGGGGTCGTCGCCCTCCACGAGGTGCGGCTCGTAGCCGAAGCCATGCATCATCGAGAGGAGGTCCTCGCGCGGGATGCGGTCGAGGACGGTCGGATTCGCGATCTTGTAGCCGTTGAGGTTCAGGATCGGCAGGACCGCGCCGTCGCGGGCCGGGTTGAGGAAGACGTTCGAGAGCCAGGAGGCGGCCAGCGGCCCGGTCTCGGCTTCGCCATCGCCGATCACGCACGCGATTGTGAGGTCGGGGTTGTCGAACGCGGCGCCGTAGGCGTGCATGAGCGCGTATCCGAGCTCGCCGCCTTCGTGGATGGAGCCGGGCACTTCGGGGGCGGCGTGGGAGGGGACGCCGCCGGGGAAGGAGAACTGGCGGAACAACCGCGCCATGCCGGCCTCGTCGCGGCTGACGGACGGGTGGTGCTCGGAGTACGTGCCCTCGAGCCAGGTGTTGGCGAGCATGGCCGGGCCGCCGTGGCCGGGCCCGGCCATGTAGACCATGTCGAGCCCCTTCTCGGTGATGCACCGGTTGAGGTGCGCGTAGACCAGGTTGAGCGCCGGGCTGGTGCCCCAGTGGCCGAGCAGGCGCGGTTTGACGTGCTCGGGTCGCAGGGGTTCGCGCAGCAGCGGGTTGTCGAGCAGGTAGATCTGCCCGACGGTGAGGTAGTTCGCGGCCCGCCAGTAGGCGTCGATCTGGCGCAGGCGCGCTTCGGTGAGCGGTGCAGGAAGCGTCTTGTCCATCGGAAGCTCCGTCGGTGAAGTGGTCGTTCGGTGCGCTTCCAGCCTCGCCGCCGTGGCCGCCGCGCGGCAGGGACCGAAGTCCTCACTGCGGGGGCCGAAAGGCGTGCATCGCTTGTGCTCCCGGCAGAAGTCGATACGATTCAGGCATGGACCCCACGCCGCCGCACTCCCGTGGTAAACCGCACCTGCGGAAACTGCCGATCGACGACCTGCTTGGCGAGTTGTCGTCCCGGATCGGCGAGATCGTGCTCGGCCGTGAGCGGCTGCGGGCGCTCCTGGACGCGGTGATCAGCATCGGATCCGACCTCGAACTCGCCGCGATCCTTGACCGGATCGTCGCCGCCGCGTGCACGCTCGTCGACGCGCGGTACGGGGCGCTCGGGGTCCTGGACGACTCGGGCGGCTTGGCCGACTTCCGCACCCACGGCCTCACCGCCGAGGAGATCGCCGCACTCGGCGACCCGCCCGCCGGCCGCGGCATCCTCGGCCACATCATCGACGTGCCCGAACCGCTGCGGCTCGAAGACCTCTCGCAGCACCCCGCGTCAGTCGGCTTCCCGCCCGGTCACCCTCCGATGCGGACGTTCCTCGGCGTGCCGGTCAAAGTGGGGGATAAGGCTTGGGGAAATCTGTATCTGACCGACAAGCGCGGCGGCGGGCAGTTCACCGACGACGACGAGGACATCATCAAAGCGCTCGCCGCGGCGGCCGGGGTCGCGATCGACAACGCCCGGCTGTACGGGCAGCTCGCCGACTCCCAGGCGGAGCGGGAGCGCCTGGTCGTCTTCCGCGACCGCGACCGGATCGGCCGCGACCTCCACGACCTGGTCATCCAGCGGCTCTTCGCGACCGGCCTGCAACTGCAGTCGATCGTGCACATGGTGGACGAGCCGGTGGCCGCCGAGCGGGTGCACGCGGCCGTGGACGAGATCGACGGCGCCATCTCGGACCTGCGCGCGGCCATTTACAGCCTCCACACCGACGCCGACCAGGCGTTCTCGCAGACGGTCCGGGGCCTGGTGGGAGTGGTGCGCCATCATCTCGGGTTCGCCCCGGACGTCGAGTTCTCCGGCCCCGTCGACGAGGGCGTGCCCGAGCTGGTGCGGCTCGAAGTGCTCGCGATGCTGCGCGAGGCGCTGTCCAACGCCGCCCGCCACGCGAAGGCACGGCACGTGACCGTCGCGATCGCGGTCGAAGCGGGCGCACTGCGGATGCGGGTGGCCGACGACGGGCGCGGCATCCCGCCGCAGACACCGCGCCGTGGACTGGCGAACCTCGCCTCCCGGGCCGCCGCGCTCGGCGGCGAGTTCTCGATCCACCCGGTCGAGCCGTCCGGGACCGAGCTGCGCTGGTCGATTCCGCTGGACCAGTCCGGCCGCGCTGCGCAGACGCCGTGAACGGCGGCGGGCAGGTGAACCCCAACCGTCAGCCGAACAGCCGCGACGCCAGCACTGCGGCCTGCGTGCGCCGCTCGAGGCCCAGCTTGCCGAGCACCCGGGTCACGTAGTTCTTCACGGTCTTCTCGGCCAAATGCATCCGCTCGGCGATCTGCCGGTTGGTCAACCCCTCGCCGATGAGCTCCAGGATGCGCTGCTCCTGCTCGGAGAGCAGGTCCAGCTCCGGGGCCGTGGGCGGGCCCGTGCGCAGCCGCTCCAGCACCGCACCGGTCATCCTCGCGTCCAGCAGCGACCCGCCGGCCGCGAGCTTGCGCACGCCTTCGACGAGGTCGTTGCCGCGTACCTGCTTGAGCAGGAATCCGGACGCGCCCGCCTCGATCGCGGCGAACAGCGTCGCATCGTCCTCGTACGAGGTCAGGATCACCACGGCGATGTCCGGGTCGGTCTCCTTGATCCGGCGGCACACCTCGACGCCGCTGCCGTCGGGCAACTGCGCGTCCAGCACCGCCACGTCAGGTCGGGACGCGGGGAAACGCCGGACGGCCTCCGCCACGTCCGCGGCCTCCCCGACCACCTCGATGTCGCCGTCGCGCTCCAGCAGCTCGCACAGCCCCCGCCTGACCACCTCGTGGTCGTCCAGCAAGAACACCCTGATCTTCTCAGTCTCCATGGCTCAAGTATCAGCGATGCGAGCCCGTAGAACACCCCCCTGAGGTCCGCCCCGCCAGGGACCTAAGGCCCTTCGGAGTCCAGGCACCGAGATTCTCACGCCGCTGCATGTCGGCCCCGAAGCGGCGGTGCCGGCCGCGGTCCGGTGCTCGGCTCGGGGCGGATCGCCCGCTCCGACCAGCGACGAGCCGGAACTGCTCATCCGGCCGACCTCGCCCGCCGACGCAACCGACCCCGACGGACGCGCCTTCTCCGTCCACGCTGATGCTGCCGCACCGGCGGCTCTGCCCGCCATTCCGTCCCTGGTGACACTCCCCGAGCCGTCGATTCGGGCATCGTTGCGGTACGTGTCCGACCGTCGCGAAGGTGAACATTCGACAGCCCCGCACCCGGAACGTTGCTACGGTCGAACCAACGGAGCGAACGCTGTTCGCTGAGTTCCATGGTTTGGCACCGGTCTCGGCCGCGGTGACCGCAGCCGCACCGCAGCGGCGTTTCCGAATCGTGTCGAAGGGGAAGCAGTGGAGAACGAGCGAGTTCCCGTCGAACTCGACCCGACGCTCGCGCTCAGCCTGCTCGGGCACGCCGAGTTCGGGCGCATCGCTTTCGTCGCCGACGGCGTCCCCACCATCCGACCCCTGAACCACGTCGTCCTCGATGGCCGGATCATCGTTTTCACGAGGCACACCTCGGCGCTCGGGCGAGCAGTACGGCACCATGCAGAGCTGCAAGTCGCCTATCAGGCCGACGAGATCGAACCGCACAGCCGACTCGGTTGGAGCGTGCTGGTCACGGGCATCGCGGTCGACATCTCGCACGACCGCCACGGCGGGCAACTCGGACTGCAGGTCGAGTCCTGGATGAAATACCCCCTCGACATGGTCATCGCCATCGACCCGCAGGAAGTGACGGGTCGTCGCCTCACGGTCGCGAACTGACCCCGAGAATCTCGCTGCACGACGACACCGCTTGAACGCCTCGTCCGAATCGCTCACACCCGGTCGTGGACGACGACCACTGGGCAGGACGCGTGACGAACGCAGTGCTGACTCACCGATCCCAGCAGCGCCCCGGCGAAGCCGCCCAGGCCCCGATTGCCGAGAACCAGCAGATCCGCGTTCCGGGCCGCGTCCAGCAATACCTGGACGGGGTGCCCCTCGACCGCATGCTGCTCGACCACCACGCCAGGCCAGGCGGCGGCAGCGGGCTCCACCGCGGATCGCAGCGAATTCCGAGCCTCCGCATCCCACTGCGCCCCGGGCATCAGCATCACGCCGGTTCCGTACTTTCTGGGAACCTCCCACGCCTGTACCGCCACGACCTTCGCTGCGGTGGCCGATGCCTGCCGCAGCGCCCACCGAAGCGCCCGCCGCGAGGACGACGAACCGTCGACGCCCACCACCACGACACCGCTCTGCGCAGGATCAGGATCTGACATGGCCACCTCCTCCCTTCGGACTCTAGCCCGAGGCGGAGCGCCCCGCCGCGGAGCGCAGAAGAGAGACGAGGCAGGTCGGTCCCGAAGAACGGTGCAGGAGCGGCACTGTCACACGGTCCGTGCCCGGCGCGCGTGGACGACTCCCGAGACACTGCGCAAGGGCGGGCCGACGCGCTGCACCGTCTCGGGTACGGGCACCGTCCTCAAGGGCCTACGGGCCCTCAGGTCGGGGACTTCAGGCTCTGTCCTGTCCAGGTCGCGTCGGTGAGACTGGAACCGAGGGAAGGGGTTGGACATGTCGGATCGAGAGCGTACGGGCGGCAGGATCGGCATCGGCGTCGACGGCTCCGCCTCCTCGCGCCGGGCCCTCCAATGGGCCGTGCGGCAGGCCGAACTCGAGGGTGCAGACGTGGTCGCAGTGCATGCATGGCAGATGCCCGTCACCTACGGGGCCGGCGCGATGCTCAGCCGCCAGAGGCATTCGCCAAAGACGCGAGGCGGGAACTCGACGACGTTCTCGCAGCACTCGGTCCCGAAGGGCCGGCGGTGCGCGTCGAGCGCGTCGTCTCCGAGGGCAAACCGGCGAGGGGGCTGATCAACCAGTCAAAGGACGCCGACCTGCTGGTGGTCGGCAACCGGGGACATGGCGGGATCGTGGGGGCGCTCATCGGCTCGGTGAGCACCTCCTGCGTCCACCACGCGCACTGCGCAGTGGTCGTGATCCTGGCGACGAGTGAAGGCCGGGATCCAAAGCGGGGCGGCGGCTGCCGCCCCGCTTCCTCCGCGGGGAGGCCGTCGGGGTCAGGCGGCACCGCCGTCGCCGACCTCCGCGAACTTGCATGTTCAAGTGCCCTGGCTCCCGATCCGACGGCACGATTGAGAAAGGGAAGGGGGCGTCGATGAATGCGTCCGACACGCGGAAGCCGGCGGAACGCGTCGTGGTGGGGGTCGACGGCTCGCCGTCGTCGCTCTCGGCGCTGCGGTGGGCGGTGCGCCATGCGGCCGCGACCGGGGCCGAGGTCGAGGCCGTGTACGCCTGGGAGTATCCAGTGGCGTTCGGGGAGCCGTTGGCGCTGCTGCCAGGCGAGAATCTCGCCGCGGCCGCCGGGACGGCGTTCGCCTCCGTCATAGAGAAGGCCGCTACAGGGAGCCCGAGGGTCGAGGTGCGGCACCGGGTCGAGCTCGGCAACCCCGTCACGGTGCTGCTGGCCCGAGCCGAGCGCGCGGACCTGCTGGTAGTCGGATGGCGGGGCTACGGTGGTTTCGACAAAGCGCTGCTGGGCTCAGTCAGCCAGCACTGCATCCGACACGCTTCCTGCCCGGTCGTCGTCGTACGCGGCGAACAGTGACGTGCGTCCGAGTGCATCGCTAGGCGCCCTCCACGAACAACGGGCCGCGTCCCTTCGGTGGACGCGGCCCTCCAGCGGACGGAGCTACTTGAGCCAGCGGAAGCGCCGGACGATCACTTCCCGCGGCGGCGGTAACGTGCACACCGCGTCCGGGCGGCAGGCCGCCACCACTCGCGCCACGGCCCGGGAGCCCTCGATCAGCTCGCGCATGTTCCACTCCCTTCTCTGGTTCGGGCGCCTACCGGCGCGCCGCCTGGGCGCGCACTGTGCGGAAGCCCCGCAGGGGCGCTCGCTCGTGCCGCCGCCGCTGGGCGGCCACCAGTTCGTACGCCGCGGCCGCGGCGCGGACGTTGGCCTCGCCGAGGTCGCCCTCGAACCGGCGGCGGATCGCGGCGGTGATCGACTCCAGGGCCAGGACATCGGCAAGGGCGGCGAAGGCGCCGAGCAGTGCGGTGTTGGGCAGCGGCCGTCCCAGGTGCTCGCGGGCGATCTGGGTCGCGTTCACCGACGCGACGCGCGCGCGGGCCAGGCCGGCGAGGCGGTCGCCGATTCCGAGCTCTGCGAGCGGGAGCGCCGAGTTCACGAGCAGGAACCCGCCGGCGGGCATGCCGGCGAACACGTCGGGAAGGAACCGCAATGTGGCGTCCTGGATGATGAGCGCATCCGGTCGGGCCACCGGTTCCCGGCCGCGCATCGCGCGGTCGGCGATGCGGCAGTAGGCGACGACGGGCGCGCCGGTCCGTTCGGAGCCGAAGGTCGGAACGGCCTGGGCGAACTTCCCTTCGATGAACGCCGCTTGGGAGAGCATCTCGGCGGCGGTGACGACCCCTTGGCCGCCTCGGCCGTGGAATCTGATGGCGAACATGGCGTGCCCCTTCGGATGTGTCTGATCCGAGTCAACCGCGCCTGCGACCGCGCCGACAGATGCCATACGGCCCTAGTGAGTGATCCTTCGGTCCCTCAGGGGCGGACGGTCACACCGCGCTGGGACCAAAGTCGGACCTTTAGGTGGCCTGAAGCCCCGTGCGCGCCGGCACCGGAGGAAATCCAATGGAGGGAGTCACGCGAGACGAAGGAGATCAGCGCGATGAGCGATGCGAAGCGGCGCTATGTGTACGGGTTCGCCGAGGGCGACAAGGACCACAAGGACCTGCTCGGAGGCAAGGGGGCGAACCTGGCCGAGATGACGAATCTCGGCCTGCCCGTCCCGCCGGGCTTCACGATCACCACCGAGGCCTGCCGCCGGTACCTGGCCGACGGCCAGGAGCCGCCCGGCCTCGCCGAGGAGATCGGCGAACACCTGGAGCGGCTGGAGGCCGAGCGGGGCCTGCGCCTCGGCGCCGCCGAGGATCCGATGCTGGTCTCGGTCCGGTCGGGCGCGAAGTACTCGATGCCGGGAATGATGGAGACCGTCCTCGACCTCGGACTCAACGACGCCTCAGTGGACGGACTCGCTGCAGCCTCGGGCGACGAGCGGTTCGCGTGGGACTCCTACCGGCGGCTCATCCAGATGTTCGGCGCAACGGTGCTCGGCATCGGCGCCACCCGGTTCACGGCCGCACTGGACGCGGTCAAGCAGTCCCGTGGCGCCGCCCGCGACGTCGATCTCGACGCGGACGCCCTGCGCGGCGTGGTCGCGGACTACAAGGCGATCGTCCGCGAATCGACCGGCCGCGACTTCCCGCAGGACCCGCGCGAGCAGCTCGACATGGCGGTCCGGGCCGTGTTCGCCTCCTGGAACACCGAACGCGCCCGCGTCTACCGCGGCCGCGAGCGCATCCCTCACGACCTCGGCACCGCCGTCAACGTCATGTCGATGGTCTACGGCAACCTCGGACCGGACTCGGGCACCGGCGTGGCCTTCACGCGCGACCCCGCGACCGGCGCGCCCGGCGTCTACGGCGACTACCTTGCCAACGCCCAGGGAGAAGACGTCGTCGCCGGCACGCGGACCCCCGTCCCGCTCCAGGAGCTCGAACGGATCGACCCCGCGTCCTTCGACGAACTCCAGATCGCGATGTCGATCCTGGAAGACCACTACCGGGACCTGTGCGATGTGGAGTTCACCATCGAGCGCGGGAAGCTGTGGATGCTCCAGACCCGCGTCGGCAAGCGCACCGCGGCGGCGGCGTTCCGGATGGCGGTCCAGTTCCTCGACGACGGGCTCATCGACGTCAAGGAGGCCCTCGGCCGCGTCACCGGCGAACAGCTCGTACAGCTCATGTTCCCGCAGTTCGACCCCCGCAGCCACGCCGAGCCGATCGCGAAAGGCGTGCCGGCCTCCCCGGGTGCGGCCGTCGGCGCCGCCGTCTTCGACTCGGCCGCCGCCGCCCGCCGCGACGGCCCGGTGATCTTGGTGCGCCGCGAGACCAGCCCCGACGACCTCCCCGGCATCATCGCCGCCGAAGGCGTCCTCACCAGCCGCGGCGGCAAGACCTCCCACGCTGCGGTCGTCGCGCGCGGCATGGGCAAGACCTGCGTGGTCGGCGCCGACGCTCTCGAGGTGGACACCGAGCGGCGCGAGTTCACCGCCCCCGACGGGACCGTCGTCCGCGAAGGCGATCTGATCTCCATCGACGGCACCACCGGCGCCGTCTACTCCGGCACGATCGACGTCGTGCCCTCGGCGGTCGTGGAGTACTTCGAAGGCCGCCTCGACCCCGTGGTGCGCCGCCGCGACCCGGTGGTCCAGGCGGTCTCCCGCCTGATGATCGCCGCCGACGAGCACCGGCGCCTCGGCGTCCACGCCAACGCCGACACGCCCGCCGACGCGAAGCGGGCCCGCCGGTTCGGGGCCGACGGCATCGGCCTGTGCCGCACCGAGCACATGTTCCTCGGCGAACGCCGCCGCCGCAGTGGCGCGGTGACCCCGCACGGCAAGGGGCCGCGACCTCCAGGTCGCGGCCCCTTCTCCTGCCCTATTCCTTCACTGCGGACGCCAGTGCCTTGGACATTCCTTTGAGGCCCAGTTCCATGGCGTGCCACGGCAGGCCGCCGTGGAAGGGACGGCCGGCATGGAACTGCTGCGGCAGGTAGACGCCGAGGGCCTTCTTGCCCAGACGCCACAGAGGTGAGACGCCGACGAGGTAGTCGTCATCGGCGTCCGCGTCGACGCGTACCGGCGCCGCCGCATCGCCGGTGGTCTCCAGCGGCACTTGCGCGAAGGCGGCCTTGTCGAGCATCTCCATGACGCACATGCTCACGGGCTCGAACCGGCGCGGGTGCTTTACGGCCGCCGGGTCGATGCGGGCGGCGATGTCGTCTGCCACCGCGTCGGCTTGGAGGAAGGCAAGGAACGCCTGTTTGACCGGGAAGTCACCCGAGTCGCCGGGCGCGTAGACGTTGTCGGTGCCCCGCACGCGGCGCGTGTCGGGCTCGGTGAGCAGGAACCCGCGGTCGTCGGTCGGCAGCGTCGGGTAGTCGACCGCCGCCGTGTACGGCGGGAAGGCGACGAGCAGGTCGTAGGTGCGGGAGGTGCCGTTGGCGTAGTGGACCTCTCCTCCATCGACGCGCGTGACGGCGTGATGGGTGTAGCCGTTGATGCCGCGGTCGTGGAACTCCTCGGCCACGAGCTTGTGGATCCCGGGCCCGAACGCCTGGATGAAGTGCGCCTCGAATGTGGTGAAGGTCAGGCAGACCCGGTCGCGCAGGTGGTGTCGGCGCAGCCACGTCTCGGCCATGAACGCGATCTCGTAGAGCGGCCCGGCGCACTTGTTGCCGGGCGGCATGAGGAACAGGACGTGCTTGGTCTGCCGGGCCTCGACGTCGCCCTGGAGCCGCTCGAGCTCGTCGCCGAGTTCGCGCATCTGCTCGGGGGTCCAGATGGTCCGGGCGTACTCGGCGAGCCCGGGCACCTCCTCCGGGCGCATCGCGGCGCCGGTTGCGAGGACGAGGTGGTCGTAGTGCTCCAGGGTGCCGTCGGTGAGTTTGATGCGGTTCGCCTCGGTGTCGACGCGGGCAAGCGACCCGCGGATCAGGTCGATGCCGCGCCGGACCGCCGCGTCGGTGAGCGGCACGTGAAGCTTCTCCTCGTCCCCGCCGAAGGGCAGGTAGATCGAGTTGGGTTTGAACACGAAGTCGCGCTGGTCGGCGATCAGCAGCAGCCTGGCCCGGTCGCCGAGGTGCGCGTGGAGCGTGAAGGCCGTCTCGAGGCCGGCGAAGCCGGCGCCGACGATGACGACTCGCGGTGCGGTGTGCATGATGCCTCCCAGAATGGTCGCCTTGCTTCTCCATCTCACTCCGCCGGAGAGGCTCGCGACAGTGACCAATCGCCGAATCGGGAAGGACTTTCGGCCTGTCCTGGGCGTCAGAACGGGCCGGGGCGGGGCTCGATGCCCCGCCTCGGCCCGCCTGACCGTGCCGGTCGTCAGCGCAGGCGGCGGGCGACCGGGTCGGGTTCGTCGCCGACACGGGCGAGACGCAGCTTCAGGTCGACGGCTTGGACGCCGTAGCGGACCGGCATGATCGGGTTGAGGTCGAGTTCGGCGATCTCCGGGATGTCCTCAGCGAGGCGGCCGAGCCGCTCCAGCAGGTCCGTCAAGGCATTGAGGTCGACCGGCTCGGAGCCGCGGTAGCCCCTCAGGAGCTCGGCGGTCTTGAGCGAGCGCCACATCGAATCGGCGTCGGCGTCGGTGAGCGGCAGCAGCCGGTACTGCCGGTCCCTCAGCAGATCGGTCGCGGTACCGCCGAGACCGAGCATGACGAGCGATCCGAACAGCGGGTCGTGTACGATCCCGGCGGCCAGCTCCAAATCGGCGTCCACCATCGGCTGGACCACGACCGCCGCACCCTCGTCTCCCTCGACGGACTTGGCGACCGCCTCGTACGCGGCCCGGACCTCGTGCGGGCTGTCGAGGTCCAGGTGCACGCCGCCGGACTCGGTCTTGTGGATCAAGCGGGGGTCGTCGGCTTTGACGGCCACCGGGAATCCCAGGTCGCGGGCCGCGGCCACCGCTTCCCGCTTGGAGCCGACGGCCACGATCGGCGTCAGTTGGATGTCGTAGCAGGCGAGGAGCTCGGCGGCATCGGATGCGGACTGCCACCCGTCCCCTGCCTCCAGCAGCCGGTCGACGATGGCGCGCGCGCCGGCTCGGTCGATGCAGGGCAGGTCGGGTCGCGATCCCAGCGGGCGGGCCCGCCAGGCGGCGTAGTCGGCGGCCTTGGCGAGCGCTGCGACGGCCGTCTCGGGGAAGGCGAACACCGGGACGCGGCGGGCGCCCAGGCAGGCCGGCGGGTCGACCAGCCCCATGACCACTGCTGCCGCCGGGAGGCCGGGGAGTGCGTCGAGCGCGTCGGCGATGGCGTCGAGGTTCCCGTCGACGTCGCTCGTCCCGGTCACGGCGAACACCGCGACCAGGCCGTCGATCTCACCGGACGAGCCGAGCACGGTGATCGCCTCGGCGAACGCGTCGGGTGCGGCGGCCGCGCCGAGGTCGACCGGGTTGTCGCCGGCGGCGGCATCCGGAACGCCCGCGGCCAGCCGCTCACGGGTGTCGGGGCCGAGCGAGGGCACCTCGAGCCCGGTCGCCGCGGCGGCGTCGGCGGCGAGGACGCCGACGCCCCCGGCGTTGCCGACCACGCCGATGCGCTTGCCTTGTGGGAGCGGCTGGTCGACCAGGACGCGGGCGGTGTCCAGGAGCTGCTCCAGGGTGTCGCAGCGGATGACGCCGGCTTGGGCGAAGAGCGCGTCGACGGCGGTGTCGGAAGTGGCGGCCGCGGCGGTGTGGGAGAGCCCGGCCCGACGTCCGGGCTCGGAGCGCCCGCCTTTGACGGCCAGGACCGGCTTGCGGCGGGCGACGGCTCGGGCGACGCGCGCGAACTTCCGCGGGTTCCCGAACGACTCCAGATACAGGGCGACGGCTTTGACCGCGGGGTCGTCGTACCAGTAGGCGAGGAGGTCGTTGCCGGAGACGTCGGCCTTGTTGCCCAGGGAGACGAAGGAGTGAATGCCCAGGCCGGTGCGAGTGGCGTGGGCGAGGGCGGCGATGCCGACCGCCCCGGACTGGGAGGCGAGCGCGAGCGCGCCCGGCAGGGGCGGCTCCGCGGCGAAGCTCGCCTGGAGACGCACCGACCGGCCGGTGTTGACGATGCCGAGGCAGTTGGGGCCGACCAGCCGCATGTCGTGGTCGCGGGCGATCCGCACGAGCTCGTCCTGCGCGGCGGCGTTACCGGTCTCGGCGAACCCGGCGGAGACGACCACGGCCGCGCGCACGCCCGCCGCACCGGCCTCCCGCAGCACGCCGGCGACGGACGGGGCGGGGACGGCCACGATCACCAGGTCGACCGGCGCCGGGAGGTCGGCTAGGGAGGGCACGGTCCGGAGGCCGGCCAGGACCGCCGCCTCGGGATGGACCGGGTACACCTGACCGGCGAAGTCGCCGTCCACGATGGATTGCAGGATCTCGGCGCCGACGCCCCGGCCCGTCCTGCGAGCGCCGACCACGGCGACGGAGGCCGGGTCGAGCAGGGGCCGAAGGGAGAGTCGCTCGGCGGCCCGCTCGCGCTCGGCCACGTCCTCTGCGAAGGCGCCGTCGACATCGGCGGTGAGCACGACGTCGACCACGCCGTCGGCGTAGGGCATCGCAGTACCCGGGGCCAGGCGCCGGGCGAGGCGGAGCATGCGGTGGTTGCCGCCGAGGACCTGCCCGGAGAGCTCCTTCACGCCGCCGGCGGCCGCGATCAGGGCGAGGTGTTCGAGCAAGAGCGTGCCCAGGCCGCGCTGCTGGTGGCCGGGGGTCACGAGCACGCCGAACTCGGCGCGGTCGGGCTGTTCCTCCTCGCGTTGGAAGGAGGCGACGCCGAGCGTCTCGCCGTCGTCCTCGACGAGCAGCGCCGCGCCCTTGCCGCTGTCGTTGAGCCCGGCGAGCCGGCGCGCTTCGATGGCGAGGACGCCGCGGCCGGTGCCGAAGAACCGGTAGCGCAGATCCGGGAGGGAGCAGCGCTCATGCATGGCGATGAGCGCCTCGAGGTCGGAGCCGACGACGGGGCGGATGTGGACGATTCGGCCGTCGGTGTCGAGTGCATCGGCTGGAGGAGGGAGGTGGAGGTTCATGTCGGCTCCTTGCGGCGGTGGCGGCGGGCGGGGCGTCTCCCCGCTCACGACCCGATCGTCCAGCCGGAGGGCCCCTCGCTGACAGGGTCGAACGCCGGGGCTTGCTGGGACATTGGTCCCGGTCGGCATCTAGGTGTGATGTCCGGGGAGGTTGTTCAGTCGGGTGATGGGTGGTTGGCCTCCGATGGCGGAGTGGGCTCGGTGGTGATTGTAGAAGTGGAGCCAGCCCGGTAGGGCGGCTCTGCGTTCCTGCTCTGATGG
>NZ_WIAO01000012.1 GCF_009451885.1 Glycomyces albidus
GGGCACCGCCGCCGCGGCGCCGAGCCCGGGCCTGGTGACCGCCGCGGCGGCCCCGATGAGCGCGAACCCCACGACCGCGGCCCGCGCGGGCCACGGGCGGGTGCGCCGCAGCCGGCCGATCCCGGCGCCCGCGACCGCGACCCCGACCGCCAGACCCGCGATGAGCAGCGGCTTGTCGAGCGTGCCGACCAGTTCGATGAACCAGTGGGAGACCTCGAGCGGGACGACGGCGATCACGGCGTCGCTCAACGCCGACAGCGGAGCGGCGCGCGGCGCGGCGAACGCGGCGGCGAGATGGCCGACCCCGAGGCCGGCCAGTGTCGCGAGGAGCCCGGCCAGGGTCCAGGCGCGGGACGAATCGGCATGCGCGGTGTTCACCTCCCCATCATCGCGCTCATCCAGGCGAAAGGCCCGCGCCGGAGCTTACGTTCCGATAAACAAGCGCCTGGGACGTCGGCCGCGTCGGAACCGGCCCGACCCACCGGATCCGAGCCGGCGGCGCGCGCCTCGGACGCTGCCTGCCGATGACGTTGCCCGCCCGGCACCGTGACCGGCCGGTCTTCCGTACCCGCCCTTGCCAGCCGCACCGCTGCACACCGAGCGAACAGGGAACCCGGACACCGGCCCGCCGCCGGGGACGGCCGTCAGTCGCCGAGCGCCTGGGCGAAGTCCTCGATCAGGTCTTCGGCCGCCTCGATGCCGGCCGAGAAGCGGACCAGGTCGTCGGGGAGGCCGGCCGTCTCCTCGTTCGCGGACACGCGGGTGACGAGCGATTCGACGCCGCCGAGGCTCGCCGCCGTGTACGGCAGGCGCAGCGACTTCACCAGGGCGTCGGCGGCCGCCGCGCCCCCGGCGGGCCGGAACGACACCACCGATCCGAACCCGTCGAACAGCGCGGCCGCCCGCCGGTGGTCGGGGTGCGTCGCCAGGCCCGGGTACCGCACGTGCGCGATCGCGTCGTGCCCGTCGAGGAACCGCGCGACCGCGAGCGCGTTCGCGTTCTGCTGGCGGACCCGCAGCGCGAGCGTCTTGAGCCCGCGCGAGAGCAGGAACGCCGCGTGCGGATCGAGCGCGCACCCGTAGGCGCACATCACCGACGCGACGCGCGCGATCCGCTCCTTCGACCCGGTCACCACCCCGGCGGCGAGGTCCGAGTGGCCGTTGAGCGCCTTCGTCGCCGAGTGGCACACCAGGTCGAAGCCGACCGTGTGCGGCCGGAACACGACCGGGGTCGCGAAGGTGTTGTCGATGACCGAGGCCAGTCCGCGCTCGCGGGCGAAGCGGGCGGCGCCGGCCAGGTCGCCGACCTGGACGAGCGGGTTGGTGATCGTCTCGGTCAGGAACGCCTTCGTGTTCGGGCGCAACGCCCGCCGCCACGCGTCCCGGTCCGCGGGGTCGACCAGGTCGAAGGCCCAGCCGAGGCGTTCGGCGTGCTCGGCGAGGAACTGCATCGTGCCGCCGTAGAACGCCCCCGCGGCGATGAGGTGGTCGCCGGCGGCGAGGACGCTGTGGAGCGCCACGGTGATCGCGGCCATGCCCGATGCGGTGGCGACCGCGGCCTCCGCGCCTTCGAGGGCGGCGAGCCTGCGGTGGAGGTGGCGCTGCGACGGATTGGTGCCGAGCCGGATGTACCGGACGTCGCCGCCGGGGTCGTCCTCGAAGACCGTGCCCTGGTGGATCGGGAACACCACCGAGCCGTGCGGGGCGGGCCGCGGCTCGCCGCCGTGGACGGCCAGCGTCTCGAACCGCTCGCTCATGCGGCCAGCCTCGGGATCGCCGCGTCGAGGAGTTCGCGGACCTTGTGGAGGTTCGCCTCGAAGACCGCGAAGACCGCCTCCTGGCTCACCGGTTCGACGCCGGGGTCCTCGTCCAGGCCCGCGTCGTAATCGGTGACCAGGGCGATGCCGACGAACGGGATGCCGGCCTCCATCGCGAGGGGCGCCTCAGGGGACTGGGTCATGTTCACCACGTGCCAGCCCGACTCGCGGTGCCACCGCGATTCGGCGCGGGTGGAGAAGCGCGGGCCGTTGACGACCACGACGGTGCCGCCGTCGTGCGCGGCCGCGCCGACCTCGGCGGCCGCATCGAGCACGATGCGGCGCAGCCGCGGATCGTACGGTTCGGCGAACGGAATGTGGACCGGGCCGTCGTCGAACTCGTCGTAGAACGTGGAATCGCGCCCCCAGGTTCGGTCGACGAGCTGGTCGCAGACGACGAACTCGCCCGGCCTGATCTCCGGCCGCAGCGATCCGGCCGCGAACGGCGAGACCAGGGCCCGCACGCCGAGCTGCCGCATGGCGTCCACATTGGCCCGGTAGTTGACCCGGTGGGGCGGGATCCGGTGCCCGGTCCCGTGCCGGGGCAGGAACGCCACCCGCACGGACCCGAACGCCGCGACCGCGACCGGCGCCGACGGCGGCCCCCACGCGGTTTCAATCTTCACTGTCTCCGCTTCGGCCGCAAGGGAGTAGAAGCCTGAGCCGCCGAAGACGCCGATGTCGGCTCGGGGCCGGTCCTGATCGTTCAATGCCTGCTCCTCATCGATTCCCGGCCTTGAACCGCGCGAGCTGCGCGCGCATGTCCTTGACCGCGCGGAGGGTCCCGCCCACGGTGCCGGTGACCTTGCTGCGTCCGACCCGGGGCCGGTAGGGGACCGGCAGCTCGGTGATCCGCCAGCCGTCGCGTCCCGCCCGCAGCACCATCTCGAGCGGCCACCCGGAGCGGCGGTCGGCGATGCCGAGCCCGAGCAGCGCCTCCCGCCGGGCCGCGCGCATCGGCCCCAGGTCGGTGACCTGC
This sequence comes from Glycomyces albidus, assembly GCF_009451885.1. Taxonomy (GTDB): domain Bacteria; phylum Actinomycetota; class Actinomycetes; order Mycobacteriales; family Micromonosporaceae; genus Glycomyces; species Glycomyces albidus. The sequence continues at coordinate 2,797 of NZ_WIAO01000012.1, forward strand.
GCGCCGCAGCGGCGCCGGATCTGCCCGGCCAGGTACCGGTTCGCGATGCGGCCGTGCAGCGGCTGCGCGCCCTTCTCGGCCCGCCTCGCGCCGAGCGCCAGGTCCGCCTCGCCCGCCAGCACCGGCGCGCACACCGCCGGCAGGTCCGCCGGGTCGAGCGAGGCGTCGCAGTCCATGAAGGCCACCACCGGCGCGGTTGCGGCCGCCAGCCCGGCGAAGCAGGCCGCGCCGAAGCCGCGCCGCGGCTCGGACACGACCACCGCGCCGAGACCGGCCGCCACCTCGGCCGATCCGTCGTCGGAGCCGTTGTCGACCACGATCGCCCGGTACCCGCGCGGCATCCGCTCGAGCACCCACGGGATCGCCTCGCGCTCGTTGAGCACCGGCAGCACCACGTCCACGGCCGACTCGAGCAGCGCCCGGACCCGCTGCGCCGTCCGCGTGCGCGGCGCCAGCGCGGCCACGGCCCGCGCATCCTCGATGTCGTCGAGATCGCGCAGCACCGGCAGGTCCGCGACCGCGAGTCCGAGCGACTCCAACCGCTTGCGCTGCAGCAGCCCCGTGTCGGCCCGGCTCATCGGGACCCCGGCGAACGCCTCCGGGTGCGCCCGCGCCAGCCCCAGCGCCCACCAGCCGCCGTCCTCCGCGAGCCCGAGCGCCGCCTCCCAGTCGCCGCCGGCCACGACGGCCAGCGACTCGTCCAGCAGCGCCGGCGTCACCTGCGGCGTGTCCATCCCGATCTGGAGCCCCGGCCCGCCCGCGTACGCCCAGGCCGCGGCGAGCCGCTCGTTGAACGTCCCGCCCGCTTGCGGCACCACCGTGAACCCCTCCGGCAGCCACTCGCCGGGCTCGCCGTCGAGCACGAGGATCCGCCGGTCGGCGCCGCACCCCGCGACGGCCTCCAACGTGTCGGCGAGCGCGGCCTCGGCGACCGCCGCCGCCTCCACAGTGGTCAACGGCGGCGTGAGCCTGGTCTTGGACCGCCCCGGGACCGGGGCCTTCGCCATGACGAGCAGATGGGTCCGCATGGGCCCGATGCTACTGACGAGACGGCCCCGCAGGGCCCGGACGATTCTTACGGTATGCGAAAGTCTTGGAGCATCGGATGACGGAGGCGATCGGGATCGGTCATCGTATTCACATGAGCTCCGAAGCCGACCCGCGCGTGCTGGTCGTCGACGACGACCCCGCGCTGGCGGAGGTCGTCGCCCGCTACCTGCGCCGCGACGGCTTCGACGTCGACTACGCCGCCGACGGCGCCACCGGCCTCCACAAGGCCCTGTCGACCCTGCCCGACCTCGTCGTCCTCGACCTCATGATGCCCGGCATGGACGGCTTCGAAGTCTGCCGCCGCCTCCGCGAGACCACCGCCATCCCGGTGGTCATGCTGACCGCCCGCGGCGAGGAGAACGACCGCATCGCCGGCCTCGACCTCGGCGCCGACGACTACGTCACCAAGCCGTTCTCCCCGCGCGAACTCGCCGCCCGCGTCCGCGCCGTCCTCCGCCGCGCCTCGGCCGAGCCCGCCCCGCCCGCGGTCCTCTCCGGCGGCGGCGTCGAGATCGACACCCTCGCCCACCGGGTCCGCCGCCGCGGTGAACCGCTCACGCTCACCGCCAAGGAGTACGACCTCCTCGTGTGCTTCCTGACCAACCCCGGGCGCGCCTTCCGCCGCGAGGAGCTCCTCGAGACCGTGTGGGGCTGGAGCATCGGCGACGCCTCCACCGTCACCGTCCACGTCCGCCGCCTGCGCGAGAAGGTCGAGGACGACCCCTCCGCGCCCCGCCACCTGACCACCGTCCGCGGCGTCGGATACCGATGGGAGCCTTGATGGAGCACCACCAGCGCCGCCGCACCGGCTCGCTGCTCATCCTCGCGGTCGCGCTCGCCGCCGCCACTGCCCTCGCGGTCGCCTTCGACTTCCCGCCCCGCGACATCGCCGTCCTCGTCGCCGTCGCCGCGGTCGCCTCCGCCGTCGCCGGCGGCATCGGCGGCGTCGCGCTCCGCCGGCTCCGCAACCGCCCCGCCCGCGTCCAGACCATGACCGTCGCGCTCTCCTCGGTCCTCGTCGCCGCCACCGGCGTCGTCACCGCCGCGCTCGCCATGTTCATCTCCTTCCACGACCTCGTCGTCCTCTTCGTGGTCCTCATCGTCGCCTCCGGCGTGGCCTTCGGCGCCGCCTGGCAGCTCGGCGACGACATCGGCGCCGGCGCCCAGCAGGTCGGCGCCTACGCCCGCACCATGGTCGGCACCGACGGCAACATCAGCGCCGCCGGCGCCCCCGCCGTCACCGGCCCCGGCGAACTCGCCGCGCTCGCACGCGAACTCGCCGACGTCTCCCGCCGCCTCGAGGAGTCCCAGCGCCGCGAGCGCGCTCTCGAATCCTCCAGGCGAGAACTCATCGCCTGGGTCTCCCACGACCTGCGCGCCCCCCTCGCCACCATCCGCGCGATGGCCGAGGCCCTCGACGACGGCGTGGTCGACGACGACGCCGCCGTCAAGCGCTACCACTCCCAGATCCGCACCGACGCCGAACGGCTCACCGCCCTCGTCGACGACCTGTTCGAACTCTCCCGCATCAACAGCGGGACCCTGCGCCTCGGCCGCGAGAAGGTCGACCTGTGCGACGCCGTCGCCGACTCCCTCGCCGGAGCCAGCGCCGCCGCGGACGTCAAGGGCGTCCACGTCGTCGAACGCCTCTCCGCGCTCCCGCCGATCGAGGTCGCCGCCCGCGAGTGCTGCCGCGCCCTCGACAACCTCTTCGACAACGCCATCCGCCACACCCCGGCCGGCGGCACCGTCGTCATCGAAGCCGAGGCCGCCCCGGACGCCGCCGTCCTCCACATCGAGGACCAGTGCGGCGGCATCCCCGAAGCCGACCTGCCCCGCGTCTTCGACATCGCCTTCCGCGGCGACGAGGCCCGCGGCCGCGACGACCGCGGCGGCGGACTCGGCCTCGCCATCAGCCGCGGCCTCATCGAAGCGCACGGCGGCACCGTCACCGCCGCCAACACCGCGGCCGGATGCCGCTTCACCGTCCGCCTGCCCGCCGGGGGCCGCCGGTGACCGGCCGCCGCGCGACCGCCGCCGTCCTCGCCGCCTGGGCCCTGCTCATGGTCCTCGTGTGGCTGCTCGGCCAATGGAAGCGCCAGATCGAGACCCGCGCCCATCAGCTCGGCGCCATGCCCCTGTTCGGCAGCTGGGAATGGCACTTCGACGCCACCCTGCTCGCCCCCGCCGCCGTCGGCGCCCTCGTCATCGCGGCCCTGCCCGCCCTCGCCGCCCGGTGGCGCTGGCGGTACACGCTCCTGGCGTCCGCGGCCGCCGGCGTCGCCTTCAGCCTCGCGCTGGCGGTCGCCCACTCCCACCCGCGGACCTGGACCGACCTCGACCACCACTACGCGAGCAACCGGCATCTCGTCGACGACGCCGGCGGGTTCGCGCCCTTCCTCCAGCACTACACCGAGCTGCAGCTCGCCGGCGCCTACCCGGTCCACCTCCAGTCGCACCCGCCCGGGCTCGTCCTCTTCTTCTGGGGCGCGGCGAAACTCGGCCTCGACGGCCTCGTGTTCCAGAACGCCGTCATCCAGCTCGGGGTCGCCGCGACCGTCGCCGCCGCCCTCGCGATCGGCCGCGACGTCGCCGGCGAGCGCCTCGCCCGCCGCGCCGCGCCGTTCCTCGTCATCGCCCCGGCCTCCTACTGGCACAGCAACGCCGACCTCATCTTCGCGGGCGTCACGCTCGCGGCCGTCGCCTGCCTGATCCTCGCCACCAACCGCACCGGCGCCCGCTGCGCCGTCCTCACCGCCGCCGGCGGCCTGCTCGCGGGCGCCGCCCTCATGCTCTCCTTCTCCGCCGCACTGCTCGCCCTCCCGGTCCTGGTCGTCGCCGTCCGGCGCCGCCGCTGGGGCGTGCTCCTCGCCGGCGGCGCCCTCGCCCTCGCGGTGGTCCTCGCGCCGCTGCTGTGGGGCTACTGGTGGCTCGAAGGGCTCCAGACCACGCGCGTCCGCTACTACGCGGGCGTGGCCGCGGTCCGCGGCTACTGGTACTTCCTGCTCGCGAACCTCGCAGTGTTCGCGCTCGCGCTCGGCCCCGCGACCGCGGTCGCCCTCACCCGGCTGCGCGACCGCCGCATGTGGATCGTCGTCGGCTCGTGCCTCGCGGCCGTCGCCGTCGCCGACCTGTCGGGCATGTCCTCTGCGGAGACCGAGCGGATCTGGCAGCCCTTCATGCCCCTGGTGCTCCTGGCCGGATGCGCCCTGACCCGCCCCCGGGCGTGGCTGACGCTCCAACTGGCCGTCGCCGTCGTCCTCGCCGCCGCACTGCGCGTGCAGTGGTGACCGAGAGAAAGGCATTCCCGATGCGAGTACTGGTGACCGGCGGCGCCGGATTCATCGGCGGTCAGATCACCGAGCGGCTCGCCGCGCGCGGCGACGACGTGGTGGTCTTCGACTCCCTCACCGCCCACAAAGAGCCGCCCGAACTCCCGGACGGGGTCGAACTCATCGTCGGCGACCTCCGCAACGAGCACGCCGTCCGCCGCGCGGTCGAGGGCGTCGACGCCGTCTGCCACCAGGCCGCCCGCGTGGGCCTCGGCGTCGACTTCGACGACGTGGCCGACTACGTCGCCGACAACGACGGCGGCACCGCGAACCTGCTGCGCGCCCTGTGGCGCCGCTCCTTCACCGGTCGGCTCGTCGTCGCCTCCTCGATGGTCGTCTACGGCGAAGGCCGCTACCGCTGCCCCGACCACGGCGACGTCCGCGCCGCACCGCGCGACCGCCGCGACCTCGACGCCGGACGGTTCGAACCGCGCTGCCCCCGCTGCGGCGCCGACCTCGACTGGGCGGCCGTCCCCGAATCCGCCCCGCTCGACCCCCGGAACGTCTACGCCGCCACCAAGGTCCACACCGAACACCTCTCGTTCCTCTACGGCCGCGAGACCGGCGCCCCAGTCTGCGCCCTGCGCTACCACAACGTCTACGGCCCGCGCATGCCCCGCGACACCCCCTACGCCGGCGTCGCCAGCATCTTCCGCAGCGCCCTCGAATCCGGCGCGGCCCCGCGCGTGTTCGAGGACGGCGCCCAGACCCGCGACTTCGTCCACGTCCGCGACGTCGCCCGCGCGAACCTCCTCGCCCTCGACGGCGACTGGACCGGCGCGTGCAACATCGCCAGCGGCGAACCGCACAGCGTCGGCGACATGGCCCGCGCGCTCGCCGCCGCCTTCTCCGAAACGCAGGGCCGCGCCGGGGCCGAACCGGTCGTCACCGGCGAGTACCGGCTCGGCGACGTCCGGCACATCGTCGCCTCGCCCGACCTCGCCGCCGACGTCCTCGGCTTCCGCGCCGAGACCGCCTTCACCGAAGGCATGGCCGCCTTCGCGAGCGAACCCCTCCGCTGACGCCGAGCCGTTCACTCCAGCAGGCTGTACCGTGCCGCAGGACCTGGCCCCACCCTCGTTTCGGCAGGTGACTGCATTGGGTGCGAAGCCCGTTCGCCGTAGCGTCAGTGGTATCCGAACCACTCGAGGAGCCGCTGTGAACGACCAGCACATCACCGCCCCCGCGCCGCCGCACCCGGCCGCCGGGGCCCACTACAAGCTCACCAGCACCGCGCTGTGGATCGGCCTCGGCGCCGGCATGCTGCTGAACTTCGCGTTCCAGGCCGCCGGCCTGTGGCTGCTGGCGGCCCCGTTCGGGCTGATCGCCTTCGCCAGTGCCGTCGCGCTCATCGCGCGGGCGGTCGTGAGCCGCAAAGACAGGTGACTCAATATTTCATGACATTCCGGAAATGTTCTGGACGATGGGCCCCCGGTTCAACGACCCTCCCACCCGGGTGTGACAGACGGGTCGTCTGAGGCGCAACGTGACCGATGTTCACCGCTGGTAGCGGAGGAGCCGTCGCAGCCCTTCGGGGTTGCGCTGCCGCGGCGGCGCGAGCGCCGCTTCGAGGCGGGGCCGTGCCGCGTCCGCGTCGAGGTGCGCCCCGATCGCGACCATCTCGCCGTCGCCGGCGGTGTCGTGCGCGGCGACGTCGATCTGGCCGCCGACCACGTTGACCAGGTAGCCGCGGGTGCGTCCGCCCGATTCGACGGTGACCGTGCCCTTCATCCGGTACGCGCCCGGCGGCGGGTCCTCCAGCAGCTCCAGGAGCGCTCCGGGGTCGACCGGCCCGGTCGCCCGCACCGTGACCGCCTTCGCGTGCGAGTGGTCGGCGTGGCCGCCGTGCGCCTCGCGGGCCAGTGCCGCGAGCGGCAGTTCGTCCTCGGGGTCCGTGCTCGACGCCGTGTCGTACACCAGCACCGGGTCGACGGCGCCCCTCGAGGTCCGGACGATGTGGATCTTCGGGTTGACCGCGCGGATCCGCTCCTCGATCGCGGCGAGCGCTCCCGCCGCCTCCGCCTCGGGGAGGCGGTCGCACTTGTTGATCACCGCCAGGGTCGCGGCCGCGAACCGGACCGGCGGCTGGTCGGTCTTGTCGACCGTGTTGAAGTACTCGACGGCGTCGACCACGTCGACGACCCCGCCCGGCCGCACCCGCTCGGCCCCGCTGAAGTGGATCATCTTCGCGAGGACCCCGGGCTCGGCGATGCCGCTGGCCTCGACGATGACGACGTCGAGGCCGAACTTCGGATCGGTCAGCCGGTCCAGGGCCGCGTCGAGGCCGCTGAGGTCCTCGATGCAGCACAGGCACCCTCCGGCGATCGAGACCGGCTCGTCGATCTGGCCGGTCACCAGCGCGGCGTCGACGTTCACCTCCCCGAAGTCGTTGACGACCACGCCGACCCGCGCGCCGGGCCGGCACAGCAGATGGTTCACGAGCGTCGTCTTGCCGGCGCCGAGATAGCCCGTGAGCACGACCACCGGTACTCGCCTGTTCACACCGTCCCCTTCGTGTTCGACCGTCAGCGACATGGGACCACATGCCGCGGGGCCGCCCGTCCGCGACCCGGCCGCACGACGGCCCGGTCCCATGTCGACATATGCGCATCTGCTTGGTATTCAACGTCACTGAGGACGGTTCGAGGGCCTCTGCCTGCGGTTCGGGAGTCCGGCCGCCCGGCTCGGGAAGAAACCTCCGGCCGTCTATCGAGAATGGTAATGATTTTCGTTAGCATGAGGTGAGTCCCGACCCGAGCTGACGAAGGAACCCCCATGACCCCCGCCCGTACGCGCCCCCTCGCGCTCGCCGCCGCGGCGCTGCTGCTGTCGGCGGCCTGGCCCTCCCCGGCCGCCGCCGCGCCCGGGGACGACCGCGCCGTCCTCTCCGCCGGCCACGTCGACGCCATGCAGGTCTACATGGACGGCGACCGGCTCGACCTGCGCGTCAAGGACGACACCGGCGACTCGACCCGCTACCACGACCCCGAGGACGTGCTCTTCCACGTCCGCCCCGAAGCCGAGACGGCCATCCCCGCCGGCGGCACCTGGAGCTTCATCGGCGAGGCCGGCGAGTCCATGTGGATGCTGCCGCTCACCCAGGACCCCGCGCTGTTGTGGCCCGGCTGGAGCACCGAACCGCTCGCCAAGGGCCGCTTCCAGGACGACGAGGTCTCGCTGAACCTCGTCGACGTGGCCGGACCCGGCGACGCGGTCCTGTGGACGGTGCGGAACTTCGGCGAGCCGGTCCCCTTCGCCTCCTCCCGCGACGGCCTGCCCGACGCGATCCCCGTCGGCGTCCCCGCCCACGTCCACTCGTTCTGGGCGTTCACGGCCCCGGGCGCCTACACCCTCACCTGGCAGGCCGCCGGCACGCTCGCCGACGGCACCGCCGTCGCGACCGACCCGGTCGAATACCACTGGCACGTCGGCGAACTGCCCGACGAACCGGACCCCGACCCCGATCCCGACCTTCCCGACGAGTCCGACCTCGAAGGCCGCCTCGTCCTCGGCGAAGGCCACGTCGACGTCCTCTCCGTGGACGACACCGCCTCCGGCCTCGACCTGCGCACCAAGGACGGCACCCGCCTCCACGACCCCGCGGACGTCTACCGCGACCCCGACGACGTCGTCTTCCACGCCAGCCCCGAATCCGAGACCGTCCTGGGGGAGCAGTTCGCGAACCCCGGTTACGACCGGGTCGGCGCCCCCGGCGACGTCCGCTGGCTCCTCCCGGACACCCAGCAGGACGGCGTCCTCTTCGCCGGCTGGGACACCGGCGGGATCCCCGGCGGCGTGCTCGCCGGCGACGCCCTCGACCTCGAGCTCACCGGCTTCAGCGGCCCCGGCGACCTCGTCATGCTCACCGTGGACGACTTCGGCGACGCCGCGGTCATGATCGACACGGCCGACGCGCTGCCGCAGGCGATCACCACCGCGGCCCGCACCCACGCCCACGCCAACTGGTTCTTCAGCGAACCAGGCGTCTACCGCCTCACCTGGCAGGCGACAGCCGAAGCCGCCGACGGCACCCCGCTGGCCTCCGCGCCGCAGGACTACCTCTTCGTCGTCGGCGAATGGCCCGACGGCGGCGAGCCCGACCCCGACCCGCCGGTCCTCGAGAACACCCAGACCATCACCGCCGAACTCGACGCCGACACCGGCGGTCTGGTCCTCAGCGTCGACCCCGGCGACCGCACCGTCACGCTCCCGGCGATGACCCTGAGCCCCGACGCCACCCGCTGGACCACCGCCGGCGAGCTCCGCCCGGTCACCGTCACCGACACCCGCACCGCCGATCCGGGGTGGAACGCCACCGCCCAGGTCTCGGCATTCACCTCAGGCGGCGACCGCCTCCCCGGCGGCCACCTCGGCTGGGCCCCGAGCCTCACCTCCAAAGGCGCTGACCAGGCCGTGACCCCCGGCCCGGCCGTCGAAGGACTCCTCGACGGCGGACCCGGCCTCGCCGCCTCCCAGCTGCTCGCCTCCGCAGCCTCCGGCGCCGGCAACGGCACCGCCGTCCTCCAGGCCGACCTCTACCTGGACCTGCCCACCGACGTCGAGTCCGGAACCTACTCCGCGCTCGTCACCTTCACCGCCATCTGAACCACGAGAAAGGAACCCCCTTGCGAACCCTCCCCAAGTACGCCGCCGTCGCCGCAGCCGCGGCAGCGGTCGTCGCCACCGCCGCCTCCCCGGCCACCGCCGAGACCTCCTCGCCGACCGTCCTCTCCGAAGGCCACGCCGACGTGCTCGGCGTCGCCTACGAGGACGGCGCCCTCGACCTCCACGTCCACGACGAGGAGAACGACGCCGAGTACGCCCCGTCCGAGGTCGTCCTCGCGGTGAACCGGGCCGCCAAGACCACGGCCCCCGCCGGATACGACTTCCTCGCCGACGGCGACTCGGACGTGTGGATCCTCCCCGACACCGAGGTCGAGGGCCTCCTGTTCGCCGGCTGGGCCACCGAGGAGATCGCCCCCGGCGACTTCGCCGGCGACACCCTCACGCTCACCGTCCACGACGCCTGGGGCGACGTCGACCTCTACACCGTCGACGACCTCGGCGACCCGACCGTCCTGTTCGACTCCGACCAGGGCCCGGGCTCCTTCACGGTCGGCGCGGGCAGCCACGGCCACCTGAACTGGGCCTTCGGCGAAGCCGGGGTCTACAAGCTCACTGTCGAGGCCGAAGGCGTCCTCGCCGCCACCGGCGAGACCGTGTCGACCGGCGAGGTCGACTACTGGTTCTGGGTCAAGAAGTAGGAGCCCCGATGCGCAGCACCGTGATCAAACTCGGCGCCGTCCTCGGCGCGGTCGTGTCCCTGGCCTTCGCCGGCCAGGCCCACGCGGCCACCATCGCCTCCGGCCACGTCGACGTCCTCGCGTTCTCCTACGACGACACCGCGAACGCGCTCGACATCAACGTCCACCAGCACAGCACCGGCGCCACCCTCGAAGCCGCCGACGTCGTCTTCGACGTCCACTCCGGCCACCTCGTCAACCGCACCACGGCCGTCGCCTGCAAGCTCGACGCCGGCCAGAACTGGGTCCTGCCCCGCACCGAGACCAGCGGCCTCATCTGGGCCGGCTGGAGCACCGAGGACCTGAGCCTCGCCGCCTTCGGCGGCAGCCTCCAGGCCGAACTCGTCGACGCGGTCACCCCCGCCGGCGGGAACGTCTCGGTCTACGACGCCACCACCGGCGCCGTCCGCTTCCACACCGACCCGGCGTGTAACGCGCCCGGGACCGCGATCACCGAGACCCACCACCACCCGACCTGGGTGTTCACCGAGCCCGGCACGTACGAGCTCACCTTCCAGGTCAGCGGCACCCACAGCACCGACGGCGCGGTGACCTCGCCCGAGATCACCTACACCTTCGACGTCGGCTAGACCGCACCCTCCAGATAGGGGCGGCCCCCATCCCACTCCCGGGGCCGCCCCGCCCCCTGGAACCGGTCCGCCGCGACCAGTTCCCCGCCGGAACGACCCGAGACCCCCGGGGCCGCCGCCCCGCCCGACCGCCTCCAGCCGCCCCCACCCGAGAGACCCCAAGTGAGCAGAACCATCCCGACCGCCCGCGCTCCGCGAGCGCGGCCTGTGAACAGCGCCCGCGCCGCGCGGACCGCCGCGCTGCTCGCGACCGCCCTCGCATCGCTGCTCGCGGCGAACCCGGCCGCCGCCCAAGAGGAACAGCCCGCGGAGCCCGCCCCCGCCACCTGGGGCGTCAACCCGTCCTCACAGGACGGACCCGACGGCCGGGCCGCCTTCGACTACGCGCTCGACCCGGGCGAGACCGTGATCGACTTCGTCGGCGTCTCCAATTTCTCGACCGAGCCGATCACCCTGCGGCTCTACGCTTCCGACGCCTACACCTCCGAGTCCGGCGCGTTCGACCTCCTGCCCTCCGACCAGGAGCCGGTCGACGTCGGCTCGTGGATCGGCTTCAACGAGGACACGCTGACCATCGCACCCCAGACCCGGCTCGACGTGCCGTTCGCGCTCACCGTCCCCGCCGACGCCACTCCCGGCGACCATGTGGGCGGGATCGTCGCGGCCGTCACCGAGGAGGCCACCGACGCGAGCGACGCCGAGGTGCTCGTGGAGCGCCGCGTCGGCGCCCGAGTCCACCTCCGCGTTTCCGGCGAACTCGACCCGCGGCTTTCGCCCGACACCGAGGACGTGACGTACCACTACGACTGGAATCCGGCCCGGCCCGGCACGGTCGCCTTCGACTTCGCCGTCGAGAACGCCGGGAACGTTCGCCTGCAAGGAGAACTGGTCGCCCGCGTCGCGGGCCCCTGGGACCTCCTCTCCGAAGAGGTCGTCATCGCCGAACTCCCGCAGATCCTCCCCGGCGACCGCTACGAAGGCACCGCCGAGATCACGGGCGTGTGGCCCCTCGCCCGCCTCGACGTGGAGCTGATCGTCCGCCCCGAGGCCGTCGACCCCGCCGACCTCGAATCCCGGCTCGCCTCCACCGCAGCGGAGACGACCCTCTGGGCACCCCCGTGGCCCCAGGCCGCCGTCGCCGCCGCGCTCGCGCTGCTGGTTTGGATTGCCGTGAAGATCCGCAAACGCAAGCGCCGCAAGGAGACTCACGACGCCCCCGCCGCGTCGAAGGAGCGAGCCGAGACATGAGCCGTCCCCCGACCACCGCACCGACCGTCGTGAAGGAGCGCGAAGCATGAGACCCCTGCACCACCGCAGGCCGCCGCACCGCCGGACCGCCGCCCTGCTCGCCGCCGCGGCGGCCGTTCCGCTCGCCGCGGCCGGGTGCTCCGGCGCGGCCGGCGCCGACGGCACCCAGGTCGTCGTCACCACCGAGATCATCAAGGACTGGACCGAGATCGTCGGCGGCGACCGGGTCGACGTCGAGACCATCGTCCCGCCCGGCGGCGACCCGCACTCCTACGAGCCGAGCCCGAACGACGCCGCAAAGGTCGCCCGCGCCGACCTCGCCTTCACCAATCACCTGCTCCTCGAGGACCACCCGCTCATCAAGCTGTTCGACGCGAACGTCCCCGAAGGCGCCCCCAACATCGCGCTCGCCGAGAACGCGGAGCCGTACGGCGCCAAGCTCATCCCGCTCGTGGAAGACGTCGGCCTCGACGTGGTCTGGCTCGGCTTCGGCGTGCGCGGCGAGACCGAGACCCGCTCGGCGGAGATCGACATCCGCCTCACCGGCGCCACCGGCCCGGGCACCGTCGCCATGTTCCTCACCGACGCGTTCGGCATCCCCGAGATCTACTGGAACACCGGCGACGGCATCGACGGCACCGACGTGATCACCCTCCCGCCCGAGGCGCACACCCACGTCAACTGGACCTTCACCGAACCCGGCGTGTACGAGCTGACGGCCGCGGCGAGCGCGACCGACGACGGCGCCACCACCGCTGAGGTCGGCGAGGCGACCTTCACGTTCGCGGTGGGCGTCAACCCCCGCGAGGTCCGCGAGGGTGCCACCGTCCTCGACGACGGCCACACCGACCTGACCGCCGACCTCGACACCGGTGCGTTCGTCGTCCGCGACGACGAGCGCGGCGACCTCGCCCCCGCCGACGTGGTGATCGACGTGCCCACACGCTCCATCGAGCAGATCCCCGACGCCGAGGCGTTCGCGTTCCTCGGCGAGCCCGGCCAGGAGCTGTACCAGCTCCCGCAGGCGGTGCTCGGCAAGCACGTCCACGGCGAGATCGACCCGCACGTGTGGCAGAACGTCGCCAACGCCAAGGCGTACGTCGAGGTCATCGCGAACGCGCTCATCGAGGTCGATCCGGACGGCCGCGACGAGTTCGAGGCCAACCGCGACGCCTACCTCGCCGAGCTCGACGCGCTCGACGCCGAGGTCGCCGCCGCGATCGACACCATCCCCGAGGCGAACCGGCAGCTCATCACCACCCACGACGCCTTCGGCTACCTCGCCGACCGCTACGGGATGCAGGTCGCCGGGTTCGTCGTCCCCAATCCGGCGGCCGAACCGAGCGCGCAGCAGGTCGAGAAGCTGACCGAGACCATCGCCGACCTCGACGTGCCCGCCGTGTTCGTGGAGCCCAACCTCCACGCCCGCGCGAGCGTCCTGCGCCAGGTCGCCGAGGACGAAGGAGTCGAGGTGTGCACGCTCCACGGCGACGCGCTGCCCCAAGACTCGCCCACCTATCTGGACATGATGCGGCAGAACGCCGCCGAGCTGAGCCGCTGCCTGGGAGGAGACTCATGAGAACCCGCAAGCCCCTGACCGTCCTCGCCGCCGCCGCGATCGCGGCGGCCGCCTGGACCGCGCCCGTGCAGGCCCAAGCGCCCGAAGGGATCGCCGAGTTCGCGACCGCCGGCGCCGGCCTCGCGGTCACGGCCCCCGCCGAACTCGAGACGGTGCCCTCGCTCGTCCCCGAACGCGAGGACTTCGCGTTCCTCGGCGCCCCCGGCGACCTCGTCTGGGTCGCCGGCAGCGCCGACGGGACCGCCTACCCGACGCTCGACGCCTCGGCCGTGGACGGCGACCTCACCCTCGGCCTCGACAAGGTCGAAGGCCCCGGCGACGCCTGGCTCTACACCTTCACCGGGCCGGGACTGGCCGAACCGCTCGCCTCCACCGCGGACGACTCCACGTTCACGCTCCCCGGCGGCACCACCGCAATGGTCGTCCTCGCCGTCGACGAACCGGGGGAGTACCGGATCGAACTCGGCGCCCGCGAAGCGGACCGGGGCCACGGCGCCCTCGCGCCCCGCTCGCAGGCCGCCGCCGCGACGGCCACGGCCGTCTACTCGCTGACCGCCGAAGCGGCCACCACCGAAGAGGCCGCGACCATCGACACCGACACCGGCACCGAGGCCGGCGGCGCCCAGACCGCCACCTCCTGCGAGGTCGTCGCCGACGGCCACGTCGACATCGGCCCCCGCTTCGTCGACGGCGAATGGACCGTCCAGCTCCGCGACGACCGCGCCGCCGAATCCCAGTGGCGCGAACTCGAGGACACCGTCCTCCACATCCCCGACACCGCGCTCTTCCCGATCCCCGAAGGCGACTTCGGCTTCCTCGGCGAACCCGGCGACGAGATCCACATGCTCCCGCAGGTCCAGGCCTCGGGCATCGTCTGGCCCGGCTGGAACACCCAGGACCCCAGCGTGATCGAGGGCGTCCCCGGCGCCGTCGACTGGAGCCTCGAAGCCGTCGACGGCCCCGGCGCGTTCACCCTCTTCCTGACCGGCACGTTCGGCGGCGCCGACGTGCTGTTCAACTCCGCCGAGCCGCTGCCGCAGACCATCGCGGTCCCGCAGAACACCCACGCCCACGGCAACTGGACCTTCTCCGAGCCCGGCGTCTACCGCCTCACCATCGCCTTCACCGGCACCACCGGCGACGGCACCACGGTCACCGACACCGCCGACCTCCAAGTGGCCGTGGGCGACGCGACCGACCCGAACGCTGCCTGCTCCGGCGACGGCAGCGGTGGCGGCTCCGGCGGGAACGACGACGAGGACGACAACGGCTTCCTCCCCACCACCGGCACCGGCTGGCTCCTGTGGGGCCTCGGCGCCGCCGCCCTCGCCGTCGTCGCCGGCGCGGTCATCATGTTCGCGACCCGCAAGCGCCGCAACGCCACCGCGGCCGGCACCCCCGGGGACGCCGATGGCAACTGAGGCCATGCGGGTCAGCGGCCTCACCGTCAGCCTCGGCGGCCGCCCCGTCCTCGACCGCGTCGACCTCGCCGTCGCCCCCGGCGAGACCGTCGGCCTCATCGGACCCAACGGCGCCGGGAAGACCACGCTCCTGCGGGCCGTGCTCGGCCTCCTCAAACCCGAGTCCGGGACGGTGCGGACCGGCGCCGGCCGGCCCGGCTACGTCCCGCAGAAGCACGAGTTCACCTGGGACTTCCCCATCACCGTCCAGGGCGCGGTCCTCAATGCCCGCGCCAGGTGGCTTCGGGGCCCGAACCGCGACGACCGCGCCGCCGCGGCCGAGGCCCTCGACCGGGTCGGCCTCGCCGACCTCGCGAAACGGCCCGTCGGGGAGCTCTCCGGCGGCCAGCGCCAGCGCGTCCTCGTCGCCCGCGCGCTCGCCCGCCGCCCGTCCCTCCTGCTCCTCGACGAGCCGTTCACCGGCGTCGACGTCCCCACCCAGGAGCTCCTCACCGACCTCCTCGCCCGGCTCGCCGGGGAGGGCGCCGCGATCCTCATGACCACTCACGACCTCGCCCAGGCCCGCGCCACCTGCACGCGGCTGTGCCTGCTCAACCGCACGGTCGTCGCCGACGGCCCGCCTGCCGAGCTCACCGACCCCGGCCTGTGGCTGCGCGCCTTCGGCGTGGCCGCCTCGGGCGAGCTCAAAGCCCTCCTCACCGGAACGGAGCGCCCCCAGTGATCGAATGGCTGGCCGAACCGTGGTCCCACGTGTTCATGCAGCGCGCCTTCGCGGTCGCCGTCATGTCAGCGGTCGTGTGCGTCGCCGTGGGGGCGTTCGTGGTCCTGCGCGGCATGGCCTTCATCGGCGACGCGGTCGCGCACGCCGTCTTCCCGGGCGTCGCGATCGGATTCGTCCTGCACGTCAACCTGACGCTGTCCGGCGCGGCGGCCGGAGTCGCGACGGCGCTGGCGATCGTCCTCATCAGCCAGACCCGCCGGCTCAAGGAGGACACGGTGATCGGGATCTTCTGGGCGGGCTCGTTCGGCCTGGGCATCGTGGTGGTCTCGTCCCAGGACTCCTACACCGGCGACCTGACGTCGTTCCTGTTCGGACAGATCCTGGCCCTCGGCGACGGCGACGTGCTCCTGGTCGGCTTCGCGGGCCTGGCGCTGGTGCTGGCGACGTTCCTGCTGCGCCGCCAGCTCATCGCCGTGAGCCTCGACCGGGAGACCGCGCGGGCCTCGGGCCTGCCGGTGCTCGCACTCGACATCGCCCTGTACGTCATGGTCACGGTCGCGATCGTGATCTCGCTCCAGGCGGTCGGGAACATCCTCGTCCTCGCCCTCCTGGTGACCCCGGCGGCGACGGCGCGGCTGCTCACCGACCGGCTCGGGCCGATGGTCCTGGCCGGGTGCGCGCTGGCCGCGTTCGGGGCGCTCGCGGGGCTCTACCTGTCGTTCTACTACAACCTGGCGGCCGGCGGCCTCGTCGTCCTGGTGATCACCGGGATGTTCGTGCTCGCGTGGCTGTTCGCCCCGCGGCACGGCCTGCTCGCCAGGCGCCGGTCATGACGGGGCCGGCGTGCCGAACCGCTCGGCCGCGCGGGCCCTCGCCTTGGCCTCCTCTTCCTCCCGGTCGCGCGGCGGCGCCTTGGTGACCAGGGAGTCCAGGAGCTCCTGGGTGGCAGCGGCGACCGCGGCCACCGCCTTGTCGAAGGCCTCCTGGTTCGCCTGCGACGGGTGCGTCGACCCGCTGAGCTTGCGGACGTACTGGAGCGCGGCCGCGTGCACCTCCTCGGCGGTGGCGGGCGGCTCGAAGTTGAACAGGGTCTTGATGCTGCGGCACATGCGGTCATCCTTCCGTTCCGGTCGAGGGGCGGTGGCGGCGGTAGCGGAGCTCGACGATCCCGTTCGCGGACGAGGCGCTGGAGACCAGGTCGAGCCGGTACGACTCGGGAACGCCGTCGAACAGGCGGGTGCCCTTGCCCGCGATGTAGGGGAACATGCTGACCTGGAGCTCGTCGAGCAGGTCGAGCGCCATGAGCGAGCGCCAGAGCCCGACGCCGCCCATGACCACGATGTACCCGTCGCCGCCCCGCCGCAACCGGTCGACCTCTTCGGCGGTGTCGCCGGAGGCGATCGCGGTGTTCGCCCATTCGGCGGTCTCCAGGGTCCGCGAGAACACGACCTTCCGCGCGGCCGTCAGGATCTCGGCGAAGGGGTGGTCGGCGTCGGTCTGCGTCATCGCCTTGGAGATGCCCTCGTACGAGGTGCGGCCCATGGCGATGGCGTCGGCGTTGCGCAGGAAATCGAGCTGCCCGGCGTCGTCGGGGTGCTCGTTCTCCGGCAGGGAGAAGCAGAACTCCCAGAAGTCGGTGCCCTCGTCGGCCAGCAGGCCGTCGAGGGAGTAGTTGAAGACCGTCGCTATCAGTTTCCGCATGGCCGGGGCTCCGTTACCGCTCGTGTGATGCCGCCAGTGTCGCAGACGGCACCGACATCCGGTCCCGATCAGCGCTTGACGAGCGTGTACCGCACTTCGGGGCGGCCGACGCCGCCGTAGTGGGGCCGGCGCTCGGCCACGCCGTTGTCGGCGAGGTATTCGAGGTAGCGGCGGGCGGTGACGCGCGCGATGCCGACGGCCGTCGCGATCCCGGCGGCCGAGAGGCCCTCGGTCGCCTCGTCCAGCGCGGCGGTGATCGACGCCAGCGTCGAGGCGCTCAGGCCCTTCGGGAGCGGGCCGGTGCCGGGCGTCCGCAGCTCGGACAGCATCCGGTCGACGTCGGTCTGGCCGCCGACCTCGCCGGGCTGCGCGACCTGCGCCCGCCAGGCCGCATACGTCTCGAGCTTCCCCCGCAGCGCCGCGAACGTGAACGGCTTGAGCAGGTACTGCATGACGCCGGAGGACACGGCCGCGCGGACCTCGGACAGGTCGCGCGCCGAGGTCACGGCGATGACGTCGACCGGGGCGCGGGCGGCGCGCAGGGCCGCGCACACCGCCAGACCGTGCGTGTCGGGCAGGTAGAAGTCCAGGAGCACGAGGTCGACCGGGTTGCGGGAGCAGAACCGGACGGCCTCGTTGCCCGAGTGGACGACGCCGGCGACCGTGAACCCGGCGACGCGCTCGACGTACGCCCGGTGCGCTTCGGCGGCCACCGGGTCGTCTTCGACCACCAGTACGCGGATCATCGGTCCGACGATATCGGCAGCCGGACCGTGAACACCGCGCCACCGGTCGAGGAGGCGCGACCGCCGGCGGGACGGCCGCCAGGAGCAGGGGCGCCGGAAACGCTGTCAGGGGCGCGGTTCTCGGAGGCGTCGGCTCGGGCGGCGCGGTCGTCGACGGCACGGCCTTCGGAGGCGTCGCCCTCAGTGTCACCGTTGCTCGCCTCGCCGCCGCCACCGCCGCCCGCGACCTCGATGCTGCCGCCGTTGCGGCGGACGGCCTGCCCGACGAGCGCCAGGCCCAGTCCCCGGCCGGACTCGCCGTCCGGTTTCGTCGACCAGCCCCGCCGGAAGATGTCGGCGCCCTCGGCGACGCCCGGACCGGAGTCGGCGACGCGCACGAGCAGTTCGCCCGGCTCGCTCTTCACGGTCACCGCGACCTTCGGCGCCCGCTCGGCCGCGTGCTCCACGGCCGCGTCCAAGGCGTTGTCGATCAGGTTGCCCAGGATGGTGATCAGGTCGCGGGCGTCGATGCCCTCGGTGTCCTGCATGGCCGTGTCCGCGGTCAGCTCCAGCTCGACGCCGCGCTCGCCGGCCTCGCTGAGCTTGCCGAGCAGCAGCGCGGCGAGCACCGGCTCGGTCACCGAGCCGACGACCCGGTCCGTGAGCTGCTGCGCGGTCGCCAGCTCCGCGGTCGCGAGCTCGACGGCCCGGTCGACGCGGCCCAGCTCGATCAGCGAGATCACCGCGTGGAGGCGGTTCGCCGACTCGTGCGCCTGCGAGCGCAGCGACTCGGCGAATCCGCGGGCCGTGTCGAGCTCTCCCGTCAGGTGCTGGAGGTCGGTGTGGTCGCGCAGGGTGACGACGGTGCCCATGCTCCGGTCCCGCGACCGCACGGGCATCGTGTTCACCAGCAGGAGCCGGGTGTCGGTCAGGTGCAGCTCGTCGGCGACCGGCGCCGGCGACGTGAGCGCCGCGGCCAGGTCCTCGGCGAGTCCGAGTTCGGCGACCGGGACGCCCTTGGGGTCCTCGGGCAGCCGGAGCAGGTCCCGTGCCGCGTCGTTGCACAGCGCGACGCGCCCGTCCCGGTCGACCAGCACCAGCCCTTCCCGGACCGAGTGCAGGATCGCCTCGTAGTACTCGAACATGTCGCGCAGCTCGGCCGGTGCGACCCCGCGGGTCTGGCGGCCCAGCCGGGCGCTCACCAGGTAGCTCCCGGCGACGCCGACGACGAGCACGCCGCCCGCGACGGCGGCCAGCGGCACCAGGCGCTCGTTGAGCTCTGCCGAGATCGCCTCGATCGTGATCCCCACGGCCACCAGCGCCACCACTGCGTCGACGTCGTCGAATACGGGCACGACCGCGCGCATCGACGGCCCCAGCGTCCCGGTGTAGGTCTCGGTGAACGGCCGCCCGGCGAGGGCCGTCTCGGTGTTCCCGATGAACCGCTTGCCGATCTGCGACGGGTCCGGGTGCGTGTACCGGATGCCCTCCGGGCTCATGATCGTGATGAAGTCGACCCCGGTGTCGGCCCGGACCCGCTCGGCGAACGGCTGCAGCTCCAGGCTCGGATCCGGGGTCGCGAGCGCGGCGATCACGCTCGGCGAGTCCGCGACGGTCGAGGCGACCGCGAGCACCTCTTCGCGCGCGTTGTCGTCGGTCGCCCGCCCGGCGTCGACGTACGCCAGCGCCGTCCCGGCGCCGACGATCAGGCCGACCAGGACGAGCTGCAGCACCAGGAGCTGCCTGGCGAGCGGCCACGGTTTCGTCACGCCCCATTTCATCACGTGCCGATCATGCGACCGAAATGAACTAAATAGTGACTGGCCTCACAAGCGAATGAATACTTCGGTCAAACGCCCGATGAACGAGGAGACGACGATGTCCATGCCGCCACCCCCGAAGCGCCGCGACCGCACCCACTACCTCTACCTGGCCGTGATCGTCGCCGTGGTCCTCGGCGTCGCCGTCGGGTTCGCGCTCCCCGAGTTCGCGAAGCAGCTCAAGCCACTCGGCACCGGATTCGTGGCCCTCATCAAGATGATGATCGTCCCGATCATCTTCTGCACCATCGTGCTCGGGATCGGCTCGGTGGCGAAGGCCGCGAAGGTCGGCAAGGTCGGGCTCATCGCCCTCGGCTACTTCCTGCTCATGTCCACCTTCGCGCTGGCCATCGGCCTGGTCGTCGGGAACCTCCTCCACCCGGGCTCGGGCATGGACCTCGACCCGACCGCGGCCACCGCCGCGCAGGAGCAGGCGTCCGAGGCCGGCGGCCACGGCACCGTCGACTTCCTCCTCGGCGTCATCCCCGAGAGCATGGTCTCCGCGTTCACCTCCGGCTCGGTCCTCCAGGCCCTGCTGGTGGCGCTGCTCGCCGGGTTCGCCCTCCAGAAGATGGGCCCCGCGGGGGAGCCGATCCTGCGCGGCATCGGACACCTCCAGCGACTCGTCTTCCGGGTCCTGGCCATGATCATGTGGGTCGCGCCGATCGGCGCGTTCGGCGCGATCGCGGCCGTCGTCGGCGAGACCGGCTGGGACGCGCTGAAGAGCCTCGCGGTCATCATGATCGGCTTCTACGCGACCTGCCTGCTGTTCGTCTTCTGCGTCCTCGGCGCCGTCCTGTGGCTCGCCGCCCGCGTCAACATCTTCCAGCTCCTGCGCTACCTCGGCCGGGAGTTCCTGCTGATCGTCTCGACCTCGTCCTCGGAGTCGGCCCTGCCGCGGCTCATCGCCAAGATGGAGCACCTCGGCGTCAGCAAGCCCGTCGTCGGCATCACCGTGCCGACCGGATACTCGTTCAACCTCGACGGCACCGCGATCTACCTGACGATGGCGACCCTGTTCATCGCCACCGCGCAGGGCGAACCGCTCGGCCTCGCCGAGCAGATCTCGCTCTTGGTGTTCATGGTCATCGCCTCCAAGGGCGCGGCCGGCGTCAGCGGCGCCGGCATCGCGACCCTCGCCGGCGGCCTCCAGTCCCACCGCCCCGACCTGGTCGACGGCGTCGGCTTCATCCTCGGCATCGACCGCTTCATGTCCGAGGCCCGCGCCCTCACCAACTTCGCCGGCAACGCCGTCGCCACCGTCCTCATCGGCACCTGGACGAAGGAGTTCGACCGCGGCCAGGCCCGGCGGGTCTTCGCCGGCGACCGGCCCTTCAACGAGGCCACCCTCGTCGACGATCACCGGCCGGCACCCGAGCCCGAGCAGCCGGCCGCACCCGCTCCCCGGGAACCGGTCGGCGTCTGACCGCAGCCCCCGCCCGCGCCCCCGGCCCCCCTGCCGGGGGCGCGTTCACCTCTGCGGCTGCCGCACCGGGTTGCGCGAACCCGAGCCGGTGAGCATCCGCCCGATGAGCCCCGCCGGAAGCAGCCGTCCAATCGCGACGATGACCTTGTTCTGCCACCCGGGAACGCTGAGGGCCTTCCCCTTCCGCGAGTCCCGCAGCGCCGCCGCCGCGACGGCGTCGGCCTCCAGCCACAGGAAGCCGGGCACCCCCGCCATGTTCATGCCCGCGGTCGCATGGAACTCGGTGCGCGTGAACCCCGGGCACAGCGCCGTCACCGCGACCCCGTGCGGCAGCGTCGTCCTGGCCGTGGACTGGCTGAAGTTGACGACCCACGCCTTGGTCGCCGAGTACGTCGAGCTGGGGAAGAAGCCGAGCACCGACGCGGTGTTGACGACGCGGCCGCTCCCGCGGGCGATCATCGGCGGCAGGGCCGCGAGCGTCAGCCGGAGCACGGCCTCGATGTGCAGCCGCGCCATCGCGACCTCGGCCGCCACCGGCGTCTCCAGCAGCTCGGTGGGATGCCCGAACCCGGCGTTGTTCACCAGCAGGTCGACGCCCTCGCGGCAGCGCGCCTCGATCCGGGCGACCTCGGCCTCCACCGCGAGATCCGCGGTCACCGTCTCGCAGGGGACGGGGAGCGCGTTCGCGAGCCCGCGCAGGCGCTCCCCGTCGCGGTCCACGAGCACCAGCCGGTACCCGTCCCGCGCGAGGGCTCTGGCGAACGCCGCCCCGATCCCCGCCGCCGCGCCGGTGACGAGCGCCGTCGGCTGCGGCGGGGACCCCTCTGACATCCGCCGAGTCTATCGAGGACGCGAACGCGCCTCGCCGTCGTCCGCGACGCCTTGCGGGAGCGGCGGTCACGCACCCGTAGACGCCGTGCGGGATAATGAGCGCAGCTTCCACTGGCGAAGGCAGGTGTCAATGCCCGACGAACTGGTCATCGAACTCTCCCCCGGCGAAGGCGTCTCAGCGGCGCGGTTCGACCGGCTCTGCAGTGAGGTGGCGGACGAGGTGCGGAGCGTGCGCGGCCTGGCAGTGGCGTCGCCGCAAGTGGAGCCCGCACCCGGTTCGAAGGCCGGCCTCGGGCAGGAGATCGGCGTCCTCATCGTCTCGGGCCTGGTGTCCGCCGCGGGACTCAAGGCCATCGCGGACGTCGTCATCGCCTGCGTGCAGCGCACCACGATCGGGTCGGTGACCGTGCGGCGCGGCGAGACCGAGGTGACCATGACCGGGCTCCACCCCAAGGACGTCCCGGGCGAGACGGCGAAACTGGTCAAGGCGCTCGAAGAGGCGCAATGACCAGGAGAGCCCTGCTGGTCGCCAACGACAGCTACCACGACTCCTCCCTCAACGGACTCATCTCCCCGGAGACCGACGCCGTGGAACTCGGCGAGCTCCTCAAGGACCGGCGCGTCGGCGGGTTCGAGGTCGAGATCCTCGTCAACGAGTCGAAACTGACCGTCGAGCAGGCCATCGAGCGGCTCTTCGCCGAGGCCCGGCCCGACGACGTGGTGCTCCTCTACTTCTCCGGCCACGGCGTGCGCGACCGGCGCCGCCGCCTCCACTTCGCGGTGCCGAGGACCGACGTCCTCTCGGGCTTGGCCTCGACTTCGGTGTCGGCGTCCTTCGTCAAGGAGCGCATGGCCGACAGCGACGCCGAGGCCGTCGTGGTCCTCCTCGACTGCTGCTACTCGGGACTGTTCACCGAGGACGGGCTCAAGTCGGGCCCGCAACCGGACATGGAGCAGGAGCTGCAGGACTTCGCCTCCGGCCGCGGCGTCTTCGTCCTCACCGCGACCGACGCGGTCCAGGAGGCGGCGGACGGCGTGCTCGACGCCGAGGGCGCCCCGGGCCAGTCGGCCTTCACCGCGGCGGTCGTGCACGGGCTGCGCAGCGGCGACGCCGACGTCCGCGGCGTGGGCTCGGTGACCCCCGACGACCTCTGGCAGTACGTGAGCACCGAGGTCCCCAGTCGCACCGACGGCCGCCAGACCCCCACCCAGTTCGGCCGCCTCGAATCGCCCATCGAACTCGCGCGCGTCGGATCGGGCGGGCCGAAGCTGTTCCTGGAGACCGGATCGCGGCTGAGCCTCGGACGGCTCACCGGGGAGTTGACCGCGACGCCGCTGCACGGCTTCCGCGCCACCGCCTGGGAGGGCAGCGGACGCCTCATCGTCCCCATCGGACAGGTCGTGGCCCACGGCGAGCGCAGCGAGACCATGTCGGTGAGCTTCGGACAGCGCGGCGGGCACATCCTGACCGTCGGCAAGATGGGCGCCGGCAAGAGCTCCCTGCTGCGGACCCTCGCCTGCTCACTCGCGATGACCCACAGCCCCAGCGAGATCGCGCTCGAATTCCTCGAATCCGGCGCGAACAAGCTCGGCTCCCTGCAAGCCCTCCCGCACGTCCGCAGCGTCGTCGGCGACGACGAGTCCGACGCCGTCACGGCACTCCTCGACCGGACCGAAGAACTCATCAAGCAGCGCAAGGCGCTGTTCCGCAAGCACGGCCTGGTCTCGACCGAGCACTTCCGCAACAGCCGCGGCACCCTTCCCGAAGGGCCGCACCCGGACCTGGTGATCTTCATCGACCAGTGGTCGGACTTCGCCGGCGCGATCCCGAAGTTCGCGGCTCGTATCGAGCGCCTCATCAACGTCGGCAGGGAGTTCGGCGTCCACCTCGCGGTCGCGACCCGGCGGCCCCTCGACCTGCCCCGGCCCCTCTTCGAACTCTTCGGCTCCTACATCGAACTCCGGCTCCCCGACCCCGACGACTCGCTGATCGACCCGGCGCTGTCCCGGCGCCTCCCCGAATCCGAGCCCGGCTGGGCGCTGATGAAGGGCCTCCGGTTCCGCGTCGCACAGCCGTTCCTCAGCGACGACTCGCCGCTCGAAGAGCCTTACATCGACGGCGCCGCCGAGATCATCGACAGGATCGACCGGGCGTGGACGCCGGCGGGACCGGCCGCGCCGGCCGGCCGATGGCCGACGGCCACGTTCGCCGAGCCGGCCGGCCCGGAGGAGACCTCGCCCGACACCAAGGGCATCCGCCTCGCCGAGGTCCTCGGGTTCGAAGCGACCGAGTTCCGGCCTGGGACCCACTGGAAGGCCAAGCCCGCCGACGACTACCTGCGGGTGCCGATCGGCATCGGCGCCTTCGGCCGCGAACCGCTCGCGCTGGACCTGAAAGAGGCGTCGCAAGGCGGCATGGGCCCGCACGGACTGCTGGTCGGCGCCACCGGTTCGGGGAAGTCGGAGGTGCTCCGCACCATCGTCGGCTCGCTGATCGCCACCCACTCGCCCGACGAGCTGAACCTCGTCCTCGTCGACTTCAAGGGCGGCGCGACCTTCGCGGCCCTCGACGAGCTGCCGCACGTGTCCGCGGTCATCACCAACCTCGCCGACGAGATGGAACTGGTCGACCGCATGGCCGACGCGCTCGAAGGCGAACTGGTGCGCCGCCAGGAGGCCCTCCGGGCCGCCGGGAACTTCGCCAACCGCTGGGTGTACGAGCAGGCGCGCCTGACCGGGCAGCGTCTCGAGCCGATGCCGTCGCTCCTGGTCGTCGTCGACGAGTTCTCCGAGATGCTCGTGGCCAAACCGGAGTTCATCAACCAGTTCCTTTACATCGGGCGCATCGGCCGCTCGCTGGGCGTCCACATGCTGCTCGCCACCCAGCGGCTCGGCGACGGCAAGCTGCGGGGCCTGGAGGGGTTCCTGTCGTACCGGTTGGCGCTGCGGACCTTCACCCAGCAGGAATCGCGCGCCGCCATCGGCTCGAACGCCGCCTCCGAGCTGCCGCCGGCCCCCGGCCACGGCTACCTCCAGGTCGGGACGCAAGAGCTGGTGCGATTCCGGGCCGCCTACAGCGGCACGGCGGTGCCCGCGACCGAACCGGGCTCGGGCGAGCCGGTGCGCAGCGAGATCGAAACCCTGGTCGAGCTGTCGAAAGGCAGAGGGCGCCCGGCTCGGCAGGTCTGGCTGCCACCGCTCGCGGAGCCCCCGAGCCTCGACCTCCTGCTCCCGCGGCTGACGGCCGACCCGGCACGGGGGCTTTCCCCCGGCGGCGGGGAGAGCTGGAAGTGGCGGCTGCGAGCCGTACTCGGCGAAGAGGACCGGCCCTTCGAGCAGCGCCGCGCTCCGCTCGTCGCGGACCTCGGCGGGGCCCAGGGGAACGTGGCGGTCGCCGGCGCCGCCCAGACGGGCAAGTCGACGCTGCTGCGGTCGATGATCGGCTCGCTCGCCCTCACCCACACCCCACGCGAAGTGCAGTTCTACTGCCTCGACTTCGGTGGGGGCACCCTCCGCGCGCTCGCGGGCCTGCCCCATGTGGCAGGGGTCTTCGGCCGTCAGGACGATGAGGGCGTCCGGCGGACCCTCCAGGAGCTCACCGCCATCCTTGACGACCGCGAGACGCACTTCACCGCCAACGGCATCGACTCGATGGCGTCGTACCGGCGCTTGAAAGCCCAGGGCCGGTTCGCTGACGACCCCTTCGGCGACCTGTTCCTGGTCGTCGACAACTGGATGACGCTGCGCGAGGACTTCGAGCCGTTCGTGGACCAGGTTCGCGCCATCGGCAACCGCGGCTTGGCCTTCGGCGTGCATGTCGTCGTCACCTGCACCCGCTGGGGTGACATCCGCATGAACATGCGCGACATGTTCGGCCTCAAGATCGAGCTGAAGCTCTCGGACAGCATGGAGTCCGAGATCGACCGCAAGGCGGCGGCGAACGTGCCTCCGAATCGGCCGGGGCGCGGACTGTCGCCGAACAAGCTGCACTTCCTGGCTGCGGTGCCGCGCATCGACTCGATCCGCGACGGCGATGACCTCCAAGCCGGCGTCGAGGACCTCGTGTCGCGGGTCCGCGAAGCGTGGCCCGGGAGGCCATGCCCGCCGGTGCGGCTCCTCCCCAAGCGGCTGCCGGTCGCCGATTTCCTCAAGGCGGTCGACCGGACCCGGCCGGGCATACCGATCGGTCTCGACGAGGCCGGGCTCAAGCCGGTGCACTTGGACTTCGACAAGGACCCGCACCTGCTCGTCTTCGGCGACTCCGGAAGCGGCAAGACCAACCTGCTGCGGCATCTCGCCCGCGAGATCCGCGACGCCCGCGGCGAGCGGGACGCCAAGATCATCATGGTCGACTACCGGCGGGGCATGCTCGAGGAGATCGGCGAGCCGACCCTGCTCGACTACGCCATGTCCTCGAGCCAGCTGTTGGGGACCGTCAAGAACTTGAAAGGCCCGATGGAGAAGCGCCTGCCGAGCCACGGTGTCACCGCCGTGCAACTGCGCGACAGGTCCTGGTGGACCGGTCCCGACCTGTACCTGCTCGTCGACGACTACGACATCGTGGCGACCAGGCTCAACCCGCTCGCGGACCTGTCCGATCTCATCGCGCACGGCCGCGACATCGGCTTTCACATCGTCGTCGCCCGACGCGCCTCAGGTGCCGCCCGATCGACGTTCGATCCGGTCGTGAGCCGGGTGAGCGAACTCGAATCTCCCCTTCTGGTCATGTCCGGCAGCCGGGGGCAAGGGGCCCTGTTCAACAAGGTGCGCCCCAGCCCGCAACCACCCGGGCGGGGGATCCTGCTGCGGCGCATCGAGGGCGAACAGGTGGTGCAGACGGCGCTGCTGCCGCCCAACGGCTTCGCCGAGAAATCGCCGGTGCCCGAGGAGTCGGGCGGCTCGTAGCCGCCCGGCCGGGCCGCCACACGCCGCCCGCCGGCTACGCCGGCGCGACCGCGGGCGGGTTGAGCCGTGCGAACCCCGGCTGGCGCTCGTACGGGTAGTACGGGTACGGCGCGGTCTTCGCGCTGGCCTTGTCGAGCCGGGCGATCTGGTCGGCGTCGAGCTCCCAGCCGACGGCCCCGAGGTTCTGCCTGAGCTGGTCCTCGTCGCGGGCGCCGACGATGACCGAGGCGACGGTGGGGCGGCGCAGCAGCCAGTTGATCGCGATCTGCGGCACCGACTTCCCGGTCTCGGCGCTGATCTCGTCGAGCGCGTCGACGACGCGGTAGAGCGCCTCGTCCTCGACCGGCGGGCCGTACTGCGCGGTCTCGTGGAGCCGGCTTCCTTCGGGGACGGGCTGCCCGCGCCGGATCCTCCCGGTGAGCCGGCCCCAGCCGAGCGGGCTCCACGTCAGGGCCCCGACCCCCTGGTCGATCCCGAGGGGCATGAGCTCCCATTCGTAGTCGCGTCCGACGAGCGAGTAGTACACCTGGTGCGCGGCGAAGCGCGGCAGGCCGAGGCGGTCGGCGGCGTCGAGGCTCTTCTGGAGCTGCCAGCCGGCGTAGTTCGAGGCGCCGACGTACCGGATCTTCCCGGCCCGCACCAGGTCGTCGAGGACGGCCAGGGTCTCCTCGACCGGGGTGCCGGCGTCGAAGGCGTGGAGCTGGAACAGGTCGATGTAGTCGGTGCCCAGGCGGCGCAGCGCGGTCTCGACGGCGCGCACGAGGTGGATCCGCGACGCGCCCGCGTCGTTGGCGCCCTCGCCGATCGGGAGTCCGGCCTTGGTCGAGATCAGCGCCCGGTCCCGGCGCCCTTTGAGGGCCGCGCCGAGCACTTCCTCGGAGGCGCCGTCGGAGTAGACGTCGGCGGTGTCGAACATGGACATGCCGGCGTCGAGGGCGAGGTCGACCATGCGGCGGGCCTGTGCGACCCCGGTGTCGCCCCAGGCGCCGAAGAGCGGCCCGGAGCCGCCGAAGGTGCCGGCGCCGAAGGACAGGGCGGGGACGTGGAGGCCGGAGCGGCCGAGGCGGCGGTGTTCCATTGGAGGATCCCTTCTAAAGGAACTACGGTTCCGTTAACGTGAGGTCTAAGCTATCTCAGAACCGACGCTTAACGCAACTGGAGTCCCGTTATGAATCAGGTCGCAGGCGCTCCCGGCACCTCCCGCCCCGGCGGGCGCACCGCCCGGGTCCGCGAGGCGGTGCTGCGCGCCGCTGGAGACGCCTTGGTGGAGAAGGGGACCGACCTCGACCTCGCCGAGGTCGCCCGCCGCGCCGGCGTCGGCAAGACCACCGTCTACCGCCGCTGGGGCACCGTCCCCGGTCTGGTCGCCGACATGCTCGCCGAGATGGCCGAGTCCTCGCTGCCGCGCGCCCGCACCGGAACCCTCGAGGGCGACCTGGCCGCGCAGGCGGCGCTCATCTGCAGAACTCTCACCGACGCGCGGCAAGGACCCCTGTTCAAGGCCCTGATCGCGGCCGCCGCCGCCGACGCGCACACCGCCGCGGCACTGCACCGGTTCTACCGCGTCCGCATCGACGAGTGGTCCCCGTGCGTGGCCGAGGCCGCCGAGCGCGGCGACGTGCCCGAAGGGACCGACGCCGACGAGGTGATCCGCGCACTCTCGGCCCCGCTCTACTACCGGTTCCTCGTGAGCGGCGACCCGCTCGACGAGCGGGCCGCGCGGCGGGCCGCCGCCGCGGCCGCGGCGGCCGCGCGCGCCGGCGTGTTCGCGCGGTTATCCGAGCTGGTCGGTCCTGGCCCGCACGAACTTCGCGTGCCGCAGCCGCCCGTCCGGGGTGCGCGATGCGGCGGTCACCTCGACCTGCATCTCGGGCCGCACCCAGTGGACGTCCTTCGGCGGGTCGGGGACGGCGACCGCCGGCGCCCCGGTCTCGAGCGGTTCGAGTGCCGGCAGGACGTCCTCCGGTACGGTGCAGCGCCCGAGGTAGGCGAGCCCGTCCTCGGTGGCCTCGGCCAGCAGCAGCGAAGCGCCGCCGCCGGCCGTGCGCACCCATCCGATCGCGGCGGCGTCGACGACCGACTTGTGCCGGTACTTGATCCAGTGCCGCGAGCGCCCGCTGACGTACGGGCTGTTCAGCCGTTTGGCGACCACGCCTTCGAGGCCGTGCGCGAGGCTCGTCGCGATGATCGCGAGCCGGTCGTCGGACCACGGCGGCACCGTCCACCGCTCGCCGCTCAGACCGAGCCCGTCGAGGGTCACCCGGCGCTGCACGTACGGCTGCTTGCGCAGGTCGGTGCCGTTGTATCGCAGGACGTCGAAGACGAGCACGGTCGCCGGCCGGGTCGCCGCGAGCTCGTCGACCCTCCGCTGCGGGGTGCGCAGCCGGCTGACGGCGGCGGCGAAGTCGGGGCGGCGGCCGTCGAACACGGTGAGCTCGCCGTCGAGGAGCACGTCCCCGAGGCCGCCGATCGCGGCGAGCTCGGGGAACT
The DNA here is from genome assembly GCF_009451885.1 of Glycomyces albidus. Classification (GTDB taxonomy): domain Bacteria; phylum Actinomycetota; class Actinomycetes; order Mycobacteriales; family Micromonosporaceae; genus Glycomyces; species Glycomyces albidus. The sequence continues at coordinate 31,939 of NZ_WIAO01000012.1, forward strand.
TGTCGGTCGCGTCGGTGCCGCGGCGCGTCACCAGGCGCCAGCGCCCGTCTCGGACGTCGCAGAGGACGCGGATCCCGTCCCATTTGAACTCGTATGCCCACCCGGCGCGGGCCGGCAGCGGCCCGGCCGACGCCAGCATCGGTGCAGGTAGGTCCACCGCCAGAGCCTACGGTCCGCAAGCGTGCAATGGTCACGTATCGCGCACATTCGATCACCGCGGGTGTCATGCTGTGGTGATGGCGGGCATCTGGGACGGAGTGATCGCGTTCGGGCTGGTGAGCATCCCGGTCAAGCTCCACTCGGCCACGCGCAGCCACGACCGCGGCCTGCACCAGTACCACGCCTCCGACGAGGGCCGGATCCGCTACCAGAAGGTCTGCGAGCTCGACGCCGAAGTCGTCCCGGAGGAGGAGATCGTCAAAGGCGTCGAGGCTGACGGCGAGGTGGTCCTCCTCGACGACGAGGACTTCGACGCCCTTCCGGTGAGCACCTCCAAGACCATCGAGGTCCTCGAGTTCGTGCCCGGCGAGCAGATCGACCCGATCCATTACGAGCGCTCCTACTACGCCGAACCGGGCAAGGCCGCCGCCCGGCCGTACGTCCTGCTGCGCGAGGCGCTGAGCGAGTCCGGGAAGATCGCCGTCGTCAAGATCACCCTGCGGCGCAGGGAGAGCCTCGCCGTGCTCCGGCCCCGCGACGACCTGCTGCTCGTCCACACGATGATGTGGCCCGACGAGATCCGCGAGCCCGCCTTCACCGGCCTCGACGCCCAGGCCCGCGCCCAGGAGCTCGAGATGGCCGACGCGCTCATCGAGTCCCTGGCCGACGACTTCCGCCCCGACGAGTACAGCGACGACTACCAGGAGGCCCTCGCCGAGCTCATCGAGGCCAAGCAGTCCGGCCGCAAGGTCCGCAAGCGCGTCGAGGCCGAACCCGAGGCCAAGGTCATCAACCTGATGGACGCCCTCAAGAAGAGCGTCGAGCACCAAGGGGGCGGGCGCCCCGCCAAGAAGACCGCGAAGAAGGCGGCCAAGAAGGCCGCGGGACGCAAGTCGACCGCCAAGAAGGCGACCGCGCGCAAACGCAAGAGCGCCTGACGCCGCGGCCGCCGCACTCACCCCTCGCGCAGCCCGATCCGCCCGTGCAGGCGCCGCAGCGGCGCCGGCGCCCACCAGTTCGCCCGGCCCGTCAGCCGCATCGCGGCCGGCAGCAGGATCCCGCGGATCACCGTGGCGTCCACGACCACCGCCAGCGCCATGCCCACGCCCAGCATCTGCAGGAACACCACGTCCCCGGTCGCGTATACCGCGAACGTGAACGCCAGCACCAGCGCCGCGGCGGTGACCAGCGGCGCCGAGCGCTGGAGGCCGACCGCGATCGAACCGGTCCGGTCGCCGGTGCGGTCGTACTCCTCCTTGATCCGCGCCAGCATGAACACCTCGTAGTCCATGGAGAGCCCGTACGCGATGCAGAACATGAGGATCGGGATGCTCGGCTCGAAGGAGCCCTGCGGGGTGAACCCGATGAGCCCGGACAGGTGCCCGTCCTGGAACACCCACACCACGGCCCCGAACATGGCCGCCATGGACAGTCCGTTGAGCACGGTCGCCTTGAGCGGCGCGACCACGCTCCCGGTCATCAGGAACAGCACCGCGAACGTGACGAGCACGATCAGGCCGAGCAGCAGCGGCAGCCGTTCGAGCAGCGCGTCCCGGAAGTCCGCGAGGTCGGCCGGGTAGCCGGCCACCGAGGTCGCGAACGGGGCCTCGACCGCCCGCACGTCCCCGACGATCCCGTACGGGTCCGCCCGCATGGCCTCCACTGTCGGCACCGCCGAGAGCCACGTGTCCGCCCCCTGCCACGTGAACCGCCCCGCGTCGGCGTCCGCCGTCAAGCGGCCGTCGACGAACCGGCCCGCGGCCGAATCCACCTGCGCGATGCCGTCCACTTCGGAGAGCTCGGCGGCGTAGGCCGCGAGCGACGCCTCATCGGCGCCGCCGGCCCGGACCAGCAGCGCGTCCGTCTCCTCCGCCGCGAAGTTCGCCGTGACCTGGTCGGTCGCGACCCGGCTCGGCGCGTCCTCCGGCAGCGCCCGCTCGTCGGGGACGCCGAAGCGGACCCCCAGCAGCGGCGACGCGAGCACCAGCACCAGGACCAGCGCCGCCGCGCCCCACAGGACCGGCCGGCGCATGACCGCCGACGCGAGCCGGTACCACCGGCCCTCCGCCACCGGGCGCGGCGCGGCGCGCCGCTGCACCCGGTGGCCCCAGACCGCAAGGGCTGCAGGCAGGACCACGACCGCGCCGAGCACCGACGCGAGCGGCACCACGATCCCCGCGTACGCGAAGGAACGCAGGAACGGGAACGGCATGAACAGCAGCACCGAGAGGCTGGCGGCCACCGTCACCGCGGAGAACACCACCGTCCGCCCCGCGCTGGCGACGGTGCGCGCGACCGCTTCGGCGCGGTCGTGCAGCGCCGACTCCTCCCGGAACCGGCTGACGATGAACAGGCAGTAGTCCACCGCCAGGCCCATGGCCATCACCAGAATGAGGTTGGCCGCGAATGTGGACATCTCGACCTGGGCTGCGATGAACCGGACGGCCGCCAGCGACACCGCCAGCGCGAACAGCCCCGTCCCGACGGTGAGGAGCGCGGCGACCGGGCGGCGGTAGATCGCGATGAGCAGCACCAGGAGCCCGGGGATGACGATCGCCTCGGCGAGCAGGAAGTCCTCGCGGGCGATCTGCGCGGCCTCGCGGAACAGCTCGTCGGAGCCGCCGATCGCGACCGTGAGCGGACCGCCGGTGCGCTCGAACGCGTCCTTGAGCCGCGGCAGGACTGCTTCCCGGATGTGCGTGACGTCGCCCGGGACGTACGCGGTGACGAGCGCCTGCGAGCCGTCTTCGCTGCGGAGGGTCGGCGATCCGCCGTCCCAGTACGAGTGGACCCGCAGGACCTCGTCGAACCGGGCGAACTCCTCGGTCAGCGCGGCGCCGGCGGCGGCGCTGGCGGGGGAGTCGACGTTCCCGTCCGCGGCGGTGACGACGAGCAGGACGTTCGCGGAGCCGGTGCCGAAGTCCCGGTGGAGCTCCTGCCCGGTGGTGATCGATTCGGAGCCGGGGACCTGGTAGCGGGAGAGGACGAGCGCGTTCATCGTCCCGGAGGCGGCGAACGCGGCGGCGATGAGGACGAGCAGCGAGGCGACGAGCACGAATCGCCTGCGGCGGTAGGTGAAGCGGCCGATCCGGTGCAGGAGCGGGCCGGGTGGCGCGATTGGAGGTGCGGTGGAGGTCATGGGGTCTCCCGACCGGCGTAGAGTGAAATACGAGTGAGCGCTCGCAATAAAAATACGAGCAACTACTCGCATTTACAAGACCGGGGGGCTTCCGTGACCGACGACACGACCAAGCGCAAGCGCCAGGCCCGCGGCGAGAAGCGCATGGAGGAACTGCTGGACGCCGCGGCCGAGGTCTTCGCCGCGCAGGGATACGCGAAGGCGAGCACCAACGCCGTCGCCGCCGCGGCAGGGGCGTCTCCCGGCACCCTCTACCAGTTCTTCAGGAACAAGGAGGCCATCGCCGAGGCGCTCATGGCGCGGTACGTCCAGCGCCTCCGGGCCGCCCACGGCGAGGCGTTCGACCTGTCGGTGGCCGACCTGCCGCTCGCGGACATGCTCGACCGCGTCATCGACCCGATCGTGGCCTTCGACCGCGCGAACCCGGGATTCTATGCGCTGCTGTCGGATCCGCACCTGTCGTCGGGGCTGGCCAACGCGAAGCGGCCCGCCCAGGCGCTCATGTTCGAGCAGCTCGACCGCATCCTGGCGAAGCGCGCCCCGGACTTCCCGCCCGAGGCGCGGGCCCGCACCGCGGAGGTCGCCGTGCACCTCTTCCGGGGCCTGCTCCCGCTCATCATGAGCGCCGACGAGGCGGCCCTCCCCGGCCTCGTCGCCGAGACCAAGGAAGTCCTCTCCGCCTACCTCGCACCGCGCCTCAGTCCGTAGAACCGAGCGGAGACTCTTCAGAATGGACGGACGAAGCCCGCAGCGCCTTGTGACAAGCGACCGCGGTGAACGCACGAAGCCCGGCGCAGCACCTCGCGCCCTGCACCGGGTCCGGCCCGGGCGGGTCGGCGCCGGTCGCCCGTTCCGCCTAGCGAGCGCGGCGCACTTCGCGACGCCGCTCCGCTTTGCGCAATCGCCGGTCGCCCGTTCCGCCTAGTGAGCGCGGCGCACTTCGCGACGCCGCGCTCGCCGCTCGGCCTCGCGCACGGCGCCGGTTCGCCCGTTCGCTCCGTGCGCAGATGACCGTAACGACGCCGTGTTCGCAGCACCGCCTCGCACGTACACGCGCGGGCCCGCTCCGGTTCGCCCGGCATGCGGCACGGTTCTCCCTGCGGACCAGGGCAACCCGGCGGGGCGGTCGCGGCCGTACATAGGGTGTCGGGTTCCGCCGCATCGGCGGGCCGGACGACCCGTGCCCCCGTCCCGATCCCGCCGAAGGAAGCCGAACCGCATGCACCCTCACGACGCCCCAGACCTGCTCCGCCGTGCCCGACCCGACACGCCCCCGGACCGGGCGGCCCTCGACCTCGACCGGATCGTTCGCGACGGCTACCGCGCCCGCCGCCGCAGCCTCGCCGTCCTCGGCGCGGCGACCAGTGCGGGCATCGCATCCGTCGCCGCCGTCCTGGCGCTGGCGGTGTCCGGGCCCCCGCCAGCCGACGCCGACCCGATGCGCGACGGGGCCGTTGCGGGTGGCGCCGGCGATTCCGCGATGTCCGGCTACCCGTTCGAGCCGGACGAGGAGTTCGGCACCGCCGCGGAGCGGTCGCGGATCGGCGAGGCGGCGGCCGCCGCGTTCGGCGACCTCATCGCCGAATCGGGCCTCCTCGGCGGCAGCGAGCCGGAGCTCGACTTCGGCGCCGTCCAGACGCCCGGGAACTACGGGCAGACTTGGCTGCGGTCCTTCGCGGTCCAGCTCCAGTCCGAAGGCGGGGACGAGGAGGTCGTCCTGCGCATCGAGTCGCTGCTGCCCGGCGGCTGGACCCCCGAGCCGGGCCCGGCAACCGACCAGGTCTTCCCGCAGCACCTCATCAGCGCCGCCGGCGCCCCCTGGTACGAGGACGCCGACTGGACCGACGAGTTGACGACCACCGAGCTCGACGACGGCCGCGTCATGCACGTGGTCGACCACGAGTGCGCGTTCGAAGCCGCGGTCGCGTACCCGAACGGGACCGGCCTGCGCGCCTCCTGGGACATGGGCTGCGGCCGACCCGCTCCGGAGCACCCCGTCGCCTTGGAGGACTTCACCGCCGCGGTGGAGGCCATGCCGGAGTTCGACTTCGACACGACGGGCCTCGCCCCGGTCGGCGACCTGGTCGACGTGCCCGTCGGCTGGACCTACGACCCTGACTGGGACGCCGGGGCGCAGGCCGGCGTCGACGCCACCGCGGACGCGGCGCGCGCCGCCCTCGAAGCGGCCCGGCCGGGCGCCTACCTCGGCGAGGGCGTCCCGGTCCAGATCGGCGATTCCATTTACGGTGCGGCGGTCACCCGCACCTATGTCGCCTCGGGCGAATACCCCGCCGAGCACGGCGACGTCGGCTTCGACCTCCGGTACCTCCTGCCCGGCGGGTGGCTCCCCGGGATCGCCGACCCGCCCGGGAGCGGCCCGTACCCGGTCGCGTGCCAGGACGGCTTCACCTGCACGCAGACCACCGACGACGACGGCACCACGTGGGCCGTCGCCGAATCCGAAGAAGACCCCGGCGAAATGGAGGTCGTCCGCTTCGACCCCGACGGCTGGGCGGTCGGACTCCGGGCCGCGTCCGAGATCGCACTGGACGCCGGCGCCCTCGCCGACCTCCTGCGGGCCATGCCCGCACCGGTCTACGACACCGGCGAGGTCCCGACCGTGCCCGCAGAATAGCGGCCGTGTGCGGCGGTCCCGGTTCGACCGGGACCGCCGCAGCGCAACACGCCCGCGCCCCCGCGAAGCACACGCTATGGGCGGCATGGTGAACGCGGCTCGCCCTGTCGGTTGGTCCCCGGCGAGCTCGGCCGCGGCGCGGGCATCCGCTCGCCCCACCGCGCGCCGCCGAGATGGTCGGGTGGTCGCCGCCGTACCTCCGAGAGCCGGGCCCCGATCCGAATCGCTTCGGCGACCCGGCGTGAGCCGCCGCGGACGCACCGCTGCGGGCGCAGGCGCGGCCGATGCGCCCTACCGGCCTATCATGGGCCCATGCCTGACCGAGCGCCCGACGCCCGCAGCACCCTCCGCTCGCTCCGCGTACAGGCGATGTTGACGCAGGAAGAGCTCGCCCTGAAGGCGGGGATCGGGACGCGCACGATCAGAGACATCGAGTCCGGACGTGTGCGGCCCCAGCCGAAGACCGTGCGGCTGCTCGCCCAGGCGCTGGGCCTGGAGGCCGACGGGCGCAACCTGCTGACCGGCGTGCCCGAACCGGTGCTCCTGGTGCCCCGCGAGCTGCCTCGGTCGCTCGCGGCCTTCGCCGGCCGCGAAGACCAGGTCGACGCGGTCGTCACCGCCGTCGACGAAGGCGCCGCGGTCGTCGCCGTCCACGGCATGGCCGGCGTCGGCAAGACCTCGCTGACCGTGCGGATCGCGCACCTCCTCGCCCCGCGGTACCCCGACGGCCAGCTCTTCGTCGACCTCCACGGCTTCGCCCCCGGCACCGGCCCCCGGCCGGACCTCAGATCGGTGCTCGCCCGCGTGCTGCGCGTCCTCGACCCGGTCGGCCGCCCCCTGCCCGCCGACCTCGACGAGATCCTCGCCCGCTACCGCAGCGTCCTGGCCGACCGCCGCGTCCTCCTCATCCTCGACAACGCCGCCGGCGCCGACCAGGTCGAGGCCCTGCTCCCGGGGACGCCCGGCAGCCTCATCCTCGCGACCAGCCGCCGCGACCTCTCGCCCCTCGCCGGCGCGTTCGCGCTGGCGCTCGAACCACCCCCGATGCACGAGGCCGTGGCGATGATCAGCGCCGCCATGACCGACCCGATCGGCGTCCCGGAAGCCGTCGCGATCGCCGAGCGGTGCGGCCGCCTGCCGCTGGCCATGGGCCTCGCCGCCGCCCGCCTCCGCAGTCGTCCACTGTGGCGGGTCGACGACCTCCTCGACCGCCTCGCCGACGAGGACCGGCTCCTCGACGAGCTCGACGTCGGCCACCGCGGCGTCGCCGCCGCCCTGCGCGCCTCCTATCTCGAACTCGACCCCGCCCTCCAGCGGCTGCTGCGCCGCCTGTCCCTCGTCCCCGGGCCCGACGTCGACCTCCACGCCGCCGCGGCCCTCGTCGACGCCGGCGCCGAGCAGGCGTCGACGATGCTCGAAGCGCTCGTCGACGTCCACCTGGTCGAGACCCGCGTCCCCGGCCGCTACCGGATGCACGACCTGGTGCGGTTGTTCGCGTCGCGGCTCGCCGGCATCGACGAGCCCGCGGACGAGCGCGACGCGTCCTTCGGCCGGCTCCTGGGCGTCTACCTCCACTTCGCGTACCAGGCGGCGGCGCGGCTGCACCCCAACAAGCGCCGCTTCATCGAAGGCGCGGCCGCGCACGCGGTCGGGCTGCCCGGTTTCACCGGCCAGACCGACGCCCTGGCGTGGTTCCACACCGAGCGCGGCAACCTCGAGGCGGCCGTGGTCGCGGCCGAAGCGAACGGGCGGCTCGAGGAGGCGTGGCACCTGGCCACGGCCTTCAACGCGTTCTTCGTGCACGACCCCGACATCGGCCCCCAGGCCGCGGTCAACGGGATCGCGCTCGACATCGCCCGCCGCACCGGCGACCGCCGCAAAGAGGCGTTCACCCTCGGCGACGCGGGCCGGCAGCTCGTCGCCGCCGGCCGCCACCGGGAGGCGATCGACTACCTCAACCGGTCCGTGGTCCTCAAACGCGGCCTCGGCGAGTTCGGCGACGCCGCACTGACGCTCGCCAACGTCGGCATCCTCCTGCGGCGCTCGGGCCGCTTCGCCGAATCGGTGGCGGTGCACGAGGCCGCGCTCGCCCAGGCCGAGGCCGCCGCGGACGCGTCGGCGGCGGCGCTCATCAGGACCAACATGGTCGTCCCGCTCCTGCGGCTCGGACGCTTCGCGGAGGTCGAGTCCTGCCTCGCCGCGGCGGACGAGCGCCTCGACCCCGGCGACGAGCACAACCGCATCCGCATCGAGGTGTTCCGCGCCGTGCTGACCCGCGAACGCGGCGGCCCGGCCGACGCGGCCGCCGTACACGCCGCCTGCCTGGAGGCGTACCAGGGCGGCGGCGTCACCGCCGACGCGACCGCGACCCTGATCGAACTCGGCGAGGACCTGCTGCGCCTGGGGGAGGACGCCGACGCGGCGGAGCACTTCGACCGGGCCGCCGTCTACGCGGTCCGACTCGTCGACCCCTCCCTGGAACGCGCCGCCCGAAACGGCCTCGGCCGCGCCCTCGCCGGCTCGGGCCGACTCCCCGAGGCGATCGCCGAGCACGAGCGCGCGGCGGTCCTCGCCCAGTCCCATGAGGACGCCTACGAACTGGCCCGCGCCCACCACGGCCTCGCCGACGCCTACCGCATGAGCGGCGACGCGGCCGAGGCACGGCACCACCTGCTCCTGGCCGCCTCCGGCTACGCGACGTGCGGCGTCCCTGAGGCCGACGTCCTCGCAGCAGAACTCGACCACGCCTGACCGCGCGCGGCCCGGACGGGCCGGATGTCGTCCTCAGGCGGTGGGACTCCGGCGTGGACGAGTCGGTTGGATGCCGCCTCCAGCGACAGACTCCGAGGTGGACCGCTGGATATCACCTCTAGGTGCCGGGACACCGGCGCGGACCGGCTGGATACCGTGTCCAGGCAGGCGACCTGACGCCGGCAAGGACCGCCGGGCACTGCCTCTAGGCGCCGCGGGCCGGCCGGATGCCGCCTCTGAGCGGCGGGACACCGGCGGGATACCGGCGGGAATCCGCCCCGTGCCGGGCTCCGGTCCGATCGCACCGCAGGCAGCGACGGTCGCGGCCGCCGATCGCGGCACCGCGGCCGGACCGGTCGTGCCGTTAGGGTGCGCCCATGGCGAAAACGAGGATCGAGCGGTTCGGCAACGGCGTGCCGTACGTCCCGGCCCGGTGGACCGGCTTCTTCGCGTGGCTCATCGACTTCATCGTGTTCGTGGTCGGCCTCGCCGCCGGAACCGCGGCCCTCGCCGTGCTCGCCGAATCGCAGAGGCTCGGCGGCGGCGTGGTCGCACTCGGCCTGCTCGCGCTCCTGTTCGCCGTGCCGATGCTGTACGGCCTGTGCTACTGGAACGGCCGCGCGCTCGGCGCGCTGCTGACCGGCACCCGCCTGGTGCGGACCAGCGACGGCGGCCGCATCGGCGGGAAGGCGCCCTGGGCCATGTTCATCCGCACCGTGCTGCTGCCCCTCGCCGTCGTCGCCACCCTGACGGGCGGCGGCTCCCCTCCCGGGACGCTGCGGCGCGTCAGCATCGACATCGCCGCCACCCGCCGACTGCACGCCCAGCGGCAGGCCGCGCCGTACTAGGGACCGTTCACGGCCCCGGGCGGCCGTCGTCCGGCCTCCCGCTCGCTGCGTCCGGCTCCCGGACACCAGATCGGCGCCCATCAGCGGCCCTCGGCGACGATTGCGAGCCGCAGACCTGCGAAGCGAGTGAACCGAAGGACTCGGACAGCGGGCACGCTCGGATTCCTAGGCCGCCGCGGTGACGGGAATGCTCGAACCCCTAGACCGCCGCGGCGACGGTGATGATCGAACCGGAGGCCGCCGGGTCGAACGCGCGCCCGTCGAAGGCGCCGAAGCGGTCCTCGACCGCGAATCCGGCCGCGTGCAGGAGCCGGTCGAGGTGCGCGGCGTCGACGAAGCGCAGGCCGCAGCTCGCCTTGAGCGGCTCGTCCCAGTACGAGGCGGTGAAGTACGCGTCGACGGTGACCACGCCCTGCTCGTCGGGCTCGCTCGCCCGCTGGCTCACCTCCATCGGCTCCCCGAGCGGATCGGTGAACGCGAAGGGGCGCTCCGAGGTCCAGGAGCGCCACGCCGCGGCGGCCGGATTGCGGGTGTCGAAGACGAACCTGCCGCCGTCGGCGAGCGCCCGGCGAACCGCGGCGAGCGAGTCGGCCGTGGTCCGGTCGTCCAGAAGGCACTGGAACGCGTTGCCGCTCATGATCGCCAGATCGAACTCGCCGCGCCACGCCGCGTCCGCGGCCGGGGCGAGCACCCACTCGGCTGCGTCCGAGACCGCCGCCTGGCCGAGCATCGCCGGATCGGGATCGAGCCCGCACAGCCGGCCGCCGTGGCCCTCGGCGCGGGCCCGGCGCAGGATCGCGCCCGTCCCGCAGCCGACGTCGAGCACACGCTTCGCGGCCATGACCTCCGCGAGGTAGAAGTCGTCGCCGGCACCCCACGAGTTGAGGTGGTCGTACAGCAGCGCATCGAGGGTCTCCCCGTCCAGCGAAGGCGGGTCGTAGGCGATCGTCACCGCGTCGGTCTCCGCCACGGTTCACCGGTCGGCAAGCGAATTCGCCGGCTCCCGGCGCGGCCCTGGATCGGTGGTGAGCACGCTCGTCACGACGGCCGCCGCCGCGAAGACCGCGCCCGTCAGCGCGATGTGCTGCGCGCCGGCGTGCGCGAGCGTGAGGCCGCCGAGCGAGGAGCCCAGCGCGATGCCGACGTTGAACGCCACCGAGTTCGCCGCCGAGGCGGTGTCGGTGCTCCCCGGCGCGAACTCCATGACGCGGTTCTGGAGCGCGGGACTGAACGCCCCCATCGAGAGCCCGGTGAGGACCACCACGCCGCCCGCGACCCACGGGTCGGACCCGAACGCCCACAGCGCCGCGAAGATCGCGGCGAGCAGGATCAGCGGCAGCGTCACGGCCAGGCGCTGGCTGCGGTCGGAGAGGATGCCGCCCGCCGCGATGCCGCCGAAGTCGGCGAGCCCCCGGATCAGGAGCAGCGGCCCGAGCGCCGCCGCCGACATCCCGGCGACCGCGGTGATCACGGTCGACGTGTACGTGTACACCGCGAAGAACCCCGCGACCGAGAGGACCGTCGTCACGAGCACCAGCGCGAACCGCCGCGCGTCCGGCGTCGTCCCGCGCCCGGCGTGCTCGTTGCGGGTCGGCTTCGACGGCAGCGCCGCGAGGAGGGTCCCGAACGCGACCAGGCCCATGGCCGCGATCGCGAGGAACGCGACGGGCCATCCGGCGCGCTGGCCGAGCCAGGTGGCGGCGGGCATGCCGAGCATGGGGCCGATCGATCCGCCGGTGTAGACGACGGCCATGACCCGGCCGCGGACCTCGACGGGGAACATCCCGGCCGCGATCGGTCCGACGATGCCCCAGAACACCGCCTGGCTCAGGGCGGTCGCGATGCGGGCGGCGACGAGCATGCCGTACTCGGTCGCGGCGGCGGAGCCCGCGGTCGCGACGACCATGACGGCCATGAGCGCGAGGAGGAGCGGGCGCCGCGGGACGCGGGCGACGAGTTTCACCAGCGGCAGGGTGACCACGGCGACGGTGACGCTGTACGCGGTGACCAGGAGTCCTACTTGGGACTGGGAGACGTCGAGGTCGCGGGCGATCTCGCCGAGGAGCCCGACCGGGACGGTCTCGACGGTGACGTAGCAGAACGCCGCCACGGCGAGCGCCAGGAGCGCGGCCACGGACCGGCGGTCGAGAGCGGACGGTTTCGTCGTCGTGGACGGTCCGGGCATGGGGCGACACCTCGTTCGCGTCGGCCGCGCGGCGCGCAGCACAAGCGTGCATGGGGGAGGCCCGGCCGTGAGGCGCCGGCGACGGGCCGACGGAAGCGTACAGCGGACCGGGCGCCGGCGGCGACCCGGTTTCGGCGCCGGGCTGTGCGTGCCGGACCGGGCCTCAGGCGGTCCGGTATTCGAGCTGCATGAACGTGACCGACCACCAGGACTCGGGATCGGCGAACGCGGCCGGGTCGATACCGGCGAGGGTGGCCCGCAGGACGGCGGCGCGCCGCGCGCGGCCGGCCCGGCCGGTGTCCTGGTCGACGAACAGCGCGAAGTGGTACAGGAATTCGCTGAGCGCCTTGAAGCTCGAGTTGACCAGTTCGAGGGTCCGGTCCTTGACGCCGAGCATGAGGATCCGGCCCGAGGCGATGTCGAGGCAGAACAGGGTCGCCTCGGGGTCGGCGGGCACCGCCCCGACGACGACCACCTGGAGCGGCCCGGCCGGTCCGCGCGCGACGTCGATGCGGGCGAACAGCTCATACCGCCCGGTGAGATGGGAGGTGAACACCGTCGGCATGTCGACCGGGAGGAAGTCGACGCCGGGATAGGCCGCGGCCGGTGCCGGGAATTCGCGCATCCACCGGCTCCGCGGGTAGCGGACCATGTTGTCCGTTCCCCACGCCTTGACGTACTCCTGTAGGACGCGCATGTCCGCTCCCGCTGCTCTCCTCGTGCCACGCCGGGAGGCGCTCCGGCTCCCTGGGGGGCGGGGCGGCTCCTGATTGGACCATAAGGGAGTCCGGCCCGGTCTGGTGCATCCGTTCCGGGACCGAGCGTGACGGGAGGGGCGCGAGTCCTTCCGAGGGGCGGCTGCACCGCGCTCCGCCGCCGAAATCATCCGTCCGGCCGAGTCGCACTCACCCTGACGGACGAACCGGCTTGCGCAGGTGCGCAGCGGCGTTCACTGGTCGAGGACGATCCGGCGGTCGGGGTCGCCGGGGGCGATGAACTCGAGGAGGCGCGCGCCCTCGTCGAGGACGGCCGCGGCGTCGGCGTCGCCGAGCGGCCGGGTCGGCGTCACGGTGACGACCGGGCCGGCGACGGACCAGGTTCCGGCCGCGAAGCCGTCGAGGAGGAACATCGGGATGCCGCCGGAGGCGCCGGCCGAGTACCGCCTGCGGTCGGCTTCGCTGATGACGCGGGTGCGGTCGCGGTGCCCGAGGAGGGCGTTGTCGAAGGCGGGCAGGAACCGCACCGGCGCGGGCGCTTCGGGGTCGGCGAGGTCGGCGTCCGGGAGGTCGAACAGCTCGGTGCCGTCCTCGGCCTTGAAGACGCGCAGGGTGGCGCGCATCGCGTCGAACGGCTCGCGCAGCCGGGTCAGGCCCGACCACGCCTGCGCGTCCATGACGCTGGCGGGTCCGAACGCGGCGAGGTAGCGCCGGATCAGCGTCTCCGGGTCCCGCGTCCCGCGCATCGGCACGCCGGTCTGCTCCTCGGCGAGGGCGACCGCGACGTTGCTGGGGTGGCGCCACCCGCCCCAGGCGCCGTTCTGCGGCGCATGCGTCAGCGCTGCCGTGACCTCGACCGTGTCGGCGAGCCTGCCGCCGTGCCGGCCCGGGTACCGCTCGGCGAGGAGCTTCCCGAACTCCTTGCGCGTCAACGTCTTCCCGGCCAGCAGGGCACGGCCGGCACGGGTGAGGTCCTCGAGGTCGAGCCCGTCGATCTCGTCGGCGTAGTACGCCGATTTCAGGGCGTTCTGGACGACCGGCTGGACGGTCGGCCGCAGCCAGGCGTAATCACCGGCCGTGGAGAGGTGCACGGTGCGGCGCAGGGTTATCGAGCGCACGACCTTCCCGTCCCGCAGCAGCGCCGCGAGGTCGCCGTGCGCGAACGACGACAGCCGCGTCCAGAGCCCCACGTACGGGCTGTTCGGGTGCTGGCCCTGCATCGCCACGAGGTGCCCGATCGTCTCCAAGGGAGCGAGCGGGACGCGCCTGGCGAGGTGCTGGCGGGCGAGCAGGGTGCGGTTCAGTGCGCGGACGCTGATGACGGACACGCAGGCAATCTAACCGCCGCCGTCAACCCGCCGGCGGGCCCGGCGCCGGCGAGCGCCGCAGCGGACGCTCGGGCGCGCACCGGGCCCGGCCGCCTCACTTGCCGGCGCGGTTGAACGTCAGGTGCGTGACGCCGCTGGGGGCGGAGGTGGCCTCGATCGTGAAGTCCCGCTCGATGCCTTCGAGCCCGTCCCAGAGGCGCACGCCCCGGCCGAGCAGGATCGGGACCACCGCGACGTGCATGTAGTCGATGAGCCCGGCCTGCAGGAACTCGCGGATCACGGTCGCGCCGCCGCCGATGCGGACGTCCTTCCCGCCGGCGGCCTCGCGGGCCTGCTCGAGCGCCTCGGCGGGGGAGGCGTCGAGGAAGTGGAACGTGGTGCCGCCCTCCATCTCGATCGGCGGCCGCGTGTGGTGGGTGAGGACGAAGACGGGGCTGTGGAACGGCGGGTTGGGGCCCCACGCGCCCTTCCAGTCCGGGTCCTCGTGCCAGCCGGGGAACCCGAACTTGCCGGCCCCCATGATCTCGGCGCCGATGCCCGGGTCGTGCTGCCGGACGAAGGCGTCGTCGACCCCGGCGCTGCCGCCCTCCTCCCACCACCGGGTGGCGAACATCCATTCGTGCAGGCGCTCGCCCGCGTGCCCGAAGTAGGCCTCCCGGCTCGTACCCTCCCCGGTACCGAAGCCGTCCAAGGAGATCGAGAAGTTGTGGACGCGGGCGAGTGACATGGTCGGTGCTCCTTCTGCTCCCCGGGGCCGCCGTCGGGCCCCGGTCCTGAAGCGATCTTCGCCGTACGATGCCATGATGTCCAATGCCAAGTCCGATGGTGATTCATTAAGGAACTTGATGCATGCTGAACCCCGTCCATCTGCGCGTGCTCGAGGCGGTCGCCCGCCACGGCTCCGTGACCGGCGCCGCGAAGGAGCTGCACTACTCGCAGCCCTCCGTCAGCCACCACCTTCGGCGGCTCGAAGCCGCCACCGGCGCCGTGCTCATCCAGCGGGCCGGCCGCGGCATCCGGCTCACCCCTGAAGGCGAGCTGCTGGCGGGCCGGGCCACGGAGATCCTCGGCCGCATGGACGCCGCGGCAGTCGAACTGGCCGCCCGTGTCGGACTGCGGGCGGGACGGGTGCGGATCGCCGGGTTCGCGACGGTCCTCAGCACCCTCGTCCCGCGCGCGGCCGCCGAGCTGGCCCGCACCCACCCGGGCATCGAGCTGCACCTGGTCGACGCCGACCCGGTGCAGAGCCTGGCGCTGCTGCGCTCGGGCCGCGCCGACATCGCCCTGATCTTCCGCGACGCCGGCGCGCCCCTCGAGGCCGAGGACTTCCGCCTCGTCCACCTCCTGGACGACCGCCTGTACCTCCTCAGCGACAGGCCCGGCCAGCGCATCGAGGACCACCGCGACTCGGCCTGGATCGGCGGCTGCGAGCGCTGCCGGCAGGCCACGGTCGCCGTGTGCGAACGCGCCGGCTTCACTCCGCGCATCGTGTACTCCAGCGACGACATGGTGGTCACCCACGCCCTCGTCGCCGCCGGCATGGGCGTGGCGATCCACAACGGGCTCGCTCTCCGCGCGCACCGCGAGCCCGGCCTCCACGCCGTCCCGCTCGACTGCGGCCCCCGCCGCGTCTACGCCGCCGTCTACGGCGACCCGCCCGACCCGCCCGCCACGTCGGCGATGATCGACATCCTCGCCTCCCTCGCGGCCCGACCCGACGGTCCGCGTCCGGTCGCCCTCGGCACGTCGGACGCGGCGGCTCGACCCACCGGCCACTCCAATATCCTTGGCGCATGAGCAAACTCGACCAACTCAGCCCCAAGTCCGCACGCCGCAGGCGCTCGCTGATCGCCGCCCTGCTGACCGTTCCGGTCGCGGTCGGACTCCTCGCGCTCGCACCGACGGCCGCACAGGCCGCGGCCCCAGCCGACCACTGCGTCGTCAACCTCGTCACGGAAGAGGTGAGCTGCGCCACGACCCAGGCGGCGGCGTTCGCCGAGGACCGGGCCGCCTCTGCGGAGGTCGGCGTCCTCGCCTCCACGACGCTGATCACCCTGTACGACCGCACGAACTACGACCCGGCCGGCGGCACCCGCTCCTTCGTGGCCACCGACTACACCTGCACGGCCGCATACTCGCCGATCGAGTTCAGCGTCGACTACCTCGACGCCGCCGGCTGGAACAACCGCGCCAGCTCGGTTCGCACGTACCGCTCGTGCGACATCAAGCTCTGGGACACCGTGACGCTGTCCGGCGCCTCCTCGACCTGGATCGACGCGCTCGCCGACCTCGGGACCATCGGCTGGAGCAACCGCGCCGGCTCCTACCAGATCAGCTAAGGCCCATCGGTTCCCGAACGGCGTCCGCCCCGGTCGGGGCGGACGCCGTCTCGACGTCGGCCGGCTCAGCCCATCGTGAGACGGATGATCGCGGTGCCGTCGGCGACATGGAGGAGTTCGAGCGCGAGCACACCGGGCTCCGGCTCGGGCGCCTCCGGCACGGCGCCGTCCTCGACCGTGCCGTAGCAGCTCGTGGACGTGCCGTCGACGGTCACGTACGAGAGGCAGTACCCGCCCGACATCGAACCGGTGCCGGTGCCGCCGTCCCCTTCCTTGCGGGTCTCGATCCCGTCCTCAGTGGCGTTGACGGTGAGCGTGAACTCGTCGAACGCGAACGAGACGGGCTCGCTGGAGACCGCGACCTCGCAGGAGCCGTCGTCGCAGGCGGCGTAGTCGGTCCCGTCGGCGGCGGTCGGCGCCTCCGGCTCGGCGGACGAGGGCTCGGGGGACGAGCTCTCGGCGGCGGCGGAGCCGGACGCGTCGCCGCCCGGGTCGGCATCGGATCCCGTACCGCACCCGGCGGTGCCGAACGCGGCGAGCAGCGTGAGCGCGACCAGGCGGTGCCGGTGCGGAGCAGGCGAGATGGTCATGCACCGATGCTAGGGCGGACCGGCCGGGACCGGTCCCCCGAAGCCGCCCGCCGGCTCCGCGCCGCATGCTTCCGGACCGCTCGACCCGGCGACGCCGGATCGTCACGCGTTGAGCGGTCCTCCCCGACCCGCACCCGCCCACCGGGTCCGCGCCGCGCACCCACGGCGGCGAGACCGCTCGACCCCGCCTCCGCCGGATCTTCACTCGGAGCGGTCATCCAAGGCCTTGCGGCGCAGGAGCGGGGGATTGAGGAGCGTCGCGTCGCCGCGCCGGTAGAGGCGGGCCGGCCGGCCGGGCTCGCCTTCGGTCGTGCCGCCCGTCGGCGACACGAAGCCGGGCGTGGACGTGACCTTGCGGTGGAAGTTCCGCGGGTCCAGCGACTCGCCCCAGACCGCCTCGTACACCTGGCGCAGCGCGGCGATCGTGAACGCGGGCGGGCAGAACGCCGCCGCGAGCGGCGTGTACTCCAGTTTGGACCGGGCCCGCTCGAGGCCGTCGGCGAGGATCCGGTCGTGGTCGAAGGCGAGGTCGAGCCGGCCCACCGGCCGCCACTCGGCCTCCGCCGCGTCGGTGCCGGCGGTCGGCACCGGCAGGTCCGGCAAGAGCGCCAGATACGCCACCGTGACCACGCGCCCGCGCGGATCCCGTTCGGGCGCACCGTAACTCGCGAGCTGCTCGAGGTGCCCTCCCGGCCCGTCGAGACCGGTCTCCTCCGCGAGCTCGCGCCGCGCCGCGGCGGCCAGATCCTCGTCGGCGCGGACGAAGCCTCCCGGCAGCGCCCATCGGCCGAGGAACGGCTCGCACCCGCGCCGCACCAGCAGCACGTGCAACCGGCCCTCCCGCACCGTCAGGACCACCAGGTCGACCGTGACAGCGAACACTGGATAACTCATTATCACCACCTTGACGATAACCTAGCACATTCGTTATCGTCATGATGACGAGAAAAGGAGGCCCTCCCGATGGCCGATGTCACGAAGCTCCTGTTCCTGCGCCACCTGCGCGGCACCCCCACCGTCTGGGTCCGCTACCAGCAAGGCGGCCGCACCCGCAACGAAGGCACCGGCCAGTCGTTCTGGTACCGGCCCCTCGTCGCGGTCCTCTCCGAAGTCCCCGTCGACGACCGCGAACTCCCGCTCATGTTCCACGCCCGCACCGCCGACTTCGCGGACGTCACCGTCCAGGCCACCGTCACCTACCGGATCGCCGACCCCGCGCTCGCCGCCACCCGGCTCGACTTCTCCGTCGACCCCTACCGCGGCCAGGCCCGCGCCCGCCCCCTCGACCAGGTCGCCACCCTCCTCACCGAACTCGCCCAGCAGCCCGCCCTCGACCTCCTCGCCCGCGTGCCCCTCGCCGACGCGCTCACCGTCGCCATCACCGAGGTCCGCGAATCCGTCGCCGCCGCCCTCGCGAACGAGCCCCGCCTCAGCGACGTCGGCGTCGACGTCGTCAGCGCCCGCGTCGTCGCGATCCGACCCGAACCCGAACTCGAGCGGTCCCTCCAGACCCCGACCCGTGAAGCCGTCCAGCAGGACGCCGACAAGGCCACCTACACCCGCCGCGCCCAGGCCGTCGAGCAGGAGCGCGCCATCGCCGAGAACGAACTCCAGAACCAGATCGAACTCGCCCGCCGCGAACAGCAGCTCGTGGAGCAGAAGGGCGCCAACGACCGGCGCCGCGCCGAGCTCACCGCCGCCGCCGACCTCGCCGCCGCCCAAGGCCAGGCGGAGAAGGCCCGCACCCTCGCCGCCGCCCAGGCCGACCGGCTCCGCGCCGTCGGCTCGGCCGAGGCCGACGCCGAGGCCGCCCGCATGGCCGCATACAGCGACCTGCCGACCGAACTCCTCCACGCGCTGGCGCTCCGGGAGCTCGCCGGCCGGCTGCCCGAGATCGGCCAGCTCACGATCACTCCGGACCTCCTCAGCGGCGCCCTCGCCCGGCTCACCGACGGCAGCCGATGAGCGCGACCCTCGCCCCGAGGGCGGTGGTGGTCAGCCGCCGCAGCGAACTCGATGAACTGCTCGCCCGGCACGGCACCCGCGCGGCGGCCGACCACTTCCTGCGGCAGCGCGGCCGCGACCTCGACGAGGTCACCGCCCGCCACGACGCGCTCCAGCACGCGCTCACCACAGTGGACGCGGCCATCCCCGCGGACTGGCGCCGCGGCCGCGTCGACCGCGCGGACCTGCCGAGGTTCCTGTTCGCCCCGGAGGACGTCGTCATCGCCGTCGGCCAGGACGGCCTCGTCGCCAACCTCGCCAAGTACCTCGACGGCCAGCCGGTCGTCGGCGTCGACCCCGAGCGCGGCCGCAACGCCGGCGTCCTGGTCCGCTTCAGCGCCGCCGCGGTCGGGCCGGTCCTGCGGGCCGCGGCCGCACGCACGGCGGCGCTCAAGCGCCTCACGATGGTCACCGCCCGGCTCGACGACGGCCAGGAGCTCCACGGCCTCAACGAGGTCTACGCCGGGCACGCCTCGCACCAGTCGGCGCGGTACCGGATCGTCACCGCCGGCGGGCGCGAGGAGCGCCAGTCCTCCTCGGGCGTGGTCGTCGGCACGGGGACCGGCGCCACCGGCTGGATCCGCTCCATCGAGGCCGACCGCTCCTCGGGCGCGGGCAGGTCCCGCGAGGGCATGCCACTGCCGGACGAGCCGCACCTGTCCTGGTTCGTCCGCGAGGCGTGGGAGTCGCCGGCGACCGGGAACTCCCTGACCGCGGGAGCGCTCGGGCCGAGGGAGGCGCTGCGGCTCGTCTGCGAGAGCGAGCGGCTCGTGGTCTTCGCCGACGGGCTCGAGGCCGACCACCTCACGGTCACCTGGGGCCAGCAGGTCGTCATCGGCGTGTCCGACCGCCGCCTGCTCCTCGTCGCCCCCGGGTGACCGATCGGACGCATCCCGTTACATCCCAGCGGATCGGGGCGATACCGTGGGCCGATGAACCGATTCGAAGGCAAAGTCGCCGTCATCACCGGGGGAGCCAAGGGCATCGGCGCGGCGTGCGCCGCCCGCCTCGCGAGCGAGGGTGCGATCGTGTACGTCGCCGACATCGACGAGGAGGCGGGCGAGCGCATCGTCCGAGAGACCGACGGCACCGTCTACTTCAGGCGGTGCGACGCCTCCAGCGCCGCCGACTGGGCGGTGCTCGCCGGCGGTGTCATGGACGCCTACGAGCGCGTCGACGTGCTCGTGTCCAACGCGTTCGCGAGCGTTCCCGGTGCGCCCCACGAGATCACCGAAGCCGACTGGGGCCTGACCCTGGACGTCACGCTCAAAGCCACCTACCTCGGCGTCAAGACCCTCATCGACCCGCTGCGGGCCGCGCACGGCTCGGTCGTGGCGGTCTCGTCGGTCCACGCGCACTGCTCCCGCCCGGGCTACTCCGCCTACGCCGCGGCCAAGGGCGGGCTCAGCGCGCTCATCCGGCAGCTCGCCTCCGAGTACGCCCCCGACGTCCGGTTCAACTCGGTCGCCCCCGGCCCGATCCTCACCACCGGCTGGGCCGCCTCGCCCGAGGAGGACGTCAAGCGCGTCGGCGAAGCCACCCTCATCGGCCGCATCGGCCGCCCCGAGGAGGTCGCCTCCGCCGTCGCCTACCTCGCCTCCGACGAGGCCAGCTACGTGACCGGCGCGGAACTCGCCGTCGACGGCGGAACCCTCGCCTTCAGGCCCTGAACACCTGCGGCTCGAGCGTTTCGTCGCGGGACCGCCGCTCCGGCGGTCCCGCACCTCGCCCGCTCTCCGCGCCTGACACCAGAGAGTTATATCGATATCAAGGTATGCGCCGACTCGGCGGCCGACCCTCCGTCGCAAACCGCCCCGACCGCGCACCGGCCGCAAAGGCACCCGAGATAAATTCGTTGACAGGACCCGGCCGCGTTTCCTACCGTGGTCGGGTCCGCAGCGTGCGGGCATTCGATCGGGCGCCATGCCGCCCTAGAAGGAAGTGTTGATGTCCTCCCATGCGCCGAGCGCGCTTCGCAGCATCGCTTAGGCGACCCGACATCCCGCCGCACCCGAGGTGCGGCAGGCGGACGCCTGCGCCCGTTTGACCGAGCCGCTCGGCCTGCTCTTGCTGTCATCGCAGTTCTTCTCCAGCAAGGAGCTCCGGGTGTCCAACACCAGCAACACGCTCAAGATCAACACCTTCACCTGCGCTTGGTGCGGCCTGACCGCCACCAAGTTCACCGCCGACGGCGCCATGCGCAACCACTGCCCGTCCTGCCTGCACTCGCAGCACGTCACCGACCACGTCGAGGGCGGGCCGAGCGAGTGCGAGGGGCGGATGAGCCCGATCGCCATCGCGGTGCTCCGCACCGGCGACTGGATGCTCGTCCACCGCTGCGTGCGCTGCGACGAGCTCACCTCGAACCCGGTGTGCGCGGACGACAACCAGCTCATCCTCATGCGCATGGCGGTCCGGCCGCTCGCGCAGCCGCCGTTCCCGCTCGAAGCGCTCGGCAGTCTGTAGGGGGTGCCGAGATGCCTCGACGAACCCGACCGCGCGGGCAGGATCACCGCCGGCAGCGGCACAAGGACGTCCTGCACGAGGCCGGCGGCCACCGTGCGAACGACTTCCGCTGCGTCAACTGCCGTCTCGACGTGTCCCTGGACGCGCCGGGAACCGCGCACCGCAACCACTGTCCGCAGTGCCTCGCCAGCCTCCACGTCGACCACCGCATCCCCGGCGACCGCGCCTCGGAATGCCGCGGCCGCATGGAGGCGGTGGCGGTCTTCACCAAGCCCGACGGCGAGTGGATGATCGTTCACCAGTGCCTGTCCTGCGGCGAGCTCAGCTCCAACCGCATCGCGGGCGACGACAACGCGCTCGCGTTGGTGCGCTTGGCGCTCAGACCGCTCCAGGACACGGAGCGGGCGAGCCGGACGCTGATCAACCTGTCAACTACTCGGCCCTTAAGGACCGAGCTTGACACTCGTTCCTGTCGGGCGTTGTTTATGCTCTCCGCTCACGACCGGCTGCCGTACCGGAGGCACATCCACCGGCCCCTACGCGGGGACCGGGTCGGGCATGTCGACGAATACCCACGCCGTGGCCGCTCGCTTGGCGATGTTGACCGCGGCGACGACGTCGGCTGGCCCAGCGAGGCCGCACCGACGACATTGGAAACGGTCCCGGTCGGGCCGGTTGGCCCGCTCGGTGTGGCCGCAGCGGGGACACCGCTGCGAGGTATAGGCCGGGTCCACTTCCAGGTACGGCACACCGGCCCGTCTCGCCTTGTAGGCGATGAACGAGCCGAGTTGGTGGAACGGCCAGGACGACTGTCGTGCTCGCTGGTCGCGTCGAACCGTGACCCGTTCGCGGATGCCGTCGAGTTGTTCGAGGGCGAGGCCGCGACCGGTGCGTTGGGCGACAGCAACGACGTTCTTGGAGATCTTGTGGTTGATATGAGTGGCGTGCCGCGCCTCGTGGCGCGCGCGTTTCTTCAGCAGCTGCTTGGCGCTGCGGGTGCGCTTGGCTTGGAGTTCGGCTTTCTTGCGGGCCCGCCAGCGCCGGTAGCGTTCGAGGCGGCGGCCGGAGTGGTTGTCGGCATCGGAGGTGGTGGCGAGGTTGGTGATGCCACGGTCGACGCCGATCCAGCCGACCGGCTCGAACGGTTCGGGCTCGTCGATGTCGATCGTGGCGACCAGGTACAGCTTTCCGTCGCGTTCGACCAGGTCGGACTCGCCCTGCCGGTGCTCGGTCAACTGCTTGAGCGCGTCCGGCGAGCAGGCGAAGGGCACGTTCTTGATGCGGCCGTCGAGGGTCCAGATCGAGACGGTCTGCGCATCGTAGTTCCACGACAGGCACCGGTCGTCGAAGGTGTGGGCGGCGTCGGGGCGGAACCGGACCGGTTTCGATTCGGCTTTGCGGCGGCGTTTCGACTTCGGTGCGCCGAGGTTCCCGGCCTTGATGTTGGCCCGCAACGTGGTGTAGGCGTCGGCGACGCGTTTGATGACGTGCTGCGCGGCCTGAGCGCCGAACCCGGCGTCCTTCAACTCGCCGTAGCAGCGGGACCGCAGTTCCTTGACCGAGGCTTTCAGCCCGCAGTGGGCGAACGTATCCGCAGAGACGCGGTTCGCCGCCTCATTCGCCGCGTGCAGGGTGCGCTCGATAGCCGACGCCTGTGCGGCATCGGGCACGAGCTTGACCTGCACGGTGAGTTTGTGCCGACTTCGGGGCCGAGCTCAAGGAGTTCAACGGCGAGACCGACCACGTCCACCTGCTCGTCCACTACCCACCGAAGGTGGCGCTGTCGAAGCTGGTCGGCTCGCTCAAAGGCGTTTCGGCCCGCAGGCTCCGCGCCGAGTATCCCCAGCACGTGCAGCGGTACCTGTGGGGCGAGCACTTCTGGTCGCCGTCGTACTTCGCGGCCAGCTGCGGGGGCGCGCCCCTGTCGATCGTGGCCGAGTACATCAAAGGGCAGCGACGCCCCGACTAGCTCGCAGTCCCGCGCCAGCGGGACTGCGAGCAGGCAATCGCCCCGCATCCCTCCCGGTCCCGAAGGACCGGGATTCCTGCGGGAAACAAGCTGAACCGGGTCGTGGCGCCGCTCGGCGCCCCGACCCGTCCGAGCCCGACCCGTCCGTTTCCGACTACGCACGAACGAAGGGCCGGGAGGGGGATGTGGGCCCCTCCCGGCCGGCTCACTGCGGCAGGGGACCGCTAGGCGACGCCCCAATCGTCGAGGACGTCGTCGATGGCGCCGTTGAAGTCGGCGACCTCGGCGTACACGCCCGGGTTGCCGGGCTCGGCGCAGCCGTAGCCCCAGCTCACGATGCCGGCGAGGATCAGTTCACCGTCCTCTTCGGCCATGATCGGACCGCCGGAGTCGCCCTGGCAGGTGTCGACCCCGCCGTTCTCCAGGTCGCCCGCGCACAGCATGGTCGCCGGGTCGACCTCACCGGGGTAGGCGGCCTGGCACTGGGCGTCGGTCACGAACGGGACCTCGACCCACTCGGCGACCGTGGGGGACTGGCCGTTGCCGAGGTCGCCCCAGCCGGCGGTCTCGAGCACGCCGTACACGGCCGGGTCGGTGGCGAGCTCGATCGGCTGGACGTCGACCTCCTCCTCGAGCAGGAGCAGCGCCCAGTCGTTGGCGAACTCGACCGGCTCGTTCCAGTCGTGGGCGATGTGGATCTCCGCCACGTCGGCCTCGTCGAGCTCGTCCGACTCCAGGTCGACCGAGCCGGCGAGGACGGTGATGTCCACCGGGTTCTCGCCCTCGACGCAGTGCGCCGCGGTGAGCACCACGGACGGGGCGATGACCGATCCGCCGCAGAAGTGCTCCGCGGCGGGCTCGCCGGGCAGCTCGTAGCCGACGCTGACGAGCCAGGGGTACTGGCCTTCGGCGGCGGGCTGCCCGCCGACGATCTGGGCCTCGAAGTCGCCGCCGGTCGACGGCTCCTCCGCGTACGAGGGGACGCCGCCGAGGCCGAATACGGCGGCGCCGAGACCCGCGGCGACGCCGGCGCCGAGGCGGATCAGATGCTTCCTCTTGATCTCCAACTGTGATCCTTTCGGGGTGGATGCGAGGGTCAGGGCGTTTGCCCTTCCCCGTCGGAAAGTAGCCGGTACCTCCCGGGACCCCTCCCGGACCGCAGGTCGCGCCTGGCGAGCCGATCGCGAGGGGCGCAAGGCGATCGGTGAGAATCGGGTCATGAACGATCCACTCGCAGCGGTCCTGACCCGGGTCGGCCTCGCCGCCGATCTGCGCCGCCTCGGCCTCGACGACGGCGACGCGGTCATGGTCCACGCCGCGTTCAGCCGCGTAGGGCCGGTGCTCGGCGGCCCCGACGCGCTGGTCGACGCGGTCTTCGACGTGATCGGCCCGGGCGGGACGATCCTGAGCTACCAGGACTGGGAGCTGGGCGTCGACGTGTGGGACGAGGACGGCCGCGTGCCCGACCGGTTCCGCGAGCACGTGCCGCCCTACGATCCGGCGACGGCCCGCCCGGCCCGCGACCACGGGATCCTCGCGGCCGCGATCGGCACCCGACCCGGCGTGCGCCGCAGCGGCAACCCGGGCGCCTCGGTCGCGGCCGTCGGCGCCCGGGCCGAGGCGTTCACCGCCGACCACCCGCTCGACTTCGGCTACGGCGAGAACTCGCCGTTCGCGCGCCTGGTCGCCGCGGGCGGGCGCGTGCTCATGGTGGGCGCGCCCCTGGACACGATGACGATCCTGCACCACGCCGAGCACCTCGCCGATCTGCCCGGCAAGCGCCGCATCACCATCGAGTACCCGTTCGCGACCCCGGACGGCGCCGAGTGGCGGACCGTCGAGGAGTACGACACGAGCGAACCGGTCGTCGCCGGCCCGCCCGAGGACTACTTCAGGCTCATCGTCGAGGACTTCCTCGCGACCGGTCGCGGGCGCCGGGGCGAGGTCGGGAACGCCGACAGCGTCCTGGTCGGCGCGGCCGACATCGTCGCGTTCGCCGTCGCCTGGCTCGAGGAGCGGTACGGCTAGGGCCTGCCCTCTGCCGAGGCGGTACCCGACCCGTTCGCTCGCAAGGCGGACGGGTGTTCAGGCGACGGGGCCGACAACGCGGCGAGCGGGCAAACGGGCGGACACCGCTCTGATTCACGCTCAAGGGTGGTCCGCACCGGGGCCCTCATGCTCGCCGCCGTCGAGGCCGCCCGCTAGAACTCCAGCGGTCCCAGGTCCGGCTCGGCCGCGAAGCGGAGGACCGCTTCGGGTGCGCCGTCGAGTTCGAGGAGCACCGCCTCGTTCGTGCCCGCGCGCAGCACCGGGCCCGGGACGTACAGGGTGCGCTGTGGTCCGCGGGACCAGTAGCGGCCCAGGCAGAACCCGTTGATCCAGGCGATGCCCTTGCCGAGCCCGGAGGTGTCGAGGAACCGGTCCGCGGCCTCCTCGGCAGTGAACTCGGCGCGCGCGAACGTCAGTCCCGGGATCGCCGGCGCCGCCTCGCCCGCCCCGGTGCCGATGGCGAGCAGATCGGCCTCGCCGATCGCGCGGGTCGCCCAGTCGGTGAGCGGCCGGCCGTCGAGGCGCACGCCGCCGATGATCCCCTTGTCCTCGCCCAGGCGCGGCCCGTAGTTGACGCGGCCCTGGTCCTCGACCAGGAGCCGCAGGGATCCGGTGACGGCCGGGATCGCGAGGGTGCGCTGGTGGAGGTCGCGGGACAGGATCCCGACGCAGACGCCGTCGACGACCACGTGGACCCGGTCGCGGACCTCTCCGACCGTCAGGACGCCGGCCTCGGCCGCGAAGTGCTTCTCGTGCAGCAGGAACGCCGCGTCGTGCCGGGCCTCGGCGAACGTGGGGACCTCCGTCGTCGCGACGGCGGCCAGGGCCTGCGCGGCGTCGAGCAGGGATCCGGCGCGCAGCAGCGGCGCCTCGCCGGTCGGGGCGGGCGCGGCCGGGTCGGGGACCTCGTCCGGCAGTGCGGTGTAGCGGCCGAGGACCTCGCGGAACGCCCAGTACTTGGCGGTGGGGCGGCCGGCCTCGTCGAGGGGCGCGTCGTAGTCGTAGCTGGTGGAGATGGGCATGTAGGTGCCCTTGTCGTTGGCGCCGCTGGTGAGCCCGAAGTTGGTGCCGCCGTGGAACATGTAGAGGTTGACGGAGGCGCCGCGGCTCAGGAGCACGTCGAGGTCGGCGGCGGCGTCCTCGGCCTTGGTGGTGTGGTGGTGGGTGCCCCAGGAGTCGAACCAGCCGTCCCAGTACTCCGAGGACATGAGCGGGCCGGTGGGCTGGTGCTCGCGGAGGACGTCGAGGCGCTCGTCGGAGCGGGAGCCGAACGAGGCGGTCATGTGGAGCCCGGGGGCGGATCCGCGCTTGAGCATCCACGGCTCCGGTTGGTCCACTGTGGTCAGCGGGACGGTGATGCCCTTGTCGCGGAACATCGCCGTGAGCGTCTCGATGTAGGCGGTGTCGTCGCCGTAGGCGCCGTACTCGTTCTCGACCTGCATGAGGATGACGGGCCCGCCGGCGTCGATCTGGAGCGGCGCGACGATCGCGCAGACGTGCTCGAGGTAGTCCTCGATGGCCGCCAGGAAGCGGGGTTCGCTGCGGCGGACGCCCACTTCGGGGTCGGCGAAGAGCCAGGCGGGGAGGCCGCCGTTGTCGAGTTCGGCGCAGATGTACGGCCCGGGGCGCACGATGGCGTGCATGCCCTCGACGGCGACGGCTTCGAGGAACCGGCGCAGGTCGAGGCGGCCGGCCTCGGTCCAGGAGCCGGGTTCGACGGCGTGGAGGTTCCACGGCACGTACGTCTCGATGGTGTTGAGGCCCATGAGGCGCGCCTTGCGGATCCGGTCGGTCCAGTGGTCGGGGTGGACCCGGAAGTAGTGGATCGCGCCCGACAGGACGCGACGGGGCTCGCCGTCGAGCAGGAAGTCGTGCTCGCCGATCGCGAAGCGGCTCATGCGCTGGTCCTTCGTTCGGGGGGTATTTATAGCCGTTAGAAAAATACCCGGAGCGGTCGGCGGGCCGCCGGGCCGGTCGGCGGTTCGGTGAGCTGGCCCCCTTCCCACGGGTCCGACGGGCGGGCCGCGGTCGCATAGGATTGGCGCACTACGCGTGGAAGGGCGGGCATGTCGACGGTTCGAGGGGCGCGGCAGCCGACGATCAAAGAGGTCGCGAGCCGTGCCGGGGTGAGTCCGATGACCGTCTCCCGCACGCTCGCCGGCGGCCGCAACGTGCGTCCGGACGTGCAGCAGCGCGTCATGGAGGCGGTCCGCGAACTCGGCTACTACCGCAACGAGAACGCGCGGAGCCTGCGACCGGGCCAGCCCAGCGGCCTCATCGGGGTCGCGATCACGAACCTCGCCAACCCCTATTACGGCCTCTTCGCGCTCGGTGTCGAGGAGGTGGCCGCCGAGCACGGGCGGCGGATCCTGCTCGGCAACACCGGCGAGGACGACGCACGCGAGCGCCAGCTCGTCAGCGACTTCATCGGCCGCCAGGTCGACGGGCTGATCCTGGTGCCGACCAGCGGCGACGCGGCGCACCTGCGGCCCGAGCGGCTCGGCGACGTGCCGCTGGTGCTCGCCTCCCGCCGCGTCCCGGGCCTGGAGGTCGACACGGTCCTCCTCGACGACGTGGGCGGCGCCTACCGCGGGACGATGGCGCTCCTCGACGCCGGGCACACCCGGATCGGGTTCCTCGGAAACCGCAGCTCGGTGTTCACCGGCGAGCGCCGCTACCGCGGCTACGAGCGGGCGATGACCGAGCGCGGCGCGCCGGTCGACCCCGCGATCATCGCCCGCGACCAGCAGGACGTGGACGCGGCGAGCCGGGCCGCCCGGGCGATGTTCGACCTCGCCGAGCCGCCGACGGCGATCTTCAGCGCGAACAACCGCAACACGATCGGCGCGATGCGCGAGATCGGGCGGCGCATCCGCGAGGGCGTGCCCGGGCCCCGCCCTGCCGTGGTGAGCTTCGACGACTTCGAGCTCTCCGAGCTCATGCCGGTGCCGGTGACGGTGATCGACCACGACGCGCGGCTGCTGGGCCGCGAGGCCGCGACCCTGCTGTTCTCGCGCCTGGACGGCACCGCGGAAGCGCGCGTCCGCACGGTCGAGCTGCCGGTCTCCATCGAATTCCCCTGAGTCGTTCCGGCCGGGTTGCAATCCGCCGCGGTATGTTGGTAACGTTACCAACCGCGAGGCCGCCACGGTCCCGCGAACCCGGCCCACGGACGAGGAGGCAGACGAGCGATGGAGCTCTGCATCGACTTCGGCGGCTCCGAGATCAAACTCGGCGCCTTCGAGCAGGCCGCTCCCGTCCGCACCGCCGCCGTCCCAGTCGGCGACGGCGACCTCGAGGCCGCTGCCGCCGCCGCGGCCGGACTCACCGCCGGCCGTACGCCGGACGCCGTCGGCATCGCCGTCCCCGGCGTCCTCGACCGCGCCGGCAAGCGCATGGTCCGGGCCCACGACAAGCACCCGCGCCTCGACGGCCTCGACCTCGGAGCGTGGGTGCGGGACGCGCTCGGACTCCCCGCGGGCGCGACCGTCGCGGTCGAGAACGACGCCCGGGCCGCCCTCGTCGGCGAGACCACCGCGGGCTCCGCCGCCGGCGCCCGGAACGCCGTGCTCATGACGCTCGGCACCGGCATCGGCACCGCCGCGCTCATCGACGGCGCGCTCCTGCGCGGCGCCCACGACCACGCGGGCATCCTCGGCGGCCACCTCACCGTCGACCTCGACGCCCCCCGGTGCAACTGCGGCAACGTCGGCTGCGCCGAGTCGATCGCCGGGGCCTGGGCCATCCGGCGCGACCTCGCCGCCCGCGGCGACGCCGTCGCCGACGTCCGCGAGATGTTCGCCGCCGCAGCGGCGGGCGACGCCGCCGCGGCCGCCGTCCGCGACCGCGCCATCCGGGCCTGGGGCGCCACCGCGGTGTCGCTGTGCCACGCCTACGACCCCGAGGTCGTCGTCCTCTCCGGCGGCATCATGCGCGCCGGCGGCGCCGTCTCCGCGCCCGTGGAGGCGTACGTCCGCGACCACCTGTGGACCAGTTCGCACCGCCCCGCGTTCATCGTCCCCGACCGCCCCGACCTCTCGGTGCTGCGCGGACTCGCCGTCCTCGCGGCCGACACCCATTCCTAAGGAGCGCTCGTGCCAACCGCCAGTCCGTCCGACCCCATCGGCCGCTACGAGAAGCAGCCGACCGTGCCGCTGCCGGCCGGCGCCCGCGTCCTCACCGGCGCTCGCGCCTGGGCCGCCGCCGCCGACACGGCGACCGAGCGCGCCGCCGGCCGGGCCCCGCGGCTCGTCGTCGACGCCTACCCCGGCGCGGACCTGCCCCTGATCGCCGAGGCGATCGCCGACGCGCTCCCGCAGTGGACGGTCATCGACGTCGAGGACGCCGCCGCCCTCCCGATCGAGGCCATCAACGCGCGCTTCGCCGACAACCTCACCGACGACCGCGTCTTCGGCGTCCTCTCCCACGCCGGCGTCGACGCCTTCTACGACACCGAGCGGCTCGACAAGCTCGCCGTCGAAGTCGACGGCGCCGACCACCCCGTGGTCCTCCTCGGCTGGGGCGCCGACCTCGTCGCCCGCCGCACCGGAGCGCCCTACGCGCTCGTCCTCGCCGACATGGCCCGCTGGGAGATCCAGCTCCGCCAGCGCGCCGGCGCCCCCAACTGGCGGGCCGGCAACCCCGGTGAGGACCGGCTGCGCAAGTACAAGCGCGGGTTCTTCGTCGAGTGGCGCGCCGCCGACCGGCACAAGCGGACCCTGTTCGACCGGGTCGACTTCGTCCTGGACGCCAACGCGATCGGCGCCGCCGCCGCGACCGGCCGCCCCGCCGGGATGATCACCGGCGACGCGTTCCGCACCGCGATCGCCAACGCCGCCCGCGCCCCCTTCCGCGTCGTCCCCTTCTTCGACCCCGGCGTCTGGGGCGGCCAGTGGATGAAGCGCAGACTCGACCTCGACCCGTCGCAGCCGAACTACGCGTGGTGCTTCGACTGCGTCCCCGAGGAGAACTCCCTGCTCCTGGAGGACGCCGACGGCGCGATCGTCGAGATCCCCTCCCTGGACCTGGTGTTCACGCAGCCGAAGGCCCTCCTGGGCGAGCGGACCTACGCGCGCTTCGGCGCCGAGTTCCCCATCCGCTTCGACTTCCTCGACACCATGGAAGGCGGCAACCTCTCCCTCCAGGTGCACCCGCTCACCGACTACATCCAGCAGACCTTCGGGATGCACTACACCCAGGACGAGTCGTACTACCTGCTCGACGCCGGCGACGACGCGGTGGTCTACCTCGGGGTCAAGGACGGCGTCGACCGGGACGCGATGCTCGAGGACCTGCGGACCGCCGAGACCGGCGAGCGGCCCTTCCCGGCCGAGCAGTACGTGAACGCGTTCCCCGCCAAGAAGCACGACCACTTCCTCATCCCCGCCGGCACCGTCCACAGCTCCGGCGCGAACTCGATGGTCCTGGAGATCTCGGCGACCCCGTTCATCTTCACGTTCAAGCTCTGGGACTGGGGCCGGGTCGGCCTCGACGGCGTCCCCCGCCCCGTCCACCTCGACCACGGCGAGCGGAACCTCGTGTGGGACCGCGACCGCGACTGGACCGAGTCGAACCTCGTCAACCGGGTCGAGGTCCTCTCCCAGGAGGACGGCGTCGTCGAGGAGCGCACCGGACTCCACGAGCTCGAGTTCATCGAGGTCCGCCGCCACTGGTTCACCGACCAGGCCGCCCACGACACCGAGGGCACCGTCAACGTCCTCAACCTGGTCGAAGGCGACGAGGCCGAGATCATCAGCCCCACCGGCGCGTTCGCGCCCTACACCGTCCACTACGCCGAGACGTTCATCGTCCCGGCCGCCGTGGGCCCCTATGTCATCCGCCGGACCGAACGCTCGCGCAGCGAGCGGTTCGGAACGGTGAAGGCCTCGGTCCGCGGCACCCGCACCGGCGAGGCGTAAGCCCGCACCCTACCCCTTGAGAACAAAGGAGTTCGACATGAGATCACGGAGGATCCCCCTCACCATCGCGGCGGCCGCCGCGGCGAGCCTGGTGCTCGCCTCGTGCGGCGGCGGCGGGGAAGACGACGGCGCCACCACCGGCACGCTCGACTTCTACACCAACAAGGCCGCGTGGGAGCCCGACTTCGACGAGCTGAACGCCGCCAGCGAGTCCGGCGCCGACATCACCCTTGAGACCACCGGGTACTCCGACGCCGGCCAGTACGACGCGTTCATCAAGCAGTCCTTCCGCACCGACAAGAGCCCCGGCCTGTTCACCTGGCAGACCGGCCCCTCGCTGGCCGAACTCGTCGACGAGGGCCTCATCGCGGAGACCACCGACATCTGGACCAAGGCCGTCGACGAGGGCTGGGTCTCGCCGGACCTGCGCGACTCGTACACCTTCGACGGCGAGCAGTACTGCGTCCCGATGAACATCGCCTACTGGGTCATGTACTACAACAAGACGATCTTCGACGAGCACGGCCTCCAGGAGCCGACCACCTGGGCCGAGCTCGACGCCATCGCCGCGGAGCTCGCCGGAGCCGGGGTCACCCCGTACTACCAGACCAGCACGCTGTTCACCTTCCAGTGGTTCCAGCAGCTCGTCGCCGGCACCGACCCGGAGCTCTACGACGGGCTCGCCACCGGCGAGGTCGAGTACACCGACCCGCGCATCGTCGACATCATGAACACCTGGCTCGATCAGCAGGAGGCCGGCTGGTTCTCCGACGCCGGCTCCACCGTCGACCCGGCCGTCGGCCTCAAGCAGGGCGACTACGCGATGATCAACTTCGGGTCGTTCTTCAACGGCTCCCTCGACGGCGCCGGCATGGTCTCGGGCCAGGACTACGACATGTTCGTGATCCCCGCCGTCAACGGCGACCTCGAGCAGACCCCGGTCGCCGTCGAGTCCGGGCCCCTGTGCGTGGCCGAGAACTCCGCGCAGAAGACCCTCGGCCTGACCTACTCCGAGTGGTGGATGTCGCCCGAGGCGCAGTCCGCCTGGAGTGAGGCCCGCGGCGACGTCGCGTTCAACCCCGAGGCCACGGTCGCCGACCCGATGCTCGAAGAACTCGGCTCCACCGTCTCCGGCGACGGCTACCGGCTCTTCGACCGCTACTACGAGGCCACGCCCACGCCGATCCTCACCGTCGCGCTCGAGCAGTTCGGCGCCTTCATCGCCAACCCGTCCGACCCGCTGCCGTTCCTGGAGGCCATCCAGGCCGAGGCCGACGACTACTGGGCAGACCAGGGATAGCACCGAGATGAGCGACACGACCCCGAACCCGCGGGCCCGCCGGCGGCGTGAACCGTACCGCCGGCCGGCCCTGGGGTTCATCGCGCCAGGCGTGCTCCTCGTGGCGGTGCTCCTGTACCTGCCGCTGGTGTGGACGACGTTCCTCAGCCTCACCGAGTACAACGGCCTGGGCGATCCCGAATGGATCGGCCTCGAGAACTACGTCGAGATGTTCGACGACCCCGGATTCGTCGGCTCCGTGCTCAACACGCTGCTGTGGGTCGCCGGCACCCTCCTCGTCCCGGTGGGCATCGGGCTGGGGGTCGCCCTGCTCACCTGGAACCTCAAGGGCGGCACCTGGCTGCGCCTGCCGTTCCTCATCCCGTACGCGCTCTCGGGGATCGGGGTCGGCGTCATCTGGTCGTTCATCCTGTCCGGCGACGGCGCCCTCGACCAGGCGCTCGCCGCCTTCGGAGTCGACGACACGCCGCGCTGGCTCGTCGACGCCCCGCTCAACACGGTCGTGATGATCCTCGCGACCGCGTGGCAGGGCGTCGGCGTGAACGCCCTCCTGTTCACGATCGGCCTCCAGTCGATTCCCAGGGAGCCGCTCGAAGCGGCCCGCATGGACGGCGCCAACGGGCTCCGGCTGTTCCGCAGCATCCTGTGGCCGATGCTGCGGCCGCTGACCGCGGTCGTCGTGGGCCTCTCGATCGTCGCCTCGCTGAAGACCTTCGACATCGTGCAGGGCATGACGAAAGGCGGCCCGGGGCGCGACTCCGAGACGCTCGCGTTGACGATGTACAAGGAGACGTTCGTGAACAGCGAGTACGGGCTCGGCTCGGCGATCGCGGTGTTCCTCACCGTCGTCACGCTCCTGGCCTCCATCCTCTACCTGCGCCAGCAGCTCTCCAGCAAGCACGGGGTCTGACATGCCGTTCAAGCACACCGCACGCGTCTTCCGCACCGCCGTCCTGGCCGTCCTCGGCCTGGTCTGGCTGCTCCCGGTCTACCTGCTGCTGGTCAACGCCGCGAAGTCCCCGGCGACGTTCACCACCAAGGAGTCGTGGCTGCCCACCGACTTCGCCCTGTTCGGCAACATCGCCGAGGCGCTGCGGCTCTCGGGCCTCGCTGAGAGCGCCGCCAGCACCCTCCTGTACGCGGTCGTCTCGCCCGCGATCGCCGTCCTCGTCGGCGCCGCCGCCGGGTTCGCGATCGTCGCGCTCCGCCTCAGGCACGGCTTCGCCTGGTTCGTCGCCATCTTCGGCGGCACCGTGTTCCCGCTCCAGATGATCCTGCTGCCGCTGTTCGACGCCTACTCGCGCACCGGCCTGTTCGACACGCAGGCGGGCATGATCATCGTGTACACGGCGATCTCGATCCCGTTCTCGGCGTTCGTGATGCGCAACTTCTTCAGCGGCATCGCCCACAGCGTGTTCGAAGCGGCCGTCATCGACGGCGCCTCGACCTGGCGGATCTTCGCCCGCGTCTACCTGCCGATGGCCTCGAGCGCGCTCGTGGCGATCTTCATCCTCCAGGCCACCTTCATCTGGAACGACTTCCTGCTCGGCCTGGTCCTCAGCCAGTCCGACACGGTGCGGCCCATCGTGACCAGCCTCGCGGGGATGCAGAGCACCTACGGCGGCGCCCAGATGTCCACGGTGCTCGCCGGCGGGCTGCTCGTCTCGCTGCCCACGGTGGTCCTGTTCCTGTTCACGCAGAAGTTCTTCGCCCGCGGCCTCGCCCTCGGGCAGTACTAGGAGCTCCCATGCGCCACATACCCACAGTGGACGACCTCGCCGCCGACCCGGTGACGCACCACTACGACGACATGATCGCCCCCAGCGGCCTGACGAACTTCCTCGGCACCGCCCGGGTCGAGCACGACCTGACCGCGGTCGGCGCCGTCACGTTCCCCCCGGTCTCCCAGGGCCTCACCCGCACCGCCGCGTGCTTCGTGGACGGGCGCCTCGTCGAGTCCTACGGCGCCCCCGTCACCCACGAATGGCGCCCCGACCGGGTCCGCCGCAGCGTCGCCCTGCCCGGCCTCGACCTGTCCACGGTCACCGTCTGCGCCCCCGGCGAGACCGGCGTCGCGATCGACGTCAGCGTCACCAACACGGGGGAGGAGCACCGCACCGTCCCCGTCACCCTCACCCTCGCCGCCGGAGCGACCCGCTCGGCCGAGGCGTGGCTCGACGCCGTCGCCCCCGAGGAGCGCAACCGCGCCGCCACCGGACCCTCCCGCCTGGTCTTCCACAACCGCGCCCGCACCGCCTGGAGCGTCCAGGGCGTCGACACCGCCGCCGACGTGCGCCTCTCCGGGATCGCCCCCGCCGCAGGGGAACACGAGGTCGGCATCGGCGGCATCGAACGCGGCGGCGAGGTCACCGTCCGCCTCGACCTCGCCCCCGGCGCCACCGCCCGCTTCGGCTACGTCCACACCGTCGCCGAGACCCAGGACGCCGCCCAGGCGGCCTTCGACCGCATCGCCGCCGACGTCCCCGCCGCGGTCCGAGCGGCCGAGACCTTCTGGAACACCCAGCTCGACGCCGCCTTCCGACCCGGCAACGGCGAGTTCTCCGGCCACCTGCCCGTCCTGGAGACCACCTCGGCTCCCCTGCGGCGCCTCTACTGGTGGGGCGTCCTCGGCGTCGTCTGGTTCCGCCGCGACTTCGCCGGCAACGTCCTCGGACGCAGCTACGACACCCTCATGCCGAACTACTGGGCCACCACCACGTTCATCTGGGACTTCAGCCTCAGCTCCATCTCCCACGCCCTCCTCGACCCCGACGCCATGCGCCGCCAGATCGAGCACTGGATCGCCTCCGACGTCCACACCCACTTCGGCACCTCCTCGCTCACCGGCGGACCGGTCGGACGCTGGTACTCGGTCAACGACTACGCCATGACCCGCCTGGTCCACGACTACCTGCGCTTCACCGGCGACACGGGCCTCCTCGAGGCCGCCCCCGGCGGCCGGCCGGTCGCCGACCACCTCCGCGACTGGGCGCTGGCCTGGCATGACCTGCGCGGCGCCTCGCCGCTCGCCGACTACGGCGAGATCGACAACCTCCTCGAATGCGTCAGCTCCTACACCCACGAAGTGGCGAGCCTGAACGCCGCGAACGTGTGGAGCATGCGCACGGTCGCCGAGATCCTCGCCGCCCGAGGCGACGTCGACGGCGCCGCGGCCCTCACCGCCGAAGCCGACGCCCTCGTCAAGGCCGTCGCCGAGCTCTATGTTCCCGGCGGCGGCCACTTCGCCGCCCGCCAACCGGACGGCACCCGCGTACCGGTCCGCCACGTCTACGACTTCTCCATCGTCGGCACCACCATCGCCGGCGACCTCGACGCGACCGTCCGCCGCGAGATGGTCGACTTCTTCCGCCGCGAACTCCAGACCGGCGTCTGGCTCCGCTCGCTGTCCCCATGGGACCCGGACGCGAGCTACTCCGTCCGCCCCGACCACCAGTGGAACGGCGCCTACCCCGCCTGGCCCGCCGACGCCGCCCGCGCCCTCGTCGGGCTCGGCGCCGCCCGGACCGCCATCGACTGGCTCCCGGGCCTGGCCCGCTCCGCCAACCAGGGCCCGCCCGGCCAGGCGCACTTCACCGAAGAGGCGATGCCCGCCCTCAACGGCGGCGCCCGCAAGGCTCCGCCCCAGCTCCCGTACATCATCGACTGGGCCTGCTCCTCCGCCGGAGCCTATGCGGCCCTGGTCATCGAGTCGTTCTTCGGCGTCGACCCGCGCGTCGGCTCCGACCGGCTCGACACCTCGCGCGCCTGCATCGCCGACCTCGACCCGGACGCGGTCCTGCGCGGCCTGCGCCTGGGCGACCGCCTCGTCGACGTCCACGCGGACGGCACGGTCACCGACAGCGCGATCATCGGCGGCACCGTCACCGACAGCGCGGGCACCGAGAGTGCGGTCACCGACGGCACGGCGGTCGACGTCCCGTGAACCCCTTGCAGCCCTACGACATGAGGCCGCTCATCCGCGGCGCCGTCGAGATCGAGGAGACCGGTCGCGGCCTCCTGCCGCACCGGCTGCCGCGCTGGGCCCGGCGCCAGATCCCCGACCGCTTCATGGTGCAGACCAGCGCTGAGAGCGCGGGCGTCCGGCTCGCGTTCCGCACCGCCGCCGACACCCTCGAACTCGACGTGCAGGCGCGGCGCATCGCCGCCGACGCCGACACGCCCCTCCCGCCGAGCGTCTACGAGCTCACCGAGGACGGCGAGGTCGCGGCGGCCGCGGCCGTCCCGGTCGGCTCCCGCTTCGTCTTCACCTTCGAACGCCCCGAAGGCGAGATCGTCCCCGGCCCGGACGCGACCGCCCGGTTCACCGGCCTCGCCCGCGGCGCCGAACGCGACCTCGAACTGTGGCTCCCGTACCACGACGCCGTCGAACTCCTCGAGCTGCGCGCCGACGCTCCGGTCACGCCCGCCCCCGACCGCGGGGCGGTCCGCTGGCTCCACCACGGCAGCTCCATCAGCCACGGCTACCGCGCCGACACGACCACCGGCACCTGGCCCGCCGTCGCCGCCCTCCGGGCCGGCGTCGACCTGACCAACCTCGCATTCAGCGGCAACGCGATGCTCGACCCGTTCACCGCCAGGACCATCCGCGACACCCCCGCCGACCTCATCACCCTCAAGATCGGCATCAACATCGTCTGCGGCGACACGATGCGCCTGCGCGCCTTCCGGCCGGCCGTCGACGGCTTCCTCGACACCGTCCGCGACGGCCACCCCGACACCCCGATCGTCCTGGTCTCCCCGATCTGGTGCGAGCCGGTCGAGACCGCCGCCGGACCCACCGTGCAGGACCCCGACCGCGACCGGGAGTGGTCCGTCGCCGCCGGCACCGAGGACGACGTCCTCCTCGGCAAGCTCTCACTCCAGGTCGTCCGCGCCGAGCTCGCCGCCATCGCCGACCGCCGCCAGGACGACGACCACCGCCTCCACTACCTCGACGGCCTGACCCTCTACAGTGGACAGGACGCCGCATCGACGCCGCTGCCCGACAACCTCCACCCCGGACCCGACGTCCAGCGCCTCATCGGCGAGCGGTTCGCCGACCGAGTCCTGGCCGAACTCACCCCCGAACTGCAAAGGAGCAGCACATGACCCGCCGACCGATCGCGATCGCCGGGGCGGCCCTCGCCGCCCTGGCCGTCGCCGCGATCCCGACCGCCGCGCAGGCCGCACCCGCCTGCGAGCCGACCGTCACCGCCTCCGTCAACGAGGAGCTCACCGAGCGCTTCGGCACCTACGGCGACACCGCCGGCCGCTGGACCGGCGCCGACTCCGCCTACAGCGTCCCGCTCCCCGACGGCACCACCGCGTGGCTCTACTCCGACACCTTCATGGGCGAGGTCGACGACGACCTGAGCCGGCCCCTCGACTCGCCGTTCCTCCACAACTCGATCATCGTCGACGACGGCGGCGTCCTCACCACCCACACCGGCGGCACCGAGGCCGCCCCCGAATCGCTCGCCAAGGTCGCCGGCGCCGACGAGTCCCAGAACTGGTACTGGTTCGGGGACGGCACTGTCGAAGGCAGCACAGACGAAGGCGGCACCCTCCAGGTGATGCTCCTCGAGTTCGTCAAGACCGGCACCGGCGTCTTCGACTTCAAGTTCACCGGCAACGCCGTCGCCTCCTTCGACACCGACGACATGAGCCTCACCGCGATCACCGAACTCCCCGCCTCGGAGGTGAACTGGGGCTCGGCGATCTACGAGGACCCCCGCGACGGCTACACCTACGTCTTCGGCGTCGAGGACGACCAGGCGCAGAAGTACGCCCACCTCGCCCGCGTCCCCTCCGGCTCCCTCACCACCGCCGCCTGGGAGTACTACGCCGCCGGCGAGTGGACCTCCGACCCGAACGCCTCCACCCGCATCCTCGAAGGCGTCTCCAACGAGTTCAGCGTCCACCGCTTCCAAGGGAAGTTCACCCTCGTCACCGGCGACGCCACCGCGCCGCTCAGCGCCGAGATCGTGATGTACCGCAGCGACGACCTGGAGGGCCCGTACACCGGCAAGACCGTCCTCTACACGACCCCCGAGACCGGCGGCAACGTCTTCACCTACAACGCCAAGGCCCACCCGAACCTCGGCGACGCCGACTCGCTGCTGATCACCTACAACGTCAACAGCTTCGAAGGCGCCGACCTCTACGCCGACGCCCACATCTACCGTCCCCGCTACATCGACGTCGACGTCCAGAACCCGGGCCGCCGCCGATGAGGGAAGGGGACCGCCCGGGCGAACCCCGGGCGGTCCCCTTTCCACCGCCGTGCGACTGATTCGCGCATTCCGCCCCCGCCCCGCGCCCGCGGGAGTACACAGGAGCGAAGGGCGATCCGCGCCCGCGACGGAAGGAGTGGCGATGTCACCGGACGACGGCAGCAGGCTCGCATGGGCCACCGCGGGCGCGGTCACCGCAGGCGCCCTGATGATCACGGTGGGCCTGTTCCAGCTCTTCGAAGGCATCGCGGCCGTCTCGCGCGACCGGCTGCTCCTGGACCTCGACGACTATACCTTCGCGCTCGACCTCACCGGCTGGGGCTGGATCCACATCGTCCTCGGCACGCTGGTCGCCCTCACCGGCGTGTTCGTCCTCAAGGGCCGCTCGTGGGCGTACGGCTTCGGCATCGGCCTCGCCGCGATCTCCGCGCTGAACCAGTTCTTCTTCCTGCCCTACTACCCGGTGTGGGCGCTGCTCATCATCGCCTTCGACGTGTTCGTCATCTGGGCCCTCTCCGTGGTCCTCGCCGAGGTCAACGCGCCCTCCTGAGCCCGCCCTCCCCAGACCGGCCGAGTCCGTGCGGCCCGCGCCGGCGGACCGCCTAAGCTGATTCATACCGACCAGTTGGTATGTGCCGGGCCGCTGCGGCGCGGCACCTCCCCGAAAGGATTCGACGAATGGCGATCGCGACCGTCAACCCCGCCACCGGAGCGACCGAGCAGGAGTTCGAACCCCACTCCGCCGAGGAGGTGCAGCGGCGGATCGCCGCCGCCCACGACGCCTTCGCAGCGCTCAAGGACACCACCTTCGCCGACCGCGCCCGGTGGCTGCGCGCCGCCGCCGACCTCCTCGACGCCGAAGCGGACGCGACGGCGCGACTCCTCGTCCTCGAGATGGGCAAGCCCATCGCACAGGCCGACGCCGAGGTCCGCAAGAGCGCCAAGGGCCTGCGCTACTACGCCGAGCACGCCGAGGCGTTCCTCGCGGACCAGCCCCTCGCCGACCCCTCCGCCGTCGGCGCTTCCCGGGCCTGGACCCGCTACGAACCGCTCGGCCCCGTCCTCGCCGTCATGCCCTGGAACTTCCCGGTCTGGCAGGCCATGCGCTTCGCCGCGCCCGCGCTCGCCGCGGGCAACACCGGCCTGCTCAAGCACGCCTCCAACGTCCCCCAGACCGCGCTCTACCTCGACACGCTCTTCGAACGCGCGGGCTTCCCCGCCGGCGCCTTCCAAGCGCTCCTCATCGGCTCCGCCGAGGTCAACGCCGTCATCGAGGACGAGCGCGTCACCGCCGTCACCCTCACCGGCTCCGACCCCGCCGGCCGCGCCGTCGCCGCCGCCGCAGGCGCCCAGCTCAAGAAGACCGTCCTCGAACTCGGCGGATCCGACCCGTTCATCGTGCTGCCCTCCGCCGACCTCGACGCCGCCGTTACGACCGCCGTCAAGGCCCGCATCGTCAACAACGGGCAGTCGTGCATCGCAGCGAAGCGTTTCATCGTCCACACCGACGTCTACGACGAGTTCAGCCGCCGCTTCACCGAGGCCACCGCCGCCCTCGTCGTCGGCGACCCCCTCGACCCGGCGACCGATGTCGGCCCCCTCGCCACCGAGTCGGGCCGCGACGACCTCGCCGCACTCGTCGACGACGCGGTCGCCAAAGGCGCCGAGGTCCTCACCGGCGGCGGCATCCCCGACCGGGCCGGCTGGTTCTACACGCCCACCGTCCTCGCCGGCCTCGGCGACGACGCCAGGATCGTCAGGGAAGAGGCGTTCGGACCGGTCGCGGCCCTCTACCGCGCCGAGGACGCCGCCGACGCGGCGCGCATCGCCAACCGGACGGCGTTCGGCCTCTCCAGCTCGGTCTGGACGAACGACGCCGACGAGCAGGACTGGTTCGTCCGCAACCTCGACGCCGGAGCGGTCTTCGTCAACGGCATGACCGTGTCCTTCCCCGAGCTCCCGTTCGGCGGCGTCAAGAACTCCGGCTACGGCCGCGAACTCGGCGCCGCCGGCATCCGCGAGTTCACCAACCTCAAGACCGTCTGGAAGGGCTGACCGCAGCGCTTTCCTTGCGCCGCACCAGCTCCCCGATCCAGGCCGGCGCGTACGGCGACGTGCAGCCCGGCGGGGTCGGGTAGTCCTTCAGCACGCCGAGCCGCTCGCCGATCGCGATCGCCCGGGCGCGGTGCTCGGCGTGGTCGATGCCGATCTGCGCCAGGCAGTGGTTCATCGCCCACTGCAACCGGTCCGGCGCGTCCTTCATCTCGGCCTCGATGACGTCGAGCAGCGCCGCGAGGTCCAGGCCCTCGGGCCGCTTCGCGACGCGCTCGGTCGTCAGGGCCCATCCCGCGCTCGCCACCACCGGGTCCGGGTCGGCCGTCCAGGCGAGCCGCAGCGCCTCGGCCTGCGGGTGCTTCTTGGCGACGTAGTTGACGAGCCAGTCGTGGACCTTCGGGGTGCGCGCGTCGCGCAGCATCGCGTCGAGCCGCTCCCGCTCGAACGCCTTCGGGCGGCAGATCAGGAGCGCGAGGAGCCGCGCCGCGGTGTCGCCGGTGTCCCAGAGCTCCAGGGCCAGCTCCTGCTGCGTCTTGAGCCGCTTGGCGACGGCCCGCAGCTTCGTCAGGTTCACGCCGTGGTCGTCGCCGTTCCGCTCGTTGACCTCGCGGATCCGGGGGTCGTCCAGCCCGGCCAGCTCGGCCATGACCTCGGCGGTCGTCGTGTCCATCCACCGATCCTAGAACCCGAGCACCGCCATGGCCGCGTTGTGGCCGGGGATGCCGCTGACGCCGCCGCCGCGGACCGCCCCGGCACCGCAGAGCAGGACGTTCGCGTGCGCCGTCTCCACGCCCCAGCGGCCCTGCGACTCGTCGGTCCGGTACGGCCACGACAGGTCCCGGTGGAAGATGTTGCCGCCGGGGAGCCGCAGGTCGCGTTCGAGGTCGACGGGGCTCTTCGCCTCGATGCACGGGTCGCCGTTCGCGTCCTCGGCCAGGCAGTCGGCGAGCGGCTCGTCGAGGTACCGGTCGAGCTGCGCGATCGTCGCGTCCAGGAGCGCCGCCTTCGCCTCCCGGTCGGCGCCTCCCCGGAACAGGCGCGCCGGCGCGTGCAGCCCGAACAGCGTCAGCGTCTGGAAGCCCTGCCGCACCAGGTCCTCGCCTAGGACCGACGGGTCGGACAGGGAGTGGCAGTAGATCTCGGACGGCGGCCGCGCCGGCAGCCGGCCCGCGGCCGCCTCGGCGTAGGCCGCCTCCATCTGCTCGAACGACTCGGACACATGGAAGGTCCCCGCGAACGCCTCGCGCGGGTCGACGTCGGCGTCGCGCAGCCGCGGCAGCCGCTTGAGCAGCATGTTCACCTTCAACTGCGCGCCTTCGGCCCGCTCGGGGGCCGCCTCGCCGAGCAGGTCCGCCAGCGCTTCGGGCGAGGCGTTGACCAGCACGTGGCGGGCCTCGACCGCCGCGGCGCCGTCCGCGTTCGCGAACGCCACCTCGGCGCGGGTGCCGTCGGCGGCGATGCCGGTGACCTCGTGCCCGGTGAGGATCTCCGCGCCGGCGGCCCGGGCCGCGGCGGCCAGCTCGTCGGTGAAGGCGCCCATGCCGCCGACCGGCACGTCCCAGTCGCCGGTCCCGCCGCCGATGACGTGGTACAGGAAGGTGCGGTTCTGCCGCAGGTCCTCGGCCCACGCCGAGGTGAAGGTGCCGATGAGGCCGTCGGTGAGCACCACGCCGCGGACGAGGTCGTCGCGAAAACTCGCCTCGATCGCCTCGCCGAGGGGCGCTTCGAAGAACATGCGCCAGGCCCGGTCGTCGCCGACGCGGCGGCGCAGCTCCGCTTCGGCGACGAGCGGCTCGGTGAGCGTCGGGAAGACCGCCTCGGCCACGGTCGCGGCCGCGCCGTAGAACGCCTGCCACGCCTCGAATTCGGTGTCGGAGCCGGTGAGCCGCGCGAACGACTCGCGGTTCCGGGCCCGGTCGCGGGTGACGAGCAGCCCCGCGGGGCGGCCGCCGCGGTCGGTCGGTGTGTAGGAGGAGACGTGCCGCTTGCGCACCTGGAAGCGCAGGCCGAGGTCGTCGACGATCTTGCGCGGCAGCAGACTGACCAGATAGGAGTACCGGGACAGGCGTGCGTCCACACCGGGGAACGCGGGGGCGGAGATGGCGGCGCCTCCGGTGCGCCCCAGCCGTTCCAGGACCAGGACGCGCTTGCCGGCGCGGGCGAGGTAGGCGGCGGCGGTGAGGCCGTTGTGGCCGCCGCCGACGATGACGGCGTCGTAGGACCGATGCTGTGGCATGGACATTCCTAACATGAACCGTTCTGTTTCCGGTGAAGTCGGTTCGGGAACTTTGTTTCGACAGCGTGTCCCCCTATAGTGGGACGTACCGACGCGAAAAGGGGGTAGGTCTATGGGCTTGCTGGACAAGTTCAACGAGCTGAAGGACATGGTGACCGGCGTCGTCGAAGAGGCCAAGGGCCAGGCCGGCGAGATGGCGGGCGACGCGACCGACGCGGCGGCCGCCGAGTACGGCGACGCCGCGCAGCAGGCGGGCGACGCGGTGCAGGGCGCCGGCGACTCGGTACAGGACGCCCAGGACGGCGCACAGGGCGCCGTAGAGGACTTCCGCAACGAGCACGGACTCTGAGCGACTCAGCGACGGACGTGGAGCGGCGCCCCGGCCTCGGCCGGGGCGCCGCTCCGGCGCTCGATGCCGGAGCCCGGATCCCTCTCGTCCGCAACGGCGGTTTCCGCCGCGGGCGGCACCAGGTCGCCCCGGCGCCGCGGCCGTCGAGGCCCGCGAAGCCGAAGCGGTCGGAGCCGCGCCGCGGGTAGGTTTGCCGGAGCAACGGCGACGGCGAGCAGAGGGGCACCGCATGAGCGACCTGACCGCGATCGGATTCAAGCGCAACGACGGCGAGGAGGCGACGCTGGGCGACTACCTCGGGCAGGTCGTCCTGGTCGTCAACACCGCGTCGAAATGCGGGCTGACACCGCAGTACGAGGGGCTGCAGCGAGCGTACGAGGAATACCGCGAGCAGGGCTTCACGATCCTCGCCTTCCCCGCGAACGACTTCGCCGGCCAGGAGCCGGGCACCGACGAGGAGATCGCCGAGTTCTGCTCGGTCCGGTACGCCGTGACGTTCCCGCTCATGTCGAAGATCAGCGTCGCGGGGCCGACCCGGCACCCGCTCTACACCGAACTCCTGCGCCGGCGGCCGAAGACCGACGGCACGGGCGCCGACGACCCCGAGGTCCAGTGGAACTTCGAGAAGTTCCTCATCGACCGCGACGGCGAGGTCGTGGCCCGCTTCGCGCCCACGGTCGCGCCCGACGACCCGGCGATCCGCAAGGCGATCGAGGCGCAGCTCGAGCGCGCCGCCGCCTGACCGGCCCGGACGCCGGCCCCGCGCCGGCGCCCGTCTTCATTCTCCGGTGAGGGCGTGTTCGAGCATCGCCGCCGGCAGCGGTTCGCCCTCGAGAC
Organism: Glycomyces albidus; assembly: GCF_009451885.1. GTDB lineage: Bacteria > Actinomycetota > Actinomycetes > Mycobacteriales > Micromonosporaceae > Glycomyces > Glycomyces albidus. The sequence goes on from NZ_WIAO01000012.1 coordinate 76,045, forward strand.
GGGCGTCGTCGTAGAACCAGGCCGGCACGCGTCGAGGTGCCCGGTCCAGGTGGCGCCCGGGGTGATCTGCCCGCGATCGCGGCGGCGCTCACGCCGCCCCACGGGATCCGGCGCCGCCGGCGGGCCGGCTCGGGAGATGTCGGGCCCTCGGGTTCAGGCGGGTGCTCCCGCATGGATTCATCACACCGCAGCCGATCTGCGTTGCATACCCTCAGCGATCGTCCAGAGTGCCCCGTCCTCGTGCGCGCGGCCCGCCCTACTACCTGACCGTCTACAACGAGCCGATCATGCCCCGCCCCCGGGCGGCGCGGCCCACCCCGGGTCAGGAGCGGGCGACGAGGCCCGCCTCATAGGCGAGGATCGCCGCTTGAACGCGGTTCTGCACTCCCAGGCGGGTGAGGATCGCGCTCACGTACCCCTTCACGGTCCCTTCGGAGAGGAACAGCCGCGCCGCGATGTCGTGGTTCGACAGGCCCGCGCCGAGCAGGCCGAGCACCTCGGTCTCGCGAGGCGTCAGAGCCGCGATCCGCTCGAGGCCGGGATGCCGGCGGGTGAGGCCGGACGTGCCGAGCCTGGCGATGACGCGGTGGGCGATCCTCGGGGAGAGGTACGCGGCGCCGTCGGCCAGGGCCCGGATGCCGATGATGAGCTCGCGCGGGTCGGCGGCCTTGAGCATGAAGCCGCTCGCGCCGTCGGCGAGCGCCCGCATCACGTACTCGTCCTCGTCGAACGTGGTCAGCATGGCCACCGCGGTCTCCGGAGCGGAGCGGCGGATCCCGACCGCGGCCGCCAGGCCGTCGACGCGCGGCATCCGGATGTCGAGCAGCGCGACGTCGGGCCGGTGCGCCCGTGCGAGCTCGACCGCTTCGACCCCGTCCGACGCCTCGGCGACCACCTCGATCTCCGGATCAGTGGCCAGGATCGCGGCGACGCCGGCCCGGATCATGACCTCGTCATCGGCCAGCAGCACCCTGATCATTCGTTCCCCCGCAATGGAATCTCCGCCTCGACGGCGAACCCGCCGTCCCTCGGGCCGGCCGTGAAGTCGCCGCCGAGCAGCCGCACCCGCTCGGCCAGCCCGGCCAGCCCCGAACCCGGACCGGCCGCTCCGGCGCCCGGCCGAGGCCGGCCCGCCGGACCCGGCGGTCCCGCAGCCGGGCCGAGCCCGTCCGCCTCCGGCGCCGCCGCGTTCGACACCGCCACCCGCACCGCGTCACCGGCGCGCTCGACCCGGACCGCCACGGTCGCGCCCGGCGCGTGCTTGGCGGCGTTCGTGAGCGCCTCCTGCACGATCCGGTACACGGCCCGGTCCACGAGGCCGCCGAGCGGCGGGGCCTCGGCCTCGAGCCGGACGTCGAGGCCCGCCGCGGCCGACCGCTCGACGAGGTCGCGGACCCGCTCGTCGAACGGCATGGTCGGCGCCGCTTCGTCGCGGAGCAGGCCGAGGGCCTGCCGGAGCCGGTCGGTGGCCTCGACCGCGTTGACGCGCAACGCGGCCGCCGCCTCCCGACTCCGCTCCGGCAGGCCCGGCGCCAATTCCAGGGCGCCGGCCCGCAGGGCGATCAGGGCCAGGTCATGGCCGACCGAGTCGTGCAGGTCCGCGGCGATCCTGGCCCGCTCCTGGGCCTGCACGTGCTCGGCGACCAGTTCGCGCTCGCGTTCGAGCCGCTCCGCGCGCTCCTTCTCCGCCAGGTACAGATCGACCTGCTGGCGCCGGTACCGGCCGCCGAACCACGGCAGCATCACGAACACGCCGAGCACGAGCAGGGCGGTGACGCCGTTCCCGCGATCGATCAGCACGATCGGGGCGGCCAGGGCCGCCGCCGCGAGCAGGACGTGCGCGCCGTAGCGGGCCGTGAGCCGCCGGCCGTGGAGGTAGGCGAGGACCGCCAGCGCCACGAAGACCCCCTGGCGCCACGGCGGCAACTGCACCGTGTCGAGCCCGTTCACCACCGCCGCCGCCGCGATCGCGGCCAGTGCCGCCCCGTTGATCACGCCGACGAGCTTAGGGCCTGCCGCGCGCCCGGACCCTATCCGGCCCATTCGCTCGCTCGCCGCTGTTCCGGCTCCGGCCGCCGCGCCGGCGCCTCGGCCCGACCGGCCGCACCGGACGGCTGCGCCGACCGGAGCCGGACGAGCCGGGCGGCCGCGACCGCGATCCCCGCCAGGCCCGCGACCATCAAGGTCACCGTGAGCGGCAGCGCGAAGTAGAACACCTGCGGCCACGGGACCGTGCGCCCGCCCGAGATGAACGAGACGCCCGCCGGGTAGGCCGCGAAGACGGCCGCGGGGACGAGCACCGGCACGAGCCGCAGCCCGATCCGCCACGCCCGGCGCCCGGCCCGCTTCTCGGCCCAGCGACGCGACCGGGCCACGCCCAGGACGCCGAGCGCGATCGCGGCCAGCGAGACGGCCCCGAGGACCAGTTCGAAGACCTGCCGGTCGCGCCCGGGCTCGGCGGGCGCCTCCCCGTTCGCGATGGCGGACAGGCCCTCCATGGCGGTCCAGGTGACGTCGGCGAGCCCGGCGCCGGTGGTCATCACCGCGATCCCGTAGCCGCTCTCGGGATCGATCCACTGGACGGCGTTGTAGGTCATGAGGTTCCCCGAGTGGTTCAGCGTCCCGTCCGATTCGACGCCCCAGCCCATGCCGTAGTCCTGGACCGCGGACGGCGTGTGCATCGTCGCGAGCCCCTCGGCGCTGACGAGCTGGGTGCCCTCGCCGTTCTGGCTGATGAGCCACCGGCCCATGTCGGCGGCGCTGGTGATGATGCCGCCGCTGCCGGCGTCGTCGATGAAGCCGGGTGCCTCCTCGCGCGGGATCCACAGCCCGAACAGCGAGTTGTAGCCGAGGGCGGGCTCGACGTCCTCGTCGCGGGTGGCGCTCTCGCCCATGCCGAGCGGCGTGAACACGCGCTCGTCCATGAACGACGCGAAGGACTGCCCGGAGGCGACCTCGACCAGCCGCGCGGCGACGTTGAAGTTCACGTTGCAGTAGGTCCAGTCGGTGCCGGGGTCGGCGGCGAGCGAGTCGTCGCCCAGGCGCGACACGTAGTCCTCGAGCGAGGCCGCCGACTCGAGTTCGACGACGTCGATGCTCGAGTCGGCGAAGCCGGAGGTCTGGTCGAGGAGCTGGCGGACCGTCACCTCGTCTGCCCGCGCATCGGCCATCGCGAACCCGGGGAGCTGCTCCGCGACCGTGCCGTCGAGCTCGATCGCGCCCTCTTCGACGAGGATCATGACGGCCATGGCGGTGAACGACTTCGAGACCGAGGCGACGCGCATCGGGGTGTGCTCGGTGACCGGGTCGCCGTTCGAGTCGGTGCCGTATCCGGCGGCGAAGACGGTCTCGGCGCCGCGGGTGACGACCGCCGACAGACCCGGCACGCCGGAGACGTCGACGAGTTCGGTCAGGTAGGCGTCGAACGCATCGGGTGCCGCGGCGGTCTCGGCCCGCGCCGGGGCGGCGGGGGCGGCGATGGCGGCCGCGACGGCCAGCGCGGCTCCGATCAGCTTGGGGACCTTGAGATTCACAGGGTGGCTCCGTTCTTTCCGGGTTCCCCATGAACGCTATGGACGGATCGTCCCGCGAGCATCGGCAGAAAGTCGGGAACCACCCCTGACGAAAGTCAGGTATCGGGACCGGCGGCCCTCGGCTGCGTCCGCTGCGGCCCGGCCGCTATTGAGCGCTGGCCTGTCGGTCGGGCCGGTCGGCGGCGCGCCCGCGCGCCTCTGCCTCCCGGGTCGCCGCCCAGGATTCGAGGAGCGCGAACTTGTCGGCGGTGCCGGTGCCGGGCGGCGGGCTGTAGGCGACGATCTGGAGGCCGGGGTCGCCGGCCATCTCGAACACGTCGAAGGCGACCTCGAGGACACCGACCTCGGGGTGGCGGAAGGACTTCACGCCGGTGCGGTGCAGGTGGACGTCGTGCCCGGCCCAGTCGGTGCGGAACTGCGGGCTGCGGGTCGAGAGCTCGCCGATGAGGGCGGTCAGCTCCCGGTTGAGCGGGTCGCGTCCCGCTTCGAGCCGGATGATCGCGGCGACGGTCCGGCGGGCGAGCTCCCAGTCGACGTAGAAGTCGCGGGCCCGCCGGTCGAGGAAGACGAACCGGGCGATGTTCGGGGTGCCCTCGGTGTCGAAGTGCGGGGCGTACAGGGCCCGGCCCATGAGGTTGGCGGCGACGAGGTCCTGGGTCGCGTTGTGCACGATCGCGGGCACCGACATCGTGTCGAGGACCCGCTGCACCGAGGACCGCAGCGACCGCTCGGACGGCGCGTGGCGGCGCGCCGCCGACCGCGGCGCGGTGCGGGCGAGGTCGAACAGGTACTCGCGCTCGGCCTCGTTCAACTGGAGCGCGCGGGCGACGGCGTCGAGGACGCCCGCCGAGGCGCCCCGGATGTTCCCGCGCTCGAGCCGCGTGTAGTAGTCGACGCTGATGTTCGCCAGCAGCGCGACCTCCTCGCGGCGCAGCCCCGGCACCCGCCGCTCCCCGACGTCGGGCAGCCCCGCCCGCGCGGGGGTGACGTTCGCACGGCGGGACACCAGGAAGTCCCGCACCTCGTCCTTCGAGCTCATGGATCAACCGTAGTTCGGCCCGGGCCCGCCCGGGAGGTACGCGCAGAACCCCTCAGGCCGGCGTGAGGCCCGTGTGCGCCGCGAGCCGCTCCAGCAGCGCGTCCTGGAACGCCGGGTCGAGCGCGGCCGGATGCGGCTGCCGGGTGCGGCGGTGGAACCAGTAGCCGCCGCTCCGCGGACGGATCTCCGAGGCCGGGGCGGTCGCGAGCCACTCCTGCGTGCGGTGGCCCTCCACGAGGCTGTCGGGCGCGCCGGGCCCGCCCATGCGCGTCGGCACCCAGCCCGGGTCGACCACGTGCGCCATCGCGTCCGGACGCCGCCCGGCCAGCGCCATCGCGAATGCGGTCACGTACAGCTTGCTGTCCTCGTACGAGCGGGCCGAATCGCGGTCGAAGTCGACGCCGTCCAGGTCGGCCGAGCCGGACAGGTGCATCCCGCTGCTGAGGAAGATCACGCGCTGGGCGGCGGAAGCAGCGCGGTGAGCGCGTACGGCGCGACGATGTTGACCGCGTGCACGCGCGAGCCCCGGTAGACGCCCGCGTTGTGGATCACCGCGTCGAACCGGCCGAACTTCCCGGCCTGCTCGGCGACCGACACGACCTCGTCCAGGGACGAGAGGTCCCCGTACACGCCGCCGTGCACCCCGCTCGGCATGTCGCTGCCCGTGCCGCGCACGTGCGCCACGACCTCGTGCCCCTCGCCCGCGAGCGTCTCGGCGGCCGCGAGCCCCAGTCCCGTCGATGCACCGGTGATCAAGATGAGCGCCATAGCGGCCAATCCTAAGCGGCGCTCCGCGCCGTGGGAGGCACGCACAAGGCCCCCCAGCGGCCCCGCCGACCGGATTCACTTGGGACCGGCCCGGGGGGCCGTCCGCGGCGGCCGCACCGCCGCCGCCGACCGGCCCGCCAATTCGAACCACGAGCGAGGAATCCGATGACTCTCGTCAATGCCTACATCGCCACCTCCGCAACCGAGCCGCTCGTCCGCGGGACGGTCGAGCGCCGCGAGGTCGGCCCGAACGACGTCCTGATCGACATCGAATGGGCCGGGATCTGCCACTCCGACATCCACACCGTCCGCGGCGACTGGGGCGAGATCCCCTACCCGATGACCGTCGGCCACGAGATCGCCGGCGTCGTCGCCGCGGTCGGCGCCGAGGTCACCCGCCACCGGGTCGGCGATCGCGTCGGCGTCGGCTGCATGGTCGGCTCCTGCCGCGAATGCGAGCAGTGCCTCGCCGGCAACGAGCAGTACTGCCTCAAGGGCATGATCGGCACCTACAACGCCGTCGACGCCGACGGCACGATCACCCAGGGCGGCTACTCCGAGCAGATCGTCGTCGCCGAGGACTTCGTGCTCCGCGTCCCCGAGTCGATCCCCTTCGAGAAGGCCGCGCCGCTGCTGTGCGCGGGCATCACCACGTACTCGCCGCTGCGCCACTGGAACGCCGGCCCCGGCAAGCGGGTCGCCGTCGTCGGCCTCGGCGGACTCGGCCACATGGCCGTCAAGTTCGCCCACGCCATGGGCGCCGAGGTCACGGTCCTGTCCCAGTCGCTGAAGAAGCGCGAGGACGGCCTGCGCATGGGCGCCGACCACTACCACGCCACCGGCGACCCGGACACCTTCGCGGCGCTGGCGGGCTCCTTCGACCTCATCGTCAACACCGTCAGCTCCGGCATCGACATCGGCGCCCACCTCGACCTGCTGAAGACCGACGGGACCCTGGTGAACGTCGGCGCCCCGTCCGAGCCGCTGCCGGTGCAGGTCTTCAGCCTCCTCATGGGCCGCAAGTCCTTCGCCGGATCGGCCATCGGCGGCATCGAGGAGACCCAGGAGATGCTCGACTTCTGCGCCGAGCACGGCATCGCGCCCGAAGTCGAGGTCATCCCCGCCGACCGGATCAACGAAGCCTGGGAGCGGGTCCTGGCCTCCGACGTCCGCTACCGGTTCGTCATCGACGCCGGCACCATCTAGCGCCCGCCCGGCGACACGGCCGCACCTGGACGCTCCGCCGGGGGCGCGCGATGGGATCCTGGACCGGCGATCCAACGACGAGGAGAACCCATGAAGCTCCGGAACCTCCCGCCGCTCGCGCTGGCCGCGGCGGTCGGTGTCGCGCTGACCGCCTGCAGCCCTTCGGAACCGGAACCGGAGGAGTCCGCACCGGAGTCCGCGTCGCCGTCGGCGCCCCCGACGTCCGAGGCCGCCCCGGCCGCCGTGCTCCCGACGGGCGAGCCGCAGGTCCTCGCCACCGGCCTCGACGTCCCGTGGTCGGTGGCCTTCCTCGGCGAGACCGCCCTCATCAGCAGCCGCGACGACGGCGACGTCCTGGAGCTCCTGCCCGACGGCGGCACGCGCGTGATCGGCACCGTCGACGGCGTCGTGCACGACGGCGAGTCCGGCCTGCTCGGCCTCGCCGTCGACGACCAGGGCCGGCTCTACGCCTACTCGACCGGCGAGGACGGCAACCGCATCGAACGCTACGGCTTCACCGGCGAACCCGGCTCCCTCGCCCTCGGCACCGGCGAGACCCTGCTCGAGGGGATCCCCGCCGCGTCCTACCACGACGGCGGCCGCATCGCGATCGGTCCCGACGGGATGCTCTACGCCGCCACCGGCGACGCCGGGAACCCCGACGACGCCCAGGACCTCGACAGCCTCGGCGGGAAGATCCTGCGCATGACCCTCGACGGGGCCGTCCCCGAGGACAACCCGTTCGCCGGGTCGCTCGTCTACAGCTACGGCCACCGCAACCCGCAGGGGATCGCCTGGGCCGCCGACGGGACCATGTTCGCCGCCGAGTTCGGCCAGAACACCTGGGACGAGCTGAACATCGTCGAGCCGGGCGGCAACTACGGCTGGCCCGAGGTGGAGGGCATCGCCGAGGAGGGGGACTTCATCGACCCCGTCCAGCAGTGGAGCCCCGAGGAGGCGAGCCCGAGCGGCATCGCGGTCGTCGAAGGCACGGTCTTCATCGCCAACCTGCGCGGCGAGGTGCTGCGTGCCGTCCCCGTCGCCGACCCCGGCACCGCCACCGAGTACTACGCGGGCGAGTTCGGGCGCATCCGCGCCGTCACCGCCTCGCCCGGCGGGGACCTGTGGTTCACCACCAGCAACACCGACGGCCGCGGCGACCCGAGCGGCGACGACGACCGCCTCGTCGGCGTCGAGGTCGGTTGAGGCGCGCGATCGGGTAGATTGTCGACGTACATTTACCGATACACACGCCCCTTGCAGGGACGACCCAGAAGGACCCCATGCACGCCTTCCCGCTCTCCCGCGTCACGCTGCTCGACGGCCCGTTCGCCCGCGCCGTCCGCACCGACCTCGACTACGTCCTCGCCCTCGACCCCGACCGGCTCCTCGCCCCGTTCCTGCGCGAAGCCGGCCTCGAACCGCGCGCCGCGAGCTACGGCAACTGGGAGGACTCCGGCCTCGACGGCCACATCGGCGGCCACTGCCTCTCCGCGCTCGCCCTCCTGGCCGTCGCGACCGGCGAGCCCGAACCGCGGCGGCGGCTCGACCGCATGGTCGCCGAACTCGCCCGCGCCCAGGACGCCCTCGGTACCGGCTACATCGGCGGCGTCCCCGGCGGCGCGGCCCTCTTCGAGAGCCTGCGCGGCGGCCGCGGCGTCCGCTCCCTCGGCTCCAGCGACCACTGGGTCCCCTGGTACAACCTGCACAAGACCTTCGCCGGCCTCATCGACGCCCACCGCCTTCTCGGCCACGAGCAGGCCCTGGACGTGGTGGTCCGCCTCGCCGACTGGTGGCTCGACATCGCCGCCACGATCGACGACGACGCCTTCGAAGCCATGCTCGACACCGAGTTCGGGGGCATGAACGAGGCGTTCGCCGACCTCGCCGCGACCACCGGCCGCACCGACTACGGCGACATGGCGGTCCGCTTCTCCCACCGCGCGATCCTCGACCCGCTCCTGGAGCGCCGCGACGACCTCACCGGGCGCCACGCCAACACCCAGATCCCCAAGGCCGTCGGGTACGCCGCCACCGCCGCCCTCCGCGGCGATTCGCAGCTCATGGAAGCCGCCCGGTACTTCTGGCGCGAAGTCGTCGAGCGCCGCACGGTCGCCAACGGCGGCAACTCGGTCCGCGAGCACTTCCACGCCCCCGACGACTGCTCGACCATGATCGAGGACCGCGAGGGCCCCGAGAGCTGCAACACCTACAACATGCTGAAGCTGACCCTGCGGCTCGCCGAGGCCGGCCTCGAACCGGCCCACTTCGACTTCGTCGAACGCGCCGTCCTCAACCACCAGCTCGCCTCCCAGCACCCCGAGCACGGCGGCCTCGTCTACTTCACCTCGATGCGCCCGCGCCACTACCGCGTCTACTCCCAGCCCGACCTCGGCATGTGGTGCTGCGTCGGCACCGGCATCGAAGCCCAGGCCAAGTACGGCGAGTTCGTCTTCGGCGAGCACGAGGGCGCCCTCGCGGTCAACCTCTACATCCCCGCGGTCCTCGACGCCCCCGAGTTCGGCGGCCGCGTCCGCCTCGACACCGACTTCCCCGCGAGCGAGGCCGTCCGCCTCACGTTCGACCTGGACGAGCCGGGCACGTTCACCCTCCGCCTGCGCGTCCCGGGCTGGAGCGGCGGCCTGACCGGCCTCACCGTCAACGGCGCGGCGGTACAAGGCGAACCCGTGCCCGGCGCCGTCCTCATCGAACGGACCTGGCAGCGGGGCGACCAGGTCGCCTTCGCACTTCCGCTGCGGCTCAAGGCCGAACGCCTCCCCGACGGCTCGCCCTGGCAGGCGTACTTCGCCGGCCCCGTGCTCCTGGCAGCCCGGACCGGCGACGACCACCTCGACGGCCTCCTCGCCGACGACAGCCGCATGGGCCACGTCGCCCGCGGCCCGCTCTACGGCTTCGCCGACGTCCCGATCGTCGCGGACCTCCCTGCCGATGAGGTCCTCACCCGCCAAGGGCCGCTTCGCTACCGGCTCGCCACCGCGGACCCGGCCGGCGAGGTCGAACTCGTGCCCTTCCACGAGCTGCACGACAGCCGCTACACCGTCTACTGGCCCGTCGCCGAGCCCTCCCGAACGGCGCAGCGGCGCACGGAACTGGCCGCGGCCGACCGCGGCTCCCTGGCCCTCGACCGCATGACCGTCGACCAAGTCGCCTTCGGCGAGCAGCAGCCCGAGAGCGACCACGGCTTCCGCGGCGAGGCCACCGCCGTCGCGGTCGACCCCGACGGCCGCCGCTCCCGCTCGACCACCGCCAGCATGGCCGTCACCCTCAAGGACCCCGACCGCCTCGGCCAGAGCCTGCGCATCGGCTACCGCCTCGCCGGCGGCCCGGCCGCCGTCGCGGTGCGCGTGGACGGCGTCCTCATCGCCGAGGCCCGCTGGGAGGACGGCCTCGAGTCCTTCGACGTCGACTACGGTCTGCCCGAAGCTGTCCGAGCGCAGCGCGCCGAGGCGCTCGACCTCGAGTTCACCGCCCTGGACGGCCTCCCGACCCCGGCGATCACCACGGTCCGCCTGATCCGCTGGATCACGCCGTGACCGCAGCGGCCCGGGCCCGGGCGTGCCGCGCCCGGGCCGCTGCCGCCGACGACCGCCGAGGGCCAGACGCGCCGGCTACTCCTGCTCGTACTCCGCCGGGTCGTAGACCGGCGCCGGCAGCGACGCCGCGAGTGCGATCAGATCCTCGTACGCGAGTCCCTCGATGTCGCCCTCGAACATCGTGCTGAACTCGACGGCCCACCCGGCGGGGTCGAAGACCACGACCCAGTAGGAGCGGTTCTCGCCGACGCCGAACGTCCGGGTCGCCACGGTCCGTCCGTCGACCTGCGTCTCCTCGCAGGTGTCGTCCTTGTCGTCGCCCGGTCCGCCGCAGTCCACCAGGTACGGCTCCGGGCTCGCCCCTTCCGGGGGGAGGCCGGGGAGCCACCCGCCGGGAAGGTAGTACGTCACCGTCGCGGACACGTCGTACCCGTCGGCGTACGGGTACGGCAGGTAGAGCGAGCCGTCGTACGCCCGGATGACGGAACCCGATCCCGCCTCCCGCTGCACGGCGCCCGCGCTGAAGAGATCGGTGCCCGGGTGCGCCGCGTCGATCACCGCGACCGCCGCGTCGATGCTGGCCTGCATGTCCGCCTCGGCCCCGGCCTCCCAGCCCTCGTCGTACCCCGGGCCGGCGGGGATCTCGAGCAGGTCGTCGGCGGGGGCGAGTTCGCTGGTGTCGTACTCGAACTGCGGCATCGCGAGCATCGCCTCGGTGAGGTCGTCCACGCTCAACTCGCGGCCCTGGCCCGCGCAGTCGAGGTCCCATGAGGACCGCAGCGCCGACCCGTTCGGGTACACCACCGCCGCCTCCAGGGCGCAGCCGTGGTCCGCGATCATCAGCGTGCGGCCGTCCTCGAGCTCGTCGCTGGAGAACGCGGGGGCTTCGTCGGTCCAGGACGCCTCGTCCGAGATGAGGTGCTGCGGGAACCCGACGTCGCCGGTCGGCCCGGGCTCGGCGGTCCATCCGCCGGGCTGGAGCGCGGTGATCGTGAACGAGGGCTGCTCGGCCTCCTCGTCGCCGTCGGTCGCCCGGTAGCCGCGCAGGTACACCTGGCCGCCGGCCGCCGGCGAGTCCCAGCTCATGAACTGCAGCGGCTCGTCATAGAAGTCCAGTTCGGAGAGTGCCTCGTAGTAGCCGATGCCGAACTCCTCCATGGCGGCCGCGATCTGGCCCTCCGAGGGGCGCGGGCGGTCGAGGGCGCCGTCGTCGAGGAAGCCGGCGTCGACGGCGAGGGCGCCGAAGGCCGCCTCGGCGGCCTCGTCGAGATCGGCCGGGAGGTCGTCCCACTCGTCCGCGTCGCGCTCCGGCGGGTACCCGGCCGTGGCCGGGTCGAAGTCGAACGGTTCGCCTGGGGGGAACCCCTGGTGCTCGGGCTCGTCGACCGGGTCGAACACGCCGGCCGAGAACGCGAGAACGGCGGCGACGGCCGCGATCCCCGCCGTGGTCGCGCCGCCGAGGACGGCGCGGTGGCGGCGGCGGGCGCGGTAGCCGTCGCGCATGATCGAGTCGAGGTCGAGCGGCGCCTCCCGCGGGGTCGTGTCGGGGCGGGCCTGGCGGAACAGGGTTCCGGTGTCGTCTTGCGGTTGCATGTCGTCGTCTTCCTTCAGCTATGCCCGGACCGGCGCGAGCGAGTCGCCGAGGAACTCGCGCATCTTGCTCAAACCCTTGGCGCACTGGCTCTTCACGGTCCCGGTGGAGCAGCCCATGGCCTCGGCCGTGTCGTCCACGGACAGGTCCTCCCAGTACCGCAGCACCAGCGTCGCCCGCTGCCGCGGCGGCAGCCGGTCCAGCGCCGCGACGACCGCCAGCCGGAGGTCGACGCCCTCCTGCGGGGGGTCGAGCCGCGCCGCCGGGACCTCGTCGCTGGTGCGCTCGCGGCGCACCCATGCCAGGCGGCGGTGCGAGAGGTAGACGTTGACGACGATCCTGCGCACGTAGGCCGGGGCGCCGACCGGGTCCACCCGCTTCCAGACCGCGAACGCCTTCGTCAGGGCCTTCTGGACGATGTCGTCGGCCTCGTACCAGTCCCCGGACAGCAGGTACGCCTGCCGTCTCAGGTTGTCGCGCTGGGCCAGCGCGAACGACCGGAACTCGGCCTCTTGCTGCTCCTTGCTCTTCACAGGGCCTCTTTCAGATGACGGGTATGGGGGCCGCGCCCCGCCGATGTGAGTGGATGCGGCGGAACCCGGCAACGTTCATAGGTGGGCGCCTCGAAATCCGGTTGCCCGTCATCCGACCCGACCGAGTGTGGCCTCCCGCCGCCAGTGCCGGTCCGCGGTCCCCGCCCCGCCGGCCGGGCCGTCGGCGTGACGGCTCTCACGGCGCGGAGGTGTCAGGTTTCCGGCGGGCACCGCGGTCAAGTGTGGAAACCGGGAACCGAACGGAAGGACCAAGAAGCCATGACGATGCAGCAGGACGAGGCCGCGATCCGCGAGCGGATCGGCATGATCGTCGAGGGCCTGCGCGCCAAGGACCTCGACGCGATCGCACGGGTCTACGCCGAGGACGTCGTGTCCTTCGACGTCGAGCCGCCGCTCCAGCACGTGGGCGTGGACGCGAAGCTGAAGAACTGGACGAACGTGTTCGCGATGTTCGCCGAGATCGACTACGAGGTCCGGGACCTCCGGATCACCGTCGGCGGGTCCGCGGCCTACGGGCACGGGTTCGGGCGGCTCAGCGGCAGGCTCGGGAACGGGGCCGCGGTGCCGGGCATGTGGGTGCGGGCCACGTTCTGCTTCAAGCAGGTCGAGGGGGAGTGGCTGATCGCGCACGACCAGGTGTCCGTCCCGTTCGACATCACCACCGGGAAGGGCGTGACCGACCTGGAGCCGTGACGGTCATCCGCGCGGCGTTCGGGAGCCGAGCCAGTCCCATTCGAGGATCCGCGCCCGCATGAGCCGGGCGGCGGCCGGCAGCCGGTCGCCGCCCGGCCAGTGGAGACTGAGCGTGCGGTTGCAGTGCGGGTGGTCGATGCCCGCCCAGGCCACGCCCGGGTCGGGCCGGGTCCCGCGCGCGATCGCGGGGAAGAGGCACACACCGAGTCCGGCGCTGACGAGCGCGAACGTCGCGGCGGGTTCGTCGGTCTCGCAGACGATGCGAGGCTCGAGATTGCGGTCGGCGAACAGCCACTCGAGGAGGCGCCGCTGCCACTGGCCGGGCCGGGTGGTCACGAACGGCTCGTCCGCGAGGTCCTCAACGGCCACCGCCTCGGCGCCCGCGAGGCGGTGGCCCGGCGGGGTCGCGAGCCACACCGGCTCGACCGCGACGACCGCCGATGCCGCCTGCGGGGCGACGACGGGCTGCGACGCCAGGCACAGGTCCACCTCCTGCGCCCGCAGCGCCCGCTCCATCTCGTCGGGCGCCATCTGGTGCAGCTGGACCTCGACGTCGGGGTGCTCGGCCTTGAACGCGATGAGCGGGCCCGTCAGCGGCAGGAACGTCTCCGAGGCGAGGCGGACGACGCCCGGGCCGCCGCGGACGGCCTCGGCGACCGCGCGCCGTCCGGCTTCGAGCTCGCCGAGCGCGCGCTCGACGTGGTCCCGGAAGATCCTGCCGGTGTCGTTGAGCTGCAACCGGCCCGCCCGGTCGAACAGCGGCGCGCCGAGTTCGGCCTCGAGCCGGGCGATGCTCCGGCTCAGCGACGGCTGGGCGACGCGCAGCTCGGCTGCGGCCCGGCTCAGGTGCTCCAGGCGGGCGACCGCCGCGAACTGGCGCAGCGTGTTCAGGTCCACGGGTCCTCCTCATACCGCCGACGTCATAACACCATAGCGATATTGGTCTTTGCCGTCTTAACCGAGCAGTCATAACCTTGGCGCCATGCAACGACAATCCACGATCGCCGCCCCGCCCGGGACCGCGGTCAGCGGCTGGGTCCTCCGCGCCGCGGCCACCGCCCAGCTCGCGGCCGGGTTCGCCCAGCCGGTCTTCGCCGGCGTCTACCTGAGCGGCGACTTCGACGGGCTCGCCTGGCACGTCGTCGGCGCGGACCTGGTGTCGTACCTCGGGATCGCGCAGGTCGGCGCCGCCGTCGCGGTCTGGGTCCGGGTGCGGCGGGCATGGCCGTTCTGGGCCTCGCTCGCCCTCGTCGCCGGCGCGTCCGCGCAGTACCTCGCCGGGATGGACGGCGCGCTGTGGCTGCACTTCCCGCTCGGCGTCGCGCTGGTCGCCGGCATCGCCGCGGTGTTCGCCGCGGTCTGGGCGCGGCCGCTGCCGCGCCGGACGAAGGCGGCGCCCGATGCGTGATCGGAGCGCGCCGGTCTCGCGCCGGCGGATGCTGGGGATCGGCGCCGCGATCGGCGCGGCCGCCGCCGGCGGCCTGGCGCTCTCGGCCGCCTGGGCCCGCCGCCCGGCCGAGACCGGAGCCGAGCTCCGCAGCGAAGTGCCCCTGCCCCAGGCGTTCTCGGTCCCGCTGCCGATCCCGCCGGTGCTCGCGCCCGTCGCCTCCACCGCCGACGGCGACCGGTACGAGCTCGTGCAGCGCGAAGTCGACGCCGAGATCCTCCCCGGCTTCGCGACTCGGCTGTGGACCTACGACGGCGTCTTCCCGGGGCCGACGATCGAGTCGCGCCGCGGCCGCCATACCACGGTCCTGCACCGCAACGAACTCCCGGTGCCCACGGTCGTGCACCTCCACGGCGGCCGCACCCCGGCCGCCTCGGACGGCTACCCGACCGACCTCGTGCTCCCCGACGGCTGGAACGGGCACGGCGGCCACAGCATGGCCGACGACCGCGCCGCGGTCGCGAACCTCCAGCGCGAGTACGGGTTCCCGCTCGACCAGCGCGCGGCGATGCTCTGGTACCACGACCACCGCATGGACTTCACCGCCCCGGCGATCTGGCGCGGCCTCGCCGGGATCCACTTCGTCCGCGACGACGTCGAGGACGCGCTCGGCCTGCCCGCCGGCGACCGCGAACTGCCGTTGATGATCGCCGACCGCGCCTTCGACGCCGACGGCCAGCTCGCCTACCCCTCGGTCGACCCGACCCTGACCGGCGAGCACGGCGTCACCGAGCCGTACCTGGCCGGCGTCCTCGGCGACGTGGTCCTCGTGAACGGCGCTCCCTGGCCCGTGCACGAAGTGGACACCGGGCTCTACCGGCTGCGGATCCTCAACGGCTCCAACGCCAGGCACTACGAACTCGAGGCCCTCGCCGACGACGGCCGGGCGCTGCCGCTGGTCCAGATCGGCTCCGACCAGGGCCTGCTCGCCGCCCCCGTCCGCCACCGGAGCGTCCCGATCGCCCCCGCCGAACGCTACGACCTGCTGATCGACTTCGGCGACCTCCCGGTCGGCGCCGAGGTGCGCCTCGCCAACCGCCTCGGCACCGGCCGCACCGCCGACGTCATGCAGTTCCGCGTCGTGCGCGCGGGCGAGCGCACGCCGATCCCCGAGACGCTCGCCGACGACCTCCCCGAATGGGACCGCTCAGCAGCCGCCGTCGTCCGCGACCTCGCGTTCCGCGCCGGCCGCATGGACGACGGCCGCCACGGCTGGCTCATCGACGGCCTCCCGTTCGACCCCGCCCGCCCCGACGTCACCGCCCGCCTCGGCGACATCGAGGTCTGGCGCCTCGTCGCCGACGTCCACCACCCGATCCACCTGCACCTCGTCGGCTTCCGCATCCTCTCGCGCGGCGGCGCCGAACCCCTCCCGCACGACGCCGGCCTGAAGGACACCGTCGCCCTGCGCCCGGGGGAGTCCGCGGAGATCATCACCCGCTTCGACGGCTACCGCGGCCGGTACCTCTTCCACTGCCACAACGCCGAGCACGAGGACATGGGCATGATGGCCAACCTCGAGATCGTCTAGCACCCGTCCTGTGGCCCATGGCGAGGCGGCATCCGAGGCCGTTCGCCCGCTCGCGCCGCAGGACGGGCCCTAGGCCGGCGGCAGCGGCGTGGCCGACCCGGGATCGAAGGCGTCGCACAGGAGCACGAGGTACCGGCGCCAGCCGTCGCCGCCTTCCGGCATGAGCCACAGGATGTTCGTGAGCAGGCCCAGGACGCGGACCACGTCGTCACCGGTCACGTCGGACCGGATGGTGCCCTCGCGCTTGGCCTGCTCGGTGAGGTCGGCGAGCGGCGCGCTGGCGGGCTCGACGATCGCCGCCGTGAGCGCCGCGGGATTCGCCGCGGCCGCCAGCGTGTTCCGCTCGCGTTCGACGATCACCAGCACCGCCTCCATGACGATCCGGATCGCCGCGCGCGGATCGTAGTCGGGCGTCCGGTACAGGATCGGCGGGAGTCGCTCGGTGACGGTCTGCCGCAACGCGGTCCGCACCAGCGCCTCCTTGTGCGGGAAGTGGCGGAACAGGGTCCGGATGCCGACCCCGGCGCGCTCGGCGACCGCCTCCAGGGTCGCGTCCGGGCCCTGCTCGGCGAACACGGCGCGCGCGGCGTCCAAGAGCCGCTTGACGTTGCGTGCGGCGTCGGCGCGCAGCGCGCGTTCGGCTTCAGGAGGCACCCGCGCATTCTAGCCGCACCGCGGCGCCCTCGGCCGCTAATTGACACTCGACTGCCATATTTAGTATCGTCGATGGAAAGGTCTGTGCGCCTCGAGAACCCCCATCCGGCAAGGAGAGTCCAGTGCACTCGCAATCCCTACGAAGAGCGCGCCTGCGCCTGGTCGCCGTCGCGGCCGCGGTGCTCGCGACGCTGGCGGCCGGCCTCATGGGCGCCGTGAGCGCCCAAGCGGCCCAGGGCTGCTCGGTCGACTACTGGGTCCAGAGCCAGTGGCCCGGCGGCTTCACCGCCGACGTCACCGTCCACAATCTCGGCGATCCGATCGACGGCTGGGACGTCGAATGGGTCTGGCCCGAGGGCCAGAGCGTCACCCACGGCTGGAACGCCGACTTCACCACCACCGCCGAGCGGGTCAACGCGAAGAACCTGAGCTACAACAGGACGATCGCCACCGGCGCCTCGGTCTCCTTCGGGTTCAACGGCTCCTGGGCCGGCGTGAACCGCGAGCCCTTCGAGTTCCGCCTGAACGGCCGCGTCTGCGACGGCACCGTCGGCGAGCCCACCACCACGCCGACCACGCCGCCCCCCGCCGGCGGCGACTCGGCGATGGAGCAGGTCGCCGCCATGCAGCCGAGCTGGAACGTCGGCAACACCCTCGACGCGCTCGGCGGCGAGACCGCCTGGGGCAACCCGCTCATCACCGAAGCGCTCCTCGCCCGCGTCAAGTCGCAGGGCTTCAACTCGATCCGCCTGCCCGTCACCTGGGACGAGTACATGGGGCCGGGCCCGGACCACACCGTCGACCCCGCCCGCATGGAGCGGGTCGCGCAGGTCGTCGACTGGGCGCTCGAACAGGACCTCCAAGTCCTCCTCAACGTCCACCACGACTCCTGGATGTGGATCGACGACCTGCCGGCCGACCACGACGCGGTCCTCGCCAAGTTCGAAGCCCTCTGGACCCAGATCGCCGACCGCTTCAAGGACTACCCGCCCGAACTGTCCTTCGAGAGCAACAACGAGCCCCAGTTCGCCGGCACGGAGGCCGCGGAGGGCGACGCGCTGAACGAAGAGCTCAACCTCGCCTTCCACGAGATCGTGCGCGGCTCGGGCGGGAACAACGGGGACCGGCTCCTGGTGCTCCCGACCCTCCACACCAACGGCGACCAGGCCCGCCTCGACGCGCTCAAGGCCACCATCGACGGGCTCGACGACCCGATGATCGCAGCGACGATCCACTTCTACGGATTCTGGCCCTTCAGCGTCAACATCGCCGGGTTCACCCGCTACAACGCCGAGGTCGAGGCCGACCTCGTCGGCACCTTCCAGCGCGCGCACGACACCTTCGTCGACAACGGCATCCCGGTCATCGTCGGGGAGTGGGCGGTCCTCAACTACGACCACAACCGCCCCGGCGTCCACCAGCCCGGAGAGCTGCTCAAGTTCTTCGAGGCGGTCACGCACCACGCGCGCGAGAACGGACTCACCCTGTCCCTGTGGGACGCCGGGCAGTTCCTCAACCGGAACACGCTCCAATGGCGCGACCAGCACATGTACGAGTACTTCGCATCGGAGACCCGCTCGGGGACGACCTCGTTCGACTCGGTCTACCTGCCCGGCGACGGCGCCATCGCACCGAGCTCGCTCACCCTGAACCGCAACGGCCTCCAATTCGAAGGCCTCTGGCACGGGGACGAGCCGCTCGCCGAAGGCGCCGACTACACCGTCTCCGGCGACACGCTCACCTTCACCGCCGCCGCGCTCACCCGCCTCGCGGGGGACCGCGACCACGGCGTGAACGCACAGCTCGAGGCCCGCTTCTCAGACGGCGTCCCGTGGCGGATCACGATCATCACCTCCGACACGCCGGTCCTGTCGGACGCGACCGGACCGACCTCCTCGTTCGCGATCCCCACCCGGTTCAACGGCGACACGCTCGCGACCATGGAGGCCAGGTACGCCGACGGCACCAACGCCGGACCCGCAACCTGGACCCCGTTCCAGGAGTTCTGGTCGAACTTCCGGCCCGACTACGACGCCGGCGCGCTCATCCTCACGCCCGAGTTCCTCGCGTCGGTCACCGACGGGCAGCCCGTCACGCTGACCTTCCACTTCTACAGCGGCGCAACGGTCTCCTACACGATCACCGAATCCGGAGGCACCGTCACCGGCACCGCGTAGACCATGGCGCCGGGACGCCGCCCGAGTCGGCGTCCCGGCGCACCGCCCCCTGGGGCGGTTGGCACACTCTGGGGATTCTGGGATCCCCCGGGGCTCGTAGAGTCGTCTTCACCGGCACGAAGCCAACACAAGCGGAGGACCACCATGAGCGAATTCGACGACACCCCCTACGAAGCCGACGCCGCCACCGAAGAGGACGTCACGGCCGAGGACGACTCCTACGGCACGGGCATCCCCTCGGTCACGGTCGAGGAGACCTTCGACCTCGACGGCGACGGCGCCGCCGACAGCACCATCACCGCCGACGGCGTCACCTACGTCGACTCGGACGGCGACGGCCAGGCCGACGGCATCGCCAACGACTACGACGGCGACGGGATCTCCGACGAGGTCCTCGTCGACCTCGACGGCGACGGCTCCTTCGAGACCGCCGTCTACGACACCGACGGCGACGGCCAGGTCGACACCTACGAGTCGGACACCGACGGCGACGGCCTGACCGACCAGGTCTCCTACGACTCCGACGGCGACGGCTACGTCAACCAGGTCTCCACCGACACCAACGGCGACGGCCTCGCCGACGTCGTGGCCACCGACTACGACAGCGACGGCCTCGTGGACGAGCTCCAGGTCGACTCCGACGCGGACGGCCTCGTCGACGCCACCCTGATCGACTCGGACGGCGACGGCTTCCTCGACACCTCCTACACCGAGGCCGCCCCGCAGGGCGACTCCTTCCAGTCCCAGACCGGCCAGGTCATCTAGGACCCGCCCTCCGCTTGGACCCGAGGGGGCCGCGGCCGACGAGGCCGCGGCCCCTTTCTCCTGCGCCCGACCCGGCCCGCCGCGCCCCCTCGCCCGGCCGGCTCGACCGACGCTCCGCTCCGCCGCGCGAACCCTGCGCCGCGCTCCGCTGCGCCGTGCAAACCCGGCACCGCGCTCCACCCCGCCGCGCGAACCTCACAGGACGTTCCACCCCGCCGCCCAAACTCGTGACCAGATCTGTATTATGGTCACCAGTCAACGGGACGAGGAGGCGGCGATGGCGCGGACACAGCGAGCGGATCTGGCACGCCGGGCCGACGCGCTCCTCGACGCGGCCGCCGCCCTCCTGCTCGCCGAAGGCACCCGCAGGATCCGCATCGAAGACGTCGCCGCCCGCGCCGGCGTCGGCAAAGGCACGGTCTACCTGCACTGGCCCAACCGCGACCACCTGCTCCTCGCCGTCGGCGCTCGCGAAGCCGCCGCCATGCTCGGCGCCGTCACCGCCGCCATCGAAGCCGACCCGACCGAATGCGCGCCCCACCGCTACCTCAGGCGCCACTTCCTGGAAGCCGTCGACCGCCCCGTCCTCCGCCGCGTCTTCGACGCCGAAGGCGCCGACCTCGACGCGCTCGCGGCCGAACGCGCCCGCACCGGCCTCGCCGAGTCCCGGCTCGCCGCCGACCGCGACTACCTCGACGCCCTCGCCGCGCACGGGCTCCTGCGCGCCGGCCTCGACCCGTCCGACGCCGAATACGGGATGCAGGCCGTCGCCTACGGCTTCTTCGCGGCCGGACCGTTCCAGGCCCCCGCCCGGCACCACGCCGACCTCCTCGCCGACGTCGTCCGCCGGTCCTTCGAACCGGACCCCGCGCCGCCGGCCGCTCGCTACCGCGACGCCGCGCCCCGGGTCCTCGACGTCTTCACCCGCCTCACCGACGAGTTCAAGCGCATCGCCTACGGCCGCGCGCTCGACTGACGACCCCGCTGCAAGGAGCGAACGGCATGAAGGACATCACCGGCATCCACCACATCGGACTCCTCGTCCGCGACATGGGCGCCGCCCTCGCCGCCTTCCGGCGGCTCGGCTTCCGCCTCGGCCCGCCCGCCTATCCCGCGCTGCCTCCGGCGCCGGGCGCCGATCCCGAACCGGTCGGCGCCGGCAACGCCCACGCCGACTTCCCCCGGAGCTTCATCGAACTCCTCGCGTTCGCCGGCGACGCCGCCCGCCTGCCCGAGGACGCCGAGCTGGTGCCCCTGCGGGTCCCCGACGACCAGCTCGCCGCCACCAGGGCCGTCATCGGCCGGACCGTGAGCGGCCTGGCCGACCGCCTCGCGGTCGCCGAAGGCGCCCACATCCTCGTCTTCACCACCGGCGACGCGGAGCGGACCGCCGCCCGGCTCGACGCCGCCGGGGTCCCCAACAGCGGCGCCCGCGCCGCCCAGCGCCCGATCGCGACCGCCGGCGGCACCGTCATGGCCGAGGTCCGGTTCCTCGAGCTCCACGACCGCGGCCTGCCGGACGGCCTGGTGCCCGAAGGCCGCGTCGGCGCGGCCGAAGACGCCCCCGCGGACCTCCTCGACGCCCAGACCGGGCTCGAGCATCCCAACGGCGCCCGCGCCATCGCCGAGTGCGTCGTCTGCGTCGCACCGGACCGGCTCGCCGGCACCGCCGAGCGCTACGGGCGGTACCTCGGCGCCGCACCGGATTCCGACGGCCCGACCCCGGTCTTCACGCTCGGCTCCAGCCGCCTCGTCCTCACCGCGGCGGACCGGTTCGGCGACCGCTACCCGGGCGAGCGGCCGCGCACCGTGCCCGGCATCGGCGCCTGCACCGTCGCGGTCGCCGACCTCGCGGCCGCCGAGGCGCACCTGCGCGGCGCCGGCATCCGGCTCGGCCGCAGCGCCGACGGCCGCCCGTTCATCCCCGCCGCCTCGGCCCTCGGCCTCACGATCGCCTTGACGGACGGATGAGCGTTCGGCCGCGGCGGTAGCCCGGGCGCGACGCACGGCCGGCACGCCCGCCGCGGCGCACCGCCTCGCCGCGGACCGACTTCAGACGCTCTCGTCGTCCTCCAGCCCGACCGCGCGATGCAGCTCGTGGCGGCGCCGCGCCGCCTCCTCGTCGTCGTCGGCCGGCAGGCGGTCCAGGATGTCGGCGAGGGCGTCGGCGACGGCGTTGAGCTTGTGCTGGAGCGCCGCATCGTTCCGGGTCTCGCTGTTCTGGAGCAGCGCGACCATCAGGAACGTGATGATCGTCGTGACCGTGTGGATGATGAGATGCCAGGTGAGCTTCTCGAACCAGATGACGGTCGGCGCCCACGCGAGCACCAGGAGGGCGCAGAAGACGAAGTAGCCGGGGCGGCCGGTGAACTTCGCGGCCCGCGACGAGAGCCGGTCGAACCTGCCCACGCGGGGCGAGACGTCCGATGGCATCGTCGGCGATGACGACTCGGATTCGTGGGGAGTGTCGCTCATGGGTGCGAAATGCCCCGCGCTCCGGCCGGTAAACCAGACCCCTTCTGAGCTGGGATTCGTCTCGTGTTCAGGACACTCCGTAGCCGTCGTTATACGCTCGGTTGTGACGACCGACGAGGGCGGTGGCCTCATGACATCACAGCACGGCAGGACCGAGCGAGACGACTACAGGGCACTGGCTCCGCTGTTCACGGAGCTGGCCGGGCTCGACGTGGACGACCCGCGTCGCGGCGAGATCCGCGAGCGGCTGATCACCGGGCACCTGCCGCTCGCCGAGCACATCGCACAGCGGTACTCCGGCAAGGGCATCGTCAAGGAGGACCTGCTGCAGGTCGCCTCCGTCGGCCTCATCCACGCCGTCGACCGCTTCGACCCGACCTTGGGGAGCGACTTCCTCTCGTACGCGGTGCCGACCATGATGGGGGAGGTGCGGCGCCACTTCCGCGACACGGCCTGGCCGATGCGCGTCCCGCGCCGCCTGCAGGAGCTGCGCCTGGCGATCAACCAGGCCAGCGCCGATCTCGCGCAGGAGCTCGGCCGGCCGGCCACGTGCGCCGATCTCGCCGAGCACCTCGACCTCACCGAGGCCGAGATCGAGGAGGGACTGGAGGCGCGGCAGGCGTTCCGGTCGGTCTCGCTCGACGAGCCCGTGTGCCAGGACGCCGACCGCGCGCCGCTGTGCGAGACGATCGGCGCCGAAGACCTCGCGCTGGAGCTGGTGGAGAACCACGAGGCGCTGCTGCCGCTGATCCAGGACCTCCCCGCGCGCGAGCGCCGCATCCTGGCGCTGCGGTTCTACGAGGAGATGACCCAGGCCCAGATCGGCGAGGAGATCGGCATCTCCCAGATGCACGTCTCCAGGCTCCTCAAGGGAACGCTCGAGGAGCTGCGCGAACGCCTGCTCACCGCCCCCAAGTGACGGTGATGCATGGACTGCACGTCCGCGGGTAACCCGCGGTGGTCAACGATGTCCGAAGGGAAGGGGCCGGAAACGTGAGCGGCGATGTAGTGGACCTGATCATGGCCGACCACCGCGAGGTGGAGCGGTTGTTCGAGGAGCTGAAGCAGCATCCGGAGAAGCGGCCGCTGCTGGCGCCGGTGCTGTCGGCGCTGCTGACGGCGCACAGCCGCGCCGAGGAGGCCGAGGTCTACCCGGTCGCGCGCTCGGAGGCCGGCGAGACCGAGGAGGTCGCGCACAGCCAGGAGGAGCACGAGCTGGCCGAGGAGCTCCTCGTCCGCATGAACGAGTGCGACCCCGAGTCCCCCGAGTTCGACGAGGTCCTCCAGGAACTGGTGGACGCGGTGACCCACCACGTCCAGGAGGAGGAGTCGACGGTCCTCCCGGGAATGAAGTCCCGGCTCGACGACGCGCGCCGCATGGAGCTCGGCGACGCGTTCGCGACCAGCCGCGCCGAGCACATGGGCGACAAGCCCGGCAAGGCCAGCCGCAAGGAGCTGGAGATGCAGGCGCGCAACATGAACATGAGCGGCACCGGGGACATGAACAAGGCCCGGCTGGCCGAGGAGGTCAAGAAGAAGGCGAAGGCGTGACGCGCGCTTCCCGCTGATCCGCGCATGAGCCCGCGGAAACGGTCGCTTCGATTCGCGATCGTTTCCGCGGGCTCATCGCCGTACGGGGCCGGTGCTGGCGCGGACGGTCAGGGTCGTGGCGAGTTCGATGCGGGTCTGGGTGACCGCTTCGCCCGCGGCGAGCGCGAGGACCAGGCCGGCGGCGGTGGCGCCGAGTTCGGCGAAGGGCTGGTGGACGGTGGTCAGGGGCGGCCCGGACCAGCGCGCGTACGAGATGTCGTCGAAGCCGACGACGCTGAGCTCGCCGGGGATCGGGACGCCGGCCTGCCGGGCGGCCTCGTAGACGCCGAGCGCCTGGAGGTCGTTGCCGCACAGGACGGCGGTGGGCGGGTCGGCGAGGCGCAGCAGCTCGCGGCCGTGCGCGAACCCCTCTTCGAACGAGAACCACATGCCGGTGCGGACCAGGCGCTCGTCGAGGCTGGCGGCCGCGGCCGCGAGGGCGGTGCGGACGCCGTCGAGCCGGTCCCGCGAGCACCGGCGCTCGAGCGGGCCGGTGATGACGCCGATGCGGCGGTGGCCGAGGTCGAGGACGTGCTGGGCCGCGGCGATGCCGCCGTGCCGGTTGGCGGCGGCCACCGAGGGGACCGGGTGCAGCGGCTCGCTCGGCGGGTCGACGGCGACGAGCGGCAGCCCGCTCGCGCTGAGCAGGGCGTGCTGCTCGGGCGTGAAGCCCATGTGGGTGACGACGACACCGGTCGGGCGCCGGGCCAGGAGATCCTGGGCCCAGTTGCGGCCGATCGACTCCTCTTGCAGCGCATCGGTGAAGGCCACCGCGAGCCCGTGCTCGACGGCGACCTGCTTGACGCCGCGCATGAGGTCGACGCCGACGTGGGCCTGGAGTCCGTAGAAGACGATCTCGACGCTCGCGGCGCGGGTGATCTTCTCGGGGCGCCGGTAGCCCTGCTCGCGCAGCAGGCGCTCGACGCGGCGCCGCGTCTGCGGCGCCACGCCCGCGCGTCCGTTGAGGACCTTCGACACGGTCGGCGCGGACACGCCTGCCAGCCGCGCGACGGCGGCCACGGTCATCCTCCGGCGCCGGTCCTCGGCCGCCGGTTCCTCCAGTGCCGCAACGGGCGCCGTCCTGTGCGGGGCGCCCGACCGCATGGCGCGCCGCTCCTCGGCTTCGGCGAGGAGCCGCGAGCGCACGCGCTCGGCCTCCGCCTCGGCCGCGGGCCCGGCCGGGACCGTCTCCACGAGGTACCGGCGCTTGCGCGTCTCCGGGTCGAGCCCGTCGTAGACCCGGACCCGCAGCGATCCGCTTGGGAGCCTTTCGATTTCGCCTCGCGAACGCCGCGGGCGCGCACCGGTCGTCATGGAGCCACCGTAGCAGCGGGCCGGGCCGGGGCGCGATTCGCGACGGCTCCACGTCCGGCTCCACGCAATCGGCCGGACCGGCGTGTCCGCAGTGAACGGACTGATCGCGGCTCCGGAAGTTTCAGCGAAAAGCTATCGATAGACATCAATGAGAGTTTGGAAATTGTTCGCCTCTGAGCTGGGGTTGACTGGTCCCGAAGCCTGATCCTACGCTTCAGGATCAAGCGGTTGCCAACCGTGTTCATTCCGAAAGTTCCAACCCCCTGGAGGAGCGATGGCGCCCCGTCCGAACCAGCCCTCGAACGAGCACCCGTCCCGTACCCCGCGATCGCTCGACCGAAGGGCGTTCCTCGCGCTCGGCGCACTCCCGGCCGCCGCACCGCTCCTCGCCGAACCGGCCGCCGCGCAGACCACAGTGCTCGTCCAGCCCTCCATCGGGCAGCAGATCATCCAGGGCTTCGGCGGCATGAACCACACCGTGTGGATCAGCGACCTGACCGCCGCGCAGCGGGACACGGCCTTCGGCAACGGCACCGGCCAGCTCGGCTTCTCGATCCTGCGCATCCCCGTCCACGAGGACCGCGCCAACTGGAGCCGCGAAGTCGCCACCGCCAGGCGCGCGGTCGAGCACGGCGCCAAGGTCATCGCCTCGCCGTGGAACCCGCCCGCGAGCATGACCGAGACGTTCTCCGGCGGCCGGCGCCTGCGGTACGGCTCCTACGCCGCCTACGCGCAGCACCTCAACGATTTCCACGCGTTCATGCAGGGCAACGGCGTCAACCTCTACGCCGTCTCGATCCAGAACGAGCCCGACTACGCGCACGAGTGGACCGCGTGGACCCCCACCGAGATCGTCCGCTTCCTCAAGGAGAACGCCGGCTCGATCAACACCCGGGTGATGGCCCCCGAGTCGTTCCAGTACCGCAAGAACCTCTCCGACCCGATCCTCAACGACCCCGCCGCCCTCGCCAACCTCGACGTCCTCGGCGCCCACCTCTACGGCACCCAGCCCGCCGACTTCCCCTACCCGCTGTTCCAGCAGAAGGGCGGCGGCAAGGAGCTGTGGATGACGGAGGTCTACTACCCCAACAGCACCGACTCGGCCGACCTGTGGCCGCAGGCCCTCGACGTCGGCGAGCACATGCACCGCGCGCTCGTCAACGGCCGCTTCCAGGCCTACATCTGGTGGTACATCCGCCGCGGCTACGGCCCCATGCGCGAAGACGGGCAGATCAGCAAGCGCGGCGCGAACATGGCGCACTTCTCCAAGTTCGTGCGCCCCGGCTACCAGCGGATCACCGCCACCGCGAACCCGCAGTCGAACGTCTACATCAGCGCGTTCAAGAGCGGCTCCAAGATCGTCATCGTCGCCGTCAACAAGAACGCCTCCCCGGTGTACCTCCCGTTCACCATCGAAGGCGCCGGCTCGGGGACGCTCGCCACCTGGGTGACGACCGCCTCGCAGACGCTCGCTCCCTACACCGCCGTCACGATGACCAACGGCTCCTTCGGCTCCCAGCTCCCGGCCCAGAGCATCAGGACCTACGTGACCCAGTGAGCCGCGGTCCGCGGACCGAACGCATCGCGCCGCCCCCGGCACGGTCGGCGGCGAGGCCCGGCGCCTCGCCGCCGACCGGCACGATCCCCTGTCCTCAACGCGGACTCGACCCGGCGGCCGCCCCGGCGAACGTCCGCCGATACGCGCTCGGCGAGACCCCAAGGGCCGCTTGGAAATGCATCCGCAGCGACGAGGCCGACCCGAACCCCGCCTCGGCGGCCACGCGGTCGATCGGCTCGTCGCTGCGCTCGAGCAGGTGCCTGGCCCGCTCCAGGCGCTGGTGGAGCAGCCACCGCTGCGGCGAGGTGCCGACCTCCTCGCGGAACCGGCGCGTGAACGTGCGGACGCTCATCGCCTCGCACTCGGCGAGCTGCCGCAGTGTCAGCGGCTCGTGGAGCCGCGCCAAGGCCCACTCGCGGGCCCTGCGGGTCGCCGCCGCGCCCGTCTCGGGGACCGGCCGCTCGATGTACTGGGCCTGGCCGCCGTCGCGATGCGGCGGCACCACCGACCGGCGCGCCACCCGGTTCGCCACGGCCACCCCGAAGTCCACTCTGGTCATGTGCAGGCACAGGTCGAACCCCGAGGCCACGCCCGCCGACGTCAGGACGTCGCCCTCGTCGGTGTACAGCACGTCCGGTTCGAGCCGCACCCGCGGGTACAGCCGCCGGAACCGCTCGGCCGCATCCCAGTGCGTCGTCGCCCGCCTGCCGTCGAGCAGCCCGGCCGCCGCCAGCACGAACGACCCGGTGCAGATCGACGCGATCCGGGTCCCGGGCCGGATCATCGCCAGCGCTTCGGCGAGCGGCCCCGGCAGCCGGCCGCTCGTCCACGACTCGTCCGTCTCGTGCGCCGACGGCACCACGACCGTGTCGGCCTCGGCCAGCGCCTCCGGCCCGTGCTCGACGTTCACGGTGACATCGGTGTCCGTGCGCACCACGCCCGGCTCGGGCGTGCACGTCGCCACCTCGTACAACCGCTCGCCGGCCTCCTTCGCGACACCGAACACCCGGTGCGGGATGCCCAGCTCGACCGGCAGGAGGCCGTGGCGGACCAGGACCGTGACGCGGTGCCGCCCGGGATGCTGAAAAACGCCCATGGCCCGATCCTCGCACATATTGGCCAGCGGGCCACTGGCAGCGCCGCCCCCGCCCGACCAAGCTGGTCCCATGTCCATCGCAGCCCCCGAAGTCCCCCAGCAGCAGCGACCGCGACCGCTCGTCCACCGCGCCTGGTGGGTCGCCGCCGTCAGCTTCATCGCCCTCGTCGGCGCGGCCGCCTTCCGCGCCACCCCGAGCGTCTTCATCGAGCCGCTCCACGACGAGTTCGGCTGGTCCCACGGCACGATCTCCGCCGCCATCTCGGTGAACATCCTGCTCTACGGGCTGTTCTCGCCCTTCGCCTCGGCCCTCCAGGAGCGGTACGGGATCCGCCGCGTCGTCTCCATCGCGCTCGCCCTGATCGCCCTCGGCAGCGGCGCCACCGTGTTCATGACCGCGTCCTGGCAGCTCGTGCTCTGCTGGGGTTTCATCGTCGGCATCGGCACCGGGTCCATGGCGATGGCGTTCGTCGCGACCATCACCAACCGGTGGTTCATCGCCCGGCACGGCCTCGTCAGCGGCATCCTCACCGCGGGCGGCGCCGCCGGGCAGCTCGTGTTCCTGCCGCTCGTCGGCCTCCTCGTCGAAGGGCCCGGCTGGCGCGCGGCCTCGATCCTCGTCTCGCTCACCGCGCTGGCCATGGTGCCGCTGGTGCTCCTCGTCGTCCGGGACCGGCCCGAGGACGTCGGGCTGCGGCCCTACGGCGCCGGACCGGACTACACGGCCCCGGCCGTCTCGACGTCGGGCGCGGCGAAGCGGGCCCTGTCCAGCCTGTGGGAGGCGAGCGGGTCGCGCGCGTTCTGGCTCCTCGCCGGCACGTTCGCGATCTGCGGCGCGTCCACGAACGGCCTCGTCGGCGCCCACTTCGTCCCTGCGGCTCATGACCACGGGATGCCGCTGACGGCGGCCGCGTCGCTCCTGGCGGTCATCGGCGTCGTCGACCTCGTCGGGACGATCTTCTCCGGCTGGCTCACCGACCGGTTCGACCCGCGGCGGCTCCTCGCGGTCTACTACGCGCTCCGCGGCGTCTCGCTGCTGGCCCTGCCGACGCTGTTCGCCGACGACGTGCGGCCGCCCATGCTGTTCTTCATCGTCTTCTACGGCCTCGACTGGGTCGCGACGGTGCCGCCGACGATCGCGTTGTGCCGCGAGCACTTCGGCGAGAACGGCGCGGTCGTCTTCGGCTGGGTCCTCGCCTCGCACCAGTTCGGCGCGGCGCTCATCGCCTGGGGCGCGGGCTTCATCCGGGACGCCACCGGGAACTACGACCCGGCGTGGTTCACCGCGGGAGCGCTGTGCGCGCTCGCCGCGGTGATGTCCCTGGCGGTCAGGAGGCCCGCGGCACCAGCCGTCGCAGTTGGGTGACGTGGTCGGGTTCGAGCTCGTCGAGGGCTGCGACTCCGAGGAGCTTCATGGTCCGTTCGACCTCTTGGCGGAGGATCGCGAGGGCGCGGTCGACGCCGTCGCGGCCGCCGGCCATGAGCCCGTACAGGTAGGCCCGGCCGATCATGGTGAACCGGGCGCCCAGGGCGATGGAGGCGACGATGTCGGCGCCGGACATGATCCCGGTGTCCAGGTGCACCTCGATGTCGCGGCCGACCTCCCTGACCACCTCGGGCAGCAGGTGGAAGGGGACCGGGGCCCGGTCGAGCTGGCGGCCGCCGTGGTTGGAGAGCGTCACCGCGTCCACGCCGGCCTCGGCGCACCGCTTGGCGTCGGCGACGGTCTGGACGCCCTTGACCACGAGCTTTCCGGGCCACTGCGCTTTGATCCAGGCCAGGTCGGTGTAGTCGACGGTGGGGTCGAACATGGTGTCGAGCAGCTCGGCCACGGTGCCCGGCCAGCGGCTGAGCGAGGCGAACGCGAGCGGTTCGGTGGTGAGCAGGTCGAACCACCAGTGCGGTCTGCGGGCCATGTCGAGGAAGGTGCGGGCGGTGATCGCCGGCGGGATCGCGAATCCGTTGCGCTGGTCGCGGAGCCGGGCGCCGGCCACCGGCACGTCCACGGTCACCAGGAGCGTGTCGAACCCGGCCGCGGCGGCCCGCTCGACCAGGGCCATGGACCGGTCGCGGTCCTTCCACATGTAGAGCTGGAACCAGTGCCGCCCGGCCGGGCCGCCCGCCGCGGCGACGGTCTCGATCGGGGTGGTGCCCATCGTGGAGAGCGCGAACGGGATGCCCGCGGCCGCGGCCGCGGCGGCGCCGGCGATCTCGCCGTCGGTGTGCATCATGCGGGTGAACCCGGTGGGTGCGATGCCGAACGGCAGCGCCGCGCGCTTGCCCAGCACGTCCCAGCCGGTGTCGAGGTTCGACACGTCGCGCAGGATCGCGGGGTGGAACTCGATGTCGGCGAACGCCTGCCGGGCCCGGGCCAGCGACAGCTCGCCCTCGGCCGCGCCTTCGGTGTAGTCGAACGCGGCCCGCGGCGTCCGGCGCCGGGCGATGTCGCGCAGGTCGGCGATCGTCAGCGCCGCGCCCAGCCGCCGCCGCTTCCCGTTGAGAACGGGCCGCTTGAACCGCATCAGCGGCAGGACGTCTGCGGGGCGAGGGAATTGTCGCTTGGTCATATGAGGGCCTCACGGGTGGGACGGCGGGGTGGTCCGGGGCCATTGTCGCCGACGCGGCGCCCCGAATCCAGGGGCTTCCCGATCCGGCGCCAACGGCCCGTTCACACCTCGATGTGCGATCCGATGATCATCGTGCGGTCCCGCGGGAGCCGGAAGTGCTCGGCGGCGTCGGCGGTGATGTGGGACGTGGCGATGAACAGGTGCTTGCGCCAGGTCGCCATCGTCCGCGCCCGTCCGGGTTTGAGCTGGATCGTCGAGAGGAAGTACGTGGCCCGGTCGAGGTCGAGCCGCCTGCCCTCGGCCTGCTCCCGGTCGACCCCCTCGAGTGCGCGCGGCACGTCGGGGGTCTCCATGTACCCGAAGCGGGCGGTCACGTGGATGACCGCGTCCCGGTCGTCCCCGAGCTGGTCGACCCGGAGCCGGTCGGCGTCGGCCACCCGCGGGACCGGCTGGGTCTCGACCGAGAGGATCACGATCTGCGAGTGCCGGGCGTGGTTCTGCTCCAGGTTCGAACGCATCGCCAGCGGCGCGCTGTGCTTGCCGCGGTCGAGGAAGATCGCCGTCCCCGGCACCCGGGCGACCTTCGGTTCGCCCTCGCGGAGCCGCTCGACGAACTCCACCAGCGACCCCTCGCGGCGCTCGCGCTCGGCGGTGACGACGTCGCGGCCGCGCTGCCACGTGATCATGACCGTGAACGCGGCGACGCCGATGAGCAGCGGCAGCCACGCGCCGTGGACGATCTTCGTCGAGCTCGCCGCCAGGAACGCCAGGTCGATCGCGAGGAGCAGCCCGCCGCCGGTCGCGAGCAGCCACATCGGTGCGCCCCACCGGGTCCGGGCCACGTACAGGAACAGGAACGACACGATCGTGATCGTCCCGATCACGGCCATGCCGTACGCGAACGCGAGCGCCTCCGAGGTCCGGAACGCGAACACCAGGACCAGCACGGACGCCATGAGCAGCCAGTTGATCCACGGCACGTAGATCTGGCCGTACCAGTGCTCCGAGGTGTGCGCGACGCGCAGCCGCGGCAGGTAGCCCAGCTCGGACGCCTGCGCGGCGACGGAGAACGCCCCGCTGATGACCGCCTGGGCGGCGATCACCGTGGCCACGGTGGTGAGGAGCAGCAGCGGGATCCGCAGCGCCTCCGGAGCGAGCAGGAAGAACGACCCGGAGATGTTCGCGGTGTCCTCCAGGATGAGGGCGCCCTGGCCCATGTAGTTGAGCATCACCGAAGGGAACACGATGAACAGCCAGGCCCGCGAGATCGGCTTGCGTCCGAAGTGGCCCATGTCGGCGTAGAGCGCCTCGGCCCCGGTGAACGTGAGGATGACCGCCGCCAGTGCGAAGAACGCGATGCCGAAGTGCCCGAACACGAACTCGATCGCGTACACCGGCGAGAGCGCCCGCAGGATCTCGGGGTTGCGGGCGATCCCGCCGATCCCCAGGAGCGCGAGCGCGGTGAACCAGACGGCGACGATCGGCCCGAACCAGCGCCCGATGACGTGCGTGCCGCGCTTCTGGACCGCGAACAGCAGGACGATGATGACCGCCGTCGCGGGGATGATGACCGGTTCGAGGCCGCTGTTCACGGTCTTGACGCCCTCGACGGCCGAGAGCACCGAGATCGCGGGGGTGATCATCGAGTCGCCGAGGAACAGCGCGGCGCCGAAGATGCCGAGGGCCGCGAGGGCGAGCGCGCTCCTGCGCCCGCGGCCCGAGGCGTGGCGGCGGATCAGCGTGATCAGGGCCATGATGCCGCCCTCGCCGTCGTTGTCGGCGCGCATGGCCAGGCCCACGTAGAAGACCGTGACGATGATCGTGACCGACCAGAAGATCAGGGACACGATGCCGAACACGTTCGCCGTGTTCACCGGGACCGGGTGCGGGTCGCCCGGGTTGAAGATCGTCTGCAGGGCGTAGATCGGGCTGGTGCCGATGTCGCCGTAGACGACGCCGAGCGCGCCGACGATCAGCGCCAGGCGCAGCCGGCCGCCTTCGCGAGGGTGCCGCGGGGCCGTGCCGACCGGTGCTTGCAGATCGACCTCGCCCTCGCTGGTTCGAGCGGTCACGTGAGCTCCCTTCCGGTGCCGCACGCTAACGTGGTCCGCCGGTGGGATGCCAGGCCGAAGGCGCCTTCAGGCGAATCCATATGTGTTCTTGACACGCGTCCGGGCGATCCATACGGGCTCTTGACGCGCCGCCGACGCGGTCCCTACGGCGAATCCCCGCCCGGTGTCGGTCCCCCGGGGCACCATTGACCCCATGTCCCGAGGCGCACCGCGAGCAGCAGCACCCGACCCGTCGCTCGACCGGTTCTCCCCGGCCACGTCGTCGTGGTTCACCCGCGCCTTCGGCGCCCCGACCGAAGCCCAGCGGGGCGCGTGGGCGGCGCTGGCCGAGGACCGGGACGTCCTGGTGGTCGCGCCCACCGGCTCGGGCAAGACCCTCGCGGCGTTCCTGTCCTCCCTCGACGCCCTCGCCTCGGTCCCGCCGCCGGCCGAACCCAAGCGCCGCTGCCGCGTGCTCTACATCTCCCCGCTCAAGGCCCTCGGCGTCGACGTCGAGCGCAACCTCGCCGCGCCCCTCGACGGCATCCGCGAGGAGGCCCGCCGCCTCGACCTGCCCGAACCCGAC
This sequence comes from Glycomyces albidus, assembly GCF_009451885.1. Classification (GTDB taxonomy): domain Bacteria; phylum Actinomycetota; class Actinomycetes; order Mycobacteriales; family Micromonosporaceae; genus Glycomyces; species Glycomyces albidus. The sequence continues at coordinate 108,794 of NZ_WIAO01000012.1, forward strand.
ATCCGGGTCGCGATCCGCTCCGGCGACACGCCGCAGCACGAACGCCGCTCGATCGCGACCCGCCCGCCCGACATCCTCATCACCACGCCCGAGTCGCTGTTCCTCATGCTCACCTCCAGCGCCCGCGACGCCCTCGCCGGCGTCGAGACGGTGATCCTCGACGAGGTCCACGCCGTCGCGGGCACCAAGCGCGGCGCGCACCTCGCCCTCTCGCTGGAGCGCCTCGACGCCCGCCTGGACCGGCCCGCCCGCCGCATCGGGCTGTCGGCCACGGTCCGCCCGGTCGACGAGGTCGCCCGGTTCCTCTCGCCGCGCCGCGACGTGGCGATCGTCCAGCCGCCCTCCGACAAGCGCTGGGACCTGCAGGTGGTCGTGCCGGTCGAGGACATGTCCGCGCTCGGCGACGCCCCCGCCTCCCTGACCTCGTCGGACGCCCGCTCCGCGGGCTCGATCTGGCCGCACGTCGAGGAGCGCATCGTCGACCTCGTCGAGGCCCACCGCTCGACCATCGTCTTCGCCAACGCCCGCCGCGTCGCCGAACGCCTCTCCAACCGCCTCAACGAGATCGCATTCGAACGCCGCCACGGCTTCGCCCTGCCCGAGGACCACGGCCCCGCCGTCACCATGGGCGGCTCGGGCGCCGCCGCGGGCGCGCCGCCCGTCCTCTCCCGCACCCACCACGGCTCGATCTCGAAGGAGCAGCGCGCCGAGGTCGAAGGCGACCTCAAGGCCGGGCGGCTGCCCGCCGTCGTCGCCACCTCCAGCCTCGAACTCGGCATCGACATGGGCGCGGTCGACCTCGTCGTCCAGGTCGAGGCCCCGCCGTCGGTCGCCTCCGGCCTCCAGCGCGTCGGCCGCGCCGGCCACCAGGTCGGCGCCGTCTCCCGCGGCGTGTTCTTCCCGAAGGTCCGCAGCGACCTCATCCAGTCCGCGGTCGTCGCCGAGCGGATGCGCGACGGCCGGATCGAGGCCCTCCGCATCCCCGCCAACCCGCTCGACGTCCTCGCCCAGCAGCTCGTGGCCATGGCCGCCATGGACGAATGGGACGTCGGCGACCTCCTCGGCCTCGTCCGCCGCGCCGCCCCGTTCGCGTCCCTGCCCGACTCGGCGTTCGACGCGACCCTCGACATGCTCGCGGGCCGCTACCCCTCCGACGCGTTCGCCGAACTGCGCCCGCGCCTGGTCTGGGACCGCACCGCCGGGACCGTCGCCGGCCGCCCCGGCGCCCAGCGCCTCGCCGTCACCTCCGGCGGCACCATCCCCGACCGCGGCCTCTTCGGCGTCTTCCTGCAAGGGCACGGCCTCCCCGGCGCCGCCGCGGGCCGCGGCGGCGGCCGCGTCGGCGAACTCGACGAGGAGATGGTCTACGAGTCCCGCGTCGGCGACGTGTTCACCCTCGGCACCTCCTCATGGCGCATCGAGGAGATCACCCGCGACCGCGTCATGGTCTCCCCGGCCCCCGGCGTGCCCGGCCGCCTCCCGTTCTGGCACGGCGACGGCCTCGGCCGCCCCCTCGAACTCGGCCGCGCCCTCGGCGCGTTCGTCCGCGAACTGTCCGCAATGGACGACACTGCGGCGCACGCCCGCCTCGCCGCCGCCGGACTCGACGACTTCGCCGCCCGCAACGCCATCGCCTACCTCGCCGAGCAGCGCGAGGCCACCGGCCACGTCCCCGACGACCGCACCATCGTCATCGAGCGGTTCCGCGACGAGATGGGGGACTGGCGCATCGTCGTCCACTCCCCGTTCGGCGCCCAGGTCCACGCCCCCTGGGCCCTCGCCCTCGGCGAGCGCCTCCGCGACCGCTACGGCGTCGACCCCCAGCTCATGCACCACGACGACGGCATCGTCCTGCGCCTGCCGGACAGCGACGCCTACAGCGGCGACCCCACCGGCGCCGACCAGGCGCCCGTCCGCGCCGACGACCTCGTCTTCGACAAGGGCGCCATCGGCGCCATCGTCACCAGGGCCGTCTCCGGCTCCTCACTGTTCGCCTCCCGCTTCCGCGAAGCAGCCGCCCGCGCCCTGCTCCTCCCGCACCGCCAGCCCGGCAAACGCCAGCCCCTGTGGCAGCAGCGGCTCCGCTCCTCCCAGCTCCTCGAAGTCGCCGGGCAGTTCCCGAGCTTCCCGATCATCCTCGAAGCCGTCCGCGAAGTCCTCCAGGACGTCTACGACGTGCCCGGCCTGACCGACCTCATGGCCGACCTCGACGCCCGCGAGGTCCGCCTCGTCGAGGTCACCACCGCCGACCCCTCGCCGTTCGCCCGCTCCCTCCTCTTCGGATACGTCGCCCAGTTCATGTACGAAGGGGACACCCCGCTCGCCGAACGCCGCGCCGCCGCCCTCTCCCTCGACTCCCGGCTCCTCGCCGACCTCCTCGGCCAGGTCGAGCTCCGCGACCTCCTCGACCCCGACGTCCTCGCCGAGGTCGAGCGCGAACTCCAGTGGCGCACCGAGGACCGCCGCGCCCGAGACGCCGAGAGCGTCGCCGACCTCCTCCGCGTCCTCGGCCCCCTCACCGAGGACGAGCTCGCCGAACGCGGCGCGGCCCCCGCCTGGGCCGAGACCCTCGCCGACGCCGGCCGCGCGATCCGCGTCGACATCGCCGGCCGGCCGCACTGGGCCGCCGTCGAAGACGCCGGCCGCCTCCGCGACGCCCTCGGCACCGCCCTCCCCGCCGGCATCCCCGGCGCCTTCACCGAGCCCGTGGACGACCCCCTCGGCGACCTCCTCGCCCGCTACGCCCGCACCCACGGCCCCTTCACCACCGCCGAAGCCGCCGCCCGCTTCGGACTCGGCACCGCCGTCGCCGAACACGCCCTGCGCCGCATCGCACCCGACAAGCTCGTCGAAGGCGAGTTCCGCCCCGGCGGCGAACACCTCGAATGGTGCGACGCGACCGTCCTGCGGCGCCTGCGCCGCCGCTCCCTCGCCGCCCTCCGCAAAGAACTCGAACCCGTCCCGCCCGCCGCGCTCGCCGAATTCCTGCCGCGCTGGCAGCACCTCGGCGGCAAGGAGTCCTCCACCGAGGACTACCGGCTCGAAGGCGTCGACGGCCTCGCCCGCGCCGTCGAGCAGCTTCAAGGGGCCGCCGTCCCGGCCTCCGCCCTGGAGCAGCTCATCCTCCCGTCCCGCGTCGACGACTACCGCCCGGCGATGCTCGACGAGCTGACCGCCTCCGGCGACGTCGTCTGGGCCGGCGCGGGCGCCCTGCCCGGCAAGGACGGCTGGATCGCGCTCTATCCCGCCGAGACCGCCCCGCTGCTCCTCCCGCCGCCCCGCGACCTCGCGCTCGACGGCCTCCACCGCGCGATCCTGGACGCACTCGACGGCGGCTACGGCCTCTTCTTCCGCCAGCTCGCCGACCGCGTCCGCGAAGCCGGCCGCGCCGACGCCACCGACGCCGACCTCACCGCGGCCCTGTGGGACCTGGCCTGGTCCGGCCGCGTCACCAACGACACCCTGGCGCCGCTGCGCGCCTTCCTCGGCTCCGGGCGCACCGCGGGCTCGACGGCCCACCGGGCCCGGCGGTCCGCCCCGCGCGCCCGGTACGGCGGCGGCTGGCGCGACCTGAACCGCCAGGCCCCCGCCGCCGCCCCCACGGTCGCCGGCCGCTGGTCCCTGCTGCCCGTCCCCGAGGCCGACCCGACGCTCCGCGCCCACGCGCTCGCCCACACCCTGCTCGACCGCCACGGCGTCGTCACCCGCGGCGCCGTCGCGGCCGAAGGCGTCGAGGGCGGCTTCGCCAAGGTCTACCGGGTGCTCTCCGCCTTCGAGGAGTCCGGCAAGGCCCGCCGCGGCTACATCGTGGACGGCCTCGGCGCCGCCCAGTTCGCCATGGAAGGCGCGGTCGACCGGCTCCGCGGCCTCGCCGCCCGCCGCGAACGCGGCGACGCCGGCCCCGCGGTGGTCCTCGCCGCCGCCGACCCGGCGAACGCCTACGGTGCGGCGCTGCCCTGGCCCGAGGCCGCCTCCGGCCACAAGCCCGGCCGCAAGGCGGGCGCCGTCGTCGTCCTCGTCGGCGGCGACCTCGCGCTCTACCTCGAACGCGGCGGAAAGACCCTCCTCGCCTGGCCTGCAACGGAAACCGACCTGGCCGACGACCCGCGCGCGGCGGCCGCCACCGCGGCCCTCGCCGAAGCGGTCCGCGCCGGCCGCACCGGCGCGCTCCACATCGAACGCGTCAACGACACCTACGCCCCCGGCTCGGCCCTCGCCCCGGTCCTCGAAGCGGCCGGCTTCCACGCCACCCCGCAGGGCTTCCGCCTGCGCCCCTGAACCTCAGCGCAGCAGGTCGAGGTCGTCGCCCCATGAGTCGAGGATCTCGCCGAGGCCGGCGGTGCGGGCCTTCCGTTCGACGTCGGCGAAGAGCCGCCGCTGGAGTCCGGTGGCGAGGATGCCGTCCACCGTCTCCAGCAGCGCAGCGGTGTCCCATTGCGGCAGCGGGAACCGCTCGAGCTCCCATTCCAGGTGCATGCCCTCGTGGGCCCGCGATCCGAACAGCACGAGCCCGACGACCGCCGGGTCCTCGGTCGCGGTGCGCACGAACTCGTCGTGGCCGAGGGGGTCGTTCATCGGCGCCGTCCCAGCCGCATCCAGTAGTCCTCGCGTCCCGTGTCGATCGGGAGCGGTTCGCCGCGGAAGGACGGGAGGCGGTTGAGCATGAGCTGCACCGCCGGGGCGTTTGCCATGCCGCGGTAGATGTCGAGCGCCCACAGGCCGTTGACGATCACGAGCGCCCGCAGCCGCTGCTCGATGCCGTCGTCGGCTCCGGCGCCGCCGAAGCCCTGCGCCACAAGGCGGTCCAGGTCGTAGTCGGCCTGGATGCGGGTGCTCGGCATGACCGGGGCCCACAGTACGTAGCGCGCGAGCTCCCACATCGGGTCGCCGATCATGACCGCCTCCCAGTCGAAGACGCCGGCGACCGCGTCGCCTTCGACGGTGAAGTTCCCCGGGTTGAGGTCGCCGTGGACGAGCTGCCGCGCCACCGGGAGCTGCGCGGCGATGCCCAGGGCGGTCGCGGTCAGCTCCTCGGCCATCTCGCGGTCGGCCGGGTCCTCCAGGTAGTCCCAGTCGGCCGGGAGGAGCGAGCGGAGCTGCCCGGTCCAGTCCCCGTGCAGCCCGTTCCCGGTCGCCGGGTCGACCGAGCCGGAGCCTTCGGCGGCGCCGAGGTCGACCGCTGCGATGGCGTCGATGACGGCGCGCACCGCCGGCGCGCAGCGGCGCTGGTGCGCCTCGTCCGAGCCTGTCAGATGGACGCCGCCGAGTCGCTCGGAGACGCAGCAGTAGGCGTCGGCGATCGGGCCGACGTGCAGCACCTCGGGGACCGGCACGGCCGTGCCCGCGAGCGCGCGGGCCGCCCACGCGTCCTTGTCGAATCCGATGCGGCGCGGAGCGATCCGGACCACGAGGTCCCGGCCGTTTGCGCGGAACGCGAACGCCTGGGAGACCTCGCCTTCGGCGATCGGCGTCCAGTGGCTGAGGGGGCCGAGCAGGTCGCGCATCGCCTGCGCGGCCTCCTCGCCGGTGAATGCGGTCTTCATCGCCCTCCAGGCTAGGACCGCGGCCCGGGCCCGCCAACCGGATTTCGGCCGCCCCGAACCGAAGCGGACCGGCCGACGCTTCCGAGCGGGCGTCGCCGGCCTGGCACGCGACGCGCTCGCGACCTCGCCCGCGGCGGCGTCGCGAGAGGGGTCCCGCGCGGCCGCGGCGATAATCGGGTGCAGCACCGAACCCCCTGAAAGGAACGCCTGCGATGAACACTTCCGCCTTCCCGCCGCTGATCCTGCCGCCGTGGGTCCGCAGTCTCGCCGCGGGCGTCCCGGAGGCCCCTGAGAACGCGGTCCCGCTGCCGCCGGCGCCGCTCGGCACCGTCTTCGCGCTCGGCGAGGAGGTCGGCTGGGCGGTGCCGCCGCGCCCGTTCGAACTCCTCTTCGGCCGCGACGAGGACAACGTGAACATCCCCTTGGGCGTCAAGGACAAGCGCATCAGCCGCGTGCACGGCCGCCTGGTCTGCCACGGCTCGGAGTGGACGATCCGCAACGAGGGCCGCCTGCCGATGCTCCTGCCCGGCGACTCGATGCTCCTCTCCGGTCACGAGCGCGTCATCGAGCACTCCTACATGCCCGTCTACATCGGCGACCTCTCCGAAGCCGTGCACTGCCTGGAGATCCGCCTCATCGGCGGCAAGCGCACCCCTGACGACGGCGCCGCGGACGACGAGACCGCGGTCCCCGGCAAGCACGACCTCAGCGAGATCGAGCGGCTCGTGCTCACCTCGCTCGCCCAGCGCTACCTCCGCGGCCTCCCGCGCCCGCAACCGGTCTCGTGGCGCCAGGTCGCCGACGACATGCGCCGCTCGCGCTTCGCCGCGGACCGGAACTGGAACGAGGGCACCGCGGCCCGCGTCGTCGCCGGCGTGCGCGAGCGCCTCTCCCACCCCGAGTACCGGCCCCGCGTGGCGGGTCTGCTGCGCGACGAGGTGTTCGGCGAGCCGCTCGGGAACGCCTTGAACGACAACCTGATCCGCGCGCTCCTCCAGAGCACCACCCTGGACCCGGAGGACCTGAGGCGCCTCGACGCCGACGACCCGGCCTAGAGCTCCTGGTAGCACATGAAGTAGTAGATGACCCCGGTCTCGGGGTCCCAGGGCGCGCCGGTCTCGTCCGCCGTGTCGCGCCAGTAGTACTCGAAGTCGGTGACGCCGTCCACCCCGCACGCCAGCCAGGCGGCGTCGTCGTGGTCCGGCTGCGACGGGTTCGGGTCCTCCGGGTTCACCACGATCCGGTAGATGTACTCCGCGGCCTCCGGCGAGTCGCAGGCGACGACGACCCACGTCTCCGGGTCGTCGGTCACGCACTCGCCCTCGACCGGGCGCCGCTCGACCTGCTCGTCGCCCGTGACCGGCGCCGGCACGGTCGGCCCCGGGCCGTCGTCCGCTTCGGACGCCGGACCGTCGCTCTCCGCGGCCGCCTCGGTCCCGTCGCCGCCGTCGCCCGCATCGGGCTCGAACGCGGTGTACACCAGCACCCCGGCCAGCAGCAGCAGCGCGATGACCGGCGTCAGCAGGCTGAACAGCAGCGGTCGCGGCGCCGGCGCGGCAGCGGCCGGCTCGGGGCGCTCCGACCGCAGCCGCTCCTGGATGTCCCGCAGGATCGGCAGCGCCGAGCCCGCCTCGGTGACGCCCACCGTCTGCGCCAGGTCGTGCGCCAGCTCCCCGCAGGTCTGGTACCGCTGCGCCGGATCGACGTGCATCGCCTTGGCCACCACCGGGTCCACCGCCGCCGGCAGGTTCGAGCGCATCGCCGTCACCGGCGCGATGTCGCCCGCACGCTGGGCCTGCTCGGCGCCGGAGTCGTCGAGGTGGTCGAGAGGCCGCCGACCCGCCAGGCAGTGGTAGAGCACCGCGCCGAGCGAGTACACGTCGCCCGCGCGCTCCAGCGGCGTCGCCGGCGACGCGGGCGCGGGCTCCGATTCGGCGGCCTCCTTCGGCGCCGGCGCCGCATTGAAGACCTCCGGCGCGGTGTAGCGGCGGGTCCCGATGTACTCGCCGGTGGCGGTCAGGTCCTTCCCGAAGCGTCCCTTCGCCACTCCGAAGTCGCTGAGGTACACGTGCCCTTCGCCGCCGAACAGGATGTTGCCGGGCTTGACGTCCCGGTGGACGACGCCGTGGTCGTGCGCGAAGTCGAGTGCCTTCGCGACCTGGACGATCACGTCGACGACCTCGGCCAGCGCCATGTCGCCGCGTTCGAGGCGGCGGCGCAGGTCGTCCTCGGCCCGCGGCATGACCATGTACAGCAGGTCGTCCCCGCGGGCGGCCGCGGTGATGACGTACATGATGTTCGGATGCTCCAGGCCCGCCATGAGCTGGATCTCCCGCAGGAACCGCTCGCGGTAGCCCGGGTGCATCGACAGGTATCCGGCCATCACCTTCACCGCGACCTTGCGGTGGTGGAGCCGGAGGTCCTCGGCCAGGAACACCTGGCTCTGCCCGGTGGCGCTCACCGGTTCCGGGTCGAGCCGGTAGCCCGGCAGCAGCTCGCCGAGCCGGTCTCGGATGCGTGCGAAGGGGTCGGTCGTCTCGTCCATCGAACTACCTCTGGGGGAGCGGGGCCTGCGAAGCGGCGCAAGTCGGCCGAAACCGGTTCCCCGATGCCGACTCCATATAAGCAGACGACCGCGCGGCGGCGCGGACCGTGTCCGGGACCCCTCCCGGCCCTCTCGTGCTAGCGCCGGCGGTGCGGCAAACGACCGCGGCGCTCCGACGCGAACCGATCGGAGCGGCTCTGTTCCCCAGACCGGCGGCGGCGCCCTCGAACTGCCCTACGATCGGGGCATGAGCACCGTGCTGGTCATCGGAGTGGGCGACATGGGCGACCGGGTCGCCGCCGGCCTCGGCGCGAGCGGTTTCGTCGGGCGGCTGATCGTCGCCGGCCGGTCCGCGCCGAACGTCTACCAGGTCGCGGCCTCGGTTGCGAGCGCCTCGGACTGCCTGGTCGAGCCCGCGGTGGCCGACGCGACCCGCCTCGACGAGGTCGTGGAGCTCCTCGAGCGCACCCGGCCCGACCTCGTCGTCCAGTGCGCCTCGCTGCGGAGCCCGTGGGCGCTGGCCGAGCGGGCCGACCCGGCCGCGAGGGCGGTCGAGGGCGCCGGTCTCGGGCTGCGGCTGCCGTACCAGGTCCCGGTGGTGCTCAACGTGATGCGCTCGCTCAGGGAGACCGGTCTCGACTGCCCGGTCGCGAACCTGTCGTTCCCCGACGTGACCGGCCCGATCCTGGAGCGCCTCGGATTCGCGCCGACCCTCGGCCTCGGCAACGCCGGCATGATCCTGCGCCGGGTGCGGGCCGTCCTCCGCGACGAGTCGCCCGGCGAGGAGCCGCCGCTCGTCCGGGTCGTCGCCCACCATTCGCAGCTCACCGGCGTGATGACCTCCGAGCCGCCGGCCGCGGAGGACCGCGTCCGCGTCTACCTCGGCGAGGCGGGCCGCCGCGACGACGGCGCCGCCTACCGCGGTCCCGCGATCGATCCGGGCCTGCGCTGGAACTACCTCACCGCGAGCGCCACGCTCCCGGTCCTCGAGGCGCTGCTGCCCGAGTCGAAGGTCCTGCGCTGGTCGGTCCCGGCGCCCGGCGGCCTCCCGGGCGGCTACCCGGTCCGCATCGACGGCGGCGCGGTCGAACTCGACCTCCCGCCCGGCGAGTCCCTTGAGGACGCCGTGGCGTTCAACGAGCGGATGGCCCGCGCCGACGGCGTCGATCGCATCGACCCCGACGGCACCGTCCACTTCACCGACGCCGCCCGCGAAGCCGTGGCCGACGTGGCCCCCGACCTCGCCGAACCGCTCCCGGTCGACGACATGGCGGCCCGGGCCGCGCGGCTCGACGAGGTGCTCGCGACGGTCTAGGGCCGGCCCTGCTGCGTCAGAACGATCGTCGTGCCCGGCCCGTTCGCCGCGTTGCCGGGGCCGAAACGACACACCGGCATCCTCCGGACCTTCCTCGGCTTGCGACGCTTGCGAGGGAACGGACTCTGACGCCGGCCCGCCGATTCACTGGAGCGGCCCTCACGCCTCGGCGGTCACGGCCTTGAGTTGGCGCATGGCGTCGCGCATGAGCTCGCGCAGGTCCCGGGGCTCGGGGTCGGCGACCCATCGGGCGTGGGCGACCTTGAAGACCGCGATGCCGGCCTCGGCGGCGAGGCTCGCCGCGGGGTCGGGGACACCGCGGGCGCGCAGACCGCCGGCGAGCGTGTCGGCCATCAGGGCGAGCTTGACCGCTTCGCGTTCGCGCAGTTCGGCATTGGCGGCGATGACGGCGTTGCGCCGGCGCGAGTACGCGTGCCGGTCCGCGAAGAAGCCGCCGGCGTCCTCGAGCACCGCGGCCACCGTGGCGATCGGGTGCGGCGCCTCGGGCGCCCGCTCCAGCGCCTCGGCGAGCCCCGTCACGAGCGGGTTCGCGTCCGGGAACAGCACTTCGCGCTTGTCGGCGAAGTGCCGGTAGAAGGTCCGTTCGGTGAGTCCGGCCCGCCCGGCGATCTCGGCGACGGTGACCTGCTCGAAACCGTGTTCCGCGAACAGCTCGAAGGCCGCTTCCTCGAGGCGTCCGCGCGCATTGGGTTCCCACCGTGCCATGAGCCGATCCTACCGATGTCATGGACTGACATGCATGTGCTACGGTTGATGGCAGGCACTGACATCAGGGTGGTCGACGTCCGACCCCCGCAACAGGAGGTTCCCTCATGCGCGTCTTCATCACCGGCGCTTCCGGCTGGATCGGCTCCGCCGTCGTCCCCGAGCTCATCGGCGCCGGCCACCGCGTCGCCGGCCTCGCCCGCTCCGACGCCTCCGCCGCTGCGCTCGCCGCGGCCGGCGTCGAGGTCCGCCGCGGCTCCCTCGACGACTTCGACGTCCTGCGCGAGGAGGCCGGCGCCGCCGACGCCGTCGTCCACCTCGCCTTCAAGCACGACCTCGCCTTCTCGGGCCGCTTCGGCGACGCCGTCGCCGCCGACCGCGCCGTGGTCGAGGCGATCGGCGACGCCCTCGCCGGCACCGGCAAGGCGTTCGCGCTCGCCTCCGGCACCCCCGAGTCCCCCGGCGCCGTCGCCACCGAGGACGACGGCCACGACTTCGCCCCGGACCGCCCCGGCCCGATGGCCCGCATGGCCACCGCGGAGTACCTGCTCGGCCTCGCCGCGCGCGGCGTGCGCTCCATCGTGCTGCGCTTCCCGCCCACCGTGCACGGCGAGGGCGACCACGGTTTCATCGCCGCCCTGGTCGGCGTCGCCCGCGAGAAGGGCCTCTCGGGATACATCGGCGACGGCACCTCCCGCTGGGCGGCCGTCCACCGCGCCGACGCCGCGGTCCTCGTCCGCCTCGCGATCGAGCGCGCCCCCGCCGGGTCCACGCTGCACGCCGTCGCCGACGAGGGCGTGCCGATGCGCGACATCGCCGCGGTCGTCGGCCGCCACCTCGGCGTCCCGACCGCATCGGTCGCCCCGGAGGACGCGGCCGCGCACTTCGGCTGGCTCGCCGCCTTCGCCGGCGCCGACCGCGCCGGCTCGAGCGCCCGCACCCGCGAGCTCCTCGACTGGGAGCCGACGCACCCCGGCCTCGTCGAGGACCTCGAGAAGGGCCACTACTTCGAAACCGGTCGGCCGCAGGCGGCATGACCGCGCAGTGAGCGGCTACTTCCCCGAGAAGCCGGATACCTCCGCCCGAACCACGCATACTGGTGGGGTTTCGGTGCTGAAAGGGGAGGGGGACGCCATGCGCGCGTTGACCGTCGAGCCCGGTGTCAAAGGCTCGCTGTCGCTCGAGGAGGTCGACGAGCCGGCACCCGGTCCAGGGGAGCTGCTCGTCGACGCCGTCGCGCTCGGCGTGTGCGGCACCGACCGGGAGCTCGCCGACGGCGAGTACGGCTGGGCTCCGCCTGGAGCCGACCGGCTCATCATCGGGCACGAGTCGCTCGGCCGGGTCCGCGAGGCGCCCGAAGGCAGCGGGTTCGCGCCGGGCGACCTCGTCGTCGGCGTCGTCCGCCGCCCCGACCCCGAGCCGTGCGGCGCGTGCGCGCGCGGCCTGTTCGACAACTGCCGCAACGGGAACTACACCGAGCGGGGCATCAAGGAGATCCACGGCTACGCGAGCGAGGTGTGGACGGTCGAGGCCGACTACGCGGTCAAGCTCGACCCCTCGCTCGCCGAGGTCGGGGTGCTCCTGGAGCCGATGAGCGTGCTCGTCAAGGCGTGGGAGCAGATCGACAAGGTCGGCTCGCGCTCCTGGTTCGACCCGAAGTCGGTGCTGGTCACCGGTGCCGGGCCGATCGGGCTCCTCGGCGCGCTCATCGGCGCCTCCCGCGGGCTCGACGTCCACGTCCTCGACCGCGCGCCCGACGGCCACAAGCCGAAGCTCGTGCGCGGTCTCGGGGCGACCTACCACTACGAGGGCTTCGCCAACGTGATCGAGCAGGTCGTGCCGGACATCGTCATCGAGGCCACCGGCTCGGAGGTGCTGGTGTTCGACGCGATGGCCGCGACCGGCGCGTTCGGCGTCACCTGCCTGACCGGCGTCTCGCCCGCGGGCCGGCGCGTGAGCGTCGACGCCGGCAGCCTGAACCGGGACATCGTGCTGGAGAACGACGTGGTCGTCGGCTCGGTCAACGCGAACCTCGAGCACTGCCGCCGGGCCGCCGAGGTCCTCGCCGAATCCGACCGCGACTGGCTCACAGGGCTGATCACCAAGCGCGTTCCCCTCGCGGAGTTCGCGGACGCGTTCAACGCCGGGGCCTCCGAGGTCAAGGTCGTCATCGACATCGCGTGACGGCGGTAGGCGATTGCCCGGGGTCGGACCGGTCCGTACGATCGGAGCATGCACCAGAAAGCGCTTGCTCGTCGTGTGGCCCTGCTCGACGGCTCCCGCCCCGCGCGCTCGGTCCTGAAGCTGCTGGCCCGCCGCCCCTGGCGGATGCTCGCGGCGGTCGCGGCCTTCGCGGTCAAGGAGGTCCCGCTGTGGTTCCTGCCGGTCGTGACCGCGGCGATCATCGACCTGGTCTCCTCGGGCGGCTCGGTCGGGGCGGTCCTCGGCTGGCTCGGCGTCGCCGTCGCGCTGCTGGTCCAGAACTACCCCAACCACATCGTCTACACCCGCAACTTCATGACGGTCGTCCGCGACACCGGCGCCGACCTGCGCAACGCCCTCGCCGCGCGGCTCCAGAGCCTCTCGATCGGCTACTACACGCGCACCAGCGCCTCGATCGTCCAGAACAAGGTCGTGCGCGACGTCGAGAACGTCGAGCAGATGCTCCAGCAGATGACCCACCCGCTGCTGTCGTCCACGATGGTCCTCGTCGGCGCGATCACCATGACCGCCGTCGCGGTGCCGCAGTTCCTGCCGGTCTACGCCCTCACCGTCCCGATCGCGATCGGCCTCCGCGCCGCCCTCCGGCGCCGCTCCCGGGCCCGCAACGAGCGGTTCCGCCGCGAGATGGAGGGCTTCGCCGCCCGCGTCGGCGAGATGGCCTCGCTCATGCCCGTCACCCGCGCGCACGGCCTCGAGCAGACCGCGGTCTCGCGGGTCGCCAGCGGCGCCGACGGGGTGCGCCGCGCCGGGCTCCACCTCGACATGCTCAACGGGCACGTCGCCTCGATCTCCTGGGTCACCATGCAGATCCTCGGGGTCGGCTGCCTCGGGCTCGCCGCGGTCTTCGCCATCACCGGGTTCCTGCCGATCTCGCCGGGCGAGGTCGTGCTCCTGTCCACCTACTTCGCGCTGCTGACCCAGGGCCTGACCAACCTGCTCATGCTCATCCCGATCGGCGCGCGCGGCATGGAGTCCGTCCGGTCCATCGCCGAGGTGCTCCAGGAACCCGACGTCGAGCAGAACGAGGGCAAGCGCCCCGTGCGCACCGTCGAGGGCCGGCTCGAGCTCGAGCGCGTCACGCACCGGTACGCCGGTGCCGACGCCGAAGCGGTGCAGGACGTCTCGCTCGAGATCGAGGCGGGGTCCACGGTCGCGTTCGTCGGCTCGTCCGGCTCGGGCAAGTCCACGCTGCTCAACCTGGTGCTCGGCTTCGTGCGGCCCACCTCGGGCCGGATCCTCCTCGACGGCATCGACATGCAGGAGCTCGACCTGCGCACCGTCCGCCGATTCACCTCGGTCGTGCCGCAGGAGTCGGTGCTGTTCGAGGGCACCGTCCGGGAGAACGTCGCGTACGGACTGCACGACGCGGGGGAGGAGCGGATCGTCGCGGCCCTCGAGGACGCCAACGCCTGGGAGTTCGTGCGCCGGCTGCCCGACGGCCTCGACACGGTCGTCGGCGAGCGCGGCGCCCGCCTCTCCGGCGGCCAGCGCCAGCGCCTGGCGATCGCCCGCGCGCTGGTGCGCGACCCGCGGATCCTCCTGCTCGACGAGGCCACCTCGGCGCTCGACCCCGAGGCCGAGGAGCTGGTCAAGGAGGCGCTCGGCCGTCTCATGCGCGGCCGCACCACCCTCGTGGTGGCCCACCGGCTCTCGACGGTCCGCCAGGCCGACCGCATCGTCGTCCTCGACCGCGGCCGGATCGCCGAGCAGGGCTCGCACCGCGAACTCCTCGAAGCCGGTGGCCGGTACGCGCACATGCACTTCACGCAGACCGGGTCGCGCTGAGGGCCCCAGCGTGGGCTCAGGAGAGCCGGTTCCGGCGCCCGCCGGTGCGTCCGGTCATGCGGGCCGGGATCGCCGTGCGCGAGCGGTAGAACGTGACCGGGCTGCTGCTGACGGCCTCCTTGTACATGACGGCCGCCCGGCCCTTGAGGTACCAGCGGCTCGGCGTGTCGTCGGGGTTCGTGAACTGGATGACGGCGTCGCGCCGACCGAGCGAGACCGGCTGGTGGAAGTATCCGAACCGGAACGGCTTGGGCGCCTTGCCCTTGAGCTGCCTGACGATCGATTCGGCGGTGTGCGCCCCGGACGGGATGCCGCTCTGGCAGGTGCCGTGGAGGACCCCGTACGCCTGGCGGATCGCGGCAGCGTCGCCGATGGCGTAGACCTCCGGGTGCGAGACCGAGCGGAGCGTCGGGTCGACGATGATCCGGCCGGTGTCGTCGGCGGCGATGCCGGCCTCGGCCGCGAGCGGGGCGACCCGCACTCCGGTCGTCCACAGTGTTACGTCGCTGGCGAGCACCTCGCCGCCGTCGAGTTCGACCGCGCCGGGCCGCACGCGGGCCACGGTCGCGCCGGTCCTGACCTCGACGCCGAGCCGGTCCAGCACCCGCCGCAGGTAGGCGCGGGCCTTGGAGCCCATCATGGCGCCGGGCTCGCCGCGGCTGAGGAGGCGCACCCGCATCCCGGGGTAGGACTCGGCGGCCTCGGCCGCCGCCTCGATGCCGGTGAGGCCGGCGCCCGCCACGGTGAGCGTCCCGGTCGGGTTGTCGCGCAGGGCGACGGCGAGTTTCGGGTCGTCGATGGTGAAGGCGTGCTCCACCGCGGGTGTGCTCGACCCGATGGCGTAGACGAGCGTGTCGTAGGCGAGCTCGCGGTCGTCGTCGAGGACGACGCGGCGCGCGCCCGCGTCGATCCGGGCCGCGCGGCCCTGGACGAACCGGACGCCGGCGGGCTCGACGATGTCGGGGATGCGGAAGTCGCCGAGCTCCTGGCCGGCGGCGGCCTGGTGCTGCCGGAGGCGCTCGTTGAAGCGGTCGGTCGGGTTGAGGATCGTGACGCGGGCGGCCGAGGTGCGGCGGGCGACGCCGACGGCGGCCATCATGCCGGTGTAGCCCGCGCCGATGATGAGGATGTCGTTCATGCCCCAAGGACGGCTCGCGCGCCGCGGGCGTGAGGTCAAGTGACCGTCATCACATTACCTGCCGTGCGGTGCCGGCCGCCGCGCCCCGCTGCAGCGCCCTGTCAGAGCGCCCCGAGCTTCTCAGGGTTGCTGACCAGGTGGATCTCTTCGATCTGTCCGTCCACCAGGTGCAGCATGATGACCGCCGCCGCGGTGCCGCCGGAGCGGACCACGACCGCCGGGCCGCCGTTGACCTCCGCGAACTCGACGCGCGGGTCCTCGGGCATCCGGCCCGCGAAGGTGACGAGCGCCCGGGCCACCATCTCGGACCCGGTGATCGCCTTGCGCGGGGCCGGGGCGAGCCCGCCGCCGTCGCAGACCAGCGTGACGTCGGGCGCCAGCGCCGACAGCAGCGCGGCGAGGTCCCCGCCCGCACACGCGTCCATGAAGGACTCCGCCGCCCGGCGCCGCGTGACCGGGTCGGTGTCGTACCGGCGCCGCTTCGACTCGACGTGCTCCCGGGCGCGCATCGCGGTCTGCCGCACCGACACCTCGCTGCGGTCGACGATCCGCGCGATCTCGGCGTGCGAGTAGCCGAACGCCTCCCGCAGCACGAACACGGCGCGCTCCAGCGGCGAGAGCGCCTCGAGGACCAGCAGCATCGCCGAGGACACGGTGTCGGCCAGCGCCAGCCGGTCCGAGGCGTCGCCGCCGGTCGGGACCGGCTCGGGCAGCCAGGGGCCCACGTACGACTCGCGCTTGGCCTGGGCGCTGCGGAGCCGGTCGATCGCCAGTCGCGTCGTCACGGTCACGAGGTAGGCCGTCGGGTCTTCGACCGTGCCGGGGTCGACCCCGTTCCACCGCAGCCACGCCTCCTGGACGACGTCCTCGGCGTCGGTGACCGTGCCGAGGACGCGGTAGGCCACGGCCTGAAGCCGGCCCCGCTGCTCCTCGAACACGTCCACGCGCCAGAGGATAGCGCCCCGGGAGGGCCGCCGTGTCCGTGCAGGGTCGCCGAGCAGCCGGGGTTCACTCCTCGTGGACGATGTAGTCCCCGCCGGCCCAGTGCCGGAGGCGCTCGAGGATCTCGTCCCGCCTGCCGCGCATGAACTCCGGCATCGAGCGGTCCCACGATTCGGCCGCGGGCACGTACACGTGGTAGGGCCTGCTGAAGTCGCCCCAGCCGCATTCGAAGGTGTAGGAGCCGCCCGGTTCGGAGTAGACGAGCCGTTCCTTCCACTCCTCTCTGAAGCCGTATCCCGACTTGTCGGCCGTCCTTCGGTCTTCGGCGAACGCGGCGGCGTAGCCGGCGCCGTAGTACGGGCGCTTGTCCCGCTCGATGCCCGCGGCGACCTCCTGCGCGATCTTCTTGGCGGCTTCGACGGCCCCTCGGATGAGCACCCGCCCGACGGCGGCGACGGTGTAGACGAGCGAGTCCATATCGACCTCCTGCGTCCAACGCTACCGAGGCCGCGCCCGCGCCGACCGAATGCGGATCCGCCGGCGCGAGGCGCGCCGAAGGGCGGGCCGCGCCGCGCGGCCCGCCCTCCAGATGCGGTGTTAAGCGGGCAGGTTCCAGACCTGGGTCCACAGGCCGTTGCAGTCGTAGATCTGCAGGTCGGTGCCGTCGGCGGTGCCGCCCGCCGAGATGTCGAGGCAGCGGCCCGACTGCGGGTTCAGCAGGGAGCCGTTCGGCTGCGGCGTCCACACCTGGGCGCCGGAGCCGTTGCACTCCCAGAGCTGGACCCTGGTGCCGTTGGCCGTGCCCTGCGCGTCGACGTCGAGGCACTTGCCGAACGACCGGAGCGAGCCGTCGGGGTACCGCGACCAGTCCTGGCCCGAGGCGATGCCGCACGCGTAGATCTGCGCGCGGTTGCCGTTCGCGGCCGTGTTCGTGTCCACGTCGAGGCACTTGCCCGTCTGCGGGTTCACGACCGCGCCCGTCGCGCCCGGAACGGTCCCGATTCCGAACCGGACCTCGCACTGGTTGTTCTGCCCCATCCAGGTCGCGGCGAGGTACAGGAAGCTCGTGCCGTTCTCGCGCGGGATCGCCGGCGTCGAGTAGCCCGGGCACGAGGGCACGCCCGCGGCGTAGCCGCCGGTCGGGTTCACCGTGACCGGGGCGGTCGCCTCGAACCAGTCGCCCGCGCCGAGGTTCCGGTTCGCGAAAAGCACCGTCCCGGACTCGGCGAGGACGGTCTTGTTCCCGGTCGGGCCCGCCACGACGCGCTGGCCGGAGAGGAGCAGCGTCCCGTTCGGACCGCCCGCGGGCGTCCAGGAGATGTACGGGGTGTGCAGCAGCTCCCGGTCGTCGGAGGTCTGCACGAGGGTGCCGCGGTCGCCCGCCGGACCCCAGTTCAGGCCGTCGTGGCTGTACTTGATGTAGACCTCGCAGGCGTGGTCGGCGTTCGTGGCGTCGCGGCACAGCTCGTAGCTCATGACGAAGCGCCCGTCGGGGAGCTCGGCGAAGGTCTGCATGCCCGGGCGCAGCAGGTTGTCGGCGGGGAAGACCACGTCGTCCTGGATGCCGGAGCTCCAGCTCTGGCCGCCGTTGGTCGACGTGTAGTGCGCGATCTTCTGGTTGTTGGTGGCGCTGTTGGAGGGCCGCTCGTCGGAGATGAAGCACGCGAGGGTGCCGTTGTCGGCGACGAGGAACGTCGGCTCCCAGATGCCGTGGCCCCACGAGTTGGGCTGCCCGGAGGTCTGGGTGCAGTTCGACAGGTACGACCAGGTGAAGCCGCCGTCGGTGCTCTTGAAGACCTCGACCTTCTGCGCGGTGTAGTTCCCGACGTCCCAGGCGGTGCCGGCGGCGAGCAGGTCGCCCGCGTTCAGTCCGGTGATGTTGCGCGGGACCTCGAAGAGCGTGGGCGCCTCCAGGTCCCAGCCGGGCGTGTTCGAGTTGATGGTGCTGATCTGGGTCCAGCTCTGGCCGCCGTTGGTGGAGCGGTAGACCGGGAGGTTCGTCGGGGCGTTGTGCCCGCCCTTGGCGAACGTGGCGAGCATCGTCTCGGCGGCGGTGCCGTCGTGCTTCAGGCCGATGGCTCGCGGGTAGCCCGCGGTGCCGCTGGGGAACGTGGCGAGGTTGGGGGAGTAGAGCACCGTGCCCGGGTACGCGGCCTGGGCCGGGGTCGCGACGAGCGCCTGCGCGCCGGCGGCCGCGAGGACCGCGGCCGCCAGCAGCACGGCCCAGCGCCGCGCGGCGGCGGCCAACCGTCTTGTCACCGTCATGGGGGTTGCCTCCTGTGGAGAAGATGCGCCTGCGGCTTTGCAGACGTTGCAAACACCATGCCAGCAATTTGCCTACGTTGCAAGAGGCGGTTTCCGGGGCAAATCGCCCCCGGCCCTGGCGGCCAGGGGCGAACTCGGTTCTTGCCGAACCGCGGCTACCGAACCGCGGCTACCGGACCGTGCTATCGAACCGCGCTATCGAACCGCGGTGCTCTCGCGGACCACGAGCCGGTGCGGGGCCACGACCTCTTCGGCCGCCTTCCCCGGATCGTCGATCCGGGCGGCGATCCGGCGGACCGCCTCCCGTGCGATGAACGGCGTGTCGAGGGAGACCGTGCTCAGCGACGGCCGCGCGAACCGGCCCTCTTCGATGTCGTCGATCCCGACGACCGCCACGTCCTCGGGGACGCTGAGCCCGGCGTCGAAGACCGCGCGCATCGCGCCCACGGCGAGCAGGTCCGAGAAGCAGAAGATCGCGTCCGGTCGCGGCGAGAGCGCCATGAGCGCCTTCGCGGCCTCGTAGCCGTCGGTGCGGCTGTAGTGCGGCGCCGGCGTCGCGTACTCCGCCCGCGCCTCCAGCCCCGCTTCCTCAAGGGCCGCTTCGTATCCCGCGGTGCGCAGCAGCGGCGTGGAGTACTCCTCCAGCGGTTGCGCGCCGATCGCGGCGATGCGGGTCCGCCCGGTCGCCACCAGGTGCGCGACCGCGTCCCGCGCGGCCTGGACGTTGTCGATCGCCACATGGTCGAACCGGCCGTCGAACTCGTGCTCGCCCAGCAGCACCAGCGGCATGTGCTCGGAGCGGTGCATGTCGAGCAGCTCCGACTTGGTCACCAGCGGGCTGAACAGGATCCCGTCGAACAGCATCGTGCGGTCGTCGCCCATGAGCAGGCGCCGCTCGCGTTCGTGGTCGTGCCCGGTCTGGTCGATCATGACGCGGTAGCCGAACTCGGCGGCCGCGTCGATCACGTCCCGGGCGAGCTCGCTGAAGTACGGTACGTCGATCTCGGGCACCACGAGCGCGAGCATCCCCGTGCGGCCGGTGCGGAGGGTGCGGGCCACGGGGTTGGGGCGGTAGTCGAGCTCCTCGATCGCGTTCAGCACGCGCTGGCGCATGCGCTCGCTGACGTGGGCGTACCCGCTCACGACGTTGGAGACGGTGCGGACGGAGACCTGCGCCAGTTCGGCGACGTCGCGAAGTGTTGCCGGCATACGGCCCATCCTACCGTTTGCAACGTCGGCAAAGGGGTGCTAGGTTTTGCACACGTTGGAAAATCACACAAGGGAGTGTTCCATGCAACGCCATCACCTCCGGCGACGCGCCCTGCTCGCCTCCGCCGGACTCGCGGCCACGGCACCTGCGCTGGCCGCCTGCGGACCCGACATCGCCTCCGACGAGGACGCCGGCTCCTCGAGCCTCCTCAAGGCCCCCGACCGCCGCGAAGGCGAGATCACCATCTGGGACCGGTCCGGCGATCTCTTCGAGGTCTTCGAAGGCGTCATCGCCGACTTCAACGCCGCCTACCCCGACATCAAGGTGAACCATGTCGCCGTCGACATCGACGCGAAGCTCCAGAACACGCTCATCACCGGCGCCGACGTCCCCGACGGCGTGTTCCTCGACGACGCCAAGGTCGGCGGCTTCACCGAGTACCTGTGGGACCTCAGCGACGTGCTCGCCCCTTACGCCGCCGACATCGCCCCGCAGAAACTCGACGTCAACACCGTGAACGGCGGCGTCTACGGCGTCCCCTTCGACCTCGACCCGGGCCTGCTGTTCTACAACGCGACCGCCCTCGAAGCCGCCGGCGTCGACGTCGCGGCCATCGCGACCTACGACGACCTCCTCCAGGCCGCCCGCGACTACCAGGCCGCCGTGCCCGGCTCGGCGCCGATCCACCTCGAGCAGTCCCCGTTCCTCGGCCAGCTCCAGCTCGAGATGTACGCGAGCCAGCTCGGCACCTCGATCGCCGACGCCGACGGCGAACTCCGCCTCGACACCCCCGAGTTCGAGCGCATCCTCACCTTCCTCGACACCGTGCGCAAGGAGGGCCTCGGCACCCGCGCCGAGTACCTCACCCCCACCGACATCGCCGAACTCGACAACGGCAACCAGGTCTTCTACCCGTGGGCCATCTGGTTCAGCTTCGCCCCGCAGCAGGTCCTCACCGCCACGAGCGGCGACTGGCGCGCCACCCAGCTCCCGGCGTGGGACGCCGGCGGCGCCCGCTCGGGCGCCATGGGCGGCTCCTCGTTCGTCCTCCCCAAGGACGGCGCCAACGCCGACCTCGCCTGGCTCTTCTACGAGTTCCTCATGTTCAACGAGGCCGGCTACACCGCCGTCTGGGGCCCCGGCGACGTCTACCCCGAGGGCCTCGCCACCTCGATCCCCAGCTACACGCCCGCGGCCGACCCCGCCGCGCCCCTGTACAGCGGCATCACCGCCCTCGGCGGCCAGGACCTGTGGACCGTCGCCACCGAGGCCGGCGCCCAGATCCCCGGCGGCACCCCGACCCCCTCCTGGTGGGCCGGCGCGGTCGACTACCTCGGCAACGACCTCCAGCGGATGCTCGACGGCGACCTCAGCCCCCAAGAGGTCCTCGCCAAGTCCACCGACGACATCCAGACGAACCTGGTCGACCGCCAGTGACCGCAGCAGTCGCCACCGCCCCCGCGACCCGGCGCGCCCCTCGCGCCGGGCGCGGCCCGCGCATGCGCCGGCGCCTCGCGCCGTACGTGTTCGTGCTGCCCTTCGTCGCGGTCTTCGTCGCCTTCAGCGTCTACCCGCTGTTCTTCACCGCGCGCCTGAGCTTCACCGACTGGCGCGGCACCGGCGCCGCCACCTGGGTCGGCTGGGACAACTACACCTACCTGCTCACCAACCCCGCGTTCTGGTCCTCCCTGGGGAACTCCGCGGTCCTGTGGCTCCTCATCGTCCCGGTCCAGATGGTCCTCGGCGTCCTCGTCGCGGTCCTGCTCAACAACGCCAAGCTGCGGCTCCGCGGCCTCTACCGGGTCGCGTTCATCGTCCCGTTCGTGACCCCGCTCGTGGCCGTCGCCCAGATCTGGGTGGTCCTGTTCGACCAGCGGTACGGCGCCGTGAACGCCTTCCTCGGCCTCTTCGGACTCCCCGACACCGGCTGGCTCACCACCAGCGCCTGGGCCAAACCCACGCTCGCGCTGCTGTTCCTGTGGAAGACCACCGGGTTCATCGTGATCATCCTGCTCTCGGGCCTCCAGTCGATCAACGCCTCGATCTACGAGGCCGCCGACCTCGACGGCGCCTCCAAGACCCGGCAGCTCTGGAGCATCACCGTCCCGCTCCTGCGCCGCACCCTCGGATTCGCCGTGGTCCTCCAGACCCTCGCGGTGTTCCAGATGTTCGCCGAGCCGTTCGTCGTCACCCAGGGCGGCCCGTACAACTCGACCACCACCGCGGGCTACTACCTGTACAACCACATCACCCGGGCGGACCTGGGCACCGGCGCGGCGAACTCGTTCCTCCTGGTCGTCCTCGTCATGGCGCTGTCGCTCCTGTTCGTCCGCCTGCTGCGAGCGAAGGACTGACGATGGCCGACACCGAAGCACGCACCCGGCCCCGCATCGGCTCGCACCTGTTCCTGATGCTCCTGCTCGCCGCGTTCCTGTTCCCCGTCGCCTGGGCCCTGCTCTCGGCGTTCAAACCCGCCGACGAGATCATCCGGTCCCCGCTGACGTTCGACCCGACGCAGTTCACCTTCGACAACTACACGGCGATGTTCCAGGACGTCCCGATCGGGCAGGGATTCCTCAACACCGCGGTCGTGCTCCTCTTCAAAGGCGCCGCCACCATGTTCCTCGCCCCGCTCGCCGCCTTCGCCTTCGCGAAGTACCAGTGGATCGGCAAGAACCTCGTCTTCGGCGCCGTCCTCATCACCCTGATGCTGCCCACGATCGTCCTCATCATCCCGCTGCTGCTGGAGATGAAGGAGCTCGGCTGGGTCAACACCTACCAGGCGCTCATCCTCCCCGGCGCGGTCGACGCGTTCGCGATCTTCTGGATGCGGCAGGTCATCAGCGCCGTCCCCGACGAGCTCCTCGACGCCGCCCGCGTCGACGGCTGCGGCGAGTTCGCCATCTTCTGGCGCGTCGTCGTCCCCGTCATCCGCCCCGGCCTCGCCGGCCTCGGCGTCCTCACCGTCATGAACATCTACAACGACTTCGTCTGGCCCGTGGTGGCCGCGAGCACCGAGCGCATGGCGACCCTCCAAGTCGTCCTCTCCACCCTCGCGCAGAACATCACCGGCAACCGGATCGGCGCCGACTACGCCACCGTCACAGGCGAACTGCTCGCGGCGAGCTCCGTCGCACTCATCCCGCTGCTGGTGCTGTTCATCCTGCTCCAGCGGCACTTCATCAACGGCATCCTCGCCGGCAGCGTGAAAGGCTGACGCATGACCCTCCCACCCGCCGCCCCCGGCACCCCGAGCCCGGAGGCCGCGCCTTCCGGAACTCCGCGAGCGGAATACCCGCGCCCCGACCGGGACCGCTCGGCGCGCTGGCTGAACCTCAACGGCGCCTGGGACTTCACCGCCGACGGCCACGAAGGCCCGATCACGGTCCCGTTCGCCTGGGAGAGCCGCGCGTCGGGGGTGCGGCGGACCTGGCTCGAGCACGCCACCTACCGCCGCACCGTCACCGCCCCCGCCGAGTGGGCCGGCTCGCGCACCGTCCTCAGCTTCGGCGCCGTCCACCACCGCGCCGTCGTCCGCATCGACGGCACCGTGATCGGCGAGCACACCGGCGGCTACGAGTCCTTCGAGTTCGACGTGACCGACGCGCTCGCCCCCGGCGTCCCGGCCGTCCTCGAAGTCGAGGTCCACGCCCCGGCCGACAAGCGCGCCATCGCGCACGGCAAGCAGCGCTCGATCCCGCGCGACGACTACGACGGCGTGTCCTTCACGCCCACCTCCGGGATCTGGCAGACCGTCTGGCTCGAAGCCCGCGGCCGCACCTACGCCGCCTCCGTGGCCCTGCGCGGCGACAGCCTCACCGGCATCGACGTCACCGCCGTCCTCGCCGGCGACGCCCCCGCCGGCGCCCGCGTCACCGCCACCGCCGACACCGGCGAATCGGTCACGCTGACCGCCGACGCCGACGGCGTCGCCAAAGGCCGCATCGACATCGCCGAGCCGCGCCTCTGGAGCCCCGCGCACCCGCACCTGTACCGCGTCGAGGTCCGCACCGGGGAAGGCGACGGCGCCGACCTCGTCACCGCCACGACCGGCCTGCGCCGCTTCGAGACCCGCGGCGAAGCGCTCTACCTCAACGGCGAGCGGATCTACCTGCGCGGCGTCCTCGACCAGGGCTACTGGCCCGACACCGGCCTCACCGCCCCCGACGCCGCCGCACTCCTGCGCGACCTCGAACTCGCCCGCGGCCTCGGCTACAACCTCGTCCGCAAGCACCTCAAGTTCGAAGAGCCCCTGTGGCTCCACGAGGCCGACCGCACCGGCATGCTCGTATGGGCCGAACCCGCCTGCCCGAGCCGCTTCTCGCCCGAAGCCGCCGCCGCCTTCGAAGCCCAGCTCCCCGCGATGGTCGAACGCGACGGCAACCACCCGAGCATCGTCATCTGGGGCCTCTACAACGAGGAGTGGGGCCTGGACTGGGACATCCCCGGCAGCCCCGCCCGCGCCGAGGCCGCCGCGCACGCCTACGAGCGGCTGCGCGAACTCGACGCGACCCGCCCCATCGTCGAGAACTCCGGCTGGTCCCACGTGCGCACCGACCTCCTCGACTGGCACTACTACGAACCGGACCTCGGCGAGTGGAAGGACGCCGTCGCCCGCCTCGCCGCGGGGGAGCAGGAGGACTTCCCGGTCCGCCTGGGCCCGGACTTCACCGTCGACAAGTCCCTCTACGGCACGGCCGACTTCCCCCGCACCGGCGTCCCGATCGTCAACAGCGAGTACGGCGAGGGCTTCACCAGCCTGGAGCGCGCCTGGCACCTGCGCTGGGAGACCCAGGAGCTGCGCCGCCACGACCGCTTCGCCGGGTACGTGTACACCGAGTTCGCCGACGTCGAGCACGAGGCCGCCGGACTCCTCGACGCCGACCGCCGGCCCAAGGACTGGGGCGGGGCCGTCCCCGCCGACGCCAACGCCGACACGGTCCTCGTCCTCGACCTGGTCCCGCTCGCGGCCGGCGCGGACATCACCGTCCCCGAGGCGCCGTTCACCGTCGACGTCCACGTCTCGCACCACGGCCCCGAGGCCGCCTCCGGCACCGTCCAGGCCGCCTGGGTCCCCGCCGGGACGCCGGTCGGCACCGCCGTCCCGACGGCCGAGACCGCCTCCGAACCGGTCAAGGCCGAACCGTTCCGGCTCTCGCCCGCCGTCGCGCTGACCGTCCCGGCCGCCGCCGGTCCGGCCCGTCTCCTCATCTGGCTCGCCGACGACGAAGGCCGCGTCATCGCCCGCGCCTTCCTCGACGCCGCCGAGGTCGAGCCCCCGAACCGCCGCGGCGCCCGCCCCGGCGAATTCGAAGGCGCGCCGCTCCCCGGCATCGGCTAGGCCGCCTCCCGGACCGGTGCGGGCGACGGCGGCTCCGAACCGCAGGACAGGCCGCGAGATCTCCGGACCGGCGCCCCGCACCAGGGCGCCGGTCCGGACCCTGAGAATGCGTTGACAGTCCGGCCCGCCGCGACCTAGCCTGCACAGGCAACGTTGTACCGGTAAAGCAGACCAGGCTCAAGGAGCACCCACCCGTGAATCGACCGATCGTCCGCCACGCCCCCATCGTCGGACGCGTCCCCCACCTGCTGCACGGCGGCGACTACAACCCCGACCAGTGGCTCGCCTCGAAGGAGACCACCTGGAAGGAGGACATGCGCCTCGCCCGCCTCGCCGGGATCAACACCCTATCCGTCGGCATCTTCGCCTGGGCCGCACTCGAACCCGAGGAAGGCCGCTACGAGTTCGGCTGGCTCGACGAGATCCTGGACCTCATGGCCGAGAACGGCGTCACCGCCGTCCTCGCCACCCCGACCGGCGCCCGCCCCGGCTGGATGAGCCGCGCGTACCCCGAGGTCCTGCGCGTCAACAAGGACCGCACCAGGAACCGCCACGGCGGCCGCCACAACCACTGCCTCACCTCGCCGGTCTACCGCGAGAAGACCACCGCGATCAACACCGCGCTCGCCGAGCGCTACAAGGACCACCCCGCCCTCGGCGTGTGGCACCTGTCGAACGAGTACGGCGGCGAATGCCACTGCGACCTGTGCCAGGAGCGCTTCCGCACCTACCTCCAGGGCCGCTTCGGCTCGCTCGACGAGCTGAACGAAGCCTGGTGGACCGCGTTCTGGGCCAAGACCTACACCGACTGGTCCCACATCGAGTCCCCCTCCGACCACGGGCGCGGCGAGCAGGACATCCACGGCCTCCACCTGGAGTGGATGCGCTTCACCACCGAGCAGTTCGTCGACTTCTACCTCCACGAGACCGCCCCGCTCAAGGCGATCACGCCGGACGTCCCGTGCACGACCAACCTCATGGGCACCTACCCGGGCATCGACTACTTCCGCCTCGCGCAGGTCCTCGACGTCGTCTCCTGGGACTCCTACCCCGAGTGGACCGGCACGGAGAAGGACGCCGCCCGCGGCGCCCGCGCCTCCTTCCTCCACGACCTGACGCGCAGCCTCAAGGGCCGGCCGTTCATGCTCATGGAGTCCTCGCCGTCGGCCACGAACTGGCGCCCGGTCGCCAAGCTCCACCGCCCCGGCGTCCACCTGCTCCAGTCGCTCCAGGCCGTCGCGCACGGGTCGGACAGCGTGCAGTACTTCCAGTTCCGCAAGGGCCGCGGCGGATCCGAGAAGTTCCACGGCGCCGTCGTCGACCACGAGGGCACCGAGCGCACCCGCGTCTTCAAGGACGTGGCCGAGGTCGGCGAGCGCCTCGCGGCCCTCGACGGCGTCGTCGGCACCGACACCCCCGCCGAGGCCGCCGTCGTCTACGACTGGCACCTCCGCTGGGCCCTGGACGACCAGAAGGGGATGCTCCAGGAGCGGACCGCCTACGAGCGGACGGTCGTCGAGCACTACCGCGCGTTCTGGGAGCAGGGCGTCCCCACCGACGTCATCGACTCCTCGCTCATCGCCGAGCCCGGCTACCTCGACCGCTACAAGGTCCTGGCCGCGCCGATGCTCTACATGCTCCGGCCCGGCGTCGCCGAGGCGATCGACGCGTTCGTCCAGCGCGGCGGCACCTTCGTCGCCACCTACGCCACCGGCTATGTGGACGAGCACGACCGCACCTTCCTCGGCGGCTTCCCCGGGCCGCTCCGCGAGACGCTCGGGATCTGGGCCGAGGAGATCGACGCGCTCTACCCCGAGGACCGCAACGCGATCGAATGGGACGGCCGGTCGTACGAGGCCCTCGAGCTGTGCGAGCTGATCCACGCCGAGTCCGCCGAGGCCCTCGGCGCGTACGGCGCGGACTTCTACGCCGGCCGCCCGGCCCTGACGGTGAACCGCCGCGGCGAGGGCAGGGCGTACTTCATCGCCGCCCGCACCGGAGCGGACTTCCTCGCCGACTTCTACGGCGGGGTCGTCGCCGAATCCGGTGTCGAGCGCGCGCTCGACACGGACCTCCCGGTCGGGGTCACCGCCCAGGTCCGCACCGACGGCGCGACGGACTATGTGTTCGTGCTCAACTTCAACCCGGCTCCGGTCCGCGTCGAGGCCGGCGGCGAGGTCCTCGACC
Organism: Glycomyces albidus; assembly: GCF_009451885.1. Classification (GTDB taxonomy): domain Bacteria; phylum Actinomycetota; class Actinomycetes; order Mycobacteriales; family Micromonosporaceae; genus Glycomyces; species Glycomyces albidus. Next base: position 136,014 of record NZ_WIAO01000012.1, read on the forward strand.
TCGCTCCCTTCGGCACCGCCGTCGTGGAGCGCGCGCGGGTGTAGCCGCTGACGGCACCGCCCCCGGAGACCGCGCGTTGCGGCCTCCGGGGGCGCTCGTACCGGTCGCGTGCGGCCGCATGCACGACACCGCGTCAAGAGGACGGCATGACGCCGAGCGCGCCGAGCACCCACGGGGCCGCGCTCAGGATCAGGACGAGCATCACCGGGGCGCCGACGGCTCCGACGACCACGGGCGCGCGCCCGGGCCGGTACCGGCGCCAATGGGAGACCGCCACCAGCCCGAACCCGGTCGCCCCCAGCACGAAGAACAGCACGTACGCGACGCTCGCGGCGGTGACCTCGTCGGACCCGGTCACGACGAGCACGGTTCCCTCCACCACCCCCGCCGCGGCGTAGACGCCGAGCATGGCGAACGCGCCGAACGCCAGTGTCGAGGTCCAGGCGGGCCGGATCAGCCGCGGCCGGTCGGCGACCGCGAGGAGCTCCACGGCCGCGCCGAGCAGCTTCAGGACGACCACGAGCACGTTCATGACGAGCAGGCCCTGGGCGTAGTCGGCGTACTTCCCGTCCGAGAAGTGCCCGGTGGCCTCGAACCAGACGTTGACGACGGCGAAGCCGACGCACCACAGCGCCATGATCGAGCCCACCGCGACGATGCGCCTGTCCGTTCGCCGGGGCGGTGTTGCGGTGATGACCATGGTCGAAGCCTCCTCCCGGCGGCGCCCGGCGGTCTCCCTCCCGCGGGGGAACCGGCTCCCCCGCGAGCGTGAGCCGCCGCTTCGCCGTCGCCGGTGGGCTTGACCCGCTGCCCACGGCCGAGGACAGGACCCCGAGCGCCTCCGCCGCGCGGCTTGCGCCGCGGAAACATCGCATCTTGCCGCCTCGATCGCAGGTCGGGCCCATCCCGGGCGCGGGCGGTAGACGATCGCGATCGGATCCCCTGCCGCGCAGCGGTTCAAGGCGCCTCGGAAGGGCCCGACCTGCGATCCCCTTGACCCGTGCCGACGCTAGAAGCGGCCCGCACGGATCCCGCACGATTACCGCACAGCGGACCCGGCCGCGACTCGACCGCCCCGGCGACGAGCGGCGGCCGCAGGCGATCTTCAGCGGAGACTTCGGCGGGCGGCGAAGAGGATCACCCACTGGGAGGCCATCCCCGCTGCCGCCGCCCACATCGCCGTGCGCGGCGACGCCACCTCGCCGACCAGGCCCGAGACGGCGGCCCCGGCCGCGACGGCGCCCATGAGCACGAACCGGAAGACCGCGTTCATGCGCCCGAGCAGCTCGTCGGGAGTGGCCTGCTGGCGCAGACTCACCCCCACGACGTTGGCGGTGCCGACCGCCGCGCAGACCAGCGCCCACGCCAGACCGACCACCCAGATCCCCGGCCCCGGGCCGACCAGCGGCAGGCTCAGCGCCAGTGGCGCGGCCGCCGCGCCGACCGCCCACAATGCCCGACCGGTGCCGAGCCGGTCGCGCAGGTGCCGTGCCACCGCGGCCCCCGCGAAGGACCCGGCCCCGCCCGCGCCCAATAGGACGCCCAGACCCGCGGCCGGCAGATCCGCGCCGACCCACACCACCGGGAGCATCGCCAGGAACATCGCGATCGAGCAGTTGTTGACCGCACCTGAGGCCGCCATCGCCCGCAGCGCCCGGTGCCGCCACACGAACCCGATCCCGGCGCGGACCTCGGCGGCTATCGAGGCGCGCGGCCCGGACGGTGCTTCACGGGAGCGGATGCGGCGCACGAACAGCGCCGAGCAGACGTAGCCGAACGCGTCCACCGCCACGGCCAGCGGCGCCCCCAGCAGCGCCACCAGGAACCCCGCCGCGCTTCGCCCGCCGACGCCCAGCCCCGAGTCGAGCGCGACGAGCCGGGCGTTGGCCCCGGTGAGGCGCTCGCGGTCGACGATCGACGGCAGCAGCGACTGCTGGGAGACGTCGAAGGCGACCGTGCCGACCCCGGCGAGAAACACCACCAGGTACAACTGCCACATGGTCAGCGCCCCGAGCGCCCACGCCGATGGCACGCTCGCCATCAGGACCGCTCGGACGAGATCGGCCGCGACCATGATCCGCCGCTTGCGGACCCGGTCGATCCAGGCCCCGGCCGGGAGCCCGAACACCAGGGCCGCGGCCGTCGCCAGCGAAGCCAGCAATCCCACCTCGCCCGGGGAGGCGCCGAGTTCCTCCACGGCCGCCAGCGGCAGGGCCACGTACGAGATGTGGGCGCCGAGCTTGGCGGCGGCGCCGCCGATGAACAGGTTCCGGAGGTCGCGGTTCTCGCCCAAGCGGTCGGAGCCGGGCGCGCGCTCGAATGTCACTGAGGTCATCCGGCGACCTTCCGCCGCCCCCGCCCGGCGCGGCAACGGATTCGGCTCCGGCTAAATTCGAGCGGTGATCGAGCTGGGTCTGTCGGTCGCCGACCTCGCGGCCACCCGTTTCGCGCTCTCGCCCCTGTGGGAGGTGACCGCGAGCATCCGCGTCCTCAAGTCGCCCGCCGAGCACACCCTGCACCGCCGCTGGGCGAAGGCCGCCGGGCCGCGCCTGCGCGGCAGGGACCTGCGGCTCCTGTTCGATCTCGTCCCGGTCCCGACCAGGGGACTCCCCGCCTTCCTCGCCCCGCCCCCGTCGACGTCCACTCCGGACCTGGCCCTCGAGCTCGCCGCCATGCGGACGACCGGGCACGACGAGGTGCGCGCGGGCCTCGGCATGATCCCCCGGACCCCGGCGATCGAGGACTTCGCCGCGGACCTCGACGCCGGGCTCCCCCGACTGGAGACCGCGATCGCCGACTACTGGGAGGCGGCACTCGCGCCGTGGTGGCCGCGCATCCGGGCGCTCTGCGAACGGGACCTGCTGTACCGCTCCAGGCTTCTGGCCGAGGGCGGCGCGAAGCGCCTGTTCGCGGACCTGCACCCGCAGATCCGCTGGGACCCTTCGGGCACCCTGCGCATCGACAACCGGCAATGGGAGATCGCCGAAGCGCTCGGCGGGCGCGGCCTGCTGCTGGTGCCCACCGTGTTCGGCGGCGAGCGGATCTTCTCGGTCGTCGCCCAGCCGTGGACGCCGACCGTCCGGTACCCGCCGCGCGGCCTCGCGACACTGTGGAGCGGCGAGGCGCCCGCCGCCCCGGCCGCGCTCGACGGCGTCCTCGGACCCACCCGCGCCGCGCTGCTGGCGGCGCTGGCGGAACCGGCGAGCACCACCAGCCTGGCCGAACGCACCGGCCTGAGCGCCGGCGCGGTCTCGCAGCAGCTCGGCCTCCTGCACCGCGCGGGCCTGGTCTCCCGCCACCGCACCGGCAGACTGGTCCTGTACGCGCGCACACTGACCGCCGAGGCGCTCCTCGAAGCGCCGGAATCGGCCGCGCCGTAGCAGCGGGCGCACACCCCGAGGAGTGCGCGCCCGCGTTCATACAGCGAATCCCGCGCCGGCCGCCGCCTAGTGCACGACGACCGGGCCGGAGCAGCGGTCCCGCGGTCCCCGACCGCGTGAGACCGCCGCCCCTGGGAACCGGTCTACTGGTTGATGATCAGTTCGAACGTGCTCGTGTTGTTCCGGATGTCCTCGTGGTTGCCGCTGAGCTCGAGGCCGTTGAAGACCGCTTCGCCGACGGCCGGGCCCTGGCCGTTCTCGGGCATCTCGTTGACCCAGATGCCGATGCCGGACTTCGACTCGAACTCGTCGCCGCTCAACCGCGCGCCCGTGATCGTCACGTCGGTGAAGACCGTGTCCGCGACCGGGAACTCCGGCTGGCCGCCGGTGTACTTGGTCTGGAACATGATCCCCGAGTACGTCGGGTCCACAATGTCCACATTCGAGACCCGGATCCCCTGGAACACCTTGTCAGCCGAGAAGATCCAGATCCCCGGGAACGTCTGCGCTCCCCAGAAGTGCCCGCCGGACCTGACGACCGAGATGTTCTGGAAGTCCGTGGTCGGGCTGGCCCCGAACCCGTCCATCGGGATCCCGAAGTCCAAAGAGCTGATCGTGATGCCCGAGTACACCAGCGTGTCGGCGATGTGGATGTCCCGGAACGTGTTCCCGTGCCCGCCGTAGACGGCGAGCCCGGCAGCCCGCCACGTCAGGATCGAGGTCAGGTTCTCGTACACGTTCCCGGTCTGGGCCCCGCCGCCGGCGTCGGTGGCGGCGAACAGCGCGAAGCTGTCGTCGCCGGACGCGCGGGACTCCACGTTCTGCACCAGGTTGCCGGTGCTGCCGTTGGTCATGTTGATCGCGTCCGCGAACAGGTTCCGCGCCCGCGAGTCGGTGATCCGGATCCCGTCCATGTTGGAGCCCCAGAACATGCAGACCTGGTGCTCGGTCCACGTGTTGTCGATCGTCATGTTCGACACGTTCTGCCAGTCGAAGACCTTCCCGGGCCCGTCGATGCGCGTGGTGTAGTTCCCGAAGTACGCGAACCCCGAGAACACGGAGCCGTTGGCCGTGGCCTCGGCGCGGAAGCCGACGTCGGTGTTCTCCTGGTTCTGCGGCGCGTAGAACCGGGTGTACCAGGGGCCGGCGCCGATGATCTCGACCGCCTTGCCGTACACCTGGAACTTCTGCGCGGTCGAGTAGTCGCCCGCGGGCAGGTACACGCCGTCGAGGGTCCCGGTCGCGTCCATGCGCACCTCGTCGAGGGCGTTCTGGACGTCCTGGTGCGTGAACCCGTCGGGCTCGACGTACCGGGACGGGTCCGGGTTCGCGATCGGCGCGACCTCTTCGAGGCTGATGAAGTCGATCGCGTAGTAGGCCGCGGTGTTCGCCGCGTCCTTCTGCAGCCGGATCGTGCTCCCCGCGGGGACCACCTCGTCGAGCAGGACGTTCGCCTCGTCGTAGATGTGGCGGGCCGGGCCGGAGCCCGGCTGGTTGTTCGGGCTCGCCTCCTGGCCGTAGAGCCACGCGTACTTCGAGGTGAGTTCGACCGGCTGCACGAACTGCCCGTTCACGTACAGGTTCAGCGTCGAGGTGATGCCGCCGCCGCCCGCCGCGTCCGGAATCGCGAACCGGGTCACCAGGGTGTTCGTGTCGGTCGTGGTCGTGAACTGCACGTACTCGCCGGTCCCGTCGAGGACCACGGCCTGCCGGCCGCTGGCCTCGCCCGCGAGGTCGCCGATCTCCCGGTTCGGGCCGAGGATCCGCGCGCCGCCGCCGGGCGACGCGTGCTCGGCTTCGTCCAGCGTGTACGGCATGTCCGCGCCGCGCCCGACCGAGAGGGTCCGCGTGGTGGCGTTGTTGCCCTGCTTGACCGCGTGCTCGTTGCCGTCCACGGCGACCTCGACGTCCACGGTGTACTGTCCGTCGGCCGCGGTCCACGACCCGAGGTCGATCGGCCCGGTGTCCCCGCCGGCGGCGATGACGCCGTCGTAGGAGCCGGTGAGGGTCCGCACGACGGCGCCGGTCTCGCTGTCGGCGAGGGTCAGGGTGACGCCGTGCGCGCCGCTCGCCGACGCGAGGCTGCCCTGGTTGGCGATCACGACCGCGAAGTCGACGGCGTCGCCGGCGGACGGACTGCTCGGCGACCACGTGACCGCCGCGGCGACGAGGTCCGATGTGGCGATCGCGCCGACCGCGAGGGGATCCGCGTGCGTGTACTCGTTGTTCGACTCGTCGCTCTCGACGACCGTCCCGTCCGGGTCGACCGCCGCGCCGACCTCGTGGTCGCCCGCGGTGAGCGACCCGATCGGGACGCTCACGGTCTGCGCGGCCCCGGCGGCCAGGCCGCCGACGCTCGCGCTGCCGACCACGTCGCCGTCGACGGAGAGCGCCACCGCACTGGCGGGGGAGGCGGCCTCGCCGGTGTTCTCGACGCGGGCCGAGAGGGTCACCTCGTCGGTCTCGACCGGTGAGGCCGGGCTCCACGAGAGGCCGGTGACCTCCAGGTCGGGCGCGGGGGCGGCCTCGCCGAACACCTGGAACTCGGCCACCTGACCGTTCGGCGCGCCCGTGTTCCCGGTGAACTGCAGGCGGATCTCGCCGTACGTCCCCGTGACCGGGACCGTGACCGAGTTCCCGGAGGCCGGATCGAAGGCGTACGCCGCCGACGCCTTGATCTCGGCGAAGGCGCCTCCGCCCGCGTCGCGTGCGAGCACGCTGAACGTCTGCGTCCGCGCGCTCCAGACCGGGTCGGGGTTGAGTCTGACGACGATCCGGTCGAGTTCGGCGTTCGCGCCGAGCGAGACGGTGAGGGTGCTCGGGTAGGCCCCGTTCGCGCCCTCCCAGTACGTGGTCACGTCGCCGTCGTTGGCGTTCGCGGCCGCATAGGTGTGCACGGTGGACGACGCGGCGATCGGTTTTCCGGCAGCGAGTTCGCCGGTCTGCGACGGCGCGCCGGCCTCGCCGTAGACCTCGAACTCCGCGACCTGGGCCGCTGGCCAGCCGGTGTTGCCGCTGAACACCAGCCGCACGAAACGGGCTTCGGCCTCGCCCACCGCGATGGTGACGGTGTTGCCGCGGTTCGGATCGAAGGTGTACCCCTGCGAGGCGGCGAGCGTGGTGAAGGACGACCCGTCCGCGCTGCCGCGCACTTCGAGCGTCTGGGTCCGGGTCTGCCAGGCCGGGAGCGGAGGCAGTTCGAGGACCACCTCGCCCACGTCGGCCGCGGCGCCCAGGTCGACCTGGATCCACTGCGGGAAGGCGCCGTTGGCGCTCTCCCAGTAGGTGCCCTGGTCGCCGTCGGCCGCATTGGCGGCCGTGTACCCCTGCACATGGCTGCTGGCGGTCATCGACCTGCCCGCCGCCAGGTTGGTGCCGTCCGCCGCTTGCGCTGCGGCGGCCGGCCCGAGCGCTGCCGCCGCGGCGGCGACCGCAGTCGCCGCCGCGATGGCGAGGCGCATGAATCTCATGATGGCTCCTTTTCGCGGACGCTTTCGATCCACTGCCGGCAGTTGTCGCGCACCATGCAGTAGATCGACGAGCGTCGATCTCATTGGAACTTCGGAGGTATGAAGAGGCTGGGTGAGATAGGTTTAGCGCTATACCTAATGGGAGATTCTAATCCCGCGAAATTACGCTTGTCAATACATCGCTCCTCTATGCCGCAGTCCGGTCCTCATGGGAGCGATCGGCAAAATCGGGTCGCCCGAACGAAAGCCCGAGCACGGCAAAGGCCGGGGCCCGGATCCGCCTGCACGGTGGCGGATCCGGGCCCCGGCCCGGTCTCGATGGCGCCCTAAGCGAACGGGTCGTCGTCCTCGTCCTCCGGGCCGCCGCCCCACGTGTCCTCGTCCTCGACGATCCAGTACTTCTTCTCGTGGTCCTGGTCGTCGCCGGGCCCGCGGCCACCCGGCGCGCCGCCGGGGATCACGCCGCCGGCCGCGCCGCCGGCGCCCGCCAGGCGACCT
>NZ_WIAO01000013.1 GCF_009451885.1 Glycomyces albidus
TACATCCGCTGGTACAACACCGAACGCATCCACACACGGCTTGAGGGCCTGACCCCGGCTGCATACCGGGCCCAGACCCTCATGGCCTAGCCTTCAAACACCAGTCCAACAATCGGGGACCAGTTCAATCTCCGCTGCGCCCCTCCGGTCCCGTTCCGGGGACGGTGGTGCTAGACCAGGCCCTTCTTCTCCAGGGCCGAGCAGACCGTGTCGACGATCAGCCCGGTGACGAGGTAGGGGTCCATGTTCGCGTTGGGGCGGCGGTCCTCGAGGTAGCCCTTCTTGTCCTTCTCGACCTGCCACGGGATGCGGATCGAGGCGCCGCGGTTGGAGACGCCGTAGGAGAACTGGGAGTAGTGGGCGGTCTCGTGGGCGCCGGTGAGGCGGTCGGCGATGCCGTCGCCGTAGACGGCGATGTGCTCGGCGGCCTTCTCGCCCAGGGCCTCGCACGCGGCGATGATGGGCTCGTAGTCCTCACGCATCGCCTTGGTGGAGAAGTTGGTGTGGCAGCCGGCGCCGTTCCAGTCGCCCTTGGCGGGCTTGGGGTCGATGGTCGCGGAGACGCCGAAGTCCTCGGCGGTGCGGTACAGCAGCCAGCGGGCCAGCCACAGCGAGTCGGAGACCTCGAGGGCGGAGGCCGGGCCGACCTGGAACTCCCACTGGCCGGGCATGACCTCGGCGTTGATGCCGGAGATCGGCAGGCCCGCGGCGAGGCAGTTGTCGAGGTGCTTCTCGACGATCTCGCGGCCGAAGATCTCGTCCGCGCCGACGCCGCAGTAGTAGCCGCCCTGCGGGGCCGGGTAGCCGCCCTCGGGGAAGCCGAGCGGGCGGGAGCCGACCATGAAGGTGTACTCCTGCTCGATGCCGAACCAGGACTCCTGCGCGGCGTACTTCTCGGCGGTCGCGGCCGTCTTCGCCCGGGTGTTGGACGGGTGCGGGGAGAAGTCGATGTCGAGGACCTCGCACAGGACCAGGATGTTCTCGCCGCCGCGGATCGGGTCCGGCACGACCTTGACCGGGCGCAGCACGCAGTCCGAGGCGTGGCCCTCGGCCTGGTTGGTGCTGGAGCCGTCGAAGCCCCAGATCGGCGGCTCGGCGCCGTCGGCGAGGATCTTGGTCTTGGAGCGCAGCTTGGCGGTCGGCTCGGTGCCGTCGATCCAGATGTACTCGGCTTTGATGGCCATCAGGTGGGAGCCCTTCTTCATGACGCGGTCCAGCTCGGGGGTCCGAACCGGCCGGGGGTGCCTGCTCACGCGGCGAGGCAGTGCCGATTCGAGCCGTGAGGCTGTGCTGCCACGCTCCCAGCGGGCAATTTCTCGTTCATTGATCGCGTGTAAACAGTCTGTTAACCGGTGCTGTGCGTGAGCAGCGGGCTGCTGTGAGTCCGTCTCGCCCTGGGTTCGGGGAGAAAATCTGCTTCGCCCCGTATCCGCCGTCGGGCCGGTCTCGTTCTTCTAGATGCGAGCGGCGAGACCGCTCGCGCTCAGGTTGAGGACGACGGGGGAGACGATGGGACGCATCGCCGGGGGCAGCGGGGAATCCCGCCGTCTCAGCGTGCTCCGGTTCCTCCTCGGCGCCGCGCTGACAGCATTCGGCTCCCTGCTCTTGGGGGCCTTCGCCATGGCCGATTCCGCTTGGGCATCAGACGATTCCGCAGCATCGCAGGGCCTTGCCGCGATGACCGACCCCCTCTCCGCAGAGGTGTCCGACATGTCGCGCCTGGCCGCGCGACTGGTCCCGCAGAACCAGCAGGGACATCGGACGCCGGCGGGACAGGGGGAGGTCACGGGGCTGGTGTCGGGCCTGTCCGAGCCGATGGGATCGCTGGTGGACGAGACGGATGAAGCCGTGGGCACGGTGCTGCCGACCGGCTCCGGACCCGGCTTGATCGACCTGGACGACACGTCCGTCGGAGACGGCACCGCCGAAGTAGTGGCACCGCTGGTGGGAACCCTCGTGCAGGGAACGGCGTCCATTGTGGACCGCCCGGCCCCGGTGGTGTCCGGTGTCTATGAGACTGTCGCGCCCCCGACCGACCCGGTCGGCGACCTGGCGCGACTGGTGACCGATGGCCTGCGTCTCGGCGACGCGACGACGCCCGGGAGCGTCCTCGCCGCTGCCGCAGGACAGCCGAGCTTCACCGCACTTGCGGCGAACGCCGACTCCAGCGAGGTGGTGGCGGCGCTCCGAGGAGCGCACACTGGCCGGCCGGCCGCCGCCTTCGAGTGCTCCGCTGAAGAACAGCGGGGGACGGACCGGTCCGGGATCGACGAGGTGCGCGGCGTGCCGCACACCGCGGCCGAGCCGTGGGGGTACCACGGCCCCGCCCTTCCCGACCTGAAGATCATCCCCGGTGGAGCCACTGGCTCGACCGCCGGTATCAGCGTCGACAGCGGTTGCAACGCTGTCTGCGTCTCCCCGTGCGCCGCGGGGGAAGAGGTGTCACTCTCCCGCACGGTGATCGGGGACTTGGGGCGGCCGTTGGACCGCGCCGCCGAGCTGTCCGTCGCCCCAGACTAGCGCCACCGCGCGTCGGCGCGCGGGGAGCGAAGTCCGCCTTCGCATCTCCCTCCGGTTCAGTGCTCGGGATTCAGACCCCCGGTGCCCTCCGGCGCGCCGACGCGCGGCCAGGCCTTCGCCGCCGCCTCCCTGAGAGGCCCGGCAATCCGATGAGCCGCCCGCACGATCGGGCGCACAATCCAGAAGGAAACCGCATCTCATGCGCAAGGTTCTCACCGTCGCGGCTGTCGCCGCCGGCGCCGCCGCCCTGTCGGCAGCGCCCGCGACGGCCGCCGGCAACAACTCCGGCATCACCGCCGGGGAGGTCAGCCTGGTCAACGTCGACGCGTCCAGCCTGGCCCACTGGCAGATCTGCGGCCAGAACATCCTGACCCAGTCCATCGGCCAGGTCTGCGACAACCGCGACCACATCGGTCCCGGCCCGCAGTCCGGCGTGTGGGCCGGTGACGCCGCGCTCGGCAACATCGACCTCTCGGACGCGCTGCACTGGCAGATCTGCGGCCAGAACATCGCCGTCGCGCCGTCGCTGCACCAGCAGTGCCTCAACTACGACCACCTGAACGAGTAGACCTCCCTGGCCGGGCCGTCCGCCGAGGACGGCTCGTCAAGCGGGACAACAGGAAACCAAGAAACGGGGAAAGAAACAATGCGCAAGGCTCTCATCGTCACCGCCGCCGCCGCCGGGGCGATCGCCGCCGTCGGCTCCGCCGGCTCCGCCATGGCCCAGAACTCGGGCGTGTGGGCCGCGGACGCCGCGCTGATCAACGCCGACGCCTCCAGCCTGGCCCACTGGCAGATCTGCGGCCAGAACGTGCTCGCCACGTCGTTCGGCCAGGTCTGCGACAACCGCGACCACATCGGCTCGGGCCCGCAGTCCGGCGTGTGGGCGGCCGGTCCGGCGCTCGCCAACCTGGACGCCTCCAGTGCGCTGCACTGGCAGATCTGCGGCCAGAACATCGCCGTGTCGCCGTCGCTCGAGCAGGTCTGCAAGAACTACGACCACGTCACCCACGCGGCGGAGTAAACCGGCCGCAGGGGCGAGCCCCGGGCAGCGCCGAGCCAAGGCTCGCGGCTGTCAAGCGGAGGCCCGTCCCGCCCGCAACGAAAGGAACCATCAGATGCGCAAGGTACTTGCCGTCACCGCCGCCGCTGCCGGCGCGATCGCCGCCCTCGGCGCGGCGTCGCCCGCCATGGCCCAGAACTCGGGCGTGTGGGCCGGGAGCCCCTCGCTGATCAACGCCGACGCCTCGAGCCTGGCGCACTGGCAGATCTGCGGCCAGAACATCCTGGCCAACTCGTACGGCCAGGTCTGCGACAACCGCGACCACATCGGCTCGGGCCAGAACTCGGGCGTGTGGGCCGGGAGCCCGTCGCTGGTCAACGCCGACGCCTCCAGTGCCCTGCACTGGCAGATCTGCGGCCAGAACGTGCTCGCCACGTCGTTCGGACAGGTCTGCGACAACCGCGACCACATCTCCGAGGACGAACGCGACCGGCACGACAAGGGCGCCGACCAAGGCGACTACTAGACCGTTCATCGCCCGTACGCGGGCGAGAAGGGGTAGAGGCACATGCGCAACACCACCATGGCGGCGGTTTCGGCCGCCGCGGCAGCAGCCGCATTCTCGGGAGACGCCGCCCAGGCGTCCACTCCCGACTGGTTGACGCTCGCCGCCGTGGAGACCGGGCACGACTCGGTCCTACCCAGTGTCTGCGAGACCGGAACACCCGGTGCGATCACCGGCCCGGCCTGCGACACCGTTCTCGGATCGCTTTCGGCGAACGAGTGGACGGGCGCGCCCCTGCCGGAGCTCCACGAGAGCGACGGCGGCGTCAGGCTCGTCGACATCGACCTGCGGAACTTCGCCACCTGGAAGGTCTGCGGGGTCGCGGTCGGCGCCTCCACCCGAGGCGCGCACTGCGACAACTCGATACAGGACCAGGAGGAGCCGGTGAACGCCGAACGCGGGAACGCGCTGGTGAACGCCGACGCCACCGGAGCCCTCCAATGGTCCGTCTGCGGTGTCTCGGTCGGCGAGGTGATCGTCGTGCCCTACTGCTGAACATGACCGCTGGGGATCAGGAGGAGCCGGTGGCCGGTGCGGGAACGCGCTGGTGAACGCCGAAGCCGCCGGAACCGACGATCCCCCCCAACTCGATCGGCGAATCCGTCGTCGATCCCCACCGAGCAGGCAAGACCGCTGCGAACCAGGAGGAGCCGGTGAACGCCGAACGCGGGAACGCGCTGGTGAACGCCGAAGCTGCCGGAACCTCCACCGGTCCGCGAGCGGTGCCCCGATCGGCGGGGCCGATGACGAGCTGTACTGCTGAACGGGATCGCTGCGAACCAGGAGGAGCCGGTGAACGCCGAACGCGGGAACGCGCTGGTGAACGCCGAAGCTGCCGGAACCTCCACCGGTCCGCGAGCGGTGCCCCGATCGGCGGGGCCGATGACGAGCTGTACTGCTGAACGGGATCGCTGCGAACCAGGAGGAGCCGGTGAACGCCGAACGCGGGAACGCGCTGGTGAACGCCGAAGCTGCCGGAACCTCCACCGGTCCGCGAGCGGTGCCCCGATCGGCGGGGCCGATGACGAGCTGTACTGCTGAACGGGACCGCCGCGAACCAGGAGGAGCCGGTGAACGCCGAACGCGGGAACGCGCTGGTGAACGCCGAAGCTGCCGGAACCTCCACCGGTCCGCGAGCGATGCCCCGATCAGCGGGGCGAACGTCGAGCCCCACAACTGAGTGAGACCTTCATACCCAAGCGGCCGGAGTCCCATCGGACTCCGGCCGCTCCCCTGTGTCCAAGGGCCGCTTGCGGTCTCAGTGCCGGTCAGAGCTCAGGCGTCCACGGGGTGCCTGCCGCGAGGGCCACCCGGCGGCCCAGCACCCGCACCTTCGTGTCCACACTGGAGACGAGGACGAGGTCCGTCACGGCCCCGCCGCGCCAGGCCAGCCGCTCCACCGTCACGCCGCCGCGGGCGCGCAGGCCCCGGACCTCGCCGTCGGGCCAGGCGCTCGGCAGCGCCGGCAGCAGCTCGATGACCGGCTCGCCGTCGACGGTGCGGTGCGACTGCACGAGCATCTCGGCGATCGCCGCGGTGGTGCCGAAGTTCCCGTCGATCTGGAACGGCGGGTGCGCGCACAGCAGCGAGGTGTAGACGCCGCCGTCCGCGTACTCGGTGCCCGCGCCGCGGAAGCCCACCGGTGTCAGAAACTCCCCGAGCAGCCGGTGCGCCCGGTCGCCGTCCCCCAGCCGGGCCCAGAGCGCGGTCTTCCACGCGAGCGACCAGCCGGTCCCGGCGTCGCCGCGCGCTTCGAGGCTCTTGCGGGCCGCGTCGAGCAGCTCGGGGGAGTCGGCGAACGAGTCACCCGGGAACACGCCGTACAGGTGGGAGACGTGCCGGTGGTGCGGCTCGGCCTCTTCGCGCTCGGCCGCCCATTCGAGGATCCGGCCGTCGGCGCCGATCTTGGGGCCGGCCAGGCGGGGCAGCGCCTCCTGGATGCCCTTGACGAGCTTGAGGTCCTCGCCGTGGAGGGTCTCGGCCACGACGTCGGCGGCTTCGACGACGAACGCGAACAGCTCGCGCACGAGCGCCGCGTCCATCCCGGTGGACTCGTCGATCGCCGAGTTCCCTTCGGGCGTGCGGAACTCGTTCTCAGGGCTCGACGCCGGGTTGGTGACCAGCGTGCCGTCGCCGCCTTCGGAGAGACGGTCGAACGCGAAGCGCGCGGCCCCGAGGACCAGGGGGAGCCGGTCCGCGAGGAACTCCTCGTCGCGGCCGAAGCGCCAGTGCTCGGCGATGTGCATGGCGAGCCAGAGCCCGCCCATCGGCCACGCCTGCCAGCAGGCGCGCCCGTCGACCGGGGTGGTGAGGCGCCAGTAGTCGGTGTTGTGGTGGCAGCACCAGCCGCCCGCGTCGTAGAGGCGACGCGCGGTCTCGGCGCCCGTGGCGGCCAGGCCCTCGACGAGGTCGAACAGGGGCTCGTGGAACTCCGGCAGGCCGCAGGTCTCGGCGGGCCAGTAGTTCATCTCGACGTTGATGTTGGTGGTGTAGTCGCAGTTCCACGGCGGCGTGACCAGGTCGTTCCAGATGCCCTGGAGGTTCGCGGCCTGCGTGCCCGGCCGCGAGGACGCGGCCAGGAGATAGCGGCCGAACTGGAACGCGAGGACGGCGAGGTGCTCGTCCGGTTCGCCGGAGGCGCGGCGCCGCAGCCGGTCGGCGGTGGACAGCTCGTCCACAGGGGACTGCGTGAACGAAGCGGCGCCCGCCGCTTCGGGCGGCTCTGCATCGAGCCGGAGTCCGACGCGGTCCATCACGGCCCGGTGCGCCGCGAGGTGGTCGTCGAAGAGCGCCTGCCAGCCGCTCTCGGCCGCGCGCCGGGCGTCGGTCTGCGCCCGGTCGAGGGCGGCCTGCTCGTCGAAGTCCGAGTGGAGCGCGAGGAAGACCTCGATCTCTCGGCAGCCGGTGAACCGGTGGCCGGCGTCTGCGGCGGCAACGCCGCCGTCGCAGCGGACGCTCGCGGTGAGGCCGAGCCGGCGCACGCCCTCGGCGGACGAGTAGTCGGGTCCGCCGTTCTTGTGGACGGTCACGGGGGCGCGGCCGGTGAAGCGCAGCTCGCCGGTCCCGGCGTCGGCGCCGGCCTCCGCGGATCCGCCCTCGTGCGGCCAGTGGAACTCCAGGTCGAGGTCGAAGGGCTCCTCGGCGCTCCACCGGATCGCGATGACGCCGTAGGCGACCGACGCGAACGCCTCCTGGCGGACGAGGCCGCGCACGGTGGTCGCGACGCCGTCGCGGAGGTCGAGCTCGCGCCGCTCGAGAGGAGCGTCGGAGTGGACCGCGGTGAACGCGCCGGCGGGCTGGTACGCCTGGGTGCTCGGGCCCTGGAGGCGGGTGATGAGCTGGTCGGCGGCGAAGTACTCGCCGCGGCGCACCAACTCGGCCGCTTCGGCGGCGATGCCCTCAACCCCGTCGGGGACGCCCTGATTGCCGTCGCCCGACCAGAAGCCGTCCTCGTTGAGTTCGATCCGGTCCCCGACCAGCATCGCCCCGACGCGTCCGTTTCCGAGCGGGAGGCCCTCGTGCCAGGCGTCGGCCGGTCTGTCATAGCTCAGCTTCAATGCTCGCGACATGCCGATATCCTATAGGATCCACGCGTCAGGCGCGCTCGGCCGGGCTGCGGTTCGTTATTCATTCGTGTCGCAACCTGCGGTGCCCGCTGCGCGTTAAAGTACTGCCCATCTCGAATCCGGCACATTCGATCCATATCGCAACGATCGAACGAGAGCAATCAACGTGGAACTCAAGCAATCCATCAAGACCGTCGGCGCATTCGGCGTCACCGCCGCCGCCGGTCTGCTCGGCTCAATCGCGCTCGCTTCGCCGGCCCAGGCAGCGGTCGCGACGATCCCGATCAACGACGGCAACGTGCCCACGACCGCCGCGGAGTTCGGCGACCAGAGCTGCGACCAGGTCCCCGACGACATCGCCGCCACCGAGGACGGCTGGGTGTTCGTGCTCCCGGCCGCCGCGGGCGCCGAGGGCAACTTCATCTCGGTCACGGCGACCTTCGAAGACGCCGAAGGCGACGAGCACGTGCTCACCACCGATGAGGACGGCGGCATCGTCTCCGGCTCCGGCGACAACAAGGCGTACATCATCACGCCCGCCGGCTGGACGCTCGTGGACGCCGAAGCCGAGGTCAACGACCCCGACGAAGGCGCCCAGTTCAACTTGACGCACACCTGCCCCGGCGAGCCCGGCGAAGAGCCGTCGAGCCCCGGCGAGGAGCCCTCGTCCCCGTCCGAGGAGCCGACCTCGCCCGGTGACGGTTCGAGCCAGCCCGGCGAGGAGACGACCTCTCCCACCGCCGGCGGCCAGCTCCCGACCACCGGCACCCCGCTGACGATCGCGATCGTCTCGGCCGCGGCCCTGGCCGCGGGCGGTGCCGCGCTGTACCTGATCCAGCGCCGCCGCCGCGAGGCCCAGAACTGGTAAGGCGCGAAGCGCTTCAGACGGCGCCCCCGGGTCCCATCCCCGGGGGCGCCGTCGCGTTTCGCCGATTTCGCGGTGGATTGGCAGGTCAGCCGTTCGGTCGGATTCCAGAACCTTCCGGTCGGACCGCAACTGCGGTGCATCCGGCGGCGTGAACACTTCGCCGGCGCCTGGCCCAGGCGCCGTCGGACACCGACAGGTCCGACACCGACCACCCATCACGGAGCCAGTCCCTTGAGATTCACACGCCGCCAGAAGGTCTCCGGCGCCGCGATCGCGGCCGGCCTGGCCGGAGCCGTCGCGCTCGCCTTCGCCGTCCCCGCGCTCGCGGGGAGCACCGACACCATCGCCATCAACCCGGGCAACGTGCCCACGACCGCCGAAGGGTTCGGCGACCAGAGCTGCGACCAGGTCCCGGGCGACACCGCGGACTGGCTCGACGGCTGGGTCTTCGTACTGCCCAACTCGGTCGGCGCCGACGGCAACTTCGAGTACATCGAAGCCGTCTTCCAGGACGAGGACGGCAACGTCCTCCGCTTCAACACCGACGACGACGGCGGGATCGTCTCCGGTTCCGGCGACAACAAGGCGTACATCGTCACTCCGGCCGGGCTCACGCTCATCGACGCCGAGGCCGTGATCCCGCGCGACGACGAAGAGGACGACAAGAAGGGCGGCAACGGGAACGGCGGCGGGAACGGCGACCGGGACTACTTCAACCTTACCCACACGTGCCCCGCGACCGAGGAGCCCCCGGGCGAGGAGACGGAGACCCCGAGCGAGGAGCCCTCTTCGGAGGAGCCGACCACCGAGGAACCGACCACCGAGGCGCCGACGTCGGAGGAGCCGACGACCGACGAGCCGTCGAGTTCGTCCGAGGAGACCACCTCCGAGGAGGAGACGACTTCCGAAGAGGAGACCACCTCTGAAGAAGAGACGACCTCCGAGGAAGAAACGACTTCCGAAGAGGAGACGACTTCTGCGGAGGAGACCACCTCCGAGGAAGAGACCACCTCTGCGGAGGAGACCACTTCCGAGGAGGAGACGACCTCTGAAGAAGAGACCACCTCTGAGGAAGCGTCCTCGCCCGCCGAGGAGTCGTCCAGCCCGACCGAGTCCGGCTCGCAGCCGACCACGACGAGCCCCGCGCCCGGCGCGGTCTCGACCTCGCCGGCCGGGTCGGCGCTGCCGATCACGGGCTCCTCGCTCACGTACTTCCTCATCGGTGGCGGCATCGTGGTGCTCGCGGGGATCGTGATCCTCATCGTGGCGCGCCGCAGGGCCGAGACCGGCGAGGAATAGGCGGCCCCGAACCGCGGATGCGGCCGTTATCGAACCGTTATGCAACCGCGGGAGACGCCGCCGCGTTTAGCAGTTGTCTCAGGGCAGGGAGCCCGGCGCAGTCAGGCCGGGGTGAGACCTCCGACTACCGCCCGCTGCTTGACGGTGCGGTCCTTGTCGAGCCCCCGGAATCCTGCCACCGGGGGCTCGACCCTAAGTCGACGCCCCGGAGCCGTCCCCCCCTTGGCTCCGGGGCGTCGCCTTTCCCCGGCTGTGAAGTCTGTGTAAAACCCGCGACTTCGAGGCCGACTCGCTTCTCTTTCAGTGGTGGACCCGGTACATTACCGGCAGGTTCGGCGCCTGGACGCCGGCCTGGTCCCCGCGGTGCCCGCTGCCCGGCATCCACGACGCACCTGCACAGGAGTGCCCGCCACATGGCCACTGAAGCCACAGAAGAGAACACGACGAACGACGACGCGCCCCCGCCCGGGCGCCTCGACAAGTACTTCGGGATGACCGAGCACCAGACCAACTGGAAGCGCGAGATCCTCGCCGGAACCACCACGTTCCTGGCGATGGCCTACATCCTCGCGGTCAACCCTGGCATCCTCAGCTTCGGACTCTCCGAAGCCGGATTCGACGCACCGAACCCCGGGGCGGTCTTCACCGCGACCGCCCTCGCCTCCGCCCTCGGCTGCCTCGTCATGGGCCTGTGGGCCCGCTATCCCATCGCCACCGCCCCCGGCATGGGACTGAACGCGTTCTTCGCCTTCACCGTGGTGATGACGCTCGGGATCCCCTGGCAGACCGCGCTCACCGGCACCCTCGTGTCCGGTGTGCTGTTCTTCGTCCTCGCGGTCACCGGCGCGCGCGAATCGATCATCAACGCGATCCCCGCCCAGCTCAAGCTCGCGGTCGGCGCGGGCATCGGGCTGTTCATCGCGTTCATCGGCCTCAAAGGCGGCGGCATCGTCGTCGACTCCCCGGCCACGCTGGTCACGATCGGCAGCTTCACCGACGGCACGGTCCTGCTCACCGTCTTCGGCCTCGTCGTCACCGCCGTGTTCATGGTCCTGGGCTGGAAGGGCGGCGTCTTCTACGGGATGCTCGCCACCCTCGCGCTCGGCATCCTCACCGGCGTCATCGACTTCCGCCTCGCCGAGGGCTTCACGCCGAACCTCGACGCGTTCGGCGCGGCCTTCACCGGCTTCGAAGACGCGTTCACGGTCCACATGATCGCCGTCATCCTCACCATGCTGTTCGTGGACTTCTTCGACACGGCCGGAACGCTGTTCGCCGTCGCCGGCCAGGCCGGGCTCGTCAAGGACGGCAAGCTCCCCCGGGCGGGCCGCGCACTCGCCACCGACTCGATCGCGACCTCCGCCGGCGCCGTCCTCGGCACCTCGACCACCACCGCGTACATCGAGTCGACCGCCGGCGTCTCGGTCGGCGGCCGCACCGGCCTGACCGCGGTCACGACCGGCTTCTGGTTCATCGTCTCGCTCGTCGCGTTCCCGGTGTTCGGCCTGGTGGCCAACAACCCCGCGGTCACCGCGCCCGCGCTCATCATCGTGGGCGTGCTCATGGCGAAGGCGCTCGGCCAGATCGAATGGGACCGGCTCGAGTACGCCATCCCGGCGTTCCTCATCGTCGCCGCGATGCCGCTGACCTACTCGATCTCCAACGGCATCGCCCTCGGGCTGGTGTTCTTCCCGGTCATGATGGCCGCGAAGGCCCGCTGGAAGGAAGTCCACCCGATCGCCTGGGTGCTCATGCTCGCCTCGATCGGCTACTTCCTGTTCCTGCTCGAGTAGCGCGCACACGACGAAGGGCCCGGGAGGAAGCCTCCCGGGCCCTTTCGCGTCGTGCTACGCCGCGCGGCGGAGCGCCTCGGTGAGCTTCATGCGCGACCCCGTGTACAGGACGCTGCGCTTGTACAGCTGCGAGCCGAGCGCCAGCGCCCCGGCCGCCGCGAGCGCCAGGAGGACGCCCGAGAGGCCGATCTGCCAGGCGGGGACCTCGGCGATCGCCATCCGGGTGGGCATCGCGATGCCCGAGAACGGCGGGATGATCGACAGGACCTCGGCGAACGTGCTCGTCGGCGCGTTCAGCAGGAAGATCGCGCCCAGGTAGCTGAGCGTCAGCGACATGATGAGCGGGGTCAGGACCGACCCGGACTCCTCTTGGCGGGAGACGAGGGAGCCGACGCCGCCGGCGAGGGTGCCGAAGAGCGCGAAGGCCATCAGCCACCACCCGATGGTGGAGACCGCCGCGGAGGCGGTGCCCGGCGGGAGGTCGGAGAGCATCCCGGTCGCGGCCGAGACGCCGAGGCCGACGGCGACCATGGCGATCAGGTTGACCAGGGAGATCACGCCGAGGCCGATGACCTTGCCGCCGAGGAGCTGCCACGGCTTGAGGCTGGTCAGGAGGATCTCGACGATGCGGCTGGACTTCTCTTCGACGACGCCCATGGCGATGTACTGCACCGGGGTCATGAGCATCATGAACATGATGATGGAGATGATCAGGCCGGTGAAGTAGTCGAGCGTGCTGTTGACGCCGCCGGACTCGAGGGTCACGAACTCCAAGGGCCGCACGGTGAGCGCCTGGGTGATCTCCTGGTCGGAGAGCCCGGCGTCCGCGAGGTTCGTCTGGACGCTGGCGGCCTGCCAGGCGGCGTCGATCTTCGTCTCGACGTCGTTGGCGACCCCGTCGAGGCTGTAGAGGGACCCGTCGGCGACGGCCGCCTCGACGGTCTCGTCCTCGACGGCCCGCTCGGCCTCGTCCGCGGAGCCGTAGACGGTGATGTCGAAGCCGCCCATGGCTTCGAGCTGGGCCTGCATCGCGGGGGCGTTGTCGCCGGCGAGGCCGACCTTCGCGTCGCCCTCGTCGCCGCCGATGAGGGTGGGGAGCGCCGCGAGGACGCCGACGATCACGACGGTGACGACTAGGCTGACGAGGTTCGACTTGGACAGGCCCCGGACGCGGATCTCGCGCCCGGCCACGAGCAGCAGCCCGCGCATCCGCGAAGTCTCTGATTGCGTCATCGGGTCACGGCCTCTCGGAAGATCTCGGCGATGGTCGGCTGGTCGTAGGCGAAGCGGGTGACGCGCCCGGCGGCCGCGGCGATGCGCAGCGCCTCCTGGTCGTCCCCGTCCTCGATGAGGTAGTCGTCGCCGTCGCGGGTCACGGTCCCGGGGAGCCGCGCCGTGAGGTCCTCGGGGGTCTCGACGCTGATGCGGAGGTGCTTGACCTCCTTGGCCTTCAGCTCCTCGACGCCGCCGGCGGCGATGATCCGGCCGTTGCCGATGATGACGACGGAGTCGCAGAGCCGCTCGACGAGGTCGAGCTGGTGGCTGGAGAAGATGACGGGCGCCCCGGCCGCGGCGCGGTCCTTGAGCGCGGTCCCCATGACGTCGACGGCGATCGGGTCGAGGCCGGAGAACGGCTCGTCGAGGATGAGCACCTCGGGGTCGTGGACGAGCGAGACGGCGAGCTGGACGCGCTGCTGGTTGCCCAGGGAGAGGTCCTGGACGAAGTCGCCCATCCGCTCGGTCAGGTTGAGCTGCTCCAGGAGTTCGGCGGCCGAGCGGCGGGCCTCGGCCCGCGTCATCCCGTGCAGCTCGCCGAAGTACGCGACCTGCTCGCCGGTCTTCATCTTGGGGTAGAGGCCGCGCTCGGAGGGCATGTACCCGAAGCGGCGGCGCTGTTCGACGCCGAGCGGCGATCCGTTGTAGACGATCTCCCCGGAGTCGGCGGCGAGCACGCCCATGGCGATGCGCATGGTGGTGGTCTTGCCGGCCCCGTTGGCCCCGACGAACCCGACGACTTCGCCCGGCGCGGCCGAGAGCGACACCCCGTCGAGGGCTGCGGTGTCGCCGAACCGCTTGTGCAGGTCCTTGATTTCCAACATGAACTCACCCTAGTTCCGGGCCGGAGCCGGGTCCTCATGCTTGAGGCTGATTCCGGACCGCCCGGATTCATTCGCGAGAAGTAATCACACTGATTTCCGCGCGGGACAAGTGTCGGTTGCCGCCGCCCCGGTCACCCGTTCGGCGTAAGAATGAGAGGCGGGCCAGCCGCCTGAGCCGTCTACGGGAGCCGGAGTCGCACTTGAGCGGCCTCGGCGACGCGTGAGGAGACGTATATGAGCACTGCACCGTTCGTCATCGTCGGAGGCGGCCTCGCCGCATCCAAAGCCGCGCAGACGCTTCGCGACGAGGGGTACGAGGGCGACCTCGTCGTCGTCACCGGGGAACCGCACCGGCCGTACGAGCGGCCGCCGCTCTCCAAGGACTACCTGCGCGGGGACGCCGACCGGTCGGCGCTGTTCACCGTCGACGAGGACTGGTACCGCCAGAACGCCGAACTGCGCGTCGGCGTGCCCGCGACCGGGCTCGACACCGGCGCCCGCCGGCTCGCGCTGGCCGACGGGAGCGGGCTCGACTACGCGAAGCTCCTCCTGGCGACCGGTTCCAGCCCGAGGGCGCTGCCGGTGCCCGGCGCGGACCTGCGCGGCGTGCACCTGCTGCGCACCGTCGAGGACGCCGACCTGCTCGCCGCCGAGGTGAAGAGCGGTGACGGCCGGGTCGCGATCGTCGGCGACGGGTGGATCGGCATGGAGGTCGCCGCGTCGGTGCGCCGGCTCGGCCGGGACGTGACCGTGTTCGGGCTGGGCGCGCAGCCGCTCGAACGGGTCCTCGGCCCCGAGATGGGCCTCGTGTTCGCGAAGCTGCACCTCGACCACGGGGTCGACCTGCGGCGGCGCACCGCGGTCGCGGAGATCGTCGGCGAGGACGGCCGCGCCGTCGCCGTCGAGACCGGCGACGGCGAGCGGGTCGACGCCGACCTCGTGCTCATCGCGGTCGGCGTCACCCCCAACACCGGGCTGGCCGCCGCCGCCGGGCTCGAACTGCGCGGCAGGGAGCTCGGCGGCGGCGTCGCCGTCGACGCCGCCCTGCGCACCAGCGCCCCCGACGTGTGGGCGGCCGGCGACATCGCGAGCGCGCCCTACCCGCACTACGGCCGCCCGATCCGGGTGGAGCACTGGCAGACCGCGATCGACACCGGCGTGCACGCCGCGAAGGCCGCGCTCGGCTCGGACGAGCCGTTCGACAAGCTGCCGTACTTCTTCACCGACCAGTACGACCTCGGCATGGAGTACCTCGGCTTCGTGGCCGGGCCCGACGCCTACGACGAGATCGTCGTGTCCGGCTCGGTCGAGTCGCTCGAGTTCGCCGCGTTCTGGACCAAGGAGGGGCGGGTCCTCGCGGGCATGGCCGTCAACACGTGGGACCGGATGGGCGACATCGAGGCCCTGATCCGCGCCGAGGAGCCGCCCGGGGAGTCGGCGCTGCGGTCATTCCGGTGACGTGACCAGGAAGGGCCGCAGCAGGTCCGGGACGGCCGCGTCGGCGAAGTCGAGGATCTCGTGCTCGTCGGCGTCGATCACCGCGTAGTGGCCCTTGCCGGCCGCGGTGGTGGCGTCGAGCGTCATGAGGCCCATGCGCTTCTGGAACACCGACTGCGAGAGGCGCCAGCCGATGATCCCGGAGCGGTCGAGGTGCACCGTGGCCCGGCGGGTGCTGCCGCGCCGCGACACGAGGTGCCGCGCGGTCAGGGCGTGGCCGAGGGACGCGTACGAGTCGAAGGCCGTCCACACCGCGAACGCCGAGCCGAGCACCGCTGCGAGCACGATCGCGGCGCTGAGCAGCGCCGGGAGCGGCCACTGCAGATGCGGGACGGCCGCCGCGGCGGCGAGCGCCGCGACGGTGACCGCGGCCCAGCGCAGGCGCCGCGTCCGGGCCGCCTTCGGATGGGTCCGGAGCTCGCACCCGACCGGGCCGACGACCGCTTCGGCGGCGGCGGTGACGGCGGGGAGCGGCGCGGCCGGGACCAGGGTGCTGAGGTCGCTGCCCTCCTGGTCGGTCTTGAGGCCGATCGCGACCACGTCGAGGCGTCCCGCACCTGCGGACCGGATCCCGATCGGCTCGACGATCTCGATGCCGCGGATGCGCTCCTCTTCGAGGCTGAGCGAGCGGGAGACGAGCAGGCCGCGGCGCACGCGGAGCGTCCCGCCGGGTTCGCGGTCGAGCCGGTGGCGCCACCACGCCTCGCCCTGGAGCGCGAGGCTTGCGACGGCGCCGAGGACGAGCAGGACGATCAGGCCGAGGCCGAGCACCGTCCAGGCCCCGTGCTCTTCGACGAGCCCGCCGACGATCTCGACGGGCAGGCCGCCCCTGCCGAACCAGTCCGCGACCTGGAACGCGGCGCCGACGGCCGCGCCAGCGAGCATCGGCGTGAGGAACGACAGCGGCGCGTACTTGAGCCAGCCGGGTTCCCAGGTGGCGAGCCGCTGCTCGCCGTCCTCGCCGATGCCGGCGGCGGCGCGGCGGAGCAGTTCGGCGCGGAGCCGGTCGGCTTCGGCGCGGGCGACCGAGTCGAGCGTGAGCGTCTGCTCGTTCGTCGATCCCGAGCCGCTGCCGGTCTCGCCGGTGCCGACCTTGACCTTGGCGAGTCCGAAGACGCGTTCGAGCGGGTTGGCGGTGAGGTCGACCGACCGGATGCGCTCGCGCATGAGCGAGCGCCGGGTCTTGAACAGGACGCCGGTGTGCATCTCCACGCGGGTGTCGGTGACCCGGTACCTGGTGACGCGCAGGCGGATCGCCTCGTAGCCGACGGTCGCGCCGATCACGAGCAGGGCGCCGGGGACGGCGAACGCGAGCGCGATGAGCAGGCCGGCGCCCGAGCCGATCCCGAACGCGACGGGCACGCCGGCGGCGGTCATCACCCCGGCCATGTAGAGGGCCGTGACCTTGAGGCCGCTGGGGTGGAGCCTGCGCCAGGGCTCGCCGGACTCGACCGGATCCGGTCCGGCCGCTCCGTTCGCGGCGGCGTCGCTTGCAGCCGTGCCGTTCACTGCGGCGCCGTGCTCGTTGGCTCCGCTTCCTGCAGAGCCGCTTCCGGCGGTGCCGTTCGCGGCCTCGCCGCGCTCGACCGCTCCCGCGGTGGCCTCCCCGCTCATGTCGCGTCCCCGGGGGTCGCGTCGGTGAGCTCGGTGAGGCGCTCGGCGAGCGCCGACGCCTCGTCCTGGTCGAGCCCTTCGAGTTTCACCGCGCCGGCGGACGACGCCGTCGTGACGACCACTGTGGACAGGCTGAAGGAGCGCTGGAGCGGGCCCTGGGTGGTGTCGACGGTCTGGATGCGGGACATCGGGGCGATCCGCCAGGTGCGCCAGAAGTACCCGGTGAGCGTGTACACCGCGGTGTCGGTGACCTCCCAGCGGTGCACCCGGTGCCACCACGCCGGCAGCGCCAGGGCCGAGGCGAGGCCGAGGACGAGGATCAGCGCGGCAGGGCCGAGCAGCCACGGCCGGGCCGGTTCGATGAGGAGGCCGAGGACGGCCAGGGGCACGACGGGGACGGCGGTGGCGACGAGCAGCTGCACGCGCCACCAGGGCACGGTGCGCGGGTCGAACCGGTTCTGCGGCGGGCGGAGGGCGGTCCGTGAAGCGGTCATGCCTGAATCGTATGGAACGAATGCGGGTGAAACTTCCGACTCGGGTCGGATCTTCCGCGGGCGCCGCGTCCTACCGAGGTACCGGTCGCGGGGCCGACAAAGGTCGAACGGCCCCGCGAATCGCTTGCGCGCCTTGTTATCCGATCGACACCGCGTCGATCGCCGCGAGCTCCTCGGCGGTGAAGGCGAGGTTCCCGGTCGCGGCGACGTTGGCCTCGAGTTGGGCGACGCTGCTCGCGCCGATGATGACGCTGGTCATCCGGTCGTCGCGCAGCGCCCAGGCGAGCGCCATCTGCGCGAGCGACTGGCCGCGGGAGGCGGCGATCTCGCCCAGCGCCTTCACCTTCGCCATGGTCGCCTCGTCGAGGCTGTCCTCGTTGAGGAAGTGGCTGGTGGCGGCCCGCGAGTCGGCCGGGACGCCCTTGAGGTACCGGTCGGTGAGCACGCCCTGCTCCAAGGGGCTGAACACGATGCAGCCGGCGCCGACCTCGTCGAGCGCCCCGAGCAGGTCGTCGTCCTCGATCCGGCGGTCGAACATCGAGTAGCGCGGCTGGTCGATGAGCAGCGGCGTGCCGAGGTCCCGCAGGATCGCGGCGGCGGCCCGGACCTGCTCGGAGGTGTAGTTCGAGACGCCGACGTACAGCGCCTTGCCCGACCGCACGATCGCGTCGAGGGCGCCCATGGTCTCCTCGAGCGGCGTGTCCGGGTCGGGCCGGTGGTGGTAGAACACGTCGACGTAGTCCAGGCCCAGCCGCGCGAGCGACCGGTCGACGGAGGCGACGAGGTTCTTGCGCGAGCCCCATTCGCCGTACGGGCCGGGCCACATGTAGTACCCGGCCTTGGAGGAGACGACGATCTCGTCCCGGTACGGCTTCAGGTCCTCGGCGAGGAGCCGCCCGAAGTTCTCCTCGGCGCTCCCGGCCGGCGGGCCGTAGTTGTTCGCCAGGTCGAAGTGGGTGACGCCGAGGTCGAAGGCGCGCCGCACGATCGCCCGCTGGGTCTCCAGGGGCCGGCCGTGGCCGAAGTTGTGCCACAGGCCCAGCGAGATCGCCGGGAGTTTGAGGCCGCTGCGTCCGGAGCGGCGGTAGGGCATGGACTCGTAGCGGTCGTCCGCGGGAATGAAGGTCACCAGTGCACCCTATCCGGTTCGGCAAGCGTTGTACGCGAACGAGCGGCGAGCCCCCGCCCGCGGGTGAACCCGAGGTGAACGGCTACGCGTGCGGGTCGAACTTGTAGCCGAGGCCGCGGACCGTGACGAGGTGGCGCGGCTTGCCCGGCTCCGGCTCGATCTTGGAGCGCAGGCGCTTGACGTGCACGTCGAGGGTCTTGGTGTCGCCCACGTAGTTCGCGCCCCAGACCCGGTCGATGAGCTGCCCGCGGGTGAGCACGCGCCCGGCGTTGCGCAGCAGCATCTCGAGCAGCTCGAACTCCTTGAGGGGGAGCTGCACGTCGCCGCCGCCGACGGTGACCGTGTGCCGGTCGACGTCCATGCGAACCGGCCCGGCCTCGAGGACCGTGACGATCGGGTCGTCCGGCTCGGCGGAGCGGCGCAGCACGGCCCGTATGCGGGCGACCAGCTCCCGGGACGAGTACGGCTTGGTGATGTAGTCGTCGGCGCCCAGCTCGAGGCCCACCACCTTGTCGACCTCGGAGTCCCGGGCCGTGACCATGATGATCGGCACGTTCGAGTGGGCGCGCAGCTCCCGGCAGACCTCGGTGCCGGACTTCTCCGGCAGCATCAGGTCGAGCAGGACCACGTCGGCGCCGGCGCGCTCGTACTCCTTGATGGCGGCGTCGCCGTCCGCGGCGACCGCCACCTCGAAGCCCTCCTTGCGGAGCATGTAGGAGAGGGCATCGGAGAACGATTCCTCGTCTTCAACTACGAGCACGCGGGTCACGAGTGAACCTTCCTAAACGGCGGGCTTGCTGGTTGGTTCCGATTTCAGCCGAGTCCGGTGCCGTCGCGTCGGACGGAAGGGAACGCGCAGGCAACATCAAGGTAAACACTGATCCGGCATCGGGCATACTGGACACTTCCACCCTACCCCCGTGATTGACCGCCACGTGCTTGACGATCGCCAGGCCGAGGCCGGTGCCGCCCGTCGCGCGCGACCGGGCCGCGTCCACCCGGTAGAAGCGCTCGAAGATGCGGTCCAGCTCCTCCGCGGGAATGCCGATGCCCTGGTCGCGCACGGAGATGCACACCATCTTGACCCCCGCGAGGTGCCCGTTCGGGGACGTCACCGAGGTGGACACCTCCACGGACGTGTGCTCAGGTGAATAGGAGATGGCGTTGCCGACGAGGTTCTTCACGGCGGTGACGAGCTGCGGCTCGTTCCCGAGCACCTCGGTGCCCTCGACGCCGGTGGCGACGAGCTCGATGCCCTTCTCCTCGGCGGCTATCCGCGTCTGGTCGAACGCCTCCATCACGATCCGGTCGACCTCGACCGGCTCGGGGTCCGGCAGCTTCTCGGCCCCCTGGAGCCGCGACAGCTCGAGCAGGTCGCTGACCAGGTGGTTCATGCGCTTGGACTCGGAGCGGATGCGGTCGGCGAAGCGCGCGGCCGCGTCCGGGTCCTCCGCGGCGTCCTTGAGCGCCTCGGAGAGGATCTGCATCGCGCCGACCGGGGTCTTCAGCTCGTGGCTGATGTTCGCCACGAAGTCGCGCCGGACCCGCTCGACGCGGTGGAGCTCGGAGATGTCCTGGAACTCGGCGACCGACACGCCGTCGGGCAGCGGCGTGATGCGCACGCTCACAGCGCTCGGCTCGCCCATGACCTGCTTCGGGACCTCGATCTCCGCGTCCCGGTAGCGGCCCGAGCGCCGCGCCTGCGCGAGCAGCGCCCGCAGCGTCAGCGACACGATCTCGTGGTCGTCGACCAGCCCGAGGTCCCGGGCGGCGCGGTTGGTGTACAGGACGCGGTTGTGGTCGTCGACCAGGCAGACGCCGGTCCTGAGCAGGCCGACGGCGGCCTCCCACGGGCGGGTGTCGGGGACGGGCGCGGAGCGGGGCTCGGGGTGGGGCGCTCCCCGGTGCCGGATCCGCATCATCGCGGTCGCGGCGGCGCCGAAGGCGGCGCCCGCGGCGAGACCGGTGAGGACGCGACCGATGCCTCCGCCGAGGCTCTTGGGCTGCGGTTCGTTATGGGCCACGCCCCCAGATTAAGCGCGAGACGGCCCGGTGTCGACCACCGGGCCGTAATCGAGCTCACGCCTGCCGGCGCGCCGCGGTCGTTCGGACTACTTCTCCTCGGCCTGCTTCAGGCCCTTGTTCGCGTCCCCCTTCAGGCCCTTCCCCTGGGCCGCGACGGCGGCGGCAGCGGCGGCCGCGGCCTCGGGGTCGAGGTAGGAGCCGCCGGCGGTGACCGGCTTGAGGGTCTTCTCGTCGAGCTCGTACAGCAGGGGCATGCCGGTGGGGATGTTCAGGCCGACGATCGCCTCGTCGCTGATGCCGTCGAGGTGCTTGATGAGGGCGCGCAGCGAGTTGCCGTGCGCGGCCACGAGCACGGTCTGCCCGGTCCTCAGGTCGGGGACGATCCCGTCGTACCAGTAGGGGAGCATGCGCTCGAGCACGTCCTTGAGGCACTCGGAGGCGGGGCTGACCTCGGGGGCGAGGGAGGCGTAGCGGGCGTCGCCGTCCTGGGAGAACTCCGAGCCGGGCTCGATCGGCGGCGGCGGGACGTCGTAGGAGCGGCGCCAGATCATGAACTGCTCCTCGCCGAACTCGGCGAGCGTCTGCGCCTTGTCCTTGCCCTGGAGGGCGCCGTAGTGGCGCTCGTTCAGGCGCCACGAGCGCTTGACGGGGATCCAGGACCGCGCGGCCTCGTTCAGCGCCAGCTCCGCGGTGTTGATCGCGCGGCGCAGCAGCGAAGTGTGGACGACGTCGGGCAGCAGGCCGGCCTCGGCGAGCAGCCGTCCGCCGCGGCGGGCCTCCTCCTCGCCGGAGGGCGACAGCTTCGCGTCGACCCAGCCGGTGAACAGGTTCTTGGCGTTCCATTCGCTTTCGCCGTGGCGAAGCAGCACGAGAGTGTAGGTCATGCCCCTATCCTGCCGCCCCGCCCGCGCCCCCGCCCCCCGGTCGCCGCGGCGGTGTGGCGGGCGTCGCCTCCTCACAGGCGGGTGCGGCCGGCCGTGCGGTCAGTCCCGCGGCCGGAGGTGTTCGAACGCGGCGAGGTTGCGGGTGGATTCGCCGCGGGCGAGGCGCCAGCGCCACTCCTCCTGGATGGAGGTCGTGAAGCCGAGCTCGAGGATGACGTTGAAGGTGTCGTCGGCGGCCTCGAGGACCTGGCCGAGGACGCGGTCGAGCTCGGCGGGGTCGATCGCGGTGAACGGGAGGCGGCCGACGAGGTGGATGTCCTCGCTCTCGTCGGTCGCGAACGCGACGGCGTACAGCTTCCCGTTGCGGCGCAGGAGCTCCGACCACACCGCTGCGTGGTTCTCCTCCGGCCTGCGGGCGACGAACGCTTCGACGCGGAGGGCGTGGTCTTCGACGACGAGGCCGCACTCGGTGGTGAGCTTGCGCTGCCCGGGCAGGGTCACGACCGCCGACCGCGGCGTGTCCAGGCGGTAGTCGGCGCCGATCTCGTCCAGGGCGGCCTTGAGTCGCTCGATCACCGGTTCAGCGTAGTCGACGTCGGACGGGCAAGCCCCCGGCTGGAGCCGGGGGTCACCTGACCGTAATCGCCCGCGAGCGGCGCAGGACCGCGCGGCGGTAGGCGGCGCCGAGCCCTTCGGCCGTGGCCTGCCAGGAGAAGAGGGCGGCGTGGGTGCGGGCGCCGGCGGCGAGGCGCTCGCGCAGGGCCCCGTCGCCGAGGAGCCGGGCGAGCGCCCCGGCCCAGTCGTCGGAGCGGTGGGAGTCGACTAGCAGGCCCGAGACGCCGTCGGCGACGGCGGTCGTGAGCCCGCCGACCTTCGCGGCGACCACGGGCGTGCCGGTCGCCTGGGCCTCGAGGGCGACGAGGCCGAACGACTCGTTGTAGCTGGGGACGGCGACGGCGTCGGCGGCCCGGTAGACCTGCGCGAGCGCCTCGCCCGAGCGCGGGGTGCGCCACTGGACCCGGTCGGCGAGCCCGAGCTCCCCGGCGAGCTTGGGCAGCCAGTACAGGTCGGTGTTGGACGGCCCGCCCACGAACACCGGGACGATCCGGGCCGCGAGCGCGGGGTCGGTCTCGCGCAGCCGCGCGAGGCCGCGCAGGAGCACGTCGGGGGCCTTGGCGGGCTGGATGCGGCCGACGAAGGCGATGACGAGCGCGTCCTGCGGCACGCCGAGCGCCTGCCGGGCGGCGTACCGGTCGCCGGGGCGGAACACGCCGAGGTCGACGCCGGGGTGGACGACTTCGACGCGGCGGGCGTCGGCGGCGTAGTACCGCTGGAGCTCGTCGGCTTCGGCCGCGGTGTTGGCGATCAGGAGGTCGGCCTCGGTGGTGATCTGCTCCTCGCCGACGACGCGCCCGATCGGCTCGGGGGAGTCGCCATCGGCGAGCTGCGCGTTCTTGACCTTCGCGAGGGTGTGGAAGGTCTGGACGAGCGGGACGTTCCACCGCTCGGAGGCGACCCACGCGGCCTGGCCGCTGAGCCAGTAGTGGGCGTGGATGAGGTCGTAGTGGCCGGGCCGGTTGTGCGCCTCGGCGCGCAGGAGGCCGCCGGTGAACGCGCACAGCTGCGTGGGCAGGTCGTTCTTGGACAGGCCCTCGAAGGGGCCGGCGGGGAGGTGGTGGACGAGGACGCCGGGCGCGGCCTCGACGGTGGGGGGCTCCTCGGAGCTGGTGGCGCGGGTGAAGATCTCGACCTCGACGCCGGCGCGGGCGAGCTCGCGGGCGGTGTTGAGGACGTACACGTTCATGCCGCCGGCGTCGCCGGTGCCGGGCTGCGCGAGGGGGGAGGTGTGGACCGAGACCATCGCGACGCGGTGGACCGCCTGCTTCCGGCATCGGGCCCTGAACGCCGGTGTACGCCGTTGATTCACGTGTCTGTCCTCTCCCGCGGCTGCTCGTCCCCTACAGCAACCGCAAAACCCTCGCCATCCTTCCGCTTCCGGGTGTCCGGGCACAACCGGCCCAAGCGCGGGAGTGACGAATGTCAAGCCGCCGGGCGACATGAGCCTTCCCTTCCGATTCGTGTCGGAATAGTGACACTCGGTCGAGGGAAGCCGGAATTTCTCTCGCGACACGGGCCGGAATGAGCCTCAAATCCGGGCAAGTCGTCCATGATGGGGAGACTTGTCATCACGAGGGGGGACAACACCATGAGCACTGCCACCGTGCCCGCCGCCAGGCAGCCCACGATGTCACCGGTGTCCAAGTTCGGACAGACGCACTCGCTTCGCCGCCTGCCCGTCCAGGAGCGCTCGGCCGCACGCGTGCGCCGGATGCTCGACGCGGCCGCCGACCTGATCGAGGAGGTCGGCTACGACCGGCTCTCGACCACCGCCATCGCCCAGCGAGCGGACGTCGCGATCGGCTCGGTCTACCAGTTCTTCGGGGACAAGCGCTCGCTCGCCGAGGCGCTCTCGCAGCGCTACATCGACCTGTACTTCGAGCGCCTGGCCGCGCGCTTCGACGCCGAACCGCCCGCCGACTGGCGGGCCGGGGTCGAGGCCGCGATCGCCGAGTACGTGCACATGTACCGGACCGCGCCCGGCTTCCGCGTCCTTCACCTGGCCGACGCGATCGACCCGGGCCGGGCCGACGCCGTCACCACCGGCGGCGACGTCATCGCCGAGCAGATCCTCGCCGGGCTCGCCCAGCGCTTCGGGATCGGCGGGGACGACGAGCTCGGCAAGACCGTCACGGTCGCCGTCGAGACCGGGCAGGCCCTGGTCCGCCTGGCGTTCCGCCGCGACCCCGAAGGCTGCGCCGCCTCGATCGCCGAGGCCAACGGCGTCGTCTGCGACTACCTCGCCCGCCGCCTGCCGTAGGCGCGCGACCAGCCGAAGGAAGCAGGCCCTGACGCGGGCCACTCAACGACCGCGCCGGGACGTGGGGCCGTACCGGGCCGACTAGTCTCGAAGTCGACCCGGTGCGGTCTCTGACTTTCGAGGAGCAGCATGGCGAACACCCTTGCCGACATCCAGACGGTGCTGCGGATCAAGCCCTTCAGACGGCTGTGGACCGTGCTCGGCCTGGCCTCCTTCGGCGACTGGCTGGCACTGTTCGCCACCGCGGGGTTCGCGCAGTCCCTCTTCGAAGACCCCGCCGCGAAGGGCGCCGCGTTCTCCGCGACGATCGTGCTCCGCCTGCTCCCCTCGCTCGTCCTCGGACCGGTCGCCGGCGTCTTCGCCGACCGCTTCGACCGGCGCAAGACCATGGCCGCGTGCGACACCGCCCGGTGCCTCCTCATCGCCTCGGTCCCCACCGTCTACCTCGTCACCGACTCCACCGCGATCACCGTCACCTGGCTCGCCGTCGCCCAGCTGTGCATCGAGGCCGCCGTCCTCATCTGGTCGCCCGCGAAAGAGGCCGCCGTCCCCAACCTCCTGCCGCGCGAGAAGTACGAGGCCGCCAACCAGCTCTCGCTCGCCACCACGTACGGCATCGCCCCGCCGCTCGCGTTCGCGGTCCTCGCGGTCCTCGAGCGCGGCACCGCCGTCTGGTCCAACCTCGGCTCCTGGGCCGAGCCGATGGTCCTCGCCCTCTACATCGACGCCGTCATGTTCGCGGTCCTGGCCGTCACCGTCTACTTCTTCATCCCGCAGATCTCGGGCCGCTACGGCCAGGTCGCCGCCAAGACCACGAGCGTCTGGCACGACTTCGTCGAAGGCTGGTCCTACCTGCGCACCTCCGAGCGGGTGCGCGGCCTCATCCTCGGGATGCTCGGCGCGTTCAGCGGCGCGGGCATCCTCATCGGCGTCGGCACCGTCTACGCGGCCACGCTCGGCGCGGGCGACGCCGCGTTCTACACCCTCGCCGTGTTCCTGTTCCTCGGCCTCGGCTGCGGCATCGCCTTCGGACCCAAGCTCGTCGGCGAACTGTCGCGCCTGCGCTGGTTCGGCATGAGCATCGTCCTCGCCGGCGCGGGCCTCGCCGTGGACGCGCTGGCCCCGCACATGGTGTTCTCGATCCTCGGCTCGGTCGTCATCGGCCTCGGCGCGGGCATGGCGTTCCTCGCGGGGATCACGCTGCTCCAGCGCGAGACCGAGGACGAGATCCGCGGCCGCATGTTCGCGTTCATCGCCGTCTCGGCGCGCGTCATCCTCATGCTCGCCATGACGATCTCCGCGCCGCTCGCCGGCTGGCAGGCCGCCCGGCAGCTCGACCTGGGCGTCACCGAGGTCGAGGTGTCGATGAGCCGCATCCTCCTGTTCGTGGCCGCGGCGCTCGTCGTCTGGCTCGGCGTCACCGCGTTCAAGTCCATGGACGACAAGCCGGGCGTCCCCGTCCTCGCCGACCTGTGGTCGTCGCTGCGCGGCCGGCCGCTGCGGGCGCCGCTGGTCAGCGACGGCTTCTTCGTCGTCTTCGAAGGCGGCGAGGGCGCCGGGAAGTCCACGCAGTCGGTGAAGCTCGCCGCGTGGCTGAAGCTCCGCGGCTACGAGGCGGTCCTCACCCGCGAGCCCGGCGCCACCGACATCGGCATGCGCATCCGCTCGCTCGTCCTCGACGCGAAGAACGGCGACGGGACCCGGGCGTCCGCGCCGGTGCCGCGCGCCGAGGCGCTCCTGTTCGCCGCCGACCGCGCCCAGCACGTCGAGAAGGTCATCCGGCCCGCCCTCGAACGCGGCGCGGTCGTCGTCTCCGACCGGTACATCGACTCCTCCATCGCCTACCAGGGCTCGGGCCGCGAGCTCGGCAAGGACGACGTCGCGTGGGTCTCCAACTGGGCGACCGGCGGCCTCAAACCTGACCTGACGGTCCTCCTCGACGTCGACCCCGCCCAGGGCCTGCACCGCGCCAAGGCCGGCGGCGAAGGCGACCGGCTCGAGCAGGAGCGCCTCGAATACCACGAGCGCGTCCGCGAGACGTTCCTCGCGCTCGCGGCCGCCGAGCCGCGCCGCTACCTGGTCGTCCCGGCGGGCGGCACGCCCGACGAGATCGCCGCGACGGTCCGCGAGGCCGTCGCCGAGCGGCTCGACATCCGCACCCAGACCGCCCGCACCGACGCCGGCTGGCCCGGCCTCGACACCGACCAGGACTCCCGCCGCGGCGCCGACGAGTACGGCTGGGAGAGCGTCGCCGAGGAGGCCGGTCGGGCGTGAACGCGGTGACCGGGGGAGTGTTCGACGAGCTCGTCGGCCAGGACGAGGCCAGGCGGGTCCTCGCCGACGCCGCGCGCGGCACCGGCATGACCCACGCGTGGCTGTTCACGGGCCCGCCCGGGTCCGGCCGGTCGACGGCCGCGGTCGCGTTCGCCGCCGCGCTCCAGTGCCCGGACGCCGGCTGCGGGGAGTGCCACTCGTGCCGGACCGCGCTGGGCGGCACGCACCCGGACGTCACGCGCGTCATCCCCGAGGGCCTCTCCCTCGGCGTGGACCAGGTGCGCGGGCTCATCCAGGGCGCCTCGCGCGCGCCGACGACCGGCCCGTGGCAGGTCCTCATCGTCGAGGACGCCGACCGCCTCACCGAGGCCGCCGCGAACGCGCTGCTCAAAGCGGTCGAGGAGCCGCCGGAGCGGACGGTGTTCCTGCTGTGCGCGCCGTCGACGAACCCGGCCGAGATCTCGGTGACGATCCGCTCCCGCTGCCGCGTCATGGGCCTGCGGCAGCCCCCGCCCGGCGCGATCGCCGACCTGCTCGTCTCCCGGGACGGCCTCGACCGGCGCGAAGCCGAGCTGTTCGCGGCCGCCGCGCAGGGCCACGTCGGCCGCGCCCGGCGGCTCGCCACGGACCCGGAGGCCCGCGCCAAGCGCCACGACGTGCTCCAGATCCCCAGGCGCCTCACCGGGCTCGGCGCCTGCTTCACGGCCGCGGTCGAGCTCATCGAGGCCGCCGAGGCCGAGGCGTCCGGGACGTACACCGACCGGTCGGCGGCCGAACGCGACGCGCTCGAGACCGCGCTCGGCAAGGGCGGCACCGGCAAGGGCGCGTCGAAGGCCGCCCGGGGCGCTTCGGCGGCGCTGAAGGAGCTGGAGAAGCGCCAGAAGACGCGCGACACGCGCGCCCAGCGCGACTCGCTGGACCGGGCCCTGGTCGACCTGGCCGCGTTCTACCGCGACGCCCTGGCCGCCGGCTTCGGGGCCCGCGTCGCCCCCGTCCACCCGGACATGGCCGACACCACCCGCGCCGCCGCCTCGAAGCTCAGCGCCGAGTCGCTGCTGCGCCGCATCGACGCGATCCTGGACTGCCGCAAGGCCATCGAAGCGAACGTGCGCCCGCGCATCGCCGTGGAGGCGATGATGCTCGCCCTCTGGCGCGCCTGACCGTCACACCCCGGTGCCACCCTGGTGCCGGGGGCCCGGGCGCCGACACACCCGCCCGTGAGGGGCGGACGGTCCTCGCACGAGGGGGCACCGGAGCGACGACGCACCGGCCCTTCCCTCACCGCGTCACTGCGTCCACAGGTGGTGGATGTACGAGTCCTGCGCCTTCGGGATCTGGCCGGTGCGCCGCCACCGGTACCAGGCCCGCTCCTCGACCACGCGCACGCAGAAGTCGCCGTCGGTCTCGAACGGCTCTGAGACGCAGCGGAAGTCGTCGCGGAACACCCCGTCCGTCCAGTGCCAGACGCGCCGGCCGATCAGGTTCGGCACGTCGGAGGCCGGGTAGGGCCGGCGCACGGGCGGCGCGTCGGGGTCCGAGAGCCGCTCGATGAGGTAGCCGGGCCGCGGCGCGCCCGTGCCGGGCTCGGGCCGCTGCACCCACACGTCGGTGGCCGGGACCAGGCACGCGTACGCGTCCCCGTCGCCGTCGATCGCCCGGTAGTAGTCCGCTTCGGATATCAACGGCACCACCAGCATCCCGTCGCGCGTGACGGGGTCGTCGGCCCGGAGGTCGAACTGCCAGCCGCACCCCGGCGCGCCCGTGACGACCCGGCTGGAATGGAGGTCGAACGCCCTGCCGGCAGGCACCGGGACCAGGGCCGGAGGCGGATCCGGGACCTCGAATGAGCTGTCCGACAAGCCCAATGAACGCTCCTGACCTTCTGTGACAACTGCGCGCAAGGGGGACCGGAGGAAAGCATAGGGGGTTGGCACACTCTGGGGATTCACGGCCCGGGCGGCAGTCGTAGAGTTCTTCTCACAAGCACGAAGCACCACACTCCTGAGGATGGACGAGATGAGCGAATACGACGACGCCCCGGTCGAAGACGTTGCGGCCGAGGACTACACCGCCGAGGAAGACACCACCTACACCGAGGACTACTCGACCGAGGACTACACCTCCTCCGAGTCCTTCGACCTGGACGGCGACGGCATCACCGACGAGACGATCACCGCCGACGGCGTGACCCTGATCGACTCCGACGGCGACGGCGACGCCGAGGGCGTGGCCACCGACTACGACGGCGACGGCGTCAGCGAAGAGCTGATCATCGACGCGGACGGCGACGGCTCCCTCGAGTCCTACGCGGCCGACACCGACGGCGACACGCTGATCGACACCTACGAGTCGGACACCGACGGCGACGGCTTCACCGACCAGGTCTCCGTGGACACCAACGCCGACGGCTTCGTCGACTCGGTCGCCACCGACACCAACAACGACGGCTACGCCGACGTCGTGGCCACCGACGCCAACTACGACGGCTTCGTCGACGACATCTCGATCGACTCCGACGCGGACGGTGTGACCGACGCGGTCCTGCAGGACACGAACGAGGACGCCTTCCTCGACACCGCCTACACCGAGGCGACCCCCGGCGGCGACTCCTTCCAGTCGCAGACCGGTCAGGTCATCTAACTACCGGGTGCTTGAGACCGGACACCCCTGGCCTCAGTTCATCCATGACGCGAAGGCCGGATGCCCATGGCATCCGGCCTTCCGCCGTGTCCGGTGCCGCCGTCGGCGGCCGCTCCCGTGCCGGGCTCAGCCGGTGGTGCCGCGCAGCAGCGACATCGCCTCGGCGCGGGTCCGCGCGTCCGACTGGAGCGTCCCGCGCACCGCAGAGGTGACCGTGCGGGAGCCCTGCTTGCGGATGCCGCGCATCGACATGCACGTGTGCTCGCATTCGACGACGACGATCACGCCGGTCGCTTCGAGCGACGTGTAGAGCTGGTCGGCGATCTGGCTGGTGAGCCGCTCCTGCACCTGCGGGCGCCGCGAGTACACCTCGACGAGCCGGGCGAGCTTCGAGAGGCCGACGATCTGGCCGCTGACCCCGGGGATGTAGCCGACGTGGGCGACGCCGGTGAACGGCAGCAGGTGGTGCTCGCAGAACGACTGCACGTCGATGTCGCGGACGAGGATCAGCTCGTCGTGGTTCTCGTCGAAGGAGGTCTTCAGGACCTCGGCGGGGTCGACGCGGAGGCCGGCGAACAGCTCGGCGTACGCGCGGGCGACGCGGCGCGGGGTCTCCTTGAGGCCGGACCGGTCGGGGTCCTCGCCGATCGCGGTCAGGATCTCGCGGACGGCGGCCTCGATCCGGTCCAGGTCGACCGCGTCCTCGACGGGGCTCCCGTTGATGCGGCCGTCGATGAGGCGGGCGGCCAGGTTGTCGAGTTCAGCCATTGCGCAAGCTTACGGTCTTCCTCCGACAATCCGAGTGCCCTTCGTCACGCGCTGGAAACGGAAGGGCCCGCCTACCTGCGGTAGACGGGCCCGGTAACGATTTCGCTACGGCTGCGGGCTCTGGCCCTCGGTCGCGGGGCCGATCTCGATGCCCTCTTCGGGGCTCTCGGCCGGCCGGGAGCCGTTCGGGGTCGAGACGGGCGGGCTGCCGAGCTTGCGCTTGTCGGTGCCGTTGAACGGCGCCATCGGCGGGCGCTTGACCACGCGGGCCGCGATCCGCTCGAGGTCCTCGGTGTCGAGGGTCTCCTTCTCGAGCAGCTCGGTGACCATCTG
Source organism: Glycomyces albidus (assembly GCF_009451885.1). GTDB lineage: Bacteria > Actinomycetota > Actinomycetes > Mycobacteriales > Micromonosporaceae > Glycomyces > Glycomyces albidus. The sequence continues at coordinate 30,250 of NZ_WIAO01000013.1, forward strand.
GTCGAGGACGTCCCGGTACTCGGTGACGATCGCGTACGCCTCGTCGTGGGCGGTCTCGATGAGCGCCCGGATCTCGGCGTCGACCAGCGCGGCGACCTCGTCGGAGTAGTCCTTCTGGTGGCCGTACTCGCGGCCGAGGAACGGCTCGGAGCCGCCGGAGCCGTACTTGATGGCGCCGAGCTTGGCGGACATGCCGTACTCGGTGACCATCGCGCGGGCGACCTTGGTGGCCTTCTCGATGTCGTTCGACGCGCCGGTGGTCGGGTCGTGGTAGACCAGCTCCTCGGCGGCCCGCCCGCCGAGGGCGTAGGCGAGCGTGTCGATCATCTCGGAGCGGGTCTGCGTGTACTTGTCCTCGGTCGGCAGCACGAGCGTGTGGCCCAGGCTCCGGCCGCGCGGCAGGATCGTGAGCTTGTGCACGGGCGCCGCGTGGGGGAGCGCGTGGGCGACGAGCGCGTGGCCGGCCTCGTGGTAGGCGGTCATCTTCTTCTCGGCCTCGCCCATGACGCGGCCCTTGCGCTCGGGTCCGGCGATGACGCGGTCGATGGCCTCTTCGAGGGCGGCCGCGGAGATCGCCTTCTCGTTGTGGCGGGCGGTCAGGAGCGCGGCCTCGTTGATGACGTTCTCGAGGTCGGCGCCGGAGAACCCGGGGGTGCGGCGCGCGATGGTCTCGAACTCGACGTTCGGGACGAACGGCTTGCCCTTGGCGTGGACGGCCAGGATCGCCTGGCGGCCTTCCTTGTCGGGGGCGTCGACGGGGATCTGGCGGTCGAAGCGGCCGGGGCGCAGCAGGGCCGGGTCGAGGATGTCGGGGCGGTTGGTGGCGGCGATGAGGATGACCCCGCCGCGGGTGTCGAAGCCGTCCATCTCGACCAGGAGCTGGTTGAGGGTCTGCTCGCGCTCGTCGTGGCCGCCGCCCATGCCGGCGCCGCGGTGGCGGCCGACGGCGTCGATCTCGTCGACGAACACGATCGCGGGCGCGTTCTCCTTGGCCTGGGTGAACAGGTCGCGGACGCGGCTGGCGCCGACGCCGACGAACATCTCGACGAAGTCGGAGCCGGAGATCGAGTAGAACGGGACCCCGGCCTCGCCGGCGACGGCGCGCGCGAGGAGGGTTTTGCCGGTGCCGGGCGGGCCGAACAGGAGGACGCCCTTGGGGATCTTGGCGCCGAGTTCCTGGTACTTCTTCGGGTCTTCGAGGAAGTCCTTGATCTCGCGGAGCTCCTCGACGGCCTCGTCGGCGCCGGCCACGTCGTCGAACGTGGTCTTCGGGGTGTCCTTGGACACCATCTTCGCCTTGGACTTGCCGAAGTTGAGGACCCGCGAGCCGCCGCCCTGCATCTGCGACATGAAGAAGAGGAGCAGCAGGACGATGAGGACGATCGGGAGCAGGCTGAGCAGGAAGCTCACGAACACGGAGGTCTCGTTGACCTCGGTGTCGAATTGGACCCCGGCCTCTTCGAGCTCGGTGGCGACGGTCTCCATCATCCCCGCGGGGAGGTAGGCCTCGACCTGTTCGCCGTCGGTCTTGGTGATCTGGACGAGCTGCTCGCGGTCGAGGAGGGTCGCCTCCTCGACGTTGCCGTCGTTGATGTCCTTGAGGACTTCGGAGGTCGTGGCCTCGTTGTAGTCGGAGCCGCCGGACCAGAAGCTGCCGATGAGGACCGCGATGAGGGCGATGAGCACGATCCAGACGAGCGGCCTGCGGAAGAACCGCTTCCGCTCAGGTGTGGGTCTCCCGGCGTCGACCACTCGTTTCCTCCTGCTGCGTTTCGTCGCGTATTCGAGCGGGGCCGCGGTCGTGCACGGCGCGCGGGCCTCGCTGTGGCCCTGCAGGGTTTCCTTGGCCGCAAGGCGTTGACACCTCGAACGTACACGGTGTGAAGGTTCGGCGTCCTGCTGCGTTCGCGCCCCTGAAGCGGCGCTCCGCGCCGGATTCCGCCCTTTACCCGCCCCGCCGATAGACCGTAATTAGTACCACGGGCGGCTTGACTTCGCCCACCCAAGCCTGCGGCGGCGGCGAACGGGTGGCACCCTTGAGACATGACGTCGGAGTTGGCCAGCCCAGCATCAGTGCCGTCCCCCGCAGCGGAGGACGCGGTGTTCGATCCGGATTCTTGGTACGCCGAGGAGATCGAGCGCACCATCATCACCGAGGACGAGATCCGCGCGAAGGTCGCCGAGCTCGGCGCGCAGGTCTCGGCCGACTACGCGGACGGGCAGCTCGCCGACGGCGACGAGCTGCTGCTCGTGGGCGTGTTCAAGGGGGCGGTCATGTTCATGGCCGACTTCGCGCGCGCCCTGTCGGTGCCGGTGAAGATGGAGTTCATGGCGCTGTCCTCGTACGGGAGCAGCACCACCTCGTCGGGCACGGTCCGGATCCTCAAGGACATCGACTCCGATGTCGAGGGCAAGCACATCCTGGTGGTCGAGGACATCATCGACTCCGGTCTGACGTTGTCGTGGCTGCTCAAGTATCTCGAGGGCCTGCGTCCGGCGTCGGTCTCGGTGGTGTCGATGCTCCGCAAGCCCGGCGTCCAGCGCGTCGACATCCCGGTCAAGTACCTGGGCTTCGACATCCCCAACGAGTTCGTCGTGGGCTACGGCCTCGACTACGCCGAGCGCTACCGCGAACTCCCCTTCATCGGCGTCCTCAAACCCGAGGTCTACCAGTAGCGGTCCACCAGCGGCGGCGGCCCCGCCCGCCCGGACCACCGATCCACCGGGCCCGCGCAGCAGCGCGGGCCTTCTCGCTGCCCTCGGCCCGGTAACTGGGAGTTCTCTCAGTTTCGCTATCAGCGGAACAAACCCGGGGCGGGGCCGTTCCTGTCGGACCCCTGAGTCACGGTATTGAACCGGGGGCCCGAAATCCGCCCCCGCGAGGCGCCCGCCGCTGCCCGGGGCCGCGCCGCCTACGGCGCCGCGGCCGTCAGGCGGCCGCCGCTTCGGCGGACCGCGATCCCGCCGGGCATGAACGCCGGGCCCTGCCCGCGCCAGGCCGCCACCAGGGCATCGACTGCGGCGAGGTGCCGGTGGTTCAGTTCGGCGCCGTTCACGCCCGATTCCAGGACCCAGGCCCGCAGCGCCCTGGTCCGGATCGGCGCGGGCAGCGCCGCGAGCCGCTTCGCGTCCAATCCGTCCCCGGCACTCGCGCCGCGGCATTCGTCGAGTGCGGTCAGCGCGAGCGCGTCCAAGTAGTCGGTGTCCTCGCCGACGAGCGCCGCCGTCCGCGCGAGGTTCGCCACGAGGTCCTCGCCGAGGACCGCCACCAGCGAGTCCAGGGCCGGGCGCAGGGCCGAGCGCAGGAACCGCGGGTCGTCGTTGTGCGGATCGGCCCACGGCTTGAGGCCGCGCTCGGCGCACGCCTCGTGCGTGTCGCTCCTCGCGATCCCCAGCAGCGGCCGGCGGTAGCGCCCGCGCACGGCGCGCATCCCGGCGATCCCGCGCGGGCCCGCGCCGCGCACGAGCGCGAGCAGCACGGTCTCGGCCTGGTCGTCCCTGGTGTGGCCCAAGAGGACTGCGCCGGCCCCGTACCGTTCGGCGGCCGCGTCGAGGGCCGCGTACCGGGCCTCGCGGGCAGCCCCTTCGGGCCCGCCGTCGGCGCCGACCTCCACCCGGACGGCCTCGGCCGGGTCGAACCCGACCCCGCGGGCCCAGGCGGCGACGTCGGCGGCGCGGTCGGCCGAACCGTCCTGGAGCCCGTGGTCGACGCTCACGAGCCCGGCCCGCAGCCCTTGCCGCGGGGCGCAGAACGCGACGGTGTCGGCGAGCGCGAGCGAGTCGGGCCCGCCGGAGCAGGCGACGAGGACGAGCGAGCCGGTCGGCAGGTCGGCGAGGCCGCCGCGGACGGCGGCGCGCAGGCGCGCCACCGCAGGCGGCAGCTTAGCCACGGGCCGCGGGGGCCCCGAGGATCCGCGCGGTCCACAGCCCGGGGCGGTCGATCTCGGCCTCGGTCGGCAGGTTCGCGGGGCGCTCCCAGACCCGGTTGAACCCGGTGACGCCGTGCTCGCCGACGATGTGGTCGACGAAGCGGCGCCCGGCCGCGTACTGGCGCATCTTGGCGTCGAGGCCGAGGAGCTGGCGCAGGAACTTCTGCAGGGTCGTGGGGTTGGCGCGGCGGCGGTCGAAGCGGCGGCGCAGGAGCGCGACGTGGTTGATGGAGGTGCGACCGACCCCGTCCATCACGGACTCGGCGTGGCCCTCCAGCAGCGTCATGAGCGCCTGGATCTCCGAGATCGCTTGGCGCTGTTCGGGACTGGTGACAGCGCTCATCACGTCGGTGCCGGGCTGCTGCGGCTCGTCCTCGCGGGCGGAGGCGAGGGCGCGGCGCACGGCGAGCGCGAGCCCGGCGGCGGAGGACCGGTCGGGTTCGGCGGCGTCGAAGAAGGTCTGGATGAGGCCGTGGAAGTGGCCGCGCATCCACGGCACGGCCGTGAACTGGGTGAGGTGGGCGGCCTCGTGGACGGCGATCCACAGGCGGAACTCGCGGGAGGGCAGGCGCAGGCGCCGCTCGACCTCGACGATGTTGGGCGCCACGAACAGGAGCCGCCCGGTGTCGGCGGAGAACGTCTCGAACTGGCCGAGGACCCGCGAGGACAGGAACGCGAGGACCGCGCCGGCCTGGACGCCGGTGAGCTTGGCGGCCGCGGTCGGGGCGGCGTCCCCTGCGGTGGCGTCCGCGCCGAGTCCGGTGAGGAGGCGGCGGAACCCGGCGATGTTGATCCGGCTCCAGCGGGCGCGGTCGACGACGTCGACGGGTGCGTGCGTCTCGGGCATGAGCCCGGTGTACTCGGTGACCAGGTCGATCGCGTGCCGCGCATGGCGGTGCAGGTCGGCGACGACGTCGAGGGCGCCTTCGGGGCTCATGCGGGGGCCGCCCTTGGTGAGGGCCCGCGAGCAGGACGCGGCGGTCCGCCAGTCGACTGACGGCAGCATCGGGTTTCCTGCGGGCGGCGCCATCGGTCCAGCCTATCCAGCGGGCACCCGTCTCGCCACCATCCCGCGCAAGCGGGTCCGAACCGGATCGTACCGGACGCCGCCGTCCCAAATCCAAATATCGAAACTCTTGAAAGTTCTGGACCGATGGTGTTAACTTCGTTCCAAGTACGCAACATCTTGCAGTATCGCGTGCAGAACTTGCAAAGGGAGCCAACGATGCCTCACCCCATCGCCCGGCGGATCCTCGCCGCCACCGGCGGCGCCGCCCTCGCGGCCGCCGCCGTCCTCGCCGCCGCCCACCCCCAGACCGCCCCGGAGACCGACCCGGCGTCACCCGCGCTCGCGCCCGCCGCGGCACTGGGCGGCGGCGACTCGATCCTCAACATGTTCGAATGGACCTGGAACTCCATCGCCGCCGAATGCGACGGCCCGCTCGCCGACTCCGGCTACACCTACGTCCAGACCTCCCCGCCCCAAGAGCACATCCTCGGCTCCGACACCACCCCGGGCGAAGAGGACGCCTGGTACATCCACTACCAGCCCGTCAGCTACGAGATCGAGTCCCGCCTCGGCACCCGCGCCGAATACGCGGCCATGGTCGCGACCTGCGAGGCCAACGGCATCGGCGTCATCGCAGACGTCGTCATCAACCACATGGCCGCCGGCTCCCCGACCGAGACCCGACACGGCTGGAACGGCAGCGAGTACCGCCGGTTCCACTACCCCGACGCCGGCTACGACGCCTCCGACTTCCACAACACCGGCGCCTCCTACTGCGAGATCGACAACTACCAGGACCGCACCGAGGTCCAGACCTGCCACCTCGTGGGCCTCAACGACCTCGACACCTCCCAGGCCGACGTCCGCCAGACCATCGCCGCCTACCTCGAGGACCTCCTGAGCCTCGGCGTCGCCGGCTTCCGCGTCGACGCCGCCAAGCACATCTCCGCCACCGACCTCGGCGCCATCATGGACCTCGTCGACGGCGACCCCTACATCGTCCAAGAGGTCATCGGCGCGCCCGGCGAACCCATCACCGAGGCCGAGTACACCGGCATCGGCGACGTCCAGGAATTCGCCTACTCCTACGACCTCAAGAACCACATCAACGGCTCCTCCGAAGCCCGCCACCTCACCACGCTGGGCACGAGCTGGGGCTACACCGCACCCGCCGGCGTCTTCACCGCCAACCACGACACCGAGCGCGGCTCGCTCACCATGAGCTACAAGCACGGCCAGGACTACCTGCTCGGCGAGGCGTTCATGCTCGCCCACCCGTTCGGCACCCCGGCCTCCTACACCGGCTACTCGTTCTCGGCCTCCCACACCGGTCCGCCCCTCAACCCGGACGGCTCGGTCGCCGACGCCGTCTGCGGCTCCGGCGCGTTCACCTGCATCCACCGCTCCCCGTACATGAGCGGCATGGCCGGCTTCCGCGCCGCCACCGCCGGCGAGCCGGTCGTCAACACCTGGGGCTCGGGCGACGCCCTCGCCTTCGGGCGCGGCGACGCCGGGCACGTCGTGATCAACGCCGGCACCGCCCCGATCACGCAGACGTTCACGACCTCGCTCCCTGCCGGGTCCTACCTGGACGTCATCTCCGGTTCGACCGTGACGGTCGCCGGCGGGACCTTCACCGCCACGGTCGCCGCGAAGGCGGCGCTCGCGATCCACGTCGGCAACACCGGCGGCAGCGGCGGCACGGGCGACTGCGTCACCGTCAGCGCCTACGTGACCGGCACGAACGTCGGCGACGAGGTGTACATCGTCGGCTCGATCCCGCAGCTCGGCAACTGGACGGCGATCCCCTCGGCGCACCTCTCCGGCGCGACCTACCCCTATTGGAGGGGCACCGTCTCGATCCCGGCAGGGACCGCGTTCCAGTACAAGTACGTGATCGTGCGCGCCAACGGGAGCTACACCTGGGAGTCCATCGGCAACCGGACGGCGACCGTCCCGAGCGCCGGCTGCCTGGAGCTGCACCAGACCTGGAACACCGCCTGACCGAATACGAAGGCCCCGGGCGCACAGCGCCCGGGGCCTCTTCTTCCTGAAGCGCTCTTCAGGCGGCTTCAGCTCCGCTTCAGGTCCACCGGCCCATCATTGCCTCCTAGCGACTCCCCGCAAGGAACCGAGCCGAAGCAGGAATGCCCGCCCGCATCGACACCGCAGGACCGAGTCCGTCCGGCCGCTCGGCCGCGCCACCGAGCCGGCCACGCGACGAACGTATGAAAGGAGGCGCTCAGCACCCGCACACGGCAACAGCGGTCGCGATCTCGTCCATGGCCGACTCCACCGCCGTCTTACCGGTCGTGGCGCCGTTGCTGATCAGCGAGAACACGAGCTGGCGCCCGTCGACCGTCGTCAGCGTCCCGGTGAGCGAGGAGACGCCGCTGAGCGTGCCGGTCTTCGCGCGGACCACGCCTTTGCCGTCCGCTGCGGTGTCGAACCGGTCGTCGAGCGTCCCCGAGTACCCGGCGACGGGCAGCGATGAGAAGACGGTGGCCGACTTCGAGGACGCAGCGCCCAAGAGCAGCTGCGTGAACGCGCTCGCGGTCATGCGGTTGCTCGGCGAGAGCCCGGCGCCGTCGTAGAACACGAGGCCGGTGGTGTCGGCTCCGAGGGATTCGAGCGTCGCAAGGTGCACCGTCGACATGGCCGCCCAGGTCATCTCGCCTTCGACGATCAGCGCGGTCTGCAGCGCGACCGCGTCGGCGAGCAGGTTGTCCGAGGTGAGGATGAACGCGTCGACGAGGGCGGCCATCGGCGCCGAGTAGACGACGGCGAGTTCGGCGGCTGCCGCATCGGCGGTCCCGGCGGCGACGTCGCCGGCCCCGACGAGCTCGGCGAACTGCTGGGCCGCGACCTGCGCGGGGTCGGGGTAGTGCTCGGCGTAGTTGCCGGTGTTCTCGACGCGACCGCCGTCGACCATGATCGGCGCCACCGGCGCGGTCATGTAGACGAGGTCTTCGGCGGGGACCCCTTCGGCCTTCGGGTTGTCGGTGAACACGCTCGTGTCCAGGTAGACCGTGGTCGGCGCGACGCCGTCGCGCGCCTCCAGGACCGCCTCCGCGAGCTCGGCGAGGCTCGCGCCGTCGGCGTAGTCGGTGTAGTAGCCCTCGCCGTCGACGGTGAGCGTCACGTCGCCGCCGGCCACGAGCACGACGCTGTCCTCGGTCGGGCCCTCGACCACGGTCGTGGGGATCCGGTACTCGGGGCCGAGGTGCTCGAGCGCGGCGATGGCGGCGACCACCTTCATCGACGACGCCGGCGTCAGCGGGGTGGTGCTGCTCTGCTCGAACAGGACCTCGCCGGTCTGCGCGTCGACGAACGATGCGGAGAGGCTCCCGTTGAGCCGGTCGTCGGCGAGCACCGCCGGCAGGACCGTCTGCAGGTCCGGGACCGGCGCGTCGGCGTTCGAGGAGGCCAGGACGGGCGCGGGCGCTGCCGGCGGGTACGCCTCGGGGGCGGTGAACGTGCCGGTCCGCGGGGCGGCGACCGCCGAGATCTGCCACACCAGGCCGCCGGCGGCGGCTACGGTGACCAGGATCGCGAGGGCCGCGAGCACACCGGTGAGCACCCGGCGGCGCCGCCGCGGGCCCTGCTTGGGAGACCGGGCCGGGGCGGGCGCGGCGGTCTCGGCGTGTGGCGTACTACTCGCGGTCTTGGGGTCGGCGTTGTCGCTCAGGGACATGCACAGAGACTAGGCCATTGAGAGCATTGCACAGGAGCCTGGAGGAGGTCGGCCGATGGAGTTCGACGTGACCGTCGAGATCCCCAAGGGGAGCGCGAACAAGTACGAGATCGACCACGAGACCGGGCGCATCCGCCTGGACCGGACGCTGTTCACCGCGACGGTGTACCCGGCCGACTACGGTTTCATCGACGACACCCTGGGCCAGGACGGCGACCCGCTGGACGCGCTGGTGCTCGTCGAGCCCACGTTCCCCGGCTGCGTGATCCGCGCCCGCGCGATCGGCATGTTCCGCATGCGCGACGAGAAGGGCGTCGACGACAAGGTCCTGTGCGTGCCCGCTGAGGACCCCCGCAAGGACCGCTTCAAGGACATCGCCGACGTCCCGGAGTTCGACCGCCTCGAGATCCAGCACTTCTTCACGGTCTACAAGGACCTCGAGCCGGGCAAGAGCGTCGAGGGCGCCACCTGGACCGGCCGGGCCGAGGCCGAAGAGGAGGTCCGCCGCTCCTTCGAACGCGCGAAGGCCTCCGGCTACAACTCGAAGCACTAAAGACCGACAAGGGAACGGCCCCGAGCGAACACGCTCGGAGCCGTTCCTTTTCGCTTACCCGCCAATCACTTCAGCCCTCATTCAGCTTCCCCGAGGCAGGGTGGAAACCGGGGGCCCGCCGAACAACACGCGTGGGTAACTCCCGTCAGTCCGACCCGGCCACTTCAGCCTGCCTTCAGCTCTTCCGAGGCAGGGTAGTTGTCAGGGGTGCTCGGAACGCCACGCGTCAGTAACTCTCAACTTGATGGGCGAGGGGGGCTTGTCGATTTCAGCCCCGCTTCAGGCGCTCCCAGGACGCTTCACGCACCCCAACGCTTCAGCTCCGCTTCAGGTGCCCCGAGGCAGGGTAGTTGTCAGGGGCCCTTCGAACGACACGCGCGGGTAACTCCCGTCCAGCGGCGAACCGGTCCCGCTTCAGCCGGGCTTCAGGTTCCCTGAGGCAGGGTGGTTGTCAGGGGTGCTCAGAAGTTGACCCGAGGGTAGTTCCCGAATCACGCGCTCACGATGTCGAGGAGCCAGGGCTTGGAGCGGGTCGCGGGTTCGGAGAGCTCGACCTTCCAGCCCTGTCCGGCGAGGAAGTCCGCGACATCGGCTGCGGACACAGGCCGGATACCGCCGGCGAGCAGCGACCGCGCGACCTCGCCCCGGGTGGCTTTCGCCATGTGGGTGACGACACTGCGCTTCCCGTCGGCGTCCTCCTTGAAGACACGCACTGAGACGCCGCGGTCCTTGGGCCCCCACACCTGCACGTACGCGCCGGAGCGGAGATCGACGATGAGCTCGTCCCGCGCGCCGAGCACCTCGGCGACAGCCGGGCGCCACAGCTTCGCCAGCGTCTCGGTGCCGGGAAGCTTCGCGCTCATCGGCATCCGGTACGGCGGGACCCGGTCGGACGGCCGCAGCAGCCCCCACAGCGGCGACGCGATGAGAACCTGCTCGCCGTCGGGCAGGTCGCCGAGGCCGAGCCGCTCGTACAGGACGCCGTTGTACAGCTCCCAGGCGGCGAGGGTCGGCGCGTTGCGCAGCGCCCGGTTCGCCTGGACGTAGTGCCGCTGCGACGCAGGGAGTTTCAGCGTCCGGGCGGCGGTCTCCTCGTCCGCGCACAGCTCGACGAGCCGGTCGACCAGGAGTTCGCGAACCGGGTTCAGCGCCGGTGAGGAGAGTCGCCCGAGGTCGAGGGACGGACCGTCCCCTTGGACGGCCTTTCCCTCTGACGGCGGCAGCAGTATGAGCACAGCAGGCGAGTCTACCTGCTCGTCCGCCTGGTGCCGCCGGGGCCGCACCCGCGCACCGACGCTGGCGGGTTTTCACTCGACCGGGGGTGCACGGGCTCGCCCTCATCCGCTATAGTACGTATGTTCGATTCGAGCGGGAGCGGGCCCGCCCCCACCGAGGGCTACGTGTGACGCGGGAATCGAATAGGCGCGGCGGCGGTTCTCCGCGACTGCCGCCGCGCCGTCCAAGCGGCGAAGCGAGCCCACACCGCCCGCCGCGGGTTCCACCGCCACCGGCCCGGCGGTGGAGCTTGCTCAAATCCAGTCACTGCGTGTCCGAGCCAGTGCTCGTCCCGCCTCGAGCCATCATCCCCCACACCCCCGACAATCCAGCGCCCGAACTCGTCGACTCTGCTGCCTCCACCTGACGCGAGCAGACGGCCAGAACGCCGGACTGGAGCCATGGCATAGGAGGGTGCACCCCATGTCGAGATTCCCACCCGGTGAGGATCCGCGGCACATTGCTTGACGGCCCAGCGGACTTCCGAAAATCCTCGATCTCGCAGTCGATTCGACCGTGCCGGTCGCCACGAGGGCCTGGCGCGAACAGTCCTCGTGGCGGCCATGCCGTACCATCGATGCCGCAGCCTGCTGCCACGGCAGGGCTGCGCGCCGATGCGGTATGGTCTCGGCACAGGGCCTCTAGCTCAATGGCAGAGCTGCGGACTTTTAATCCGTAGGTTCTCGGTTCGAGTCCGAGGGGGCCCACCAACGCAAGTCCCTCACCAGCACATTCATTTCCATCCGGCATCAGCGCGACGCCGTGTAAACGCTTTCCCAGGCTTCCTGTGGATGTGGTGTGGATGGATTCGCATGACGTGCCTTTGTGGACGGTGGTGACCTGAAGGCTTCTCGGTTTACCGCGGGATGTTGGTAGTGAACGTGAAAGGCGTCGCGATCGCGATGCGCGGCATGGCTCGCCTGCGCAACCTCTCCCGCGCCGCTTGAGGTAGGGCGGGCCGGTGAGAGTCCACCGAGTCATCGACAGTACACGCCTTAATGAATACACGATTTCGTGTATCATCCGCGTTATGGAGACCCTGACCTACGGGCAGGTCCTGGCCCGCTTCGGCCACGCCCTGTCCGACCCCACCCGCGCACGCCTGCTGCTGGCGCTGCGCGAGGCCCCCGGCTACCCCGCCGACCTCGCCCAGAATCTCGGCGTCTCGCGCCAGTCGCTGTCGAACCACCTCGCCTGCCTGCGCGGCTGCGGCCTGGTCGTCGCCGTCCCCGAGGGCCGCCGCACCCGCTACGAACTCGCCGACCCGCAGCTCGCCCATGCACTGAAGGACCTGCTGAGTGTCGTGCTCGCGGTCGACCCCCAAGCCTGCGACGCCACCGACGACGAGGACTGCTGCTGATGGCCGCCACGCCGCTCTCCCTGTCGCTCACCCCCACAGGGCCGAGCCCCGAGCGCCGTGCCCGACTGGTCCGCACCGTCCGGCTGCTGGTCGCGGCCACGATCACCTACAACGTGATCGAAGCCGTCGTCGCCCTCACCGTCGGCACCCTCGCCTCATCCACCGCCCTGATCGGCTTCGGCCTCGACTCCATCATCGAAGTCGCCTCCGCCGCCGCCGTCGCCTGGCAGTTCGCCGCCTCCGACCCCGCAGTCCGCGAAGCCCGCGAACACCGCGCCCTGCGCATCATCGCCGTCTCGTTCTTCGTCCTCGCCGCCTACGTCACGTTCGAGTCCGTCCGTGGCCTCATCGGCGGGTCCGAGGCCGAGCACTCCACCATCGGCCTCGTCCTGGCCGGGCTCTCGGTCCTGATCATGCCGATTCTCTCGGCCGCGCAACGCAGGGCCGGACGGGAACTGGGCTCGGCCACCGCCGTCGCCGACTCCAAACAGACCCTCCTCTGCACGTACCTGTCGGCGGTCCTGCTCGTCGGCCTCGCCCTCAACAGCCTCTTCGGCTGGTCCTGGGCCGACCCCATCGCCGCCCTCGGCATCGCCGCCGTCGCCGTCCGCGAAGGCATCGAAGCCTGGCGGGGCGACAACTGCTGCCCCCCGGCAGCCGCCGCCTTCACCGCCGACACCGCAGCCGGGACCGATTCAGGCTGCGACGACGACTGCTGCGCCCACGACAAGTAACACCACCCAACACCCGAGTGCGGCGGGGCCGGGCCGCACTGCGCCCGTCCCTGGTCTCAGCCGCCCGCCCCGGAGTCCGCTTGCTGCCTACCCCGTCGTTCTGCCCGGTCCAGCCACGCCCTGCGCCGCACCACCGCCCTGGTCCGCGCCCACCACCGCGCCATCGGCTCCGCGAGCGCTGTACGTGCCGATCTTCCGCCCTTCGCTCACTCCGGAGTGGCGTACGTCACTCACCAGAGATGTCAGGATTCGCGGTGCCGCTCTGTCAACTGGTCGACAGATCTGGAAGGAGCATTCCGTTGGACATTGCATTGTGGGTCACCGCCGGGCTGCTTGCCCTCGTCCTACTAGGAGGCACGGCCAAGCTGTTTCTGCCGAATGCCAAGATCGTGGCGATGGGGGCAAAGAGCGACCAGTTGGCCTGGGTCACCGACTTCCCTCCTGGCGCGTTGAAGGCCATCGGGCTGCTGGAGCTACTTGGCGTGATCGGCCTGCTGCTTCCCGGAGCTCTCGGGATCGCGCCGGTCCTGGTCCCCATAGCGGCCTCGGGCGCGGTCGCCCTGTTCACAGGCGCGGTGATCATGCGGGTGCGCCGCGGGGAGCGCGGCACGGTGACCGTCAACGTCATCTACTTGGCCATGGCCTTGTTCGTCGCGGTGGGGCGCTTCGTATTCGTTCCGTTCCCCGGCTGAACCTGATCGACGGGTGGCCGTTCTCAACGCCGATACTGTCGCCCGGCTTTGCTTCCTACCAGGGAAGCGGGCCGGGTGACGGCTCATTTGAGCTCCACGCCGCGCTCGAACACAAGCGAGGTATCGCCAAATGAGCCGAGGGCGCGCATTTGAAGGGCGAGTATCGGGCCGGCTTCCAACATGGCTCGTAGAGATCGGCGTGGATGTATTCGCCCAACGTCTTGTGCCCGACCGGCTCTGGGAGATCGTCGAGTCGCTGGCTCCGAAGCGCTGCCAAGGTGGTGGCATCCCCAACGCCGGCCGGGTCGGCGGGCATCCGATATGGGTGCCCGCCGGGCCCGGCTGGTTTCGTGTTCAGTTCCTCGCGGTGGCGACTTCTCGGACGGCGTCGGCCACGGTGCGGAAGTCTTTCCTGAGGATGTGGTCGTGGTTGCTGGGGACCTTCGCGAAGATCTTGACGTTGGGGTTGCGCTGGGCGTACTTGTCGACGGCGGCGCGGATGTCCTCCTGCTCGTCGCCTTTACTGCCCAGGGAGGCGCCCGAGGCGAACACGTACCGGGTCGGTACGGCGAGGCCGTCGATCACCGGCCCGAGGTTCGCCTCGCGGGAGATCTTGCCGAGTTCGATGTTGCACTCGGCCTGCTGGGCGGCGCTGAGGTTGGGGGTCAGGCCGGTGGGCCGCAGGATGGCGGTGATCGGGCGGAGCCGCTTGAACAGCTTGCGGATCCGCTCCTCCATGGCGTCGGTGAGCCAGTCGTGCGGCTGGGCGCCGTCGACCAGGACCGCGCCGAGGGCGCGGTCGGGGTTGCGCTGCGCCCAGTGCGCGGCGACGAACGCGCCGTACGACCAGCCGACGATCAGGACCGGGCCGGTCACGCCGCGGGCGGCGAGGACGGCGTCGACGTCGCGGATGCAGGCTTCGAAGGAGTAGTCGCTGGAGGTCTTCGACCGCTTGCCGCGGGCGCGCTCGTCGAAGTTGATGTGGCGGAATCCGGAGCCGAGTTCCTCGACCACATGCTTCCAGTAGCCGAGGGTGGCGAACTGGCCGTTGCAGTAGACGACCGGGATGCCGTCGCCACCGGTGTCGGTGACGTAGAGGGCGGTGTCGTCGACCGGGACCAGGCCGGACCAGGCCGAGGCGTTCGCGTGCGTGTCGTGGTTCGTCATGCCCTGAACTGTCGCCGCCCGCGCTGACATGGCGCTGACACCGCAATGACAGCCCCGACTCCTGGTGTCGCAGGGTGAGCGGAGACTTCGGCGTTGATATGCGTCAGTTGGTGCGGGTTGCGGACGAAGTAGAGACCGGTGACGGGCGAGTCCTCGACCCGCACCGCGATGACACCCTCGTGCCTGTGGGTGCGCTGCGTGCCTGATTCGCACACCGCCGCAACCCTTCCTCCGGTGATGGCGGTCGATCCGGCGGCGGCTACGCGCCCGGTGCCGACCTGTGCTCGCTTCTGGCCCGGAGCAAGGAGGGCCGGTGCATGCCGTCCTTCGGCCAGTGGTGCGAGCCGGGCTGGTGCGCCTCGGTCACCAGGTACTTGACGCCGGCGGCGCACGAGAACTCCTTGAGTCTGCGGCCCAGGTCGCCCATGCCGTCGCCGTTCGCATCGGCGAACGAGCGCGGATAGACCTCCACCGCCCGAGCCGGTCGGAAAAGGGCGGAACCGCGGTCCCGCCCCCTGCCGCTACTCGCCGTGCAGCTGCTTGTAAGCCTGTTCGTAGAAGGCGCGGGCCTCGTCGGCGTCGGCCTGCCACGCCTCGACCGCCGCGTCGAACTCGCTGAGTTCGGCGCGGCCGTAGATGATGTCGTTGACCTTCTCGCCGAAGACGCTCGAGGCGGTGTTGCCGGACTCGGGCGCGGTGAGGCGCAGGCCCGCGAAGAGGTCCTCGTCCAGGTAGGGCTGGACGGCCTCGTCGAACGCGAAGCGGGCTTCGACGACGTCGGCGGGGCCTTCGAGGAACACCTGGGTGACCCCGCTCATCGCGGTGTAGGCGAACGAGTCCTGCTTGGACACGACGCCGGCCTCGGTGAAGACGGGCTTGCCGTCCGCGTCGTACTCGAAGTGCTCGCCCTCGAACCCGTAGGTGACCATCTCGTACTCCTTGGTGCCGTAGGGCGCCGCGACGAAGTTGCAGACGTCGAGGATCTCGGCGATCGCGTCCTCGCTCAGGTTCTTGCTCAGGAACAGGTAGCCGTCGACGCCGTGGGCGCCGAAGTAGACCGGTTCGCGGCCCTCGAAGTTGAGCGCGCCCAGCGGGGCGAGTGCGAAGTCGGGGTCCTCGCCGCTCGTGCGGACCTCGGCGGTGAGTTCGGGCCAGCGGTTCCAGCCGTCCTGGTCGAAGACGAACTCGCCGGCCCGGTGCGCGGCCCGATGGTCGAAGCCCGCGGTGCCCACACCGGGGTGCCGGAGCTTCTCGTCGGTCAGGGTGCGGTGGAACCGGACGTAGTCCTTGTACTCGGGCAGCTCGAAGTTGTGGACCATGCCCGAACCGTCCCACCGCCATCCGTTCCCGGCGGTGAGCCCGAACCAGGCGGGGGACATCCAGTCGGTGCCCGCGATCGCCCACCGGCCGGCGCCGTCGTCGGTCCAGGCCCGCGCGACCTCCAGCAGTTCCTCGACGGTGGTCGGCATCGCGAGTCCGGCGTCGACGAGGAGGTCGACCCGGGCGAAGACCGCGTTGCCGGGTCCGCCCTTGAGCGTCCACGGCACGGCATAGATGCCCGCGGTCTCCTCGGGCTTGTCAGGGTCGGAGGACCAGACCGAGGCGGCCCAGGCGTCGTCGCCGCGACCGGCCAGGAGCGGCCAGCGCTCGGCGATGTCGCCCGAGAGGTGGCCGGTGAGGTTCGCGAACCGGTTGATCACGGTCTCGTTGAAGTTGGCGTCCGCTCCCGTCATCCACGTCTGCAGGAAGATCGCGTCGCCGAACTCCTCGGCCTTGATCCACTGCACGGCGGCGTCGGCGTAGGTGTCCGCGGTGTTCTGGACGAAGTCGATCTTCGTGCCGCCCATGGCGTCGCGCATGGTCAGGAAGTAGGGGTCGTCCTTGGACATGGTCGGGCCCCAGTTGGGGACGTAGACCTGGTAGGTGCCGGAGTTGCCGGGCGGGTCGGGGACCGCCTGCGGGACCGGGTCGGGGTAGGTGAGGTAGCCGCTGGGGTGGTGCGGCGGCTCGCCGACGAGGTCGGGTTGGGCCGGCAGCGGCCATTCCCTGTACTCGGGCAGGATGTCGAGCGCCTGGTCGAGTTCCTGCACGTTGCCTTCGCCGCCGCTGACGTCGCCGCAGGCGGCAGCGAGCGGCAGGCCGGCGGCGCCGGCCGTGCCGAGGCCGGCCGCTTTGAACAGGGAGCGGCGCCTGAGCGGCGATGTTCCCGGGGGAGTGGTCATCTTGTCGTCCTCGCCGTTGAGTAGGGGTTGAGCGGTGACGGGTCCGGGCCGCCGCGGTTGCTCCCGGTGAGGGCCGGACCTGACGCGAAGTACCATACGCATCCGGTCATTGTTTGTCAATGAGGGAAACGAACTTGTCGCCCGACGCTCCTTCGGGCATGCCATGAGCAGGATATTTGCCCTGATGGCAGTATTATCTTCGACTACTGAAGTGTTCACTGAACAAACTGAGATGGTCCGTCGCGCCTTGAAGTGAACCGGACGCCGTGGCCTGAGGTACCGGCATTCGTTGAAACCGCTGCTTTCAAGCGCATGCAGCAACCGCTTGCGGGCCGATCTGCCTGTTCGACGGCTCGCATCGATTTGTTTCTTCGATGAACATAGATGATTGACTCATCGCTACATTTATGTTTAGCTATCTCTCATGTTGGGTCAGCGAACGGCCACGGTCGCCTCCGGCACCCCAACATGTTGCAAGCGACCGACATCAGAGAGGTTTCAACATGTCAGTGACACCCGCGCCCGGGAGGCGGCGCCCGCTGCTCCGGGCACTCCTCACGGTGCTCACCGCCGCCGCCACGGCCGTCGCGGCGGCCCTCTTCCTCCTGCCCGCCGCCCAGGCGCAGACGCCCGGCTTCCATGTGGTCGGCAACGACCTGGTGGACGCCAACGGGAACGTCTTCGTCATGCGCGGCTCCACGCACCCTCACGAGTGGTACCAGGGCGAGACGGAGGCGATCGCGGACATGAGCGCCCTGGGCGCCAACACCGTCCGCGTCGTGCTCGGCTCGGGGCAGCAGTGGGGCCCGAGCCCCGCGTCCGCCGTCGAGGCCCTGATCGAGGAGTGCAAGGCCAACAAGGTCGTCTGCGTGCTCGAGGTCCACGACACCACCGGTTACGGCGACCAGTACGCCCCCAACGCCGCCAGCCTCGACCAGGCGGTCGACTACTGGGAGTCCATCAAGGACGTGCTGATGGGCGAGGAGGAGTACATCCTCATCAACATCGGCAACGAGGCCTGGGGCAACGACGACGTCTCCGGGTGGGAGCCGGCCACCACCGCCGCCGTCGAGCGGATGCGCCGGATCGGCTTCGAGCACACTCTCGTGGTCGACGCCCCCAACTGGGGCCAGGACTGGACCAACACCATGCGCGACGGCGACGCCGCCCAGAACATCTTCGACGCCGACCCGCTGAAGAACACGGTGTTCTCGGTCCACATGTACTCGGTCTACAGTCAGCCGCAGACCGTCGTCGACTACTTCGACGCGTTCGAGGCGAAGAACCTGCCGCTCATCGTGGGCGAGTTCGGCTTCGACACCCCCGAGACGATCGAGGCCGAGGCCCGGGAGCGCGGCATCGGCTGGATCGCGTGGTCCTGGAGCGGCAACAGCAGTGTCGACCACGACCAGGTGATCGGCTTCGACCCGAACCAGATGCGTCCCTGGGGCGAGCGGGTCTTCCACGGCCCCAACGGCATCGGTGCGACGTCTGAGCGCGCCACCGTCTTCGACGACGACACCGAGCCGACCACCTCGGACGAGCCCACCACCGATGAGCCCACCACGGCCCCCGAGGGCGACTGCTCCGCCGAGATCGAGGTCGTGAGCGACTGGGGCTCGGGCTGGCAGGGCAACGTCCACATCACCGCGGACAACGGCGCGGTCGACGGCTGGACCCTCACCTGGACCTGGCCCGGGAGCCAGCGGATCTCCTCGCACTGGAACGCCGAACTGACGCAGACGGGCGCCACGGTGACCGCCTCCGACGTCGGCTGGAACGCCGCCGTCGCGGCGGGCCAGACCCGCAACGTCTTCGGCTTCATCGGCACCGGCGCGGGCGTCGAACCGCAGGTGACCTGCTCGGCCGCATAGTCCCCGCAGCGGCCGGGAGCGCCTGAACGGGCGCTCCGCACGCCGACGAGGCCCTGCCGGACCGACTCCCTCCTCACCGGAGGGACGGTGTCCGGCAGGGCCTCGTTCGCTTCGCGCCCAACGGCAGGTGTTCGCGCCCGCTGCGGACGCGTGTTCAGCCGTGCGGTCGGCGGACGAGGTCGAGGACGAGCGCCTCGCCGGGGGCGAGCAGGGGCGGCTGGACGCCGACCTCCGCCAGGACCGAGCCGGGCAGGAGCAGCCCGTCCCGAAGCCACGGCGGCGGCGCCTCATCCAGTCCGCGCGGTGTCCGCAGTTCCGCCACGGGCGCGACCCGGTAGCGGCCGCGCGGGTCGAGTCCGGGGACGCGGAGCAGCGGGGCGAGGGCCCGGTCGGCGGTGGTGTGCCGGGCGAGGCGCACGACCGCGCGGCTCCGGTCGTCGGCGATCACGGCGGTGGCGGTCGCGCCGTCGTCACCGGTGTCGGGGTGGCTGAGCCGGCCGGTGTGCAGCAGGCCCCGCAGGCGCCGGTAGCAGGCGATGCCCGCGCGCAACTGCTCGAGTTCGGCCGGGGCGCACGAGGTGAGATCCCATTCGATGCCGAAGGAGCCGAAGAGCGCGGTCGCGATCCGCAGGTCCAGGCTCGCGGCGCGGTGCGTGGTGTGGGCGACCGGAGGGCCGATGTGGGAGCCGATGAGCTCGAGGGGGAGGAGCAGCTCGGTCCAGCGCTGGATGGCGAGGCGCTCGATCGGGTCGTTGGTGTCCGAGGCCCACACCCGGTCGGTGCGCTCGAGGACGCCCAGGTCGACGCGGGCGCCGCCGGAGGCGCAGGATTCGATCTCGAGCGCCGGGTGCCGGGCCCGCAGGCGGTCCATGAGGTGATAGACGGCCTCGGTGTGGCGGTGGACGGTCGCGCGGCCCTCGTGCGCGGCTTCGATCAGGTCGCGGTTCTGGTCCCATTTGATGTAGTCGAGCCGGTACTCGTAGACGATCGCCGAGATCGAGTTCAGCAGGTGCTCGAACGCCGCGGGGTGGGCGACGTTGAGCACGTACTGTCCGCGCCAGGCCCTGATGCCGGCGTCGAGGGGCTGGAGGAGCCAGTCGGGGTGGTCGCGGGCGAGGTCGGAGTCGGGGTTGACCATCTCGGGTTCGAACCAGAGCCCGAACTGCATGCCCAGGGACCGGACCTTGTCCACGATCGGATGCAGCCCGTCGGGCCACACCTCGGCGTCGACGGTCCAATCGCCCAGGCCGGCCCGGTCGTCGCGGCGGCCGGTGAACCAGCCGTCGTCGAGCACGAACCGCTCGACGCCGACGGCGGCGGCGGTCTCGGCGAGCGAGGCGAGCCGGCCGAGGTCGTGCTGGAAGTACACCGCCTCCCAGGTGTTGAGCACGACCGGGCGCGGCTCTCGCGGGTGCGCCGGCCGCGCTCGAAGCGACTCGTGCAGGCGGGCGCCGACGCCGTCGGTGCCGCGGTCGCTCCAGACGAAGACCGCGGTCGGTGCGCGGAACGATTCGCCGGGGGCCAGGTCGATCTCGCCGGGGCGCAGCAGCGGCCCGGCGCCCAGGAGCGGCCCGGCCTCGGGCAGCGCGTCGTGACGGTAGACGGCGTCGCCGCTCCAGGCCAGGTGCACCGCCCAGACCTCCCCCGCGTCCGTCGCGAAGCCCGGCGTGCCGAGGGCGAGCACGTACGGGGCGTCGTGACCGGTGCGCCCGCGCCGGGTCTCGCGCACGTGGCTGCCCTGTGCGAGGGCCCGGCGCTGCGGGGACCGTTCGCGGGTCCAGCGGCCGGTGAAGTCGAGGACCTCGCCCACGCGATCGCCCACAGGCAGCACGGCTTCCAGGGCGGCGAGCGCGAGCGGGGTGTCCGCGGTGTTCACGAGCTCATGCCCGACGCGCAGGACCCCTGCATCGTCGAGCGCCAGTTGCGTTTCGAGCGACAAGCCCTCGGCCGCGGCTCGGATGTGCAGCCGCCCGGTGTCCGCCTGGAGTTCGGTGACGACCCAGCGCGGGTGTTCGACGCGCCCGCCGCGATGCGCCGCGAACGCCGGGCGCCCTTCCCAGCCGTCGGGCTCGTCCGGCAGCAGCGTGAGCGGCCACGGCGCATCCAGAGCGCTCGGCGACACCGGCCGGGACCGGGCCAGGCGCAGCTGGTCGAGGTCGCCGGCGTCGAGGTCCCCGAGCTCGCGTCCCCAGTGCAGCACTTCGGGAAGGCCCTCGGCGCGCAAGTGCACGACCACCGCGGCGCCGCCGCCGCGCAGGACCCGGATCCCGTCGGCGGAGGGCGCGGCGGCGCCGGGTCGGGGGCGGGCCGGTCCCGGGAGGGACGGTACCGGGGCGACACCGGACATCGACTCGTTCATGCGGGCCTCTCGGGGACGACTGCAGCAGACGCCCAAGTATGCGCACGGCGCCCTGCTTTGTCAACGAGAGAAACTAACCGATTGGCGAAGGCCTCAGAACTGGAGGCAGGAGCGGATCGCCAGCACGGCCCCGGCCCGAGCCCATTCCACGAACTCGAACGGCTGGATGTCGAGGACGAGGGGGGCGCCGGTGGTGTAGCGGTAGATCTCGATGGCGTCCTCCATGGCCTCGCGCGCGAGCTCGGTCACGGCGATGCCCTCGCCGGTGATCACGATCTTCTCGGGGTCGATCGCGTTGGCCACGGTCGCGACCAGCACCCCGAGGGCCCGCCCGGCGTCGGCGAACGCCGCCGCGGCCGCGTAGTCGCCGTTCCGGGCGAGGTCCACGACCGCCTCGTAGTCAAGCCCGGGAGTCCGCAGCGAGCTGACGATGGACCAGTTGGTGAGATAGGAGCTGACGCAGCCGCGATGCCGCCCGCAGGCGCGTCCGTTCGGGTCGACCAGCTGGTGGTCGAGGCGCGCCGCCTTGCCGTGGGCGCCGGTGACGACCTTCCCGTCCACCACCAGGCCGATGCCGATCCCGGCGCCGACGGTCAGCAGCGCCATCGAGTCGAACCCGGCTCCCACGCCGAACCAGTGCTCGGCCGCGGTCAGGCAGCGCACGTCGTTCTCGGTCGCGACCGGCACCCCGAGCCGCTCGCGGACCAGGTCGGCGAGTTCGACCTGCGACCAGCCCAGGAACTGCGAATCCACGACGACCTGGCGCCCGTTCACCTCGGCCAGGTCCCCTGCGAGGCCGATCCCCGCCGCCGTGATGTCCGGGTGGGAGGCCTTGAAGCGGTCGTAGACCTCGCCGATCTGCGCGACGACGACGTCCACGTCCTTGGAGCGCAGCGGCTCGTCGTGCGAGGTGAGGACCTTCGCGGTGAGGTCGGTGACGACGGCGAACAGGTCCTCGCCGGTGAGCTTGACGCCGAGGAAGCTCCGCGCTTCGGGGCGGACGTGGAGGAGTTCGCTGGGGCGGCCGGTGGCCCCGCGCAGCTCGGAGGCCCCTTCGGCGACGAAGCCGTGCTCGACCAGCGTGCGGGTGACGCGCGTGAGGCTCGCGCGCGACATGCCGAGCTCCCGCGCGATCTCGGCGCGCGATTTCGGTCCGTGGATCAGCAGCTCGCGCAGGGCCTGGCGTTCGACGCCGCCGAGAGCCGGCCACGGTTCGGACCCCTCGCTCGAGAACGCTGTGGCACTCGCCATCCCATACTCCTCGCTTTGTTTCGAAACAAGCTTCTTCACTCTACCCGCATAGAACCATTAGGCGTTTTATCCGAAATTTAGGCGATTGTGGTTCATACTTGACGCCCTCTTGATTTCATGCGTTGACAAAGTGCCATAGGCTGTGTAGCGTACGGCACGCCAGGCGGTTCATGTAAGTACGTCGATCTTGCAACGGCCGCCCCGGCGATCCGCATCCCCTTCTCAATGACGAGGAAAGCAAATGGCGAATCCCTCAAGCAAGGCGCCGCTCGGACGCCGCTCCCTGTTCAAAGCCGCCGGCCTCGGCGCGGTCGGCGCCGCCGGCGTGCCCCTGGTGTCCGCCTGCGGCGAGGTCAGCGGCGGCGAGGGCAGCGTGCAGGAACTCGACCAGACCCTCGACATCCTGCCCGAGTACAAGGAATGGCCGCTGCCGGTCCAGCCCGACCTCATCGGGGACCCCCCGAACCACCCCAGCGCGTACCTGACGTACCCGAACCCGGTGGCGCAGGCGATCCCGAATCCGCCCAGCAACTCCGGCTCCTACCAGGTCTACGTCCCCAACTGGGGGCCCTCCCCCGCCAAGGACGACCCGTACTACCTCGCGATGCAGGAGGCCACCGGCGGCACGAAGATCGAGTTCGTCCAGAGCGACGGCGAGGCGTTCGCCGAGGCCTCGGTGCAGTGGATCCAGGCCGAGGAGTTCGGCGACGCGATCTTCATGTTCGGCTGGATGACGAACGCGCACGCCGACTTCAACGAGACCGTCGTCAACCGGTTCGCCGACATCAGCGGCATCGTCTCGGGCGACATCTCGGAGCGCTGGCCGCTGCTGGCCGGACGCGGCGACGCCGCCTGGGCCGACTCGGTCTGGTCCACCGACCCCGAGAACCCCAAGGACACCGCCGGGATCTACGGCGTCCCCTGGGCCCTCAACGGCGGACCCGGCAACGCCTTCTACTACCGGGCCGACCTCTTGGCCCAGGCCGGCCTCGACGTGCCGACCACGGTCGAGGAGCTGCTCGAGGTGGGCCGCGCCTGGTCGGACGACAAGGCCGGCAAGTGGGCGTTCGCCGGCACCGACTACATGTCGAAGGCGTGGTTCCGCCTCGCCGCCGGGCACGGCTGGTACTGGGACGGGTCCGGGCTCGTCCACAACAACGAGCGCTCCGAGTTCAAGGAATGGGTCGAGTTCCAGCGCACCCTGACCGACGAGAAGCTGCGCCACCCCAGTGTCGGCACCCCCGGGTTCGAGCCCAAGCAGGCACAGAAGTCCGGCGAAGTCCTGTTCGACCAGGACGGCTGGAACCGCTGGAACGACCTCACGCTGGAGATGAACGCCAGCGGCGAGAACCCCGACTTCGAGCTGGGCGTGCTCGGCGCGCTCACCTTCAAGGACCGCGAGCCGATGTACCACGCCGCATGGGGCGTCGGCGGCTGGCTGTTCTTCCGCAAGGACCTGGGCGAGGACGCCATCGCCGAACTGCTCGACGTCTCCAACTTCTGCGCGTCGCCCTACGGCACCAAGGAGTACGAGATGATCCACTTCGGCCTCCAGGGCGTGCACTTCGAGTACGACGCCGAGGGCAAGCCCGCGTTCACCGAGGCGGGCATCAAGTCCAAGCAGGACTCGCTGGCCTACACGGCCATGAGCGGCTCGCCGCAGTACTTCCTCGACGGCCCCACGAAGATCGTCGAGGCCCGCTTCGCGTTCAACGAGGCCGTCCAGCCCTACCTCGACGAGAACCCCTTCGAGGGCCTGCGCCTGAACGGCCCCGAGTCCGGCGTCAACGCCGGGACCGTCTTCGACGAGAAGGTCAACGACATCATCTACGGCCGCGCCGAGCTCAGCGAGCTCGACGCGGCGATCGAGACCTGGAAGGCCGACGGCGGCGACGAGGCCCGCGAGTTCTTCGAGAAGGCCTACAAGCAGCTGCACGGCGAGTGACGGCACGGGGCGGAACCCGGCGCCGCCCCTGCACGCGCCCTTGAGGACGGTTCGGCGAGCGATTCCCATCGGAGACGACGAGAGCGACATGGCAGTGACAACACCGGCGGCGCGCACCGCCGCGGCCCCGACGAAGACCAAGGCCCCGAAGGCCCGACGCCGGCCGCTCCGGCACCGCCTGCGGCTGGACTGGCCGCTGGTCGTGCTCACGCTGCCCGCGATGGTGCAGCTGGCGGTCTTCTTCTACACTCCTTCGGCCTACAGCATCATCGCCTTCATGGACTACAGTCCGTACCGGCCGCTGTGGGAGAACCCGATCATCGGGTTCACGCACTTCCAGATCCTCTTCGAGGACCCGTACTTCGTCGACGCGCTGCTCAACACGCTCCAGTTCGCGTTCGCGCAGCTGCTGTTCGTCTTCCCGTTCTCGATCGTCCTCGCGCTGATCATGCACTCGGTCGTCTCGACGAAGATCCGCAGCACGTTCCAGTCGATCGTCTACCTGCCCTACTTCTTCTCCTGGGTCCTGGTCGTCTCGGTCTTCGCCCAGGTCCTGGGCCAGGACGGCCTGCTCAGCCGGTGGCTGGTGGGCATGGGCGGCGAGCGCCTCGACATCATGAGGGACCCCGACTCCTTCATGTTCCTCGCCTGGATGCAGTGGACCTGGAAGGACGCCGGCTGGGGCATGATCATCTTCCTGGCCGCCCTGGCCGCGATCAACCCCGCGCTGTACGAGGCCGCCGCCGTCGACGGCGCGAACCGCTGGAGGCGCCTGTGGCACATCACGCTGCCGAGCATCCGCCCGGTGATCGTCCTGCTGCTCATCCTCCAGCTCGGCTCCATCCTGTCGGTCGGCTTCGAGCAGTACCAGCTCCAGCGGGCCGCGGTCGGCTGGGGCGCCTCCGAAGTGCTCGACACGTTCGTCTACTACCGGACCATCCTGGCCTCGAACGGCGAATCGCTCGGCACCGCGGCGGGGCTGTTCAAGGGCGTCATCGGGCTCCTGCTCATCCTCGCCGCCAACAACATCGCCCACCGCCTCGGAGAGCAAGGGATCTACCAGAAGTCATGAGCGCCGTCACCGCAACCACCGCCGTTCGCGCCCGCCGCCCGCGCCGCGACCGGCGCCCCGTCTGGGACGAGAAGCCCTCGTTCCTCGGCAAGTCCGCCAAGGCGCTGTTCCTGATCTGCTACGCCGCGGCGATCATAGTTCCACTATGGGCGGTGCTCGCGACGAGCGTCGCCACCGACGACGCCCTCGCCCGCTCCGGCGGGGACATGGTCTTCCTCCCCACCGACGTGAGCTTCCAGGCCTACCGGGAGATCCTGTCGGGCGGAGCGGTGACCAAGTCGCTGCTGTTCACGCTCATGCTCACCGCCGTGGGCACCGCCATCAGCCTGGTCCTGACCGTGGGCGCGGCCTACGGGCTGTCGCGGCCCGGGTCGGTGTGGCACCGCAAGTTCCTCACCGCGGCCCTCGTCACGCTCCTGTTCGCCCCCGGCATGTACCCGTCCTACCTGGTCGTCCAGGACCTGGGCCTGCTCAACAACATGTGGTCGCTGATCCTGCCGGTCTGCTTCTCCGCCTGGAACCTCATCGTCCTGCGCACCTTCTTCATGACCAGCGTGCCCGGCGAGCTGATCGACGCCGCCAAGATCGACGGCGCGGGGGAGTTCCGGACCATGTTCAAAGTGGTGCTGCCGATGTCGAAGGCGATCCTGGCGGTCATCGGGCTGTTCTACGCCGTCGGGTACTGGAACACCTACTTCCTCTCGGTGCTCTACACGCCCGGGCTGGAGACCAAGCCCATCCAGGTGCTCATCCAGCAGTGGCTCATCGCGTCCACCCAGCCGTCCGGGCAGGACGCGGCCGCGGCGGCGGCCATCTCCTCCGGCATGGACAACGCGCCGGCCGCCTCGCTCAAGATGGCCGCGGTCGTGTGCACGATCATCCCGATCGTGGTCATGTACCCGTTCATCCAGAAGCACTTCACCAAGGCCGTCATCACCGGCGCCGTCAAGGGCTGACGCACCGCCACGGCGCGGTTTCGAAACGGCCGTTCGAGGAGCGGCGCGGGCGGGTTCTCCGCTGGGCCGACGGATGCCGGGTCGCCATCGCCTCACGAGACACGGTCGGGGCCCGCTCGCAGCGCGAACGGGCCCCGATGCGTCCTCATGGCTAGTGGGCGGTCTTGTGGCGGTTCCCGGCGATCGCTTCGGCGACGCCGATGAGCAGGATCGAGGCGATGACTGCCACGACGAAGCCGAGGACGTTCAGCTCCCAGATGTCGCCGGTGCCCAGCAGGTTCGCGATGGTCCCGCCGATTACCGAGCCGACGATGCCCAGCAGCAGCGTGGCGATGATGCCGAGGCGTTGCTTACCGGGCTTGATCAGGCGCGCCAGCGCACCGATGATGAGCCCGGCGACGATGAAACCGATCATGTTGGAACCTCCATGTTCGTTGGGCTGAGGTTCCTTCTCATTACCCCCACGTCCCCTTTCCACACCTCGTTCACCGACGAGAAGCGATGCCGGGCGCGCCAAGCGGTCCCGTCAGGGCCCGCGACCGGGCCGTTCTCATTCATCGATTGATTCGTCCAGTCCAGGGTGTTACGCTCGAAAACTTTGCTCCCACAGGAAAGGAGAACGATGTCCCTGCCCGATGTGCATGAGCGTTTCCTCGACGGTCTGCTGCCCCGAACGCGGTCCGACCCGCGGATCGTCGGCGTGGCGGCCGGCGGGTCCATCGCCAACGGTGTCCCTGACGAGTACTCCGACATCGACCTGGTGCTGGCGATCGAGGACGACGAGTTCGACGAGGTGATGCGTGGGCGGCTCGCCCTCATAGCCGCATGGTCGCCGCTCGTCGCCGGATTCACGGGCGAGCACGTCGGGGAACCCCGACTCATCATCAGTCTCATGGGCCCCCAGGCGCTGCATGTCGATTTCAAATTCGTCAGGCTCACCGACTTCGCGACCCGGGTCGATGGGCTTCGGGTGCTCTGGGAACGGGACGGACGCCTTTCGGCCGCGCTCGCCGCGACTCCGCCCGCTCCTCCCCGGCTGGACCTTCAGTGGATCGAGGACCGGTTCTGGGTGTGGATCCACTACGGTGCCACGAAGCTGGCCAGGGGCGAGCTGCTCGAGGCCATCGGATTCATTGCCTTTCTCCGGGAGACCGTGTTCGGTCCTTTGATCCAGCACCGCCACGGAAAGCTGCTGCAAGGGGTGCGGCGCCTCGAGGCGATCGACCCCGATGCCGCGGCGCGGCTCGAGGCGACTCTCTGCGGCTCCGACAGGGGCGAGGTGGGGAAGGCGCTTCTCGCCTGTGTCGAGCTCTATCGCCAGTGGACCGATGACGTCGATGTCGCCTTCGACCGAAACCATGATGCGGCGGGCCTCGCGACGCGGTATCTGAACGAGGTCGTCGGTCGGATCCGCCCCGGGGCGGCCGAGTAGGGACGTGAACGAACGCAACGACCAGCGCCGGCGGGACCGTGTCCGCTACCCGGCGTTGCACTCGGCTCCGGGATCGCTTGCGGGAGCGGGAACCTCCATTGGCAGGCGGATCGATGTGACTGAACTCGACTCCGGTGCTCTGCGCCTTGACCGTCTCCCGTGGCCCTCGCTCCTCGTCATCGGAAGGCGCGGCTGATCGCGGCGCCGATCTGGCTGAGCTGCATCCAGATGGCGAATTTCTGCCACGGGCGCAGGAGCGGGCCGAGGACCCGGCTCTTCCGGATGCGCTGCCACTCCAGCGTGATGCCCAGCAGGGTGCCGCCGGCCGCGGGCTCGAGGATGATGGCGATGCATAGGGGGTTCGCGCGGGTCGCGTCCGGGAAGGACAAGCGCCACTTGATGAAGGAGGCCTCGTCGGCGTCCAGCAGCTCCACCCGCCGGCGTCGGAATTCCGGTTTGATGTCGAGTCGTCTCCCGTCGGGGCGGTGGGTCGGCGCGAGGGCCACCCAGGTCCCGCCGAGGAGACCCGCCTCCTCGCCGGGCTCGACGCGTGCGATGCCGGGATCCCACTCGGGCATGCGCGCGGGGTCGGCGAGCATCGCCCACACGGCCGGAACCGGGGCGGGCACGAACTTCTCCGCGGAGCCTGACAGTGCTCCGGAAGCGGGATGCCGCGGTGCCGGTCGCGCCGGGAGCCGCTCGGCCTCGTCAAGGCGCGCCAGCACTTCCGCGGGCGCGGTGCCGAGCCGGTGCAGCAGGTCTTCGATCATCCCGCTCGGCTCGGCCAGGAGTGCTCGCAGTACCGCGACGCCGTCGCCCTTGCTCCCTTTCCGGCTCGCGCGATCGAAGACGTCGAGGGCCCGCCCGGTCCACTCGTAGCCGCCGGTCTCGTGGAACACGATGCGGTCCGGGCCGGGGAGGTCGGCGGTGATGCCGAGCGATTCCAGTTGCGCCGCATGCAGGGCGGCGACCGCCTCGCGTGCGGCGTCGAGCGTGATGCCGGCCCACCGCAGCACCTGGCCGGCGATCTGCTCCTCGACGACGAGTGCGAGGAACAGATCGTCGATGTCGGCTTCGCGCTGCCCGCGCCGCGAGGCCTCCTCCATCGCGGTGAGCGACAGCGCGTGAGCGGTGGCGGCCATGCCGAGGAACCTGCTCACGTGCTTCTCCTCGAGGGGCGGATGGTCGGGTCGATGCGTTTCGCGTACTTCTTGTGCACTGCCTGCCGGGTCACTCCGAGCGCGTCGGCGATGGCCTGCCAGCCCATGCCGGAGCGCAGGGCCGCCTCGACCTGCCGCAATTCGAGCCTGTCGGCCAGCACCCGCAGCGACGCCACGGCGCGAAGCCCGGCGCGCGGGTCGCTGACGTCAGCGGCGACCGTCGCAATCTGCGCTGATTCCATACCGTCAACCTAGGTTGCTCATCGATACTTGTCAACCCTGGTTGCTCGTCGGTCCGCGATGAGCCCGGTGCGCACCGCCGGCCGTGCCTCGGCAGCGCACGCCCTGACCTGACCTGGTGCATTCATCGGAGGGGCGCCCAGGTGCAGGGCCGACCGTCCGCGCCCGCGGTACTAGTGCTCGTCCGCCAGCGGGAGGAGGCCCTTGCGGAAGCCGACGGCGACTGCCGCCGCGCGGTCGTTGACGCCGAGTTTGGCGTAGAGATGCAGCAGGTGGGTCTTGACCGTGGCCTCGCTGAGGAACAGGCGCTTGGCGGCCTCCTTGTTGGAGCAGCCTTCGGCGACGAGGTGCAGGATCTCGATCTCCCTGTCGCTCAACGCCTCCTGGGGCGCGCGGACCTGGCTCATCAGGCGGCTCGCGACCGTCGGCGAGAGCACCGCCTCGCCCCGGGCGGCCGCGCGCACGGCCTTGACGAGGTCAGTGCGGCCGGTGTCCTTGAGCAGGTACCCGGTGGCGCCGGCCTCGATCGCGGGCCGCACGTCCTGGTCGGTGTCGAACGTGGTGAGCACCAGGACCTTGACCGGCGGGCCGGTGCGGCCGAGTTCGCGGATGGCCTCGACGCCGCCCATGACGGGCATGCGCAGGTCCATCAGGATCACGTCAGGGTGCAGGGCCTTCGCCATCGCGACGGCCTCGGACCCGTTCCCGGCCTCGCCGACGACCGCGAAACCGGGCTCGGTGGTGAACATGCCGCGGAAGCCGTCCCGCACGACCGGATGGTCGTCGGCGATGAGGATGCGGATCGGCGCCCCGGTCATGCCTGCGCCCGTTCGGGATCGGCACGGACCGCGGCACCGACGCGGTCGCGGTCCAGCGCGGGCACCGTGGCCGAGACGGCCGTGCCCTCACCGGGCGCGGACTCGACGGCGAACGTCCCGCCGAGCCGTTCGACGCGCCGCCGCATCCCGTCCAGTCCGAACCCTCCGCCGTCCGCGACCGCCTTGATGTCGAAGCCGCGGCCGTCGTCCAGCACGTCGAGCGCCACCACGTCGTCGATATAGGAGAGCGTGATGCCGACGCGGCCGGCACGGGCGTGCTTGCCGGCGTTCGCGAGGGATTCCTGGGCGACGCGCAGGAGCGTGCCCTCGACACTGGGGTCCATGGGCCGAAAGGTACCAGTCACCTCGACCGCCACCGGGATCCCGTGCAGGTCGGACCAGTGGCCCGACACGGTCTCGAGCGCCTCGGGGAGCGCGGCGGCCTCCAACTGCGCGGGGCCCACGGCGTGCACGGTCCGGCGCGCCTCCGCGAGATTCGCCCGGGCGAGCAGCAGGGCCTTCTCGACCCGGGGCCGCCAGTCCGGTTCCCCGGGCGCGGCCTGGAGCTGCGCGATGATCCCCGTGAGGCCCTGGGCGAGGGTGTCGTGGATCTCGGCGGCGATGCGCTGGCGCTCGTCCATGACGCCGGCTTCGCGTGCCTGGACGAGCAGTTGCGCGTGGAGGCCGGCGTTCTCGGCGAGTGCGGCTTCGAGGCGTTCGACGGTGCGTTTGCGTTCGGCGCTGCGCTCGGCGGTGACGTCGCCGACGAAGCTGAACAGCGCCACGAGAGCGGTGATGGCGGCGGTGAACAGCGCGAAGGTGAGCGCTTCGGCGGGCCCGTCCGGGACCCCGGTGTAGGTGGCGACGCTGACTGCGGCGGTCGCGGCGACGCCCGCGAAGTTCCACGGGCTCTTGAGGAACCACCACGAATGGAGAAAACCGGTGAACCCGAAGAACGTCGTGAACCAGACGGCGTGGGAGCCGAGGACGGCGATGGCGCCGATGAGGCCCGCGATGTACAGGCCCTGCCAGGCCGCGTCCGGGACCCGGGCGGGTCTGGCAGGCGGGAGGAAGCGCATCCAGGCGGCGGCTAGCGCGCTGAGGCCGAGGACTTCGAGCCGGTCGGCCCAGGCCGCTTCGACCGTGAGCCAGTAGAGGCCGAGCGAGACCGCCAGGAGCCCGTACGGTGCGAGCCGCATGTGCGTCTGGAGCCGCCGCTCCCAGCGGTCGAGCCGCCCGGTCGCGCCCGTCATGTCCCTTACTCCCATCGGAAGCAGCGCGCTGCGATCGCGCTGATGACCACCGTGTACGCGGCCAGCAGGATCAGCGGCAGCAGGTCAGGGGACTGGCCTGTCCAGGCCTGGGCCAGGCCGGCCCTGAACGCGCCGAGAGGGGTGTACTCGCCGACGCGCGCCAGGCTAGCAGGCATCTGCGCCACCGGCTGGATGAGACCTGCGAGGTAGGCCATCGGGAAGTAGAGGAGGACGCCGATGCCGTTGGCGGCCCGGCCGTTCGGGGCGAGCGCGGCGATGAGCAGGCCGACGGCGAACATCGCGGCGGTGCCGAGGGCGCAGGCGATCGCGACCGGCAGGGCGCGGGAGGGCAGCTGGATGCCGAGGACGCCCCCGGCGACGGTGAGCTGGAGCGCGGTCGCCGCGGCGAGGAGCGCGAGTTGCAGGAGCAGCTGCACGGCGAGGAGGTTGCCGGGTTTGACGGGCGTGGTGGAGAGGCGCCGGAGGATGCCGCGTTCGCGGTAGCCGGCGAGGGTGGTGGGCAGGAGGTAGAGGCCGATGAGTCCCACGGCGATCGACATGCCCATGGGGAGGAGGACCGTGTCGTCCTTCGGGGTGGACGCGCCGAAGACGACGAGGAAGAACAGGGGGATGAGGATGCTGACGAGTGAGCCGGGCTCGCGCAGGAGCAGCTTCGTCTCGACGGCGGTGAGTTTGGCGAGGGCGGTCATGGCGGCGTCTCCGGTTCGTTGATGCGGCGGCGTGCGGGCGAAGTGGTCGCGGTGCTCAGTGGTCGAAGGGGCGGCCGGTGAGGGCGATGAAGGCGTCTTCGAGGGAGCGCTGGTCGATGCGAAGGTCGGTGACGAGCAGGTGTTCTTGGGCGAGGCGGGCGGCGACGGCGGTGGCGAAGTCGCCGGTGCCGTGGACCGTGACGTGGGCGCCGTCGCGGTCGACGGCCGTGATGCCGGGGAGCGCGGAGAGGAGCGGCACCGGGTCGGTGTCCGCGAGGAGCGTGAAGCGCATCTGCTGCGGGCCGGCGTCGGCGCCGACGAGGCCGGCGGGGGTGTCGAGGGCGACGACCGTGCCGCGGTCGATGACGGCGACCCGGTCGCACAGTTCCTCGACCTCGTCCATGAAGTGGCTGACCAGGACGGTGGTGACGCCGCGGGCCCGGACGCGTTTCACGAGCTCCCAGGTGGAGCGCCGGGCCTGCGGGTCGAGGCCGGTGGTGAGTTCGTCGAGGAACACGACCTTCGGGTCGCCGACGAGCGCGAGCGCGATGAACAGGCGCTGGCGCTGCCCGCCGGAGAGTTTCCCGAAGCGGGCGCGGCGCAGCTCGGCCAGGCCCCATTCCTCTTGCAGTTCACGCCAGTCGCGCGGCGCCCGGTAGAAGGAGGCGTACAGGTCGAGGGCTTCGCCGACCTTGAGGTTCTCGGGGAGTTGGGTCTGCTGGAGCTGGACGCCGACGTCCTCGCGGAGGGCCCGGGCGTCGCGGACGGGGTCGAGCCCGAGGACGCGGATGGTGCCGGCGTCGGGGCGGCGCAGGCCTTCGACGCATTCGACGGTGGTGGTCTTCCCGGCGCCGTTCGGGCCGAGGATGCCGAACACCTCGCCCTCCTGGACGGAGAAGGAGACGTCCTCGAGGACGGCCCGGCCGGAGTAGGTCTTTCGCAGGTTCGCGACTTCGATGACTGCCATGGCTCAAGCCTCGCCGCTTCGAGGCCCTGCCGAATCGACCCTCGGGCGCGCATCGGCGCATCGATGTGCGGACCGGAAATCAACCGACTGGTCGATGCGCCCTGGCCGCAAGCCCGCCGCCGAAGCTCCGGCGACGGTTCGCCCGGCCGGATGCGGCAGAACGCCAGGGGCGCCTCATTCCTGGCGGCGCCCCCGGCGGTTCCCGGGCGCTGCGCCCGGCCTTGCGCTCATTCGGTGATCTGGATGCGCTGCCAGATGTCGAAGTTCCCGTTCCAGCTCAGGTCCATGTAGTAGGTGTACCCGGCGCGGATGTTGTAGCTCTTGGAGTTGCAGCCGGCGTCGGAGCCGTCGGAGATCTCCAGGAGGTTGCCGCTCCCCCCGACCCGGTACAGGACGCCGGTCACCGCGTGACCGTCCCGCTGCGTGTCGCAGACCTTGAACGTGTCCGTCTCCGCGTCGTAGTGGGTCATGGTCCCGAGCTGCCGGCCGTCCCGGTCGCTCAGGATCAGATATGCGTTGGCCGCTTGCGCCTGTCCCGACGCTCCGAGGACGAGTGCCGTCATGGCGGCGCATACGACCAGCGCACGCTTCGCGAATGTGGAGAACAAAATAGACTTCCCTTCTGTGACAGGGCCAGTATTCGAGCCCGGCGGCCTGTTCACAAGGCGGAACACCGGCGGAACTCCGGCGGGAGATGCGGGCCCTTTCCAGCCGCCGGTTCGCCGTTCCGGACGGGGTCGCTCGGCGGTCCCTCGGGCCATTCGTCGTGGCGCCGAGCCGTGGCGATGCCGGGACCGTCCGAATATCCGTCTTCGTACCGACCCCGGCCGGTCGTTCGGCCCAGGGCGGCGAGGCTTCCGCGCGCCAAGGTTGGCGAGGCGGGCCCGGCCGGGCCCGCGCCGCCAACCGATTGGACATCGACGTTGCGACGACACGCGAAACGACTCCTTCTCGGCGCGACCGCCCTGGCGGTCACCGCCGGTGCGACGGCCGCCGCCTTCGGCACCGCGCAGGCCGAACCCGCCGGCCCCGGCGCGGCCGCCGACGCGAGCGCGCCTGCGCTGGCCGAACCGAACGGGCCCTTCGGCATCGGGACCACGACGCTCCATCTCGTGGACGAGGACCGGGCCGACCCCTGGCTCCCTGAGGAAGACCGGCAGCTCATGGTGTCGATGTGGTTTCCCACTGCGGACCAGGGCGAGACCGCGGCCTACATGACCGCCGAGGAGTCGGCGGTGTTCGTCGACCAGCTCGGCATCGACGCGCCCGCCGACTACTTCGCGTCCGTCGAGACGAACGCCGTCGCGGACGCCGAACCGGTGCGCGGCAGGCTGTCGCTGGTGATGCTCTCGCCAGGGTGGAGCTTCCCTCGCGCCACGCTCACGAGCCTCGCCGAGGAGCTCGCGAGCCACGGCTACGCGGTCGCCGCGGTCGGCCACAACTACGAGGCCCCGACGGGCCTCCCCGACGGGACGACGAACCCGTGCCTCGCGTGCCCGACCGATCCGGACGGCGGGACCGTCACCGCCCAGCGCGCCGAGGACCTCTCATTCGTGCTCGACGAGCTCACCTCGCGCGGCTCCGAATGGCGGAGCCGAATCGACCGCGGGCACGTGGCCGTCGGCGGCCATTCGATCGGCGGCTCCGGGGCGCACGCGGCCGTGCAGGCCGATGACCGCTTCACCGCGGGTTTCGTCCTCGACAGCTCCTTGTACGACCACGTGGACGCGCCCGTGGACGAACCGTTCCTGCTCCTCGGCAGTGAGGAGAACGCCGCGCCGGGCGGCAACGACGACTGGATCCCCGCCTGGAACCAGATGTCGGACTGGAAGCGCTGGATCCAGGTCGAGCAGACCACGCACAGCTCCTTCACCGACCTGGCGCCGTTCGCCGACGACCTCGGCATCCCGATCCAGGAGATGGAGGGCGCCCGGGCCGTCGAGCTGGTCCGCGCCTATGTGACCGCGTTCGTCGACGCGCACTTGCGCGGCGAGGAGGCCCCGGTCCTCGACGGTCCGACCGAGACCTGGCCCGAGGCCGTCTTCCACAGCCCGTAGGCCGCGGCGGGCGGACACCGCGCAGGCCCGGCCGCGTGCGAGCGCCGCCGGGCCTGCGCGCGTCGGCCGCCGAGCCCGCGGACGGCACGTCCGCTGCGCCTGAGGGGACCGTCAGCCTCTGCATCGATGCAGGTAGCGGCCCGGTTTGCTTAACCGGCCCCGTTCTGGGCATCCTCCTCGCGCCCCCGAGCGGGACTGGGCCCGTGCGGGGCGTTCTGCATCCTGGCGCAGGAAGGAGAGGCGGAATGGACACGCTGTTGACCTCGGACGAGGCGGCCGGTCTCATCGGCCGGTGGGGCTTCACCACCGGTCCCTCCCGGCGCGTCGGCGTCGAGCTCGAATGGCTCGTCGACCCCCGCGGCGACCTGGAGACCGGTTGGGACCTGCCCAACGGCGGCACCGTCAGCCGCGAGGCCGGCGGACAGGTCGAGATGAGCTCCGCACCGGCCGACGACCTCGCCGCCTGCATCGTCTCCGCGGAAGCCGACCAGGCCGCGCTCGAGGCGGCCCTCGCCACGCGGGGGCAGACCGTCCGCGGCGGCGGTTTCGACGGCGTCCGCGACCCGGTCCGCTACGTCGACGACGCGCGGTACCGGACCATGGAGGCCTACTACGACCGCACGGGGCCCTGGGGCCGCATGGTCATGTGCGGCACCGCATCGGTGCAGGTCAACCTGGATGCGGGCGACGACGACGCCGATCTGCGCCGCCGCTGGGACCTCGCGCACCGGCTCGGACCGGTCCTGATCGCCGCGTTCGCGAACTCGCCCGAACTCGACGGGCGCGCCAGCGGCTGGAACTCCACCCGCCAGGCCCTGTGGTCGAAGCTCCCCGGGTGGGGCCACCCGGTCTCCGAGGAGGGCGACCTGCGGCGCGACTTCGCGAACTGGGTGCTCGACGCGGAGGTCATGTGCCACCGCTGCGACCCGCCCGGATCATGGGACGTTCCGCCGGGCATGACCCTGCGCGACTGGATCCGCGACGGACACGACGGCCGATGGCCCACGGCCGAGGACCTTCGGTACCACATGAGCACGCTCTTCCCGCCCGTGCGGCCGCGCGGCTGGCTCGAGCTGCGCATGATCGACCAGCAGGACGGCGACGGCTGGATCGTGCCCGCGGTCCTGGCCGAGACCCTCATGGACGACCGGCGCGCCGCCGACGCCGCGTACGAGGCCACCGAGGCGCTGTGCGCGGGCCGGACGCAGCCGCCCGCGCCGGTGTGGGAGCAGGCCGCCCGCATCGGCCTGACCGACAAGGAGCTGCACGAGGCGGCGCTCGCCTGCTTCACCGCCGCACAGGAGGCGCTCGCCCGCACGGGTGCCCCGCAGCGGCTGCGTTCGCGCCTCGCCGAGTTCAGGCTCCGCTACACCGACCAGGGCCGGTGCCCGGCCGACGACCGGCTGGACGTCCTCCTCGCGAGCACGCCGCAGCCGAAGGAGGCGGCGCCGGCGCTCTAGCCGACCGGTTCGAGCCGATTCCAGGCACCGGGGCCGGGGCTGCCGCAGCAGGGGACGCGGGCCGCGGTTCGTCCGCTCCGGTCGCCCTTTCGCGGGCCGTCCGGGGGCGGCCGCGACCGTCGCGGCGCTTGCCGCCGACATCGATCAGGAATCGAGAAGCGCAGGTCAGGACGGGAAAACTAGCATCGAGTCATCACGATCGACACAAGAGGAGCCAGTGATGACCGCGAAGAAGACCGCCTCCGAGACCGGTGCCGCCGCGAAGAACTCGGCGGGGTTCACCGACGAGGAGCGCGCGGCGATGAAGGACCACGCCGAGGAGCTGAAGAAGGAGCGGCGCCGCGGCAAGCGGGCCACCAAGGCCGACGGCGAGCGCGACGTCCTCGAGAAGATCGCCGAGATGGACGGCACCGA
The DNA here is from genome assembly GCF_009451885.1 of Glycomyces albidus. Lineage (GTDB taxonomy): Bacteria > Actinomycetota > Actinomycetes > Mycobacteriales > Micromonosporaceae > Glycomyces > Glycomyces albidus. Next base: position 66,853 of record NZ_WIAO01000013.1, read on the forward strand.
CCGAGTGCTCGCGGAGGGCCTCCACGCGATCATCACGGAGCACGCGCCCGAGCTGACGCCGAAGACCTGGTACGGCATGCCCGCGTACGCCAGGGACGGCAAGGTCGTCTGCTTCTTCCAGAGCGCGCAGAAGTTCAAGGCCCGGTACGCGAGCTTCGGCTTCAACGACGAGGCGGCCCTCGACGACGGCGAGATGTGGCCGACCGCGTTCGCGCTCAAGGAGATCACCCCTGCTGTGGAGAAGCAGATCACCGAGCTGGTCAAGCGGTCGGTGGGGTGACGCCTGAAGACTCGTCCGTGCGCGGTGCGAGTGCGCGAGGTGACGGCGGAGCCGCGTCCCGGCGGGACGCGGCTCCGTGTTCGTCGCCTGCGGCAGGGGCTCCACCTGACGGAAAGGCGCGCGCCGGGGAGAGCGAGCCGGCCGCAGAGGGGTCTTCGCTCCGGGACACATGGTCTAGCGACGGGTCGTGACCGGAGGACGGGCGCAGCGCGGCCCGGTGTGCTCGCCGTGCGCGATCAGGCGGGAGCCTCCGGCGGAACGGGCCCGATGCGCCGGGGGACGGGCGGCGGCCGTCGTTTGACCGATCGGCGTTCGGGGGATACGAGGGGCATCCGACACTGCTGATGGGCGACGATCGTGATCACCTCTGACTGGTTCCTGCTGGGCGCGCCCTGGGACTGTTCGGGTTCGGGCCGCGGGGAGCAGGCGGCTCCGGCGGCGCTGCGTGCAGCCGGGCTCTCAGGCATGGTGGGCCGCGACTCGGGAGATGCCGCCTGCTCGATCGACGGCGCTGGACGAGACGCGGCTACCGGGGTACTCGCGCTACCCGAGACGCTGCGTGCGGCGCACGCGCTCTCGGAGGCCGTCGAGCGCGCCCTGCGGGACCGGCCCGGACTGCGGCCGTTGGTGGTCGGCGGCGACTGCTCGATCCTGCTCGGGATCGTCCCGGCCCTGCGCCGCGCGGTGGGCGAGATCGGGTTGTGGTTCGTGGACGGGCACCCGGACTACTCGGACGGGCCCGGCTCGGAGACCGGGGAGACCGCGGACATGGAACTCGCGGTGCTGACCGGCGCCGGCGCGGAACCGCTCGTCTCGCTCGCCGGGGTCGTGCCCATGGTTCCGACCGAGTCGGTGGTCATGCTCGGGCACCGCACGAGCGGTCTGGACGCGGCCTCGGCCCGCGAACTCGCCAGGGTTCCCGAAACGCTCCAGCGCATCGACGCCGCGGCCGTCGCGGTCGACCCGGCGGACGCAGGGCGGCGCGCCGCCTCGTGGGTCCCCGACCGGCGCATGTGGCTGCACGTTGACGTCGACGTGCTCGACGGCGAGGTGCTCCCCGCCGTGAGCTACCCGCAGCCGGGCGGACTCGACTGGGATCAGCTCGCGGCGGTGATGGAGCCCCTCGCACGGTCACCGCGACTCCTCGGCGTCAGCGTCGCGGACTTCCGGCCCGACCTGGATCCGGCCGGCGACCACGCAGCGCGCCTCATCGCGCTGCTCGAGCACGTCCTGCCCTGACCGGCGGCGGCCGACGCCGACGCGGGATTGCGGCGCGCGCGTGGCGAACCGACCGGCAGTGGTCGCTCCAGTGTGCTCAGAGGTAGCGGTCGCCAAGGTAGCCCACAGTGGTCGATGACTACTGCAGCACAGTCGAGTTATCCCCAGCTCACATGCGTCTCCTCCTTCATCCTGGGCCATGTCCATACGGCTGCATTCCATTTTCGTGACGACTCGACTCCGCGGTGGCAGGATGTGCGGTGCCGCGAAGACGCGCAATACGAATCGAGCCGTCCGGCTCGGAAGGGAACAGCATGAAACGCTCGCTCACGTCCGTCCTATCGGTCGCCTTGGCCGCGCCCCTGACCCTCGGCCTGCTCGCCGCGCCAGCGTCGGCCGAGAAGGCGCTCACCGACATCCAGCTCCCCAACGGGTTCTCACCCGAGGGCATCGCCATCGACGAAGGGGTCGCGTACACCGGCTCGCTGGTCGACGGCTCGATCCTGCAGGTCCACCTCCCCGATGGCGAAGTCGAGGAGTTCGCGCCCTCGCCGGGGCCGGACAAGCGGGCGATCGGCATGGACGTCGACCGGTTCGATCGGCTCTGGGTCGCCGGCGGCGGCGAGAGCTTCTTCCCAGGCGTGGCACCGAGCTTCCGCGTCTACGACACCGACACGGGCGAACTGGTGGCCGACGTCGAAGTCCCCGGCGAGTTCCTCAACGACGTGTTCGTGACGAAGGAGGCGGCCTGGTTCACCGACTCCTTCGCTCCCCAGCTCTTCAAGGTGCCGATCGCGAAGGACGGCGAGATCGGTACGCCCGAACGGATCGAACTCGGCGGCGACTGGGTCCCGAACCAGGAGGTCGACGCCAACGGCATCGTGGCCGCCGGCGGCGGGAACCTCATCGTGGCACAGACGGTGGCGGCCGACGGAACCGGCGGGGCCCTCTACCTCGTCGACGCCGACGCCGACGCCGAAGGAGTCGCCGACGCGCAGCGGATCGAGCTCAGCGGCCCGCTGCCAGTGGGCGCCGACGGGCTCGTGCTGATCGACCGGAAACTGTTCGTCGTGACGCCCGAAAGCGTCGTCAAGATCAGGCTCGACCGGTCGCTCACCACTGGAACGGTGATCACGACGCTCGATGTGGGCGCCGAGTGGGCGACCACGGCCAAGAAGTACCACTCCAGTCTCTATGTGGTCGACGGCAACTTCGGCGAGAACTTCGCCAACATCGGCAACCCGGACGCGGAGTTCAAGATCGTGAAGGTGCCGCTCGGGCGGTTCCACCAGTAGCGCCTCCACCGCCGGCAGCGCCGGTGTTCGCAACACAGCGGGGCCCTCGACCGACGACGCTCGGTGCCGAGGGCCCCAGCGCGTGCGATCGGGACGTGCGCTTCGACCACCTCGACGAACCGCGGCTTCCGCGCCGGCGGTGTCCTACCCGTCCGCCGGCCCGCCCGAAGGCGGTCCCCCGGCCGGGTGCCCCCTCGGGCGTACGTTCTGGGACGGAACGGCGGATACGTTCACAGTCCGATGACGTGTCGGTGCGGGTCGGCGAACGTGGGAGGAGACATCGAGTCGAATCCCTCGGAAGGACTGATCGAGATGACCGAACACCAAGTGCCCCAGGCTCAGCGGACCGCGCTGCGCCGACCGGTCGCGCCGCTCCTCGGAGCGGTCGCGTTCCTCCTCTGCTACCTCGCGGTCGACTTCGCGACCGGCGCGGTCCAGAACGGCGACATGCCGCTGCCGAACGACCCCGCCGACGCGATCTACGCCTACCTGCGCGACAACACGACCGCGTCCCTCCTGACCGGGATCCTCCAGGCGCTCTCGGTGCTCGGCCTCGCCGTCGTGGTCGCCGGCCCCGTCGCCGCGATCGGGACGCGCCGCAGCGTGGTCCGGATCCTCGGCGCGACCGCGGTGGCCGCGATGCTGGTCTCCGCCGGCCTGTCCATCGCGCTCGGCCTCACCGCGACCACCGCATCCCAGGACACCGTCCTCGCGATGCGGGAGGTGAACTTCTTCACCGGAGGCGTCGTCCACATCGTCGCCCTCGGCCTGTTCGTCTTCCTCGCCACCAGGGCCGCGGCCTGGACCCGTCCGGTCCGCGTCATGGGCTGGGTCGCCGGCGTCCCCGCGGTGCTGTCGATCCTGTCGGTGGCCTTCTTCTACGCGTCGCCGCTGCTGCCGCTGGGCCGGCTGCTGTGCATGGTCTGCCTCATCGTGGCCGCCGTCAGCCTCGCCCGCGGCCGCACCCCGGTTCGCGCCGCCTGATCTCCCACGGCCACAAGGGAGCCCGCACCGGAAGGTGCGGGCCCTCGGCGTTCGCACGCGACGTCAGGCCCACCTGCGGCCCCCGTCTCCGGAGGTTCGCCGCGGGCTCGCGGGCCTCCCGTTCGCCTGCGGCGGCCCGGCGGACTCTGGTGGTCGAGGTGTTGCCGTTGACGATCCACTGGCCGGTGCCGTTGTGGTCGCCGGATGAGAAGAGGATGCCGAGGCCGCCGGCGACTTCGGCCGCCGATGCGCTCACGCGTCCGCAACAGGGCCGCCGGCGTCCATCGGGACCCCTCCCGGTCGCGGTGGCCTACAACTGGGGGATCGCGCCGCTCTCCCGGAGGTCACCGTGTCCCGAACCGCCGCCACCGTTCTCGCCGCCGCCATCCTGTCGCTCGCTTCGGCGGCCTGCTCCGCCGGAGAACCGACTCAGGACGGCGGCGACGAGTCGCCCGCCGCGGTGTCGGAAGCGCTCGTGGACTGGGCGGAGGCGTTCTGCGCCGCCCCCGAGGCGATCCCCACGGACCTGTACATCCCGTTCACCGCGGCGGCGCGCGGGGCGGAGGTCACCGAGGACGACCGCCGGCCGCTCATCGACGCGCTGGCGGAGGTCGACCGCGTCCTCGCCGACGCCGTGGCTGCCGTCGACGCTGTCCCCGCGGGGCCGACACCGGAGGCCGAGGCGGCGCTGGAGCAGTACCGGGCGGACGTCGAGGAGGCCCGAAGCGGCTTCGCCGAATACGCGGACCTGGCGCCCGTCTACCCGGTCGAGCAGCTCGAGGACCTGTACCTGCTCGCGGGCATGGACGCCATGAACCTGCCGTACCCGCTCATGATGGCCGAGACGTACCTGACGGCCGCCGACTTGAACGAGGCCGCTCAGAAGGCGCCCGCGTGCGGCGGGGCCGCCGACTGACGCGGAACGGGCACTTCGAAACGGATCATCAAGCGCCCCAAGGCGGCTCTCCCTCGTGCCGGTCTCCTGCCGGTCCGCCGCCTCGCGAATCCCGCCTCCGGCCGCGAGACTGAATCCGGCACGGCACATGAACGGCACCGTTCACCCCAGGGGCCGGGCCCGCGGTCCCGGTGCGAGACCGCGGGCCCGCCGGCCGGACGGCCGGCCCCGACCGTCCGGCCGGCGGTTCCCGCTACGGCAGGTTCGCGATCACGAAGGGCGCGTGCCCGTGCAGGTGGTTGTCCCAGCCGCCGTTGAGCGGCGCCCCGCTGGAGAGCAGGTTCGTCGAGTCGGTGCCGACGTCCAGTTTCCATGCGGTCCACGAGATCCGGTTGGCCGCCATCCAGTCGATCCAGCGCTGGGCCTCGTCGAGGCAGACGCGTCCGTCGAGGCCGCCGTCGGCGGCGCTCGCGCCCCACTCGGTGACGAACAGGGCCAGGCCCGCGTCGATCGCGGCATCGGCCTTGTCGCGGTTCCACTGTGCGTGCGTGCACGAGTAGAAGTGCAGCGTGTACATCAGGTTCGTGCCCGACACCGGGTCGGCGGCGGCGACGTCGACGTCCTGGGACCAGGTCGGGGTGCCGAGGACGACGATGTTGTCCGGGTCCTGCGCGCGGATCGCCGCGAGCACGGCCTCGTGGTAGGGCTTGACCGCGCCGGTCCAGGAGACCTGCTCGGGCTCGTTGTACGGCTCCCAGATGATGTTCGGCAGGTGGCCGTACCGGTCGGCGAGGTCGGAGAAGAACGCGACCGCCTCGGACCGGTGCTGGTGCGCCTGGTGCGCATGGAAGTCGACGATCAGGTAGACGCCGGCCTCGGCGGCGTTCCGGATCACCGTCTCCACTTCGGACTTCCACCGGCCGGGGTCGTCGAGGTACGCGCCCGCGGGCTCCACGCCCATGGCGACGCGGAAGACCTCGATGTTCCAGTTGTCGCGCATCCATTCGAGGGCCGAGAGGCTCTGCGCGTACGGCTGGGTCTGCCAGTGCAGCCACATGCTGGAGATGCCGCGAAGCTGGATCGCCTGACCGTCCTCATTGCACATGTTGGCGCCGCACACGCTGAGCTGCCCGTGCCGCTCGACGGGCGTGCCGGCCGGCGGCGGGTCGGTCGGGTCCGGGTCGGTCGGCTCGGGCTCGGTCGTCGGCTCCTGGCTGCCGTCGCCGCCGCATTCGACGCCGTTGACGGCGGCGTTCTCGATGTCGCCCGCCGTCCCGTTCGCCGTGAAGCCGAAGACCTCCCTGGTCTGACCGGAGGCGATCGAGCCGTTCCATCCCGCGTCGGAGGCTTCGAAGTGCGGGCCGGTGAGCGACTGCGCGGTGACGTTCCAGGCGCTGATGCCGGAGACAGCGCCGGTGAAGTCCCATTCGACCGTCCAGCCGTCGATCGGCTCGTCGGCGGTGATGCTGATGTTCGCCTGGAAGCCCGAGCCCCAGTCGTTGACCACGTTGTACTCGACCTCGCAGCCTTCCGCGGCCCCGGCGCCCTGGGCCGCCACGATGGTCAGCGCGCCCGCGCCGACCGCGGCGACGACCGCGCCGAGGGCGGCGATGCTCCTTCGTCTTCGTCCTGTCCGCATTGGCATGCCCTTCGTTGATTCGGCGGAGGCTACGGAAGCGCTCCCATTACATCGAAGTTTGCCAATATGTTGCGACGGAGTCAAGACCCGGCCCGTCCCGGCGCCGTCACCCGGCCCTCGTGGCTGCGACCGCGACGGTCGTGAACCGGACGGTGAAGGCGCCGCCGGCCTCGTCGATCACCGCGCCCGCGGCCTCGAGCAGGCGCTCGAGCACCGGCTTCGGGAGCCGCGTGTAGAGCCCGCCGGTCGGGAGCTGGTCGAGCCATTCGTCCCGCGTGTACTCGCGCTCCCAGGCGGTCCGCCACTCGGCCGGCTCCGTGAAGGCGCCGGACTCCCGGACGCCGCGCGCCGCGCTGTCGAACATCGGCCGGTATCCGTCCATTGCGGACTTCACCACGTCCGATCCGTCGATGACGGCAGCGAGTTGCGGCGGCATGGCCTCGCGGGTCGCCGCTGCGAAGGCCCGGCTCAGGTCGGCCGGCGGCTGCGCGACGTTCCACACGGCCGCGAGCAGCCCGCCGGGGCGCAGCAGTCCGGCGGCCTTCGCCGCTCCCGCGACCGGATCGATCCAGTGCCAGGTCTGGGCGGCGACGACGGCGTCGAAGCGGCGGCCGGCGGCGTCCCAGTCCTCGAACTTCGCGACCTCGACGTCCAGCCCGCGGCTCCTGGCGAACGCGGCCATGCGCTCGTCGACGTCCAGTCCGAGGACGCGGCAGCCGGCGGCCTGCAGCCGCCGCGACGCGATGCCGGTGCCGCAGCCGACGTCGAGCACGTCCCGGCCGGGCGCCGCGGCGGCGATGCGGTCGACCATCGCGGCCGGGTAGTCGGGTCGGGCGCGGTCGTAGCGGGCGGCGTCGGCGCCGAACGACTCGGCGGCGTCGCGCAGACGGTGGGGCTCCGGAAGCGGCCCGGACACTGAAGTGGTCATGCGCCCACTCTAAATGGGCGTTCGCCCACTTGTCAATCTGGCAGAATTCCCCACAGAAGCGAGGTGGTGCACGGTGCCGACAGGAGTGGCGCTCCGCGATCCGCGGACGCAGCTGTTCGACGCGGCCGAGCGCGTCCTGCTCCGCGACGGGCCCAGCGCCCTGACCAGCCGGGCCGTGACCGACGAGGCGCAGGTCGCCAAAGGCGTGCTCCACCGCCACTTCACCGACTTCGACGACTTCCTCGCCGAGTTCGTCATGGACCGGGTCGGGCGGCTCGACGGCCCGGCCGCGGCGCTGCGCGAAGCGGCCGGCACCGGCTCGGTGATCGGGAACCTCACCGAGGCGCTGACGGCCCTGTTCGGATCGGTCGCGGTCGCCATCGTGCCGCTGCTGACCTTCCGCGACCCCCTGCGCGTGCGCCTCCGCGAGGTCTGGCCCGCCGGCGTTCCCGTCCTGACCGAAGGCGTCGACATGATCGCGGCCTACCTCCGGCAGGAGCGGGACCTCGGCCGGCTCGCCGCGGACGCCGAGGTCGACGGGCTCGCGCCGATGCTCGTCGGCGGCGCGCACCTGCTGTTCGCCGACCGCGCGGCCCCGCCCGGCGCGGAGGCAGTCCGCAAGGTCGTGTCCTCGGTGATCGGTGCCGTGCTCCGCGACCCGGCGAAGCGCGACTGACCGCCGGTCAGTCCACCAGGCCGTGCCGGTGGGCGTAGACGACGGCCTGGACACGGTCGCGCAGCTCCAGTTTGGTCAGGATGCGCGAGACGAAGGTCTTCACCGTCTCCGGGCTGATGAACAGGGCCGCGGCGATCTCGGCGTTGGAGCGGCCGTCCGCGATGAGGCGCAGGACTTCCAGCTCCCTCGGCGTGAGGGGGTGTGCCGGGGCGGCGCCGCCCGCGGGCCGGATGCGGGCCGCGTACCTGCCGACGAGTGCGCGCGTCACCTCCGGGTCGAGCAGCGCCGCGCCGGTCGCGACCGTGCGGATCCCTTGCAGCAGTTGCGAAGGCGGCGCGTCCTTGAGCAGGAAGCCGCTCGCTCCGGCGCGCAGCGCCTCGTAGACGTACTCGTCGAGGTTGAACGTGGTGAGCACCAGGACCTTGACGGGGTCGCCGACCGCGGCGCCGGCGAGGCGGCGGGTGGCCTCGATGCCGTCGAGCACCGGCATGCGGACGTCCATGAGCACGACGTCCGGTCGCAGGCGCTCGGCCAGGTCGACCGCGGTCTGCCCGTCGCCGCACTCGCCGGCCACCTCGAGGTCGGGCTGCGCGCCGATGATCGTGACCAGGCCGGTGCGGATGAGCATCTGGTCGTCGCAAACCAGGACCCGGATCGGGGCGGTCACGACGGGCCGCCCGCGGGGATGCGCGCCCGCACGGCGAACCCGCCGCCCGCGCGGGGGCCGGCGTCGAAGTCGCCGCCGAGGAGGTCGACGCGTTCGCGCAGCCCGGCGAGGCCGCGCCCGCTCCCGGCCAGCGGCGGGACGGTGGACCCCTCGGTGACGACCTCGACGGTGATGTCGCCGGCGCGGTGCCGCACCCGCACCGCCGTGGGGCTGCTGCGGGCGTGCTTGACCGCGTTGGTGAGCGCCTCCTGGACGACCCGGTACGCCACCAGGTCCGCGCTGCCGGTGTCGGCCGCCGGCGTGCCCTCCTCGGTGAACTCCACCGGCTGGCCGGCCTGCCGCGTCTGCTCCACGAGCGTGAGCAGCCGCCCGACCGCCGGAGTCCGGGCCCCGGCGCCGGGCGCCCGGCGGTCGGCGCCGGCGTTGTCAGAAGCAGTGTGGTCGGGCGCGAGCAGGTCGAGCAGGTGCCGCAGGTCCGTGGTGGCGCGGCGGCCGGTGTCGCCGACGGCCTTCAGCGTCGCGTCGAGGCGGTCGGGAGCGCCGGTCAGGTACCGGGCGGCCTCGGCCTGCACGACCATCGCGGTCACGTGGTGCGTGACGACGTCGTGGAGTTCGCGGGCGATGTGCGTCCGCTCGGCGGCGCGGGTGGTCTCGGCGACGCGGCGGCGCCGCTCGGCCTCGGCCTGCCGCGTGGCGCGGAGCCAGGACCCGGTGCCCCATGCGGCCGCGAGGAGCGCGTAGAACGTCGCGAAGCCGGCCGCCCCTTCGTCCGAGCCGAGCCGCACGAGCCCGATCGCCAAGCCCGCGTAGGCGATCGAGAGCAGGACCACGGCGGTCCGACGGTACCGCTCGAGGTGGGCGCCTCCGCTGATCAGGGCGAAACCGACTGCGGTGCTGGCGACCAGGTGGTAGCGGCCGAGCGAGGCGAGGACGAACCCGAGCGACACCAGTGCGAGGCACACGGCCGGCCACCGGCGCCGCACGGCGAGCGGGAGGCATTCGAGCGCCATGACGCCGATGCCGAACGCGTCCAGCGGCCGCCCGGGGAGGTCGCCGAGCTGCGTCTCGTGGCCGCGGAGCAGGGGCAGGAACGACATGGCGGCGAGCATCAGCCCCAAGGGGAGATCCCGGATCGTGACGTCGAGCCGCCGCCACTGCTCCGGGATCCGCCGGAGTTCCATCACCGGGGCAGTGTAGCCGCGGCGTCGGCCCGCTCGGCGCGTCGGCGGGGCGGGACCAGGCGGCCGCGTCGCTTGGCGATCCACAGGAAGACGATCATCAGGGCGGCGCCGAAGCCGACCGCGTACGCGCTGCCTTCGGGGCCGAAGGCGCCGCCGCTGACGAGGACCGGGCCGGAGGTCGCGGCGTCGAGGAGGCCCTGCGGGGTGCCGTTGCCGGAGACCTCGGTGCTGAAGATCGCGGAGGCGGCGATGTTCCAGCCGAAGTGCAGGCCGATGGGCAGCCACAGGCTGCGGGTGGCGATGTACGCGGCGCCGAGCATGCCGCCGGCCTCGATCGCGATGGCGATCGCGCCCCACAGGGTCGCGTTCGGGTTGACCAGGTGCGTCAGCCCGAAGACGAGGCTGGTGGAGGCCAGGGCGATCCAGGTGCCGAAGCGCCCTTCGACGATGCGCAGCAGGACGCCGCGGAAGATCAGCTCCTCCGTGACGGCGGCGGCGGCCATGAAGCCGACGAGTCCGATCGCGCCCGTGGGCGATCCGAGGCCGTCGACGGTGTAGTGCCCGAGGAACGCGATGTTCGCGATGACGGCCCCGAACATGGCGACGCCGAGGACGGCGCCGAGTCCGATGCCGCTGCCCGCGCCGGGCCATGCCAGTTCGGCGACCGGGCGGTGCTCGGTGCGCCGCACGATCCACCGGTACACGAGCACTGCGACCGCGCTCGTGGCGAGGCCGACGATCAGCACGAGCCACGGTCGCCCGTCGAGTACGACCGTCGCTTGGCCGCCGATGAGGGCGATCGCGCCGACGGCGAGCAGTTGCCAGACCAGTCTCATGAGGATTCCTTCCGCTGTCCCGCGGCGGGGGCGCCGCGGCTGCGGTGAACGCTACGGATCCGGCGGCCCGGCGGCGTCCCCGTGGAGTGGACACTTGCGCGTAGCTCTCCTGGGGGACAAGGCGTTCCGCGGCTGGCCCGCGATCAACGCAGGGCACGGCGCAGCCCCGGTCCAGTGACGCGTTCGGGGATCGGCGGTCGGGTTCGGGGTGCGGGTCAGCGGAAGGCGGCGGCGTTGGCCTGGGCCCACTGCTCGAACGTGCGCGGCGGGCGGCCGGTGACCTGCTCGACCGTGGGGTACACCGGCGACTCGTCGAGCGATCCGTCCACATAGAAGTCGAAGAAGGCGTCGACGTACTGCTGGGGCATCGTCGCCTCGAGCTCTGCCCGGGTCTCCTCGATCGTCAGGTTCTCGAAGCGGAGCGGGCGGTCGAGGATCCGGCCGAGGATCTCGAGCTGCTCGGCCGGCAGCATCGCGCGGGGCCCGGAGAGGCGGTAGACCGCCTCGTGGTGGCCGTCCTCGGTCAGCGCTGCCACCGCGACTGCGGCGATGTCGAACGGGTCGATGCACGCGACCGGGATGTCGCCCCAGGGCGCGCGGACGACGTCGCCGGTGCGGAGCTGCGGCAGCCACCGCAGCGTGTTCGACATGAATCCGCTGGGCCGCAGGACAGTCCACTGGAGACCGGAGCCGCGGGCGGCGTCCTCGGACCGCACCATCATCGCGGTGATCGCGTTGTCGGCGTTGCCGGTCTCGGGGGAGCTGCCGGAGAGCTGCACGATCCGCTTGACTCCCGCGTCGCGGAGCCGACCGCAGACGGCCGGCATGTCGGCGAAGCCGGGGAGGACGAACGCCGCTTCGACGCCGCCGAGCCACGGGTCGAGCGACTCGGGCCGGTCGAGGTCGCCGACGGCGGCCTCGACGCCGTCCGGCAGTGCCGCGCGGCTCGCGTCGCGGACGAGCGCCCGCACCGGGAGCCCTCGCTCCGCCAGCGCCTGAACGACTTCGCGGCCGATGTTGCCGGTGGCTCCCGAGACCAGGTACATGCGGCGATCCTAACAGGAGAATCCTTGCCGCTCAATCGTTGTCGGGCAGCCGGTGCCTGTTGCTCGCGCTCAGCCGGGAAGCAGCCCGAGCAGTACCGCTCGCAGGTAGGCGGCCAGGGTGAAGCCGTCGGTGATCGCTCCGGCTCGGATCATGTCCCGGAGCTCGTCGGGCGGCACCAGGCGGATCGAGTCGATGGCCTCGCCCGTGTCCGGCCGGCCGATCCTGTCGATCTCGGCGTAGAACATCGCGACGGACGATGCCGAGATGCCGGTGTCGGGGTGCAGCTCGCCGAGCGGGACGAGTGTCGTCGCGTCGGCGCCGACCTCCTCTGCGAGTTCGCGGCGTGCATCGTCTTCGGGCGAATCGGATTCGCCGGCGCCTCGGGGCAGCTCAAGGTGGCGGCTGCGGGTGGCGTGCCGGAAGTGGTCGACGAGCACGACGCTGCCGTCGAGGACCGGCAGCACCACGACTCCGGCGACCGCTCGGGGTCCGACGTCGCGGATGTAGGTGCCGAGGGCGCCGTCGGGGAACCGGACGGCGTCCCGGACCCGGAGGCCGTACGCGTCCTCGTAGACCACTCCGGTCCGGGCCCATGCCTCGGGGAGTCCGGCGGACCGGAGCCGGTCGGCCGCTTCGCGCTCGGCCTCGGCGACCGCTTCAGGTTCGTGCAGGATGGAGAAGATCGTTCCGGCGGGATTGGCGAACAGTTCGGGTCGGGTCTCCCGGAGTTGTTCGTACCGGCGCTTGTCAGGATTCATCGTCGATCCGGTACGCGATGCTGCCGCGACCGAGGACGGGGGTGAAGACCTGATCGGATTCCCTTTGGGCTTTGAGTGCGGCCTTGCCGAGAGCGCGTTCTTTGAATTTGTCGAGCACGACGTTAGCGTACACTCCGCCTGCGGTTCCGATAAGACTCCCGACAACGGTGCCGACTGCGTCGTTTCCGATGGCGAGTCCGACGATGCCGCCGACGGCCGCTCCCAGTGCGTTGATCGGTGCGGCGCGGACATGGGCCCAGATCTGTCCGCCCGGCTGCGATCGCATGCGCCGCCCGACATCGTATTCGCGGTATTTTCCGACAAGGAATCGGTACCGGCTCTGCGGAACCCTGATGTCCTGCATCAGCGTCAGGGTCCGCTGCAGTTCACTCCAGGTCAGCCAGGCGCCGACGTCCGAATGGTCGAGCACCTGAGCGCTCCTGGCCCCCACCAGGTGCTCGGTTCCCGCTCGCGCCACGATCTGCGCCGCTCTGAAGTCGGGGATCTCCACGTCCAGTCCGTCGGCGCCCAGGGATGCGGCGACGATGCCGTTGTACTTGGCGTTCACGAGGCCCCGCACCAGTTCCAGTTGGCCGGCCGCCGACGCGTCCTGCGAGGCCGCGTCCTCGTACTCGTCGAGCAGCGCGTACCAGGCCGACCGCCGCCTGAACCGCGCCGGGTCGCGGGCCTCCTGGACCCGCGCCTGCAGGAGGGTGAGCATGTCGGTGTCCGCTCCGCCGCTGGTGCGGCGGATGCTCGAGACGGCGCCGAGCACCTGGTCGGCGAGGTCGGCGCCGTTCGCGATCGTCGCCCGTTCCGAGACGGGGCTGTCCCGCAGCGCCTGGTCGAACTCGATGAGGCCGAGCAGCCGGTGGAGCAGGTCGTGTTCGGCGATCGCGCCTACCCGTTCCGGGTCGCGGTCGAGCTGCTCGGCGACCGCTCGCCGCAGTGCCATGTCCGCGCCGAGTTCCGGCCATGACGAGAAGCGGAACTCCGGTTGCAGGAGTGCCGATCGGAACGCATTGAGGAGTGTGAACCTCTGGCCGTCGGCCGGATCATCCGCGAGGCCCGGGCTGTCGAGAATGCGGACTTGGATGCTTCCCCGGCGGGCGAGTCCGATCATTGCGAGCGAGTCCTCGTCCATTCGGGCGAGGGTGCTGACGAGTGGTGCGCTGTCGAATGCCTGGGATTGACTCAGTACGGGGTGAACGCCGCCGAGGATCATGTGGAGCATCACCGCTCCGGTCGCGTTCAATGTGCGATTCGCAAGTTCGAGTTCCGGAAGATCCGGCTGGAAGTTGACAGTGTCCAGTACGCCGAAATACGCGGTGCTTCCGCTTGTCATGCGCTGAGCGTAGCGGATTGCCCAAATGCGCTCCTTTCTCGGAGGCGATGGTCCGCCGTCGAGAATGTATGACCGAATTAGGCGGAGTCATTGGCAAATGCGGCGCGGGTATTTCTCTCTCTTGTTGGAATTTCATCGATCGTGTGGAATGCGGCAAGCGGATTCGCGGACCCGTGATATGTGACCTGCGGCATGATCGGCACCGCGGTGTTTACCAGGCTTGCCCGAGGGTTTGCTGGGACGTAATGAGCCGGTGACACCGGCCGGTCAGAGTTGACCGTGAGGCCCGGGGGACCGGAGACCGGTCGGGCCTCACGCCGCACCGGCGCGGCACGCTCATCGCATCACCGCCCGGAAGGAACCACAATGGACCCTTACGCGTTCATCGCAGTCCAGCTCATCAAGTCCGACGCCGGCTCCGCGCTGCCGGACGCCCCGGTCGTCGAGGACCGGCCGTCGCTGATGGACCGCATCGTCGGCGGCTTCGCCGCCGCGAAGCACGGCTTCATCGCCCGCGAACTGCGGGTCCGCGGCGAGCTCGCCGCCCTGCCGACGCGCGCCGAGGTGCGCCGCGCCGCATAGGGCCGCGACCGGTCCGGCGGCGTTCGCGCCGTCGGGCACCGGACAGGCGGCCTCGACGTCGCAGGCAATACGTGAGCACGGCTCGGGCCCGGGAGGCATCGCCTCCCGGGCCCGAGCGCCGTTCCGTCGCACCCCGGGGGCGGGGTCGATACGGGTCTCCCCAGGTGTCCGATGTGAGGACCGGACCCAGACGCGAAGGCGCGCTAAGCGACCCGCGACCCGTCGATGTACGCCTGCTCCACTTTCGAGTAGTAGTCGAGCGGGTCGCCCGACCACACGCAGAAGTCCGCGTCCTTGCCGGCCTCGAGCGAGCCGAGCCGGTCGGCGACGCCGAGCACCTCGGCCGGGTTGATCGTCACCGACCGCAGCGCGGTGTCGCGGTCGAGTCCGGCCTTGACGCACTCCATGACCTGCACGATGAGGTACTGGATCGGGACCACCGGGTGGTCGGTCATGATCACGAGCTTCACGCCGGCCTCGGCCATCCTCACCGCGTTCTCCGGGAACCGCTTCGCGGTCTCGACCTTCGCGCGGGCGGTCAGCAGCGGTCCGAACAGGACCGGGACGCCCTTCTCGGCGATCACGTCGGCGAGCAGGTGCGCCTCGGTTCCGTGGTCGAGGACGAGGTCGTACCCGAACTCGTCGGCGACGCGGATCGCGGTCGCGATGTCGTCGGCGCGGTGGCAGTGCTGGCGCCAGGGGATCTCGCGGTCGAGGACCTTCACGAGGTTCTCGAGCCTGAGGTCGCGGTCGGGGTCCTCGGCGGCGCGGTGCTTCTCGGCGGCGATGAACGCCGACCTGAGCACGCCCGCGGTGCCCATGCGGGTCTTCGGGGTCTGGCCCTTGTCGCCGTACACGCGCTTCGGGTTCTCCCCGAGCGCCGACTTGATGCCGGCGGGGGAGCGGACCACGAGGTCGTCGACGCGGCGGCCGCCGGCGGTCTTGACCACGACGCACTCGCCGCCGATGACGTTGCCCGAGCCGGGGTTGACGCAGGCGGTGAGCACGCCGCCCTTGAGGGCGTCGGCGAACCCGGGCTCGGTCGGGTTGATGCCGTCCAGGGCCCGCACGTGCGCGGTGTTCGGGTCGGTCATCTCGTTGGTGTCGTCGCCCGCCCAGCCTTCGCCGGTCTCGTGGACGCCCAGGTGGGTGTGGGCGTCGATGAGGCCCGGGACGATCCACTTGCCGGACGCGTCGATCCGGTCGACGCCCGCGGGGACGGTGAGTTCGGGGCCGCCGACGGCGCTGATGCGGCCGTTCTCGACGATGACGACGCCCTGCTCGATCGGAGCGGCGGTGATGGGGACGACGGTGGCGCCGGTGAGCGCGAACGTCGGTCCGGCGGCGCTTGCGGAGCCGGATTGTGGCACGGACATGGACCCGCCTTCGGATGGGAAGCAGCTTGCAGTCCCATCCTGCCCCATTCACTAGCCGGTCGGCTAGTATATTTGCGGGATTGTGACCGGCCTCAGGACGCCCAGCGGATGATCTCCTTGGTGACCGTCTCCGGCGACTCCTGCTGCGGGAAGTGCCCGACCCCGTCGAGGAGCTTCCACTCGTACCGCCCGTGCACGTACCGCCCCGAGCCCTGCGCCGTCCGCGGCAGCACGCACGAGTCGAGCGCGCCGTGGAGCTGGAGCGTCGGCACCGGCGTCGGCCGCTGGAGCAGCTTCACGAACCGCCGCCCCGCCAGCCCCAGCGAGGTCCGGAACGGCCACCGGAACGCCTCCAGGGCGCAGAACGCCGCCTGCGGGATCTGGATGACGTCCCGGCAGGCCCGCACGTACTCCTGGAAGTCCCGCGTGTTCCGCCACCCCGGCCCCGACCACGAGTACATCAGATCCGCCACTTTCCTTGCGTCCCAAGCAGTCAGCTTGTGCTCGTAGCGGGGCATCTGGAACGCGAACAGGTGCCGTGACGCCGAGAGCTGCCCCTTCGGGTCCACCGCGAGCGCGGCCCGCTGCCGCAGCGGGTGCGCGGCGCCGAGGACCACGAGCGACTTGAACTGCCGGGGGTGGAACGCGGCCGCCGCGAACCCGAGGATCCCGCCGAGGTCGTGGCCGACGACGGTGGCCTCGCGCTCGCCGAGGGCGCGGACGAGCCCGACGACGTCGGCGGCCATCGTGTACGCGTCGTAGCCGCGCGGGGGCTTGTCGGAGGCGCCGTAGCCGCGCAGGTCGGCGGCGACGACGCGGAAGCCGGCGTCCGCGAGCGCGGGGATCTGGTGGCGCCAGGCCCACCAGAACTCGGGGAAGCCGTGCAGCAGCAGGATCAGCGGGCCTTCCCCGGATTCGGCCACATGGAAGCGCGAGCCGTTGGCGTCGACTTGCCGGTGCGTCCAGGGGCCCTGCTTGAGCGCGGCGCTGTCGGCGAAGGTCTTGCGGGTCACGCGGACAGCGTACGAGGTCGGGCCCGCAGGTTGCGGACCCGACCTCGTTACGAGTTGCTTACGCCTTAGCGGCGCGGCGGCGAACGCCGGTGGCGTTCGCCTCCTAGTCCTCCTTGCCGGCCCTGAGCCCGGTCTTGATGCGGCTCATGACCGCGCTGTCCTGGAGGGTGGTGACGTCGCCGAGCTCGCGGTCCTCGGCGATGTCGCGCAGGAGCCGCCGCATGATCTTGCCCGAGCGGGTCTTCGGCAGCTCGGCCACGATGATGACCTGGCGCGGCTTCGCGATGGGGCCCAGCGTCTTCGACACGTGCGCGCGCAGTTCGGCGAGGTGCTCGGGGCTGGACTCGGCCTGCCCGCGCAGGATCACGAACGCGACGATGCCCTGCCCGGTGACCGGGTCGGACGCCCCCACGACCGCCGCCTCGGCGACGGTGGGGTGGCTGACGAGGGCCGACTCCACTTCGGTCGTGGAGATGTTGTGGCCGCTGACCAGCATGATGTCGTCGACGCGGCCCAGGAGCCACAGGTCGCCGTCGTCGTCCTTCTTCGCGCCGTCGCCGGCGAAGTACATGCCGTCGAAGTGCGCCCAGTACGTGTCGATGAACCGCTGGTCGTCGCCCCAGATGGTGCGGAGCATCGACGGCCACGGCTCCCGGATGGTGAGGAACCCGCCGCCGCCGTTCGGCACCGACCGCCCCTGCTCGTCCACGACGTCGACGTCGATGCCCGGCAGCGGCCGCTGCGCCGACCCGGGCTTGGTCGCGGTGACGCCCGGGAGCGGGGACACCATGATCGCGCCGGTCTCGGTCTGCCACCAGGTGTCGACGACCGGGGTCGTCCCGCCGCCGATGTGCTCGCGGTACCAGACCCACGCCTCGGGGTTGATCGGCTCGCCGACGGAACCGAGCAGGCGCAGGCTCGACAGGTCGTACTTCGCGGGGATGTCGTCGCCCCACTTCATGAACGTGCGGATCGCCGTGGGCGCGGTGTAGAGCAGCGTCACGCCGTACTTCTGGACGATCTCCCAGAACCGGCCGGTGTGCGGCGTGTCCGGGGTGCCCTCGTACATGACCTGGGTGGCGCCGTTCGACATGGGGCCGTAGACGATGTACGAGTGGCCGGTGACCCAGCCGATGTCGGCGGTGCACCAGTAGACGTCGGTCTCCGGCTTGAGGTCGAACACGGCGTGGTGCGTGTACGACGCCTGCGTCAGGTACCCGCCGGAGGTGTGCAGGATGCCCTTGGGCTTGCCCGTGGTCCCCGACGTGTACAGGATGAACAGCGGGTGCTCGGCGTCGAACGGCTGCGCCTCGTGCTCGCTCGAGGCGCCGCCGACGGCGTCCTCCCACTTGACGTCGCGGTCGCTCCAGGCGACCTCCTGCCCGGTGCGGGTGACGACGAGGACCTTCTCCACGGTCGGGCACGACTCGAGCGCCTCGTCCACGGTCGGCTTGAGCGCCAGCGGCTTGCCCCTGCGGAACCCGCCGTCGGCGCAGATCACGAGCTTCGCGCCCGCGTCCTGGATGCGGCTCGACAGGGCGGTCGCGCTGAACCCGCCGAACACCACCGAGTGGGGCGCGCCGATGCGCGCGCACGCCAGCATCGCCACCGCGGCCTCGGGGATCATCGGCATGTAGACGACGACCCGGTCGCCGGCCTCCACGCCCAGTTCGGTGAGGGCGTTCGCGGCCCGCTTGACCTCGTCGAGCAGCTCGGCGTAGGTGACGGCGCGGGTGTCGCCGGGCTCGCCCTCGAAGTGGATCGCGACCCGGTCGCCGAGCCCGGCGGCCACGTGCCGGTCGAGGCAGTTCGCCGACACGTTCAGCTCGCCGCCGGTGAACCACTTCGCGAACGGCGGGTCGTCCCAGTCCAGGACCCGGTCCCAGTCCTTCGACCAGTCGAGGCGGCGGGCCTGCCGCTCCCAGAAGGCGAGCCGGTCGGCCGCGGCTTCCTCGTAGGCGGCCGCGGTGACGTTCGCCGCCTGGGAGAACTCGGGGGACGGCGGAAAGGTCCGCTCCTCCGACAGGAGGTTGGCAAGCGTCTCTTGCGGGGTATCTGCCACGGGTATTGGCTCCTTACAGATCTACGCGCCGATGCGCGACTGTGAGGCGGGTCTATGCCGCGTAACACTACCGCGAACTGGCCGACACGGAACGTGCGCCCGCGTCGGCTCCGGCATCTGGGAACTGCCCGCGCCGAACGGCCCGGGAGCGGCCGACCGGCGGCCGCCGAGCGGTCGGATTCGTTCTCCTCGGGGACCCTTGCGCTCCGATTCGGCAGGTATCGTCGGAGCGGTGCAGACCCGCGAACTTGCATATGATCTTGTGACTGCCCTCTAGCCCGCCCGGTGCGCCGTTTGCGTGCTCCGCACTAAAGGTAAGGTTCCGCCCGTGGATCCTCTCGCGCCTCTCCTCGAGCTCTCCGAGGTCGCCGACGCCCTTGAGAACGCCCGAGCCAACGTCGACCGCATGCTCTGGCACGAGGCCCTGCGCGGCGACGAGAGCCTCGTCGAGACCGAGGTGGCCCTGCACAGCGCCTCGGCGACCCTCGCGCTGGACGGGTACGACTGCGACGTCGAGCGCCTGCGCGCCGGCGACTTCGACGACCCCGTCGTCAGCGGCGTCCTCGCCGTCACCGACGCCCTGCCCTCGCTCGCGGACGTCTGGCCGGTCTCGCCGCGCTACGTCCTCGCCAAGCTCC
Source organism: Glycomyces albidus (assembly GCF_009451885.1). Classification (GTDB taxonomy): domain Bacteria; phylum Actinomycetota; class Actinomycetes; order Mycobacteriales; family Micromonosporaceae; genus Glycomyces; species Glycomyces albidus. Next base: position 86,273 of record NZ_WIAO01000013.1, read on the forward strand.
ACCTGCTCGCCACCCGCGACTTCGCGGACGCCGGCGTCGACTTCGAGCCGGGCCGCATCGAGGTCGACGAGTCCGGTTCCGCGCGGATCAACGCCCTGTGCGCGCTGATCACCAACCCCACCAAGGAGATCCCGGCCGCGATGGCCGCCGCCGTCGTCCACGGCGAGCTCCTGTCGGTGCGGCCGTTCCCGGTCGCCAACAACGTGGTCGCCCGCGCCGCCGCGCGCCTGGCGCTGGCGAGCAAGGGCCTCGACCCGAAGCTGCTCATCACCGTCGACGCCGGGCACCTCGAGCGCCAGCCCGAGTACGTGGGCGCGCAGCGCGCCTGGTCGACCGGCACGCCCGACGGCGTCCGGGCCTGGCTCAAGCACTACGGCAAGGCCCTCGAGGCGGGCGCGGCCGAGACGCTCCAGATCTGCTCGGAGCTGATGAAGGACGCCTGAGGGCCGGCCCGAAGGACCGGCCCGGCCCGGCGTCACTCCCCGGAGAGCTCGGCGCGCAGCCGCTGCTTCTCCTCGCGGCGGCGCTTCACGCCGTCGTCGATGTGCGCGATCATCGCGTCGCGCTGCTTGCGCAGCAGCAGGAACCCGAGGACGAACGACACCAGCAGGCCGGCGGCGAGCGCGGCCAGCACGTTGATGAGGAACATGAGCGGCACCGCGACGGCGGCGATGATCGCCACGCGGGCGAGGTAGTACTTGGCGACCGGGTTCATGCGACCCGCTCCTCTCCGAAGGCGCGGACCCCTGCTGACCACAGGGGCGCGTAGACGAGTGCGGCGGTGAGTCCGGCCAGGCCGCCGGTGAGCATCGGCGGCCAGGTCGGCGGCAGGAGGATCCCGACGGCGAGCCCGGAGCCGAGGCCGAGGACGACTCCGGCGAGCATGACGCCCCAGCGGGCCGCGCCGCTGTAGCGCCGGAACTGCTCGGTGTACGCCCACACGGTGGGCAGCGCGGCGATCCACCCGGAGGTCTCGCCGAACGGCCGGCCGCTGGGGATCACGAACAGCAGGTCGATCACGGCGAGGACGACCGCGCCCATCACGAAGTACGCGAGCGCGGTCCCCACGAGCGGGCCCATCGCCATGGGGGCCTTGGGTTCGTCCGGTCGGGCCTGGACCACTAGAACTTCACCGACTGGGGTTCGGCCCGGCGCTCGGCGATCGACCGGGGCCCGTCGTACTCGCGCACCACCTCGTAGCGGGTGTTGCGCTCGACGGGCCGGAACCCGGCGTCGCGGATGAGCTCGAGCAGGTCGTCGCGCGTCATCTTGTCGGGCGTGCCGTAGTCGTCGGCGTCGTGGGTGATCTTGTACTCGACGACCGAGCCGTCGAGGTCGTCGGCGCCGAACGACAGCGAGAGCTGCGCGACGTCGAGGCCGTGCATGACCCAGAAGCACTTGACGTGGTCGAAGTTGTCGAGCAGGAGCCGCGAGACCGCGAACACCTTGAGCGACTCGGCCGGGCTCGCCATGGTGGTGCGGGCCTGGAGCCGGTTGCGGATCTTGCCGTCCTTGGAGTCGTGGAAGTCGTGCTGGTAGCGCAGGGGGATGAACACGGCGAAGCCGCCGGTCTCGTCCTGGAGCTCGCGCAGGCGCAGCACGTGGTCGACGCGGTGGCGGGGCTCCTCGATGTGGCCGTACAGCATCGTCGCCGGGGTCCGCAGGCCCTTCTCGTGGGCGAGCCGGTGGATCCGCGACCAGTCCTCCCAGTGGCAGTCGTGGTCGACGATGTGCTGACGGACCTCCCAGTCGAAGATCTCGGCGCCGCCGCCGGTGAGCGACTCGAGGCCGGCCTCGATGAGCTCGTCGAGGATCTCGCTCGCGCCGAGGCCGGAGATCTTCTCGAACCACTGGACCTCGGTCGCGGTGAACGCCTTGAGGTTCACCTCCGGCAGGGTCTCCTTGAGCGCCTTGAGGACCCGCGGGTAGTACCGCCACGGGAGGGTCGGGTGGAGGCCGTTGACGATGTGCAGCTCGGTGGGGGCGTCGCCGCGCATCTGCTCGGCGAGGGCCACGGCCTGCTCGACGCGCATCGTGTACGCGTCGGCCTCGCCGGGCTTGCGCTGGAAGGAGCAGTACGCGCAGGATGCGGAGCAGACGTTGGTGAGGTTCAGGTGCCGGTTGACGTTGAACATGGTCCGGTCGCCGTTCTTGGCGGTGCGCACCCCGTGCGCGAGGCGGCCGAGCCAGGCGAGGTCGTCGATCTCGTACAGGCCCACGCCGTCGTCGAAGGTCAGCCGCTCGCCGGCCGCGAGCTTCGCTTCGATGCCGGCCTTGAACTCAGCGGTGTCGTCCATGGCGCTCCCAACGTTGTCGGTTCACCGCCAGCGTAGCCTCGCGGCGGCACCGGGGCCGCCGCGCACGATCAGCGTGTGAGGCTCTGAACGCGAACGGAGCGTCCCGGCATTTCGGACACCGGGAGCCCCCCGATGCGACGCTACGCGGGGAGTACGACATCGAGTGTCCACCAACACGATCCGTTCTCGCAAGCAACCGGAGACGCGAGAGTTGCGTGTGTTGGGTACAGTATCCGTGGCCTCCCCCACAGAAGGACACCTCACATGCGCGTTTCACGGTTCGGTGCCCGCATGATCGCCGCCGCCAGTGCGGCGGCCGTCGTCTTCGGCGGGGCGCTCCCCGCGTTCTCCCAGCCCGGCGTGACCGTCCCCGACGACGGCGGCCGGCCCCTCGGCACGGCCGGCGACGACACCCCGGTGACCAACCCCGAGACCGCCGACGGCCCCCTCGGCGACCAGATCGTCGCCGCCCAGATCGACCTCGCGCAGCTCGCCGAGGAGACCACCGACGCGCAGGAGGAGTGGCTCGCCCGCGAGACCCGCCTCGCCGACGCCCAGACCGAGTGGACCGCGACCGCCACCGAACTCGAAGCCGCGCAGGCCGCCCTCGACTACGCCGCCGGCGAGGCGTACGCCGACACCGCCGGCGTCCCCGACAACGAACTGCCCGACCTCTCCGGCCTCACCCCGCTCGGCGGCGAATGGGACCTGCCCGCGCTGACCGCCGAACTCGAGGACGCGTCGACCGCCGAATCGGTCGCCCGCGCCGCCTACGACGCCGCCGTCCTCTCCGCCGACCGCGCCGAATCGCGCTACCTCGCCCTCGACACCGAGTTCGACCGCGCCCAGACGGCCCTGAACGAACTCATCGCCGACAACCAGGAGGCCCTCGAGCAGCTCGAGGCCGAGCGCGAGGCCGCCGCCGCCGACTACTCCGGCGACTTCTCCTCCGAGGTCGACGGCTGGGACGCCGCCCCCGAAGCGAAGAAGGCCGTCGAGTACGCGCTCGCCCAGCTCGGCGACCCGTACCTGTGGGGCGCCGAGGGCCCCGACGCCTTCGACTGCTCGGGCCTGGTCCAGTCCGCGTACGCCTACGCGGGCGTGAGCCTCCCGCGCGTCGCCGCCGACCAGTACAACGCCACCCGCGACAAGCCGGTCGACGTCGAGAAGCTCCTCCCCGGCGACCTCCTCTACTGGTGGGACGACCCGGGCAACTGGCAGTCGGTCTACCACACCGGCATGTACCTGGGCGACGGCAAGATGATCCAGGCCCCCCGCTCGGGCGACGTCGTCAAGATCAGCTCGATCTGGTTCGAGAACTTCGCCGGCGCCCACCGGGTCGTCGACGCCGTCAAGACCGACCCCGACGCCGAGGACCCGACGCAGACGCCCGGCGGCGAGGACCCGTCCACTCCGGACGACGACCCGACCACGCCCGACGACGACCCCACGACGCCGGACGACGACCCGACCACCCCGGACGACGACCCGACGTCCGAGGACCCCGACCCGACCGACAGCGAGACGCCGTCGGAGTCCCCCTCGCCGACCCCGTCGGACGAGCCGCTGACGCCCACCGAGGACGAGGGCGAATCGCCCGTCGACACGGCCTCCAGCACGGTCGCCGGCATGCTGACCCGCCAGACCGAGGCGTGAGGGCATCGCCGCGATAGTGGGAACGCGTGCACGGGACGCGACGGGTTGATGGCACGATGGATATCGAGTTGCCCGATTGACGACGCTCCAGCCCAGAGGAGGCTTCCGTGGACGGAAACAGCTGTAGCTCCTGCGGCAAGCGACTGACGTCCGGGCAGCGCCGCTGCCCCCAGTGCGGCGCCCCCCTGCCGCCCCCGATCGGCGGGTTCCCGGCAGAGCCGCAGTACCCGCCGCCGGCGACCTACGGCGCGCCCTCGTACGCGCCTCCCGGTGCACCCCAGGCGTACGGCGCGGCCGCCGTGCCCCAGTACGCCCCGCCCGGCGAGCCGCAGGGCTACGCCGCGCCGCCCGAACCCCAGTACGCGCCCCCGGGCGCCTACCAGCCGACCGCGCCGCCCGAGCAGTACCCGAACCAGGGCTACGCGGCCGTCCCGCCGCAGCCGCCGGCGAACCAGCCGCACCAGTGGGGCCCGGCCGCGCACGGCTCGGCCGCCGTCCCACCCCAGGGCCAGGCCGCCGTGCCCCAGTACGGCTCGGCACCGGTCCCGCCGCCGCAGCCGCCCGCGTACGGCGCCGCGCAGGTCCCGGCCTACCACGCCCCGAACCAGCAGGGCCAGTACCCGCCCTACCAGCCGCCGCAGCCGCCCGTGCCCCCGTACCAGGCCCCGCAGCCGTACCAGTCCGCGCAGTCGCTGCCGCCGGTCGCGACCGCCCCGCCGACGGTCCCGCCGGTCTCCCCGCCGCCCTCGTTCGCGGCCCCGCCCGCGAACCCGCCGGGCGCACCCTCCTACGGGGCCGCCCCCGAGAGCCGGCCGTTCGCCGAGCCGCCCTCGGCGTCCTCGCCGGTCACCGGCCCGCCCTACGCGGCACCGCCCGCGAGCAGCGCCTTCAGCCTGCCGTCGGCCGAACCGGGCATGTTCGCACCGCCCGCGGCCCCCGCCGCGCCCGACGTCCAGGACGGCACCCAGATCCTGCGCCGCACCCCGGCCGTCCCGCCGACGGAGGCGCCGTTCGCCGACCCCGGCCCGACCGCGCCGGCCGTCCCGGCCGCCGCCCCGCCCGGATTCAGCGTGCCCTCCTCGGAGAGCAGCCCCGGCGGCGTGTTCGCGCCCCCGGCCGAACCCGCGCCCTCCTCCACCGGCACCACCGGCGGCACCGCGTTCACCACGCCGGACTCCGGCGACACGGCCGCCGACGGCCCGGACTCCGGCAGCGCCGCGTTCAGCGTCCCCGCCGAGTCGCCCGCCGAGCCCGCACTGTCGTTCAACGCGGCCGAGCCGGCGGCCGAACCCGAGGTGTCCTTCAGCACCGCCGAACCGGCCGCCGCGCCGGCGGCCCCGGCCGGGCTCGACGAGGACGACGACGAGGACGCCGTCTGGGACTCCCTGCCCGACCCCGAGGACCCGGACGACGACGCCGAACTCGACGACGACGACGAGTCCGCGCTGGCGGGCCTCGGCGACGAGGTCCCCGGCGAGTCCCTGCCGCCGGCCCCGGCCGACGCGCCCGGCCTCGCCGAGGACGGCGAGGCGCCCGAGAGCGTCGTCGAGCCCGAGCTCGAGGAGGCGCTCGCCGAGACCGCCGTCGTGGACGCGCCGACGCCCGGCGCCGACCTGGTCGAGGCGGCCGAGGCCGCGGCCGATGCGGCCGAAGCGGCAGGCGTGCCCGTTCCCGACGTGCCCGAGCCCGTGATCGGCTTGGGCGCCAAGGCGTTCGACGAAACACCCGGTGCCGAGGCGGCTGGCGGCTCTGCGCCCGACGTGCCCGAGCCCGCGATCGACCTCACCGCCGAGCCCTCCGGCGAGACGCCCCAGGCGGCGGCCGAGACCGTCGACTCCGGGGAGACGGTCAACGAGCGCACCGCCGGCGAACCCGCCGCGGACCTCTTCGCCTCCACCGAACCGACCCCGCCGGCGCCCACCCCGCCGCAGCCCGTCCCGGACCCGGCGCCGCCGGTCCCGACGCCGGAGCCGGCCCCGATCCCGCAGCCGGAACCGGTGCCGCACCCGGAGCCGACACCGCCGCAGCCGCCCTCGCCGGGCCCGGTGCCCGACCCGGAGCCGATCCCGCGGCCCGAGCCGACCCCGCCCCCGACGTACCTGTACGCCGAGGACAGCCCGTTCTCCGACGCGGCGCCCATCGACCTGTACCCGGCCGAACCGACCCCCGGCGCCGCCGAGGTGGAGCCCGAACCGGTCGAGACGCCCCCGTCCCAGCCGGAGGCCGCCCCCGTCGAGGGCCCGAGCACCGAGGCCGAGTCGCGCAAGAAGATCGTGAACGCGCCCGACATCAGCCTGTTCGAGGAACCGACGACCAAGACCGGCGCGCAGAAACTCCCGCCCCCGCCCGAGGAGGAGGGCTACCGGGTCGGCCGCGCCCGCGTCAAGAACCTCCTCGACCGGTCCGAGCTGCCCGAGCACATCCCCCTCCCGCGCCCCACGGTCTACGGCGCCAAGCCCGAGGAGACCGACGCCTGACCGCCCCGACCCCGCCGCAATAGCCCGAAAACGCTTCCGGCGCTCCCGCACCGGGTCCATCCTGGTGTCGAAGGGCCGCTCCGGCGGCCCCGTGGCGGCCGTCCGGTTCGGACGCCGCGCGTGAACGGGGGAGAGTGAGCAGCATGGCCGAGCGCCGTGTGAAAGTGACCACAGAGGTCGGCATCCAGGCGCGGCCCGCGACGGTCTTCGTCGAGACCGCCGCGCAGTCCGCGGGCGAGGTCTTCATCGCGAAGACCGACGGCGAGAGGCACGACGCCAAGTCGATCCTCCAGGTGCTCGTCCTGGACGTGCGCCCCGGAGACGAGATCGTCCTCACCGGAGACGACGAGGACGTCCTCGACCGGCTCGCCGCGCTCGTCAGCGCCTCCGGAACCACCGGCGAACACGCCGGCGCCGAGGACGGCAGGGACTTCGCCGACATCGACGAGCGCTGATCCGGCCGTGACGGCGGCGACCCCGCCCCCCTCTCGGGACCGTCCTAGGACTCGAAGGGGGGCTACGGTCGGACCTGTGAACAATGCGCGACGCCCGAGGGTCGGCCACATCGCCTTCCTCAACTGCATGCCCATCTACTGGGGACTGGCCCGGACGGGCGCGCTGCTCGAGTTCGACCTGCGCCGCGACGCGCCCGACGAGCTGAGCCGGCTCCTCGTCGAGGGCGACCTCGACATCGGCCCGATCACCCTCGTCGAGTACCTGCGCCACAGCGACCGCCTGCTGCTCATCCCGGACCCGGCGGTCGCCGCCGACGGCCCGGTCCTCAGCGTCAACCTGGTGACGAAGACCCCGCTCGCCGAACTCCCCGCCGAGCCGCGCGTCTCCCTCGCCTCGGACTCGCGCACCGGCGTCCTCCTCGGGAGGATGCTCCTGGAGGACCGCTACGGCCGCCGGCCGACCTACCGGACCGCGCCGCCGGACCTCGAGTCCGCGCTCGACGGCGCCGACGCGGCCGTCCTCATCGGCGACGAGGCACTGCACGTCTTCCACGAGCACGGCCACGACAGCCCGCGGGGCCTGCACGTGCTCGACCTCGCCGCCGAATGGAAGGACTGGACCGGCCTGCCGATGGTCTTCGCCGTCTGGGCCGTCCGCCGCGACTACGCCGAAGCCCACCCGGGGCTCGTCAAGGACGTCCACCTCGCGTTCCGCGACTCGGTGCGCCTGAGCCGCGAGGAGATCGGCGCCGTTGTCGCCTCCGCCGCCCGCTGGGAGCCGTTCGCGCCCGCCGCGCTCGCCGAGTACTTCGACCGGCTCCAGTTCGGCCTCGGTGACCGGCACCTCGCGGGCCTGCGGGAATTCGCCTCCCGAGCCGCCCGTTACACCGAAGTGAAGGACCTTTCGCCCGAAGGGCCCGAATTCTTCGACAGCGACATCTGAACCGACGCGACCTCCGAACCGCGCGGCGCCCTGTACGACGTCGCGCCGTTCGAGGCGGCGCCCGGCGGCGCCGCCGACCGACGCGAGAACCGAGAGTGAGAGAAGGACCGCCCGTGGCCATCGAGCTGAACAAGCCCCGCAAGAACCGCCCCGCGTGGCACAAGCTCACCGTCAGCCGCGTCCGGCACCTCACCGAGGACGCCGTCGAGGTCACCCTCGCCGTCCCCGAGCACCTCCGGCCTGCGTTCGACTTCAAACCCGGCCAGCACCTCACCTTCCAGCGCGTCGAACCCGACGGCTCCGAGGTCCGCCGCTCCTACTCGCTCGCCTCCACGCCGCGCGAACTCGCCGAGCAGGGCACGCTGCGCCTGGGCATCCGCTCGATCCCCAAGGGCTCCTTCTCCGGGTACGCGAACCGGCGGCTCCTGCCCGGCGACGTGCTCGAAGTGCTCCCGCCGCTCGGCAACTTCTGCACCGACATCCGGCCCGACCGCCACTACGGCTCCGTCGTCGCCGGCTCCGGGATCACCCCGATCATCTCGATCGCCACCGCCGCCCTCGAAGCCGGCGCGACCGTGACCCTCCTCTACTCGAACCGGACCGAGGACAGCACCATGTTCGCCGCCGAACTGCGCGAACTCCAACGCGCCCACGGCGACCGGCTGCGCCTCCACCACGTCCGGACGCGGTCCGAAGGCCCCTCGCCGCTGCTCACCGGGCGGCTCACCCCCGAACGGCTCCAGCAGGTCCTCGGCACCCTCGTCGACCCGCGCGAGGTCGACGAGTGGTTCCTGTGCGGGCCCTACGAGATGGTCCTCGGCGTCAAGGAGATCCTCGAAGCCGACGGCACCGCCGAGATCCACACCGAGCTCTACACCGTGTAGTAACCCACGAGTCAATCCGTTCGGGCGCACTGTCCCGGAGGGCCTGCGGCGGATACGCTTCGTGCATGGCCGAGATTGACGATGTCCTCGCCCGCGCCGCCGACGGCGGCGCCATCAGCGCCGAGGAAGCCCTGCTGCTCTACACCGAAGCGCCCTTCCACCCGCTCGCGGAGGCCGCCGACGCGGCCCGGCGCCGCGTCATCGGCGACAACATCGTCACCTACATCATCGACCGCAACATCAACTACACGAACGTGTGCGTCACCGCGTGCAAGTTCTGCGCCTTCTACCGCGCCCCGAAGCACGAGGAGGGCTGGGCCCACCCGATGGAGGAGGTCCTGCGCCGGTGCGGCGAGGCCGTGGGCCTGGGCGCCACGCAGGTGATGCTCCAGGGCGGCCACCACCCGGACTTCGGCGTCGAGTACTACGAGGAGCTGTTCTCCTCGGTGAAGCGCGAGTACCCGGAGCTGATGATCCACTCGATCGGGCCGTCGGAGATCGCGCACATGTCGAAGGTCTCCGGCGTCGAGATCGACGAGGCGATCCGGCGCATCAAGGCGGCCGGGCTCGACTCGATCGCCGGCGCGGGCGCCGAGATGCTGCCGGCCCGGCCGCGCACCGCGCTCGCCCCGCTCAAGGAGTCGGGGGAGCGCTGGCTCGAGATCATGGAGGCCGCGCACCGGCAGGGCCTCGAGTCGACGGCGACGATGATGATGGGCACCGGCGAGACCGCGGCCGAGCGGATCGAGCACCTGCGGATGATCCGCGACGTCCAGGACCGCACCGGCGGGTTCCGCTCGTTCATCCCCTGGACCTACCAGCCGGAGAACAACCACCTCAAGGGCCGGACCCAGGCGACGACGCTCGAGTACCTGCGCCTCCTCGCGGTCGCGCGGCTGTTCTTCCACAACGTGAAGCACCTCCAGTCGTCGTGGCTGACGACCGGCAAGGCGTCGGGTCAGCTCAGCCTCCACCTCGGCGTGGACGACCTCGGTTCGATCATGCTGGAGGAGAACGTGATCTCCTCGGCCGGCGCCCGCCACCGCTCGCGCCTCTCGGAGCTGATCGGCCTGATCCGCTCCGCGGACCGGATTCCGGCCCAGCGCAACACCCTCTACGAGCGCATGTCGGTCCACTGGACCCCGGAGGACGACCCGACCGACGACCGCATCCGGTCGCACTTCTCGACGATCGTCGCCGAACTCCAGGTGAAAGAGCGCGTGGAGTAGCGCGCCGCGCGAATGTGAACGGCGGTTCCCGGCAAAATGGGCGCTGCGAAGCGCCCCCGGATCAACGGTGCCCGGTGGGACATCCGATGGGGCGCAGGGAATGTGAACGGCGGTTCATCGCGAATCGGGCATTCGCAGGCGCCCCCGAGTCAACAGTGCCCGGCGGGTACGACAGCGGCGGCGGCACGGACTCGAAAAGGTCCGCGCCGCCGCCGCTGTCGTGTCGCTAGATCATGCGGCCGATCTCGGCCCGGATGAGCTGGGCGTTCACGCCGGAGTTGGGGCAGCCGCCGAAGTGGTGGAGGGCCACGACTTCATGCGTGTCGCGGGAGATCACCGGGGAGCCGGAGGAGCCGAACTCGGTGTCGCAGTAGTAGGAGACGTCGCTGCCGGTCACGTAGCCGTCGAAGACCGCGTCCTTGATGACGCAGTTGCCGCCGTCCTCCGTGGACTCCATCGCGATCTCGGTGGGCCGGCCGGCCGGGTGCTGCGGGATGTAGATCGCGTCGCCCGCGTCGGCGGGGCGGTCGGCGAGGTCCAGGTGGCCGAAGTGCTCGATCCGCGCGAAGTCGTCGACCGTGAAGAGCGTGTAGTCCAGGGACTTCGAGGTCTTGAGGACCTGCTCGCCGTTGACCTTCACCGGGATGCTCGCCGTGTCGGTGCCGCACGCAAGGCACTCGTAGCCGAACCACACCTCGGTCTGCTTCGCCTCCCACGACTCGGTGAAGCAGTGGTGGTTGGTCAGCAGCCGGTTGTCCTCGCCCACCCGGAACGCCGTGCACAGCACGGTCCCGTCGATCAGCAGCCGCGCCACCGGGTCCGCGCCCTCCACGACCTCCGGGTACGAGTTCCGGTAGCACGCCGAGGTGCGCTTCTCGTCGCCCGAGCAGATGCTCTCCTCGGGCCGCGCCCGGTCAGCCTTGTCCGCGGCCATGGCGTCGACCTCGTCGGCGGCGAACCCGTACGCGACCCGGTCGATCAGCACGCCGAGCGCGTCCGACACCGGTGCCGACTCGGCCCGGTGCAGCTCGACGACCGCCGTGTCGCCGGTGATCGAGGTCGCCCACCGGTCCACCATGGACTGGTCGTACCGGTACGACTCGGTCCCGTCGGGGCTGGAGACCGTCACATGGTCGCCGGCGTCGAGCAGCAGCCGCTCGAAGTGGACCTTCACGTATCCGGCGTCGGGCTCCGACACGGTGACCGCGTTCCGGTCGCCCGCGTAGGTCAGCGACTCGGTCAGGTCCTTGACCTCGCCGACGTCGATCAGGCCCAGCACCGAGTCGTCCACCGGCAGGATCTCGACGGCGTCCTCGACGGCCTCGGTCGCCGGGTCGTCGGCGAACGCCGCGGGGACCACCACGGCCGCGATGCCCAGGGCCAGCGTCCCGGCCGTCGCCGCGAGCACCGCCTTGCGGCGCTTCCGCCTCCCGCTCCCGTACTCCGCCTGCGGTCTCCGTTCGCTCGCCGCCACTGCCGGCCCCTTCCATGAGAGATGCATCCACGGTTCAAACGAGCGAACGCGCCGGAAGTTGCGCACTGTCACGCGAGCAAACGCGGGTCACACCGCCCGACCACACCGCCGAGCCGCACTCGTGTCCCCGCCGCCGAGCAGGACCGCGTGCCCGCGCCGAGCATCGGAGCCGCCGCCGCCCAGGACCCGATGCGACCGGCCGCTACGCGTCCTGGGGCGTCCGGCAGCAGTCGTGGACCTCGTTGAGGCCCTTGCGGGTCACCAGCACCAGCAGCGTGTCGCCGTGCTTGATGCGGAAGCCGTCGTCGGGCATCCAGCGGACGCCGCCGGTGTCCCGCTTCACCGCGAGCAGCCGGTGCGACCCGGTGACCGTGGCCTCCTGCGCCGCCTGGTCGTCCAGGAACGCGCCCTCCTCGACCGTGACCTCCGCGATGTACGCGATCTGCCCGCGCACCGGGATCGTCTCCAGGATCTCGTCGTCGGTGAGCTCCCGCGCGAACGAGCCCGCCGCGACCTGCGGCGCGCTGTACGACGAATGCTGCGACGCCTCGTGCAGCGACCGGCCACGGTTCAGGTTGCGGCGGATCAGCGCCGCGAACTCCGGGTCGTAGATCCGCATGACCGTGCGCAGGTCCGGCTTGCACTCCAGCCCCGACAGCGCCGTCTCCAGGTTCGCCGAGTCCTGCTTCGCCATCGCCACCAGCGACCGCGAGTACTTCACCTCGGCCTCCTGCAGCGTCTCGGGCCGGCTCGCGTCGCCGAGCAGCACCTGCGCGCCCGCCGCCCGCGCCGCGCGCACGCCGATCGCGTCGCGGTCCTTCTCGATCGCCACCACCGGCACGCGCCGCTCCCGCAGCGTCTCCACCACGCGGGTGCCCATGTTGCCCAGGCCGACCACGATCACGTGGTCGCGGACCGCGCGCACCATCCGGCCCTCCGCGAGCGCGTACCGCCGCTCGACCACGGCCTGGACGATCGCACCCGTGACCACCGGGATGAGCAGCGCCCCCGAGACGACCACGACGACGTGCGTCAACCGCAGCTCCCAGTGGTCGGTCGTGTCCGGGTCCGCGCCGCCGGCGGCCATCATCGCGAGCATGTAGAGCGCGTCCCAGAAGTCCCCGTCGGTCTCCCGGTTCGCGTTCAGGCTGTTCACGGACAGCAGCGTCGTCATGCCGCCGAGCATCACGGCGAAGAGGACGGCCGCGGCCATCCACAGGCCCTTGCCGAACGTGCGGCGCATCGTGTGCAGCGACTGCCGGAACCACTGCGCCACCGCCTCCCACATCGGCCTGACCCAGCGCCGCGCCGCCACCGGCTCCAGGCACAGCATCCGGACCGCCTCGTCGGCGTCCTCGGGGATCATGTCGACGCCGAACTCGTTGCCGGCCGCGACCACCCACTGCGCCTGTGCGCGCGGGTCGGGCGCGCGCGTCAGGTACAGGCGCCGCCCCCAGATGTCGATGTCGCCCGGCGGGATCTGCTCGAGCGCGGCGGCCGCGTACGTGCGCGCGACCATGTCCGCATCGGACTTCACGAACACGCCGTCGTCGCCGAGGAGCTTCTGCATGTGGTCGCGCAGCCCCCGGTTGTACATGCGGATGACCAGGCGCGGGAGCGTCTCGTCGCCGAGGTAGTGGGACATCTCGCGGATCTTCAGCGCCAGGTGCAGGTTCCCGACGTCGTTCTGGTCCATGAGGGCCACCGCGTACGCGTCGGTGAGGCCGGCCTCGCGGATGGTGTCGGCGCCGATGTTCTGGGCCTCGAGGACCGACAGGCGCCGGTTCTCCTGGGAGGCGCGGCGGATCTCGTCGCGCTGGCCGCCGGGGCCGGTCGGGATGACGGCGATGACGTGGAACGCGAAGTTGTCGATGAGGTTGCGGATGAACCGGAGCGTGAGCCCGTTGTCGCCCACCACGATCACGCGCCGGTCGGGGCGCACGTCCTCGAACCTGGCCTGCCGGGGGTGCATGACTCTCAGTGTAAAGAAGATTCGCAAACGGTTGCGGTACCGCCGGTCGCGGACACGGGCCTAGGCGGGGCGGGAGAGGCGGGCGAGGAGCTTGTCGACGTCCGCTTCGTAGTCGTACCAGTCGACGTCGTGGACGAAGCCCAGTTCGCTGTTGATCCAGCGGACGTCGTCGGCGGTGTCGAGGGTCCAGGTCTGGACGTCGACGAGCTGCGGCTCGGCGCGGCGCAGCTCGGTGAGCAGCCGCGCCTTCATGGTCATGGCGAGGCCGTAGGAGCGGTGGGCGGGCGCGACGACGGTGTCGTACTGGTCGGCGCGGGTGGGGCGCTGCGCGGAGACGACGAGCTCGGTGAGGCCCACGACGTTCCCGTACGGCTCGCTGACGGCGACGGCGATGTGCGAGCGCATGCCGCGGCGCGCGAGCGTCTCGAACGAGTCGCGCAGGGCCGGGGCGTTGGCCGAGCCGCGCCACTCGGGCACGAACGCGACGTTCCCGGGCGCCGACCGCAGGTTGGCCTTGACGTCGGCGTACGAGTCCATGAGCCGGTCCGGGACGCCCCCGGCGTGGTACTCGAGCCGGTACCCGGCGGCGAGGCGCCCGGCCGCGCGCTCGATCTTCTCCCAGTCGATGTCGGCCCAGCGCAGCAGGTGGCGCTGCTCCACGACCGCGCGGGCGAAGCCGAGCCGGTCGTAGAAGCCGACCGCGGGGGTGGTGGCGATGACCTCCACCGAGAGGGTCCGGCAGCCGCCGGCCTTGGCGCATTCGGCGACGGCCCGCAGCAGGCGCGTGCCGACGCCCTTGCCGCGCGCGGACGGGCGCGTCGACATCTCGACGACGCCGGTGCCGGCCTGCTCGCCCCCGAACAGGATCAGGCTCGCGTGCCCGACGAGGTCGCCGTCGGCGTCGCGGTCGAGGAACAGGTACCGGCGGTCCTCGGGCAGGGTCGCGGTCAGGTACTCGCGGAGCGAGTCGGTGCGCCAGCGCGGTTCGGCGGGCATGTCGGCGGCGGTCATGTCGTTGAGCACCGAGCACCAGTCGCGGAGGTCGTCGTCCGTCATCTCGCCGGGAGCCAGCTGCTTCAGGGGCATCTCTTATCCTTACCCGAAATCGTCACCGAACGGAACCCCCGGCTCACGGAATGCAGCGGTCGGGGTCCCGGTCAGGCGGTGCTGGACCGGCCGTACTCGTCGGCGCGGTCGAACACTTTCTGCACGTAGTCGTCCCTGGGGTTGTAGGAGTGGACGGCCGCCTGCCAGCCGGCCGGGGTGGTGAGGTCGCGGCCGCCGTGGCAGAGGTAGTTGGCGGCGGCCGTGACGGCGTCGTCGATGTCGTCGGGGTTGAACAGGCCGTCCTTGTCGCCGTCGGCCTTCCAGGCCTCCCAGGTGGAGGGGAGGAACTGCATGGGGCCCATCTCGTCGTAGCCGGCGCCGCGGATGGGGGTGAGGGTGGTGCCGTCGCTCTGGATCCGGTTGCCGCCGGTGGTGCCGTGGTTGGTCTCGGTGGCGCCGATGCCGGCGAGGGTGGTCCAGGAGAGGTTGCAGCCGGGGTTCTCGACCGCGGAGACGAGCTCGGCGCGCCCGTACGCGACCAGGGCCCGCTCGGGGATGCCGAGGGACGCGAGGCTGCGGGCCCACGAGTCGAGGTCGCCGCCGCCGGCGGGCGTGGTGGTGGTGTCCCCGGGGGTGGTGGTGCCGTCGGGGGCGGCGGTTCCGACCTCCTCGATCGGGTCGGTCTCGGCCGGGAGGCCCGCGGCGGGCGCGTCCTCGGGGGTGAGCACGAGCGGAGCCTCTTCGGCCTCGGGGGTCGGCTCGGTGCCGAACGACCATGCGGGTCCGGCGTCGGGGACGACGAACCAGCCCGCGGCGAGCGCGCCGGCGACGGCGAGGACCGTGAGCGCCGCCTGGACGCCGAGTCGGCCCGCCGGGGCCCGGAGGGCCCGGACGCAGGAGCGGACGCCCCTGCCCGCGGCCTTGAGGGCGCGCCAGGGGAGGACGGCGAGGCGGCGGAGGAGGAGCGGCACGGGAGCGGTTCGTCCTTTCTCGATCGTCGGGGCCCGATCGGGGGGTGGAGTGCGCGCTGACGGTGCGGCGTCGGCGCCGGGGCGCCCAGTATGCACCCGCGGGTCGACCGCGGCACGGCACCGGGGGGACCGGACTGTCTGCGAGTATTCCCTAGTTTCGCGCCCGCGGGCAACGCCTGAGGGGCAACAATTCTCTCCGATGCCCGCTACCAGCGGGCGCTCGGATCGTTCCTCATATCGGATCGGTGGTTGCCACGAGCAAACCCGCGTCGAGAGCGCTTCACGTCTCCGCCTGGGCCCGCAGACACGGCCATGCGGGGTGCCAGTTCCCATCACGTCAGGTAACCGACTGAGATGGGGGTGACACTGTGAGGCCGCTGGGCAATTGTGCCCGCGCACCAGCGCGCCACAGCCCGGCATACGGGGGCTGAACGAAAGTTGACCGACACGTGGATACGACAACGGCATCGCACGCCGCACTGACCTCATTCGAGCCGCTTTTCACGAACGAGACATCGGAGTTCCGGCATCCATCCGATGTGGCCGGAAGGCTCGCGGCCCCGGGTGGCGACGGCTCCGCCGGAGAGCGCCGGGCCCTGCTGCCCGCCGGCGACGTCACGTTCCTGTTCACCGACATAGAGGGCTCCACGCGCCTGGCCTCCGGGCTCGGCGCCGAGCGCTACCGGGTCGTCCTCCACCGCCACCGCGCACTGGTCCGCGAAGTCCTGCGGGCCGCCGGCGGCGTCGAGATCGACACCGAGGGCGACTCGTTCTTCGTGGCCTTCCACGACGCCGCGGCCGCCTGCGCCGCCGCCGTGGGCATACAGACCGCGCTGCGCGGCGCCGCTTGGCCCGACCAGGACGGCGCGCCGCTGCGGCCGCGCGTCCGCATGGGACTGCACACCGGCGAGGCGTGGCCCTCCGCCGGCGGCTACGCCACGCCGGAGGTGCACAAGACCGCGAGGATCTGCTCGGCCGCCCACGGCGACCAGATCCTGGCGTCGGCCGCGTGCGCCGCCGCGGCGGGCCTGCCGCCCGAGCGGATGCGCCGCCTCGGCGACTTCGAACTGCGCGGCCTGCCGGGCGCCACCGAGCTGGTCCAGTTGCGGGCGCCGGGGCTGCCCGAGCGGTTTCCGCCGCCGCCGGTGCGCCCGCGCCGGCACAACCTGCCGCACGCGTTGAAGCCGCCGGTGGACCGGCCCGACGACGCGCGCGAACTGGACCGGGCCTTCGCCGTCAGCCGCATGGTGACGCTGAGCGGCCTGCCCGGCTGCGGGAAGACGACGTTCGCCAGGGCCTGGGCCCGCAAGCGCCTGTCCTGCTACGAGCACGGCGTCTGGTACTCCAAGGCCGGTCCCGACCTCGGCAAGGCGCTCCTGGACGCCCTCGACCTGCGCTCGGAGCCGCTGCGGGAGCCGATGCGCACCGTCATCGACCACTTCCGCGACCGTCAGGCGCTCCTGGTCGTCGACGGCACCGACCAGCTCGGCGCCGAACGCCGCAACGAGCTGCTCCTGCTCCTGGAGTCCTGCCCGGACCTGCACCTGCTCGCCGTGGGCCGGCGGCCGCTGGACCTGCCCGGCGCGGTCAAGCGGGCCCTGGACCTCCCGTCGAGCGGCGTCGGCGCGGCGATGCTCGCCGGGTTCTGCGAGGACCGCGGCGCGCCGTGGACCGCCGCCGACTGCCGCGGCCTCGCCGCCGCGGTCGAGAACTTCCCGCCGGCGCTGCTCGCGCTCGCCGACCTGGTCGCCCTCGCTTCCCCGCAGGCCGCGCTGCGGCGGCTGCGCGACGACCCGGTCGCGGTCCTGGACGCGGGCGGGCGGTTCCGCGAGGCCATCGACGACGCGGTCGCCGCGATCTCGGGCCCGGCGCGCGCGGTCCTGCTCGAACTCGCGGGGCGCGAGCGCGGCGCGAGCGTCGACGAGGTCCTCGACCTGTGCCGGCAGCGCGACGGCAGCCTCGAAGCGCTCGTCGAACTCGTCGACGCGGCCCTGGTCGTCATCGAGCGGCCCGCCATGGACCAGGCGGTCTACCGGGTCCCGGCGCCGCTCCGGTGGCTCCTGGCCGGCCCGGACGCCGAGCCCGGCCCGGCGCCGCTCACCGCGGGATTCGCCGAGCGCCTGGTCCACCCGGTCGCGATCGACGCGCCGCGGCTGAAGGCGGTCGCCTGACGCGGACGCGGCGGCGGGCGCAGCGCCCGCCGCCGCGTCAGGCCGGTCATCGCGTGCAGGCCGAACCGGTGCGACCGGTGATGCGTGTGCGATGCTGACCCCGTGACTGACAGGCAACACGAGCCGCTCGACCGCTCCCGCTCGAAGGCCGCCGCCGAACGCGCGGCCCGGGTCATCCCCGGCGGCGTGAACTCGCCGGTGCGGGCGTTCCGGGGCGTCGGCGGCGACCCGGTGTTCATCGCCGAGGCCGGCGGCGCCCGCATGACCGACGTCGACGGCAACACCTACATCGACCTCGTCGGCTCGTGGGGCCCGCTCATCCTCGGGCACGCCCACCCCGCCGTCGTCGAAGCGCTCGCCGAGGCCGCCGCCCGCGGCACCTCCTACGGGGCGCCCACCGTCGGCGAGATCGAGCTCGCCGAGCTCATCGTCGAGCGCACCCCCTGCGAGATGGTCCGCCTCGTCTCCTCCGGGACCGAGGCCACCATGAGCGCCGTCCGCCTCGCCCGCGCCGCGACCGGCCGCGACAAGGTCGTCAAGTTCGCCGGCTGCTACCACGGCCACGCCGACTACTTCCTCGCCGAAGCCGGCTCCGGCGTCGCCACCCTCGGGCACCCCGACTCGCCCGGCGTCCCCGCCGCCGCCGCGGCCGACACGATCGTCGTGCCCTACAACGACCTGAACGCCGTCGAAGCCGCGTTCGCCGCCCACCCCGGCCAGATCGGCGCGGTCATCACCGAGGCCGTCCCCGGCAACATGGGCGCCGTCGCACCCCTCGACGGGTTCAACGAGAAGCTCTACTCCATCGCGCACGCCCGCGGCGCGCTCCTGATCTCCGACGAGGTCATGACCGGCTTCCGCGTCGCCCCCGGCGGCCTCGCCGCCCCCGCCGACCTCTACACGTACGGCAAGGTCATGGGCGGCGGCCTGCCCGCCGCCGCGTTCGGCGGCCGCGCCGACCTCATGTCGCGGATCAGCCCCGCCGGCCCCGTCTACCAGGCCGGGACCCTCTCGGGCAACCCGCTCGCCGTCGCCGCCGGACTCGCGACCCTCCGCGCCTGCGACGACGCGGTCTACCGGACCCTCGACGCCACCGCCGCCGAGATCCAGCGCATGGCCGGCGAGGCCCTCGCCAAAGCCGGCGTCCCCCACTACGTCTCGGCGCCCTCGAACCTGTTCTCGGTGTTCTTCACCGAAGGGCCCGTCACGAACTTCACCGAAGCGAAGGCCCAGGACACCGCCGCGTACGGCGCGTTCTTCAACACCATGCTCGAACACGGCGTCTACCTGCCGCCGAGCGCGTTCGAATGCTGGTTCACGTCCGCCGCGATCGACGAGGAAGCCCTGTCACACATCGAACAGGCGCTGCAACCGGCGGCCGAAGCCGCGGCTAAGGTGCGGTCATGAGCGGCTCCAAGACCATCGTCCACCTGCTGCGCCACGGCGAGGTCCACAACCCGGACGGCATCCTCTACGGGCGCCTCCCGGGCTTCGGCCTGTCCGAGCTCGGCCGGGAGATGGCGCTCGCCGCCGCCGAGCGACTCGCCAAGCGCGACATCGTCCACGTCGGCGCGTCCCCCCTCCAGCGCGCCCAGGAGACCGCCGAACCCGTCGCCGCCTCCCACCGCCTCCACACCGTCACCTACGACGGCATCGTCGAAGCCGGGAACTCCTTCGAAGGCCTCAAGGTCGGCGTCGGCGACGGCGCCCTCCGCCGCCCCCGCTACTGGTGGCGCCTGCGCGACCCCTTCAAACCCTCCTGGGGCGAGGCGTACCTCGACATCGCCCGCCGCATGATGGACGCCATCGACAAGGCCCGTGCCGCCGCCGACGGCGCCGAAGCCGTCCTCGTCTCGCACCAGCTCCCCATCTGGACGGTCCGCCGCTTCGCCGAGCGCAAGCGCCTCTGGCACGACCCGCGCAACCGCGAATGCTCCCTCGCGTCCCTCACGAGCTTCGTCTACGAAGGCGAGACCCTCGCCCGCATCGAGTACTCCGAACCGGCCGGGCACCTCGTGCTCAAGTCGCTGTCGGCCCGGCGGGCCAAGGGTGCCTGACCCATGGGGCTCCGGCGCAGGACCATGCTGGCAGCGGCACCGCTGCTGGCCCTCGCGGCCTGCGGCGACGGCGGCGCCGACAGCAACCGCGTCAACGAGATCAACCGCGACCGGTACGTCTCCGGCGACGGCTCCAACTACCGGTGGGAAGACCCCGAGGACCGCTTCGAGGCCCCCCGCCTGCAAGGCGAGGACCTCGACGGCAACCCGATCGACACCGACGACTGGGCGGGCTCGGTCATCGTCGTCAACTTCTGGGGCTCCTGGTGCGCGCCCTGCGTCGCCGAAGCCCCCCACCTCGTCGACGCCGCCGCCGCCCTCGAAGGGCAGCCGGTCCGGTTCCTCGGCGTGAACATCCGCGACGGCCTCGACACCGCCAGGAGCTTCGAGAACCGCTGGGGCGTCCAGTACCCGTCCCTGTACGACGAGGCCGGCCGCGTCGCCGACCAGTTCGTCGACTTCGGACTCTCCCCGAACAGCATCCCCGCCACGATCCTCATCGACGCCGAGCACCGCGTCTTCTCCATCTGGCGGGGCGAACTCGCCGACGCCGAGACGCTCACCGCCGACGTCGCCAAAGCCCTGGAGACCTGATGCGCCAGCCGTCCAACCCCGCCGTCCGCCGGGCCGCCAAGGGCGCCGTCATGGCCGGCACCGCCGCCCTCACGGCCGTCGCCGTCGGCGCCCTCGTCAAACGCCGCCTCGACAACCCCGCCTCCCGCAAGCAGCACTTCGAGCCGGCACCGCGCGAGGACGCCGAGTGAACCCCGCCGAGACCGCCGCCTCCGGGCCGCTCCTGCTCGCGTTCGGCGTCGCCGCACTCGCCGGGCTCGTCTCGTTCGCCTCGCCGTGCACCCTCCCCCTCATGCCCGGCTACGTCTCGTACGTCACCGGCATGAGCGGCGCCGAACTCGCCGGCTCCGCCGCCGGCGGCGGGACCACCACCGACCGGCGCACCGGACGCGTCCTCGCCGGCGCCCTCCTCTTCGTCGCCGGGTTCACCGCCGTCTACACCGTCGTCGTCTTCGCCCTCCAGAGCGCCGGACGCGCCCTCCTCCAGAACACCCAGGTCCTCGAGACCGCCGCCGGCATCGTCATGATCGCCATGGGCGCCATGTTCATCGGCCTCATCCCGACCCGCGGCGGCTTCGTCCCCAAGTGGCGCCCCGCCGTCGGCCTCGCCGGCGCCCCCCTCTTCGGCGCCGTCTTCGCCCTCTCCTGGATCCCCTGCACCTCACCGGTCCTCGCCGCGATCACCAGCCTCGCCGTCATCCAGGACGGCACCGCCCGCGGCGTCGGCCTCATGATCGCCTACTGCGCCGGCCTCGGCGCCCCCTTCGTGCTCTTCGCCGTCGGCATGCACCGCCTCGCCCGCGCCCTCGACTTCCTCAAACGCCACGGCCGCGCCATCGCGATCGCCGGCGGCGCCATGCTCATCGCCGTCGGCCTCATGCTCGCCACCGGCGCCTGGGGCGAGTTCACCAACTGGCTCCGCGCCACCGTCGGCACCGGGGTGAGCGCCCTGTGACCGCCACCCTCGCCCCCGCGCCCCGCAAACCCAAGGCCGCCAAACGCTTCCGCGCGTTCTGGCGCCGCTGGTGGCACCAGCTCACCGCCATGCGCACCGCGCTCGTCCTCCTCCTCGCCCTCGCACTCGCCGCCATCCCCGGCTCGACCTTCCCGCAGCGCTCCATCAGCACCGTCGACGTCGCCGGCTACTTCGACGAACACCCCGACCTTGCCCCCTGGCTCGACCGCCTGTGGGCCTTCGACGTCTACACCTCGCCGTGGTTCTCCGCGATCTACCTGCTCCTCATGATCAGCCTCGCCGGCTGCATCGTGCCCCGCCTCGGCGTCCACTGGAAGGCCCTGCGCGCCAAGGTCCCCGACGCCCCCAAGCGCATGTCGATCCTCCCGTACCACCGCGTGCTCGACGTCGACGCCAACCAGGGCCGCGCCCGCGCGGTCCTCAAGCAGCGGCGCTGGCGCACCGCCGTGACCGAGCACGAGGACGGCACGTTCGTCATCGCCGCCGAGAAGGGCTACCTGCGCGAGACCGGGAACCTGCTGTTCCACACCAGCATCATCTTCGTCCTCGCCGGCGTCGCCGTCGGCAGCCTCATGAGCTGGTACGGCAACCGGATCCTCTCCGAGGACAAGTCCTACTGCAACAACCTCCAGCAGTACGACGAGTACGGCCTCGGCGCCTGGGTCGACGAGACGAGCCTCCCGCGGTTCTGCGTCACCCTCGACGCCTTCGACGCCGAGTTCACCGACGGCGGACCCACCGCCTACGACGCCGCCGTCACCTACGAGACCGCCGGCGAGACCGGGAAGTACGACCTCCAGGTCAACCACCCCCTCAACATCGACGGCACCAACGTCTTCCTCATCGGCCACGGCTACACCGCCGTCGTCACCTACACCGACCGCTACGGGCAGACCCAGACGCTCCACCAGGAGTTCCTGGCCATGGACGCGGCCCTGAACTCCGAGGGCGCCTTCAAGTTCCCCGACGCGAACGTCGACCCGGAGACCGGCACGGTCGACGCGAACGCCGAGGTCGGCTTCGACGCGATCCTCGTCCCCACCTTCGACGACTCCACCGCCATGCTCCTGGGCACCGACCCCGAACTGAACAACCCGGTCCTCGCCCTCACCGCCTACACCGGCGACCTCGGCCTCGGCGACGGCGAACCCGAATCCGTGTACTCCGTCAACGAGGAGCAGATCGCCTCCGGGGCCCTGACCCGGCTCAACGAGGAAGTCGAGGTCATCGGCGTCGGCGACGCCATGACCCTCCCCGACGGCACCACCCTCACCTTCGACGGCGTCGAGCAGTACGCCGTCCTCCAGGTCCGCCACGACCCCGGCGGGCCCGTCGTCCTCGCAGGCGCGGTCCTCCTCCTGCTCGGCCTCCTACCAGGGCTCGCCGTGCGCCGCAGACGATACTGGATCCGGTGGAACCCCGACGGCACCGTCGAGACCGCCGGCCTCAACCGCAACGACTTCGACGGCCTCGACGAGGAGTGCGACGAGCTCACAGCCGCGATCGCGCCCGACTACGAGCCGCCGGGAACCCACACCGACAAGTCCGGGAGTGAGCAATGACCGGTGCAGAAGCCGCGAACGCCCTGTTCGTCGCGACCATCCTCACCTACGCGGCGGCGATGTTCTCCTACGCCGTCGAATACGCCTTCGACAAGCGCGTGGCCAAGCGGGCCCTCGTGGCCGCCGGCGGCGCCGACGCCCCCGACGACGCCCCGGCCGAGTCCCCGTCGGAGGCCCCGATCAGCCCCGTCGCCGCCCGCGGCGCCGGCCGGCTCGGCCTCGTCCTGACGTTCCTCGGCACCGCCGCGCTCGCCGCGAGCATCGTCACCCGCGTCGTCTACACCGGACGGTGGCCGTGGGGCAACATGTTCGAGTACACCGTGGGCGTCGCCCTCGCGGGCATGGTCACCTGGCTGGTCCTCGTCTCCCGCGGCAGCGTCCCGCGCCGCCTCGGCCTCTTCGCGACCTTCGCCGTCACGATGGTCCTCGGCACCAGCGTCCGCGTCTACACCGAGGCCGGGCCCCTGGTCCCCGCGCTCGACTCGTACTGGATCGTCATCCACGTCACGGCCGCCATCGCCGCCTCCGGCATCCTGCTCATCGGCTGCGTCTTCGCGATCCTGCACCTGCTCAAGCGCCGCTACGACCGCCAGCGCTCCGACGGCAAGCCGATCCGCTTCCCCCTCAACATCGCCGAGCGCCTCCCCGACGCGAACGCCCTGGAGCGCATGACGTTCAAGATCCACGTGTTCGCGTTCCCGCTCCTGACCTTCGGCATCCTCGCCGGCGCGGTCTGGGCCCACTTCGCGTGGGGCCGCTACTGGAACTGGGACCCCAAGGAGGTGTGGGCCTTCATCGCCTGGGTCGTGTACGCCGCCTACCTGCACGCCCGCGTCTCGGGCCGGTCCGCCAAGGCGAACGCGCCCTGGATCGCGATCCTCGGCTACGCGGTCATGCTCTTCAACCTCACCGCCGTCAACCTGGTCTTCGCCGGACTCCACTCCTACGCCGGAGTCTGAGGCCGGACGCCGGATCGGGCCCCTCGCGCACTGGCGCGAGGGGCCCGACCGCGTCATGCCGCGGCGGTCACGCCAGCGGGTCGTTCTCGTCCTCGAAGCGGGCCAGGCCCCAGACGTCCTCGTCCTCGGTCAGCCACGACTCCTTGCCTTCGGCGTTCTCGTCGCCTCCGGCCCCGGGCCTGCCGCCGGCGCCGCCCATCATCCCGGCGCCGCCGGCCCCGGTCGTCTTCCCGAACAGCCCCGAGCCCTTCCCGAGCCCCGAACCGCCGGCGCGGCCGCCTGCCCCGGCTCCGGCCCCGGCACCCGGCGTCGACCCGACCGCGGGCCCGAACAGGCCCATTCCGGCACCACCCATCCCGCCGCCGGCACCGCCGCCCGCGCCGCCGCCGGGCAGGCCGCCACCGGCACCGCCGCCCGGCAGACCGCCGAGGCCGCCGCCGAGTCCGCCGCCGGCGAGGCCACCGGACGTCTCCTCGTCGCCCCCGGTCGTCGGGTTCCACGACGACGTGCCCGACGAGCCCCCGCTCCCGAACGGGGTGGTCGTGGGCGGCGGGGTCAACCCGCTCGACCCCGAACTCGTCGGCGAACCGTTGAAGTCCCCGCCCGTCGGCGGCGAGTACCCGCCGCCGTCGAGATCCTGGCCGGACTCGCGGAACGTGGTGTCCTGCACCGGTTCCACGGTCGGCGTGAACTCCTGAGTCGCGATCTCGGCATCTTCCCATCGAGCCAGGACCGTGTCGTTCTGCTCGGCGGCGCGCGCCTGGTAGTCCTGCGAGCCAGAGTCGTAGTCCCGCTTGGCGCGGGCGTCGCCGTCCTGTGTCGCGAGTTGCTCGGCCTGAGTGCGCAGTTCGGCCTCAGGAGTCTCCGGGTTCTCTCGCTTGAGCCGCGCGAGGTGGGCCTCGGTCTGGTCCGCCACGTACTGGCCCAGCTCGTTGGCGTAGTCGCCGTTGAAACCGCCGAGCTCCATGGCCCGGTTGGCGGAGTCGTCCTCGCCGTCCCACGAGCACCCGTCGGTGATCTCGCAGTCGCCGTCCTTGAACGGGACCCGGTGGTGCACGGTCGGATCGGAGAAGAGGCCGCCTTCGTCCTCGACCCAGTACTGCGGTGCGGGGTAGGGGAGTTCGTACGACTCGCCTCCCTGGAGGGCGAAGATCTCTTCGGCCTTGAACTCCAGCAGCCCGATGAGCCCGCTGGTGTTGTCGCCGATGTCGGCTTGGATCTGCGCGCAGTTGGCGAAGACCGTCTCCATCTGCTCGGCGAAGGCGTCGAAGTCGGTGCCCTGCCAGCCGTTGGAGAGCTCGGTGAGCTTCTGCTCGAGGATCTTGCCGACGGCTTCGTTGTCGTCGATGGCGAACCGCTGGTTGAAGGTCATCCAGTGCCGGGAGATCTCACGGAGTGCGAACCGGTCTTCGTCATCGGGCCGAACTTGCGCGACCAGGCCTCTGACCTCCTCCGGCGTGGGGGCGGCGGTTCCGACAGCCACGCACGTGAACCGCTGAATCTGCCCGGTCACCGGGATCGCGGAGACGAGCTTGATCCAGGCTTCTTCGAAGGTCGTGTTGGTGTTGGTGCAGCTCGGGTTCGAGCACGGCGCCTGACTGCGGTAGACGGCGGTCGCGGAGGCGTCTTGGCCGTTGACCGCTTCCTGACCGGCCACGCCTCCGTACGTCTCGGCGGCGAATTCGATGTCGCTCATGGTCACTGCACCTCCGCTATCTTGCCGTTCACGGTCTGCTCGACCCCGGCCGCATAGGTCTCGGCGAACCACTGCTCGAGTTCATCGCTGGTGAACGAGTACGCGGGTTCGCCGTCCTCCTCGCCGAAGTTCTGGTCGTAGTTCAACTGGATGTGGAGAACCCATTGGCCGCTCTGGCCGATGACCTCGAGATAGTGCGCGTCGGCGCTGCCGGTCCACCCGTAGAGGACGCCTTGGTCCCATTCGCCGGCAAGTGCGGATTCGGTGAATCCCTCGCTTGACGAGCCCGCCGACTGCGCGCTTCCCGCGCGCTCTTCGTAGGCCGATGCGGCAGCGTCGGCGCTCTCGGTCGGCACGAGCTTGACCTTGAGCTCACCGCCGCCGCCGAAGTTCTCGTACTCTCCGGAACTGCGGAGGTTGAGGAGGCTTCCGCAACCGAAGGCGTCGGGGTCGAGGGTGTTGCCGAGCTCGGAGGGTCCGGGCGCACCGCCTTCGACATTGGTACCGCCCCATCCCTCGATCCCCATCTCGTCGGCGATCGGCTGGAGGTTGTCCAGGACTTCGCACGCGTTCCAGGTGGCCATCTCGGCGTACACCGGGTTCTCGCCCGAACCGTCTGAGGCGTCGTCGGAGGCGTTGCCCTCGGAATTGCAGGCGGACAGCAGGAGTCCGGCGGCGGCCGCGGCGGTACAGGTCTTGGCGAGTCGATTCATGGTGAGGGGTCCTAGCTCTCGATGTCGGCGCCGGGTGCGCTGAGCATTTGGACGTTCAGCTCTTCCGCCTCCATGTGCAGGCCGAGAGCGTCGTTGAGCGTCACGATCGCACCGTACAGATCCTGGCGGAGCTTTTGAAGGTTGTTCCAGACCTCTTCGTGTGCGCGCTTGTAGTCGTCGCGTGCCTGCTGCGAGGATTCGAGCAGCCCGAATCCGGGCTCGACACCGAGTTCGCGTTCGGGCAGCAGCATCTCGGTCAGCTCGGTGACGTGATTGAGCCGGTTGACCAGCTCGTCTCGGAAGGCTTCAAGATATGTGGGATCAAGGATCCGCTCGGCCACGACGGGACCTCCGGGGGTGTTTCGGGATCTTTTGTCTCTGAGTCTCATGGTATCGGGTCGTCACCATGCGTGCGGTACACCGAAACGCGGTCGGAGCGAACTCTCGCTGGGGGTCCCGATCCGACGTGCCGCCCTGCGGCCGTGGCCCATCGGCCGCGCGGTCGTCGCGGCCGATTTCGGGGCGCGAGGGCCGACAGCGTGTAGCGGACCATATATATAAGGCATACGGGAACGGCCCCCACCGATCCGGTGGGGGCCGTTCCCGCTGCTTGACGGGTGCGCGGGTCAGTGGCCGCGGGTGTTGCGGGTGACGTCGAAGCGTTCGGCGGTGACGTCGAGGTCCGCCTGCTGGAAGGACCGCTGGGGGCGCGAGCCCGGGCGGTCGGGGACGATGCGCGGGAGGTCGTCCTGGCCCTGCGGGGCCGGGACCGGGGGAGTGGTGCGCTGGTCGGGGACGCGTCCGGAGGCGCGCTCCGTGCGGTTGCGGACGCGGCCGGGAGTGCGGGGGCGGTCCTGCTGCCGCTGCTGGCGGCGCATGCGGTCCACCGGGATCGCGCCGGTCGAGGTCGGGAGGGCCTCCTCGTCCTCGACGTGGATGCCGAGCTGCTCGCGGCGGGTCACCGTCTTCGGCGTGGTCCCCATGAGCGCGAACAGGAGCACGATGATCCCGAGCGTCGCGACGCCGAGGATCGGCAGGATGAGCATGATCGGGTCGATGCCCTCGACGGTGTCGCGGCCCTCGTTGTAGAGGGTGACGCGGACGCCGGCCATGCCCGTGTAGTGCATGCCGCACACCGCGATCGCCATGACGACGCCCGCGGCGGTGTGCCACCGCCAGCCGTCGAGGTACATGCCGCAGAACAGCGCCGCGGTCGCGGCGACCACGGCGATCACCACGGAGGCGATGAAGTAGGTCCGGTCGTGGGAGATGAGGCCCGAGACGTTGATGGCCGCCATGCCCGAGTAGTGCATGACGACGACGCCGAGGCCGGTGAGCGGCCCGGCGATGAGGATCTTTCCGACGGTCCCGCGGTTGCCGGTGCCCGCGACCAGGAGGCCGAAGAACACCGAGCCGACCGAGGCGACCAGGCTGAGGAACGTCCTGAGCGGGTCGTAGGCGATGTCGGAGTCGATGACCTTGAAGCCGATCATCGCGGTGAAGTGCATCATCCAAATCGCCGTGGCGCCCAAGGAGAACGAGGCCAAGGCGATCCACTGCACCCGCTTGCGGACCGCTTTCACCGTGCCGTCCTGCCGGCGCGCCTGCGTCATGCACATCAGCGCCAGGATCGAGCCCGCGAAGGCGAATCCGAACGACATGATGGGGTTGATCCACCCATAAGTGAAGTGACTCACATGTTCCACCAGCGGTCTTCCTCCCCAGGCGGCTGCCCGTATCCGGAATGTTGCGCGATTGCGATCGGCGCGGTTCGAAACCTATACGACTACTGTCCGGCGGCATCCGCAAGACGGACAGTTGCACTAGGACGGTCATTTCGGTCGAGTCGGTCGAGGCTCGGGGAGGCGAGCACCCCGAAGACCATGCCGACGATGGCGACGAGCGCCAGGATCAGGATCGGCAGCAGCAGGATCAGCGGGTCGATGCCCGACAGGTCCGACCGCGCCGGGCCGTCGATGCGCACCGCGGCCATGCCCGTGTAGTGCATGCCGACGACGGCGACGCTCATGACGCCCGACGCGAGCGCCATCGACCCGCGCCGGTCCACCACCGCCGCGAAGCGCAGCGCCACCGTCGAGGCCACCACCGCGATGGCGGCGGAGGCCGCGACCAGCGCCGGGTCGAAACCGACCCGTCCGCCCGTCGCGACCGCCGCCATGCCGGTGTAGTGCATCCCGACCACGCCCGCGCCGCACAGCAGTCCGCCCAGCGCCAGGCGCGGCCAGCCAGCGCGCTTGCCGCCGGACGCGAACAGCCCGACCCCCACCGCGAGCACCGCGAGCCCGAATGAAGCGGCGGTGAGCGCGGGGTCGTAGGCGATGTCCGCCCCCGTGACGGTGAAGCCGATCATCGCGATGAAGTGCATCATCCAGATGCCGATGCCGCCGATGGCCAAGGCGGCCATGAGGATCCAGCGGAGGCGTCCGCCGGCGGTGGCGGCGGCGCGGGCGTAGCGGGAGGCCGACAGGCCGAGGAAGGACCCGGCTGCGGCGAAGGCGAGGCCCATCACCGGATTGAGCCAGCCGTACGTGAAGTGGTGGTGCTCGAGCGTGACCGCGAGCGGGTCCATGGCGTTCCCTCCTGGAAGGCGTCGTGGATCCACCGTGCCGCAGCGGATGCCGGCGCCGTCGCACACGATGTGCGAGTTGTCCCGGGACGCGAAGTCGGTTGTGGAGGGTCTGCCCGGAACGCGCCCTTCGGAGGGCGAGGCGCGGGCGCGGACCAAAGCCGCGAATCGGACGGCACCGACGGTGGCCGGGTCGCGGCGGTCGGTGCCGGCGCGCTTCGTCCGAGCCGGATCAAGCCGTTGGTCTGAGGCTCATCATCCGAGTAGTCGGATTTCTCGACCGGACAGCCGAATACCGCGTAGGCGTGTGTCTGAATAGTCAGTGTTTCTTGAGATTCGCCCGGTAACACGGTGCGATACGGAGCCGGATTCAGTACTCCGGTACGCCCCTGGATTTCGACGCCCTCGTTCGTCATGATGGAATCTGCTGGGCTTCACATGCCGCCCCCCGTCGTCCCCGGCGGCAGGACGGCAGCCGGCGCGCGCCGTCGGCCCGAGACCGAGCCCGGCCCGGCACGGGCCCGTCGGTCTGACACAGAGGACCACCCCAGGAGGCTAGACAAGGTGAGCA
Organism: Glycomyces albidus; assembly: GCF_009451885.1. Classification (GTDB taxonomy): domain Bacteria; phylum Actinomycetota; class Actinomycetes; order Mycobacteriales; family Micromonosporaceae; genus Glycomyces; species Glycomyces albidus. The sequence goes on from NZ_WIAO01000013.1 coordinate 115,543, forward strand.
AGCGCAGCTCGAACCGTGCGGGTTCAGCGGCTCGACGAGGACCGCTCGGCCTGCCCCGCATCGCCGACATGCGAATCCGGTCCAAGCTGGGACTGATCCTCCTCGTGCCCCTCGTCGTCCTGGTGGCCGTCGCCAGCCTCCGCCTGTACGACCTGGCGGACCAGGTGTTCGAGTCGGCCGACATGGTGGACCTCGTGGAGTTCAACGCCGTCACGGCCGAACTCCGGTACGACCTCCAGGTCGAGCGGTCCCTGCTCGTCACCAACCTGCGGCTCGGCGAGGACCACGTCGAGGGCATCGACGAGACCCAGTACGACGAGGCCGCCGTCGCCGCCCAGCAGCAGGCGACCGACGACGCGCTCGACCAGTTCAACGAGAAGGCCGACGCCCTCCCCTCCCTCTCCGACGACATCTCGAACCGCATCGACGCCGTCCGTACCCAGTACGAGAGCCTGCGCCAGATCCGCCAGGCCGCCGCCGACAGCCCCGACGGCGTCTCGATCGACGCGACCTCCCGCGTCTACCAGCGGCTCGTCGCCGAACTGGTGACGATCACCGACATCTCCTCGCGCATCGTCAACGACCCCGAGATCGCCCGGAACCTCCAGGCCATCGCCGCCGCCACCACCGTCCTCGAGACGCTGGAGGAGGAGCGCGCGATCGCGATCAACGTCGGCAACGACAAGAAGTTCATCAACAACACCCGCTGGCAGAACTTCATCGCCTTCGCGACCCAGCGCAAGACCGCCGAGGACCAGTTCAAGACCGTCGCCGACCGCGACGAGCAGCTCGCGTTCTTCTTCAGCCCGGGCGGCCTGAACACCGCCGAGGCCGAAGCGGCCCTGACGTTCGAGAACGAGGCGGTCAACGCCGGCACCGACAAGCCGCTCGTCGTCGACGCCGCCGTCATCGACTCCTACAACGCGATCCTCAAGAACGGCCTCGACTACATCAACGCCGAGTCCGACGAGGTCCTGTCCGACGCGACCGCCGACCTGAACGCGCAGATCTTCCAGCTCCTGCTCGAAGCCGTGCTCATCCTCGCGGCGTTCGTCATCGCGACCGTGATCGCCCTGCTCATCGCCCGCAACATGGCGACCGGCCTGCGCCGCCTGCGCGAAGGCGCGCTGGACGTGGCGCACGTGTCGCTGCCCCAGGCGGTGGCGCAGATGCGCGACGCGGAGACCATCGGCAACCGGACCCCGGACGAGGTCGCCGCCGACACCGGCGCGGTCATCGACATCGACCAGCGCGACGAGATCGGCAACGTGGCGCACTCGTTCAACATCGTCCACACCGAGGCGATCCGCATCGCGGCCGAGCAGGCCGCCCTGCGCGCCAACGTCTCGCAGATGTTCATCAACCTCGCCCGCCGCTCCCAGAACCTGGTCGACCGGCTCATCGGCCACCTCGACCACCTGGAGCGCGGCGAGGAGAACCCGGACCGCCTGGCCGAGCTGTTCCAGCTCGACCACCTCGCGACCCGCATGCGCCGCAACGACGAGAACCTCCTGGTGCTCGCCGGCGCGGACTCCACCCGCCAGGAGCGCTACCCGGCGCCGATCGGCGACATCCTGCAGGCGGCCCAGTCCGAGGTCGAGCAGTACACCCGCATCGAGTTCGGGAACCTGGAGGCCGAGCGGGAGATCCGCCCCGCCGCCGTCAACGACCTCGTACACCTCATCGCCGAGCTCATGGACAACGCGACCGCGTTCTCCCCGCCGGAGTCCCCGGTGCAGGTCGAGGCCGAGCAGATGCGCACGGCCGACAGCCCGAACGGCGCGATCCGGGTCCGCATCAACGACGTCGGCATCGGCATGCCGCCGGCGCAGATCGAGGACATCAACCGGCAGCTCTCGGAGTCGGCGGACGTCATCGACCTCGCGTCCTCGCGCATGATGGGCCTGGTCGTGGTCGCCCGCCTGGCGCGGCGCCATGACGTCCACGTCGAACTGCGCCCCGGCGAGCAGCGCGGCACGGTCGCCGAGGTCATCCTGGGCGACTCGGTCCTGACCGAGCCGAAGCTCCCCGAGCGCGGCCTGCGCAGCGGCGTCCCGCTCGAGGGCGTCAACGGCAACGGCCCGCGCGGCGAGCTGCTCGGCATGGAGGCCACCGGCGCCCTGCCGCGGGTCCCCGAGAGCCCGGCGGGCCTGTTCGACACGGCCCCGCCCTCGACCCCGCACTCCCCGCCGTCGCCGCAGCCCACGCCGCCCGCGTGGCAGCCGAGCGCCCCGCAGGTGCCCTCGCGCCCGAACACTCCGCCGGCGGTCGAGCCCGTCACCGGCGAGTACTCGGTGCAGCGGCCCCAGCAGGCGCAGGACTTCCAGCCGCAGGCGTTCCAGCAGCGCCCCGTCGACGAGGAGCCGGGCTTCATGTTCCGGCCCGGCGGCCTCGCGGACGAGCGCAAGGCCAACGGCAAGGTCATGGAGGTGACCGGGGAGATCGTCTCCTCCGAGCACGTGGCCCTGCCGAAGATCCAGCTCGAGGCGTGGACGCCCGAGCCGGAGCCGGCCCCGCCGTCGTGGCCCGACGTCGCCGCGGCACCGTCCGGCACGGAGGCGCCGCGCGCCGCCCGCCGCGACCGGGTGTCCGCCGTGGACGCCACGACCGAGCTCCCGATCTTCCGCGAGGTCGAGTCCGCCTGGTTCAAGGCGGTCACGCCCGCGCCGAAGAAGGTCGACGACGAGGCCGCGAAGGTCGAGGACGCACCCGAGTCCTCCTTCCGGTCGGCCTCCCGTGAACCCGCGGAGGTGGCGGAGGCATCCGCACCGCGCTACGCTGACCAGTCAGGTGCGGACGAGTCCCCCGCCCAGGCTCGGGACGCGGCGCCGACCTCCCCTCCGCAGCCCACGGAAGGCCCGACCATGCAGAGCACCCCCGCCGCCGACGATTCGCCGGCCGCCTCGGGTCTCGAGCGACGCCGCCTCACCTCCCCTGAATCCGACACCGGGTCCTACGCGTGGCGCACCGCCGCCGACGACGGGTGGTCGCGCGTCGACAACGCCTTCGCCGAGACCATCGACGAGACGACCCCGGTGGGCCTTCCCAAGCGCCGACCGATGGAACGCCTCGTTCCCGGCGCGGTGGAGGAATCACAGGAGACCGTCAGCGCGCAGAAGCGCAACCCCGAGGGCATTCGGGGCCTGCTGTCGGCCTATCACCGTGGGGTGCAGCGAGGACGTGGCAATGACGGCAACTGAGTCGCTGATCCGCAACACGGCAGACGCTACTAAGGAGCGCAAACGATGAGCACTGGTGGAACCTCGGTCCAGGACCTGGGCTGGCTGCTGGCCGGCTTCGCCGAACGCGTGCCGGGCGTGGCCCACGCCGTCGCGGTCAGCGCCGACGGTCTGCTGCTGGCGTCCTCCCGGGACCTGCCAAGGGACCGCGCCGACCAGCTTTCGGCGGTGACCTCGGGTCTGGTGAGCCTGACCCAGGGCGCGTCCCGCTGCTTCGAGGGCGGCGCCGTCCTCCAGACGGTGGTCGAGATGGACCGTGGCTTCCTCTTCCTGATGTCCATCAGCGACGGTTCCTCGTTCGCGGTGCTGGCGTCGAAGAACTGCGACGTGGGCCAGGTCGGCTACGAGATGGCCCTCCTGGTCGACCGGGTCGGCCAGGCCCTCACGCCTTCGGCCCGAAGCTGATCCGGGCCGCTTCCGGTGCACGCTTGGCGCAACGGGTGGCGGCACGGTAGGCTCCATTCGAGCGGGAACGCAGCTGAGAATGGGACGAACTGAACAACGAACCCCTCCGTCGCATCCCCAGGCGACGGGCCGGTGCCTCCCCGGGCACCCGGTACACGGATAACTGACAAGACTGCGGCACAAGGATTGTGGGATCTGGTGCCGTGGTTGGAGGTAACAATGGTCCTCGGTGGTGATGAGCCTACTGGCTCACTCGTCAGACCGTACGCGGTCACGCGCGGCCGTACGCGGCCGCAATTGGAGATCGCACTCGAAGCGCTGGTGGAGACCACCGCGCGCGGCCGGTCCGGGCAGTTCCTCGGCGGCAGGGAGCAGAAGGTGATCGTCGACCTGTGCGGCGGCCGGCTCCAGTCGCTCGCGGAGATCGCCGCACGCATGGAGGTCCCGCTCGGGGTCGCCCGCGTGCTGGTCGCCGACATGGCGGCCGACGGCTTGTTGGCAGTGCACGAACCCACCGGCTTCGACGCGGACGGCGGCGACGAATCGGTCGGAACCGAGCTCCTTGAGCGTGTCCTCAGTGGACTCAGGAGGCTATAGACCCTAATGAACTCACCCGCAGACACCTCTCGTGTGACCTCTGCCAAGATCGTCATCGCCGGTGGCTTCGGCGTCGGCAAGACGACCTTGGTCGGATCGGTCTCCGAGATCACCCCGTTGACGACCGAGGCGATCATGACCTCCGCCTCCGAGGGCGTCGACGACAACAACCTGGTGCCCGACAAGGCGACGACCACCGTCGCGATGGACTTCGGCCGCATCACGATCGACCAGGACCTGATCCTGTACCTGTTCGGCACCCCGGGCCAGACCCGCTTCTGGTTCATGTGGGACGAGCTGGTGCGCGGCGCGATCGGCGCCATCGTCCTGGTCGACACCCGCCGCCTCGCCGACTGCTTCTCGGTCATCGACTTCTTCGAGCACCGCAAGCTCCCATACCTGGTGGCGGTGAACTGCTTCGACGGCAAGCAGCTCCACGAGATCAACGACATCCGCGACGCCCTGCAGATCTCGCACGACGTCCCCGTGATGTACACCGATGCCCGCAACCGCGAGTCCACCAAGCAGGTGCTCATCAAGCTCGTCGAGTACGTGCTGTCGATGCGGCGAACCCGCACCGTCGGCGTCCACTAAGTGCCCACAACTGGACGCATGACAACCGACCGCGAACCGCGCCCCCGCGCGCGGTGACCGTCTAGGCTGACCCGAACCACCTGGACCATGCTGAAGGCGCCCAAGGCAGAACGCTTTGGGCGCCTTCAGCGTTCTTCGGGAAGCCGTCGAGATCGCCCCTCGGAGCAGGCGGGTGCTTCGACGTTCCGGGCTGTGGGTGGCCGCGGTTGCTGAATCGGCGACAACGAGGTGAGTGGAGGGGCGGGCCTGGTTCTCCGGCCGTCTGGTTCGGTGAAGCCCGCGTTCAAGCGGCGGCGACACGGAGTACGCGGCGGGGAAGCGCGTGCGGCCGCCGGGTCCCCGGTTCGACCGGGCATCTCCTTCGGCGTGTTCCTGCTTGGGCGCGGCGAAGGGCTCGAACCCGTGCAAGGTTCGAGCTGAGCGGCTGGGACAGTGCGGCCCCAGAGGTACAGCTCCCCTTCCCCGCCCCGGCCGCTGCCGGAGCGGGCAGCGTAAGAACGGTGGCCGGCCCGGTGTCTCACCTTTCGGTTCGCTGATCTCGGGCGGCAGCGGCTCCCGGCCGGTCCGCGGGTGGGGGATCGGCGGTGGTTCGCCAACTCCGGCCGGTTCGGTCTCAGGTCCGGGGCCCGTGAATCTGGCTCGGCATTCGGCTCGCGCTTCCCGGATGGCGACCAGAGCGCGTCGTTGCTCGGCTGCTTGGGCTCTGGCGTCGAGGTCGGGTTTGAGTGTCTGCGCCCATTCGCTGCGGTAGAGACCGGTCGGGAAGACGTCCCAATCGGTACCGCTGTTCTCGGAGTCCATGTCCCGGTCGCTTCGCCAGTCCGAACATCCACACCCGCCCCGGCCATCCTCGACCTGCCCGACCTCCTCCTCTCCGGCCCTGACCTGCCTGGCCGAGTCTCGCCCGGTCGCGCCTCGGTGAGCGGCGGTCCCGGTCCCACTCCCGATCCCGGTGCCGGGGCAAGCGGCAGTCCCGGCCTTGACCCCGGCGGCGGTGGCCGTCCCAGTCCTCGTCCTGGCGCCGGCGCTGGTCTGGATGGTCCGCGTGTGGTCGTGGTGGGTGATCACTGCTGTCCCGGGGCCGGTCTTGACCACTTCCCAGCCGATGGTGTGGATGCGGCCGTGGTGGAATCGGCACAGGAGGATCAGGTTGTCGGCGTTGGTCTCGCCGCCGTCGGCCCAGTGGACGATGTGGTGTGTCTCGGTCCAGGCGACCGGGCGCCCGCAGCCGGACCAGGCGCAGCCTTCGGGCTGTTCGAGTTCGAGCTTCCTGCGCAGCGACGCGTTGGGGAGGCGGGCGGCCCGGCCGAGTTCGACGGCCTCGCCGCTCTGGTAGTCGAAGACCGAGGGGATGACACCGGCTTCGCAGGCGAGGAGACGGGCCTGGGCGACCGAGATCGGCCTGCCTTCGAGGAGGGGCAGGCGGCCGGTGTCCTTGCCTTGGAGGGTCTCGATGTCGACCGTGAGGTCGAGGGTGGCGGTGTGGCCGTGGCGGGTGGCGGCTTCGGGGGAGGTGCCGTATCCGGCGAGGAGCTGGTGGAGGGCCTCGGCGTTGCGGTTCGCTTGTGGGGGAAGGACGCCGTGCTGGTCTGATTCGTCTTGGCGGGGCGGTGGAACGGCCGTCTTGAGGTACTTCTCGAGGAGGCGCCCGGTGTCGCCTGCGAGTTCGCCGGAGAGGGCCCACATGCCGTTGTCGAGTTCCGCCAGCTCGATCCATTGCAGTGACTGCTCGCCGAGGCCTTCGAGGAGTTCGGTCTCTTCGGCGAGGGAGGCCGCGAGGGAGTCGAGGTGGCGTTGGAGGTCCTTGATCGGGGCGTGGCGGCAGTACTCGGCGATCAGGTGCTCGGGTGTCGCGCACTCGGTCCGGTCGTCGAAGGGGGAGAAGACAGGTTCTCTGAAGGGGGTGCGGGCGAACAGGCGCATCGCGGGGGTGCGGTCGAGTTGCCTTACGGCGTAGGCGACCTGGTCGATCCGCGCCCGCCCGGTGGTGGCGGCAGCGGCGAGGATCGGGAACTTCCGGGAGAGGCGGGCGATGGCGGCGATGTCGGCGGCGGTGCGGTTGTGGAAGTCGAAGGTGGAGACGAGCCAGTCCCGCAGGGCTGAGAAGCCGAAAGCAATGCGGTGGAGATTGGCTTCCTTGGCCTCGATCACCGCTGACAGCACTTGGGCGTGCTGGGTGTTGATGACCTCGGCGGCCGCAACGAACGCGATGCGGATGGCCTGAGCCTGCGCGGCCCGGTCGGTGCCGGAGATGAGGGAGGCGGCCGGGCGCCCGGCGGGGAAGGCGAGTGCGGGGTGTGAGGGGGATGAAATGGGGGTGGTGGTCATGGAGTTCGCCTCCCTTCTTGCAAGGCTTGCTGTTCTCGAATGCGTTGCTGTTTTCCGCTTGCTTGTTCGATTGCTGTGACTCAATTGTGACTGTGGGTGGTCAGTGGTGGCAACACCTAGAAGAGTGAATGATGGTGAGAAAGTTTCATCGCGGACCGCGGAAGCGCCTGGGCCGCAATCGCAACCGCCGATGACGTCGACCGTCGCCGCGGCAGGCGAAGCGGACCCGGCGGCCGAGAAGCGAGCTCGATGCGTCCTCGTCGTCGCTGCCAGAAGACCCGGGCCAGGATGGCGCGAAAGGCCGAAGCGGAAGCTGGATGCGATCCGGTCGTCGCCGCCAAGGCCCGGCCCTGACGGCGCGAAAGGCCGAAACGGAAGCCCCGCCAATGCGACCTCATGTTGCAGCGTCGCGCACCAGGACCGGCCCCGACGCGAACGGCCCCGACGCGAACGGCCCCGACGCGGAAGCCCCGGGACCGTGGATGCGCTTGCTCAGACGACCTTCGGGATCGAGCCCGTGTTCGTCAGGGCCTCGTTCAGGAGCGGGCCGACCTGCATCGTGAACTGGCCGAGCTCGTAACCGAGCTGCTCGCGGTCGCACTGGGAGACCGCCAGGAGCGTCAGGCAGATCTGCGGGCCGACCGGGGCCGCGAGGAGGACGCCCTCGGCCATCTCGACGATGACCTGCTGGGCGGGGCCGTGGTCCATGGACCGGCCGGCGCCCTCGCCGATCGACAGGAGGCCGGATCCGATGCCCGCGAGCTGGTCCGCGCGCTCCTTGGGGAGTCCGGCGGACACCGCCAGCGGCAGTCCGTCGACGCTCACCAGAACCGCGTGCGAGAGCCCCGGCGTGCGCGCCACGAGCGATCCGAGCAGCATGCTCAGGGAGCGCTCGTAGACGCCGAGATTGGCGCTCATCGGGCCGCCATCCTCTCCGTCCTGGCGGGGCTCCCCGGGCGCCCGCCGCGGGCGCGGCCCCAGCCCCGGAAGTAGCCGGCGGTGTTCTGCGCCAGCAGCTCGGGGTCGCGGTCGATCGGCTCGTCGAAGCGCGGGTTCTCGTCGGGGACGACCGCGCCGGGTACGAGGTTCGCCTGCGGCTTGCGCCGCGGCAGGCCCGCCGCCGTGGTCGGCTCCTCGGTCGCCGGCGTCTCGGTGGCCGTGCGCGCGGTGCGCCAGCCGTCGTCGCCGGGGAGGTTCCACGACTCCGCTTCGGGCTCTTCGGTCTCGGGCCGCTTGAACCAGGCGCTCTTGGCCTGGCCGAAGATCAGGAGGCCGTCGTCGTCGGCGGCGAGGCTCGCCACGTCGACGATGTTGACGTCCTCGCGGGGCTGCCACGGGTGGCGGCGCGGCTCGTCGGCGCGGGGGAGCTCGGCCGGCTCGGCGCGGCGGCGCCGGATCGACCGGGTCTGCCCGCCGCTCTCGGCGTCGACCGGCTGCTGCATCGACGGCGACGAGAACGAGTCGGGGATGACCTGGGTCGCCTCGAGGTCCGGCAGGACCGAGTGGAGCTGCGAGGCCGGGTCCAGGGCCCGCAGGCTCTGGCGGTCCGGCAGGTCCCCGGGGAGGCGCACGGTGCGGTGCGTGTCGGAGTCGTGCCCACGGCCGCGGCGGCGCACGGCGGCGCGGTCCTCGGGCGGCAGCGGCGGCGGGGTGGCGTGCGTGGCCGGCTCGGGCTTGGGGCGCTTGGCCTGGAGCAGGCCGATGAGTCCTTCGAGCGACCGGTCCCAGGCCGAGACGGCGTCGGCGGTCGCGGAGACGGAGGGCGCGACGGACGGGTCGTCGCCGCCGCCGATCTCCCGGATCGCCTCGGTGAGCGCGCCGGCCATCGCGGCGACCTGGCCGGGGTCGGCGACGGTGGCGAGGTCGGCGGCGAGCTCCTCGGTCGAGATGGACTGGAGCGCCCCGGGCTGGGGGAGCCGGGTGAGGATCGCGACGGCGTTGGCCTCGCTCGGGTCGTCCCAGGCGGCCAGCGCGGCGGGGAAGACCGCGCGCAGGAGGCACGTGAGCGCCTCTGCCGCGTCGTGGCGGGCCCTGGCGGCCGCGGCCACCGTGTCCAGGATCGGGCGCAGAGCGGCCACCTCAGGGCGTGCGGCGACCGGCTGCCCGGCGACCTCCCCGGTGGCGAGGCCGCGGGCGATCGCGATGGCGTCGTCGAGGGCGTCCTTGGAGCGGGCGGCGGGGCTGTCGGCGCGGACGACGAGCTGTCCGGCGGCGGCGGCGAACTCGACGAGGTTGACGACGTCGCCTGAGTAGGAGATCGAGACGGACTGGCCGGGGGCCGATCGCGCGAGGAGCCCGTTGAAGCGGACCCAGCCGCGGGGGTCGTCGCCGAACGTGTCGGTCGCGATGAGGCTGCCGCCCGCGGCAACGAGGGCGACGGCGCACGCGGTGTCGCCGTGCCCGGCGCCGGACACCTGATGGTCGGTGGTGATGCCGCAGAACACTTGCACCCGCGGAGCTCCTCTCGTAGGGCGCGCAGCCGGCGCTGTCCCCTGTCGCCGGGGCTGGAGCCCGGCCCGTTTTTACCAGTCCGTTATCAGTTTTCCGCAGAATACTCGGTTCTGCAAGCGGACGGTCAGTGCGGGTTCGCCCACGGACGGAAGGTCATAGCACACAAAACCGCCAATTCGCAGACCGCCCTGACCAGGCCGTTCCCTTGTGGAATAACGCCGCGCGGTTGCCGCGGATCACAAGGGGCGGCACCGGAATTCGGACTCGGCGGCCCATCGGGCATGGGCTGTTCGGGGGATGGCGGCGCGCGCTATCCGCGCCATTCGACATGGTCGTTGATCTTCGCGATGACACCGCGCCATGCGATGGCCGCCTGCTGCGCGTCGTTGCGCCGCAGCCGCCGCTTCGCGAACTTGCCCTTGATGCCGCCTTCGACGACGACGCGGAACGCCTCGTCGAGGTCGTCGAGCGGCGACCCGGGCGCGAGGGCGGCGACGATCGAGTCGTTCTTGAGCGCGTACCCGAGGTCGCGGCCGACTTCGGCGGCCTTGATGAGGAGTTCGGGCTCCCACGCCTCGTGGCCGCCGCGGAGGTTCGCGACGACGAGGTCGAGTTCGTAGATGTCGGCTTCGTCACAGACGATGTCGGCTTCGGTGACGCGCTCCTGGAGGTCGGCGTACTCGTCGATCACGGCGAGGTCGTGGTCGTCGTTCTCCATGACGTACGCGACGAGCGCGGCCTGATCGCGGAAGACCAGCAGCTTCCCCTTGCGGGTCAAGAAGACCGGGACCTCTTCGGGCTCGGCGTCGAGGGCGTCCACGTCCTCGTCGTCCTCGGCTTCGGGCTCCTCGTCCTCGAAGTCGGCCGCGTCGGGCTCGGGGGCGTCCTCGTCCTCGGCGTTGTCGGCGATGTCGGGGCGCTCGTCGACGTCGTCGGCCTCGACGAGCTCGTCGAGTTCGCCGGCGTCGTCGTCCTCGGGCTCGTCCCGGTCCGCCTTGGCGGCGCCCGGCAGGGTGTCCGACATCCGGTAGGCGCGCAGGGTGTACCCCGAGTCCTTGCCCAGGTGGAGCTCCACCGGGTCGACCCCGGTCTCGTTCCAGAGCTTCTCGGTCTCGGCACCGCGCTCCGGCGCGTCAGATTCGGCCGCCATGTCGCGTCCCTCCCGTAAGTCGGTCCAGCTGGGGAACAGCCTACGACGCAGGTGCGCGCCGCATCGCATCCGGTGTGCGCTTTCTTTGTGGATAGCGCGAAAGGCCCTTTCGCCGGAGGCGAAAAGGCCCTTCGGATCGGACGTCAGTACGCGCCGCCCGCGCCCGCGGCCATGCCGGCCGGGTGCCACACGGTCTTGTACTCGGTCCACTGCCGCAGCAGGTCGAGCGCGCCGCCGTCCCTGCCGGGGCGGCGGACCACCTTGAGCGTCTCGGCCGCGGCGGCCTCGAGTTCGGCCGCGAGGCCGGCGTCGGCGACGCCGCCGAGGTCGAGCCCGTTCACGTCCGCGTGGGACGCCAGGTGCGGCGCGACTTCGGACACCTTGCCGCTCAACAGATTCACGACCCCGCCGGGCAGGTCCGAGGTCGCGAGGACCTCGCCGAGGCTCAGCGCCGGCAGCGGCTTCGCCTCGCTCGCTAGCACGACGGCGGTGTTCCCGGTCGCGATCGCGGGCGCGAACGCCTCGATCAGCCCCAGGAGCGGGTCGTCCTGCGGCGCGACGACGGCGACGACGCCGAGCGGCTCGGGCGTCGTGTGGTTGAAGTAGGGCCCGCCGACGGGGTTCGCCCCGCCGAGGACCGACGTGTACTTGTCGGTCCAGCCCGCGTAGTGGACGAGCCGGTCGATCGCCTGCTCGACGGTGCCGAGCGCCTCGCGGGGGTCGGCGCCGGTCGCGTCGGCGAGCTCCTCGGCGAACTGGCCGGCGCGGCCCTCGAGCATCTCGGCGGCCCGGTACAGGATCTGCCCGCGCAGGTACGCGGTCTGGCCGGCCCACGGCCGCTGGGCCTTGCGGGCGGCGGCCACGGCGTCGCGGGCGTCCTTGCGGCTGGCGAGCGCGGCGTTCGCCAGCTCGGTACCGTCGGGGCTGCTCACCGGGTAGCTCCTTCCGGACTCCGAGCGGGGGAACTTCCCGCCGACGTACAGCTTGTAGGTCTTCTTGACGCGCAAGCGCTCGTGCTCAGACATCGAGGTAAGCCTCCAGGCCCTGGCGGCCGCCTTCGCGGCCGTAACCGGACTCCTTCAGGCCGCCGAACGGGCTGGCGGCGTCGAACTGGTTGAACGTGTTGGCCCACACGACGCCCGCGCGCAGCCGCTCGGCGGCCCACAGGATCTTCGACCCCTTCTCGGTCCACACCCCGGCCGAGAGGCCGTACGGGGTGTTGTTGGCCTTGGCGATCGCCTCGTCGGGCGTGCGGAACGTGAGGACGCTGAGCACCGGCCCGAAGATCTCCTCCTGCGCGATCCGCATCGACTGCTGGACGCCGGTGAACACGGTGGGGCGGAACCAGAACCCGCGCTCGGGCAGGTCGCAGGCGGGCTGCCACACGTCGGCGCCCTCGCCTTCGCCGGTCTCGGTGAGCGCCCGGATCCGCGAGAGCTGCTCGGCGGAGTTGATGGCGCCGATGTCGGTGTTCTTGTCGAGCGGGTCGCCGACGCGGAGCGTCTCGACGCGGGCCTTGAGCCGCTCGAGCACCTCGTCGGCGACCGACTCCTGCACGAGGAGCCGCGACCCGGCGCAGCAGACGTGCCCCTGGTTGAAGAAGATGCCGTTGACGACGCCCTCGACGGCCTGGTCGATCGGCGCGTCGTCGAACACGATGTTGGCGGCCTTGCCGCCGAGTTCGAGCGTGACCTTCTTCTTCGACCCGGCGACGGCCTTCGCGATCGCGCGGCCGACGGCGGTCGACCCGGTGAACGCGACCTTGTCGACGGCGCTGTCCACGAGCGCGGACCCGGTCGCCCCGGCGCCGGGGAGGATGTTGACCACGCCCGCGGGCAGGCCGGCCTCCTGGCACAGCTCGGCGAACATGAGCGCGGTGAGCGGGGTGGTCTCGGCGGGCTTGAGCACCACCGTGTTCCCGCAAGCGAGCGCGGGTGCGATCTTCCACGCGAGCATGAGCAGCGGGAAGTTCCACGGGATGACCTGGCCGACGACGCCGAGCGGCTTCGGGTCGGCGCCCAGGCCCGCGTAGGAGAGCTTGTCGGCCCAGCCGGCGTGGTAGAAGAAGTGCTGCGCCGCGGTCGGCACGTCGAAGTCGCGGGTCTCCTTGATGGGCTTGCCGTTGTCCATGGACTCGGCGACGGCGAACTCGCGGGCCTTCTCCTGGAGGAGCCGGGCGATGCGGAACAGGTACTTGCCGCGTTCGGCGCCGCTCATGGGGCCCCACACGGTCTCGTGCGCGCGGCGGGCGGCGGCGACGGCCTTGGCGACGTCCGCTTCGCCGGCCTCGGCGACGGTGAACAGCGCCTCCTCGGTGGAGGGGTTCACGGACTTGAACACGGCGCCGTCCTCGGCGTCGACGAACTCGCCGCCGATGAACAGGCCGTAGTGCTCCTTGATGTCGGGGCGCACCGACTCGGGCGCGGGGGCGTACTCGAACATGGCTAGTCCACCGTCACGTAGTCGGGGCCGGAGTAGCGGCCGGTCTTGAGCTTCTGGCGCTGCATGAGCAGGTCGTTGAGGAGGCTGGACGCGCCGAAGCGGAACCACTCGTTCGAGAGCCAGTCGTCGCCGAGGGTCTCGTTCACGGCGACGAGGTACTTGATCGCGTCCTTGGTGTTGCGGATGCCGCCGGCGGGCTTGACGCCGACCTGGACGCCGGTGGCGGCGCGGAAGTCGCGCACGGCCTGCATCATGAGGAGGGTGACCGGGAGGGTGGCGTTGACGCCGACCTTGCCGGTGGAGGTCTTGATGAAGTCGGCGCCGGCGTGCATGGCGAGCCAGGACGCCTGCCGGACCGCGTCGTAGGTGGCGAGTTCGCCGGTCTCGAGGATGACCTTGAGGCGGGCGTCGCCGGACGCGGCCTTGACGGCCTTGATCTCGTGGAAGACCCGTTCGAGGTCGCCGGCGAGGAACGCGCCGCGGTTGATGACCATGTCGATCTCGTCGGCTCCGGCGCGGACGGCGGCCTCGGTGTCGGCGAGGCGCACGTCGAGCGGGACCTGCCCGGCGGGGAAGCCGGTGGCGACGGAGGCGACCTTGACGCCGGTGCCCCGCAGGGCCTCCTTCGCGGTGGCGACCATGGAGGGGTAGACGCAGACGGCGGCCGTGGACGGGGCGTCGCCGTCGGGGCGGACCGCTTTCGCGGCGAGCGAGCGGACCTTCCCGGGGGTGTCCGCGCCTTCGAGCGTGGTGAGGTCGATCATGCTGATGGCGAGGTCGATGGCGCGGGCCTTCGACGTCGTCTTGACCGAGCGGGTGGCGAGCCCCGCCGCGCGCGCTTCGAGGCCGACCGCGTCGACGCCGGGGAGGGCGCGGACGAGGGAGGCGGCCTCGGCGCCGCTCAGAATTGATCCCATGACCCGATCGTATCCGTATCTTGGAGACTTGCGACTCAGAGTGTGGTGACCAGCTCACATTAGCGCGGCTAGCTGGGCGTTAAGGTTATGAACCGTGGATGTCAAGATCGTCGATCACCCGCTCGCCGCTGAACGGCTCACCGCCATGCGGGACGAGCGCTCGGACTCACCGCGGTTCCGGGCCGCCCTGCACGAGCTCACCATGATGCTCGTCTACGAGGCCACGCGCGACGTGGCCGTCACCGAATACGAGATCAGGACCCCGGTCGCGCCGGCGAAGGGCTACCGGCTGGGGAACCCGCCGGTGCTCGTCCCGGTGCTCCGCGCCGGACTCGGCATGGCCGACGCCGCGCAGTCCATGATCCCGGACGCCTCGATGGGCTTCGTCGGCCTCGCGCGCGACGAGGAGACGCACGAGCCCTACGCCTACATGGAGTCCCTGCCCGACGACCTGGCCGGCCGCCATGTGATCGTCCTCGACCCTATGGTCGCCACCGGCGGCTCGCTCCTGCGCTGCTGCGAGATGATCGCCGCCCGCGGCTGCACCGACATCGACCTCGTGTCGGTCCTGTGCGCCCCGGACGGCCTCGAGAAGCTCGCCTCCTCGGGGATCGCCATGCGCATGACCACCGCCGCGGTCGACCCCGAGCTCAACGACAAGGCGTACATCGTCCCGGGCCTCGGCGACGCCGGCGACCGCCAGTTCGGCGCCTACCGCCGCTTCTAGCAGGAATCGCGCGAGGGGGCCGGCCGCATTGCGCGGCCGGCCCCCTCGCGATCAGTCGGCCTGCCAGGCGGTGGGAGGCCATTGCAGCCAGTTCTCCGAGTCGAAGCCGAAGAGCTCGAAGGTGCTTTCGGCCCCGGAGACGCGTGCGAGCAGCGCTTCGATCGTTTCCGATGCGGCATACCGGCGGATGTAGCGGCAAGTCATGTCCGCGAACACGAACTGCCTCGCGAGCATCCGGATGATCAGCAACTCCTGCTTCGCATAGAGGAGCGCGGTCTCGAGGTCTTCCTGGCGGAATGCGCGGCCCATACCCGCGAGAAAGCCGTCCACCCACGCTTCCTGCCAGATCTTGTCGCCCCACTCGGCAACCCGATCAGGCACGGGCGGGAAACCATCCTGGGTCGGTACGGCCGTCTCCTGGTCTATGCGCGGTTCGACAGCGGCCACGGCCGTCTTCACTTTCCCGGCTGCGGGGATGCCGCTTTGACGGTCACGATCTCGCAGTGCGCACCGGGTGTCCGCTCGAACTTGCAGTCGACGGTCAGCAGCGGAACCGCGAGTGCCTCCGCCAGCGCGACATATGCGGCATCGTACGGCCACATGTTCGCCCGCAGTTCCCAGATCCGAGCGAGGTACCACGTGTGCTCGTACCGGGTGATGGCCAATTGCTGCAGCACTTCCAGCGCATAGTCGGCCTTGCCCTGCGCAAGCTTTCCGCCCCGCACCAGTCCACGGAGTGATGAGGCGCATTCGAGATCGATGCCGTGAGGGGTGGCAAGGCTTCCCTCTGATTCGGCCGCTCCACGGACTCGCTCGGCTCGTTCGTCGTCGCCGACCAGGAACTCGACCATCGCGGAGGTGTCGATGACGATCACTGGCGGTGCGCCCGGCTTTCCTCGATGGCGGTGAGCACGTCGTCGGCCGTCACTCCGCTGCCTCTGGAGTTCTCACGGCTGCGCTCGATGGCTTCTTCGACGGTGATCCGCTTCGAATCCTGTTCGAGCAGGTGCTTCGCAAAGCCCTCCACGGTGGTGTGGTTCTTCTGCGCGCGCAGTCGCAGTCGGGCCATCACGTCTTCGGGCACGTCGTGGAGTTCGAGATCAGCCATGATTCGAGGGTAGGCGACCAGCCGTCGGATTTCATGTTCTGACACGCCGTGCGGAAGGGGCCGGGCGCGCAGCGCCCGGCCCCGGTGGTTCCGGCTGCTAGTGCGGGACGCCGAGGATCGCGGCGACCTCGGCGCGGAGGGCCTGGACGCTCGCGCGGGCGCGCTCGCGGGCGGCGGTGAGGTCGCCGCCGACGTCCTCGCGGACTTCGAGGTAGGCCTTCAGCTTCGGCTCGGTCCCGCTCGGGCGGCACACGACCCTGGCGTTGGCCGTCGCGACGGTGACGACGTCGGCGTCGGGGAGCCGGTCGAGGTAGTCGGTGACCGGTTCGTCGAGCAGGGACGCCGGCCGGTGGGCGCGCAGGCGCTTCATGCACGCGGCGATCTCGCCGAGGTCGTCGACGCGGACCGAGAGCTGGCCGGTCTCGTAGACGCCGAACTCCTCGGCGAGCTCGTCGAGGCGGTCCTGGAGGGTCGCGAAGCGGGCGGCCTGGCCGGCGGCGATCTCGGCGACGACCAGGGCCGCCGAGATGCCGTCCTTGTCGCGCAGGAACTCCGGCGCGACGCAGTAGCCGAGGGCCTCCTCGAACGCGAACGCCAGGTCGGGGCTGGTGCGCGCCAGCCACTTGAAGCCCGTCAGCGTCTCCATGTACGGCAGGCCGCGCCGCTCGCACATGGCCTTGAGCTGGGTGGTGGACACGATCGTCGTCGCGTAGGTGCCCTTGTGGCCCTTGCGCATCCAGTGGTCGGCGAGGAGCACGCCGACCTCGTTGCCCGAGAGCTGGCGCCAGCCGCCGTCGGCGGTGGGGACGGCGACGGAGCAGCGGTCGGCGTCCGGGTCGAGCGCGATCGCCACGTCGGCGCCTTCCTCGGCGGCGAGGGCCGTGAGCAGGTCGATCGCGCCGGGCTCCTCGGGGTTGGGGAAGGCGACCGTGGGGAAGTCGGCGTCGGGGTCGGCCTGCTCGGGCACCAGCGCGGGCGTCGGGAACCCGGCGCGCTCCATGGCCTGCACGAGGGTGCGGCCGCCGACGCCGTGCATCGGGGTCGCCACGGACGCGAGGCGCTTGGGGTCGTCGGGGTCGACGACCGAGGCGACCGCCGCCAGGTACTCGTCGAGGACGGTCTCGTCGAGGGTCTCGCCCTCGTCGCCGAGGGGGATCTCCGAGAGCGGCCCGAGCGCTTCGATCGCGGCCTCGATCTCGGTGTCGGCGGGCGGGACGATCTGCGCGCCCGCGCCGAGCTCGCCGCCGAGCTCGCGGCCCAGGTACACCTTGTAGCCGTTGTCCTGCGGCGGGTTGTGGCTGGCGGTCACCTGCACCGCGGCCGCCGCCTCCAGGCGGGTCACCGCGAACGCGGTCACCGGGGTCGGCAGCGGGCCGGGCATGACCAGGGCGCGGCGCCCCGAACCCGTGACGACGCGGGCGGTCTCGAGGGCGAACTCGCGGCTGCCGTGCCGCGCGTCGTAGCCGATCACGACCGGGCCCTCGGCGCCCTTGGCGTCCAGCCAGGACGCGAGCCCGGCGGCGGCGGCGCGGACCACCGCGAGGTTCATCCCGTTGGGGCCGGCGCGGAGCGGGCCGCGCAGACCCGCGGTGCCGAACTTCAGGCGCCCCGAGAAGCGGTCGGCCAGTTCGGCCTCCGACTCCGGGAGGCCGTCGAGGAGCCGGTAGAGCTCGTCGCGGCCGGCCTTGTCGGGGTCGTCGGTGATCCACTGCAGCGCTTTGGCGCGCAGGGCGTCCAGATTCTCGTCGTAGACAGGCGAAGCGTCGGTCATGTGGAAATGGTCGCATATCCGCAGCCTGGGAGACCGGTGTTGCGGACGGTGTGGCCTCAGCCGGTCTGGAAGGAAGCCACGGCGGTGTCGTAGACCGCCTGTGATAGCTCCCAGACGTCCGCGTCGCCGGAGATGAAGACCCCGAACGTGGTCCCGTCGCCGGCGTCGACGATCGCCCAGATCGAGTGCCGCTCGGCCCCGACGTCGTCGAGGTTCGTCCCGGTGTACTCCAGGACGGTGCCGCTCATGCCGCCGAACTCGGTGTCCGCGAGCTGCACCTGCTCCAGGTCGGTCATGTCCTCGTCGAGGCCGTCCCAGTACTCGGTGAGGTAGCCCTCGGTGTCGCCGGCGCCGCGGGTCGATTCGGAGTAGAACCGCACCCACTGGGTCTCGTCCTCGGGGTTGACATAGGACACGAAGTCGTCGCCGCCGTCGCCCGCGGTCCAGTCGGACGGGTAGTCGACGGTGAACCTGTCGCCCTCGTGCGCGGCGGTCGCGAACGGGGCCTCGCCGCCGTCGCCGGACGGCGACTCGCCGTCCGCGGGCGACTCCCCGCCCTCGGCCTCCTCGCCCGCCCCGGGGTCCTCCCCGGTGCCGCCGCCGTCGCCGGTGACGAGTTTGAAAGCGCCCCAGCCGAGAACGAGGACGAGCATGACGCAGATCGCGATGACCGACGCGGACTTCCACGGGTTGCCGCGCTCGGGCTCGGGCTCCGGTTCGCGCACGCGCGGGCGCGGGCCCGTGTGCGGCGGCGACGTCTCCTGGAAGCCCTGCCCCATGCCGCCGCGGTAGGGCGGCGACTGGTGCCCGGGCCCGCCCGGGCTCGCGAGCGGCCCGGCGAGCAGCGCCTGGAGCTCCTGGCGGACCTGCGGCAGCGCCATGCGGTGCGCCGGGTCCTTCGCGAGCATCCCGCCCAGCAGCGGCGTCAGGGGCCCGGCGTTCCGCGGGCTCTCCGGCGGCTCCTGGACGACGGCCTTCATGGTCGAGACCGCGTCGCCGCGGTCGAACGGCGGCCGGCCTTCGACGGCCGCGTACAGGGTCACGCCGAGGCTGAACACGTCGCTGGCGGGCTCGGCCGGGTGCCCGACGGCCCGCTCGGGCGCGATGTAGTGCGCCGAGCCGAGGACCTTCCCGGGCGTCGTCCCGCCCGAGACCTGGTGCAGCTGGGCCGCACCGAAGTCGGAGAGGACGCAGCGCCCGTCGACGGAGATGAGGACGTTGCCGGGCTTGACGTCCCGGTGGATGATGCCGGCGTCGTGCGCCGCCTGGAGCGCGCCGACCAGTGCCAGGCCGATCTTCGCGGCCACGCGCGGCGGGAGCGGCCCGTCCTGGGAGAGGATCTCGGCGAGGCTGCGGGACTGGAGCAGCTCCATGACGATCCACGGCAGGCCGCCGTGCTCGACCACGTCGAACACGCGGATCACCGACGGGTGCGAGAGCCCGGCCGCGATCTGCGCCTCGCGCCGCGACCGGTCGATGAGCTGGACGCGCTCGTGCGGCGGCAGGTCCGGGGGGAGGAACACCTCTTTGAGGGCGACCTCGCGGCGCAGCACGGTGTCGTGGGCGCGCCACACGGACCCGTTGCCGCCCTTGCCGACCAGGTCGCCGAGCCGGTAGCGGTCGCCGACGAGGTCGCCGGGCATGGCCCGGTTGCCCGGGAGGCCCGGGCCGGGGGCGCGCGGCCCGGGGCCGCCGCCGACGGCGAAGCTCTGGCCGAGGTTCCCGTAGTTGCCGTAGGAGGAGCTGTTGCGGCCCGAGGAGTCGCCGTAGGAGTCGCCGCCGTACGGGTCGCGGTTGTACCCCTGCCTGCCGGGGGAGTAGGGGCCGGCGCCCTCGTAGCGGCCGCCGAACGAGGGGTGCTGATCCCCGCCGCGCGGCTCCGAGCCGTACGGTCCGCCAGGACTCCCTTGGGGCCCTTGGTTCTCGAGGGGGTACCGAGGGGACGGCACGGGACCGGATCGGGGGTCCTCATAGGCGCCGGGACCACCGCGACCGTAGTCAGATGAGTACGTCATGCAACCACTCCTCGCGAGGGATCCCTCCTAGTCTGCCGCGTCCCGGCCACCGGCGCTGAACCGGGATACGCAAGGGATCCTCGGCCACTGGCGCGGGCGGGCCCGGCCCCGGGGGCGCGAAGGCGCCGCCGGGGAGCACTTGGCTTCCCGGAGGCGCAGTTCACCACCTAGGATGGCAGCCATGCAGTCGTCACCGCAAGACCGCTACGGGATCGAGATCCGGCCCGTGTACGGTCCCGCCGACACTCCCCCGGACCTGGCGGAGCGGCTCGGCGAACCCGGCTCGTTCCCCTACACGCGCGGCGTCCACCCGAGCATGTACACCTCCCGGCCCTGGACGATGCGCCAGTACGCCGGCTTCGCGACCGCCGCCGAGTCGAACCGCCGCTACCGCGACCTCCTCGCCGCCGGCACCACCGGCCTGTCCGTCGCCTTCGACCTGCCCACCCAGATGGGCTACGACTCGGACGCGCCCGAGGCCGCCGGCGAGGTCGGCAAGGTCGGCGTCGCCGTCGACTCGATCGCGGACATGCGGGTCCTGTTCGGCGGCATCCCCCTCGGCGAGGTCTCCACCTCGATGACGATCAACGCGCCCGCCGCCGTCCTCCTCCTGCTCTACCAGCTCGTCGCCGAGGAGCAGGGGGTCGACCCGGCCGCGCTGCGCGGGACGATCCAGAACGACATCCTCAAGGAGTACATCGCCCGCGGGACCTACATCTTCCCGCCCGCGCCGTCGCTGCGCCTGGTCGCCGACACGTTCGCGTACTGCGCCGCCGAACTGCCGCAGTGGAACACGATCTCCATCTCCGGCTACCACATGGCCGAGGCCGGGGCGACCCCCGCGCAGGAGCTGGCGTTCACGCTCGCCGACGGCATCGAGTACGTCAACTGCGCGCTCGACGCCGGCCTCGACGTGGACGCGTTCGCGCCGCGCCTGTCGTTCTTCTTCGTGGCCCGCTCCACGCTCCTCACCGAGGTCGCGAAGTTCCGCGCCGCCCGCCGCATCTGGGCCCGCATCATGCGCGACCGCTTCGGCGCCGAGGACCCCCGCTCGATGCGGCTGCGCTTCCACACCCAGACCGCCGGTGTCGAGCTCACCGCCCAGCAGCCCGAGGTCAACCTCGCCCGCGTCACCGTCCAGGCCGTCGCCGCCGTCCTCGGCGGCACCCAGTCGCTCCACACCAACGCCTACGACGAGGCCATCGCGCTCCCGACCGACGCCTCCGCGCGCCTGGCCCTGCGCACCCAGCAGGTCATCGCCGAGGAGACCGACCTGACCGCCACGGTCGACCCCTTCGCCGGCTCCTACGCCGTCGAGGCGCTGACCGACGCGGTCGAGGCCGAGGCCCTGCGCCTCATCGACGCGGTCTTCGCGCACGGCTCGGCTGTCGCCGCGATCGAGGCGGGCTTCCAGAAGAGCGAGATCGAGCGCAGCGCCTACGAGACGGCCAAGCGCATCGACTCGGGGGAGCAGACGGTCGTCGGCGTCAACAAGTACGTCCTCAATGGGGACGAAGCGCCGTATTCTCCGCTCAAAGTGGACCCCGCAATTGAGGCCGCGCAGGTCGCGCGCCTTTCCTCCCACCGCGCCGGACGCGACCGGGCCGCACTCGAATCGGCCCTCGCCGGTTTGAAGCGCGCCGCCGCGGGAACGGACAACGTGCTGTATCCGCTCAAAACGGCACTCGCGGCCGGGGCGACCGTCGGCGAGGTCTGCGCCGCGCTCGCCGCCGAATGGGGACGCTACGTCCCCACCGACAATTGGTGAGAGATTCGACACGAACGGTGAAGCGCACAACGTGTCTGTCGCCGCAATGGCCCCGCCGGGAAAAACTGGTCCCGGACGCGTCATCGAACGGCGACGCGTTCGCCGTCTGTTCAAAAGTCGGATCTCGGCCGTAACTTCCCGCTCCGGCAAGCGTTATGCCTAATGATGGCGGGTTCGGCCCGAAGGGCCGTGACCGGCTGTCGCGCGTCCGTGACCCCGGGCTCGGCACTGAGCGACCGGACGCGGCGAAGGGCGTCGCAAATCACGGCGCTAGCCGCAACGGAGTGCGATCGGATTAAGCTTGCCGAATCGCCCTCCATTTGGCTTTGATCCTCGGACCCGAATTGCGAGGCGCGAAGGAATGTACACGCTCACTGCGGAGAAAGTCGTCGAGATGGGTACCGCCACGAAATCGAATGAGCCGCTGCCGGGTGCGATCGCCCCGGAGTCGAGTCTCGTGGTACCCGGCGCCCTGCCCTCGTTCGACACCGCAGCCGGGAGCGCTTCGCCCGGCACCACCGCTTCGGAGCAGGTCATGTCCACATCGCTGCCGGACTTCCTCGACGAATGGCTCGCCGCCCACGCCGCCGAGGTCATCGCCGCCCGCCGCCACATCCACGCGAACCCGCGCCTGTCCCGCCAAGAGCAGGACACCGCGGCGTACGTCGCCGCGCGGCTCGCCGAATCCGGGCTCGAACCGCAGCTCATCCCCGACGGCACCGGCCTGACCTGCGACATCGGCACCGGCGACCGGGTCATCGCGATCCGCGCCGACATGGACGCCCTGCCGATCCACGACCCGAAGCCGGTCCCGTACCGCTCCTCGGTCGAAGGCGTCTGCCACGCGTGCGGCCACGACGCCCACACGGCGATCGTGCTCGGCGTCGGCCGCGTCCTCCAGGAGATCGAGCGCCGCGAGGGACTGCCAGGCCGGTTCCGCCTCATCTTCCAGCCGTCCGAGGAGCAGTTCCCGTCCGGCGCGCCCACCATGATCAAGTACGGGGCGCTCACCGACGTCGCCGCGATCTTCGCGTTCCACTGCGACCCGCAGTTCCAGGCCGGGAAGGTCGGCGTGCGCAACGGGCCGCTGACCGCCGCCTGCGACGTCATGGAGGTCCGCATGCAGGGCCGCGGCGGCCACACCTCCCGCCCGCACCTGACCACCGACCTGGTCAACGCCATCGGCCGCGTCGTCGTCGACGTGCCGGCGCTGGTCAACCGCCGCCTCGACCCGCGCCAGTCGGTCGCGATCGTGTTCGGCGCCGTCCAGGCCGGCGAGGCCGCGAACGCCATCCCGCAGGAGGCGCTCGCCCGCGCGACGGTCCGCGTCCACGGCCGCGAGACCTGGGACATGATCCCGGACCTGGTCCAGGAGATCACCCGCTCGGTCGCCCGCGCCTCCGGCGTCGAATGCGAGATCGACTACCGCCGCGGCGTGCCGCCGGTCGTCAACGACCGCGCCGCCTCCGCCATGTTCGCCGGCGCCACCGCCGCGGCCCTCGGCGACGACGCCGTAGTCGAGGCCCCGATGTCCATGGGCGGCGAGGACTTCGCGTACTACCTGGAGCAGATCCCGGGCGCGATGGCCCGCCTCGGCGTCGGCCGCCCGGGCGAGCGCCTCGACATCCACCAGGGCAACTTCGACATCGACGAGGCCGCACTCTCGCACGGCGTCCGCGTCATGGTCCACACCGCCCTGGCCGCGGCCCAGAGCCCGGTCTTCTAGAACTCAAGGAGCAGGGGAGGCGCGCAGCGCCTCCCCTGTCCGTTCGACGATCGGCGGGCTCCCCGCACCTGCGGCTGCGGCAACGTGAACGGAGCGTCCGGGACGAACCGGACACCTGGGAACCCCCGACTGCAACGCTACGCGCGGCATGCGACACCCGCGGGCGTCCGGTCGCGCGCTACTCGGCGGTCGGGCGCTTGCGCAGGGCCTCGACGTAGTCCTGCGGGGCCCCGGCGGCCTCGGCGGCCTGGAGGATCTCGTCGAGGTACCACTGGCTCGGCAGCCCGCCCTCGAAGCCCTCGAAGACGTAGAGCCACACCGGACGATTCGCCTCGAGCGTCACCGCCTGGGTGTGCATCTTGCGGTACAGCTTCGAGTTGAAGCCCTCGAGCTCGTCGAGGACCGCCCGGTCTGCCGGGTCGAGGTCGTAGAGCGACACGAACACCCGCTCACCCGGGTCTTCCACCACCGTGGCGACCGCGGACTCCCAGCCGAGGTCGGCGCCCCCGAACGTCAGACGCCAGCCCTCCAGCCAGCCCGTGCCGACCAGCGGCGAGCGCGGACAGGTCGCACGCATGCGGGCAGGGTCGAGATTCGAGCCATACGCGGCATAGAGATGCACGACTCGAAGATACCCTTAAACCAGCCCGCACTGAAGCATCCCGAACACCGAAAGGCGCGCCAGTGTCACGAGTAGCGATCATCGGCGGCGGCCCGGCCGGGTACGAGGCGGCCCTCGTGGCGGCCCAGCTCGGCGCCGAAGTCACCCTTATCGAGGCCACGGGGGCCGGCGGCGCGTGCGTCCTCTCGGACTGCGTCCCCTCCAAGACCTTCATCGCCGCCTCCAACGTGCTCACCGAGATCCACGAATCCAGCGAGCTCGGCGTGGCGGCGAAAGAGGCCACCACCGACCCCGCCGCCGTCAACGGCCGGGTGCGCCGCCTCGCCACCCAGCAGTCCGCCGACATCGCCCAGAAACTCGTCAACGCCGGCGTCGACATCGTCTACGGCCGCGGGGCGCTCCGCGTCGACAAGGGCTACAACTACGTCCACGAACTCCACGTCGTCCCCATCGAAGGCGAGCCGTTCGACTCCGAGGCCGACGTCGTCCTCATCGCCACCGGCGCCACCCCCCGCACCCTCACCTCCGCCCCCGTCGACGGCGAGCGCATCCTCACCTGGCGCCAGCTCTACGACCTCAAGGAACTCCCCGAGCACCTCATCGTCGTCGGCTCCGGCGTCACCGGCGCCGAGTTCGCCTCCGCCTACCAGTCCATGGGCTCGGCCGTCACCCTCATCTCCTCCCGCGACCGGGTCATGCCCCACGAGGACGCCGAAGCCGCCGAGACCGTCGGCCGCGTGTTCGTGCGCCGCGGCATGGACGTCCGCAACCACTCCCGCGCCGCCGCCGCCCGCCGCACCGAGAACGGCGTCGAGGTCGAACTCGACGACGGCACCGTCATCGAAGGCAGCCACGCACTCATCTGCGTCGGCTCCATCCCCAACTCCGACAACCTCGGCCTGCACGCCTACGGGATCACCGTGGACGAGCGCGGGTTCATCCCCGTCGACAAGGTCTCGCGCACCAACGTCCCCGGCGTGTACGCCGCGGGCGACGTCACCGGCGTCCACGCGCTCGCGTCGGTCGCCGCCATGCAGGGCCGCATCGCGATCTGGCACGCCCTCGGCGAGGCCGTGCGCCCCATCAAACTCGCCCACGTCGCGGCCAACGTGTTCACCGACCCCGAGCTCGCCTCGGTCGGCGTCACCCAGGCCGATGTGGACTCCGGGAAGGCGGACTGCCGCGGGGTGCTGCTGCCGTTCGCGTCGAACCCGCGCGCCAAGATGGTCGACCGCACGGAGGGCTTCGTGAAGCTGTTCGCGTGGAACTCCTCGGGGATCGTCGCCGGCGGCGTCGTGGTCGGCTCCCGCGCCTCCGAGCTCATCACCCCGATCGCGCTCGCCGTGGAGCAGCGCCTCACCGTCGAGCAGGTCGCCCGCACGTTCACGATCTACCCGTCGCTGTCGGGCTCGGTCGCCGAGGCGGCCCGCCAGCTCATGGAGTTCTAGCAGAGAGCACGAGAGCACGGCGATGCCCGCGGGAGGTCCGCTCCCGCGGGCATCGCCGTGCCCATGCTTACTTGAACGTCGACACGCGCAGGTGCCGGAGCAGGTGGACGTCGGTGGCGCCGCCGGTCGAGGAGGCGAAACCGAACTTGAACGTCTCGGGCGCCTCGACCGGCATCCGCGACTCCAGGACCCGGACCCAGCCGCCGCCGTCGAAGAAGTCGATGTCGACGGTGACCTTCGGCTTGGCGTCGTCGGAGATCTTCAGCTTGACCAGGCGCTTCGCGTCGTCGAGCGTCTCGGCGCGCAGGGACTCGGGGAAGTCGGTGCCGAAGACGTCGCCGTCGCCGTACTCGCCGATCTTCTCGTCGGTCGCGCTGGTCGCGATCAGGCAGTAGCCCTCGACGCCCTGGCCGGGGCCGCGGAGGGCGACGTTGTCGGGCGCGCGGTTGAGGGTCGCCTGGAGGTGGTCGGGCGCCCGGTGGTCCTCGGGGCAGCCCGAGCCGCGGCCCTCGGTGTCGGCCGAGAAGTTGCCCCAGGCGTCCAGGCCGAGGCCGAGGTAGCCGCCGTCGACGCCGTCCCGCTTGATGTCCTCGCGGTCGAACTGGGCGTAGCCGAGGCTGCCGCCGTAGGCGCCGACCTCGGTGAGGTCCGTGTCGCCGTCCACGATGAAGAACGAGATGCCGTCGGCGCCGGTGCCGCCGTACTGGTACTGGGCGAAGGTCACCTCGATGCCGCCCTCGTTCTCGAGGGCCTTGTTGTAGACGATGCCGCCGTAGTCGTACTTCTCGGTGTCGGTGAGCTGCAGGTAGCCGGGGGTCCTGCCCGATTCGGGGACCGGGCCGACCGCTTCGCCGGCGCAGGAGCCGAAGCCGTCCCCGCCGGCGACGGCGGTGCTCGCGGTCAGGCAGGCGTTGAGGGAGTGGAAGTTCGCGTCGGTGATCTCGGCGCCGGTGAAGTGCTCTTCGACCAGCAGCGTCTTCTCCTCGCGCGCGGTCTGCGCGCCCGCGGTGGCGGGGAGCGCGGCGAGCGCGCCGGCCAGCAGCATCGAGCCCGCGCCGAGCATGGCAATGCGATTCACAGGTGCTCCTTCGTTCCCGGTGTGCGGAGCGCCTGCCGGTCCCGGCCGCGTCCGCTGATCCCTGCGGCCCGAATCTCGGGCCGGTTACAGAGCGAAGCTATATGAGAACCCTGTGCGATTCCCGCTGTTCATTCAATTGAGGACAGTCCACTCGCGCGCGGCGGCCCCCGCGGCGGCGCCGCCGCGCCGGGGCGGGTGGCGCGGAGGTCCGCACGTGGCGCGCGGGACGGCCCCGGG
>NZ_WIAO01000014.1:0-127234 GCF_009451885.1 Glycomyces albidus
TCGATATGGTCCGACCCCGAACCCGGGGCGAGCGCAACCGGCCCCGGCCCGAGCCTCGAACACCCGCCCGGCCGACACTCCCTCGTCGCCCGCTCTGACCCCGACCCGCACGAACCGGCAACACGCCATCGAGCCTGCGCCATGCACCGGCTGTCGTCGCCGCCGCCCTGACCCGGATGCACCCTCAGCCCGCCCCCGAGCCTGCGCCACTTACCGGCTTCCGTCGCTGCCGCCCTGACCTCGAACTACGTGAACCGGCAACACGCAACCGAGCCCGCACCAGGCTCCCTTGTCCGGCTGGCCAGGGGGAGCGAAGGGTGCGTCCATAATCGACGAGACTGGCACAGGACAGACACTGCGTCCGTCACTGAGATCGCGTGAGCACGGAAACGCCTGTGCAGGCGTGAAAAGCGCGCATCGTCAGGCCGTGTACCCGCCAGGCGATGCCGTTAGCGCGCCGCCTGCGGCTCGCGCGTCACCCGAAAGCGGGAGACGCCGCGAGCCCGAGGCGCGTCTTGCGGGGAACGCGGGCAACGCCGCGGCCGCACTCGCGACCAGTGCCGAGACGGCGCACTGCCGAGCCGCCGGCGTCCTACGCGAGTTCGACGAGCTCCATCAGGTCGTCGGACCAGAGGTCCTCGTCGCCGTCCGGGAGCAGGATCGCGCGCTCGGGGCGCAGGGCCTCGACCGCGCCCGGGTCGTGGGTGACCATCACGATCGCGCCGGTGAAGCTGTCGACGGCGTCGAGCACCTGCTGGCGGCTGGCCGGGTCGAGGTTGTTCGTGGGCTCGTCGAGGAGCAGCACGTTCGCACCCGAGCAGACCAGGCTCGCCAGCGCCAGGCGGGTCTTCTCGCCGCCGGAGAGGACGCTCACGGGCTTGTAGACGTCCTCGCCTGGGAACAGGAACGCGCCCAGGATCTTCCGCAGCTCCGGCTCGAGCACGTCCGCGCCGTTGGCCGACGCGGCCGACTGCATCTGCTCGAGGACGGTGCCGGTGTGGTCGAGCGTGTCGTGCTCCTGCGCGAAGTAGCCGATGCGCAGGCCGTGGCCGGGGACGACCTCGCCGGTGTCGGGTTCGAGGGTGCCGGCGAGCATCCGCAGGAGCGTGGTCTTGCCGGCGCCGTTGAGGCCGAGGATGACCACGCGGGAGCCGCGGTCGATGGCGAGGTCGACGCCGGTGAAGATCTCCAGCGAGCCGTAGGACTTGGACAGGCCGGTCGCGGTGAGCGGGACCTTCCCGCAGGGGGCCGGCTCAGGCAGGCGCACGTCGGCGACCTTCTCCTGGAGCAGGTCCTCTTCGAGGCTGTCGATCATGGCCTCGGCGCGGCGCAGCATGCCCTTGGCGGCCTTGGCCTTGGTGGCCTTGGCGCCGAGCTTCGCGGCCTGGCGGGTGAGGGCGTCGGCCTTCTTCTCGGCGTTGGCCCGCTCGCGGCGGCGGCGCTCGGCGTCCTCGGCGCGCTGGCGCTGGTACGCCTTCCAGCCGAGGTTGTAGGCGTCGATGACCGAGCGGGTCGGGTCGAGGAACCAGACCTTGTTGACGACCTCGTCGAGGAGCTCCACGTCGTGGGTGATGAGGACCAGGCCGCCCTTGTGGCCGGCGAGGAATCCGCGGAGCCAGTTGATGGAGTCGGCGTCGAGGTGGTTGGTGGGCTCGTCGAGGAGCAGGATGCCGTCGCCGTCGTCGGCGAAGAGGATCCGGGCGAGTTCGACGCGGCGGCGCTGGCCGCCCGAGAGGGTGGCGAGCGGCTGGCCGAGGATGCGGTCCTCGAGGCCGAGGTTGGAGCAGATGCGGGCGGCCTCGGACTCGGCGGCGTAGCCGCCGCGGGCGGAGAACTGCTCTTCGAGGCGGGAGTAGCGGCGGACGAGCTTGTCGCGGCGGTCGTCGTCGGCGACTTCGGCGAGTTCGACCTCGGTCTTGGCGAGGTCGGCGATGAGCTGGTCGAGGCCGCGGGCCGAGAGGACCCGGTTCGAGGCGGTCTGCGAGAGGTCGGCGAAGCGGGGGTCCTGCGGGAGGTAGCCGAAGGGGCCGTTGCACTCGATCTTTCCGGTGTAGGGCTGGGTGAGGCCCGCGAGGACGTTCATCGTGGTGGTCTTGCCGGCGCCGTTGCGTCCGACGAGGCCGATCCGGTCGCCGGGCTGCACGCGCAGATCGGCCCCGGACAGGAGGATGCGCGATCCTGCGCGCAGCTCGAGACCGGTGGCGGTGATCATGGGGCGCTCCTCAGCAGGCGACGGCGTGGGACGTGATGGGAAGCGGCTCAGCGGCCGCGGACTTTCCAAGTTTAGGCGGAGTCGTGGGTCACGGGGCTACCGATATATCCGGGGTCCCCGCGTGTGACGCGGGCCGGGCGGTCGGCGGCACGGTCTGCGACGCGCGCCGCACGGTGAGTTACCGGTCTCATCCGTTCGGAGGAGAAGCGGCCGTCCCCCGGTGCCGACCTCCGCTGAAAGGGGACCAGTTCGGGCGTGGTTTCACAAATAGAGGCGGTTTTGCCCGATTTTGATCATGTAGGTTTCCCGATCCTATGGGCAATCATGACGAGACCTGCGAGAACGCAGCAGACGAACTGACCAGCCGCCGACACCGGGCCGTGGTTCGGCGCCGCCGCATCCGTCGCGAACGTCACACCTGGCGGTTCGTGAGCGGGGGCCTGGCGGCCGCCATCATCACCGGCTGGATCGTGTCGGCCCTCTCGGGGCAGGCCGCCGCTCAGGCCGCCGACGCCGAGGTGGACATGGAGGCCACGGTCGTCCAGGACGAGTGGAAGGTCGACGACGTCCTGTCCGACATGGCCGCCGAGTACGCCGCCGAGCAGGCCGCAGCGGCCGCCGCCCAGGCGGCGGCCGAGGCTCAGGCGAAGGCCGAAGCCGAAGCGGCCGCGAGGGCCGAGGCGGAAGCCGCCGCGAAGGCCGAGGCCGAAGCCGAGGCGGCCGCGGAGGCGCAGGCCGCCGCCGAGGCCGAAGCGGCCGCGGCGGCCGAGGCCGCCAAGAACCCGTGGACCGTCCCGTCCACCGCGGCGATCACGTCCTACTACGGGATGCGCAACGGCTCCATGCACGGCGGCACCGACTTCGGCAACAACGAGGGCGACGAGATCGTCTCCGTCGGCGCCGGCACGGTGACCTACGTCGGCTTCGAGGCCGGCGGCTACGGCAACGTGGTCTACGTCGACCACGGCGACGGCGTCGAGACCCGGTACGCGCACGCCTCCGAGGTGCTCGTGGACGTCGGCGACGAGGTCGGCAAGGGCGAGACCCTGATCCTCGCCGGCACCACCGGAAACTCGACCGGCCCGCACCTGCACTTCGAGGTGCTCATCGACGGCGAGAAGGTCGACTCCCTGGCCTGGCTCGAAGACCAGGGGCTCGAGGTTTCATAGCCGGGCGGACCGGATACCTGCAGACCGAATTCCCTCCTTAAGGAGGCGGCGCCCCGGGGGACCTCCCTCCCCCGGGGCGCCGCACCGCGTCCGGGCCTCAGCGGATGGTGAGCTGCGGTTCGACCAGGGTGGAGTCGGGGACGTCGAAGCCGTCGAGCTTGCGCATCAGGTGGCGCACCGCCGTCTGCGCGAGGGTCTCGGCCGGGACCAGGACCGACGGGAGCTGCGGGTGGACCCGCTCGGCGACCTCGTCGGGGCCGATGACGACCACGTGGAAGTCCTCCCCCACGCGCTTCCCGGCGTCGGCGAGCGCGTGCATGACGTGGCCGACGGCCGGCTCGTTGTGGACGGCCAGGCCCGTCAGGTCCGGCCGGGCCGCGAGGAGCTCCTTGACCGCGCGCTGGACCTCCATCGGGAAGTTCGGGCACGGTCGGACCTCCGCGCGCAGACCCGGGCGGCTGAGGAAGCCCTCCCGGACGCGCTCGGCGAAGCCGGTGCGCCGCTCGTAGACCGCCTCGGACGCGCCCAGCAGCGCGATCTCGCCGCACCCGCGCTCGGCCAGGTAGTCGGCGCAGGCGCGGCCGGCCGCGGTGAAGTCGAGGTCCACGCAGGTCAGTCCCGCCGAATCGGCGGGGAAGCCGATGAGGACGCTGGGGAGCCCCAGGCGGCGCAGGGCCTCCACCCGCGGGTCGCGGACCTCGACGTCCATGAGGATGAGGCCGTCCACCATCGCCGAGGCGGCGACGCGCGCGAGGCCCGCGGGGCCTTCGTCAGCGGTCATGAGCAGCACGTCCTGGTCGTGGCGGCGGGCCTCCGCGACCGCCCCGGCCGCGAACTGCATGAGCACCGGCAGGTGCATGCCGTCGCGGATCGGGAACATCATGGCGATGACGCCGGCCCGCCGGGAGGCGAGCGAGCGCGCCCCGGCGTGCGGGTGGTAGCCGAGGTCGGCGACGGCCTGCATGACGCGGTCGGCGGTCTCCGGGGAGATCGACCGCTTCCCGCTGAGCACGTACGAGACGGTGCTGGCCGCGACCCCGGCGCGGGCGGCCACGTCGGCGATGGTGACGCCGCGGCCCGGGGCGGCCACTAGCGCTCCCCGCCGAACCGGAGGGACGCCAGGCGGACCGGGCCGGACTCGAACGTCACGTACAGGTCCTTGACGCCTTCGGCGCCGCCGAACTCGACGGCGACGTCCGCGTAGTCGTAGATCCCGGCCGTCGCGGGGGTGTCGATCTTGGCGAGCACGTCGCCGTCGAGCGGGTCGTCGACGCGGAGGGTGAGCTGCGCGGCGGCGCCCGCCACGCGGGCGGTCACGGTCGTGTACCCGGGCTCGAAGTCGCAGTCCCCCAGCATGATCCAGCCGCCGGCCTCCTCGGCGGCGATGACGTCGCCGGAGGCGCGGGTCTCGTCGCGCCACAGGACGCCCGCGTAGGCGTCGTTCGACGCGGCGGCGAGCGGGCGCGACAGGTCGCGGGGTCCGACCGTGGTGCCGTCGATGCGGACCGAGGCCGACAGGACGATGTTCGCGGCGGAGCGGCCGACCATGAGGCGCTGGCGGCTCTTCTCGACGATCATGCGGCCGGTCACGTTGTCCCAGTGGGCGAGGTCGTCCACGGCGACGCGGAACTCCACGGTGCGGGTCTCGCCCGCGGCGAGGCGGACCTTCGCGAAGCCGCGGAGCTGGCGCAGCGGCTGCTTGACGCGGGAGCCGCACTGGTGCGAGTAGAGCTGCACCACTTCGACGCCGTCGCGGTCGGCGGCGTTGGTGACGTCGACGGTGACGACGAGCTCGTCCCCGGGGCGGGCCTGCTCGCGGTCCACGGCGAGGTTCGCGTACGTGAAGTCCGCATAGGACAGGCCGTGCCCGAACGGGTAGAGCGGCTGGCCGAGGTAGTAGAGGTAGGTCGCGTCGGAGGCGACGATGTCGTAGTCGAGCATCGCAGGCAGCTCGGCGGCGTCGGTGTACCAGGTCTGCGGGAGGCGGCCCTCGGCGTCGCGGTCGCCGAAGAGGACGTCGGCGATCGCGTTGCCCCACTCCTGGCCGCCGTGGCCGGACCACACCACCGCGGGCAGGTGCTTCGCGGCCCAGTTCGCGGCGTACGGGTAGGAGGAGGACATGACCAGAATGGTATTCGGGTTCGCCTCGTGGAGGTCGCGCAGGAGCCACTCCTGGGCGTGCGGGAGGCGCAGGTCGCGGCGGTCCTCGGTCTCGCGACCGTTCACGAGCGGGTGGTCGCCGAGGACGGCGATCACGACATCGGCCTCGCGGGCGAGCCTGGTGGCGACGGCGCTGGCCTTGGTGACGAACTCGAAGTCGAACTCGGCGGCGCGGGCCTGGTCGTCGACGAGGACGATCCGGGCGTCCTCGATCGCGAACCACTTGCCGGACTCGGCGCCCTCGGCGCGGTGGATCTGCTGCACCGCGACCTTGCCGCCCTCGACCTCGACGATCTTGAAGGTCTCGTGGACGTCGAACTCGTGCGGGCCGGGCGAGTCGGCGCCGACGGTGCCGTCGAGGCGGCCGTCCACGAACTTCCCGGTGGCGACGCTGCGCGCGGTGTAGGACCAGCCGCCCCAGTCGAACAGGTCGAACTGGGCGGGCGCGCCGGTGGTGTCGGTGAGGGCGAGCGCCGCGCCGTCCTCGACGGCGGTGACGTAGCCGCTCTTGTGGCGCAGGCGGATCCGGTCGACGCCTTCGCAGTAGGTCACCTCGGCGCGCCGGCCGAGGGCCTGGCGGGCGGTGACGGCGTACGGGAGGGTGCCGGAGTACCAGTCCTGCATCTGGACGTCGGCGAGCGGGCCGATGACGGCGATCTTCTTCGGGGCGGCCAGCGGCAGGATCCCGTCGTTCTTGAGGAGGGTGATCGACTGCGCGGCGGCTTCGCGGGCGAGGGCCTGGTGCTCGGGCGAGTTGACCGATGCGGAGCCGATGTGCGCGTACGGGTCCTCGGGGTCGAACTCGCCGAGTCCGAAGCGCACGAACAGGTTGCGGCGCACGGCGGTGTCGATGTCGGCCTCGTCGAGGAGGCCGCGGTCGAGGGCGGTCCGGACGTGGGCGAGGACGCCTTCGGCGCGGTCGTCGTCCTGGGTGAAGGAGTCGAGTCCGGCCTTGACGGCCGCGGCGTAGGCGGTCGGCAGGTCTTCGAAGTAGCCCTGGAGCTGGGCGAGGTTGTTGGGCGCGTAGGCGTCCGAGACGATGAAGACCTCGCTGGAGGTCCAGGTGCGCAGCTCGGTGTTGACCAGGGGCGTCACGTGCGCGGGGCGGCCGTTGACGAGGTTGTACGAGAGCATGACCGCGACCGCGTCGCCGCTCGCCAGTGCCGGGCGGTGGGCGGCGAACTCGTATTCGCGCAGGACTCGCGGCGGCATGTTCGAGGAGGTGGTGCAGCGGTCGGCCTCGTTGCCGTACGCGAGGAAGTGCTTGACGGTGGGGGCGGTCTTCCACACGGAGCCGTTGTCGCCCTTGAGGCCGCGCGCGTAGGCGCCGCCCATGAGGCCGGTCATCCAGGCGTCCTCGGAGTAGCCCTCCTCGTTGCGGCCCCAGCGGGGGTCGCGCAGCGGGTTGACCGTGGGGGCCCAGACGTTGCGGCCGACCTTGACCGGGTCGTCGTGGTTGAAGGCGAGGACCTCGTCGGCGACGGCGGCGCCGACCTGCTCGACGAGCTCGGGGTTCCAGGTGGCGCCGAGGGCGACGACCTGCGGGAAGACGGTGGCCTCGCCGAGCCAGGCGAGCCCGTGGAGGGCTTCGGTCCCGGTCTTGAACGGGCCCATGCCGAGCCGTTCGACCGGCCGGTGGTACTGGTGCAGCAGGCCGATCTTCTCGTCGAGGGTGAGCCGGGCGAGGAGGTCGGCGATCCGCTCCTCCCGGGGCAGGGACGGGTCGCGGAAGGCGGGGCGCGGGTCGCGTTCGGTCATGAGGGTCTTCCTTGCTTGGACGTCGCTGTCGCTGGCTGTGTCTTGCGTCATCGAAGCGCTTCGAAGACCACGGTGTTTCCACTGGTGGCACGTTCTCGTTAAGGAAACTTGTCGAAGCGCTTCGATTGAGGAATGCAAGATTTCTACACCCCGCCCCGCCCGCCGGTCAAGGCGGGCGGGGCGCCGAGGTGCGCACGAATGGTGCGGTTTGTCTGGTTACGTCAGGGCTTACCTGCGGAAACGGGCGGGGTAACAGTTCCGAAACAAAGGGCCTAACCGGCCGATCGGGGTGGGCATGAGGCCGGCGTCGATGTCGTTCAGGATGCCGGTGGCGGCACCGAGGGCGGGGGCCTCGTGGCCGAGGGCGGAGACGACGATCTCGGCCCCGCCCGCGCCGGAGGCGTGGGTGCGGGCCGCGAGCTCGGTCTCGGCCGCAGGGGCGATCCAGGGGCTGAGCGCCTGGTAGTGGCCGCCGAGGACGACCGCCTCGGGGTTGAGCAGGTCGACGGCCAGCGCGATGCCGGCACCGAGGGAGCGGCCGATGCGGTCGAGGGCCTCGAGGACGCGGGGTTCGCCGGCGCGGGCGCGGGTGACGATGTCCTCGACCTCCGCCTCGACCTCGGTCCCGGCGATCTCGTCCGATTCGGACAGTTCGTTGAGGACGGCGCGGACGCCGGCGAAGTCCTCGACGCGGCCGACCCGGCCGTCGACCTCGATGAGGAGGTTGCCGATCTCGCCCGCGAACCCGGTTGCGCCCCTGCGGAGTTCGCCGTCGATGATGAGGCCGGCGCCGAGTCCGATCTCGCCGGTCAGGTAGATCATGTTGGACACGCCTGCCCAGGAGCCGAAGCGCTGCTCGGCGACGGCGCCGAGGTTGGCGTCGTTGTCGGCGGTGACGGCGTACTTGGGGTCGCGCATGGCCTGGCGCAGGCGGCCGGTGAGGTCGAATTCGGACCAGCCGAGCATCGGGGCGCGCTGGACGACGCCGTCGTTGTCGATCATGCCGGGGACGGCGACGGCGAGCCCGAGGATCTGGCGCCCTTCGGAGTCCATGCGGTCGACGGCGCGCTTGGCGAGGCCGGCGAGCGCGGAGACGGACTTGCCGGGGGTGGAGTTCGCGCCGTCGTGGGCGCGGCGCCAGGACAGGAGGCGGTTCCCGGCGAGGTCGACGGCGACGAGGGTCATGTAGTCCACGTTCACTTCGACGCCGAGGGAGGCGTAGTAGCCGGTGTCGACGCTGAGGAGCACCGCGGGGCGGCCGATGTTGCCGATGACCGAGCCGGACTCGCGCAGGACGCGGCGCTCGATGAGCTCGGCGACGAGGGAGGAGACGGTGGCCTTGTTCAGGCCGGTCTTGGCGGCGAGGTCGGCGCGGGAGCAGCGGACCTCGGCGCGGACCTGGCGGAGCACGAAGCCGAGGTTGTTGGCCCGCACATCGGTGAAGTCGGCCCGCTTGGCGCGGCCGGACTCCTCGTCGGCGTCGCCCGGACCGGCGGACTTCGCCGCTATGCGCATCGCCATGTTCTCCTCCTGTTGCGAGCTTGTGGCCCCGTGGCACCGAAGCCGGTGTCATCGGGCATTGTCGTGGATGGCGACAAGCGGTCGTCGGGCAGTCCCTGACAGTGGTCTATGTGCACGTTCAACTACAAGGCCCGTTCCCGAATCGTGATCAATCCGCGCCCGTTTCGCCTGACCCCCCGCTTGTGGAGCCTGTCACCGTGCGCTACTTTAGTTTATCGAATAGCCGAACTAATTACCGGCTGTACCCCCCATCGAAAACCCTCACAACGCAGTACGACCGAAAGGACAGCAACGTGGCTACTCCCTCAGACGGGTCGGTCTTCCGGCGCCGCTCCCTGTTCAAGGCCGCCGGTCTCGGCGCCGCCGGGGCCGCGGGCCTTCCCTTCATCGCCGCGTGCAGTGACATCGAGTCGGGCGGCGGCACCTCGCAGGCCACGGAAGGCTTCGACTTCCTGCCCGAGTACAAGGAATGGCCCCTCCCGTTCGAACCCGACCTGGTCGGCGAGCCCCCGAACCACCCCTCCGGCTTCACCACGTACCCCGAGCCGATCCAGGCCATCGAGGACGTCCCCTCCAACAGCGGCACGTTCGAGATCACCGTCCCGATGTGGGGCGAGGCCCCCTCCAACGACGACCCGTACTTCGCGGCGGTCGCCGAGGCCAACGGCGGGACCACCGTCAACCTGCGCCAGGCCGACGGCAACACCTTCGCCGAGACCTCGGTGCAGTGGCTCAACGCCAACGAGTTCGGCGACGGCATCATGCTGTTCGCCTGGATGCTGTTCGCCCACCCGAACTTCCAGGAGACGGTGGTCAACTCCTTCTACGACCTGACCGACATCGTCAAGGGCGACATCTCCGACCGCTGGCCCCTGCTCGCCGGCCTGCCGACCTCCTCCTGGGGCCAGGCGGTCTGGTCGACCGACCCGGCCGACCCCGAGACCGCGCGCGTCTTCGGCATCCCCGGCTCCTTCACCGGCGGCCCGGGCAACGCCATGTTCGCCCGCACCGA
The DNA here is from genome assembly GCF_009451885.1 of Glycomyces albidus. Classification (GTDB taxonomy): domain Bacteria; phylum Actinomycetota; class Actinomycetes; order Mycobacteriales; family Micromonosporaceae; genus Glycomyces; species Glycomyces albidus. Next base: position 9,833 of record NZ_WIAO01000014.1, read on the forward strand.
CCTGCTCGAGCAGTTCGGCCAGACCATGCCGACCACGGTCGAGGAGCTCATCGAGGTCGCCCGCGCCGTCAGCGACGACGCCGGCGGCCGCTGGGCCTTCGGCGGCCTCGACTACCTCACCCCGCAGTGGTTCGGCCTCGCCTCCGGCGACGGCTGGGCCTACATCGACGGGAAGCTCGTCCACAACTGCGAGCGCCCCGAGTACACCGAGTGGCTCACCTTCCGCCGCCAGATGTGGGACGAGAAGCTCGTCCACCCCGACACCCCGTCCGGGACGCTCGACGGCCAGGCCCTCCACAAGGCCGGGACGATCGTCTTCCAGCTCGACGGCATCTCCTGGTGGCAGGGGTTCATCGACCAGAGCACCGCCGAGGGCACCGGGGGCACCATCGCGCCGCTCGGCGCGCTCGCCGCGAACGGCCGCGAGCCGCTGGTGCACGTCAACTTCAACGTCGAGTCCTGGACGTTCCTGAACAAGGACCTCTCCCGGGAGCAGGTCGAGGAGTTCCTCGACTTCGCGAACTTCTGCTCGGCGCCTTACGGCACCAGGGAGTACGAGATCCTCAACTACGGCGTCGAGGGCACCCACTTCACCTACGGCCCCGACGGCGTCCCGGTCTTCAACGAGACCGGCACCTCCGTCGTCCAGGCCCCGGTGAACTACAAGACGATCTCGGGCCACGTCCAGCAGTTCCTGACCGGCACGCCCGACATGGTCCAGGCCCGCTTCGAGTACAACGCCTCCGTGAAGGACTTCGCCGAGGAGAACATCTTCGAGGGCATGCGCGTCGAGGGCCCGGCGGACTTCAAGTCGGCCGGCCAGGTGCTCACCGACCAGCAGAACGACATCGCCTTCGGCCGCGCCGAGCTGTCGTCGATCCCGGACATGGTCGAGACGTGGAAGAACAACGGCGGCGAGACCGGCCGCGAGCACTACACCGCCGCTTACGAAAAGCTGCACGGCTAAGACGCCCGGCCGGGCCGCGACCAGGGGTCGCGGCCCGGCTTCCCGTCCCCGCACGCACTCACTGACTGGACTCTCACAAGCGATGGCAGCTCTCCAGACCTCAGCGCCCCCGGCCCCGAGCCGGAGGCAGGACCGCGTCCGCATCAAGAACAAGCGGACCGTGGCCCAGCGGCTCCGGCACGACTGGCCCCTCCTGCTCCTGACCCTCCCGGCGCTGGCACAGCTCGCGGTGTTCTTCTACTGGCCCTCGGCCTGGAACATCATCGCGTTCATGGACTACAGCCCCCACCGGCCCTTCTGGGAGAACCCCTTCGTGGGCTTCGCCTGGTTCGAGCGGCTGTTCGCCAACCCGTACTTCCTCCCCGCGCTGCTCAACACGTTGAAGTTCGCGTTCGCGAACCTCCTGTTCCTGTTCCCGCTGTCCATCCTGCTCGCGCTGGTCATGCACTCGGTGGTCTCCACCAAGATCCGCAGCCTCTTCCAGTCGGTCGTGTACCTGCCCTACTTCTTCTCGTGGGTCCTGGTCGTCACGGTCTTCGTGCAGGTCCTCGGCTCCGACGGCCTGGTCTCGAACTGGCTGCTCGGCTTCGGCGGCGACCGCCTGACGTTCATGTCCGACCCCGACAGCTTCCTGTTCCTGGCCTGGCTCCAGTGGGCCTGGAAGGACGCCGGCTGGGGCATGATCATCTTCCTGGCCGCGCTCGCGTCGATCAACCCGAGCCTGTACGAGGCCGCCGCGGTCGACGGGGCGAGCCGGTGGCGGCGCATGTGGCACATCACCCTCCCGGGCATCCGGCCCGTCATCGTCCTGCTGCTGATCCTCCACATCGGCGGCATCCTCAACGTCGGGTTCGAGCAGTACCAGCTCCAGCGCAACGCCGTCGGATTCCAGACCACCGAGGTGCTCGACACGTTCGTGTACTACCAGAGCGTCATCGGCACCCAGGGTCCCTCGTTCGGCACCGCGGCGGGCCTGTTCAAGGGCGTGATCGGCCTGATCCTGGTCCTGGTCGCCAACAACGTCGCCCACCGCCTCGGAGAGCAAGGGATCTACCAGAAGTCATGACCGCCACCGACATCCGACTCAAGCCCCGCCGCAAGAGCGCCCGGCCCTCCTGGGACGAGGAGCCCTCCTGGTTCGGAAAGCTCACCAAGGCGCTCTTCCTGATCTGCTACGCGGCCGCCATCGTCCTCCCGATCTGGGCGGTCGTGGCCACCAGCTTCGCCAGCGAGGAGGCGCTCGCGCGCGCCGGCGGCAACCTGCTGCTCATCCCCACCGACCTCAGCGTCCAGGCGTACCAGGAGATCTTCGACGGCGGCGCGCTCACCCGGTCGCTGATCCTCACGATCGGCCTGACCGCCGGCGGCACCGCGCTGTCGATGGTCCTGACGATCGGCGCCGCCTACGGGCTCTCGCGCCCCGGCTCGCTCCTGCACCGCCCGCTGCTCATGCTCGTGCTGTTCACGTTCCTGTTCGCGCCGGGCCTGTACCCGAGCTTCCTGGTGGTCCAGAAGCTCGGCCTGTTCGACAACTACATGTCGCTGGTGCTGCCGATGGCGCTCAACGCGTTCAACCTGATCGTGCTGCGCTCCTTCTTCATGAACAGCGTCCCGGGCGAGCTGCTCGACGCGGCCCGCATGGACGGCGCCGGCGAGTTCCGCACCCTGTTCAAGATCGTGCTGCCGATGTCGAAGGCGATCCTCGCCGTCATCGCCCTGTTCTACGCGGTCGGCTACTGGAACATCTACTTCTCCGCGGTCCTGTACATCCCCGGGCTCGACACCCAGCCGATCCAGGTGGTGCTCCAGCGGATGCTCATGTCCACCCAGGGCCTGCCCGGGTCGGCCGCCGACGTCTCGCAGTACCAGACGCAGGCGCCGGACTCGGCGCTCAAGATGGCCGTGGTCGTGTGCACGATCGTCCCGATCGTCATCATGTACCCGTTCATCCAGAAGCACTTCACGAAGGCCGTCATCACCGGCGCCATCAAGGGCTAGCCACGCCGCTCGAGGGCCGTCTCCGCTGCGCGGGGGCGGCCCTTTCGCGTGCCGCGGGCCGCGGCGGCGCCGGTGACAGCGCGGCGAAAGCCGAGTGAAAGCGAAGGGCCCCAAGCTGGTTCCACACCCACCGAAACCAGAGAGGTGCCTCCCATGAGATACGCGATCGAAGTCCGGGGGCTGGTGAAGTCCTTCGGCGAGGTCCGCGCCCTCGACGGCGTCGACCTCGGCGCCGCCCCCGGCACGGTCCTGGGGCTGCTCGGGCCCAACGGGGCCGGGAAGACCACGGCCGTCCGGGTCCTCTCCACCCTGGCGCGCCCCGACAAGGGGACGGCGCGGGTCCTCGGGCTCGACGTCGTCGCCGACGCGGCGCGCGTCCGCGAGCGCCTGAGCCTCACCGGCCAGTACGCGGGCCTGGACGACGGCCTCACCGGCGAGCAGAACCTCGTCCTCATCGCCCGGCTCCTCGGGGCCTCGCGGGCGCAGGCGAAGGCCCGTGCGCACGAGCTCATCGAGCGGTTCGCACTCGCGCACGCCGCGAGCCGGCCCGTCGCCGGCTACTCGGGCGGCATGCGCCGCCGCCTCGACCTGGCCGCGTCGATCGTGCGCCGCCCCGAGGTCCTCGTCCTCGACGAGCCGACGACCGGGCTCGACCCGACCAGCCGCAGCGGACTGTGGGAGGTCGTGCGCGACCTCGTCGCCGAAGGCACCACGGTGCTGCTGACCACCCAGTACCTGGAGGAGGCCGACCAGCTCGCCGGGACCGTCGCCGTCATCGACCACGGCCGGGTCATCGCCTCCGGGACGCCCTCGCAGCTCAAGCAGGCCGTCGGCGGCCTGGTGCTGCGGATGCGCCCGGCGCGGCCCGAGGCGCTCGGGCAGCTCGCGGAACTCGCCGGCTGGTCGGCCGCCGCCGCGCCGCGGATCGAGCACGACGAGGTCGCCGTCCCGGTCGCCCACCCCGGCGAGGCCACCGCGGTCATGGCCCGGGTCGTGCAGGCCGGGACCGACCTGGCCGCGTTCGGGCTCCACGAGCCCACTCTGGACGAGGTGTTCCTGACGCTGACCGGGCACCGGACCGGGACCGAGGAGAAGGAGGAGGTGGCGGCATGACGGCCATGCCTTCCCGGGCCGCGCGTCCGCAGGCCGCGCGTTCTGGGACCACGACGTGGACCACGACCCGCGGGCCGCTCGCCCAGGCGGCCTCGATGACCGCGCGTTCGCTCGTGTCGGTGCGGAACCAGCCCGCGCAGCTCGTGGACTACCTGATGATCCCGATGATGATCCTGCTGTCCATCACGTTCTTCATGGGCGGGCAGATGATGGGGACCTGGCAGGCGTTCCTCGACTACGCGGGACCGACGCTCATCGCGATGGGCCTGTTCTTCGCGATCGTGACCACCGGGCTCGGCCTGTTCGCCGACCTGAAGTCGGGGGTGTTCGACCGGCTCACCGCCATGCCGGTGTCGCGGTTCGCGCTGCTGGCCGGGCGGGTCGCCGCCGACATGGTCAAGCACACGTGGGCGCTCATCGCCGTCGGCGCGGTCGCGTTCGCGATCGGGTACCGGGCCGAGGGCGGCGCGCTCGGCGTCGCCGCCGCGGCCGCGGTCGTGGTGCTGTTCCTCTCGGCCTGCTCGTGGTCGATGGTCCTGGTCGGCCTCACCGCGAAGTCGGAGGAGCAGATCCAGACCTGGATGGTCAGCCTGCTCATGCCGCTGGCGTACACCTCGACGATGTTCGTGGAGATCGAGACGCTGCCCGGGCCGGTCCAGTGGTGGGCGCGGGTCAACCCGCTCACCGCGCTCGCCGACACGATGCGCGTGCTCCTGGCGGGCGAGGCGCCCGGCGGCGAGACGCTGGCGCTGCTCGGCTGGTGCGCGGCGATCCTCGCGGTGTTCGTGCCGCTGTCGCTGCGGGCCTACCGGCGGCGCCTCACCGGCTGAACCGCCCGAGGAGCGCTCACGAGCGGAGCGCTCTCGCGGGACCGGTCCCGGCTCACGAGCTGAACGGCCAGTTGCTCCCCGCGAGCATCCCGGCGGCCCGGGCCTCCAGGTCCGGGTCGCCGAGTTCGCGCGCCACCACCGCGAGCTGGCGGTACAGGTGCACCGCGTTCTCGGAGAAGCTCAGGAACTGCGGCAGGTCGTCCTCGGAGGCGAGCAGCGCGTCGCGGGCCTCGGCGAGCCTCCCCAGGCGCCGCAGGCAGACCGCCGCGGAGGTCCGGGCGGCGATGACGTTCTCGGCGTTGCCGAACCGCTCGGCGCGCTCGGCCAGCGCCCGCAGCCGCTCGAGCATCGCGGCGGGGTCGTCGCCGTGCTCGGCGTCGATGCGCCACAGGTGCTCGGCGATGACCGAGTCGGTCGGGTCCGCGCCGAACTCGGCTTCGGCCGCGAGCGCCCGCACCAGGAGGCTCCGGGCGCCCTGGTAGTCCCCCGCGGCCATGCGGTCGGCGGCGAGGCCCTGCAGGGTGAGGATGAGGCCGAACCGCTCGCCGAGCCGCTCGAAGATCGCGTGCGACTCGGCCAGTTCGGCGGCGGCGTCCTCGGGCCGGCCGGCGCGCTGGGAGTAGTCGGAGCAGAAGAGCAGGGCGATCCCGCGGACCCAGGGGCTGCGTTCGGGGTCGAGCCCGTCGGTGACGGCGCGCAGGGCGGCCTCGTCGCCGGCGACGAGCGACCGGATCAGCGGGATCATCCGGGTCAGCGGCTCGGCCTCGAGCAGGCCGTACCGCTCGCCGATCCGCTGCGCCTCGGCGAACTGGGCGTCGATCTCGACCGGGTCGAGCCGGCCCGCCCACAGTCCCCAGCTCCCGGCCATCGCGACCTTGACGCGGTGGATCGGCTCGATGCCGGTGGCGTCGTCGACCGGGAGGGCGCGGACCTGCCGGGCGAGTTCCTGGCCTTCGTCGCGGTAGCCGCGCATCCACCAGTACCAGGACAGCGGCGAGAGGGCCCGGTAGGCGATGCGGGCGTTCCCGGCGGCGACCATCCGGCGGATCGCGGCGAAGAGGTTCGCGTGGTCGGCGGCGAGGCGGTCGAGCCATTCGACCTGCTCGGCGCGCATGAGGTGCGGTTCGGCCTCTTCGGCGAGGCGCGCGTAGTAGTCGGCGTGGCGCTCGTAGCGCTCGGCGGTCTCGCCGGCTTCGGCGAGGCGGGCCGCGGCGTAGTCGCGGACGGTCTCCAGGAGCCGGTACCGGCCGCCGGGCAGGCGCTGGACGAGGGACTTGTCGACCAGGCCGGTGATGTCGTCGGCGGTCGCGGAGCAGACCTCGCAGGCGGCGTCGAGGTCGGCGCCGCCGGCGAAGACCGACATGCGGGCGAGGACGAGCCGCTCGGCCGGTTCGAGGAGGTCCCAGCTCCAGTCGACGACGGCGCGGAGGGTCCGCTGGCGGGGCTCGGCGGTGCGGGGGCCTCGCGCGAGGAGGCCGAAGCGGTCGCCGAGGCGGGCGGCGAGGTCGGCGAGGGTCATGCCGCCGAGGCGGGCGGCCGCGAGCTCGATGGCGAGCGGGAGGCCGTCGAGGGCGGTGCAGACCTCGAGGACCGTGGCCGCGTTCGACTCGTCCACGGTGAACGCGGCGTCGCTCTGGCGGCCGCGCTCGGCGAACAGGCGGATCGCGGCGTGGTCGAGGAGGTCGGCGAGGGGTTCGGCGCGTTCGGGCAGCGGCAGCGGCCCGACGCCGAGGACGGTCTCGCCGCCGATGCCGAGCGCTTCGCGGCTGGTGGCGAGCACCCGGAGGCCGGGGGCGCGGCCGAGGAGGTGCGAGAGGAGCTCCGCGGCGGCCCCGACCAGGTGCTCGCAGTTGTCGACGACGAGGACGAGGTCGCGGCCCCGCAGGGATTCGACCAGGCGGGTCGCGGGGTCGTCGCTGCCGCGGGCGAGGATCGACTCGCCGGAGCCGATGGCGTCGCCGACGACCTCGGGGAGGCGGCCGGGGTCCTGCACCGGGGCGAGTTCGACCATGCGGACGGCGTGCCCGGCGGCGGCGAGCCGGTGGGCGGCCTCGACGGCCAAGCGGGTCTTGCCGGTGCCGCCGGGCCCGGTGAGGGTGACGAGCCGGTGGCGGGCGAGCAGCGCGGGCAGTTCGGCGAGTTCGTCCTCGCGGCCGATGCAGGCGGTGAGCGGCTGCGGGAGGCGGTTCGCCGGGGCTTCGGGGAGGGCCGGCTCGATGCCGCGCAGGACGTCGAGGTGGGCGTCGGCGAGGACCGGCGAGGGGTCGACGCCGAGCTCGTCGGCGAGGCGGGCGCGGACCTTCTCGTAGACGGCGAGGGCCTCGGCGCGGCGGCCGGAGGCGGCGAGGGCGCGCATGTACCGGGCGGCGTCGCGTTCGCGGAGCGGGTCGGCGGCGTGGCGGGCGGCGAGGTCGGCGAGGACCGCGTCGGCGCCGTCGAGGCGGAGGCGGGCCTCGATGTGGAGGGCGGCGACGGCTTCGCGGCGGCCGTCGAGGCGGACGACGGCGGCGTCGGCGAACCCGCGCGGTTCGAGGCCGGCGAGCGCGGGGCCGCGCCAGAGGGCGAGTGCGGCTTCGGCGAGGTCGCGGACGGCGGCCGGCGAGTCCTCTCTGGAGGCCGATTCGGCTCGGGCGGCGGTCCGTTCGAATTCCTCGACGTCGGTTTCGACGCGGGTGAGCCGGTAGCCGCCGGGGCCGTGGACGACCCGGTCGCCGAGGAGGCGGCGGAGCCGGGAGAGCTGGGTGTGGAGGGCGCCGGGGGCGTTGGCGGGCTCGGCGTCGGGCCAGAGGGCGTCGATGAGGGCGGCGGCGGTGACGTGGCGTCCGGGTTCGAGGGCGAGCCGGGCCAGCAGGGCGCGCTGGCGCCCGGCCGGGACGGGGATCTCGGTGCCGTCGTCGCCGGTGACCCGCACGGGTCCCAGCAGCTCCACTCGCATGGGCTCTATCTTGCCGCCCTGGCGGGCGCGGCGGCGAGCCGGTCGGACTCCTGAGTGGAATCTGCCAGTTGCATGGACAGGTTGTCACGGCATATCAGTACTTTTCTGTCAAGTTCCCGACTGATCGAGCAAACCGCCTGACTGCGGACGTACTGTCGTTCACAAACTCCGACAAACATGAGGTGCGGTGTCCGCCATGGCGATCCGAGTCGAGTACCCACGCGATTCCCCATCCCGCACGTCTGCCTCTCCCGTCTCGGAAGGAGCGCCGCCGATGAGCGCTGGTCCCGCGGGCGCACATGTCGCCGGATACTGCGCCGAGTTCAGGCTCCAGACCAGGGACCACGGTACCCAGATCCTCCTCGCGTACGACCCCGACGGCGTGGCCGCCGCGGTCGCGACGATCGTCGCCGCCGACCTGGTGCAGGTGGCGACCGCGCTCGTGCGCGACCGGCCCGGCTACGAGCCGGGCGGGCGGCCCGACCACGGGCTGAAGATCATCGCGGACCGCGAGACCGAGGTGGGCGCGCTCTCCTACTACGGCCCCGGCGGCGAGGACTACGGTCCGGGCGCCTGGGTCTCGTACTCGGACGAGGGGTGGGCGCCGCAGATCCGGCTGTACCGGGACATGGACACCGCGAGCATGTTCCCGCCCGACGCGCACATCGCGCTGAGCACCCTGGCGCGGGCGGTCGAGGACTTCCGGGCGACCGGCGGTCTGCGGCCGAGCATGGTCGCGTGGCGGCCCTCGACGGTGTGGTGACCGCCCGGACTGCGGGACGGCCACCCGGCACTGGCCGTGCGGCTAGCTAGAATTCGGCCATGACCACCAGTGACGCCGTGACCGTGCGCTTCGCACGGGTCGGGGACGCGCCTGCGGCCAGCGCGATCCTCAACCACTACATCGCCGAGTCGACCAGCAACTTCCGGACCGAGCCGTACGAGGCCGAGGAGTGGGCGGCGCAGTTCACGGCCAACGCGGACCGGTACCCGTACCTCGTCGCGGAGGCCGGCGGGGCCGTGGCCGGGCTGGCGTACGCGAGCCCGTGGCGGCCGAAGCAGGCGTACGCGTGGACCGCCGAGTCCACGGTCTACGTCTCCCCCGGCCACCTGGGGCTGGGCATCGGCTCGCTGCTGTACGGCGAGCTCCTCAAGCGCCTGGAGCAGCAGGGCTTCCGGAGCGTCATGGCCCAGATCTCGCAGCCCAACCCCGGCAGCGAGGCCCTGCACGCCCGCTTCGGGTTCGAGCTGCTCGGCAGCATCCGCGACGCCGGGTACAAGCACGGCGGCTGGGTCGGGGTCGGGATCTGGCAGAAGCTCCTCGCAGGGCTCGCGGACCCGCCGGAGCCGACGCTGCCGGCGGAGCGCTAGGCGGGCGGCGCCGGTTCACATGAACCTCTAATGGTCCTCACCGCGATCGCGGAGGGCCCGTCCGTAATGTTCGGGCCAAGGGGAGATCGAAATCCTCCTGAGGGTGACAGCGCCGCGAGGCGCAGATCCTACTGATGGGTGTGGGGTTGCGAACCGGGCCCGGAGCTACAGCTCCGGGCCCGGTTCCGTTTCGCGGTGTCTAGCGGACGCCGTAGAGGTGCTCGAGGGCGAGCTGGTCGAGCGCTTCGAAGGCCATGCCCTTGGCGGCGAGGCCGTCGACGTCGATCTTGACGTCCTTGAGGTCGGCCCAGGTCTCGCCTTCGGCGAGGGTCGGGACGCCGAGCTGGTCGACGCGGGCGGCCTTGAGGGCCTCCTGGACCTCGGGGTCGGCGCGGAACGCCTTGACCTTCTCCTTGAGGATCTTGTAGTTGCGCATGCAGGCGGCGGCCGAGACCCACACGCCCTTGTCGTCCTCGGTGCGCGGGGGCTTGAAGTCGAAGTGGATGGGGCCGTTGTACTGGCCCTTGGCGATGCCCTCCTCGACGGCGTCGACGGTCCAGAAGGCGCCGCCGACGTTCCCGGCGCCGAAGCGCAGGTCCTGGTCGTAGCGCGGCCCGGTCTGGCCGTTGAGGTCGATGTGGTAGAGCTTGCCGTGCCACAGCGCCTGGCGGATGCCCGCGGCGTAGTCGAGGCCGGCCATCTCCTCGTGGCCGATCTCGGGGTTGATGCCCACCAGTTCGGGCCGCTCGAGCTCGTTGATGAACGCGATGGCGTGGCCGAGGGTCGGCAGCAGGATGTTCCCGCGGGGCTCGTTCGGCTTGGGCTCGATGGCGAACCGGATGTCGTAGCCCTGCTCGACGACGTAGTCGCCGAGGGTGTCGAAGGCCTCCTTCATGCGGGCCATCGCGGCCTGGACGTCCTTGGAGCCGCCGGACTCGGCGCCTTCGCGGCCGCCCCACGCGACGTAGATCTCGGCGCCGAGCTCGGCGGCGAGGTCGATGTTGCGCATGACCTTGCTGATCGCGAAGCGGCGCACGTCGCGGTCGTTGTGGGTGAAGCCGCCGTCCTTGAAGATCGGGTGGCCGAACAGGTTCGTGGTCGCGGTGGTGACCTTGAGCCCGGTCTCGTCCAGGGCCTTCTTGAAGGCGCCGATCTTGGCGTCGCGCTCGGACTCGGAGGCGTCGAAGTCGAACACGTCGTTGTCGTGGAAGTTCACGCCGTAGGCGCCGATCTCGGCGAGTTCGCGCACGGCCCGGTCGGCGGCCATCGCGGCGCGGGTGGCCGAGCCGAAGACGTCCTGCGCAGCCCAGCCGACCGTCCAGATGCCGAAGGAGAACTTGTCCTCCGGCACGGGTGCATACTTGTCGGTCATCTTCTGTCCTTTGCTTTATCGGTGCGACGCCCAGGACGAGGTCTCGTCCCTGAGCGTCGAATACTGCTCGACTGCTGTTCCCGGGGACCCCGCGGCGGCGCTGCCGGTCAGCCGCTCGGTGTCCCCGTGCTTCCACTGTGGCGGGGTCGGCCGGCCGGACAGGGCCCAGGCCGCCTGCTTGGCGGCGCCGAGGGCCACGTACTCGGCCGGCGGGGGCACTTCCACGTCGACGCCGAACACGGTGGGGGCGATCCGGCGGACGGCTTGGGAGGCGGCGGCGCCGCCGATGAGGAGGACCCGTCGCGTCTCCATGCCCTGGGCGGTCATCGCGGCCAGGCCGTCGGCCTGGGCCGCGAGCATGCCTTCGACGGCGGCGCGGGCGAGGTCGGCGCGGGTGGCGCCGGTGGTGAGGCCCGAGAGGACCCCGGTCGCGTTCGGGCGCGCGGGGGTGCGCTCGCCGTCGAGGTAGGGCAGGAGCGTGAGGCCGCCGGCTCCGGGCGCGGCGGCGAGCGCGAGCGCGTCGAACTCCGCGTGGTCCACACCGAGGAGCGTACGGAACGTGTCGAGGACGCGGGCGGCGTTGAGGGTGCACACCAGCGGCAGGAACCGGCCGGTGGCGTCGGCGAACCCGGCGACGATCCCGGTGGGGTCGTTCGCGGGGACGTCGGCGACGCCGAAGACGGTGCCGGACGTGCCGAGGGAGACGGCCACGTCGCCGGGCCCGAGGCCCAGGCCGAGGGCGGCGCCGGCGTTGTCGCCGGTGCCGGGGGCCACGATCGCGCCCCAGGGGGTGCGCCCCACGGTCTCGTCGGGGGCGGCCACGCGCGGCAGTGCGAGTTCGCGGCCGAAGGCCTGGACGAGGCGCTCGGGGACGTAGGCGCCGGTGTGCGGGGACCAGTAGCCGGTGCCGGAGGCGTCGGAGCGGTCGGTGGTGGCCTCGGCGGCGCTCGCGCCGCGGAGCTTCATGGTGAGCCAGTCGTGCGGGAGCATGACCGAGACGGTCTTCGCCGCGTTCTCGGGCTCGTGCTCGGCCATCCACGCGAGCTTGGTGGCGGTGAAGGAGGCGGCGAGGACCAGGCCGGTGTCGGCGGCCCAGGCCTCGGGGCCGCCGTGCTCGGCGGTGAGCCGCTCGGCCTGGGGGGCCGAGCGGGTGTCGTTCCACAGCAGCGCCGGGCGGACGACCCGGTCGTCCGCGTCGAGGGCGACCATGCCGTGCTGCTGCCCGGCGACGGCCACCGCCTCGGCGCGCTCCAGGAGGCCCTTGCCGGCCTCCTGGAGGGCCTCCCACCACGCTTCGGGCGGGCACTCGGTCCCGTCCGGGTGGGGGGCGCGACCGGAGTCGACGATCTCGCCGGTCTCGGCATCGACCAACAACACTTTCGTCGACTGCGTCGAGGAGTCGACTCCGGCCACCAAGGTCATCTACTTACGCTCCAGCTCTGCTTTCGCGGGCTTGCCCGCAACGTCGATGACGCTCACATTAGCGATGTCGGCCGGGCCGGTCGAAACCAGGGTCACCGAAGTTTCAGAAACTGTTTCTACGGTGACGGCGGTGTCGCCGTCGACGTCCGAGATCGTGACGCCCTCGGACGGGGCGCCCCACAGCTCGAGGGTGATGCCCGCGAACGGCCCCTCGCCGATCGTCGCGCCCGGCTCGACGCGCGGGATGATCGCGCCGTAGCGCACGAACACCGGGAAGGTCTCCAGGCCGTGCTTCGTGTCGATGTACCGGCCGCCCTCGTGGACCTCCTTGGTCCAGAAGTCGATCCACCGCCCGTGCGGCAGGTAGACCTTGCGCTCGCCCGACGGGTCGTTCACCGGCGCGACGAGCAGGTCGGTGCCGAGGCGGAACTCCTGGTCGGCGTTCCACGAGACCGGGTCGGCCGGGTCGTCGACGTTGAGGGCGCGCAGGACCGGCTCGCCGGTGCGCGAGGCGCGGACCGCGGCGCTGTAGAGGTACGGCATCAGCGAGTACCGCAGCTTCAGCGACTCGACCGCGAGGCGCTCGGCCTCCTCGGAGAACTCCCACAGCTCGCGGGTGGTGGTGCCGTGGTAGCGCAGCAGCGGCGAGAGCGCGCCGAACTGGGCCCAGCGGATGTACAGGTCGTCGGAGGGCGTGCCGTTGAAGCCGCCGGTGTCGTGCGACCAGAACGGGACGCCCGAGAGGCCGTGCGAGAGGCCGCCGCGGATGGTGCCGCCCAGGCCGGCCCAGGTGGTCTGGACGTCGCCGGACCACTGCGCCGAGTGGCGCTGCCCGCCGAGGAACGAGGAGCGGGCCCACACGAGCTCGTGGCCGTTGACCTCGCGGGTCACCTCGACCACCGCGTCGTTGTAGAGCAGGGTGTACACGTTGTGCAGCTCGGTGCCGGTCATGCCGTTGTGCGCCACCGCGTCCGCGGGCACGCCCTCGGCGAAGTCGGTCTTGTACAGGGCCGCGCCGGCCTGCAGCGGGCCGCGCAGCAGGTCCTTCCACCACTCGACCGCGTCGGGGTTGGTGAAGTCGACGATGCCGCTGGCCTGGTGCGAGCCGTGCCAGACGTCGGCGACGTAGGTCTCGCCCTTGGCGTTCTTGAGGAAGTAGCCGCGCTCGTCGCCCTCGGCGAACACCGGCGACTTGTGGGAGATGTACGAGTTCATCCACAGGCAGACCTTGAAGCCCTGCTCGGCGAGCTCGGCGAGCATCCGCTCCGGGTTCGGGAAGTTCTCGCCGTCCCACTGCATGTCGGACCAGTGCGGCTCGTGCTGCCAGAAGGTGTCGAGGTGGAGCACGTCGCAGGGGATGCCGCGCTCGCGGATCTTCTTGGCGCGGTCCATGACCCGCGCCTCGGAGTCGACGAAGAAGCCCGAGGAGATCCAGGTGCCGAAGGCCCACTTCGGCGGCAGCGAGGGCCGGGAGGTGAGGCCGTCGAAGCGGTCGAGAACCTCGAGCGGGGTGCCGGCGATGACGAAGTACTCGAGGACGTCGTCGGGGACGATGAACTCGACGGCCGCGTGGGTCTGCTGGGCCATGTCGAACTCGACCGGGGCGCCCGAGTTGACGAGGACGCCGTAGCCGCGGTCGGAGACGTAGATCGGGACGTTCTTGTACGCGCGGATGGACTCGGAGCCGAAGGCGTCGAAGTTCCACATCAGCGGGCGCTGGCCGCGGGCGTTCAGGGGGGCGAAGCGCTCCCCGAAGCCGGCGAACGCCTCGTCGGGGGCGGCGGTGAACGACTCGTGGAAGGCGACGGGCCGGCCGTCGACGAGGGAGCGTCCGAACGGGAGGGTCCGCAGGCGCCCGGAGATGTCCTGCTCGCCGGGGTTCTGGGCCACCAGGAGCCGCCCGGAGGCGTCCTCGTACCGCAGCGACCACGAGTCGAGGGTGGCGACGGCGCGGATCGGGCCGGCGTCGACGGTGACGGTGCCGGCTTCGACGCTCACCTTCGCGTCGGCGTAGGAGCCGGGGCGGACGAGTTCGATGATCTTCTCGGCCGCGGGGCGGGCCTCGGGGTCGGCGGCCAGGCGGGTGCCGATGACGCCCTCGCCGGCGACCGCGATGCCGACGTACAGCTCCTCGCCGGCGGTGGTGGCGGCCTTCAGCAGGACCGCGTCGGGGAAGGTCTTGACGACCTCGGCGCGCGTGACGGCGGACAGGCCCTGCTCGCCGTTGGCGCGCTGGGGCAGCTCCGGGGGGTCGGCGACGAAGAACTCGCGGGCGACCAGCGGCGGGCGGTAAGGCATTCGTAGCTCCTGGCTCGTTCAGGGATGCAGGTGGGCCGGGCCGCGATCGGCACGACTCGGATTAGTTTATCGACTGACCCAACAAATTGCGACCCGGGGAGCTGACTCTCCGCATCTTCCCCCGAACGGCGGCCGACCGCACGAGTTTGGCACCGGACGAGCCGGGTACGGCTACGATCGCCATTGTCAACCGCCGGAATTCTCTGCGAGGTGCACCGCCATGTCGACCGTCCGCTCGAGCCTGACCGACGAGAACCGCGACACGACCGCCAAGGCGCTCCAGGGCGCCCTGGTCGACCTGATCGACCTGTCCCTGGTGGGCAAGCAGGCGCACTGGAACGTCTACGGCAAGAACTTCCGGTCCCTCCACCTCCAGCTCGACGAGATCGTGCTGTCGGCGCGCAACGCCGCCGACCTGGTGGCCGAGCGCGCGATCGCCATCGGCGTCAGCGCCGACGGCCGCGCCGCCACCGTCGCCGACACCTCGTCGCTCCCCAAGATCCACGACGGGACCATCTCCGACACCGAGGTCATCTCGCTCATGATCGAGGCGTACACCTCGGTCATCGCCAACATGCGCGAGCGCATCGAGACGACCGAGTCGGCCGACCCGGTCTCCCAGGACCTCCTCATCGGCATCACCGCCGAGCTGGAGAAGCAGAGCTGGATGTTCCAGGCCGAACTCGGCTGAACACCCCTGCGGATTCCCCTGTCGCAGCCGGGGCCCGGGCGCCGATGCGCCCGGGCCCCGGCCTCTTTCTGCGAAGGGAGCTGGGTCTGGGACCGGCCGGTCAGGCCGGTGTGCAGGTCACCGTCGGCACGGACGCCGTGGAGCCGTTCGCCTTGGTGATGTTGAAGCCGAACGTGGTCGACTGCCCGGCGGCGAGGGTGCCGTTGTAGCCGACGTTGGAGCCGGTCACCGTGGCGCCGGTGAGGTTCCCCTGGATGCTCCAGGCGTTGGAGATCCGCTCCGAGCCCGGCCAGGTCCACGTCACGGTCCAGCCGGTCAGCGCCCGGTCGGCCTTGACGGTGGCCGCGTACGTCGCCCCGGTGTTCCACGGGCTCTGGACCGACAGCGTCGCGGTGCAGCCGTCGCCGGGGGGCGGCGGGGAGGTGGTGGTGACCGGGTCGGAGGTCGGCGGCTCGGTGGTGCCGTCGCCGAGGGCGTTCAGCACCGAGTTGTAGGCCGGCTTCTTCGAGAAGTCGTCGTTGAACAGCAGCGGCGCGCCCTCGCCCGGGAAGACGCCCGGGACCCAGGAGTCGCCGTCGCGCAGGCCCCACACGGTGACGCCGGTGCAGTCGGCGAGTTCGGCGCAGATGCTGACGACGCGCTCGTAGTCCTGCGCCTGGCGGGCCAGTTCGCTGCTGTCGGCGGGCATCCCGATGCGGATGTCGAGCTCGGTGATGCGGACCTTCAGCCCGAGGTCGACGAAGCGCTGGAGGTTCGCCTCCATCGTGGAGGGCACCTGGCCGAGGATGAGGTGCGACTGGAAGCCGACGCCGTCGAGCAGGCCCTGGCTCACCAGGCCCTGGGCGATCGTGTAGATCCGGTCGGACTTGGCGTTGTCGGCCTCGATCGAGTAGTCGTTGATGTAGAGGTCGGCGTTCGGGTCGGCCGCGCGGGCGGTCTGGAACGCGGTGGTGATGTAGCCTTCGCCCATGGCGCGCAGCCAGAACGAGTCGCGCATGGCGCCGTTGCTGTCGCTGACGACCTCGTTGACGACGTCCCAGGAGTCGACCCGGCCCTCGTAGCGGTTCGCGACGGTGTTGATGTGGTCGACCATGGCGGCCCGCATGGCGGTGCCGGAGAGGTTCTGCACCCACTGCGGGGTCTGCTGGTGCCACACGAAGGTGTGCCCGTGGACGGTCTGGCCGTTGTCCTCGGCGAAGTCCACGATCGCGTCGGCCTGGGTGAACGTGTAGTTCCCGTCGCTGGGCTCGGTCGCGTCCCACTTCATCGCGTTCTCGGCGGTGAGGGAGTTGAACTCGGTGGCGACGATGTTGCGGTACTGCGCGTTGTTCATGAGCTGGTCGTACGAGACGGCGACGCCGATGTCCTTGCCGATCTCGTCGGCGGCCCCGCGCAGCGTGGTCTGGGCGCCGGCGAACTGCGTCGAGAGCCCGATGCCGAGCGCCGCGGTCGCGACGGTGACGACCCCCGCGATCAGGACGCGACGGCGTTGACGGTGAAACAGCACGTGAAACTCCTCAAGGTGGTGCCGCGCCGTGAGGGAACGAGGCTGTGCGAAGTAGGGGGCCCGCCCGGGAGCGGAGCGCTCCCAGCGAGGTGAGCACAGCCTAGCGAATGCATTTACGTTGGTCAATACCGCTATATGTCGGCGGAGCGGGTGCGGCGGGCTGAGCCGCGGCGGAATAATCGTCACTATGACGCGAATAATACTCGTCATAGTGACGATAAGGCGATATCCTGCGAAGATGGAACCCCTGCAGACGAAACCCGTGTACCACCACCCGATCCCCCCGCAGATCGTCGGCGCGCTCGCGCTCATCGGCTGCGACGTCCTGTGGCTGGCGCTGGTCGCCGCCGCGGCGCTGATCCGCTCCGCCTCGGACCCGAACCCGCGACTGGCGCTGGCGCTCGCGGCCGCGGCCGCCGCGGCCGCCGCGGCGCACCTGGCGCTGGGGGTGTGCATCGCCGCCCGCCAGAACTGGGCCAGGATCGTCGAGATCGCACTGGGCCTGCTGACGTGCTTCCAGCACATACCCGTGGCGATCGGCTTCAGCTTCCTACCGGCGGTGGTCGGTCCCGGCCTCGTCGGCGGCGTCGCCCTCCCGGCCTACGGCGTCGTCGCCTTCTGCCTGGCCCTGCTCCTCCTGCTGCACAACGAGGCGGCCGAGGCGTACACGTACCGGGGCGGCGGCGGGAGACCGCCCGAGGAATGACGAAGGGCGGGTCCGGACCGGACCCGCCCTCGGTGCTCGGCTACTTGGCGACGATCGAGACCATCTTGCCGGCGACGACGATGACCTTCTTGACGTCCTTGCCGACCAGGTTCGCCGCGACCTTCTCGTCGGCCAGCGCGGCGGCCTTGACGGCCTCCTCGCCGGCGTCGGCGGCGATCTCGACGCGGCCGCGGACCTTGCCGTTGATCTGGACCGGGTAGGTCACGGTGTCCTCGACCAGGTACCGCTCGTCGGCCTCGGGGAAGTCCACGTAGGCGATGCCGCCGGTGCGGCCCAGGCGCTCCCACAGCTCCTCGGCGATGTGCGGGGCGATCGGCGCGACCATGGCCACCAGGGCCTCGGCGGCCTCGCGCGGCACCGGGTCCAGGCCGGTCAGGTGGTTGTTCAGCGTGATCAGCTTGGCGACGGCGGTGTTCATGCGCAGGTGCTCGTAGTCGTCGCGGACGCCCGCGATCGCCTTGTGCATCTCGCGCAGCGTCTCGGGCGAGGGCGGCACGTCGGCGACGGTGACCTCGCCGGTCTCCTCGTCGACGATGTTGCGCCACAGGCGCTGCAGGAACCGCTGGGAGCCGACGATCGCGCGGGTCTCCCACGGCTTCGAGTCGGCCAGCGGGCCCATCGACATCTCGTACACGCGGAAGGTGTCGGCGCCGTACTCGGCGCAGATCCCGTCCGGGGTGACGACGTTCTTCAGGGACTTGCCGATCTTGCCGTACTCGCGGTTCACCTTCTGGCCCTGGTAGGTGAACACGCCGTCGGCCTGCTCCTCGACCTCCTCGGCGGGGACGTACACGCCGCGGTCGTCGGTGTAGGCGTACGCCTGGATGTAGCCCTGGTTGAACAGGCGGCGGAACGGCTCGCGGCTGGAGACGTGGCCCAGGTCGAACAGGACCTTCTGCCAGAAGCGGGCGTACAGCAGGTGCAGGACGGCGTGCTCGACGCCGCCGATGTACAGGTCGACGCCGCCGACATCGCCTTCCCCGCTCGGGCCCATCCAGTAGGACTCGTTGGCGGGGTCGACGATCCGGTCGTCCGAGCGCGGGTCGGTGTAGCGCAGCTCGTACCAGGAGGACCCGGCCCAGTTGGGCATGGTGTTGACCTCGCGGTGGTAGGTCTTGGGACCGTCGCCCAGGTCCAGTTCGACCTCGACCCAGTCCTTGGCGCGGCCCAGGGGGGGCTCGGGCGCGGAGTCGGCGTCCTCGGGGTCGAACGTCTTGGGCGAGAAGTCCTCCATGTGCGGCAGCTCGACCGGCAGGTGCTCCTCGGGCAGCGCCACCGGCAGGCCGGTCTGGTCGTAGACGATCGGGAACGGCTCGCCCCAGTACCGCTGGCGGCTGAACAGCCAGTCGCGCAGGCGGAAGGTCGTCGCGCCCTCGCCGCGTCCGTGCTCGACCAGCCATGCGATGACGCGCTCCTTGGCTTCCAGGACGCGCAGGCCGTCCAGGAAGCCGGAGTTCACGGCCTCGCCGTCGCTGGTGTAGGCGGACTCGCCGTCCCACGGGGTCGCCCCCGCGATGACCTGGCGGATCGGCAGGCCGAAGGCTTTGGCGAACGCGAAGTCGCGCTCGTCGTGGGCGGGGACGGCCATGATCGCGCCGGTGCCGTACCCGGCCAGGACGTAGTCGGCGATGAACACCGGGATCGTCTCGCCGTTGACCGGGTTGGTCGCGTAGCCGCCGGTGAAGACGCCGGTCTTGACCTTGGCGTCGGCCTGGCGCTCGAC
Organism: Glycomyces albidus; assembly: GCF_009451885.1. Taxonomy (GTDB): domain Bacteria; phylum Actinomycetota; class Actinomycetes; order Mycobacteriales; family Micromonosporaceae; genus Glycomyces; species Glycomyces albidus. The sequence goes on from NZ_WIAO01000014.1 coordinate 28,787, forward strand.
GTCGGTCTTGGCGGCGGCCTCGGCGCGGTAGGCGGCGACGGCGCCGGCGGGGGTGTCGTGCCCGCCGGTCCAGGCGGCCGGCACGTCGGCGGGCCAGGTCTCGGCGGTCAGGGCGTCGACCAGCGGGTGCTCGGGGGCCAGGACCATGTAGGTGGCGCCGAACAGGGTGTCGGGGCGGGTGGTGAAGACGCGGATGTCGCCCGCGTAGGTCGCGAAGTCCGCGTAAGCGCCGGTGGACTTGCCGATCCAGTTGCGCTGCATGGTCTTCAGGGACTCGAACCAGTCCAGGCCGTCCAGGTCGGCCAGCAGCCGGTCGGCGTAGGCGGTGATCCGCAGCATCCACTGCTTCAGGGTGCGGGTGTAGACCGGGAAGTTCCCGCGCTCGGAGCGGCCCTCGGCGGTGACCTCCTCGTTCGACAGGACCGTGCCCAGGCCCGGGCACCAGTTCACGGGCGCCTCGGTGACGTAGGCCAGGCGGTGGCCGTCGACGATGCGGCGGCGCTCGACGTCGCTCAGCTCCGCCCACGGGCGGCCGTCGGGAGTGGGGCGCTCACCGGACTCGAACGCGGCGATCAGCTCGCCGATCGGACGGGCCCGGTCGGCGTCGGTGTCGTACCAGGAGTTGAAGATCTGCAGGAAGATCCACTGCGTCCACTTGAAGAACTCGGGGTCGGTGGTCGCGAACTCGCGCCGCGTGTCGTACCCCATGCCCAGGACCCGCAGTTGCTCCTTGTAGCGGGCGATGTTCTCCGCGGTGATCTCCGCGGGCTGGCGGCCGGTCGCGACCGCGTACTGCTCGGTCGGCAGCCCGAACGCGTCGAAGCCCATGGGGTGCAGCACGTTGTACCCGGCCATGCGCAGGTAGCGCGAGTACACGTCGGTGGCGATGTACCCCAGCGGGTGGCCGACGTGCAGGCCCGCGCCCGAGGGGTACGGGAACATGTCCATCACGAACTTCTTGGGGGCGCCGGCCCGCGGGTGGTCCGGCTCGGCCAGCGCACCGGCCGGGTTGGGGGCGCGGAAGGTCTGCTCGGCCTCCCAGCGCTCCTGCCAGCGCGGCTCGATCCGGTTGGCCATCTTGGCGTCGTAGCGGTGTGCGGGTTCGGTCATGGCTCGTCCTGGTGTCCTGAAGCGGCTCTGGGTTCGGTCGGCGTTCTCCGGGTACTGACCCTAGACAGCAAAAAACCCCAGACACGCTGGGGCTGCCGTGCTGGGACGCATCCCGCACGGCTACGTAAGGAGCTCGAATCGCCGAGTCATGCCCCTCAGTGTAGCCGAGCGGTCCCCTGGTGGCGCGTGACATACCGCTTGGGCGCGTCCGAGTAGGATGGCGGGAAAGCGGCGGTTCCGGCGCACGCCGTTCACCCACCTCACCGACTCCCCAGGAGGACCGTTGACCTTCGAGTCGTCCCCCGAGCAGCCCGACGGCACGATGCCGCTCCAGAGCACGGCGCAGGGTCAGGGGCCCGCTCCGCTCTCTCCGCAGGAGTTCAAGGCGACGGCCGAGGCCATCCTGACCAACGTCGAGTGGGTCATCGAGGGGAAGTCGCACACGATCAAGCTGGCGCTGGCGGTCATGCTCGCCGAGGGGCACCTGCTGCTGGAGGACGTGCCGGGCGTCGGCAAGACGCAGCTGGCGAAGGCCCTCGCGCGCTCCATCGACTGCTCGGTGCGGCGCATCCAGTTCACGCCTGACCTGCTGCCGTCGGACGTGACGGGCGTGAGCATCTTCGACCCCGAGAAGCGCGACTTCGTGTTCAAGCCGGGCGCGATCTTCGGGAACCTGATCCTGGGCGACGAGATCAACCGCGCCAGCCCGAAGACGCAGGCCGCACTCCTGGAGTGCATGGAGGAGCGGCAGGTCACCGTCGACGGCAACACGTACAAGCTGCGCAGCCCGTTCATGGTCATCGCCACCCAGAACCCGGTGGAGATGGAGGGGACGTACCCGCTGCCGGAGGCGCAGCGCGACCGGTTCGCGGCGCGCCTGGCGATCGGGTACCCCGACATCAACGCGGAGCTGGCGCTCCTGGACCGGCGCGAGGAGTACAACCCGCTCGACGCGCTGCGCCCGATCGCCGACGCGGAGATGATCGTGCGGATGATCGCGGCCGCGCGCGCGGTGCACCTGGCGCCGGAGCTGAAGCGGTACGTGGTGGACCTGGTCGCGGCGACCCGCACCAACGCGCAGGTGCGCCTGGGAGCGAGCCCGCGGGCGACCCTCCAGCTCCTGCGGTGCACGCAGGTGCTCGCGGCGATGGACGGCCGCGACTTCGCGCTGCCGGACGACGTCCAGCAGCTCGCCGTCCCGGTGCTCGCGCACCGCCTGATCCCCACGACGGAGACGACGATGGGCGGCGGCGACACGAAGGCCATCGTCTCGGACATCCTCAGGCACGTCCCGGTGGTGTCGCACCCGGGGAGGTTCTAGCCGTGGAGCTCACCGGGCGCGGCAAGACGCTGCTGGCGGTGAGCGTGGTCGTCGGCCTCACCGCCCTGGCCGTGGGCGAGGGCGACCTCCTGCGCGCCGCGGTCCTGGCGGCGATCGCCCCGCTGGGGGGCCTGCTGGTCCTGCGGTGGGCGCGGCCCTCGCTGGAGTCGAACCGGGTCCTCAACCCGGCGCAGGTCGAGGCGGGGCAGGCCACGCAGGTGCGGCTCGGCATCCAGAACACCGGCCGGAGCCGGCCGGCGGCGCTCATGCTCGAGGACCGCATCCCCTACCGGCTGGGCAACCGGCCGCGGCTGGTGCTCGAGCGGCTCGCGCCGGGGGCGCGCAGCGTCGTCAACTACACGATCACGCCCGGCTCGCGCGGCGCGTACGAACTCGGTCCGCTGACGGTGCGCACCTCGGACCCGTTCGGGCTGGCGGTGTCGGTGCAGGAGTTCCCGGTGACCACCGAGCTCATCGTGACCCCGCGGATCCAGCCGCTGCGGAGCCTCCTGCTGCCCGGCGGCGCCGGCATGACCTCGGGCGAGTCCGCGGCGCACACGGTCGCCATCAGCGGCAACGACGACATCGCGGTCCGCGAGTACCGCAGCGGCGACGACATGCGCCGCGTCCACTGGAAGGCCAGCGCCCACCGCGGGCAGCTCATGGTGCGCCGCGAGGAGCAGCCGTGGGAGAACAACGCCGCCGTCCTGCTGGACGTGCGGCGCGGCGCCCACCGCGGGGAGCTGTCGAGCTTCGAGTGGATGGTGGACGCGGCCGCGTCGGCGACGGTGCGGCTCTCGCGCGACGGCATCGACCCGTGGCTGATCACCGCGCACCGCGACTTCGAATGCCGCAAAGGCGATTACAGCCAGGCGATGCGGTACCTGGCGACCGTGGCCGCCGCGCCCGAGGCGCCGGTCGCGTCCATGGTGGAGAAGGCCCAGCGGGCCCGCTCGGTGTCCGGGATCGTCGCGTTCCTGGGGCACCTGACGCCGGAGGAGGCCGCCGCGCTGGGGCGGCTGGCGCGCCGGGGCGGGCACTGCACCGCGCTCGTGGTCGACCCGGTCCGGTGGATCCCGAAGGCGCCGTCGAGCCGCATCGACCCCCGCGAGCAGGTGTTCGCCCAGCAGCACGGCGCCGCGCTGGCGACGCTCGCGAGCGCGGGATGGCAGGTGATCCCGGTCGTGGCCGGGACCGAGCTGCGCCGGGTGTGGACCCGCCTGGGCGCGTGGAGGACTCTGGCATGAACGCACAGCGCCACGCCACCGTCGTGGCGGCCGCGACCCTGGCCCTGACGCTGACGCCGCTGATCGGGATCTTCGAGGGCCTGGGCTGGGCGTTCCCGGTGCTGCTGACGATCACGGTGATCGCCGTGGCCGGGTCGCTCATGCGCGCGGCCGGGCGCGGGCAGGGCCTCCAGACGCTCGCGATGGCGGCGGCGCTCCTGGTCGTGCTTACCGCCGGGTTCGGCGACGGCACCGGGCTGCTGTTCGTCATCCCGCTGCCGGCGACGTTCGAGAACTGGGCGTACCTGGCGCAGGAGGGCGTGGCCGCGATCATCGTGAACTCGCCGCCGGTGGAGGCCGGCGGCGGGATCATGTTCCTGACGATCCTCGGCGTCGGCGTCGTGGCGATCCTGCACGACATGTTCGTGGTGGGCCTGCGGACGCCGGCCCTGGCCGGGCTGACGCTGCTGACGATGTACCTGGTGCCGGTCTCGGTCGCGCCGGAGGCGACGGCCTGGTTCTGGTTCATCCTCCCCGCGGTCGCGTACCTGTGGATCCTCGGCGACGACAACCTCCGGCGGGTCTCCTCGTTCGGGCACCGGTTCACCGGCGCCGGGCAGCTCGTCGGCCGGTCGTTCCCGTCGCCGATGGCGCGGACGGCCCGCTGGTCGGCGACCGCGTTCGTGGCCGTCACGCTGCTGGTGCTGACCGTGGTGCCCGCCAACACGTCCGGGCTGATCGACAACGTCGCCGAGGGCATGGACGGCGGCGAGTCGTACGGCCTCGGGGACGTCAACCCGTGGGCGCAGCTCTCCGGTTCCCTGACCCGGCCCGAGGAGGTCGACGTGCTGCGGGTCGTCACGAACGACCCGAACCCGCGCTACCTGCGGATGCACGTGCTCGACGAGCTCACCAACGACGGGTTCGAACCCAACGACTACGACAGCCGCGAGTCGCTCGTGCTCGACGGCGAGGCCGAGGGGGACACCTACACCGCCGAGATCCAGAACCTCCGGCTCGAGGCGCCGGTGCTCCCGGTGTACGGGGACCCGGTGGACCTGGCGATCGACGGGAACTGGGACCGCGACGCCGACACCGACGTGATCATCGGCAGCGGCAGCGACATGGGCGACGTGGAGGACTACACGCTCACGTACGCCGATCCCGCGCCCGACGCCGAGACGCTCGCGGCCGCGGACGGCATGAGCCGCGACGACGCGCGCTGGGAGGCCAACACCGCGCACCCGGACGTGCCCGAGCTCGGCGAGATCGTCGCGGAGGAGATCGGCGGGGCCGGGACGGTCCACGAGAAGGTCCTCGGGGTCCTGCGGTTCCTGTCGTCCTCGAACGGGTTCACGTACTCCCTGGAGGTGCCCGACGCGGGCAACGACGAGGCGATCCTGGACTTCCTGGAATCGAAGCAGGGCTACTGCCAGCAGTACGCGGCCGCGATGGCGTGGATGCTCCGCGAGGCGGACGTGGCCGCGCGCGTCGTCGTCGGCATGTCCCAGGGCTCGCGCGTCGACGGCGACGAGTGGATCCTCACCAGCCACGACTACCACGCGTGGGTCGAGGTGTACTACGAAGGGCCCGGCTGGGTCACGTACGACCCGACCCCGGCCGGGGGCGTCCCCGGTTCGGTAAGCTTCCCGTGGGCGACCGATCCGGTCGAGGCCCAGGACCCGGCCGAGGAGCCGACCGAGAACGACATCACCCCCGACCCGTCCGCGGCGCCGACCGACGCGTCGGGACAGACCCTGCCGCCCGAGGAGGGCGCGAGCGAGGGGCCGTCCGCCGACGCGACCGGCGGCACGGGCGACGCGCTGCTGCCGTTCCACCCCGGATGGCTGGCGCTGCTGCTGCTCCTGGCGGTGCCGTTCGCGCCCGCGCTGTGGCGCGGGGCGCTGCGCAATCGCCGGCTGCGCGCGGGGAACCTGACCGCCGAGACCGCGTGGGACGAGGCGATGGACCTCGCCCTCGACTACGGCGTGTCCATTCCGGACTCCTACACGCCGCGGCAGGCCGCGGGCGTGCTCGGGACCGCCGCGCCGGGCGCGCGCGACGCCGCGACCGCGCTCGGTTCCGCGATGGCGCTCCACCGGTACTCCCCCAGGGGCGCCGATCCGGCCGGGCTCGCCGACGCCCTGCGCGACCTCTACGCCGAACTCGACAAGCGCGCCGAGCCGCGCGTCAAGTACCGGGCCATGCTCTGGCCGGCCTCGCTCATCGCGAAGCTGCGCGCCGACAGCGCCGAGCAGAGCGCCCGGATCTCGCGCCGGTCGGCGCGCACGACCGACCGGATGCGGTCGGCGCTGCGGCGTCCGCGACGTTCGAACAACCGCGGCAAGCGGGGTGTCACAGGCCGCGCCTAAGGTTGCGCCATGTACAGAAGCGGCGGACCGGCCGGCCGGGCGGACGACGGCGGCACTGGCTTCAGCCAGCCGACCCTCGACAGCTTCGGCACCCCGCTCCAGGAGGTCACGTTCTGCGTGGTCGACCTCGAGACCACCGGCCTCGCCGCCGACGCCTGCGGCATCACCGAGATCGGCGCCGTCAAGGTCAGAGGCGGCGAGGTCGTCGGCGAGTTCACGACCCTCGTCAACCCCGGCGAGTCCATCGACCCGCGCGTCACCCGGCTCACCGGCATCACCGACGAGATGGTCGCCGACGCCCCCGGCATCGAGACGGTCCTGCCGATGTTCCTGGAGTTCGCGCACGGCGCCACCCTCGTGGCCCACAACGCCGGGTTCGACATCGGGTTCCTGCGCCACGCCTGCGAGCTGACCGACACCCGCTGGCCCCGGCCGCCGGTCGTCGACACCGTGGTCCTCGCCAGGCGCCTCACCGAGAAGAGCGAGATCCCCAACCGCCGCCTCGCCACGCTCGCGCGGCTGTTCGGCTCGCCGGTGACCCCGAACCACCGGGCCCTGGACGACGCCCGCGCCACCGTCGCGGTCCTCCACGGGCTCATCGAGCGGGCCTCCGGCCACGGCGTCGTCACCGACGCCGAGCTCAACGAGTTCTGCCGCGCGATCCCCTCCGAGCTCCAGCGGCGCAAGCGCCACCTCGCCGACGGCCTGCCGCACGCCCCGGGCGTGTACATCTTCCGCGACGCCGACGACCGGGCGCTCTACATCGGCGTGTCGGTCGACGTGGCCGCGCGCGTCCGCAGCTACTTCTCGGCGGCCGAGCAGCGCCGCCGCCTGCGGGACATGCTCGCCTCGGCCGAGCGCGTCGAAGTCGTCGAGTGCGCCCACCGGCTCGAAGCGGGCGTGGCCGAACTGCGGCTCATCTCCGGCGGGAAGCCGCCGTACAACCGGGCCGCGAAGTTCCCCGAGCACCGCAGCTGGGTGCGCCTCACCGAGGAGCCGTACCCGCGGCTCCAGGTCTCCCGCAAGCCGCCCGCGCCCGGCACGCCCCGGCTCGGCCCGGCCTCGGGCACCCAGGCCCAGGCCGCGATCAGCGCCATCGAGGCGGCCCTGCCGATCCGCTCGTGCCGCACCCGCCTGTCCCCCAAGAAGCTCTCGCCCACGTGCGTGCTCGGGGAGATCGGCAGGTGCGCCGAGCCGTGCCGCCACTCGGTCACCGTCGAGGAGTACGCCGCGCTCGCCGAGCGCGCCGCCCGCGCCATGGACGGCGACCCGTCCCCCATCGCCGAGGCCGTCGGCGAGCGGCTCGCGGAGCTCGCCGGCTCCGAGCGGTTCGAGGCGGCCGCTGAGCGCCGCGACGAGCTCGCGGCCTACCTGACCCTCGCCGCGGCCTCCCAGCGCGTCAGGAACTTCGTGGCGGCCGGGGAAGTGGTCGCCGCCGGCCGCGCCAAGGGCGGCGGCTGGGAGGTCGCCGTCATCCGGCACGGGATCCTCGCCGGGGCCGTCAAGACCCCGCCGCGCGCCGACCCGATGCCGTACATCGCGAAGCTGCGCCGGACCGCCCGCGTCGTCGAACCCGCCGACGACGTCCTCGACGCGGCCCACGCCGCCGAGGCGCGGCTGCTCCTGGAGTGGATCGCCCGGCCCGAGGTGCGCCTCGTCCTCGTCGAGGGCACCTGGGCCAGCCCGCTCGCCGGCGCCGAGCGCTGGCAGGGTGCGATCCACCACGACCCGGCCCGCGGCCGCCGCGGGCCGTCGACCACATGGTGAGACGACCGCCCCGACGCTCCGCTGCCCCAAGGGAACGCACGGTTCCACCCTCCGAAACCGGCCCCGGGCGCGAAACGGACGTGAGTCGTCTCGCATTCATTTGCGGCGCTTGCGGTTTCGGCTGACACACCCGTTCCGGTACGCTGAGTCATCCACTCATTCCGGCCGCCCTGCCGAAATCCGACAGTGTCTAGTGTCGATTCTCTCCAGGAATCGTTGTACATCTAGAATGCGGTCAACCTTGGGCATCGGAGGCTGTACATGTTGCGCGCATTGCTTTCGGCTACTCGGACTGCCAGACCTGACGACCCGTGGGACCTCGCGGGGAAGGTGGCGCAGCTCGAAGCGGCGCACCGTGCGCACTTCGCCCAGCCCGACATGCTCCTGGTCCGCCGCGCGTACCGGATCGCCGAGCAGATGCACCGGGGCCAGGCGCGGCGCTCCGGCGAGCCGTACATCACCCATCCGATCGCGGTCTCCACCATCCTCGCCGACCTCGGCGTCGACACGCCCACGATCGCGGCCGGGCTCCTCCACGACACCGTCGAGGACACCCCGTACTCCCTCGAAGCGCTCCGCGGCGACTTCGGCGACGAGATCGCCGTGATGGTCGACGGCGTCACCAAGCTCGACAAGATCCACCTCGGCTCCGCCGCCGAGGCCGAGACGTTCCGCAAGCTCGTGCTCACGGCCGGACGCGACATCCGCGTCATGATCATCAAGCTCGCCGACCGGCTGCACAACATGCGGACCATCAAGTTCAAGAAGCGCCCCAGCCAGATCCGCATCGCCGAGGCCACGAAGGACGTCCTCATCCCCCTCGCCGACCGCCTCGGCCTGTACGTCATCAAGCGCGAGCTCGAGGACATCGTCCTGGAGACCCTCGAGCCCGAGGTGTTCCAGCGGATCAAGGAGCACATCGGCTCCGACACCGACCGCAAGCGCCAGGTCGAGGCGATCGCCCCGCAGGTGCGCCGGGCCCTGCGCGAGTTCAAAGTGGCCGCGCGGCTCCTGGACCGGCCTCGGCACCCGTACTCGGTGTACCGCGAGATGCAGAAGCACCCGGGCACCGGCCCGGCCGACCCGCCGCGCATGGTCATCGTCGTCGACGGGCCCGCGACGGACTGCTACGCCGCACTCGGGGCGATCCACAAGCTCTGGAAGCCCGTGGGCGGCAAGTTCCGGGACCTCATCGCCGCCCGGAAGTTCAATCTGTACCAGTCGATCCACACCGCGGTCATCGGCCCGGGCGGCCAGTCGATCGAGTTCCTCATCCGCACCCGCGAGATGCACGAGACCGCCGAGGTCGGCATCGTCGCCGGGCTCCGCCAGTCCGGCGGGGACCAGATGGAGATCCAGCTCCCCTGGCTCCAGCGGCTCCTCGACTGGCAGCACGAGGTCGCCGACTCCGGGCAGTTCCTCGACTCGCTCCGCTGCGACCTCGCCGACCAGGACATCCTCGTCTTCACCGGCGACGGCGAGCAGCTCACGGTCCCGAAGGCGTCCACCCCGGTCGACGTGGCCTACTGCTCCGGCCCCTCGAAGGGCCACCGCCTCATCGCCGCGTACGTCAACGGCGAGATCGCGCCCCTGTCGCGGCCGCTGCGCGACGGCGACACCGTCGAGCTGGTCCTCACCGCCGAGCAGCCGTACGGGCCCTCGAAGCAGTGGCTGGAGCACGCGAAGACCCCCGAGGCGCAACTGCACATCAACGACTGGTTCGCCGCCGCCGACGACCTCGACTCCACCGACGAGCTGCCGGTGATCCCCATGCAGCGCTTCGAGGACGAGCTCAAGGCCGGGAAGAACCGCCTCTGGCGGTCGCTGATCGCGCGCGGCCGCGGCCTCGCCGGGGAACAGCCCCTGCACGGCGTCGCGTCCTCGCTCGGCTACCCCGACCTCGACTCGCTCTACCTCGCCCTGGCCCGCGAGAAACTCGACCCGGACGAACTGGCCGAGAAGCTCATCACCACCGTCGACCGCTTCTAGGACGACAGCCCTTTCACTGCGGGCGAGCAGGCCGATTCGCGCAGCGGCGCATGAAGACCGGTGATCGGTGACCTTGCGGGACCTATTCGAGGAACGCCGCGAGCCAGTCGAGCACCATCGGCTCGGCGGCGGCCAGCACGCTGAAATGGTCCTCGCCGGTGAGCGGCACGAACTCGACATCGGCGCCGCCCCCCTCGAGTTGGGCGGCGGTCAACTCGGTGAACTGCCAAGGCAGTCCATCGGTGGTTCCGTGGACGATCCGAATCGGCTCGGTGTGGCCGGCGGTCGGTATCTCCTGCGCGGCGAGCAGTTCGCGCATCTGGGCCATGGCCGCCGGCGCATCGGTGAAGACATCGGCGTTGGTGAGTGCTGCTGTCTGAGCCGCCATCTGCTCGGTGCAGCGTTCGCCGGCGGCGGCGACGAGCGCGAGTCCGGCCGGGGTGAACCAGTCGGCCGGTTGGTACTGGCCCGGGTGGGTTGCGGCGAGGGCGGCACCGAAGTAGGGCATGAAGACGTTGACCGGGAACCCAGGGTCGTCGGCGGGCGCCGAGAGCAGCAACTGGAGCTGAGTGACCGGCGCGATGGCGATCGTGCCGACGTGGTCGAGCTCGGGAGCGTAGTCGGCGGCGAGCGCGCTGGTGTGGAGCGCGCCGTGACCGCCTTGGGAGTAGCCGACGGCGGCCCAGGTGCGGGAGGCGATGCCGATGTGCTGGGCGACGCGAACGAGGTCGATCGCGCTGTAGGCCTCGGAGGGGCCGTGGATGCCGGGGTTGGGACCGGGAGTGCTGACGCCTTCGTAGTCGGTCTCGGCGACGGCCCAGCCGGCGGCGAGCAGGGACTCCAGGAGCGGCGTGGCGAACGGGGGGTTGCCGGCGATCGAGGGGGCGCACTGCTCGGCGGTCCCGCTCGCGCCGGGCAGGAGCGCCGCTATGGGCCATCCTCCGGCAGGAGGGCGACCGGACGGGAAGGTGATCGTCCCGCCGACGATGTTGCGGGTGCCGTCGAATGAGGTCGAGGTGTACTCGACTCGCCATGCCAATCCGGCGCCGTCGAGGCGCAGGTGGTCGGGCAGCCAGGAGAACTCGGTGGGGGATCCCGGAGGCGGCCCTTGATGCGCCGAGGCCGCGTGGGGGACCCCGAACCCGAGCAGCGTCAGGCAGGCGGCGAGCACCAGCCCGAGGAACCGCGCAGCGCGCGACGGACGAAGGCCGAGCATCGATCTCCTCGAGGGCGAAGCGAGCCGGGCGGAGGCCCGCATGAGGACAGTGCCTCCCTCAATGTATCGACAATGCTCGATTCAAGCAATCGTTCGTCCAGCCGGTCGGGGCCTGTTCCCGCTACGCCGGCGACGCGGCCCGGCACGCCGCGCTCAGGAGTTCGCGGGCGCGCTTCGCCGCGGCCGGCTGCGGGCCGGATCCCCCTCCTCGCCTTCCGGGCCGCGCTCCCGCTCGGTGCCCGTCAGCGCTCGAAGAGCGCCGCCATCTTGTCGAGGACCTGCTCCTGGCCGGCCTTCGACAGCTCCGCGACCTGGACGGACCGGTAACCGGACTCCTCGACCGTCACGCGGGTGACCGCGTCGCCGAGCGGTTCGAAGGTGACGACGTGGGGCACCGCCTCGGGGATCCCCTCGGGAAGCCCGAGTTCACTGCGCGGCACCGGCGCGCCGGTCTCGTCGGCGAAGCGGGAGTCGAACTCGATGCGGTGCGGCTCCTCGATCCGCCGGTACGTCCAGGTGTTGTACAGGACCGGGCCCTGCGGCCCCTGCATGCCGACCAGGGTCGTGCCGCCTTCGCGGAAGTCGACCTCGGCGACCGGGGCGGTCCACCCGTCCGGGCCCCACCACCGCTTGATCGACTCGGGATCGGTCCAGGCCCGCCACGCCTCCTCGATCGGGGCGTCGAGCTCTCGGGCGATCGCGAAACCGCGCTCGGCGGGCGTCTCGGTTGTCATGGGTGCGAACCTTCCTGCGATGCGTGTGCCGCGGGCGGGCACGCTCGCGCCGCGCCCGCGGCGGTGTCACCGGTTCTGACGAGACGCGGCGACCGGATTCATCGCGGGCGCACGAGAACGGGCCCCGCCATCCGGCGGGGCCCGTTCCTCGGTTCGTCGCTAGTGCTTGCCCGACTCGATCTCGTCGCGCGCGGCGCCGCCGTTGTCGGACGGCTCCTCGATCGACTTGAAGAAGCCGCGGTCGGTCGGCGGGAGCGCGCCGACGCGGTTCATCTTCTTCGGGACGACCCAGCCGTTGTACTCGATCTGCGTGTGGCCGTGCTCGTCGGGCTCGGCCAGCGGCTGGTGGACCTCGTAGAAGCGCCCGTTCGGGTCGCGCATCAGGATGCCCGTCTCCAGGCCGTGCGCGAGGACCTCGCGGTCGTGCTGCTGGAGGCCCAGGCAGATCCGGTACGTCACGTAGTACGCGATGATCGGCAGGACCACAATGCCGATGCGGCCGGCCCAGGTCATCGCGTTCAGGCTGATGTCGAACTTCTCGGCGAACACGTCGTTGCCGCCGGAGACGGCGCCGACGACCCAGAAGACGACCACCATGACGCCGAGGCTGGTGCGGCCCGGGTTGTCGCGGGGGCGCTGGAGCAGGTTGTGGTGCGCGCGGTCCTTGGTGAACCGCCGCTCCAGCGCCGGGTACACCAGCGGGAGCAGCACCGACAGGCCCATGCCCGCGATCGCCGGCCAGAACACCGCCGGCAGCGTGAAGTACGGCGGGATCCGGAACTCCCACGCCGGGAACAGGCGGATGAGGCCGTCCAGGTACATGACGTAGAAGTCGGGCTGGGAGGCCGACGACACGACCGACACCTCGTACGGCCCGAACAGCCAGATCGGGTTGATCTGGAACAGGCCCGCCATGGCGGCGATCACGCCCCAGATGAACAGCATGAAGCCGACCTGCTTCATGACGTAGTTCGGGAACATGCGGAAGCCGATGACGTTGTGCTCGGTGCGTCCCGGTCCGGGCCACTGGGTGTGCTTCTGCGCAAACACGAGGCCGATGTGGACCGTGATGAGCGCCAGCAGGATCAGCGGGAAGATGAAGACGTGGATGATGTAGATCATCGAGATCACGTCGGTGCCCGGGAACTGGCCGCGGAACAGCGCCGCCGAGGCCCAGGGGCCGATGAACGGCACGGAGGCGGTCATGCCCTCCATGATGCGCAGGCCCGTTCCGGAGAGGCCGTCGTCGGGGAGCGAGTAGCCGAAGAAGCCCTCGAAGAAGCCGACCCAGAAGAGGATGATGCCGATCATCCAGTTCGTCTCGCGCGGCGCGCGGAACGCGCCGGTGAAGAAGATCCGGAGCATGTGGATGAGGATCGACGCCATGAACAGCAGGGTCGCCCAGTGGTGCATCTGCCGCATGAACAGGCCGCCGCGGACCTCGAAGGAGAGGTCCAGCGAGGACTCGTAGGCCCGCGACATCTCGATGCCCTGAAGCGGCACGTACGCGCCGTTGTAGGTCACCTCGACCATCGACGGCTCGAAGAACAGCGCCAGGAACGTGCCCGAGAGCAGCAGGAGGATGAACGAGAACAGCGCGATCTCGCCCAGGAGGAAGGACCAGTGGTCCGGGAAGACCTTGTTGAACAGGATCCGGACCGGCGCGGCGAGCTTGAAGCGGTCGTCGAGCTCACCGCCGGCCTTGGTCAGCAGGCTGTCGCTCGTGCCTTTGCGGCGTTTCACTTCTCATCCTCCTCGGGGAGGGACGGGCGGTTCCAGAACGCCGGGCCCGGGGGCACCAGGAAGTCCGACGTGGCGACGAAGTAGCCCTCGTCGTCGACCGTGATCGGCAGCATCGGCAGGTGCCGGGTGGCCGGGCCGAACACGGGGGCGGCGTTGTCCACCACGTTGAACTGCGACTGGTGGCACGGGCACAGCAGGCGCTGGCTCTGCTGCTCGTACAGCGAGGCCGGGCAGCCGACGTGGGTGCAGATCTTGGAGTAGGCGACGAAGTTGCCCCAGATGGCGTCGACGTCCTGGTACATCGGGTACAGGTTGCCCCGCAGGGTCTCGGCGTCCGCCTCGCGGAGGTGGATGAGCAGCGTCGGCGCGGTCGGGAACTGGTTGGTCGCGCCGTGGTCGATCGCCGGGTAGACGGTGATCTGGCCGCCGGCGGAGACCATGTCCGGCCGCACGAGCGCGCCGTCCTTCATCATGAGGCGGATCGGCTCGCCGTCGTTGTACCGCTCGGCGTTCCAGCCGGTGACGGTGTACATGTCGCCCGGGTCCTTGAGCAGGGCTCCCAGCGGCGCGACGGCCGCGAGGCCGAGCGGCGCGGCGGCCAGCAGGGCCGACTTGACCAGGAACGGCCGGCGGCGCAGGCCCATGTCCTCCACCAGCGTGTCCACGGTGGACTCGGCGATGCGCCGGTCGTCCTTGGACGAGCCGCCGTCGTGGCGGTCCTGGACCAGCTCCTCGATCGGGAGGAGCTTCTTGGCCCAGGTCAGCACGCCGAGCGCGAAGAACAGCAGCGAGAAGCCGAGCGTCGCGCCGATGACCGGCGTGTACCAGGTCTGCGGGTCGCGCCAGGTCGCGGCGCCCTCGTACTCCCAGGGCCACCAGATGAACGCGGCCACGAACAGGGTCGCGAAGAGGCCCGAGAGCAGGAACAGACCGGAGACGATGCGCTCCATGCGCTTCTCGGCCTTCGTCCCCGGACGCGGGAAGCGCGGCTCGTAGTGAATGATCTCGATGTCGTCGCGGCGCAGGCCCTCCTTGTAGACCTCGAAGCGGGTCAGCTTCGGGTCGTCGAGGTCGACGGGCGCGACCTCGTCACGGGCGCTGTCGTTGTGGGCACTCACGATTTACCTGCAATCCAGAGCGTGGTCAGCAGGAGCGCAGTCATGCCGACCAGGAAGATGGCCAGACCTTCGGTGGACGGGCCGTACCGTCCGAGGGTGAAGACGCCGCCCGGGTCCTTGTCGTCGTTGACGACGTACTGGACGTAGGCGATGATGTCGGCCTTCTGCTCGGGGGTGAGCTCGTTGTCCGCGAAGACCGGCATGTTCTGCGGGCCGGTGAGCATCGCCTGGTAGATCTCCTCGTCGGAGACCCCTTCGAGCGCGGGCGCCTCGGCGCCGGAGGAGAGGGCGCCGCCGCCGCCGGCGTAGCCGTGGCAGGAGGAGCAGTTGACGCGGTAGAGGTCGCCGCCTTCGCCGACGTCGGCGTGCTCGACGAGCGCCGCGAGGTCGTCGGGCACCGAGGCGCCGCCGCCGAGGTACTCGATGTAGGCGCCGATCCAGGCGGCCTCTTCCTCGGTGAACTGCGGGTAGTTGTCGGGGGCCTGGGCGCCCTGGGCGGCCATCGGCATGCGGCCGGTGTTCACCTGGAACTCGACGGCCGCCGAGCCGACGCCGATGAGGCTCGGGCCGCGGCCCTCGATGCCCTCGCCGTCGTCGCCGTGGCAGGAGATGCAGCTCGTGTCGTAGAGCTCCTGGCCCTTGACGACCTCGGAGTCGATCGCGTTGTCCTCGGCCTCCTGCGCGTACAGGCTCGGCGAGAACACCGAGTAGAGCCCACCGACGATGACCAGTGCGCCGGTGAACCTGGCCAGCGCGCCGAGGCGCTTGCGCCAGCCTCGCCGGCGTTTCGCTGATGCAGCCACGGTTGTTGCCTCACCTTTATCTAGCTCTCGGACCGGGCGGGAGCCCCCTGTCGGGAGCCTCTGCTCGGCCGGCGGCCGCCTCCGGGTGGCGGCCGTCGCGATTCTCGGATGTGGCCTCGACGCAGGGCCGAGGCCGCTTGCCTTGGGCCGCAGGCGCGTCCGGGTGGGGGCGCGGGCGGCCGGTCAGTCTCAGTACTGGACCATCGGAAGGAAGTAGATCACGGCGAACAGCGCGATCCAGACCACGTCGACGAAGTGCCAGTAGTAGGACACCACGATGGACGCGGTGGCCTGGGCGGCGTTGAAGCGGCCCATCGTCGTGCGGATGAGGTAGACGATGAACGCGATGAGGCCGCCGGTGACGTGCAGGCCGTGGAACCCGGTGGTCAGGTAGAACATGGTCCAGTAGCCGTCCGCCGAGATCGAGTGCCCCTCGGTGACGAGGTTGCGGTACTCGTTGACCTGGCCGAGGACGAAGACCAGGCCCATGATGAAGGTGACCGCGAACCACAGGCGCAGCTTGTAGACGTCGCCGCGCTCGGCCGCGAAGACGCCGAGCTGGCAGGTGACGGAGGAGGCCACCAGGATCACGGTGAAGGCCAGCGCGTAGGGGATCTCGAGGTGGTGGTAGCCCTCCTCGAACATCGAGGGCGCGGCGGCCTGGATCGAGAAGTACATCGCGAACAGGCCCGCAAAGAACATGAGTTCGCTGCTCAACCACACGATGGTGCCGACACTGACGACGTTGGGCCGGGTCAGTGAGTGGATTCGGCTGGGGTCGATAGTTGCTTCGGCGGCAGTCACGGGCACATTATTACGGTCCGGCGGGCGCAAGCTGCGCATGGGGTGTGTGCTTCGCGCGTGTCGGGCGGAGTAGGCTTCCGGCCTCCTCGCATCGTGTGCGCAGGTCATTCATGGTTCGCCTACTGTAGGCATTCCCGAACGGCTCGGCGGCGGCGCCGGTCTTCCCATTTCAGTGTGGCCGGTTTAATATGCGAAGCGTGAGCATCTCAACGGCTGAGTACGCAGTCCTCCTTTACAGTCATCGACCCGCGGTCATCGAGCAGATGCGCTCGGCCATCGGCGAGGAGCCGGTCGAGGGGGTCGCGATCGAGTACGCGGTCGCCGGGGAGTACGACGAGGCGGTGGCCCTCATCGACAAGTACGAGATCGACCTCGTCCTCCTCGACGGGGAGGCCCAGCCCGCCGGCGGTCTCGGGATCGCCCGGCAGCTCCGCGACGAGTTCGACGAGCCGCCGCTGCTGGCGGTCGTGGTCGCGCGGGACGCGGACCGGTGGCTGGCGGCGTGGTCGCGGGCGGACGCGGTGCTCAAGCACCCGCTCAACCCCGTGACGACCGGGCAGACGGTAGTAGACTTGCTGGTCAGCCGGGCAGAACGCACGGCGCCGGCGCAGCGCGCCGCCTTATATCTCTACCCCGGGAGACGCAATGCCTGATCCGACCTGGCCCGACGTCCTCGCACGCCTGTCGAGCGGCGACCACCTCGACGAGGCCAGCGCCGACTGGGCGATGGCGGAGATCATGGCGGGCAACGCCGATCCGGCGCAGCTCGCGGCGTTCGCGGTGCTGCTGCGCTCGAAGGGTGAGACGCCCGAGGAGATCGGTGCGATCGCGGGCCGGATGCTCGCGGAGACGACCCGGCTGGACCTGACGGACCTGGGCGTGGCGGTCGACATCGTCGGCACCGGCGGCGACGGTTCGAACTCGGTGAACATCTCGACGATGGCGGCGATCGTGGTCGCGGCCGCGGGCGTGCCGGTGATCAAGCACGGGAACCGCTCGGCGTCCTCGAACGTGGGGTCGGCGGACCTGCTGGAGGCCCTCGGGGTCGACCTGGAGGCCACGGCCGAGCGGGTCGAGGCGTCGGTGCGCGAGGTCGGCATCGGGTTCGCGTTCGCGCGGACGTTCCACCCCGGGATGCGGCACGCGGGTCCGATCCGGGCCGCGCTCGGCATTCCGACGGTGTTCAACCTGCTGGGGCCGCTGACGAACCCGGGCCAGCCGCAGGCGGGCCTGATCGGGTGCGCGGACCCGGTGAAGGCGCCGCTGATGGCGCAGGTGTTCGCGGCCCGCGGGGCCTCGGTGTTCGTGGTCCGCGGCGACGACGGCCTGGACGAGATCTCGACGTCGTCGACGACGTCGGAGTGGATCGCCTCGGGCGGCCGGGTGTCGCAGGGCTCGATCGACGTCAAGGAGTTCGGTCTGACCAACGCCGGTCCTGAGGCGCTGCGCGGCGGGGACCTGGAGTTCAACACGAACGTGGCGCGCCGGGTGTTCGCCGGCGAGACCGGGCCGGTGCGGGACGCGGTGCTCATCAACGCGGCGGCGGCGCTGGCGTCGCGCCAGGGGCTCATCGACGGCGTGGACCTGCACGACGTGAAGATCCGCCGGGGCCTGCTGGGCGCGAACCTGGAGCTGGCGTCGAAGGCGATCGACGGGGGCGCGGCGACGGCGCTCGTGGAGCGCTGGGCCGAGTTCAGCAAGCGGTCCTGACCGCGGGGGCTTCCCGCCGCACACTCGGCGCGGGCCCGGACGAGGCGCGGGGGCTTCCCGCCGCGCACCCGGCGCGGGCCCGGGACGAGGACGTTCGGGATTCGTGGGACACGGCGAAGGGGGCGGAACGCGAACGCGTTCCGCCCCCTTCGGCGTCCCGGTCCGCTACTCGTACTTCTTGAGCTCGTCCTCGGAGGCGAGCGTGCGCGGGGCGGTGCTGGGGAGTTCGGTGCGGATGAGGACGCAGCCGCACTCCTCGCAGCGGAGGACCTCGTCGATGGGGGCGGACTTGATCGGGATCATGTCGGCCGGGGACTTCTCGATGCGGCAGGAGCCGCAGCGGCGGCCGACGAGTTCGGCGGCGGCGATGGGCTGCTTGGCGTGGATGCGCTCGTAGAGTTCGACGAGGCGGTCGGGGATGTTGATGGCGAGGGCCTGGCGGGTGGAGGCCGCGTCGGCGGTCTCGGCCTCGATCTCGGCGAGGAGGCGGGCCCGGTCGGCTTCGGCGTCGGCGAGGACGCGCTCGGCCTCGCCGAGCTGGCGGCGGGTCTCGGTGAGCTCGGTGTCGAGCGCTTCGCGGCGCTCCATCAGTTCGAGCTCGTCGTCCTCGAGGCTGGCCTGGCGGCGGGCGAGGGACTCGAGTTCGCTCTGGAGTCCTTCGAGTTCCTTGGCGCCGGCGCCGGAGGCCATGCGGTCGCGGTCGTTCGCGGCGCGCTTCTTGACGAGGTCGACCTCGCGTTCGACGCGGTCGATGTCGCGGTCGAGGTCGGCGATGTCGCCGGTGAGGTTGGCGGCCTTGTCCCCCAGGGCCCGCAGTCGCTGCGACGCGGTCGCGAACGCCGGGTCGGCGTCGAGCTTCCGGCGGCGCTGCGCCAACTGGGTGAGGGTGGTGTCGACCGCCTGGAGTTCGAGCAGTCGTCGCTGATCGAAGAGGTCGGCTTTCAACTCAGTTCACCCCGGGTTTCTGGTGGATGGTCCATGGATCGGTGTCGAGGTCGGAGACGATGACGTCGTCGACCAGACGGGACAGTGGTTCGGCAACAGTATCGAGCCAGGGCCGCTCGGTCGCCCAGTGGGCGGCGTCGATGAGGGCCGGGCCGCTTCCGGCGAGGTGCTCGCTGACGGGGTGGTGGCGGAGGTCGGCCGTCAGGTAGGCGTTCGCGCCGGCGGCCGCGGCGTCGGCGAGGAAGGCGTCGCCGGCGCCGCCGCAGACGGCGACGGTGCTGATCCGGCGGTCGGGGTCGCCGGCGGCGCGCACGCCCCACACGGTCGGCGGGAGGGCCTCGGCGGCGTGCTCGACGAGCTCGGCGAGGCTGAGGGCGGTCGGGAGGCGGCCGATGCGGCCGGTGCCGCGTCCGGAGCCGTGGTGCTCGGGGCCGTCGAGGGGGCGCAGGGGCCGCAGGTCGACCAGGCCGAGCCGGTCGGCGAGGGCGTCGGAGACGCCGGGGTTGGCGACGTCGGCGTTGGTGTGGGCGACGTAGAGGCCCATGCCGGACTCGATGAGGGTGTGGACGAGGTCGCCCTTGTAGTTCGCGGCGGGGTCGAGGCTGGAGACGCCGCGCAGCAGCAGCGGGTGGTGGGCGACGATGAGGTCGCAGTCGGCCTCGATCGCCTCGATGACGGTGGCGGGGACGACGTCGACGACGCAGAGGACCCGGCGGACCGAGTTCCCGCCGCGGCCCAGGACCAGGCCGACGCGGTCCCACTCCTCGGCCCAGCGGCGCGGGTACAGGTCGTCGAGTGCCGCGGTGATCTCGCTGATCGTGCGCATGCCCGTGAGTCTATTGACGGGTCGGAGGCCGCGGTGAGGGGTGTGCCCGGAGCCTGAGCAGCGGCGGCTCCGGGCGCACTCGCGCACCGTGCGCGCGGGAAGGTGCGTTCGCGCACCCCGGCGGGTCGGCACCCGGGTCCGTCCGTTCGATCGCGAGGCGGGGGCTCCGATACCCGGTCGTATCGGGAGGCCGCGTCAGCGCGGCGAGCGGGCGGAGCGGGCGGCCGCCGGGGATGCGCGAGCGCCCCCTAGGCGAGGGCGCCCACCTCCTCGGCGAGGCGGCGCACGTCCTGGGCGGGTTCGCCCTTGGTGCGGTGCAGGATCTGGTCGATGAGGTCGACGGCGAGCGGCCGGCAGCGGATCTCCGCGGGGGCGTTGCGGTCGGCCGTCACGAGGTGGCGGCCGGCCTGCTCGATGTCGCCGACCTGGACGCAGGCCCGCGCCATGTCGAGGTAGTGGTGCGCGCGCCGCTCGGCGACGAGGTCGCCCAGCGCGGCGGGCGGGATGGACTCGTGGACGGCGAGCGCGTCGGCGCCCTCCCCGAGTTCGACGAAGGCGGCGGCGCGGTGCAGCTGCACGTTCGTCGGCCCGAACGAGGTGTAGTAGTAGTTCGCGTCGCGGCCGAGGACGGTCGCGGCGCGGGAGGCGCTGTCGAGCAGGTCGTCGCAGGTGGTCGCGTCGCCGGCGAGCGCGGCGGCCATGGCGCCCTGGAGGAGCAGCGCGCCGTAGACGCTGATCGCGGCCGGGCTGGAGGACTCGCCGCCGTGCTCGGAGATGAGGCCGTGGGCGACTTGGACGTTGAGGTCGAGCGCGGCCTGGTAGCGGCCGAGCGAGCGGAGCGCGTTGGCGACCCGCGTGGTGGCGATGCCGGCCAGGAGCGGGTCGTTGCCGCGGTTGGCGGCGGAGATGGCGCGGTCGGCGGCGAGCCAGGCGAGCTGGGCTTCGCCGAGCTTCCGCAGCACCGTGGAGGCGATCTGGTAGACCTGCGTCATGAGTTCGGCGGCGTCGGCGCTGGTGCCGCCGACGGGCCGGTCCTCGGCGACGGGCGTGTCGCGCAGGAGCTGGATGAGCGACCGGGCGACGACCGGGTAGTGGCCCTTCTCGAATGCGAGCCAGCAGTAGTTCACGGCCCCTTTGAGTTCGGGGATCGGCGTCGGGTCGATCGGGGCGGCTTCGAGGAAGCGGCCGAGGCGCTCGTAGCGTTCGAGCGACTGCCTGATGGATTCGACCTCGACCTGGTCGAGGCAGCCGCCCAGGCCCGGGCGGCGGCGCGGTTCGCGGCCGAGGAGCTGCGCGGCGTCGACGTTCAGCGCTTCGGCGAGTTCGGTGATGACCGAGTACTTGTCGAGGCGGCGGACGCCGCGCTCGATCTTGTCGACCCAGCTCTTGGACTTGCCGATCCGGTCGGCGAAGACCTGCTGGGACATGCCGCGGCGCTGTCGCCAGTAGGCGACGCGCCGTCCCATCGGTTGCGTTTCGGACTCCATGTCAGACCCCACCGTCTATATAGGAGTTACACGTGGACTTCGGGACTTTCGTGTCTCGCAGTTGCGTGCGGTGTGCAGTTGTGGTCGCTCGTTCGCAGCGGCTCCCACCGGAGGGCCGCGGCGTGCCGGGGCGCGGTGCGGCTGCCGTCAGCTGTGCTCGGTTGTCTCGACCCGCACGAAGTTCGGTCCGGCCGAAGCCGGACATGCCGCACCGGGCGCCCCGACACTATGTGTTTACCGTCTTTTCGCCTCCGGCACAACGGCCGCGAACTGCCAATGTGACGCTCAGGTGGAGCGTGCTCACAGTCTGACTCGGACGGTCCGGCCCGCTGTCTCCTATCAGGAGATTTGCCGGGTTTCGGTCGCTCGAACTCGTGAAATCTGCACATGCAACGTGTCGATTCAAGGGCCTTACTCGTTGTGTCGGATATGAGACACAACAGAGTCGTCGCCGGTGCGGCCGCCCGCGGAGCCGTCGTCCGCGGCACGGTCGTGCAAGGCACAGTCGTGCACGGCATCGTCGTGGAGCGCCGAGAGCACCGGCGCGCGTTCCGCAGGGCGTTCCTGACCGCCGCCGTCGCCACGGCGCTGGCCGCCGCACTCGGCTACGCGGTCGCCTTCTCTCCCTTGGCCGGATGGGCGACGCTCGGCGTCGCCGCGGCGGGCGCGGTGAGCCTGTGGCTCGAATCGCGCGCGGACCGCGCGGCCACCCCGCCGCCGGTCGCCTTCGTCACCGCCCCGGGCGACGACTAGTCGAGGCGGACCACCAGGCACTTGCCGCCCTGGTACACGCCGCCGTCGATGTTGAGGACGAGGCCGTCGCAGTAGCGGCGGGCCTCGGTGACCTGGGACGGTTCGAGCTCGGTCGTGTCCGGGATGGTGGAGTGGCCGTGGACGAGCTCCTCGCCGCCGAAGGCCCGGAGCATCGCCCGCACCCGGGCCGGGCCCTGCTCGCCGAGGAACTCGTGGCGGCGGGTCAGCTCCCGGAAGAGCTGCCACCACTCCCCCGGCTCCTCGGAGGCGAGGATCTTGCGGACCGCGGTGTTCACCGCCTCCTCGCTGGTGCCGTAGGCGAGGTAGGACTCGCTGTCGGAGTGGACCAGGAGCGAGCGGCCGGCGACGTGGAGGACCCGGCGCGTCTCGAGCCACCGCACCTCGTCGTCGGTGAGGTCGCCGAGCTCGTCCTCAAAGCCGCCGTTGATGACCCACCAGTGGAGGAACTGCCGGTCCATGCCGTCGACGTCGGTGAACGCGACGTCGCCGAAGCGGCGCGAGCCGAGCACCAGCACCTCGTGGTTGCCGATGAGGGTGTCGACGTGGCCGCCCTCGGCGGCGGCCTGGCCGGCGAGCCGGCGCAGCAGCCGCACCACCGCGACGCCCTCGGCGCCGCGGTCGAACAGGTCCCCGAGGATCCACAGGCGCGCGTCGCCACCGGTCCACGCGGCGTCCCCGTCGACGAGTCCGCGAGCGCGCAGCGCCTCCACGAGCGCACCGTAGTGGCCGTGGATGTCGCTGGCCACGAACAGCGGGCTCGATTCAGACATGGTCACGATACTAATGCGGGCCGGCGGGCTCCGGTGAGGTTGTCGGCCGCTGTCGCGCGACCGGGGCCAATGCACTTGCCGCCCGGCAGGTGGGCGCAATAGGATTCGGCCACCGCCATACGAGCCGACCGCCGCGAGGAGCCACCAGCGTGACCGACAACCCGTTCCTGTCCCCGTCCGAACTCCCCTACCAGTTGCCGCCGTTCGCGGAGATCCGGAACGAGCACTACCTGCCCGCGTTCGAGCAGGGCATGGCCGAGCAGCTCGCGAACGTCGACGCCATCACCGCGAACCCCGAGGCCCCCACGTTCGAGAACACCGTCGTGGCCCTGGAGCGGTCCGCGCTGGGCACCTTCAAGCGGGTCAGCCTCGCCTTCTTCAACAAGTTCTCCTCGGACACCGACGACGAGCTCAACGCCATCGAGAGCGAGCTCAGCCCCAGGCTCGCCGCGCACGCCGACAAGATCCTCCTCAACGCGGCCCTGTTCGCGCGCCTGGACGACCTGTGGGGCCGCAAGGACGACCTGGGCCTGGACGAGCAGGACGAGCGCCTCCTCGAGCGGTACCGCACCGAGTTCGTCCGCGGCGGGGCCGCGCTCGACGACGCCGGCAAGGAGCGCCTCGCCGCGATCAACGCCGAACTCGCCGAGCTCGCCTCCAAGTTCAACCAGCAGATCCTCACCGACATCAACGACGCCGCCGTCCACGTCACCGACCGCGCCGAGCTCGAGGGCCTGAGCGAGGGCCAGATCGCCTCGGCCGCCGCCGCCGCGAAGGACCGCGGGCTCGAGGGCTGGCTCATCACGCAGTCGAACTTCTCGCGCCACCCGCTCCTGGAGGACCTGGAGAACCGGGACCTGCGCGAGCGCCTCTACAAGGCCACCGTGGGGCGCGGCAGGGACAACGCCGCGACCCTCCTGCGGATGGTGCGGCTGCGCGCCGAGAAGGCACGGCTGCTCGGCTACGAGCACTTCGCCGCGTACGTCGCCGCCGACCAGACCGCCGGGAACGCCGCGGTCATCGCCGAGCGCCTCGCCGGGCTCGCCGAGGCGTCCGTGCGCAACGCCCGCCGCGAGGCCGCCGAGCTCCAGGAGGTCATCGACGCCGACGGCGGCGGCTTCCAGCTCGCCGCCTGGGACTGGTCGTACTACTCCAAGAAGGTCCGCCAGGCCAAGTACGGCTTCGACGCCGAAGCGCTCAAGCCCTACCTCGAACTCGACCGGGTCCTCGTCGACGGCGTCTTCTTCGCCGCCGAGAAGGAGTTCGGCCTGACCTTCCGGCCCCGGCCCGACCTCCAGGGCTACCACCCCGAGGCCCGCGTGTGGGAGGTCTTCGACGGCCCTCAGGACGGCACCGGCACGCCGCTCGGCCTGTTCCTGGGCGACTTCTTCACCCGCGACTCGAAGAAGGGCGGCGCGTGGATGAACGCCCTCGTCGTCCAGTCCGACCTCACCGGCGACCGGCCCGTGGTCGTCAACAACCTGAACCTCACCAAGCCCTCCGAGGGCCAGCCCGCGCTCATCACCGTCGACGGCGTCACCACGCTGTTCCACGAGTTCGGGCACGCCCTCCACGGCCTGCTCTCGGCCTGCCGCTACCCGAAGACCTCCATGACCTCGACCCCGCGCGACTTCGTCGAGTACCCGTCGCAGGTCAACGAGATGTGGGAGGACTGGCCCGAGGTGGTCGCGAACTACGCCCTCCACCACGAGACCGGCGAGCCGGCCCCGGCCGAGCTCATCGCGCAGTGGAAGGCCGCCGCGAAGTTCGGCGAGGGCTTCGCGTCCACCGAGTACCTGGCCGCCGCGATCCTCGACCAGGCGTGGCACCGCCTCGCCCCCGAGGACGTCCCCGACGGCGGCGACGACCCGTACGCGGCCGTCGAGGCGTTCGAGCGCAAGGCCCTCGAGGACGCCGGCATCCACCTGCCCGAGATCGCGCCGCGCTACCGCTCGGTCTACTTCGCGCACATCTCGATCGGCTACGCCGCCGGGTACTACTCGTACATCTGGTCGGAGATCCTCGACGCCGACACCGTCGAGTGGTTCAAGGAGAACGGCGGCCTCACCCGCGCCAACGGCGACCACTTCCGCCGGACGCTGCTGAGCCGGGGCGGGTCCGTCGACCCGATGGAGTCCTTCCGGCGCTTCCGCGGCCGCGACGCCGAGATCGAGCCGCTCCTGGAGCGGCGCGGCCTGAAGTAGCCGCACGACCCGACAAGACGGGCCCGGGCCGCGGTGCGGCTCGGGCCCGTATCCGTCATGCACGGCGTGTCCGGCACGGGCCCGTGCCAGCAGCAGCCGCCGGCGCGACCCTCCGCTGAGGAATCCCCATGACGGCGGGGCCCTGGGAACCAGCGGCCGCACGCCAGGCAGGCGGGCTCCCGCGAGCCCCGGAGCGCTCGTCCCCCTACAGCGCCAGGTCCTTCTCCCACGGCGAGGCCACCGGGAAGTACGCCTCCAGGAAGCGCCGCATCATCTCCGAGCGCTCCTCGACGAGCTCAGGCGCGAGCCCGGCGTCGTTGATGCAGAACGTCTCCCGGTCGCGCCGCTCCAGCAGCAGCTCCAGGCGCTCGGCGACGTCCGGCATCCCCAGCTCCACGTACGCGTCCTGGGCGTGGCCGGAGACCGCCCGGCCCGAGAGGTACGCGTAGTAGTGCTGGAGGGTCACCGTCGAGACGTCGGTGACGTTCCGGAAGGCGCTCTTGGCGGTCCGGGCCATCTCCTCGTCGAACTCCTTCTCCATCTCGGCGAGCACGCTGCGCTGCAACGGGTACGGGACGTGCTTCATCATCCGCGAGACCGTGCGCCCGAACGCCCGGTCGATGAGCGCCCGGTCGTTCTTGAACGCCGCGTTCGGCGGCGTGTCGGCGCGGCTGACCGGGTCCAGGTCGATGAACGTCTGCGCCGGGAAGAACCGGGCGAGGCCGTTCGGCTCGAAGAAGAGCTGCGGGCCGACCGGGCGGCCCAGGAACATGTCGTCGTTGAAGTACAGGAAGTGCTCGCTCAGGCCCTCGATGCGGTGCAGCTGCGTCTCGATGGAGTGGGAGTTGAACGTGGGCAGCGAGTCCAGGTCGTCGAACAGCTCGCGGTGGTCGACGACCGTGAGCCCCGGCGCGTCCGCGTCGAGCCAGTGCGGGCGCTGCTGGTCGGTCACCAGGTACACGTGGCGCACCCACGGCGCGTTCAAGTGCAGGGAGCGCAGCGAGAACCGCAGCTCCTGGCGGTCGATGTAGCGGGCGGCGTTGGCCGACTCGGCGTGGTACGGCGACTGCTCGGCCTCGGCGCGGCGGCGCAGCCACGCGTGGTCGGAGCCGTCGACCCAGGTGTAGACGACGTCGATCGGGAAGCCGACGTGGTCCGGTCCGGGGCGCGCGAACTCGGCGCGGGTCGGCAGGTTCGGCAGGTCGGCGTGCGCGCCGCCGGCGAGCGCCGTGAAGAGGCGCCCGGGAGCCGACACCCGGGCGCCGTCGCGGCGGACGACGGGACTGATCCGGTTGTGGCGCGGCGCCAGCAGGCGGCCGTCGCCGGTGTCGGTCCAGAACTCGACGTCGCAGCCGTAGTCGGGGCCGAAGACGAGGTCGCGTCCGGTGTCGGTCCACAGCCAGGAGGCGCGCACGAGCGGGACGTCGCCCATGTCGGTGCGGCGGGCCCACTCGGGCTTGTTCAGGCCGAGCTCGGATTCGCGGAAGGCCGGTTCGGGCACGGAGAGCCGCCCGCCGGTGGACTCGCAGAGCATCGCGAGGGCGGTGCAGACGCGCTGGCGGTCGGCCGCGGCGGCGCCGAGGACGGGCCGGGTGAGGCTGAAGCCGGGCACGGCGAAGAAGTCGACGCCGGCGGCGGTGAGGATCGCGGTGACGATCTCGAGGTTGCGCCGCCACACTTCGAGCGGGGTCGGGGCGGCGAGGGCGTAGGCGGGCCGGATCTCTCCGGCGTGGAGGACGTGGCCGGAGGCGAGGTCGGTGAAGAAGCCGTAGGGCTCGGTGACCTCGGTGCGGGCCTTGGCGGCGGGAGGTTCGACCGGTCTGGGCTCCACGAATTCATCGACGGGGCGGACGAACTCGGTCGCTCGGGTTGCGATGCGACGGTCATCGGCTGCGAACAATCGACACCTCCTGACGCTTGCGGCTCTCGCCGATCCGGGGTCTACCGGGACTGCTGCCGGCGCCGTGGAGACGGGTCGCCGTCGACCACATCTGAACGTCACGTGGCCGGGCTCTGACACGTGTCTCAACAGTAGGCCACAGGGCAGTGACAAAATGGTGTCAGATTCGCGTCCGGAGCGTCAACCGCAACGGGCGCCGCCCGGAGGCGACGCCCGCTCGGTTATTGAGATGTCTACGCGCCCAAGGGGATTCGTGCCACGTGTTCCCACGTGTAGGTCGACGCGTCCTCACTTTGGATGACTCGGACCAGGTCTACCCCGGTGACTGTGATTTCCGTCCGACCCGGGCGCACGTCCCGGAGCTTGTTCTGGATGGCGCCGCGGCGCGGGTCGACGGCGGTGCTGCCGGAGCGGTAGGACAGGGAGACGTGCCCCGGCCCCCCGCAGGGGCGCCCGACGTCGCCCTCGACGACCTCGTTGATCGCCTCGACGCAGTTCGCGACGAGCGCGTCGAAGTACGTGCCGGGGAACGTGTCGAGCAGGACGCCGCCGGTCGCGGCGAGCGCGGGCCCGACGGTGAGCTTGAACGCGGGGACCTCGGCGGCCTTCTGCCGCAGGCGGTCGATGAGCTTGCCGCGCGTGTCGTCGGCGATCGTGGCGGCGTCGCACTCGACCGAGGCGACGGTGGCGTGCAGCCACTCGTTCGGGACCGGGAGGTCGCCCTCGGCGAGGTCGATGACGGGCCGGTACGACTCGGAGACGGCCTTGACCTCGTCGAGGTCGGTCAGGTAGACGTGGAGCTTGGTCCATCCGGCCGGCCAGCGCTGCCCTGAACTGGGAGGCTTGGGTCCGGATGTGGGAGCAGATGTGTTCACTGCCGCATCAATGCCTTAGGCGAGTCGGAAGGCCCCGGGGCGGGGCCGTTCTGTTCGTTTCCACCGCTGAATGTATTGGTAGCACCGTTCCGGGAGTCTACCCACGGGGTGCCAGGTCCAGAAGCGCACTGAGCGGCGCGTCACGCGGCGCCGGCACGGGCGGTTCGAGGTGGACGGTCCGGTGGACCACGCCGTCGGGGAGCGGCCGGTGGGTGATGAAGACGGCGGTCTTGCCTTCGAGGGCGGCGGCGGCGGTCCTGAGGACGCGTTCGGCGGTGGCGGCGTCGAGGTGCGCGTCGGGTTCGTCGAGGACGAGGACTTCTCGGTCGGCGAGGAGGCAGCGGGCGAGGGCGATGCGGCCGCGCTCGCCGCCGGAGACGGCGCGGCCGTGCTCGCCGAGGCGGGTCGGGAGCGCGGCGGCGGCGGTGCGGTCCGGGGAGGCGTGGACGAGGCCGTCGAACCAGTCGCGGAGGCCGGCCCAGCGCAGGGCCCGGACGAGCTCGTCGTCGCCGGCGCCGACGCGGGCGAGGCGGAGGTTCTCGGCGAGGGTGGTGTCGAAGACGTGGGCGTCCTGGGAGCACAGGCCGACGGTGCGGCGCACGTCGTCGCCGGCGAGTTCGGCGAGTTCGGCGCCGCCGAGGCGCAGCGACCCCTCGTAGGGCAGGAATCCCATGAGGACGGCCGCGAGCGTGGACTTGCCGGAGCCGGAGGGGCCCATGACGGCGACGCGTTCGCCGGGCTGGAGGGTGAGGTCGAAGTCGCGGACGGCGGGCCGGTCGGCGCCGGGCCAGGTGGCCGAGAGCCGCTTGATCTCGATGCCGGGCGCGCTCTGCCCGGCTGCGGCGAGGTGCGGGCCGCCGAGCGGGTCGGGGCCGAACCGCAGGGGCTCGGCGGGGTCGGGGCGGGGTTCGGCGGCGCGGGTGATCTCGAGGAGGCGGCGGCCGCTCTCCTTGGCGGCGGCGGTGTGCTGCGCGGCGGCGGGGAGGGCGAGGACGGGTTCGAACGCGGCGAGCGGGATGAGCGCGAGGCAGGCGAGGAGGACCCCGTCGAGGGTCCCGGCGGCGACGGCGGGGATGCCGGTCCACAGTGCGCCGGTCACGGCGGCGGCCATGGCGAGGAGGCCGGCGGCCTGGCCGAGCCCGGCGGTCCAGGCGATGCGGGCGTGGGCGCGGCGCAGGCGCTCGTCGCCGTCGAGGGCGCGTTCGAGCGCGACGCGGTCGGTGCCGGCGGCGACGAGCTCTTCGCGGCCGTGGAGGCAGGCGCGGACGTTCTCGGTGAGGGCGCCGCGTTCGGCGGCGGTGGCGCGCAGGGCGTACCGCGAGGACCAGGAGGCGAGCGCGGGCCCGGCGAGGGCGGCGGCCAGGAGTGCGGCCGCGAGGACCGCGCCGGCGGCGGGCAGGATCGCGGCCTGGACGGCGACGGCGGTGGCGGCGGTGATGACGGCGGCGGTAAGCGGGAGGGTGCCGCGGAGCCACCGGTCGCCGGTGCCGTCGACGTCGTCGACGAGGCGGGCCTGGAGGTCGCCGGAGCGCCAGACGGGGACGCCTGCGGGTGCGAGGCGGACGAGCTTGCGCCACACGGCGATGCGGAGGCGTTCGAGGCCGCGGAAGGCGGCGTCGTGGGAGACGAGCCGCTCGGCGTACCGGAGCACGCCGCGGCCGATGCCCAGGGCGCGTACGGAGGTGATGGCGACCATCAGGTACAGGATCGGCGGCTGCTCCCAGGCGCGCGAGACGAGGTACGCGGAGACGGCCAGGAGACCGAGCGCGCTGAGCTGGGCGAGGGCCCCGAGGACGGCGCCGAGGCCGAGCCGCAGGGCGATCGGGTTTCGCCAGGTCGTCACCAGGCCACCTCTCGGTCGGCGATCGCGCGCACCGCTTCGCGGTGGGAGGCGATCAGGACGGTCCGCTGCTCGCGGTAGGGCGCGAGGGATTCGAGGACGGCGCGCTCGGTGTCGGCGTCGAGGTGCGCGGTCGGTTCGTCGAGGAGCAGGACCGGCGTGTCGAGGAGGTCGGCGCGCAGCAGGGCCCGGGCGAGGCCGACGCGGGCGGCCTCGCCGGCGGAGAGCCCGGCGCCGTTCGCGGCGACCCGGCGGCGCGCGTCGGGCGCGTGGGCGGCCGCGATCGCCTTGGCGACGGCGGCGTCCGGGGCGTCTTCGGGGACGGCGAGGCGGACGTTGTCGGCGACGGTGCCGTCGATGAGGACCGGTCGCTGCGGGAGCCACGAGATGGAGCGGCGGACGGCCGCCGGGTCGAGGCCGGACAGGTCGGTGCCGTCGAACGCGATGGAGCCGGTCACGGGCCGCCGGAAGCCGAGGAGCGCGGCCAGGAGCGTGGACTTGCCGGCGCCCGAGCGGGCGGTGAGGACGGTGGTCTGCGCGGCGGGCACGGTGAGGCTGATCTCGGGCAGCGGGTCGCGGCCCGGGTAGCCGAAGACGGTGCGGCGGAACATGATCGTCGGCGCGCGGCGCAGCGGCGGCGGGAGGTGCGGGGCCGCGGGGAGCGCGGCGGGGCCGGCGTGCGGTGCCGCATCGCCGCCGGGTTCGACCGGTTCGGCGAGGATGGCGAAGACGCGTTCGGCGGCGGCGAGGCCCTCGGCGCTGGCGTGGTAGTGGGTGCCGACGCCCCGCAGCGGCAGGTACGCCTCGGGGGCGAGGATGAGCACGAGCAGCGCGGTCTGGAGCCCGGCCTGCCCGGCGAGGCCGCCTTCCACGAGCTGGACGCCGACGGTGACGGCGACGACCGCGACCGACAGGGACGCGGCGAGTTCGAGGACCAGCGCGGAGCAGAACGCGACGCGCAGCAGCGCCATCGAGCGGCGCCGGTACTCGCCGGTGGTGACCTGGATGGCCCCGGCCTGCCTGCCGGCGCGCCCGAACGCCTTCAGCGTGGGCAGTCCGGCGACGAGGTCGGCGAAGTGGTGGGCGAGCGCGGAGGTGGAGGCCCATTGGCGTTCGGCGCGGGCTTTCGTGTACCGGCCGATGAGGACGCCGAACAGCGGGATCAGCGGCAGCGTCAGGGCGACGACGAGCGCGGCGGGCGGGTGGGCGAGGAACATGACGGCGAGGACGCCGGCGGGGACGAGGGCGGCGAGGACGAGCTGCGGGAGGTACCGGGCGAAGTAGGCGTCCAGGGCGTCGATGCCGCGGACGAGGAGCTGGGCGGTCTCGCCGGTGTGGCGGGTGCCCGAGGGCAGGCGCATGAGGCGTTCGAGGGCCTGGCGGCGCAGGCCGGACTTGACGCCGGCGGCGGCCCGGTTCGCGGCGGCCTCCTGCACGGAGGCGAGCAGGGCCCGGGCGGCGAGGACGGCGGCGAGGCCGATGAGGCGCGGGGTGAGCGCGGCGAGGTCCTGGCCGCCGGCGAAGGCTCCGGCGACGAGGCTCGCCGTGAGCCAGGCGCCGGCGATGACGCACGCGGTCTGGGCGAGGCCGAGCGCGGCGCACACGCCGATGTAGACGGACGCGCCCCGGGCCCGGTGGAGCAGGCGGCGGTCGAACGCGCCGGCGGCGGCGTTCCGGGTGTACTGCGGGGCGAGCGGCGTCATGCGACCGGGATCCTTTCGACGGAGACCCGCTGGCGGAACACCCAGTAGGTCCAGCCCTGGTAGAGCAGGATGAGCGGCAGGAAGACCACGGCGGACCAGGCCATGATGCCGAGGGTCTTCTCGGTGGCGGCCGCGTTCTCGTGGGTGAGGCCGTTGGCGGGGTCCCCGGTGGACGGCAGGACGTCGGGCCAGAGCGCGCAGAACAGGGCCGAGGAGGTCAGCGCGATCGTCAGTGCCGTGGCCGCGAACGCCCAGCCGCCGCGGCCTGTGAAGTCGAGCGCGAGGCCCGCCAGGAGGGCGAGGACCGCGAGGACGATGAGGACGAGCGAGGCGGCGTTGCCGTGCGCGGCCTGGGTCCAGACGAGGAACGCCAGCGCGGGCACGGCGGTGGCGGCGCCGAGCAGGAGGCCGGTGGCGCGGGCGCGGGCGCTGAGGTCGCCGGTGGTGCGCAGGTGGAGGAAGTAGGCGCCGTGGGTGGCGAACAGGAGCAGTGTCGTGAGCCCGCCGAGGAGCGCGTACCCGTTGAGCAGGCCCCAGATCGAGCCGGTGTAGTCGAAGTTCGCGTCGAGCGGGACGCCGCGCACGATGTTGGCGACGACGGCGCCCCACAGGAAGGCGGGGGCGGCCGAGCCGGCCACGAGGCACAGGTCCCAGCCGCGGCGCCACTGCGGGGTGTCGCCCTTGCCGCGGTACTCGAAGGCGACGCCGCGGACGATGAGTCCCAGGAGGATGAGGAAGAACAGCAGGTAGAACCCGGAGAAGAGGGTGGCGTACCAGTGCGGGAAGGCCGCGAACATGGCGCCGCCGGCGGTGATGACCCAGACTTCGTTGCCGTCCCAGACGGGTCCGATGGTGTTGATCATGGCGCGGCGCTCGCGCTCGTCGCGGCCGAGGACGGGCAGGAGCATGCCGACGCCGAAGTCGAACCCTTCGAGGATGAAGTAGCCGGTGAAGAGCACGGCGATGGCGATGAACCAGATGGTGGTCAGTTCCATGGGGCGTCCTCGGCTAGTAGGCGAAGGCCATCGGCTTGTCGGGGTCGTCGGACGGGCTGGAGGTGGACATGGCGAGCTCCTCGCCGGGCGGGCCGGCCTTCGCGAACTTGAAGAACAGGTTCAGGGCGACGACGGCGAGGATCAGGTAGACGAGGGTGAAGCCGATGAGGGACGCGGCGACCGTGGGCGCGCCGACGCGGGGCGAGACGCCCTCGCTGGTCTGGTAGAGGCTGAACACGACCCACGGCTGGCGTCCCATCTCGGTGAAGATCCACCCGGAGCTGTTGGCGAGGAACGGGGTGACCGCCATCCACATGGCGACGGGCCAGAACAGGCGGTGCTCGGGGAGGCGGCCGCGGCGGGTGAACCACCAGACGATGACGGCCATGGCCACGGCGAGGAGCCCGAAGCCGATCATGAGCCGGAAGGACCAGTACGTGAGCGGGATGTACGGCACGTAGTCGCCGGCGCCGAACCGGTCGTTGTACTGGGCGTTGAGGTCGTTGATGCCTTCGACGGTGCCGCTGAAGGACCCGGTGGCGAGGTACGACAGGAGCCCGGGGATCTCGATGACCGGCGTGCCGGTGCGGCCGTCGAGCGAGCCGATGGTGAGCACGGAGAACGGCGCGCTGGAGGTGGTCTGGTAGAGCGCTTCGGCGGCGGCCATCTTCATCGGCTGGGTCACGGTCATGACCTTGCTGAGGGAGTCGCCCGACAGGACCAGCCCGAGGCCGCCGACGAGCGTGACGAGGATGCCCAGGCGCAGCACGGGCCGGTGCACGTCGAGGTCGCGGCGGTGCATGAAGTGGTAGCCGCAGACGGCGACGACGACGGTGCCGGCGGTGAGCCAGGAGGCGAAGACGGTGTGCGGGAACGCGGCGAGGACGACCGGGTTGGACATGACCGCGCCGAAGTCGGTGAGCTCGGCGCGCCCGGCGGTCTCGTTGAGGTGGTAGCCGACGGGGTTCTGCATGAACGCGTTCGCGGCGAGGATGAAGTACGCGGAGGCCATGGAGCCGAAGGCGACCATCCAGATGCAGGCGAGGTGCAGGCCGGGCATGAGGCGGTCCCAGCCGAAGATCCACACGCCGATGAAGGTGGATTCGAGGAAGAACGCCATGAGCGCCTCGAACGCGAGGGGCGCGCCGAAGACGTCGCCGACGAAGCGCGAGTACGCCGACCAGTTCATGCCGAACTGGAACTCCTGGACGATGCCGGTGACCACGCCCATGGCGATGTTGATGAGGAAGAGCTTGCCCCAGAACTTCGTCGCGCGAAGGTACGCGGTCGAGCCGGTGGTGCGCCACATGGTCTGCAGGATCGCGACGAGGAGCGAGAGGCCGATGGTGACGGGCACGAACAGGAAGTGGTAGACGGTCGTGACGCCGAACTGAATCCGCGCCAAGTCGAGAACGTCCATTACGCCCCAATCGCCCGTTGAATTCCTGAGTCCGATTATCGTGGCAGCTTGGGCGATCCCAAGGGGACGAAACGCGCAATGCATCGAGTTTTCGCGTTGCCGCCCGGCGAGGCACAATCGATGGGCAGTCGATTGCGTGAGGAGACGTGATGCGGAGAGTCGCAGTGCTGGGCGCCGGGAAGATGGGCCAGGCCATCGTGTCGGGCCTGCTTCGCGCGGGCTGGTCGAAGGACGCGGTCGTGGCCACGGCCCGCAGCGAGGAGCGCGCGGCGGCGCTGCGCGAGCAGTACGGGGTCCGGGTGGAGCCGAACGCGGCGGCGGTGGCGCAGGCCGACGTCGTGGTGGTCGCGGTGAAGCCGCAGGACGCGGCGGCGCTGCTCGACGAGCTCTCAGGCGCGTTCTCGTCGGCGGCCCCGGTGGTGAGCATCTGCGCGGGTCTTCCGGTGGCGTTCTTCGAGAAGCGGCTGCCGGACGCGACGCCGGTGGTGCGGGCGATGCCGAACACGCCGGCGCTGGTCGACGAGGCGATGACGGTCCTCTCTCCGGGCACGCACGCCGACGAGCGGTGCCTCGACGCGGTCGAGGAGCTGTTCAAGCCGCTCGGGCGCACGCTCGTGGTCGACGAGAAGCACCAGGACGCGGTCACCGCGATCTCGGGCTCGGGCCCGGCGTACTTCTACTACCTGGCCGAGGCGATGACCGAGGCGGGCGTCCTCATGGGACTGCCGCGGGAGGTCAGCAAGGAGCTGGTCAC
The DNA here is from genome assembly GCF_009451885.1 of Glycomyces albidus. Classification (GTDB taxonomy): domain Bacteria; phylum Actinomycetota; class Actinomycetes; order Mycobacteriales; family Micromonosporaceae; genus Glycomyces; species Glycomyces albidus. The sequence continues at coordinate 63,193 of NZ_WIAO01000014.1, forward strand.
GCAGACCGCGCTCGGCGCGGCGCGGATGCTCCGCGAGAGCGGCGAGTCCCCGGTGGCGCTGCGCGAGGCGGTCGAGTCCCCGGCCGGGACGACGATCAGCGCGGTCCGGCAGCTCGAGAACCACCGGGCGCGCTCGGCGGTGACGGACGCGATCGAGGCGGCACGGGACCGGGCGCGCGAGATCGCCGATGAATATGCGTAGCTCGCCGGAGCGGCCAGGGGTACGGCTGCGTAGCCTCCCGGAGCGCCCGGGGGCGAGGTCGCGCGGTTTGTCAAGGCGTGCAGGGCGACGGGTGCAGAAGCGTCTATACACCGGAACTGGAACGCTGCTCTAATGGCGGGTATGCGTGAAATTCGACGGGGCCGGTTCGAGGAACTCGACGGTCCGACGGTGTTCGCCCTGGCCCGGCTGCGGCAGTCGGTGTTCGTGGTCGAGCAGGAATGCCCCTACCCGGACCTCGACGAGCACGACACGGCGCCGGAGACGGTCCACTTCTGGGCGGTCGGCGACGGCCCCGGGGAGGCGGTCGCCTGCCTGCGGCTCCTGCGCGACACCGGCGGCCACGGCCCCGTCGCGGCGCGGACGTTCGACGACCGCGCCCTCGTCGGCGGCGCCGCCGAGGGACGGTGGCGGATCGGCCGGGTCTGCTGCGCTCCGGCCGAGCGCGGCACGGGGCTGAGCGGACGGCTCATGACGGCGGCGCTCGAGACGGCGGGCCCGGAGGCCGAGCTGGTCCTCGACTCGCAGACGTACGCGGCGGGGTTCTACCGCAAGTACGGCTTCACCGAGGACGGCGAGGAGTACCTCGAGGACGGCATCCCGCACGTGCCGATGCGCCGACCGGGAAAGTGACCTGCCCGGAACAACCGGTAGGGACCCCGGGCCGCCACCCTGCGGCGGACCACCGACGAACGAGCGTTCGCCGACGCCACGCGTTCGCGCGGAAAGCCCGGGAGCGGGGCCCCGGATCTGTATGCCCCGCTCCCGGGCGGCTCCTTCCGGCCGGTGCGGTCTAGGACTCGCCGGCCGCCTCCGGCGCCGGCTCGAGCCGGCTCGGGTCGACGACGCCCCAGTAGGCGGGCTTCGCCTGGAGGCGGTCGTCGAAGAACAGGGGCGCCTCGTGGGGGCGCGAGACCGGCCAGCTCCGCAGCCATGAGACCGCGTCGTACAGGCCCCACATCGTCACCGACTCGAGCAGGTGCGCGCGCTCGCGCAGGACCTCGAACAGCTCCTTGTAGTACCAGCCCTGGGCGATCAGGCGCTCGGGCGGCGTCGAGGGCAGCGACTCCTCCATGTAGTCCGAGACCGACACGTCGAGCTCGGTGACGGCCTGGAGCACCCGCAGGCGCTTGAACGCGTCGATGGTGTCGCCGAGGAGCTGCGGGTCGCGCTTGTAGTCGACGTGGGCCTGGTGGCCGACCCCGTCGACCGGGACCCGCTTGCGCTTGAGGTCCTGCACCAGGTTGAACATCGCCTCGCGCTTGTCGGGGAACTCGGTGTTGTAGTCGTTGATGAAGAGCTTGACCCGGCGCGGCAGGACCCGGCGGGCGATCTTGAAGACCTCGCCGATGTAGGCGCCGCCGCCGAAGATCTCGTACCAGCGCGAGCGGCGCAGCCCGTCGGTCTGCTCGGGGTCGACGACCTCGTTCACGACGTCCCAGGCCCAGACGCGGCGGCCGTAGTGCTCGGCGATGGCGGTGACGTGGGCTTCGAACCGGTCGAGGATGAGCGCCTGGTGCTCGGGGGTGTTCTGGAGCGGGTTCCCGTCGGCGTCGTCGAACCACCATGCGGGGGTCTGGTTGTGCCACAGCAGGGTGTGGCCGTAGACGCGCATGCCGTTGGCCTCGGCGAACGCCACGATCTGGTCGGCCCGGGTGAAGTCGAAGACGCCCTCGGTCGGCTGGATCGCGTCGGGTTTCATCTGGTTGCCGGTCGTGACCTGCGCGAAGTGCTTCGCGAGGAGTTCGGCGGGTCTGCCGACGACCTCGAGCGGCTCGACGGCGCAGCCGATCGGGAAGTCGCATTCGAGGAAGTCCTTGAGCGGCACCAGGTCCTGGATCTCGGGCTCCTCGATGCGGGTGAGCGTGAAGTTGTCGACCAGGACGGGCGTGAGGCTGGAGTCGGACTCGACGTAGAACTGGAGCTGGTCGGCGGCCTGACTGACCGAGTACGTGCCGGTGAACTCGGTCCAGGCGTCGGGGGTGACGGCGGTGTTCCACTTGACCGACTCGTAGGCGGTCGATCCGGCGGCGTCGCGCTGCACGGTGGTCCGCAGGTCGGCCGCGTCCGAGCCGGACGGCAGGCGCAGCAGGACGCGGAGCTGGTAGCGGACGCCGACTTCGATGTGGGCGGTGATGTCGATGGCGGCGCCGTTCCAGGTGGCGGTGCGGCCTTCGACCAGGAGGCTTCCTTCGGCGTTCACCGAGAGGGCGACCGGGCCGCGGGCGTACCAGCCTTCGGTGGTGCCGGAGGAGAAGTCGGTGGCGAGCAGCAGCTCGTCGGCGTGCGCGGCGGTCGCGAAGCCGAACGGGAGGACCGCGGCGCCGCCGGCGACGGCGGCCCCGGTGAGGACCGCGCGGCGGCTGGCCTGCGGGGAGGGGCTGGGCATGGACGCTCCTTTGCGGTGAGGGGACGCCGCGGGCGGGGGAGTCGGGGGTGCCGGACCGCGACTGGACGCTTCCAACGAAGACCGAAACTCTCGGAAACTTTCGTTCAAAGTATTGATATGTTACGATCCTCTCGTCGGCGCTGTCAAGGCGGCGGCATACCACTGTGGCGGAGATGTGAGGGGCTCTGCCGCAAGAAGAAAGGGGGCCGGCGAAAGCCGGCCCCCTCCACGCGCTCGCAGCCCTACGCTTCCTCGGGCTGCTCGATGAGGGACTGGATGTACAGCGCCTCGCCGATCTTCTCGATGATGTCGAGCTGGGTGTCCAGGTAGTCGATGTGGTGCTCCTCGTCCTTGAGGATCGACTCGAAGAGGTCGCGGGAGACGTAGTCCTTGACCGACTCCATGTGCTCGATGCCGCGCTTGAGCCGGTCGATCGCCTCGACCTCGATCTGGCGGTCGCACTCGAAGATCTCCTTGACGGAGGTGCCGATGCGCAGCGGGAAGAGTCGCTGGTAGTTCGGCATGCCGTCGAGGAACAGGATGCGGTCGGTGAGGATCTCGGCGTGGCGCATCTCGTCCATCGACTCGGCCCTGGTGTACTTCGCCAGCTTCGTGTAGCCCCAGTTCTCCTGCAGCTTGTAGTGCAGGAAGTACTGGTTGATGGCGGTCAGCTCCGCGGTCAGCTGCTCGTTGAGGAATTCGATGACCTGCTTGTCACCCTGCATGGCTGATCCTTCCCGGTCCTACAGTCGCCGGTCCGGCGACCGGTGACCCCAGACTAGGACCAGAACGGCGTCCATATCCAGCCAGGAATACCTAAAATAGGACAACCTATCCTAAGGGAGGGAATCCTAAAGGGACCGGAAAATCCCGTTAAAGCCGGGGAATCAGGCGGCCGCCGGGACCGAGTCCGTGAAGTAGCTCTCGATCATGTCGACCAGGCGCTCGTGGCACGTGCCGCAGCTCGTCCCGGCGTCGCAGGCCTCGCCGATGGCCTCTTGGGTATGCGCGCCGGCGCTGATACAGGCGCGGACCTCGTTCTCGTGGACCGCGTGGCAGATGCAGGCGTACACGCACCGACCTCCGGAAGGTTAGGCAGGACTAAGGAAGGCATGCCTAACCTATCCGAGGAAGGGGCGATCGGCAACCGTCCCTTCGGTCACTTCCCCAGCAGCGTGCCCAGGACCTTCACCGCGTGCTCGATCCCGGCGTCGTCCACGTCGAGGTGCGTGAGCATCCGGCCCCAGTCGGCGCCGAGCACCGAGATCTTCACGCCCTGGTCCGCGGCGGCCGCCGCGACGCGCGCGATCTCGGGGATGCGCACGAGCACGATGTTGGTCTCGACCTGAGCGGCGTCGCAGATCCCGAACGGCTCGAGCGAGCGGGCGAGGCGCCGGGCGCGGGCGTGGTCCTCGCCGAGGCGGTCGATGTGGTTCGCCAGCGCGTAGCGCCCGGCCGCCGCGAGGAACCCCGCCTGGCGCATGCCGCCGCCGAGGCGCTTGCGGATGACGCGGGCGCGCTGGGCGCGCTCGGCGTCGGTGATGAGGAGGGAGCCGACGGGGGCGCCGAGGCCCTTGGAGAGGCACACGGAGACGGTGTCGAAGAGGCGGCCGTACTCGTCGAAGGGGACGCCGGTGGCCGCGTGGGCGTTCCAGATGCGGGCGCCGTCGAGGTGGAGGCCGAGGCCGTAGGCGTCGGCGAGGTCGCGGAGGCGCCGGAGCTCCTCGATCGGCTGGACGGTGCCGCCGCCGATGTTGTGGGTGTTCTCGACGGCGATGGCGCGGGTGACGGTGACGTAGGGGTTGGGGCGGTTGATGAGCGGTTCGACCAGACGCGCGTCCACGCGGCCGTTCGGGCCGGCCCAGGTACGGGTGGAGATGCCGCCGAGGGCGGCGGCGGCGCCCATCTCGAAGTTGACGACGTGGGCTTTGACGTCGCACAGGAGTTCTTCGCCGGGGCGGACGAGGAGCTGCAGGCCGATCTGGTTGGCCATGGAGCCGGTCGGGGTGAAGACGGCGGCTTCCTTGCCGAAGAGGGCGGCGGCCTCGGCTTCGAGGGCGTTGACGCTGGGGTCTTCGCCGTAGACGTCGTCGCCGACGCCGGCGCTCGCCATGGCTTCGAGCATGCCCGGGGTCGGGCGGGTCACGGTGTCGGAACGGAGGTCGACGATCATGGTGCCGATTCTAGCCGCGCGGCTAGGGTCGGCCGGAGTCGTCGGACCGCGCCGCTGACCGGCGCCTCTGTCGACGCCTCGGGCCGGCGCGGCGCCGAAGCGCGGGTCCTAGTACGGGCTGTCGCCGCTGCCGATGCCGAGAACGGGCAGGTACATGCGCTCGCCGTCGGCGGTGAAGCCGTCGTAGACGATGTCGAACAGGTCCTGGATGCCGAAGGCCCGCAGGGCGTCCACCATCATGTGGGCGGCCTGGTTGGTGGCGGTGCGGTCGGTGGAGTTGAAGGTCCGGGACCAGTTCGGCTGGGTGCCGCTGGGGGCGCGGAAGCCCATGCTCGGCAGGTTCGACAGGCCGGAGCGCCAGGCGCCGCTGACGGCGGCGCTGGCCTCGACGCGGAGGCCGTCGTCGACGAACGCGGCGACGTACCGGGCGGACCAGTCGCTGGTGCGCAGGAGCACGGTGCCGGAGGTGTCGACGACCGGGACGTCGGCGGCCATGTCCTGGAGGAGCGAGCTGAGGCGCTCGGTGAACTCGCCCATGTCGTGGACGGCGGGCTCGGGCGGGCGCTGGCCCGGGCGGGCGTAGGCGGCCCAGCCGGAGATGTCGCCCTTGCCGATGGCGTGGGCTTCGAGCTGCTCGAACAGGTCCGGGGAGAGCAGGCGGAGGGTGACGCCGCCGTGGAAGCGGCGCAGGTGGAGTTCGAAGATGAGGCCGTCGCGGTACCAGCGGATCCAGGGGCCGCCGTCGCCGCCGCGGATCTCGGGGGCGCCGAGTTCGGCCATCATGGTCCGCAGGACTTCGCGGAAGATGAGGGTGCGGTGGTTCTCGCCCTGGCGGCCGCGTTCGGCGGACCGGAGGACCATGACCTCGATGGAGTAGAAGTCGGCGCGGCCGGAGACCGGGGTCTGGGGCGGGACCGAGTCGGCGATGGCGTTGCCGGTGTCGTAGCCGGTCTCGGCGCGCCACATGCCGATGTCGACCTCCGCGGAGCGGACCTGCCAGCCGAGGTCGGTCATGGCGCGGGTGAGGTCGCCCTTGTTCCAGCGGCCGAAGTCGGTTTTTCGGGCCCGGCGGAGCAGGTCGACGAGCTGCGATTCACTGATCCGATGTGTGCCGAGCATCCGGTACCGTGCCAATCCGTCCGTAGTTGGGGCTGCGGGCCTGGAACCCGGCGGGCCACTGCGGTTAGGGTAGCCTTGCCTCGGATACCGGGTCGAGAGGTGAGGGGCGGGAGTTGTCCGATATTGTGCGGCAAGACACGCTCGTCAGCCTACTAGGCGGGAAGCGCGGCGCCATCGACGCCACCGCCCCGCTCGTGGTGTTCGTCCTCACCTGGCTCCTGACCGGCAACTCGATCGCATGGGCGGCTTCGGCCTCACTGCTGTCGGCCGGCGTGATCGCGGTGGTGCGGCTCAAGCAGCGGCGCAAGCCCCGCGCGGTCGTCCTCGGCCTGCTGAGCGTCGCGGTCGCGGCGCTGATCGTCCTCTACACGGGACGCGCGCAGGACATCCTCCTCCCCCGGATCGTCTCGAACGCGGCCAGCGCCCTCGTCTGGGCCGGCTTCATCGTCTTCCGCCGACCGCTCCTGGGACTCATCGTCGGCGGCCTCCTCGGTCAGCGCACCCAGTGGCGCCTCGACCCGGCCCTGCTGCGCGCGTACTCCCTCGCCTCCTGGGTCTGGGTGGCGATGTACGCGCTGCGCGTCGCGATCCTCACCCCGTTCTGGAACAGCGACAGCGACGACTTCGCGGTCATCGGCGGCGGCCTCGCGCAGGTCGTCCTCTCCTGGCCCCTGCTCGTCCTGTGCCTCATCGCGAGCGGGTGGGTCATCAAGGCGGCCCTCCCCGACGGCCACCCGGGCCTGCGCCACCCGGTGGCCCCGGCCGGGTCCCCGGCTCCGGAGCAGTCAGTCTCGTAATCGGATGCGTTGCGGCGCAATGGTTCAGGCTTCGGTCGGAATGCCGACACTGTCCGTTCGGGGACATCGGCGGCGGCGCGGACGCCCTAGGCTCGTTCAGATGAAGCGGCCGCCGGATCGGGAGAAGCTCATGGACGACGTCGAGACCATGTCGGAATCGCAGGTGCGGACCGCGATCGAAGAGGCGCACCGGAACATCGACGCGGCGCGGGCGACGCTGGTGCAGGCCGACACGAAGGCGTCGCTGCTCGCGGCCGGCGCGTTCCCGGTGGCCGCCGTGCTGCTCGCGACGCCTTCTTTAGTGGAGCCGCGGGGCAGCAGCACGGTCTTCGCCTGGACCGCCGCGGCGGTGATGCTGCTGGGCGTCGTGTTCCTGGGCTCGGCGATCTGGCCGCGGCTGTCGGGGAGGACGGGGCTCCGCGCGGCGGCCGGCGTCGCCCACGACCGGATCGAGGCGAACTTCCGCCGCATGGCCCGGGACCCCGAGGTGCGCCTCCGGTTCGCGGTCGAGGAATGCCGTCTGCTGTCGACGCTGGCGGTGACCAAGTTCCAGCGGCTCCGGGCCGCCATCGTCTGCTTCGCGATCGCCGGGGCGCTCATCATCGCCACCGCTGTCGCGCTGCGATGACCCGGCGCGGCCGTGAACGGTTGGTGGACACGGGTTTGCGGGGACCGGATAGGGTCTGTGGGGTAGCGCGCAGCTGCAGCCCCTCGATGGATTCGGACTTGGTGTGATCGAGCGACCTGTCACTCGCGGCTCCGGCGGTGTGGTCGCTGCGGAGTCGGGGTTCGTCAATGTGCCGAACGCGGTGACGCTGGTGCGGACGGTCGTGTCGGTCGGGCTGGCGGTGCCGGCGATCGTGCAGGAGAGCATGTGGCTGGCGGTGGCGGCGTACCTGGTCTACTGGGTCGGCGACATGCTGGACGGGATGACGGCGCGGTGGCTGGGGCAGGAGACGCGGGCCGGGGCCGTGTTCGACATCGTGTCCGACCGGGCGTGCACCTCCCTGTGCGCGGCGGCGTTGATCGTGCTGCTGCCGGGCATGGCGCTGCCGGTCGGGATCTTCCTGGCGCAGTTCATGGTCGTCGACTGCATGCTGAGCCTCGCGTTCCTGTGCTGGCCCATCAGCAGCCCCAACTACTTCTACGAGGTCCACCGCGGCGTGTACCGGTGGAACTGGTCGCCGCCGGCGAAGGCGCTGAACACGGGCGGACTGGTCGTGCTGGTCCTGGTGTCGCCCACGCCGTTGTGGCCGGCGCTGTTCGCGGTGGCGGTGGCCGCGGTGAAGGTGGCGTCGCTCGTCGCGGTGGGGCGGCTCCTGGCGGACGAGTCGGCCCGCGCGTGATCGCCGCGTACGCCTCGACGTTCCTGACGGCGCTCGTGTCGGCGTTCGTGCCGGTCACGCCGATCGAGCCTTACCTGATCGGGTTGGCGGCGCTGACGGGGTACGGGCCGATCGGGCTGGGGATCGCCGCCGCCGTCGGGCAGACCATCGGGAAGACCGTGATCTTCCTCGGCGCCCGCGGCGTGTTCCGGTCCGAGCGGGTGCGGGGCTGGCTCGCCGCGGTCGCCGAGCGCAAGCGGCGGCGCGGGCCGCGGCCCGCGTCGCCGATGCGCGAGCGCATGAGCCGGCTGGGCGGGCCGCTGCGCCGCGCCGGCGCGAAGCTGACGGCGCTGCTCGAGCGGCCCGCGCTGACGCTGCCGGTCCTGCTGCTGAGCGCGTTCATCGGGCTGCCGCCGCTGCTGGCGACCAGTGTCTACATCGCCGGGACCGGGATGCGGACGCCGGTGTTCGCCGGCGTCTGCCTCGTCGGGCGGGCGGCCCGGTTCATCGTCCTCGCGTACGCGCCGCAGCTCGTTCTCTGATCACCGCCGTCTCCCCGGCGTCGAGCGTCGAGGCCGGCGTCCAGGGCCGGCCCGACAGGAGGTCCTCGCCGGTCGCGTCCACGCGCTGCGGTGCGCCGGTGTGGTTGAGCGCGAACAGGTACGTGCGGCCGTCCGCGTGGCGGCGGCGGACGAGTTCGAGGCCCGCCGGGGCGTCGGCGGTGATGCCGAGCCGGTCGAGGAGCGGGCCGAGGTCGGTCGGGCGGGTCGCGAGGTACCAGACCTCGCCGTCGCCGAGGCGGCGGCGGAAGACCGCGCCCGTGGACGGGTACTCGGTGAAGGAGGCGACCACGTCGGCGTCGATCGGGTGCGCCGCCTCGGACCAGGTCCGGCCCTCGGTGCCGTCGTCGAGGGCGATCGTCGCGCCCTCCGGGAGCGGCGCGAACTCCTCGACGCGGACCCCGACGAGGTCGCGGATCGCGCCGGGCGGTCCCGGGTGGACGTGCTCGTTGCGGTCGGCGATCCCCGAGTAGGGGCCGATGACGAGGGTGCCGCCGCGCTCGACGTAGCCGCGCAGGTGCGCGTCGGAGTCGAGGAGGTACAGGTGCGGGGCGAACACGAACTCGTAGCCGCCGAGGTCCCACGCGGGGTTCACCACATCGGTGGTGACGCCGCGGCGCCACAGGGCCGCGTGCCAGCGCCGGATCTCGGGGTACGAGGCCATGTCGGAGGACGGCTGGCCCGGGGTCGCCGCGGCCCAGCACGACTCGAAGTCGAGGAGGACCGCGGCCCGCGAGACCACTGTGGATCCCTTGATCTCGGCGAGCCGCTGGAGCTGCGCGCCGAACGCCTTCACTTCGCGGAAGACCTTCGAGTCCGGGCCGCCGTGCGGGAGCATCGCCGAGTGGTACCGCTCGGCGCCGTACCGCGAAGCGCGCCACTGGAAGAACATGGCGCCCTCCGAGCCGCGGGCGACGTAGGAGAGCGAGTGGCGGAGCTGGTCGCCGGGCCGCTTGGCGAAGTAGCCGCGGCGCCAGGCGCTGGAGTTCGCGGCCTGCTCCATCAGGAGCCACGGCGAGCCGCCGGCGAGGCCGCGGGAGGCGTCGGCGCCGAAGGCGACCTGGGCGGGCCACTCGATGTCGCTCTCGTGCTCGGGGATGAGGTAGTGGTCGGTGGCGACGAGGCGGTTCGGGCCGGTCATGTGCTCGCCCCAGCGGTGGTAGTCGAGCCCGGAGAAGTCGCCGGTGACCATGAGGTTCGTCGTGATCGGCTTGTCGGGGCTCCGCTTCGCGATCGCGTCGGCCTCGGACCTGAAGAGGGCGAGGAGCGCGTCGGAGCCGAACCGCCGCCAGTCGAGGACGAGGCCCGGGTTGGGGGTCTCGGCGCTGATCCGCGGCGGCAGGACCTGGGACCAGTCGGTGAAGGTCTGGGACCAGAACGTGGTGCCCCAGGCGTGGTTGAGGCCGTCGAGGGAGCCGTGGCGGTCCCGGAGCCAGGCCCGGAAGGCGTCGGCGGCGAGGTCGCAGAAGCAGGAGCGGTAGTACTCGTTGCCGACGTGCCACATGGCGAGCGCGGGGTGGGCGGCGTACCGCTCGGCGAGGCGGGACGCCATCTCGACGACGGCCTCCTGGTACGCGGGCGCGTGCGGGCAGTACTCGGCGCGGGCGCCGGGGTTCAGGCGCACGCCTTCGGCGTTGACCGGGAGCGTCTCGGGGTGGCGCTGGGAGAACCACGGCGGCGGCGAGGCGGTGGCGGTCGCGAGGTCGGCCTTGATCCCCGCCCCGGCGAGGAGGTCCATGATCGCGTCGAGGCGCGCGAAGTCCCACTCGCCCGGACCGGGGTTGATGCCGGCCCAGGCGAAGATGTTGACGCTGACGAGGTTGACGCCGGCGTCGCGCATGAGCCGGACGTCCTCGTCCCAGACTTCGCGCGGCCACTGCTCGGGGTTGTAGTCGCCGCCGTAGGCGAGGCCTTCGATCGTGGGGATGATGTCGGTGTTCGGATGCGGCACTGCGGCGGAGCCCTTCGGTGTCGGCGGATCCAGATCGTCGGAAAGCGTATTCAGGATGATGCCCCGACCATGCCCTGCGGGTCAAGCTCGTCGCGGGATGAAAACGGATCGGATCGGCAATCGCATACCGGCGCAGCGCCGCTCGACACTTTCAGAAGCCCCGGTTCGCGTCAGCGCCTTCCCCGATGACGCCGGCCGATGCCTTCACACGCCTTCGCGGCGCGGCGAGCGCCCGTGGCGGTACCCCTCCCAGAGGCTGCGCATGACGAAGATCTTCTCGTCGAGCTCGTCGTCGGCCGAGAGCGCGCGGCCCGAGTAGGGGGCCCCGAGCCGCCACGGCTTCTGCGCCGGGTCGTTCAGGTAGACGACCGGGACGGTCCGCCCGGCGCGCCGCTCGGCGCGGATGTCCGCCACCTCGGTCCAGGCGGCGTACCGTTCGGCCTTCGAAGCCCCTTGCGGCCCATTGGACTCCAGCGGGTGGATCCCCCGCTCGTCGAGGACCACGCCGTGCCGGCGAGCCCCGGCGTAGGCGACCGCGAGGGCCACCGCGGCGGCGACGAGGACGAGCCCGCCGAGGGTGAGGCGGTACCAGTGGCCGACCACGAGCATGTAGAGCGCGGCCGGGACGAGCGCCACGAGCGCGGCGACTCCGCCGAGGAACAGCGCGCGGCCGACGACCTGCCGCGTCGTCGGACGGAATGTGATCTTGACGGCCACGCTCACCCCCACCAGGCTCGTACCGCTGCCGATGAGCTGATCGTGCCACGCCGTAGCCGCACGTCAAGCGACAATCCGACAGAAACCGGACCGGCACCCCGCGGCCTGCGCGCCCGCGTGTGTCAATCTGGACGCATGACGTCCGCAGACTCCCCGCTCCCGACCCGCCGACTGCGCGTGCGCCGCTCCGCGGCGATCACCGGCGCGGCCTTCGTGGCCTGGCTGACGGTGGCGCCGCTGTCCTTCTCGCTCATCGTGGAGCGGCCGCTCTGGGGCCCGCTCTCGGCCGTCCTCGGCGTCGTCCTGCTCTTCGCGCCTGTAGCGGTCTCGATGTGGGCCTGGCGCTCCGGAGTGGACGTCACCACCGACGGCATCGTCGTCCGCGGCATGTTCACCGCCCGCGAGATCCCCTGGAGGCACATCGACGGCTTCGCCACCGGCGACGAGGGCGTCCAGGCCATACTCGCCGACCAGTCCCAGGTCAGACTCGACCCGCTCAAGCCCGAGAACCTACCGCAGGTCCTCGAGATCGGCGGCCAGGAGCTCCGCGAGGACGCCCCCGCCGAAGGCGAACGGTGAGCGCCGGGTCGTGAGCGTCGCGCGGTGAGCCGCCCCTAGTAGCCGTCCGCCACCACGTTCCGCAGGGGCTCTCCCGCTGCGGCCCTGCGGATCTGGGCTCCGACGGGGGCGTAGGCGCGGGCGATGGTGCCGTCGACCGAGGCGGCGACGTGCGGGGTGATGATCGCGCCCTCCAGGTCCCACAGCGGGTGGTCCTCAGGGAGCGGCTCGGGGTCGACCACGTCGAGGGCGCACTTCAGACGGCCCGAGGCGACCTCGGCGACGAGGGCGTCGGTGTCGACGATGGGGCCGCGCGCGGCGTTGACCAGGAGCGCGCCGTCCTTCATGCGGGACAGGAACTTCGCGTCCACCAGGCCGCGGGTGGCGTCGGTCAGCGGAAGGATCAGGACCACCACGTCGGCGGCCGGCAGGAGGTCCTCGACCGCGTCGATCGGGTGGACGCCGGGGCGGGCGCGGCGGGCGACCTTGTCGACCTCGGCACCGAGCGCGGCCAGGACCGCGGCGACCCGCTCGCCGATGTCGCCGGCGCCGACGATGAGGGCGCGCTTGCCGACGATCGTGGTCGTGAACTCGACCTTCCACTCGTGCCGGAGCTGCTGCCGGGCGAACACGTCGAAGCCGCGCATCGACGCGAGGACCGCGCCGACGGTCCACTCGGCGGTCGTCCCCGAGTGCACGCCCTGCGCGTCGCACAGGGCCACGCCCGGCGGGACCACCGGGACCCACACCTCGGCGCCCGCGCTCAGGAGCTGGATCGCCTTCAGCGACGTCATGTCCCGCAGCGGCGTGGTGAGCTTCGACTGGGCCAGGAAGGGAGGGATCCAGAACTCGACCGTCGACGGGTCGGACGGATAGCCCGACTTCCCGTCGTACACCTCGACCTCGACGTCCGCGGGGAGCTCGCCCAGCAGGGCGCGGCCTTCTTCATGGGCGATCCAGACTTTCACAGGTCCCAAGCGTAATGGAAGCAATCGGTTTCGCCACTCCGGCATAAAACGCCTCCCGATCGGGGACCCCCGGGGCGGTGAAAAGCGGCATCAGTTCCCGGTCACCCCATGCCTATAAGGTTGGGGCCATGCGCAGGTTGCTCTCGGCCGCGGCTGCGGCCGCCGCCGCACTCTCCCTCGCCTCGTGCTCGTTCGGCGAGCCGCCCGAACCGGAGACCGGCCGGCCGCCGAACCTGCCGTCGCCCTCCGACGCGCCCGAGAGCCCGGCCACGTTCATCGACGTCGTCGCCGACGGACTCGACGTGCCGTGGGGCCTCGACTTCCTGCCCGACGGCACCGCCATCGTCGGCGAGCGCAGCGGCCGGATCCTCCGGATCCCCATCGCCGCCGACGGCACCCCCGGCACTCCCGAGGAGCTCCGCACCGTCGACGTGGAGGCCACCGGTGAAGGCGGGCTCCTCGGCCTCGCCGTCTCCCCCGGCTACGCCGAGGACCACTCGGTGTTCGTCTACTACACGACCGGCGAGGACAACCGGATCGCCCGCATCGACACCGCGAGCGACGCCGCGCCCGAACCGATCCTGACCGGAATCCCGGCCGGGCCCGAGCACAACGGCGGCGCCCTCGACTTCGGCCCCGACGGGTTCCTGTACGCCGCCACCGGCGACGCCGGGGACGGGGGCAACTCCCAGGACCCGGAATCCCTGGGCGGCAAGATCCTCCGCATCACCACCGCAGGCGAACCCGCCGAAGGCAACCCGGACGCCGCCTCCCCCGTCTACGCGCTCGGGCTCCGCAACGTCCAGGGCCTCGCCTGGAACGCCGCCGGAGCCCTGTACGCCACCGAGTTCGGCCAGGACGTGGCCGACGAGGTCAACCTCATCGAGCCCGGCGCGAACTACGGCTGGCCCCACTTCGAGGGGCCGGGCACCGACTCGGCGTACCGGGACCCGGTCGTCACCTGGGAGCCCTTCGAGGCCTCCTGCGCCGGCGCGGTCTTCCTCGGGGACTCCCTCGTCACCGCCTGCCTGCGCGGGCAGCGGCTCTGGGTCGTCCAGTTCGACGGGTCCGGCGCACCCGCCGGCGAGCCGCAAGCGGCGATCGTCAGCGAATTCGGTCGACTACGATCGGTCGCGATGGGCCCCGACGGGATGCTGTGGGTGACGACCTCCAACCGCGACGGCCGCTGCGTCGAAGAGCGCGGCTGCACCGCCGACGAGACCGACGACCGCATCATCCGCTTCTCCACCAGCTACGCCGCACAGGGAAGGGTCTTATGAGCGATCAGTCCAGCTCCATGCGCCGCCTCCGCACCGCCGCCCGCCAGTCCGGGCGGCGCGCGAGATCCTTGTGGCGCAAGGCGAGAGCGGGCTGGTCGCGCTTCCGCAGCAGGCCCGGGGCCCGGCGCGCCGCCGTCGTCGCCGCGGTCCTGCTCCTCGGCACCGGCGCCGCCGCGGCCGGCCTGGCGCTCGTCGGCGGCACCGAGGCCGACATCGGGCCGTTCGACACCACCGTGGCCCTCCACCCGGACGTCGGCGGCGAGACCGTCGTGAACATCCCGCCGCTCGGCGACATCGTGTTCGACAGCCACGACGGGCCCGTGGGCCTGAACCTGACGCTCGACTCGGTCGACCCGATCGAGGCGCGGCAGATCATGAACTCTCCCGACGGCTTCACCGTCGCCTCCGAGAACCTCGCCACCGAGGTCACCGACGCCGTCATCCGCGTCGCCGTCGAAGCGCTCGCGATCGTGACCCTGTGCGGGCTCCTCGTCGGCGCCCTCGCGTTCCGCAACATGCGCCGCGCGCTGCTCACCGGGCTCACCTCACTGGCCGTGACCGCGGCGATCTGCGGCTACGCGGCGTCCACCCTGCGCGCCGAGTCCATCTCGCAGCCGCGGTACGAGGGGCTGCTCACCTACGCGCCCAGCGTGGTCGGCAGCGCCGAGGACATCGCCGAGAACTACGAGGAGTACGTCTCCGACCTCCAGCAGATCGTCACCAACATCTCCGGGTTCTACACGCTCGCGATGAACATGCCGCAGGTCGGCATCGAGGACGACTCGATCAAGGTCCTCCACGTCTCCGACCTGCACCTGAACCCGTCCGCATGGCACCTGATGGAGACCGTCGTCGGCCAGTTCGACATCGACGCGGTCGCCGACACCGGCGACATGAACGACTGGGGCTCCGAGCAGGAGGCCGAGATCTTCTCGCAGGGCGTCGAGCAGATCGACGTGCCGTACGTGTTCGTCAAGGGCAACCACGACTCGGCGACGACCGTGGCCGCCCTGGCCGCCTACGACAACGTCGTGGTCCTCGACGGCGAGGTCCGCGAGATCGCCGGGCTCGAGTTCGCCGGGGTCGCCGACCCGCGCTTCACCCCCGACAAGGGCAACCAGCCGACGAGCGAGTACGCCGAGCAGATGCTCGTCGAGTCCGGGGAGCGGCTCGCGGCCGCGATCGAGGAGGCCGGCGGCGCCGACGTCGCCATGGTCCACGAGCCCCCGATGGCCCCGCCCCTCGCCGGGACGGTCCCGCTGGTCCTGGCCGGGCACATGCACGAGCGGTCGGTCTCGGACCTCGGCGACGGCACCATGCTCATGGTCGAGGGCTCCACCGGCGCGGCCGGGCTGCGCGCCTTCACGTCCTCGGACGCGATGAAGATGGAGATGGACATCCTCTACTTCGACCCGGCCACGAAGGCGCTCACCGCGTACGACTCGATCTCGGTCGGCTCCGCCGGCGAGGGCGACGTGACCCTCGACCGGACCGTGATCCCCACCGAGGACCAGGTCGACGGGGGCGAGCTGCAGAGCGGCACCGAGACGACGAGCCCCCAGCAGGACTGAAGCGGGCGGAAAGCCCCCGGCGCGATGCGCGCCGGGGGCTTTCCGCTTGCGGCTCAACCGGTCAGGGCCGGTCCGAGGACCAGGGCCGCGACCGAGAAGTAGATGAGCAGCCCGGTCGCGTCGCACAGCGTCGAGACCATCGGGGCCGAGACCAGGGCCGGGTCGATGCCGACCTTCTTCGCCAGGAGCGGCAGGAGCGAGCCGACGAACGTCGACCAGGTGCAGATGCACAGCAGCGTCACGGCGATGATGAGCCCGATGTCCCAGCCGTAGACGACGCCGACGACCGGGCCGCCGACGGCCGCGAGCATGGCGCCCAGGAGGAAGCCCACGCGCGACTCCCGCCAGGTGATCCGGAACGCGTCGGAGAACCGGACCTCGCCGACGGCCATGGCGCGGATGATCGTCACCGACGCCTGGGAGCCGGAGTTCCCGCCCGTGCCGGTGAGCAGCGAGATGAACACCGCCAGGACCGTGACGTTCGCGAGGTACCCCTCGAAGGCGTTGAGCACCGTCACCGTCAGCGAGGCCGAGACGGCGAGCACGAGGAGCCACATGGCGCGCTTGCGCGCCAGCATGAACACGCCCGCGGACAGGTACGGCCGCTCCAGCGGCTCGGAGGCACCGCCTCGGGCGGCGTCCTCGGTGTCCTCGGCCTCGAGGACCTCCATGGCGTCGTCCCAGGTGATGAGGCCGACGAGCCGGTCCTCGTGGTCCACGACCGGCAGCGCGTTGAGGTTGGCCTCCTGGATGAGGCGCGCGGCCTCCTCCTGGTCGGTGTCGGTGGAGACCTGGTAGTGCTCGCTCGCGATGAGCTCGGCGACGGCGGTGTCCGGGTCGGCGCTGACGAGGTCGGCCAGGGTGACGGTGCCGAGGAGCTTGCGGTGCCCGTCGGTCACCGGCAGCACGTCGAGGTGCCGGGGGCGCTCGCGCAGGTGCCGGATGCGCTCGATCGCCGCGGCGGCGGACATCGACGCGCGCAGCGACACGTAGTCGGGCGTCATGATGCGCCCGGCCGACTCGGGGTCGTACCCGAGGAGCTGGGCGGTCTGGCGCCGGTCGGCGGCGCTCAACTGGGACTGGAACCGGGTCGCGACCTTGGCGGGCATCTCGTCGAAGAGCTTGGCCCGGTCGTCGGCCTCCATGGACTCGAGCAGGTCCCGCACGAAGTCGGACTTGAGTCCGTCGAGCAGCTCCTGCTGGTGGACGGTGTCGAGCTCCTCGAAGACGGCGAGCGCGCGGTCCTTGGGGAGCAGCCGGAACCTGAGCGCCTGCTCCGCGAGGTCCATGCGGGGGAGCTCTTCGGCGAGTTCGACGGTCGAGGTGTCGGCGAGTTCGAGCCGGAGTGCAGCGAGTTCGTCGACCGCTGCGGGCGAAATGGGCTGAATGGTCGTTGCCATGCGTCAGCCACCTCCTAACACGAGGAAAGGGCCGTGCCCCGGCTCGCGAGACTGGCGAGCCGTCGATCAACCCATCGACGCGCAAGAAGAGATGCGCAGGTCAGGCGGCCCTCTCCACGATAAGAGGGCGCGAGGCACGGTGAAGCCGGAAAGGGAAGAACACGTCGGTATCTCGACTGGATCCGGGGTCGTCGCCCATGGCCCTCACCTCCTCGGGTCGCAACTGCACCTGCCGCTTCAGGGTACTCCGCCGCTGTGAAGAACATCGCTCTGTGGGGTTCCCAAAGACTCGCGGCTCACACTGGGACTGAACGGACGGTGAACGCAAAAGGGCCGGATCAGTCGATCCGGCCCCCGCTTCGGTGGACTATCCGAGCTTGTCCAGGATGATCTGGCGGACCGTGCCGGCGTCGGCCTGGCCCTTGGTGGCCTTCATGACCGCGCCGATGAGGACGCCGGCGGCGGCGTGGGTGCCGCCGCGGATCTTGTCGGCGACGGCCGGGTTCGCAGCGATGGCCTCGTCGACGGCGGCTTCGAGCGCGCCGGTGTCGGAGACGACCTCGAGGCCGCGCTTGGCCGCGACGTCGGACGGGGAGCCCTCGCCGGCGAGGACGCCGTCGATGACCTGGCGGGCCAGCTTGTCGTTGAGCCGGCCGTCGTCGACCATGCCCTGGAGCTCGGCGACCTCCGCGGGCGTGATCCGCATGGCGGCGAGCTCCTCGCCGGACTCGTTGGCGCGGCGGGAGAGCTCGCCGAGCCACCACTTGACGGCCGCGGACGGCGTGGCGCCGGCGGCGACGGTGGCCTCGATGAGGTCCACGGCGTCGGCGTTGACGACCGACTGCATCTCCTTGTCCCCCAAGGACCACGCGGCCTGGAGGCGCTCGCGGCGCTTGCGCGGGAGTTCGGGCAGCGAGGCGCGGAGCTCCTCGACCCATTCGCGGGACGGCTCCATGACGGCGAGGTCCGGCTCGGGGAAGTACCGGTAGTCGGTGGCCTCCTCCTTGGAGCGGCCGGGGCTGGTCTCGCCGGTGGTCTCGTGGAAGTGGCGGGTCTCCTGGAAGATCCGCTCGCCGGCGTCGAGGAGCGCCGACTGGCGGCGGACCTCGTAGCGGACGGCGCGTTCGACCGAGCGCAGCGAGTTCACGTTCTTGGTCTCGGTGCGGGTGCCCCACTCCTCGCCGGGCCGGTTCAGCGAGAGGTTGACGTCGCAGCGCAGGGAGCCCTGCTCCATGCGGACGTCGGAGACGCCGAGGGAGCGGACGATGTCGCGCAGCTCGGCGGTGTAGGCGCGGGCGACCTCGGGCGCGAGTGCGCCGGTGCCCGGCACGGGCTTGGTGACGATCTCCACCAGCGGGATGCCGGCGCGGTTGTAGTCCACGAGGGACTCGGTGGCGCCGTGGATGCGGCCGGTGGTGCCGCCGACGTGGAGGGTCTTGCCGGTGTCCTCCTCGAGGTGCACGCGCTCGATCTCGACGCGGTACGCCTTGCCGTCCACGACCACGTCGACGTAGCCGTCTTCGCAGAGCGGCTCCTCGTACTGGCTGGTCTGGAAGTTCTTCGGCATGTCCGGGTAGAAGTAGTTCTTCCGGGCGAAGCGGGTCCACTCGGCGATGCGGCAGTTGAGCGCCAGGCCGATCTTGATGGTGGCCTCGACGGCGGCCTTGTTGGCGACCGGGAGGGCGCCGGGCAGGGCCAGGCAGACCGGGCACACCTGGGTGTTGGGCTCGGCGCCGAAGGCGGTCGAGCAGCCGCAGAACATCTTGGTGTTCGTGTCGAGCTCGATGTGCGTCTCGAGGCCGAGGACGGGCTCGTAGGTCGCGACGGCCTGCTCGAAGGTGTTCAACTTCGTCATGTGCTTACTTCCCACCCTCGTCGAACGAAGTGAAACGTTGTGCGGAGATCTCGGGCGCGGTGTCGGCGAGGAGGACGTCCTGGGTGGACTCCAGTGCGGCCGCGACGCGGTAGGTGATGTCGTCGCCGAGTACGGGGCCCATGACCTGGAGGCCGACGGGCATGCCCTCGGAGAGGCCGACGGGGACGGAGACGCCGGGGCCGCCGTACATGTTCGTCGGGATCGTGTAGAGGTCGGCGAGGTACATCTGGTACGGGTCGCCGGTGCGGGCGCCGAACTCGAACGCGATGAACGGCGTGGTCGGGCTGACGAGGGCGTCGACCTGCTCGAACGCCTTCTCGAAGTCCTGCTTGATGAGCGTGCGGACCTTCTGGGCCTTGCCGTAGAAGGCGTCGACGTACCCGGCGGAGAGGGCGTAGGTGCCGAGGATGATGCGGCGCTTGACCTCCGGGCCGAACCCGGCTTCGCGGGTGAGGCTCATGACCTCTTCGAGGCTCCGCTTGCCGTCGTCGCCGGCGCGGAGGCCGTACCGGACGCCGTCGTAGCGGGCCAGGTTCGAGGAGGCCTCGGACGGGGCGATGAGGTAGTAGGTCGGCAGCGCGTACGCGAAGGACGGGCAGGAGACCTCGACGAGTTCGGCGCCGAGCTTGACGAGCTGCTCGAGGCCGGCCTCGTAGGCGGCGACGACGCCGGGTTCGGCGGCGTCGGCGCCTTCCTTGAACTCCTTGACGACGCCGAGCTTCACGCCGGAGAGGTCGCCGGTGGCGCCGAGGCGCGCGGCCTCGACCACGGGCGGGACGGGCGCGTCGATGGAGGTCGAGTCGCGCGGGTCGTGCCCGGAGATGACCTCGTGGAGCAGCGCGCCGTCGAGGGCGTTGCGGGACACCGGGCCGGGCGTGTCGAGCGAGGAGGAGAAGGCGATGAGCCCGTAGCGGGAGTTGCCGCCGTAGGTGGGTTTGGCGCCGAAGGTGCCGGTGACGGCGCCGGGCTGGCGGATGGAGCCGCCGGTGTCGGTGCCGATGGCGAGCGGGGCCATCTTCGCGGCGACCGCGGCGGCGGAGCCGCCTCCGGAGCCGCCGGGGATGCGGCCGGTGTCCCACGGGTTGACGGTCTTGAAGTAGGCCGAGTACTCGGTGGAGGAGCCCATGGCGAACTCGTCCATGTTCGTCTTGCCGAGGATCGGGAGCTTCGCGGCCTTGATGCGCTCGACGATGGTCGCGTCGTAGGGCGGGATCCAGCCTTCGAGGATCTTGGAGGCGGCGGTGGTCGGCATGCCCTTGGTGACCACGACGTCCTTGACGGCGACGGGGACGCCGGCGAGCGGGCCGAGGGCCTCGCCGCGGGCGACCGCCTCGTCCACTTCGCGGGCGGTGGCGAGCGCGCCGTCGCGGTCGACGTGCAGGAACGCCTTGACGGTGCCGTCGACGGCGTCGATGCGGTCGAGGAACGCGGTGGTGACCTCGACGGAGGTGAGGCGGCCGTCGCGGATGTCGGCGGCGAGCTCGGCGGCGGTCTTGTCGATGATGCGGCTCATGCGCTTATGCCTCCTCGTCGAGGATGCGCGGGACGCGGAAGCGGTCCTCGAAGGTGTCGGGGCCGCCGGCGAGCGCGGCGTCGCGGGGCAGGGACGGCTGGGGCTGGTCTTCCCGGAACACGTTCACCAGCGGCACCGCGTGCGAGGTCGGCTGGACGCCGTCCGTGTCCACTTCGGCGAGCGTCTTCATCGACTGGAGGATGACGTCGAGCTGGCCGGCGAAGGCGTCGAGCTCTTCATCGGTGACCTCGAGGCGGGCGAGCCGCGCCAGGTGCGCGACTTCCTCGCGAGAAATCGTACTCACGACAGGTGTTTCCTAACGGTTACTAGCTGCGGGAAGACCAGTCGAGTCTAGTGCCGTGCGCGGCGGCGGCCCGAGGCGGGCACGGCGCGTGCGGGAGCGCGTCATACCGCGGCGGCCGCCGGGTGCGGCGGCGCAGGCCGGTACTCGTGTCGTCACGGATCGAGCAGGCCGGAATCCACCCCCTAGCCGATTCGAATGTGACGTGATACTCTCTCGGTACTGGTTCGGAACGGGTTTCCTGGTTTCCTTTCTGTTTCCTTGCTAAGAACGAGTCGGTGGGTGTTCCGACTTGTGGTGGTGTTCTCGAGCCAGTGCGGGCCCCGGGCGTTCGTCCGGGGCCCATTTCTTTTGCCCTACAACGGGTTCCCCGCGGACGCAAGATCCTCCTCCCGGTGCTCCGGTTCGCCGTCGTCGGCGTCCGCCCGGTTCTCGGCCCCGCCGTGCCAGGCCCGCCAGAGGGCGGCGTAGTGGCCGTCGAGGGCGATGAGCTCGTCGTGGCTGCCGAGTTCGGCGACGCGGCCGTCCTCGACGACGGCGATGCGGTCGGCGTCGTGGGCGGTGTGGAGCCGGTGGGCGATCGCGATCACGGTGCGGCCCTCCAGGACCGCGGCGAGGGCCCGCTCGGTGTCGCGGGCGGCCCGCGGGTCGAGCATCGCGGTGGCCTCGTCGAGGATCACCACGTCGGGGTCGGCGAGGATGATGCGCGCGAGCGCGATCTGCTGCGCGGAGGCGGCGTCGAGTTCGCGGGCCTTGCCGCCCAGGGCGGTGTCGAGTCCGTCGGGCAGGTCGAAGGCCCAGTCGGCGCCGACGGCGGCGAGCGCGTCGTTCAGTTCCGCGTCCGAGGCGTCGGCTCTGGCCAGGATGAGGTTGTCGCGCAGGGAGGCCGTGAAGACGTGGTGCTCCTGGGTGACGAGGGTGACGCGGCGGCGGCGCTCGTCGAGCGGGAGTGCGGCGACGTCGACGCCGCCGATGGCCGCGCGGCCTTCGCGGGGCGTGTCGGAGCCGGAGATGAGGCGGGCGAGAGTGGACTTGCCGGCGCCGGAGGGTCCGACGACGGCGAGGCGCTGGCCGGCGGGGACGCTGAGGGTGACGCCGTGGAGGACGTCGCGGGTGCCGGAGGGGTAGGCGTAGCGGACGTCGATGAGGTCGACGGTGCCGTCGACGGGCCGCTCGGCGGTGGCGTTCGCTTCGGTGTCCTCGGCTTCGGCGACGCCTTCGATGCGGGACATGGCGGCGAAGCCGCGCTGGACCTTCTCGACCCACATGAGGATGTGGTCGATCGGGAACATGATCTGGCGGGTGAGGACCGCGCAGGAGGCGACGGTGCCGATGGTGACCGCGCCGTCGAAGTAGAGTGCGCCGCCGACCAGGAGCACGGTCGCGGTCGGGAGGGCGTAGGCGCCGTCGAGAAACGGGAAGAACACGCTGCGCAGGAACAGGGTGTAGCGGGCGGCGGCCCAGTGGCGAGCGACGGTGGCGTCGCCGGCGGCGTCGCGGCGGTCGCGGAGGCGGTAGGTCTCGGTGGTGCGGGCGCCGTCGGCGGAGGCGCCGATGGTGTCGCCGATGGCGGATTCGGCCTGGCGTTCGTTGAGGTAGCCGGTGCGGGCGCGCTTGAGGTACCAGCGGGTGCCGATGAACAGGGGCGGGACGACGACGAGCATGCACAGGCCCAGCAGCGGGCTGGCCCAGAGCATGGCGCCGAGGAAGACGATGACCTTGAGGATCGAGACGGTGATCTGCGGGAGGCCGTCGCGGAAGAGCACGCCGGCTTCGGGGACGTCGGCGGAGGAGCGGGTCATGAGGTCGCCGGAGCCGGCCTGTTCGACGACGGGCATCGGCAGGCGGAGGGCGCGGTCGACGAACTCGACGCGCATGCGCGCGGAGAGGCGTTCGCCGAGGCGGTGGGAGACGAAGGTCCCGGCCCAGGTGAAGCCGATGACGGCGGCGATGGAGGCGACGAGGCCGAGGGCGAGCCGGTCGATGGCGCCGGTGCCGGAGCCGGCGGTGAGCCGGTCGAGCATCTCGCCGAGGAGGAGGGGCGCGACCGCGGCGGCGACGGCGGCGACGAGGTGGAGTCCCACGGCGACGGCGGCGCGGCGCTTCTCGGTCAGGAGGAGCCGCAGGAAGGCGCGGCGGACCGCGGGGGTGTCGGCGACGGGGAGCTGCCCGGCGGCGGGGGCGGTGGTGCTCATGCTTCCTCCCGGGAGACGAGTGCGCGGTAGTCGGGGTGCTCGGCGGCGAGCTCGTGGTGGGTGCCGGTGGCGATGACCTTGCCGCCCTGGACGAAGGCGACGCGGTCGGCGCGGCCGAGCCACAAGGGCGAGGTGGTGGCGACCGCGGTGGCGAGGCCGGCGCGGGTCTCGGTGAGGCGGTCGACGATGCGGGCCTCGGTGTGGGAGTCGACCGCGGAGGTCGGCTCGTGGAGCAGGAGCGCTTCGGGGGCGGCGGCGAGGGCGCGGGCGAGCCGCAGGCGCTGCCGCTGGCCGCCGGAGAGGGTGCGGGCCTGGTTGTCGAGTTCGGAGTCGAGGCCGTCGGGGAGGGATTCGACGACGTCGGCGGCGGAGGCGGCTTCGATGGCGGATGCGACTCGGGTCTCGCCGTCGCGGGCGGCGATCGTGGAGGCGAGGGTGCCGGCGAAGAGGTAGGCGTCGTGTTCGGCGACGAGGACGCGGCGGCGCAGTTCGTCGCGGTCGAGCCCCGAGACGGGGACGCCGCCGAAGCGGGCTTCGGATTCGGCGTAGCCGCCGAGGCGGTCGAAGACGCGGGCGACCTGGTCGGAGTCGGCGGAGGCGACGGCGAGGAGTTCGCCGCCTTCGACGGTGAGGCCGGAGTCGGGGTCGTGGAGTTCGGCGCCGGCCGCGGGGCCGGGGAGGGTCTGGGCGGGGGTCTCGCGTTCGGGCGTGTTCAGCAGTTCGCAGACCTTGCCGGCGGCGACGCGGCCTTCGATGATGCGGTAGGTGCATCCGATGAGCCAGTGGACGGGCAGCAGGAGTGCGCTGGTGTAGCCGAACGCGGCGACCATCTGGCCGGGGGTGAGGTCGCCGGCGGCGACCTGTCGGGCGGCGATCCAGATGACGACGCCGAGGAGGACCGCGGGGGTGCCTTCGCCGAGGGCGTTGAGCCACGCCTGCGGTCCGGCGACTTTGAACCCGGCTTCGCGCAGGGCCTCGGAGTCCTTGCGGTAGGAGGCGGTGAAGCGGGCCTCGCCGCCGATGCCGCGCAGGACCCGCAGGCCGGAGACGATGTCGGAGGCGCGGTCGGTGATGTCGCCGACGCGTTCGCGGTAGGCCTCCTGGCGGTCCTGGAGCTTGTTGAGGACCGGGCCGGTGATGAGGCCGACGGCGAAGACGCCGACGAAGATGGTGAGGCCGAGCGCGACCGAGGTGTTGAACAGGAGCACGCCGACGGCGATGAGGCCGATGAGGCACCCGGCGGTGGGCGAGAGGGAGTCGACGGCCCAGGAGATGCGGTTGATGTCGGTGGCGCCGACCGAGACGACCTCGCCGGTGGTGACCTTCTGCCGCAGCTCGTCGCCGAGGCGGTTGACCTTGCGGGTGGCGAGCTGGAGGGTGCGGTAGGACGCGTCCATGCGCCAGTAGACGGTGAGGCGGTGGGACCACACGATCATCCCGGCGGTGGCGAAGCCGGCGAGGACCATGGCGGCGGCCCAGAACGCGAGGGCGCCCCAGTCGCGTTCGCGCAGGCCGTGGTCGACCGCGCCGGTCAGGAAGTACGGGAGGACCGGGAGCGAGCCGAGGGCGAGGCCGGAGGTGATGAGCGCGGCGATCGCGAGGCCCTTGTCGCGGGTGGCGAGCCAGGCGAGGAAGCGCCAGGGGCTCGACGGCGGTTCCTGGGGGTCGCCTCGCGTGCCGTCCGGGCGCAGCGGATCGGGGAGCGGGAATTCGGGAGCGCGGAGGAACCTCACTTGCCGAGCGTAAAGGGAGGGTCCGACAGCGGGCAATCGATTAAGTGGCGATGTGAGCTTTGACCTGGTGTTCCGCCGTGGGCGAACACGATCGGGCCGGCGGGGGCCGCATCGCGGACGTACGCGGACCGATCGGCGCTTTCCGCGCACCGATCCCGTACACTGCTCACGTTTCACATACCCATCGGAAACGCCTTGGGCCGCAGCGCACCGCGACGGCCCGACCCTCTGCAGGCCCGTCACCGCCGACGCGCATCGCACGGCTGTCGCGCTCCAGCCCGGCGCCGTCCGGGCCGGCGGGCGACCGCCTTCCGCCACCGCAACGACCGACTGGAGCGATCTCGTGCCGACGCTGCACTCCGAAGACCTGCTGCGCCAACCGGAGCCGGAGTGGACCGGCGAGCGCTGGGGCGCCGAGGGCCGGCCGGTGCTGCTGCTGACCGAGAGCGGTGACGACCGCTCGGCGTGGTGGCCGGTGGCCGCGCGCCTCGCCGAGGACCTCGCGGTGGCAGTGCTGGACCTGCCCGAGGACGGGCCGATCGGCGACCAGGCCGAGACGCTCGCGCAGTTCGTCGCGAACCTGGGGACGCGGGCGCCGGTGGTCGTCGGGCACGGGCGGGCCGCGATCGTCGCGTCGCTGTTCGCGGCCCGGTATGTGGCGCACGGGGTGGTGAGCGTCGAGCAGGCGCTCGACGGTCCGGGCGGGGACCCGGACGCGGATGCGGCGCTGGCCGAGATCGCGGCCGGGCCGCGGCGGATCGAGTGCCGGTACCTCGCGGTGTTCGGGTCGGCTCCGGCGCCCGGCTACCCGGCGTGGCTGGAGGCGCGGGTCCCGGGCGCGGTGTGCGCGGTCTACGGGACCGGGGACCGGTTCCCGCATCTGAGCGATCCCGAGCGGTTCATCGAGGACGTGAGCGCGCTGGCGGTGTAGGGCCTGCCGCGCCGGCCGAGGCCCGGATCGGACCGTCCGCCCAACGGAGCGAACGGGTCCGGAACCGATTACATGGAGTTTTATTTCATCAGAGTGCTTCTCAACGAAGAAAAACTCCGCTATGGTCTGAATCACCTCGGCTCAGCTTCAACCCCGACCGATCCCCGGTCCGCCCGCGGCGGCCCATCGGCACCGCCGCACCAGGAATTCCGAAGGGACGCAATCGCATGACCCACCAAGACTCGCGGATCCCCCGCTCCCGACGCTGGGTGCTCTCCCGCGCCCTGATGGTCGGCGGCGCGGTGACCGCCGCCGCCGTCCCCTCCGTGTTCGCCCTCCAGTCGGCGAGCGCGGCGACGACGGTCGACATGGAGCTCGTGCTCGTGGCCGCGATGGTCGACCCGCAGAAGTCCGGCACCGGAACCACGCTCAACGCGGCGGCGTCGGTGAAGGCCGTCGAGCAGGCGCTCGACGCCAAGAACTTCCTCGCTGCGTCCTACGTGGACGGTCACTACGGCAGCTCCACGATCGCCGCGTACGCGGCCTGGCAGCGGTCCCTCGGGTACAGCGGCCTCGACGCCAACGGCATCCCCGGTCCCACCTCCTTGACGAAGCTCGGCACCGACACCGGCGTGTTCTCCGTGACCCGCCAGGTCAGCATCGGATCGAACTCGGACTCCTACGGCGGCAGGCGGGTCAACACCCGCACCAGGAACATGCTCGCCGCCGCCGACGCGAAGCTCTCCTGGAGCCTCGCCCTCACGCAGGGCTCCTACACCACCGGGAACCCGAGCTCGGCGGGCACGCACGACGGCGGCGGGGTCGTCGACGTCAGCGTGTCCGGCATGACGGCGACCCAGCGCTGGCAGACCGTCAAGGCCCTCCGCGACGTCGGCTTCGCGGCCTGGCTGCGCACGCCTGAACAGGGCTTCAGCTACCACATCCACGCCAATGCGATCGGCGACACCGACATGGTCGACGTCGCCCGCGCGCAGGTCCACGACTACTTCTACGGCAAGAACGGCCTCGCGAGCCACGCGGCCGACAACACCCCCAGCGCCTACCGGGGCTCGTTCACCTGGTGGGAGCAGTACAAGCGGAGCTGACAGAGCTCGAGAAGGAAAGACCGGCGGGCGGGGCCACACAATGGCCCCGCCCGCCGCTTCGCGTCCGGGACCGTCGGGCGAGCCGGCGGCGCCGCAGCGGCCGGGGCTCGCCTCTGATCGGCGCTAGTCGCCTCTGAGCCGGTCGAGCCAGGTGCCGCCCTGGTTCTGTGCGAGCCGGCTGCGGCGCGTGCCGACGAAGTCGACCACCGCGTCCACCAGTTCCTCGGGGCTGTCGGTGACCTTCGCGGCGCGCGGGTGGACGCTCGGAATCGCTCCGAGATCGCTCGAGTAGATGATCCCTGGAGTCGGTACGCCGGCTTCGACCATGCGGTCGAGGAGGACAATGCCGGCGGTCGCCCCATCGGCTTCGGAACCGCGCCTCATGTCGGTGATGACCAGGTCGTAGGGCTTCTCCTTGAGCGCCAGCACGGCACGGGCTGTGGAGACGACGGCGTCCACGGTGATTCCGGCGGTCCTGAAGAGACGGATGAGCGACTCGTTCCCCTCCGGGTGGTCGTCGACCCAGAGGATCGCGCCGCCGTTGAGGAGGTCGGCCGAGAGTGCGAGGCGGGTGGCCGCGCGGAGGCCGCGCTGGGCGTCGGCCGAGGTGTACGCGGGCGGCTGCTGGTACGGCGGGAGCGGGACGGATCCGGGGTAGGCGCTCTGGTTGTTCGGCAGCGGCGGGGCGTAGTACGTGGTCGGCGGCGGCGCGAACTGGTAGGCCGGGATGTCGGGGTTCGCCGGGCGCGGCTCGGTGAGGGGGCCGGCGGGGTCGTCGTTCGGCTTGGCGCCGTTGGCGTTCGCTCCGGTCGCCGGCTCGTCGGCCGGCGGGGTGTTCGGGGGGCGGAGGGGGGCGGGCTCGGTCTGGACCGGTTCCTCGGAGGTCTCGTCCGCTTCGTCGGCGGTGTCGAGCACCTGCTTCGGCGGCGCGACCCGGGCGGACGCCCCCGTGTCGGTCCCGGCCTGCCGGCCGCCGGGAGCGGCGACGCCGTAGGGCGCAGCACCTCCCGGTGCGGCGCGGTAGGGCTGAGGGCCGCCCGGTGCGACGCCGTACGGCTGGGCGCTGCCCGGTGCGCTCCCGAACTGCGACGGGACGCCGTAGGCCGGCTGCTGGACCGGCGGCGGCGCCTGGAAGGCCGCGTTCCAGTCCGGCAGAGGCGGCTGCGGGCTGCGGTGGGACGCCTCCTCGATGGCCTGCTGTGCGAGTTCGACGGTGACCCAAGGGGTCTCGACCTTGGTCATTCGCGGGGCCTGCTGCGTGAAGATGCGCTTGGCGACGGCCAGCGCGATGAACCCGAAACCGATCCAGAGGAAGGCGGGGAGCACCTTGATCAGCTCGATCCAGATGGCTTCGCTCATGAATGGCTCCAACAGAGGGGGTTCCGGGCCGGGCGATTCAACCTTAATCGGATCGGGCCCGTCCGGTGGATCCGGGTGTGAGCCGCCCATGGTGTGCGGCTCAAGCCGAAACGCGGGAGGCCCCTGGTACGGGAACGGCATAAGGGGGCGCCGACAGCGCAGGAAACGGACGAGCCGGACCGGCCGAGTGCAGCGACCGGTCCGGCGCGCCCGTTCCGCCGCCGGTGAGGACGGCCGGGCCGGCGCGCCCTTGCGCAACCGGTCCGGCTCGCCCTTCCGCTAGCGGGTGAGCGCTTTGTAGAGGGCGATCCAGCGGTCGGGCGGGACGAGGCCGACCGGGGCGTCCTTCGCGATGCCGGCCTCGGCGCAGGCGCGGGCCGCGGCGCGGGCGGGGACGGCCTGGCGCAGGGAGGCCGCGAGGGAGCCGCCGATGCCGGTGAAGCCGAGGGCGACCAGGTCGCGGTAGTCGGCGAGGTCGCGCCGGGGCAGCAGCGGCTCAGGCCGCCGTCGCAGGTGGAGGACGGCCGCGTCGACTTTGGGGACCGGCCGGAACCGGTGGCGGCCGATGCGCATCCCGAGCGCGAGTTCGTGCTCGGGCCAGGCGTCGACGGCGAGTTTGGACCAGCGGCCGTAATCGCCGGTGTGCTTGCGGGCGAACTCGAGCTGGACGACCAGGCTCGCGGTGGTGAGCGAGCGGGCGTCCAGGCACCAGCGGACGATGTCGGTGGTGATCGCGAAGGGCACGTTGGCGACGACGCGGAACGGCTCCCGCGGCGGACGGGCGTCGCGGAAGTCGCCGGTGTGGAGCCGGAAGTGCTCGTGGTGGCCGAAGCGGGAGCGCAGGCGCTCGGCGAAGTGCCGGTCCTTCTCGTAGGCGATCACGCGGCGGGCGCGGTCCAGGAGCGGCCCGGTGAGCATGCCGCCGCCGGGGCCGGCCTCGACGACGAGGTCGTCGGGTCCGACGTCCGCGGCGAGGCGGCGCGCCAGGTGCGCGTCGGCGAGGAAGTTCTGGGACAGGCGCTTGCGGTCGGAGACGCCGCGGGACTCGCGGGCGCGCGGGAACTGGCTGCGGGACATCGGAATCCTCCAGGCGGAGTAGTCGAATCAGGTCGATCGATTCGCCTAGACCGCGCAGCGGCGCAGCGGTGCGTGCAGAAGGCACCGTTCAAGACCGGCGGCAGCCGGGAAGAGAGCGCGTGCGGGGCCTAGGCCGCCGCGCGCAGCCGAATGAAGAAGGTCGGACCGAACGCGGCGCACGCGTTCAACCCCGGTGATCCTGACATGGCGGCCAGGTTACCCGACGGGGCGATCGGTGTCGAGCGGTTATCGCGGCCGCCGGTGCGCCCCGCCCCTCACCTCGAGGCGGCGCCGCGGTCCCTGACGCGGATCGGGCCGGTGTCGCCGGTCGAGTAGCGCCCGGGCACGTGCAGGCGAAGGACGGCCTCGCCGGCCCAGTCGGGGACCGAGCCGGGCCGGGACGCGGCGGCCATCGTCGCGAACGCCAGCGGGACCGTCCACAGTGCCGGCTGCGCGAGCAGGATCGACCAGGTGCCGGGCGGCAGGTCGAGGATCACCGACGCCAGCGCCGCGCCGGTGGAGGAGGCGGCGCCGACGAGAAGCCCGGCCGTGGCGCCGGTCGCGGTGAGGCCGCGCCACCAGATCCCGAGGGTCAGCAGCGGGCAGAACGTGGAGGCGGCGACGGCGAAGGCCCAGCCGACCAGGACGTTGATATCGACGTCGGCGGCCGGGAGCGACAGCACCACCGCGAGGGCGGTGCCGGCGAGGACCCCCAGGCGCAGCTTGGAGAGCGAGCCGCCGAACAGGTCGTGCGAGAGGCCCCCGGCGAGCGCGAGCAGCAGCCCCGAGGACGTCGACAGGAACGCCGCGAACGCGCCCGCGGCGACGAGCGCGGTGAGGACCGCGCCCACGGTGCCCGGCGCGATCGCCTCGGGCACGAGCACCGGGACGACGTCGGTCTCCTCGGGGTTCGGGACGACGATGCGTCCCAGGAGGCCGTAGACGATCGGGAACAGGTAGAACAGGCTGAGCAGGACGATCACCGAGACGGCGACCCGGCGGGCCGCGCGGGCGCCGGCGACGGTGTGGAAGCGCATCACGACGTGCGGGAGTCCCATGGCGCCCAAGGTGGTCGCCACCAGGACCGACACGGTCGCCAGGACCGAGTGGCCCGAGCCGTCGAGGTCGAGCAGCGGCCGGGCCCAGTCCGGGTCGGGGCCGGTGGTGGCGAGGGCGGCTTCGCGGCGGTCGGTTCCGGCCAGGACGATGAGCACGATCGCGGGGCCGGCGATGAACACGAGCTTCACGATGTAGTGGAACGCCTGCACGTAGGTCGCCGAGCGCATCCCGCCGACCGCGATCGTGGAGGAGACGACGAGGCCGGCGCCGATGACGCCGATCCAGTACGGGATGCCGGAGACGAGTTCGAGGACGACTCCGGCGGCCTTGAACTGCGGCAGCAGGTACAGCAGCATGATCACCAGGACGACGAGGCCGCACATGCGGCGGATGCGCGGTGAGCCGAGCCGGTACTCGGCGAAGTCGGGGACGGTGTAGGCGCCGCTGCGGCGCATCGGCCCGGCGACGAGGGCCGCGACGAGCACGTACCCGGCGGTGAAGCCCACGGCGTACCACATCGCGCCGACGCCGTTCTTGACGAGCAGGCCCGCGAGGCCGAGTACCGAAGCGGCCGAGACGTACTCCCCCGCGATCGCGAGCGCGTTCCAGCCGGGCACGATCGAGCGGGAGGCCACCAGGAAGTCCGGTGTGGAGCGGGCGGCGCGCACGCCCCACACGCCGATGACGACGCTGGCGATGAGCACCAGCATGATCGCGGCCAGGCCGAGCATCAGGGGCCGTCCGTGTCGTGGTCGGCCTCGACGCGTTCGGCGCGGCGCACGTGGACGGCGGCGAGGACCAGGAGGACCGGGTAGGGCGCGAAGAACAGGACGGCCCAGCCGAGCCGGCCGGGGACGACCGCGGCGGCGGTGAGCAGCGCGGCTAGTGCGACGGCGAGCGCGGCGGCGGTGCCGGCGGCGAGGCGGCGCTGGCGTCGGAGGGCGCGTTCGGCGGCGACGAGGTCGATCGCGGAGGAGGGGATCGGGGGCCGCCCGGCGAGGTGGCTCAACCGGCCCATGGCGTCCGCCCCGCGCCGCTGCGCGAGGCGGGTCTGGGGGCTCGTGACGCGGACGCGTTGGATCACGGCGCGGACTCCAGTCCGGCGAGCGGCGGGCGGGTGCGGTGCGGCGATCCCATCGGGCACCGGGTGCGGTGCGGTACACCTGGGCGGCGCATCCGGTGTGCAGTCATCGAACAGGGGGTCCGAGGCAACGCCGCCACCGCGCGGCGGGTGCAATGCAACTCCGGCATAGCGCGACAGATGCGGTGCGGCACCCCAGCCGAGCGGCGGGTCCATTGCAATTCCGGCATCGGGCAGCGGGTGCGGTGCGGCACCTCTGGCCGGCGGCTCGTCCAGTGCCACGCCGGCACCGGGCAGCGGGTGCGGTGCGGCGTCCCCGCCGGGCGGCGGGGGGCGGCGGTCGGGCGCGTGCGGGTCATGAGTCGCCGCGCACCGCTTGGAGGAGGCGTTCGCGCAGCAGACGCGAGTGGCGGCGGCTGACGGGCACTTCGCCGGCGCCGGTGACGGCGACGAGGCCGGCCGTGGAGGTCACGCGCAGTTCGGTGATGGCGGCGAGGTTGACCAGGAACGAGCGGTGGGCGCGCACGAATCCAGCGGCGTCCCAGACCTCTTCGAGGTAGGTGAGGGACTGGCGCAGCAGGTGCGAGTGCTGTCCTGAGTGGAGCCTCACGTAGTCGCCGTGGGCTTCGGCGTAGGCGATGTCGTCGCGCCGCACGAACACGGTCCGCCCGGCGAGCTCGACCTGGACGACGGCGAGGTCGTCGGCCTTGTCCCCCGCCGGGGCCGGGCCGGAGCGGCGGCCGATGCGGGCGACGGCCTCGGCGAGTCGCTCGGGCCGGAACGGCTTGAGCAGGTAGTCGACCGCGCCGAGCCCGAACGCCTCGACGGCGTGGTTGTCGTAGGCGGTGACGAAGACGATCGCGGGCGGGTGCGAGAGCCGCCGCAGGATGCGGGCGACGTCGATCCCGGTCAGGCCGGGCATGGCGATGTCGAGGAACGCGGCGTCGAAGGTGCCCTCGCCGAGGAGGCGCACCGCTTCGTCGCCGCCGGCGGCGCACTGGACGTCGCCGACGCTCGGCTGCTCGGCGAGCTGCCCGGCGAGCTCGGCGCGGGTCGAGGGCTCGTCCTCGACGACGAGGATGCGCAGACCGCCGCTCATCGCCCGCTCCCGTCCGGTCGGCGAGCGGGCCGGGCGCGAGAGCCGCGTTCCGACTCCGCGCGAAGCCGTCCCGCCGCGACACGGCGGGCGCCGTGTGAGAGCGACAAGGTGCGGGGACTTCGTTCCGGCTCGGAGAAAAGTCCTGCCGAGGCACGGCGCGCGAAAGGCGGCCGCATCAAGGTGCCGGAACTCCGTCCCGGCTCGGCGAGGAACACTCCCGGCGCAGGGCGGCGCGCGACATGTGCGCGCGTCAAGGTGCGGGCGCTGCTCATGCGTGGACTCCTCTGGCGTAGCGGGGGATGCGCACGGTGGCCTTGGTGCCCGCGCCGGGCGCGGTGTCGAGCCACAGGCCGTACTCGGGACCGTAGACGGCCCGCAGGCGCTTGTCGACGTTGGCGAGGCCGATGCGGCCCGAGCCGGCGCGGCTGCCGGTCAGGATCGCCTTGGCCACGTCGGGGTCCATCCCGGCGCCGTCGTCCTCGACCTCGATGACGCACAGGGGCCCCTCGGAGAAGCCGCGAACGGCGATGTGGCCGGTGCCGGGCCGGGACTCGAAGCCGTGGCGGACGGCGTTCTCGACGATGGGCTGGACCACCAGGAACGGGATGGGCACGGGCAGGACCTCCGGGGCGATGCGCACGGTGATGTCGAGTCGGTCGTCGAAGCGGGCCCGCTGGAGCTCGAGGTAGGTCTGGACGGCGTGGAGCTCGTCGGCCACCGTCGCGAAGTCCCCGGTCCCCGCGAACGAGTAGCGGAGGTAGTCGGAGAAGTCGGTGAGGAGCTCGCGGGCGCGCTCGGGGTCGGTGCGGGTGTGGGCGCTGATGGCGGCGAGGGCGTTGTGCATGAAGTGCGGCGAGATCTGGGCCCTGAGGGTGCGGAGGTCGGCTTCGGCGATGCGTTCGCGGGCCCGGACGAGGTCGGCGTGGTCGAGCGCGCGGGCGACGAGGTCGGCGGCCTCGGCGAGGTCGGCGTCGCTGACGTCCCCCGAGACGAGCAGGCACCCGGCCAGGTCGCCCGAGACGACGAGCGGGGCCGCGCGCAGCGGCGGCGCGGTGACCGGTTCGAGGACGTCGAGCGTCTCCACCAGGAGCGCCTGGGCCGCGTCGGGGTCGAGGCTCCCGGCGGTGGCCAGGAGCTTCTCGCAGTCGGCCAGCGCGACGGCGTCCGCCGCGAGGAGCCGGGCCAGGCGGCGGGCGGCGAGCTGGGCGCCCTTGCCGGTGAGCCCGTCGGCGAGGGCTTCGCCGATCTGGCGCGACAAGCGCAGCGCGGCGAGGGTCGCCGCGCTGCCGGTCCGCCGTCGCTGGCGGTGAGGGGATCGCGCGATCACCCTGCCACTGTAACGTGGCGCACAGCGGGGCCCGTCCAGCGGACGGGCCCGAGGGAGCGGCGGGCGCGCCGGGGACGCCTTGCGGGCCTGGCCTGCGGGAAGAGCGGGCAGGCCAGGCCCTTGGGGCCGGCGGGGAGGGCCGCCCCGGCCCTCCCCGCCATCGCGTGGCTCAGTGATCCACGGCCCGCTCGGATCCCGCCCCGGTCAGCGCCCTCACCTGGAGGGTCGCGAACCGGTCGGAGCGGGACTCGTCGCTCATCCGCGTGCCGACCACGGCGCAGATGAGACCGAGCGGGATGGACACCAAGCCGGGGTTCGACATCGGGAACCATGCGATGTCGACCCCTTCGCCGAGCAGCGAAGTCTCGGCCCCGGAGAAGACCGGGGAGAACACGACGAGCGCGATCGAGGAGATCAGGCCGCCGTAGATGCCCCACAGGGCGCCGCTGGTGTTGAACCGCTTCCAGAACAGGCTCAGCAGCAGTGTGGGGAGGTTGGCGGAGGCGGCCACGGCGAACGCGAGGCCCACCAGGAACGCCACGTTCAGGTCCTGCGCGAAGATCGCCAGGAGGATCGCGACGACGCCGATGCCGATCGAGGCGAGCTTGGCGACGCCGACCTCTTCGCGCTCGGTCGCCTTGCCGTGCCGGATGACCGCGTTGTAGAGGTCGTGGGCCAGCGAGGAGGACGAGGCGATGACCAGGCCGGACACCGTCGAGAGGATCGCCGCGAACGCCGCGGAGGCGATGACCGCGAGCATGACCGCACCCAGCGTGGTGCCGCCGACGTCGCCGCCGACGACTTCGGCGAGCTGCGGGGCGGCGGTGTTCCCGGCCGGGTTCTGCGCCGTGATGGCCTCCACCCCGACGATCGCGGCGGCGCCGAAGCCGAGCACGAGCGTCATCAGGTAGAACGCGCCGATGAGGCCGATGCCCCAGTTGATCGACTTGCGGGCGACCCGGGCGTCGGGGACGGTGTAGAAGCGGATGAGCACGTGCGGCAGGCCCGCGGTGCCGAGCACCAGGGCGAGTCCGAGGCTCACGAGGTCGAGCTTGTTCCACATGGTCTGGACGGCGTCCCCCGGCACCTCGACGCCGTAGCGCAGCCCCGGTTCGAGGAAGGCCGCGCCCTGGCCGGACGCACTGGCGGCGTCGCCGAGGAGGTCGGAGACGTTGAACCCGTACTGGGCGAGCACCATGATCGTGAGGACGGCCGCGCCGCCGACCAGGATGATCGCCTGGAAGATCTGGACCCAGGTGTTGCCCTTCATGCCGCCGAGCGCGACATAGAGGGTCATGATGAGCCCGACGAGGACGATGCCGGCGATCTTGGCGGTCGCGGCGTCCATGCCGAGGTAGGTCTCGCCCTCCTGGATGCCCAGGAGCAGTGCGATGAGCGCGCCGGCGCCGACCATCTGGGCGAGCAGGTAGAAGATCGAGACGCTCAGCGTGGAGACGGCCGCGGCGGTGCGGACGGGGCGCTGGCGCATCCGGAACGAGAGGACGTCGGCCATGGTGAACCGGCCGGTGTTCCGCAGCATCTCGGCGACCAGCAGCAGCGCCACGAGCCAGGCGACGAGGAAGCCGATCGAGTAGAGGAAGCCGTCGTAGCCGAACAGGGCGATGGTGCCGGCGATGCCGAGGAAGGACGCCGCCGACATGTAGTCGGAGGCGATCGCGAAGCCGTTCTGCCATGAGGAGAAGCTGCGCCCGCCGGAGTGGAAGTCGGTGGCGGTGCGGGTGTACCGGTGGCCCCAGACCGTGATGCCGATGGTGACGGCGACGGTGGCGAGGAACAGGACCATCGTGAGCGTGCGGCCGGAGCCTTCGGCCTGCGCGAGGATGTCCATCAGCGGTCCTCTCCGTAATGGATGGCGTCGTGCAGTTCGATCGCCTTGGGGTCGAAGTTGCGGGAGGCGTAGCGGGAGTAGCCCCAGGCGATCGCGAAGGTCGACACGAACTGGCCGAGGCCGAAGAGGAGCGCCACGTTCACGTTGCCGAAGACGACCGTCCCCATGAAGTCGCGGGCGTAGGCGGACAGGAGGACGTAGAGGAGGTACCAGGCGAGGAATCCGATCGTCGCCGGGATGATGAACCGGTACAGGCGGCGCTTGAGGTCGGCGAAGCGGGGGTCGTCGTGCATGGCGGCGAGCTGCTCGTCGGTGACCTCGGGCGGGGGTCCCTCGCGGGTGGGCGTTGCCATCGGGCCTTCCTCCTTGAAGGGGTTGCCGTGTCGACGTCATGACTGGCGCGTGTCGGCACGGTGACGGGTTTACAAGGAACCTAAGAGGCCGCGTGGCCCGAGTGAAGTATTGATGTGACGCGCGTCGCTGGAGTGTCGCCATCCTGCGGCGAGTCTGCGCCGAGCCGCCGCCGAACGGGCGGCGAGCGGTCGGCGAACGGCGCCGGCGGGAAGTACGGGCGCGAACGATGAATCCGCCCAGCGGGACTCGTCATTACTCGGAAGGCACACCGAGACCGGAAAGAAGCGTGAGCCGATGGCGAGCAAGATGATCTTCCTGAACCTGCCCGTGGCCGACCTCCGGAAGTCCAAGGACTTCTACCTCGCCCTCGGCTGGAGCGTGAACCCCGACTTCACGGACGAGAACGCCGCGTGCGTGGTCGTGGACGACAACATCTGCGTGATGCTCCTCGCCCGCGACTTCTACACGACCTTCGCCGAGCGCCCCATCGCCGACACCGCCAACTACTCGGCCGCCGCATACGCCCTGGCCCTCCCCGAACGCGAGGCCGTCGACGACCTCACCGACGCCGCCCTCATGGCCGGCGGCACCGAGGAGACCTCCAAGAACGACCGCCGCACCCAGGAGGCCGAGGTCGGCATGTACGGCCGCACCTTCCTCGACCTCGACGGCCACCAGTGGGAGCCGTTCTACATGCCCTACCCGCAGTAGCCTGCGCCCCGAGGAGTCCAGGAACGCCGACGGCCGCCCCGCTTCATGCGGGGCGGCCGTCGGCATGCGGTCCTATGCGGAGGGACCGCCCCAGGCGCGCAGCAGCTCCTCCGGTCCGATGCACCGGACGGCGCCGATGCCGCAGCCGGAGCGGGCGACCGCGAGCAGCGGCGTGTCCTCGTCCGCGCCGGGGAGCCGGGCGCGGTGTGCGACGAGAGCGGCGAAGTCGCGCTGGTCGAACGGCTTGTTCTCGAGCCACTTGATCGAGCCGACGACCGTGACGCGCCTGGCGACCGGCTCGCGGTCACCACCGACGATGTCGATCTCCGGATTGTTCGACCTGGTCCAGTACCCGCCGACCGCATCGGTGCCCTCGGGGAGCAGCTCCGGTGCCAGCCGCCACAGCGCCTCCCGGACGACCGGTTCGACTGCTCGACCACGCCATGAGGCCCAGCCCTTGCGGATCGACTCGAGCACCAGGTCCCCCCGCCCGCGCTCCACCTTGGAGATCGCCCCCGCCAGGAAGTAGAGCCAGAAGCGCAGGTACGGGTCTTCGATGCGGTAGCGGGTCTCCCTGCTGGGGCGGGTCGACAGGGGCAGCTCGGCCCGGACGCTGCGCCGCTCGGACAGCACCTCCATTCGCCTCGCCGCGCTTGCGGCTACCGCTGCTCGGCGGCTCTTCGACGCGCGAGCACGAGGGCACCCGCGCCGGTCAGGATCGCGGTCGCGGCGACGGCCAGCGGCAGGGTGGAGCTCGTCCCCGTCGCGGGAAGGGTGTCGGGCTTCGCGCTCGGCGTGGCGGTGGCGGACGCGCTCGGTCCGGCGGAGGTCGGGTCCTGCGACGGCGACCGGGACGGCTCGGTCGGCGGGTCGGTGGGCTCCTCCCCCTCCTCGTAGGCGCCCTCCTCGCCGAGGAAGAGGTAGTACATCGGCGAATCCCAGTACACGTCGTGCACGACGGGGTCGCTCCACGTCCGCACGGAGAAGGGGACCCGGTCCGTCAGGATCGGAAGGTCGTACACGTGGGCGTTCACGACGAACGGTGCGTCGGCGGTCTCGTCCCCGAGGTTCACGGTGCACTCGATGACGCCTTCGGCGATCGTCCTGCAGCGGTCCTCATCGGGGTGCTCCCAGAACCACAGCGTGCTCTCGTGGTTCATGATCCAGATCGTCAGCGGCAGGCCCTCGTACGAGGGCGGGTAGTCGGCCGTCCAGTCCATCGTGAGCCGGTTGTTCCCGACGGCCAGCGGGGCGGCGAGCTCGAAGTCGAGTTCGAGGGGAATGAGCGGAACGAGGTCCTGCTCGGCTTCGGGCTCGGGTTCCTGGGCGAAGCCGGGTGCGGCCGTGAGGATCGCGGCCGCGGCGATTCCCGCGGCGGCGATCGCCCTCAGGGTTCGGACGGGGGTTCGCATGGGACTCCTCGGGGTGCGACCGGGTGCGTGTCGGTGCCGCGTCGCTCGACGCTTCAGTGTGGACACGCCCGCGGGGGCGTGAACGGTTGCGCCCCGGCCCGGCCGAATCCCGACCGGACCGGGGCGCGACGGACGCGACAGCTACTCGCGGTACTCGTTCGGGAGGCCGAAGAGGGGGAAGAGGCGGGCGGTGTCGAGGAAGTAGTTGAGGCCGGCGATCTTGCCGTCCTCGAGTTCGAGGACCGTGATCGACCAGGGCTCCCAGACGCCGGGCTCGCCGCTGGGGCGGTAGTGGCCGAAGGCCGGGAGGCCGTTGGCACCGACGGGGACCAGGCGGGAGTCGCGGCAGGTGGAGCCGGTGCCGAGCATGAACTCGGCGACGCCGGCGTGGCCCTGGACCCACAGCGGGAACGGCGGCATCGAGAGGGCGACGTCCTGCGTGCACAGCGCGGTGAGGGCGTCCATGTCGTACGCCTCGAAGGCGCTGACGTAGCCGTCGACGAGCTTGCGCAGCTCGGCGTCGTCCAGGTCGGCCGACTCGGGCTTGGGCTCGGTGTGGACCTTCTCCATGGTGGCCTTCGCGCGCTGGAGGGCGCTGTTGACCGAGGCCGGGCTGAGGTGGAGGGCCTCGGCGGTCTCGGCGGCCGAGAAGCGCAGGACCTCGCGCATGAGCATCACGGCGCGCTGCTTGGCCGGCAGGTGCTGGACGGCGGCGACGAACGCGAGGCGGAGCGTGTCCTTGGCCTCCGCGGCCGCTGCCGGGTCGGCGCCGAAGGCCATCGAGTCGGGGATCGGCTCGACCCACAGGTAGTCGGGCTCGGGCGCGGGCAGGGGCGCGCCGGCGTCCGAGGCCGGGGCCAGGTCCATCGGCCGGGCCCGCCGCTGCGGGCCCTTGAGCATGTCCAGGCAGACGTTCGTGGTGATCTTGTAGAGCCACGAGCGCAGCGAGGAGCGGCCCTCGAACGAGTCGTAGGACTTCCAGGCGCGCGTGAACGCGTCCTGGACGGCGTCCTCGGCCTCGAAGGACGAACCGAGCATGCGGTACGCGTAGGCGCACAGCTCGCGCCGGTGCGGCTCGAACCGGGCCAGCACGTCGTCGTTGACTTCGATGTTCATGACGACAGCTTCGCACAGGCCACCGACATTCGCGAGCAAGGTTCCGGAACCGCGCGCACAGGTCGGCGGGCCCGGCCGAACTCCCTTGTGGCGCTACCGGCTTCAGCGGTCCTTGCGCCGGTCGGCCAGCCAGCGTTCGAACGCGTCGGCGCTCATCGGCTTCGCGAAGTGCCAGCCCTGGCCGGCGTGGCAGCCCCAGTCGTCGAGCTGCTTGCGGACCTTGTCGTCCTCGACGCCCTCGGCGTCCAGGGCCCGGCCCAGGTCGATCGTGGTCGAGACGATCGCGGCGTTGTCCGGGTCGTCGACCAGCGAGGTCACGAAGGACTTGTCGATCTTGATCTCGGTGACCGGGAGCCGGCGCAGGTGCTGCATCGAGGAGAACCCGGTGCCGAAGTCGTCGAGACTGATGCCCACGCCCAGGTCCGAGAGCCGCTGCACGTTGAGGAGCACGCGCCTCGGGTCGGCCATCAGCGCGGACTCGGTGATCTCGAGCTGGAACCGCTTCGCGTTCACGCCGTACGCGTCGATGCGCTCGGTCAGGAAGTCGGTGAACTCCGGCGACTGGAGGTCGCGCACGGAGACGTTCACGGCCATCCGCAGGTCGTACCCGGCCTCCTTCCAGGCCCGGAGCTGGCGCAGGGCGATGTCGACGACCCGCTCGGTGAGCATCCGCATCACCGACGAGTGCTCGGCGGTCTCGATGATCTCGGACGGGTTGACCATGCCGCGCTCGGGATGGCTGTAGCGCAGCAGCGCCTCGGCGCCGATGACCTCGCCGTCGACGAGGCGCACCTGCGGCTGGTAGTAGAGGTTGACCCCGGGCGCGTCAGGGTGGTCGAGGGCCCGACGCAGGTCGCCGAGGAGGTGGAGCCGCTCGGGCGAGTGGTGGTCGAACTCGGCGCCGTAGCGGGTGTACGAGCCGGCCCGCTGCTTCGACTCGTACATCGCGATGTCGGCGTGGCGGAACAGGGTCTGGAAGTCGGCGCCGTCGTCGGGGAACACCGCGACGCCCACCGAGCCGTCGATCTCGAGGCTGACGTCGCCCAGGACGATCGGGGCGTCCAGGCGGGCGCGGATCTCGCGGGCGCACTCCATCGGGTCGGTCATGCCGTCGAGCTCGGACCACACGAACGCGAACTCGTCGCCGCCCAGGTGCGCGATGGCCTTGCCGGGCGGGGTGTCGGTCGTGAAGCGCTTCGCGAGCTCCACCAGGAGCTGGTCGCCGACCTCGTGGCCGAGCGCGGAGTTGACGTCCGCGAACCGGTCG
This sequence comes from Glycomyces albidus, assembly GCF_009451885.1. Lineage (GTDB taxonomy): Bacteria > Actinomycetota > Actinomycetes > Mycobacteriales > Micromonosporaceae > Glycomyces > Glycomyces albidus. The sequence goes on from NZ_WIAO01000014.1 coordinate 103,587, forward strand.
AGGTCGAGGATGAGCAGCGCCACCGCGGTGTCGGTCTCGGCGGCGTCGGTGAGCTTGCCGTCGACGACCTGCTGGAAGCCCTTGCGGTTGAGCAGTCCCGTCAGCGGGTCGTGGTCGGCCTCGCGCTCGCGGTCGGCAGCGGTCTGGAGGATCCGGTAGACGCTGAAGATCGGGATCGCCGAGGCGGCCACCAGCCACCACGAGGACATGGCGGCGGTCGCGAGGATCGGCGCGATCGCGACCTGGGTGGCGCGCAGCGCCCACTCGCTCTTGAGCCACTGCAATGCGAGGTCGCTCCATCCGAGTCCGGTGCGAAGGCTCTGGCGTCCGGCCACCAGGGCCGAGCTGGTCAGGGTCCACGCGGTGCCGGCCGCGAAGACGGCGAGGAGCTGGTGCGCGGCCCCGCTCCAGGTGGCCTCGGCGGAGATCGCGCTCCAGACCTGCCAGGCCACGCACAGGGCGACGCCCTGCTGCGAGACGTTGAAGACCATCCGCCAGGCCGAGGAGCCGATCTGGACGGAGAGGAGCACGATCGCGCCCGACTGGACCACCAGGGCGGGGAGGAAGCCCCAGGTGATCATGGTGGCGAGCACGTACACGAGGTAGATCGACGCGATCGGCGACATCCACAGGCCGCCCCAGCGGGTGGGGCGGAACTCGGCGATGAGCGCGAGGCCGGCGGTCAGCCAGAACGCGAAGGGCACGTCGAACCAGCCGCCCTCGAATGCGCCGGCGCGCACGGCGGTGAACCCCGCGCCGGCGATCGCCAATACGGTGACCGCCGACATGAAGCCGTAGTACCGGCCTGGATGCTCTCTCGGCGCAGTGTTGCGCATGAGCGTCGTGGCCATATCGCTCCTCCCACTGCCACACCGTTCCGCGGCGACGCGCCAGAATCACCTCGGGACGGTCGTGGCCGACTCCTCTGTCATATCGCGATTTTCGCTCCCAGACAACGCTGGGGGCACATGCGGCACACTTGTGACCAGGCGCGACATGTCCGTGACAGAAACCGTTCTCCGTACGTCGGCGGCACGACCTCCCGGGTCGGTTTCGGACCCGGCGGCCGCTTCGGGCGGCCGCTCCGAGCCGCGGCCGCGGCAGGGGCGTGCTTCCACGAGACGACTCTGCCTGGTTCTAACGAGCTTCCCCCCTCAACGGAATACGGATCGTTACCGACTTGTGATCATTCTGGTTCGTTCTCGTCGTTTTGCGTTACCGACTCGGGCAGACCGTGCTCGAGGAGCCGCTCGAAGTCCTCCCCCGGGACGATCCGGACGCCGAGTTCGACGGCCTTGTCGTATTTCGACCCGGGCTTGTCCCCCGCCACGACCACCCCGGTCTTCTTCGAGACCGAGGAGGTGGACTTGCCGCCGCGGGCCTTCACGGCCGCGGCCGCCCCCTCCCGGGTGTACCCCGGAATGCCGCCGGTGATGACCACCGAGACGCCCTCGAGCGTCTGGGGCAGCGCCTCGGAGGGGTCGGGGTCCTCGTCGCGCATGCGCACGCCCGCGGCGCGCCAGCGCTCGACGATCTCCCGGTGCCAGTCGACGGCGAACCAGTCCTTGATGGCCGCGGCGATCGTGGGGCCGACGCCCTCGACGGCGGCGATCTCGGCCTCGTCGGCGTTCCGGATGCGGTCGAGGTCGCGGAAGTGCTCGGCCAGGGCCTGGGCGGCGACCGGGCCGACGTGGCGGATCGAGAGGGCGTTGACGACCCGCCACAGGGGCTGGGACTTCGCCTTGTCGAGGTTCTGGATCATCTCCTCGGCGTTCTTGCGCGGGAGGATCTCGCCGGTCTTCTTGTCCGGCTGCTTCGCGAAGGGGGTGACGACCTTCGGCCGGCCGGTCTTCTCGTCGACCTTCGGCAGGCCGGTGTCGGGGTCGCGCACGACGACGCGGATCGGCAGGAGCTGCTCGATGCGCAGGTCGAAGACGCCGCCTTCGTCGGTGAGGACCGGTTCGGCGGGCTCGAGCGGTTGTACGAGGGCCGCGCAGGCGATGTAGCCCATGCGGTCGACGTCGAAGCAGGAGCGGCCCGCGAGGTACGCGAGGCGCTCGCGGAGCTGGCCCGGGCAGGTGCGGCCGTTGGGGCAGCGCAGGTCGATGTCGCCTTCGGCGGCGGGGGCGAGCACGGAGTCGCATTCGGGGCAGCGCTCGGGCATGACGAACTCGGTCTCGTCGCCGGTGCGGGCGGCGGCGACCGGGGCGACGACCTCGGGGATGACGTCGCCGGCCTTGCGGACGACGACGGTGTCGCCGATGAGCACGCCCTTGGCCTTGACCTGGTCGGCGTTGTGCAGGGTCGCGAACTCGACTTCGGAGCCGGCGACGCGGACGGGTTCGAGCACGGCGTAGGGGGTGGCGCGGCCGGTGCGGCCGATGGAGACCTTGATGTCGAGGAGCCTGGTGTTGACCTCCTCGGGCGGGAACTTGAAGGCGACGGCCCAGCGCGGGGTGCGGCTGGTGGCGCCGAGTCGGCGCTGGACGCCGAAGTCGTCCATCTTGACGACGACGCCGTCGATCTCGTGGACGAGTCCGTGGCGCTTGCCGCCGAACTCGTCGATGTAGGCGAAGACCTCGTCGATGGTGGGGACGACCCGCCAGTAGGGGCTGGTGGGCAGGCCCCAGGCGGCGAGCGCCTCGTACGACCGGGACTGGGACTCGGGCTGGAAGCCCTGGAGGGCGCCGAGGCCGTGGGCGATGAACGAGAGGGGCCGCTCGGCGGTCTTGGCGGCGTCCTTCTGGCGCAGGGAGCCGGCGGCGGCGTTGCGCGGGTTCGCGAACGGGGCCTTGCCGGCCTCGACCTGGGCTTCGTTGAGGCGCTCGAAGTCGGCGGTCGGGAAGTACACCTCGCCGCGGACCTCGAGGAGCTCGGGGACGGGGAAGCCGTCGCCTTCGCTGAGGCGGTGCGGGACGGAGCCGATGGTGCGGACGTTGGCGGTGACGTCTTCGCCGGTGGTGCCGTCGCCGCGGGTGGCGGCGCGGGTGAGGCGGCCGCGCTCGTAGACGAGGTCGACGGCGAGGCCGTCGATCTTGACCTCGCAGAGGTAGGGCTCGTCGGGGACCTCGGCGGTGATGCGGTCGGCCCACGCCCGCACTTCGTCGAGGCTGAAGACGTCCTGGAGGCTGAGCATCTTCTCGAGGTGGACGACCGGGGTGAACGCTTCGGAGAAGGTGCCGACCTGCTGGGTGGGCGAGTCCTCGTTCTTCAGCTGCGGGTATGCGGTCTCGATGTCGACCAGTTCGTGCATGAGCTCGTCGAACTGGCTGTCGGAGATCGTGGGCGCGTCTTCGGCGTAGTACCGGCGGCGGTGCTCGGTGATCTCGGCCGCGAGGGTCTCGTGCCGGGCCCTCGCCGAATCGAAGTCCGGGTCCTCGCGGTGCTGGTTCGTGTCGGTCGTGCTCACACGCCCCATTGTGTCAGCCTGGTGCGACGTTTCGCGGAGGTCGAAGCCTTATGCCACCGGTCACTTTCCGTTCACGTCCTGATTGCCTTCCCCACCCTTTGGGCCGCGATGATCGGGCCGGTACGCCCGCCCCGCCCCTCACCTTCCTCAGAAGGAGCCCAGGTCTTGGTGACTCTGCAAGGTTCGAACCGCCGCAGCTTCCTGCGCCGCGGCGCGGCCTCGGCGGGCGGGGGCTTCGCGGCCTCGGCGGTGGAGGGCCTCGCGGTCCGGGCCGCGCGCGCCGCGGACGGCCGGAAGCCGCGCACCGCTCCCGGGAACGGCGGCTACGGGCCGCTGCGCGAGCTGACCCGCACCGACGCCGACTCCGGTTTCGCGCAGACGCTGCGGCTGCCGGACGGCTTCGACTTCGCGGTGTGCTCCGTCGCGGGGTCGCCGCTGGCCGACGGGTCGGCGACGCCGCCGGCGCACGGCGGCATGGCGTGCTTCCCGACCGGGCGCCGCGGCGAGTGGCGCCTGGTGCGCGGCCACGGCGTGACCGGCGTCCCGGAGGTCGCCGCAGGCGAGGCCAAGCACCGGTACGACGCGCTCGCCGCGGGCGGCACCACGACTTTGGCGGTGTCCTGGAAGGACGGCGCGTTCGCGTTCGAGGGGGCGCGGCGCTCGCTCTCGGGCACGCTCGCGAACCGCTCGGGAGGCGCGACCCCGTGGGGCTCGTGGCTCTCGTGCGAGGAGGCCACCGCCGGGACCGCGGCCGGCTGGGAGGCCCCGCACGGGTACGTCTTCGAGGTGCCCTCGGATGCCGAAGCGGAGTCGGAGCCGCTGCCGCTCAAGGAGATGGGCCGGTTCGTGCACGCGGCGGCCGCGGTGGACCCGCGCACCGGCGCGGTGTACCTGACCGAGGACCAGAACTCGGCCGGGTTCTACCGGTTCCTGCCGAACGTGCCGGGGCGGCTCGCCGAGGGCGGGCGGCTCCAGATGCTGAAGTTCGCGGACGAGTGGAACGCCGACGCGCGCAGCGGCCGCCGCGCCTCGCGCGCCGTCCACGTCGAGTGGGTCGACGTCGACGACCCCGACCCGGCCGGCGCCGAGGCGAACCCGTACGCGGTGTTCGACCAGGGCTGGGCGCAGGGCGCGGCCGTGTTCGGCCGGCTCCAGGGCTGCTTCTCCGCGGACGGCGCGGTGTACGCCGCGTCGGTCTCGGGCGGCGATGAGGGCGAGGGCCAGCTCTGGGAGTTCCGGCCGCGGGGTCTTCGCGGCGGGACGCTCACGCTCGTGTTCGAGTCCCCTGACGCGGCGCTGCTGCCGTTCCCGGACGCCATCGCGGTGTCCCCGGCCGGGAGACTGGTGCTGTGCGAGGGCACCGGCCGCGAGGCGCCCGTGCTGCGCGGGCTCACGCGCGGCGGCGAGCTGCTCGAGGTCGCCGGCCACGACGGCACCGCCGTGTGGAGCGGAGCGGTGTTCTCGCCGGACGGGAAGGTGCTCTTCGCGAACCTGCGCGGCGCGGCCCGCGGCGACCGGGCCGAGCCGGCCCGCACGATCGCGATCTGGGGCCCCTGGGACCGGGGCGTCCTCTAAGGCCTGCTCCTCCGATGAGACCGGCCCCGCGGCCCACGAACGCGGGGCCGGTCCTCGTCGTGCCCGAGGCGGGCGAACGGAAGCGTGCCGCCGGTTCCAGGAGTAGCATTTCAACGTGCGTTGAATTCCTGTGCTACGGTGAATTCATCACTCGTTGAATTCTTTGGAGGCCCCGATGCCGTCCACCCCCGCGATCGTGGTGACCGACCTGGTGGTCGACCGCGGCAAGAAGCCGGTGCTCAGAAGCGTGTCGACCGAGATCTCGGCGGGCACGGTCACCGGACTGCTCGGGCCCTCGGGCTCGGGCAAGACCACGTTCATCAGGTCGATCGTCGGCACCCAGAAGGTCAAGTCCGGGACCGTGCAGGTCCTCGGGCACCCGGCCGGGACGAAGCCGCTGCGCCGCCGCGTCGCCTACGTGACCCAGGACGCCTCGATCTACCGCGACCTGTCCGTCAAGGCCAACGTCGCCTACTTCGCGGCGCTCTACGGCCGGAGCCGCCACGAGGCCATGCAGGCCATCGAGGGCGTCGGCATGGGCGACCACGCCGACAAGCTCGCCGGGAACCTCTCGGGCGGGCAGAAGACCCGCACCTCGCTGGCGTGCGCGCTCGTCATCGAACCCGAGGTGCTCGTGCTCGACGAGCCCACGGTCGGGCTCGACCCGGTGATCCGCGAGGAGCTGTGGGACCGGTTCCGGGCCCTCGCCGCCGGCGGCGCCACGCTGCTGGTCTCCAGCCACGTCATGGACGAGGCCGACCGCTGCGACCGGCTCCTGCTGCTGCGCGACGGCGTGTTCATCGCCGACGACACGCCGGCCGACCTGCGCGCCGCCACCGGGACCGCGAACCTCGAGGCCGCGTTCCTCCACCTCATCCGCGCACTCGAAGGGGTGAACTGACATGTCGCCGCGGATCACGTTCATCACCGCCGGGCGCATCCTGCGCCAGCTCCTCAACGACCACCGCACCGTCGGGCTCATCCTGGCCGTGCCGGCGCTCATCATCGCCCTGATCAGCGCCATCATGGACGAGGCACCGCGGGTCTTCGACCAGACCGGCCTGATCCTGCTGGCCGCCTTCCCCTTCATGCTCATGTTCATGATCACCTCGATCACGCTCCTGCGCGAGCGCACCGGCGGGACGCTCGAACGGCTCATGACCACCCCCACCGGCAAGCTCGACCTGGTGGTCGGCTACGCGATCGCGTTCGGAACCGCGGCCGCGGCCCAGACCGCGGTGGCGGCCACCGTCGCGTTCTGGTTCCTCGGGCTCGACACGGCCGGTCCGACGTGGGCGGTGTTCCTCATCTGCATCGTCACCGCGCTGTTCGGGATGGCGCTCGGGCTGTTCGTGTCCGCGTTCGCCACGACCGAGTTCCAGGCGATCCAGTTCATGCCGGTGTTCGTGGTGCCGCAGCTCTTCCTGTGCGGGCTGATCTGGCCCGCCGACCAGATGGCCGGCTGGCTCCAGGGCGTCTCCGACGCGCTGCCGCTCACGTACGCGGTCAAGGCGCTCACCGAAGTCCAGCTCAACCCGGACGTCACCGGGGACATGTGGGCCGACCTCGCGGTCGTGCTCGGTGCGGTCGTCGTCGCAACCGTGCTCGGAGCCGCGACCCTCAGGCGGCGGACCGATTAAGGTTCCTCACGTGGCGAGAACCAAGCGGACCGGGCGGCGCTCGGGGAACCCCGACACGAGGTCGGAGATCCTGAGCGCTGCCCGGCGCCTGTTCGCGGACGAGGGCTTCGAATCGGTGTCCATGCGGCGCATCGCCGGCGAGGCCGGTGTGGACCCGTCGCTCATCCACCACTACTTCGGGTCCAAGGACGAGCTGTTCATGGCCGCCATCGAGATCCCGTTCGACCCGGCCCCGGAGGTCGAGGCCGTGCTCAAGAGCGGCGACGTCGACGGCGCGGGCGGGCGGCTCATGCACGCGTTCGTCGCGATCTGGGACGGCCCGCACCACGAGAAGCTCCTCGCCGTGGTGCGCACGAGCCTCTCCAAGCCCGCCATGGCGTTCGTGCTGCGGCAGCTCTTCGAGCACCGGATCGTCAAGACGGTCGAGTCGACCCTGGGCGGCCAGGTCGACCACATCCCGATCCGGGCGAACTTCATCGCCTCCCAGATCTTCGGCCTGGTCGTGACCCGGTACATCCTCAAACTCGAGCCGATGGCGTCGCTGAGCGAGGCGGAGCTGGCCGAGACGGTCGGCCCGACCATCGACCGGTACCTGACGATGCCGGTCGAGCACCTGTCCCGGGAATCCTGACGCGATCCTGACGCGACCGGGCCTCGCGTCCGGTCGGGCCCGTGGCGGGCCGCCCTAGACTGGCCGCATGCCGATCGTCGACAGCGCCATCTACCGCGAAGGCGCCCGCGAGACCCACCACGTGACCCTCGACCAGACCTACGAGGACCTGCACGAGAACGGCGGCTTCGCGTGGATCGGCCTCTACCGCCCCACCGCGGCCGAACTCGCCTCGGTCGCCGAGGAGTTCGAGCTCCACCACCTCGCGATCCAGGACGCGCGGACCGGGCACCAGCGCCCCAAGCTGGAGCGGTACGGCGAGACCCTGTTCGTGGTGCTGCGCGCGGCCCGCTACCTGGACGAGCCCGAGCAGGTCGAGTTCGGCGAGGTCCACCTGTTCATCGGACCGAACTTCGCGATCACCATCCGCCACGCCGAGTCCCCGGACCTCGCGAAGGTCCGCAAGCGCATCGAAGGCGACCCGGTGCTGTGCGCGCTCGGGCCCCAGGCGGTCCTGTACGCCGTCATGGACGAGGTGGTGCGCGGGTACCGGCCGGTCGTCTCCGGCCTGGAGAACGACATCGACGAGATCGAAGAGGCCATCTTCTCCGGCGACCCGGCCGTCACCCGGCGCACCTACGAGCTGCTGCGCGAGGCGATGGCGTTCCAGCGGGCCACGCACCCGCTCGTGGGCGTCCTCAAATCCCTCGAGGCCGGGTACGACAAGTACGCGGTGGACCTGGAGCTGCGCCGCGACATGCGGGACGTGCTCGACAACGTCCTCCGGACCGTCGAGCGCGCCGACACGTTCCGCACGCTGCTGCAGAACGCGCTCACCGTGCACTCCACGCTCGTGACCCAGGCGCAGAACGAGGAGATGCACGCGCTCGCGGCGCAGACGCACGAGCAGGGCGACCAGGTCAAGAAGATCAGCTCGTGGGCGGCGATCCTGTTCGCGCCCGGCCTGGTCGGCACCATCTACGGCATGAACTTCACCCACATGCCGGAGCTGAACTGGACCTTCGGCTACCCGCTGGCGCTGGGCGTCATGGTCGTCTCGGCCGTCGTCCTGTGGGTGGTGTTCAGGCGCATCAACTGGCTCTGAGCCCGCGGGGCTCCACGACGCAGTCCGACTCCGGGACCACGACGGCCTCGTGGCCGTCCTCGTAGCGCACCCGGTACGGCGGCGCGCCGTCCTCGCCCAGCACCGCCTCGACCTCGGCGACATGGTCCTTCATGCCGACCTGGCGGCCCAGGAAGCGCAGCCGGTCGCCCTTCTTCACCTGCACGACGATCACCTCCCTCCACCGGACGCGGTCTGACAGGGTCGGCACTTCCAGCGTAGGCGAACCGCGGGCCGGGCGGAACCGCACGGCGAGCCGCAGCCCGCGCTCGTACGCGACGTCGACGGCCGAGCCGGCCGCGCTATATCGCCACGTCGAACGCCGAGCCGACCGCGTACGTCACGATCATCGTGACGGCGCCGACGGCCGTGATCCGCAGCATCGCCGGGGCCCTCGGGGCGCCGCCGAGCAGCGCCGAGGTGTACCCGGTCAGGGCCAGCGCGGCCACGACGGCGATCGCGCAGCCGATCACGCGGATGCCGTCGGGCAGGAGGGTGATCGCGAGCAGCGGCAGCAGCGCGCCGCACGTGAAGCTGATGAACGACGAGATCGCGGCGTGCCAGGGGTTGGTGAGGTCGTCGGGGTCGAGCCCGAACTCGACGCGGGCGTGGGCGCCCAGCGGGTCCTCTTCGGAGAGCTCGCGGGCGGCCCTGCGGGCGGTGTGCGCGGACAGGCCGCGGCGCTCGAGGTTCTCGGCGAGCTCGTCCTCGGCTTCGTCGGGGTTCTCCTCGAGTTCGCGCCGCTCGGCCTCGACGAGCGTGGCCTCGGTGTCGCGCTGGGTCGAGACCGAGGTGTACTCGCCGCCGGCCATCGAGAACGCGCCGGCGACGAGGCCGGCGACGCCGGAGATGAGGATGGTGGAGCGGTCGGCCGTCGCGCCCGCGACGCCGATGACGATGCCGGCGACCGAGACGATGCCGTCGTTCGCGCCGAGGACGCCGGCCCGCAGCCAGTTGAGCCGGCTGCCGACCGTCCGGAGTCCCTCGCCGTCGTGCGCATCCACGCCCTCAGTGAACCACAGGGTTGCACCGGGTGGGTCTTCTCACGGCAGGTCCCGTATTGCACCACTGTGGGGCGTTATTTCCGGCGACGGAGCGTCACCACTCCATTAGGGACCTTTCCCGGAGTGGTTGACCCGGGATATCCTCGCACTCCCTCCGATAGAAGGGGCTCAATCACATGAGCGAACCCGAGAACTCCCCCGCGCCTGGATCAGAGGCCGCCGACGGGCACGAGGCCCGAGGCGAGGCGCAGCCGGCCGAGACTCCCCCGGCGGAGTCGGCCGGAAACCGCGAGACGGCCGGGGACGCCCCGGCCGAGCACGCGACACCGCTCGACCCGGACCGGAGGCCGGACTCGTCCGGCCCGGACGAGCAGCCGGCGCAGGCGCCCCCGCATCACGAGGCGCAACCGCCGGTGCAGCGGGACGGGCACCCGACGCCGCCCGCCCCGGACCGGCACGCGCCCCCGCATCACCAGGCGCAGCCGCCGGTGCAGCAGGGCGTGCTCGTCACCGCGCCGCAGCATCCCTACGCCCAGCAGCGGCAGCACCAGTACTACCAGCAGATGGCCGCGCAGCGGCCGCGGACGGTCCTCCCCAACCCGCGCTGGCACCGGCCCGAGCTGAGCGCCACGCAGACCGCGATCCTCCTCGCCGGCGCCGTCGCGCTCTTCGGCGCCTGGTCGGCGTTCCCGAACGACGGTGTCGGGATCGGCATGTCGCTCTTCGGCATCGCCATGGTCGCGGTGCCGCTGGCCATGTCCGGAGAAGACGTGCGCTCCCGGCTCCCGGGCGCGGTCCTGGTCGCCGCGCTGTGGTCGGTGGCCGCGATCCGCGACGCAGGATGGGTCGTCGCCCTGTGCACGCTCGCCGCGTTCGTGCTGACGCCGCTGGCACTGGCCCCGCAGCACCGCATCGGCGGTACGCTCGTCGCGGTCTGCTTCGGCTGGCTCGAAGGGCTCGCCGAGTCCTTCAAGTGGGCCGGGCGCGGGCGCCGGTCCGCGGACGGCGCGAACCCGGGCACGGTGCGCATGGCATGGACCGCGGGCGTCACGGTCGTCCTGCTGCTGGTCTTCGGCGGCCTCTTCGCGGCCGCGGACTCGACGTTCGCCGACCTCGCGGCGCGGCTGCTCCCCGACCTCGACCCGGTCGAGGTGTTCCTGCGGCTCATGCTCGCGGTGATCCTGTTCGCGGTGGTCCTGGTGTGGACGTACGCGGCGGTCGTCAGGCCCCGCTGGGACGGCGAGGAGGAGCGCGGGCACCGCACGGTCTCGCGGTTCGAGCTCGCGGTCCCCCTGGGCGCCTTGAACCTCCTGTTCGCGGTGTTCATCGCCGTGCAGCTTCGGGTGTACTTCGGCGGCGAGGAGTACGTCATGAAGACGTCCGGGCTCACGTTCGCCGAATACGCGCGGCGCGGCTTCTGGGAGCTCAGCGCGGTCGCGGTGCTGGTGTTGGCGGTCATCGCGATCGCGGCGTGGCTCGCGCCCAAGCGTGCGAAGGCCGACAGGTGGACGGCCCGGGTGATGCTCGGGCTGCTCGCGCTCATGTCGATGGCGGTGGTCGCGTCGGCGGCGTACCGCATGTACACGTACACCGAGACGTTCGGGCTCACGCGTATGCGGGTCTGGATCTTCACCGTCGAGTTCTGGCTCGCGGTCCTGTTCGCGCTGGTCCTGGTCGGCTGCTGGAAGCTCCGGGCGAACTGGCTGCCGCGCGCGGTCCTGGCCTCCGGGGCCCTGACGCTCCTGGGCCTGGCCGCCGCGAATCCTGACGCGCTCATCGCCCGGTACAACATCGACCACGACCACAAGTTGGACCGGTACTACCTCCAGCAGCTCTCGGACGACGCCGTGCCCGAGTTCGCCGGGCTGGACGACGAGGACTACGCGTGCATGCTCGACGGCCGCTGGGACTCCGACGACCAGGACCTCATGTCGTGGAACCTCGGTTACCAGCGGGCCCGCGGGTTCCTCGACGACCACCCCGAGGGCGACTCCGAGTCGTGCCTCCAGCCGTCGTTCGACGCCTACGAGACCGAGCCGGACGAGTCGCGCGGCGGCGAGGACTGGGGCGACGAGGACAGGAGCGGGGAGAGCGGCGGGGAGAGCGCAGAGGCGTGGGTTCCCTCAGGGGACCTGGGCCCGTTCTGGCACTGGGACACCTGCGCGAGGTACGACCTCGGGCCGGTGACCGAGCTGTTCGGCACTTCGGCGTCGGGCGACCGCGGCGTGGTGTCCGACGACCCGTCGCAGTACGCCGAAGAACTCGACCCGGCGCTCGGCCAGGGGAACGCGGTCCTGCACTGCGGCTACTACGGCCCGGGGACCCGGTACCTGATGATCGAGACCTACGACTGGGGCACGCTCGATGCGGCGGTCGCCGGGGCCGCGTCGATGCGGGCCGCCGACGAGGCCGACGGGTTCTCCGCGGTCACGGACATCGCCGAGATCGACGCCGAGGCCACCGCCGGGTACGTCGCGGTGGTCGAGGGCGAGGTGTACCAGTACACGGAGGTCATGGAGAACCTCGTGGTCGTGGTGACGCTGAGCGACTCGGCCACCGATGCCTCCGCCCGGCCGATCTGCGACGACCTGGCCTCCCAGTCGTACGCGTTCTTCTCCGAACCGGCCTGATCCGGATCCCGGCGGCGCGACCGGTCGCGCCGCCGGGTTTCGAACACCCGTCCTGGACGGTTCGCGAGGTTCGCTTGCATCCGCGGCGTCTGTCCCCATAGGTTCGTCGCATGCTTCGAGTGATCGGCGCGGGACTCCCGCGCACCGGGACCATGACCCTCAAGAGCGCCTTGGAGACCCTCCTCGGCGAACCGTGCCACCACATGGCCGAGGTGTTCCAGCGGCTCGACCGCGACCCGGCCGCGTTCCTCGCGGCGGCCCGCGGCGAACCCACGGACTGGGACGCGGTCTTCGCGGGGTACGCGGCCGCCGTGGACTGGCCGGCGTCGGCGTTCCACGTCGAGCTCGCGGAGCGGTACCCCGGCGCGGTCGTGGTCCTCTCGCGGCGCGACAGCTTCGACACCTGGTGGAAGAGCTGCAACAACACGATCTTCACCGGCATGGACACCCGGAACGACGTCGCCACCCGGGAGTGGTCGGACATGATCGACGCCGTCTGGAGCAAGACGTTCGAAGGCGCCCCGCGCAGCGACCGGAACGCGGTCGAGGCGGCGTACCACCGCTACCACGAGCGGGTGCGGGAGGCGATCCCCGCGGAGCGGCTCGTCGAGTTCGAGACCGGCGCCGGCTGGGGGCCGATGTGCGACGCGCTCGGCCTGCCGGTCCCGCAGGAGCCGTTCCCGTACCTGAACACGACGAAGGAGTGGCAGGAGCGCGCCGCTGGCGACGTGCCGCCCGGCGGCATCGGGGCCGGCGGCCGGTAGGCGGTCAGCCGCGGAGGCGCTTGGCCGCCTCCCGGCTCGCCTCCATCGCGAAGCGGGCGTAGTCGGGACTCGCCCCGGCCATGCCGCAGGTCGTCGCGATGCTCACCTGGCGCGGCAGCTGCTCGGGCGCGAACCCGAGCCGGTTCCACAGTGCCCGGACGCGGTCCGCGGCGGACTTGTCGGCGCCGGGGTGCGGCTGCCCGAGGGCGGGCACGACGCCGGCGACGAGGCGGCCGCCGCGGTCGATGAACTCGCCGATGGCGTCCACGCGCGGCACGTCGTCGAGGTCGAGGATCGACAGGTCCAGCGAGACCGCCTGCGCGCCGGCCTCCTGGAGGAGCAGCACGGGCACGTCCGGGGCGCAGCAGTGCACGACGAGCGGTACGCCGACCGCGTCGGCGACCTCGCGGAGCCGGTCCCGCGCCACCTCGACCGGCACCCGCCGGTAGAAGTCGAGCCCGGACTCGGTGTTGACCCGGCCCGCCAGCGCGGCGGGCAGGTTCGGTTCGTCGAGCTGGATCGACAAGGCGGCCTTGGGCATCCGGGCCTGGGCGGCGGCGATGTAGGTGCGCAGGCCCTCGCCGAGGGACGCGGCGATGTCGGCGACCGCGCCGGGGTCGGCGAGCATCGCGCCGCCGGTGCGGCGCCACAGGTTCGCGGCGAGCGTGAAGGGGCCGACGGCGGTGAGGCGCACGGGCCCGGTCGCGTTCACGTCGAGGAGCGCGTCGAGGTCGCGTTCGAGGAAGTCGGCGGCGCGTCGGGCGTCGACGCCGGGCAGGTCGGCGATCTCCCAGCGGAAGGCCCACCACTGGACGGGCAGGTCGGCGAGGAGGCCGGCCCCGCGGCCGATCATGTCGGCGCCGAGCCCGCGGCCGGGCAGCTCGGGCAGGTAGGGCCATTCGGGGAGCTCCCCGAAGACGATGTTGACGGCTTCGCCGATGTCGTTCCCGGGCAGGGAGCCGACGCCGGTGGCGACGCCTGAGGGGAGGGCTTCAGCGGCGTCAGGCACGGGCGGCCGCAAGGGGTTCCGCCGCGCCGTCGGTCGCGCGGTCCGCGGTGTCGATGGTCCCGGAGGCGAGCACGGCGTCGCCCTGCCCGGCGTCGGGGTCGTAGACGACGAGGGCCTGCCCGGCGGCGACGCCGTAGGCGGGCTTGTGGAGGCGTGCGGTGAGGCCGCCGTCCTCGACGGCGACCGTGGCGGGGTAGACCTCGCCGTGGGCGCGGAGCTGGATCTCGGCGTCGAAGGCGCCGGTGCGCTCGGGGGCGAGCCAGACCGGCGCGCCGGTGCGGATGCGGTCGACGCGGAGCGCCTCGCGGGGGCCGACTTCGACGCGGTTGTCGACGGGCGTGATCGACAGGACGTAGCGGGGCCTGCCGTCGGCGGCGGGGCGCTTGAGGCCCAGGCCGTGGCGCTGGCCGACGGTGAACTGGTGGGAGCCGTCGTGGCTGCCGAGGACTTCACCGGTGGCGGAGTCGACGATGTCGCCGGTGGCGCTGCCGAGCCGGTTCTTGAGGAAGCCGGCGGTGTCGCCGTCGGCGATGAAGCAGATGTCGTGGCTGTCGGGCTTGCGGGCGACGGCGAGGCCGCGCTCCTCGGCTTCGATCCTGACCTGGTCCTTCGGTGTGTCGCCGAGGGGGAACATCGAGTGGGCGAGCTGCGCGGGGGTGAGCACGGCGAGGACGTAGGACTGGTCCTTGCCGGGGTCGACGGCGCGGCGCAGGAGGCCGTCCTCGCCTTTGCGGGCGTAGTGGCCGGTGGCGACGGCGTCGAAGCCGAGGGCCATGGCGCGGTCGAGGACGGCGGCGAACTTGATCTTCTCGTTGCAGCGCAGGCACGGGTTCGGGGTGCGCCCGTTCGCGTACTCGTCGTAGAAGTTCTCCACGACGTCCTCGTGGAAGCGCTCGGCCATGTCCCACACGTAGAAGGGGATGCCGATGACGTCGGCGGCGCGGCGCGCGTCGCGGGAGTCCTCGATGGTGCAGCAGCCGCGGGCCCCGGTCCGGTAGGTCTGGGGGTTCTTGGACAGCGCCAGGTGGACGCCGGTGACGTCGTGCCCGGCCTCGACGGCGCGGGCGGCGGCGACGGCCGAGTCGACTCCGCCGCTCATGGCGGCCAGTACTCGCATTCTCACGCCTCTCATGCTACGTAAGGCCGGCGGTCTTGGCGCGGCGGACGGCTTCGGGGATGGCGGCCACGAGGGCGTCGACGTCGGCTTTCGTGGTGGGCCAGCCGAGCGTGAACCGCAGGGAGGAGCGGGCGTCGTCGGGGTCGGCGCCCATGGCGAGCAGCACGTGGGAGGGCTGGGCGATCCCGGCCGAGCAGGCCGATCCTGTGGCGCATTCGACACCGGCGGCGTCGAGGAGCATGAGGAGGGCGTCGCCTTCGCAGCCGGGGAACGAGAGGTGCGCGTTGCCGGGGAGTCGGTGCTCGGGGTCGCCGTTGTAGACGGCGTCGGGGACGGCCCGGCGGACGCGGGCGACGAGGTCGTCGCGCAGGGCCGCGAGCCGCTTCGACTCGGTCTCCTGGGTGCGGACGGCGTGGGCCACGGCTTCGGCGAGCGCGGCGATGCCGGGCACGTCGAGGGTGCCGGAGCGGATCTCCCGCTCCTGCCCGCCGCCGTGCAGGAGCGGGACGGCGGTGACGTCGCGGCGCAGCAGGAGCGCGCCGGTGCCGGTGGGGCCGCCGAGTTTGTGGCCGGAGAGGGTGAGGGCGGCGGCGCCGGAGGCGGCGAAGTCGACCGGGACGTGGCCGACGGCCTGGACGGCGTCGGTGTGGACGGGGACGCCGTGGGATTCGGCGAGCGCGGCGATCTCGGCGACCGGCTGGAGGGTGCCGACCTCGTTGTTCGCCCACATGCAGGTGATGACGGTGATCTCGGCGGCGCGCTCGTCGAGGAGCGCGGCGACCTCGGCGGTGTCGACGCGGCCGATCTTGTCGACGCGCAGTTCGGTGACGTCGGCCTTCTCGTGGTCACCGAGCCAGGCGACGGCGTCGGCGACGGCGTGGTGCTCGATCGCGGTGGTGACGACGCGGTTGCGCCCCTCGGTGCGGCGGGCCCAGTGGACGCCCTTGACGGCGAGGTTGTCGGCCTCGGTGCCCGAGCCGGTGAAGATGACCTCGCCGGGTTTGGCGCCGAGGGCCTCCGCGACGCGTTCGCGGGCCTCTTCGACGGTGCGGCGGGCGGTGCGCCCGGAGCCGTGGAGGGAGGAGGCGTTCCCGAGGGACCGGGCGGTGCGCACGTAGACGTCGAGCGCTTGGGGGAGCATCGGCGTGGTGGCGGCGTGATCGAGGTAGGCCATGGCCTCTCCAGTCTACGTTCGATCCGCGGAATGCGGCCTTCGCCGTGGCCGACGCGTTGCGGGTCACGCCCTCCGGCGGCGGCGCCGGGTGTAGCGTGTTCCGGTCCGCGGGACGCGCTTCAGGCGGGCCGAGATGTCGGCCTCTGACGCGATGGTCGGCCCGCGATAGAATCTGACGAATCCTCCTACGTTTCCGGTATAGAGGAGTCGCCGCCCCGAGACCGGGTTGTGAAGCAGACCTCGCAAGCCGAGTCGAGAGAAAGTGTGTGCCGATGACGCCCGAGCTCGCCGAAGCGCTCCGCACAGGGCCGTTCCACACCGCCCTGCGGGTCGCCATCCAGGCCAGCGGGCTCGGCCTCGACCGCATCCGGCACCGCCTCGCCATGCGCGGGATCACGGTGTCGACGACGAGCCTGAGCTACTGGCAGTCCGGCCGTTCCCGTCCCGAGCGGGCCGAGTCCCTCGCGGCCGTCACCGCCCTCGAAGACCTGCTGGAGCTCCCCGCCGGGTCCCTGCGGGTGCTGCTCGGTCCGAAGCGGGCCCGCGGGCCCCGCTCGATCCGCGGCCAGCTCCCCCGCCCGGACGCGGTCCTCGGCGGCGACGCGGTCCGCGAGCTGTGCGACCAGGTGCCCGCCTCGCGCGAGCACACGCTCGACATCTTGAGCCAGCAGGTGGTCGTGCACGTCGACTCGCAGTGGCAGGAGTCGCTGTTCGAGCTGTCGATGCTGGTCCGGGCGAGGCGCGACGATGTGGACCGGTACATCCTGCTCTACCGCGGCGACACCGGCTGCGACATCGACGACATCGAGTTCAAACCGGTCCGCGACTGCACCGTCCCGAACGTGCTGCGCCACGCCGAGGCGCCGGTCGCGTTGGCGGAGATCGTGTTCGACACGCCGCTGCCGAAGGGCGCGACGCACCTGTTCGAGATCGTCGTGCAGGGCAACGGCGGCGTCTCCAGCGGGCACGGGAACGCGTTCCGGTACCCGGTGGACCAGTACTCGCTCCAGGTGCGGTTCTCGCCGGACGCGGTGCCGAAGCGGGTGTACCGCTTCGCGCAGTCGAGCCTCCAGCGGGAGAAGCGCGAGACCGGCGACCTGCAGCTGGGTCCGAACCGGACGGTGGCGCTGGCGGAGCCGGTGCCGAGGCCCGGCGCGCTGGGCATCGGCTGGGAGATCGGCTGAAGGACGTGCGAAAGGGCGCCTTCGGGGAACCGAAGGCGCCCTTGGCGTCTCGTTGCGCGGTCGGCGGGGCTAGTCCTCGTGGCGGAACCGCTTGACGGCCCACCAGGTGCCGGGGAGCAGCAGCGCGGCGAAGACGAGCTTGACGAAGTCGCCGGCGAGGAACGGGACCATGCCCGCTTCGAGGGCCTGGGAGGCGCTCATGTCGAGGGCGACCGCGAGGTAGGGCACGCCGAAGGCGTACATGATGACGTTGCCGACGACCATGAGGCCGACGGTCTTCACGATCGTGCGGTCGCCGCCGCGCTCGGCGAGGAAGCCGACCGCGACCGCGGCGGCGAGGAAGCCGATGATGTAGCCGAAGGTCGGCATGGCGTAGCCGGAGGTGCCCTCGGTGAACCAGGGGACGCCCGCGGCGCCGGCGGCGAGGTAGAGCGCCAGCGCCAGGCCCGCGCGCAGGGGGCCGAAGGCGGCGCCGACGAGGAGCACGGTGAACGTGGTGAGCACGAACGGGACCGGGCTGATCTGCGGGATGGTGAACGCGACCTGCGCGGAAGCCCCGACGGCACCGGCGCCGGCGAGTACGAGCACGGCGTCCCGGGCGATCGCGGCCGCCCGTGTCGAGGCGGGCAGGAGGTCGGCGAGTACGCGGGGCGCGGCGATCGTGGCGGCTGAGGCGACCATTGCGGATTCCTCCAACATCATCTGTAGGTTCTATATAACGAGAGGCTTCCGGAAGCCTAACGCACCGCTGTTACGACCGCGTGACGGCCCGGCGGGCCTGCGGCGGGAAGCGATCACCGCGGCTCGGCCGGTCTGCACCGGGCCGGGACCGCCGCCCGGCCGGCACCCCGGCCGCGCAGCGCGTGTCGGCTTCCCGACATGACGCGGTCGGTACGTTGTAGCGCCCCCGGACCGGCCTTACGCTGCGATGAGCGGTGGGTGCCCCTGTCCCCCAGCGTGCTTGGAGCCGCCGTGATCCCGCTTGAGACCGACTCCGAAGACCTGCCCGAGGGCATGCCGTACCTCAGGGAGACCCGCCACGACCCTCCGGCCGCGCTCCTCGCGCTCCAGGACCGGCCGCTGCGGCGCATGAAGTACTACCCGGACGGCGCCGAAGGCTGGCTCGTGACCGGCTACGCCGAGTCCCGCCGGATCCTGTCCGACCCCCGCTTCGTCACCGGCGAGCGCTTCGTCCGCTCGCCGACCGAGCTGCCGCACTTCTTCGTGTCCTCCTCCGAGCACGTGCCGCCCGGGTTCTTCTTCTTCACCGACCCGCCCGACCACACCCGCCTGCGGCGCAAGATCACCGGCGCCCTGACCCTCAAGCGCATGAAGGACCTCGGGCCGCGGATCACCGACATCGTCGACGACTCGATCGCGGCCCTGCGGGACGCCGGCAGCGGCGCCGACCTCATGCGCGAGTTCGGCCTGCCGGTGCCGTCGCTGGTCATCTGCGAGATGCTCGGCGTCCCGTACGCCGACCGCGACCGGTTCCAGCGGACCTCCAACGACATCTTCGACCAGGTGCTGCCCGTCGAGAGGCGCAGCGAGGCGGCGGCGGAGCTGTTCGCCTACGTCCGGGAGCTCGTCCCCGCCAAGCGGACCGACCCCGGCGCCGACATGCTCAGCGCCCTCGCCGCCGATGACGACCTCACCGACGACGAGGCCGCCGGCATCGGCATGATCCTGCTGCTGGGCGGCCACGAGACCACCGCGAACATGTTCGGGCTGGGCACGCTCGCGCTGCTCGAGCACCCCGACCAGCTCGCCCGGCTGCGCGCCGAACCCGAGCTGATGGAAGGGGCGGTCGAGGAGCTGCTGCGGTACCTGACCGTCGCCCACGCGGGCATGATGCGGATCGTGAAGGAGGACGCCGAGATCGACGGGCGGCTCCTGCGGGCGGGCGAGTACATCACCGTCGCACCGCACGCGGCCAACCGCGATCCGGCCCGCTTCGACCGGCCGAACGAGTTCGACGTCGGCCGGGACGCCCAGGGCCACATCGCCTTCGGGCACGGCGTGCACCAGTGCGTGGGCCAGCAGCTCGCTCGCGTGGAGATGCGCATCGGCTTCGCGAGGCTCCTCGCCGCGTTCCCGGGCCTGCGCCTGGCGGTGCCGCCGGAGGAGATCCCGCTGCGCACCGGCATGTTCATCTACGGCGTCGACTCGCTCCCCGTGGCCTGGTAGGTGGAGCGATGAGGATCGCCGCCGACCGGGAGCGGTGCGCCAGCGCGGGCATGTGCGCGCTGACCGCGCCGGGGGTCTTCGACCAGGACGACGAGGACGGCAGGGTGCTCGTGCTCAACGCCGAGCCAGAGGCCGGGGACGCGGAGGAAGCGGCCGACGCGGTCGGGCTGTGCCCCTCGGGCGCGCTGACCGTGACGGAGCCGTAGCCGCGGAGGCGGCCGGCCGCGGCCGCCGGCCGAGCCGCCGCCCGCTTTGAACGGTGCACGCCGCAGCGGCCCGGATTCGCCCGCGGGCGCGCAGCCGCGCTCGGCCGGCGGTGCGCCTCTGGTGCGGAACGACCTGCGGCCCGGTCCGCGCATCGAGCGGGGACCGGGCCGCGGGGCCTGTCGTCTTACTTGCGCTTCTCGATCTCTTCGAGGGCCTGCGGGAGCACCTGGAAGAGGTCGCCGACGACGCCGAAGTCGGCCATGCCGAAGATCGGGGCGTCGGCGTCCTTGTTGACGGCCACGATGACCCGCGAGGTCTGCATGCCCGCGCGGTGCTGGATCGCGCCCGAGATGCCCGCGGCGACGTAGAGCTGCGGGCTCACGGTCGTCCCGGTCTGGCCGACCTGGAACTTGTGCGGGTAGTAGCCGGCGTCGGTCGCGGCGCGCGAGGCGCCGACCGCGCCGCCGAGGGCGTCGGCCACGCGCTCGATGAGCGCGAAGTCCTCGGCCGAGCCGACGCCGCGGCCGCCGGAGACGACGATGCGGGCCTCGGACAGGGCGGGCCGGTCCCCGGCGGGCTCGTCGACCCGCTGGGCGACCTTGACGCGCTGGTCGGATTCGGCGACGGTGGCGTTCACGGTCTCGACCTCGGGCGAGGACGGGGCCGGGGCCGGCTCGGTGGCGCCGAGCTTGATCGTGGCGAGCGTGAAGCCCTTGGTGGCCTTGGCCGTCACGATCGTGGTGCCCGCGAAGGCGTCCTGGGTCGCGGTCCCGTCGGGCGCCAGGCCCGAGAGGTCGGTCATGAGCCCGTTGTCGAGCGCGACGGCCGTGCGGGCCGCGAGGGCCTTGCCCTCGTCGGTGCTCGGCAGCAGGAAGTAGTCCGGAGCGACCTTGCGCGCCAGGTCGGTCAGGACCGTCGCCTTCGGATCGACGAAGTAGTCGTCGATGCCGGGGGCCTCGACCCGGTAGACCTTGGCGGCGCCGTACTCGCCCGCGAGCGAGGCGGAGGCGTCGTCGAAGGCGACGGCGGAGACGTCGCCGAGCGTGCGCGCGAGCGTGAGCACCTCGGCGGCGTGTTTGCCGGAGTTCGGTACGTATACGAGGATGTCGGTCATGGCGGTCTCACGGTCCTTTCGGCGGCTCAGATGAACTTCTCGGCGGCGAGGAATTCGGCGAGGGCGGTCCCGCCCTGGCCTTCGTCGGTGACGATCTGACCGGCGGTCCGCTCGGGCCGCGCGGCGGCGCCGACGACCTCGTTCGCGGCGGCGGCCTGGCCGGCGGCCTCGATGCCGAGGTCGGAGAGCTGAAGCGACTCGACCGGCTTGCGCTTGGCGGCCATGATGCCCTTGAGCGACGGGTAGCGCGGCGTGTTGATGGTGTCCCAGACCGAGACGATCGCGGGCAGGTTCGCGGTGAGCACGTCGTATCCGTTGGCGCGCTGGTGCTCCACGGTGACGGAGGTGCCGTCGGTGTCGATCTTGCGGGCGCCGGTCAGGGCCGGGGCCCCGGTGCGGGCGGCCAGGAGCTGCGGCATGACGCCCATGTTCGAGTCGGTGGACTCGGCGCCGGCGATGACGAGATCCCATTCCAGGCGGCCGAGCGCGGCGGCCAGGATCGCGGAGGTGGTCAGCGCGTCCGAGCCGGCGACCGCGTCGTCCTCGATGTGGACGGCCTTGTCGGCGCCCATGGCGAGGGTCTTGCGGATGGTCTCGGTGGCCTGGCCGGGGCCGAGCGTCAGGACGGTCACCTCGCCGCCGTGGGCCTCTTTGAGCTGGAGCGCGGCTTCGACGGCGTATTCGTCGAGCTCGCCCATGACGTTGTTGGCGCCGTTGCGGTCGACCCGCAACTGGGCGTCCAGTTGTCTCGCGAGTCCCGAGTCGGGTACCTGCTTGACCAGAACCACGATGTTCATAGACAACCTCCGAGGTCGTTCCTGTCTCGCCGAACTTGCGGCCCGCGAACTTCGCCGAGCCTGTACTGGGCCTTGCACCGGCCCTGAGCCTAGGGCCGACTATATCCTACGAAGTTACTATCGAGTAACACCACGGAGGGCGCAACACCCCGAGCCGTTGTTGTACCGGCGGCCCCGGGCAGGCATGATTGGGACATGATCCGCGCGTTCGTCTTCCTCTTCTTGGCGCACCTGGCGCTGGTCATCGCCGCGCTCGCCGACTGCCTTGGGGGCGAGCACCATCCCCGGAGGCTCACGCGGGCCTGGTGGGTGGTCATCATTCTGTTCGTGCCGGTCGCCGGAGGCGTGCTCTGGTTCTCGGCGGGCCGGGCCCGGCCGCCGCGGCCGAGGCCAGGCACGGGACGCTCGGGCAGCACCGGCGGACCGAGGAGCCCCAAGGGACCGGTGGCGCCCGACGACGACCCCGACTTCCTCCGCGACATCGACCGCCGCCTCCGCGACGAGAACAAAGAGGACTGACTAGGCCGACTTCTCGCGGCGGGGCCGCACGGCCCGCCGCGGCGTGGCCTTCGTGCGCGGCACGAGCGTCGGATTCACATTGCGGCGCACCACGTCGGCGGTGATCTCGACCCTCGCGACCTCGTCGGCCCGCGAGGGGATCTCGTACATGACGGGCTGGAGGACCTCCTCCATGATCGCCCGCAGGCCCCGCGCGCCGGTGCCGCGCAGCAGCGCGGACTCGACGATCGGCTCCAGCGCGTCGTCGGCGAACACGAGCTCCACCCCGTCGAGCTCGAGGAGGCGCTGGTACTGCTTGACCAGGGCGTTCCGCGGCTCGGTCAGGATGCGCAGCAGCGCGGCCTTGTCGAGGTGGTCGACGGTGGTGAGGATCGGCAGGCGCCCGACCATCTCGGGGATGAGCCCGTACTTGAGCAGGTCGTCGGGCATGACCTGGGAGACGATCGCGTCGCCCTCGTCGTCGGCGGCGTGCAGCGGGGCGGTGAAGCCCACGGTGCGCTTGCCGATGCGGTTCTTGATGATCTCCTCGATCCCGGCGAACGCGCCGCCGCAGATGAAGAGGATGTTCGTGGTGTCGATCTGGATGTGCTCCTGGTGCGGGTGTTTGCGCCCGCCCTGCGGGGGCACCGAGGAGACCGTGCCTTCGAGGATCTTCAGGAGCGCCTGCTGCACGCCTTCGCCGGAGACGTCGCGGGTGATCGAGGGGTTGTCGGCCTTGCGCCCGGCCTTGTCGATCTCGTCGATGTAGATGATGCCGGTCTCGGCGCGCTTGACGTCGAAGTCGGCGGCCTGGATGAGCTTGAGGAGGATGTTCTCCACGTCGTCGCCGACGTAGCCGGCCTCGGTGAGGGCCGTGGCGTCCGCGATCGCGAACGGGACGTCGAGCATCCTGGCGAGCGTCTGCGCGAGGTGGGTCTTGCCGGAGCCGGTCGGGCCGACCATGAGGATGTTCGACTTCTGCAGCTCGACGTGGTCGCCGCGGTTGGATCCCAGCTCGTCGAGCTGGACGCGCTTGTAGTGGTTGTAGACCGCCACCGCGAGCGAGCGCTTCGCGTGGTCCTGGCCGATCACCCACTGGTCGAGGAACTCGACGATCTCCTTGGGCTTGGGCAGGTCCTCCCAGGCCACCTCGGCGTCCTCGGCGAACTCCTCTTCGATGATCTCGTTGCAGAGGTCGATGCACTCGTCGCAGATGTACACGTTGTTCGGGCCGGCGATGAGCTTCCGGACCTGCCGCTGCGACTTCGAGCAGAACGAGCACTTCAAGATCTCGCTGTCACCCAGGCGTGGGGCCATCGCGGTAACTCCCTCCCTCGGCGGCGTGCGATCCGAAGTCCGCCGAGCGTGCGTGCTTGCTCCGTTGATTCAGGACGAACCGGTGTCTCGAACCCAGTATTTCGCATTTGCGGCCACCGCGCCAGGGCCGTCTCAGACCGTGATGGCAGGTCCGGTTCCGGGCGGCGGCGGTTCGCCAGCGCAACCGTATCGCGGACGTGCGACGTTTTTGGGGTGATCGAGGGGAGACCGGGGGTGCGGGAGTGGGGGGGGCCCGGCGGGGGCCCCCCCCACCCCGGGGGACGTCTGA
>NZ_WIAO01000014.1:127244-135980 GCF_009451885.1 Glycomyces albidus
GTCTGGGGTCGTGGCTTGGTTTTTGGGTTGATGGGGGTGTGCCGGGGGTTGGGGGGGGGGGGGGCCCGGGGGGGGGCCCCCCCACTCCCGGCGGTACGTCTTACGCGGCCGCTTCGGCCGGCAGGGCGTTCTTCTTGCGGTAGTTGAGGACGTTGTCGACCAGGCCGTAGGCGACGGCCTCCTCGGCGGTGAAGATCTTGTCGCGCTCGATGTCGCGGCGGACCTTGGTGAGGTCCTGGCCGGTGTGCCGGGCGAGGATCTTCTCGAGCTGGTCGCGCATGCGCATGATCTCGCGGGCCTGGATCTCCATGTCGGACGCCTGGCCGAAGGTGCCTTCGGTGGCGGGCTGGTGGATGATCACGCGGGAGTTCGGCAGCGCGGTGCGCTTGCCGGGGGTCCCGGCGGCGAGGAGCACGGCGGCGGCCGAGGCGGCCTGGCCCATGCACACGGTCTGGATGTCCGGGCGCACGTACTGCATGGTGTCGTAGATGGCCATGAGCGCGGTGAGCGAGCCGCCGGGCGAGTTGATGTACATGATGATGTCCCGGTCGGGGTCGTTGCCCTCGAGGACGATCAGCTGGCTCATGATGTCGTTGGCCGAGGTGTCGTCCACGGGGGACCCGAGGAAGATGATCCGGTCCTCGAACATCTTGTTGTACGGGTTCATCTCCTTGATCCCGTACGAGGTCTTCTCGGTGAACGACGGGACGATGTAGCGGGCCCGCGGGTCGAAACCGCCCGCGGACTGGGCGTGGATGTCCATCATCTGGTTCCCCTCCTGGTGTTCTCTAGTTCGAGCCGGCGGGGACGTCGGCCACCCGCTTGACGACGTGGTCGATGAAGCCGTAGTCCTTCGCCTCGGCGGCGGTGAACCAGCGGTCGCGGTCGGAGTCGCGCTCGATCTCCTCGATCGTGCGGCCGGTGTGCTCGGCGACGCGCTCCTGGAACATCTGCTTGGTGTAGAGCATCTGCTCGGCGAGGATCGCGACGTCGGAGGCCGTGCCGCCGATGCCGCCGGAGGGCTGGTGCATCATGATGCGCGCGTGCGGGAGCGCGTAGCGCTTGCCCGCGGTGCCGGCGCACAGGAGCAGCTGGCCCATGGAGGCGGCCATGCCCATGCCGACGGTCTGCACGTCGTTCTTGATGTACTGCATGGTGTCGTAGATGGCCATGCCGTCGTAGACCGAGCCGCCGGGCGAGTTGATGTAGAGCTTGATGTCGCGCTGGTCGTCCTCCGCTTCGAGCAGGAGGAGCTGGGCGCACAGGCGGTTCGCGATCTCGGAGTTGACGTCCGAGCCCAGGAAGAGGATGTGCTCCTTGAGCAGCCGGTCGAAGACCATGCTGTCCAGGCCGACCGAGGACGCGTCGCCGCCGCCGCGACGGGCGACCGCGTTCACGACATCCCTCTCCAGCTGCGAGGAGAATGGAATCGAATGCTCCATGTCTTTGCACCTTCATTCTGTGTCGGCGATATGCGTTCAGCGTTGCGGCTGCCAATCCAGACCTTAGCCCGTCGCGGCGACGATCGGACGCGGCTGGGCTCCGTGTTCGCTGCCAGCGGAGCGCGGCGCGCGGGGGCGGGCCCGTTCTGGGGCAGAGGCGGATCGGGGGTCCGGACGGGTCGTCCGCCGGCTCCGGCGGGGGAACGCGGAGGACCCGGCCGCGCGGGCCGGGTCCTTCGGCGTGCGATGCGGGTCAGGCGGTGACGTTGAGGAGCAGGTTGGGGCTGCCTTGGACGTCGCCGACCGCCCCGGGGACGGCGGCGGCGGCCAGGGCGTCGGCGACCTCGGCGGGCGTGGCGTCCGGGTGGGCCGAGAGGTAGAGCGCGGCGGCGCCCGCGACGTGCGGCGAGGCCATGGAGGTGCCGCTCAGGGTCATCGGGGTGCCGAACAGGTACGGCGAGGTGATGTCCTGGCCGGGGGCGAAGAGGTCGACGCACGGGCCGAAGTTGGAGAAGTCGGCGCGGGCGTCGGCGTCGGTGGAGGCGGCGACGGTGATCGCGCCGGGGGTGCGGGCCGGGGAGACGCCGCAGGCGTCGGCGGTCTCGTTGCCGGCGGCGACCGCGTAGGTGACGCCGGAGTCGATCGAGGCCGCGACGGCCGCGTCGAGGGCGTCGCTGAGGCCGCCGCCGAGGCTCATGTTCGCGACGGCGGGCTTGACGGCGTTCTCGGTGACCCAGTCGACGCCGTCGATGACGCCGGCGGTGGTGCCGGAGCCGAGGCAGTTGAGGACCTGGACGGGCACGATGGTGACCGCCTTGGCGACGCCGTGCTCGGTGCCGCCGACGGTGCCGGCGACGTGGGTGCCGTGGCCGTTGCAGTCGAGGCCCTGGAGGCCGGGGAGGATCGCGGAGAAGCCGGTGCCGGTGCGGCCGGAGAAGTCCGCCGTGCCCGCCCAGATCCCGGTGTCGATGATGTAGGCGGTGACGCCTTCGCCGGCGTTCGGGTAGGCGTAGGCCGCGTCGAGCGGGAGCGCGTCCTGGTCGATGCGGTCGAGGCCCCAGGAGGGCGGGTCGGTCTGGACCGCGTCGACGGTGACGGTCTGGTTCTGCTCGACGTAGGCGACGGCGGGGTCGGCGGCGAGGCGTTCGGCCTCCGATTCGCTCATCGAGGCGAGGACGGTGTCGGCGGAGTCGAAGACGTCTTCGACCTGTCCGCCGAACGCGTCGACGACGGCGGTCTTCGGCTCGTCCTCGAAGACGACGATGTACGAGCCGGGGATGGCGTCGGGGCTGTCGGCCGCGAGGATCTCGGCGGTCTGCGCCGAGGCGGGCGCGGCGGCGAGGCCGGCGGCGGCGAGGGTCGCCGCCGCCGCGGCGAGGAGGAATCGGCGGACGGGGGGATGGTTCACCATCTAAGGCCACCCTTCGGGAGAAAACGGGCTATGGCATCTGTCACAAGGTACCAAGGAATTGATAGATTCGGTTACCTCGAAGTAACGAAATTCCGACAATCCCTCACAAGCCCACAATGGAGTGAATTGTGTCCGGTTCCCCTACCGCCCGTTTGCGTCTGCTCGGCATCCTGTTCTGGCTGGCCGGCGGCGCCGTCATCACCCTCGGCTGGATGGGCATGGCCGAGCTGGCCTACGTCGACGGCCAGATGCCCTACCTCGTCTCGGGCGGCGCCGCCGGTCTCGCCCTGGTCCTGATCGGCTCGACCCTCGTGGTCATGGCGGCCCTCTTCGAGGCGGCCGAGCGCACCGCCCAGCGCACGGCGGACCTGCTGAAGCAGGCCGCCGACGAGGCCGTGGAGGCCGCCGCGGCGGCCGAGCGGGCCGCCGAGCCCGAGCCGGAGGACGACCGGCCCGACAAGCAGCCGGAGGACGGGCGCCCCGCGAAGCGGCCCGCGGCGGCCGAAGCCGACTGACACCTGGCCTTTCACCCGACATGTGAAGGACCCCAAGGGGTCCGGCAGGCCCTGGGAGCGCGACCGCGGGGCCTGCAAAACCACAGGTCGGGACCTACTGTCGCGCGCTAGTCGAAGGTCTGGTAGTTTCGGGCAAGCGTTTCACGAGTGACCTGTGGCACTGCGCTGCGTCACGCTGGTTCGCGCGGTCCCGGGTGGTCGGCACCCGGGTTCGGAAGGCGGTCGTTCCCAGCCGTCGAATCCCCTTTCCCGAAAAGAGAAGCTCAATGAAGAGAAGACTCGTCCTCAGCGCCGGCACCGCCGGTGCGGCGGCCCTGCCCCTCAGCGCCTGCGGGTTCATCGGCGGCGGCGAAGACGAAGGCGGCGCCGACACCATCAAGTTCTGGCTGTCCGGCGACGCCAACCAGGGCGGCGGCTTCCAGGCGATGGCCGACAAGTACTTCGAGGAGACCGGCGTGACGGTCGATATCGACGACATTCCCTACGACGACTTCAACACCCGCCTGCGCAACGCCGCCCAGGCCGACGGCCTGCCCGACCTCGCCCGCGTCACCGCGATCGACCCGATCTGGATGAACCAGCTCGAGGACCTCTCCGACATCGCCGCCGAACGCGGCATCATGGAGAACCTCCTCGCCGAGAACGAGGAGGGCGCGGTCCCGACCTTCCTCACCGACCTCACCGCCGTCGGCCTCTACGTCAACAAGAGCCTGTTCGACCAGGCCGGCGTCGCCTACCCGACCACCGCGGACCAGATCTGGACCTGGGACGAGTTCATCGCCGCGGTCACCGAGGTCAAGGCCGCGACTGGAGCGCGCTACGGGCTGGTCATGGACCCGTCCTCGCACCGGCTGCGCTCCTTCATGTACCAGTTCGGCAGCGACGGGTTCACCCTCGGCGACGACTGCACGTACTCGACCAAGGAGGCCGAGACGACCGCGGCGCTCCAGTTCTTCGCCGACATCAACGACGACGACATCATGCCGCGCTCGGTGTGGGTCTCCGGCGACGACGCGAACGCCCTGTTCAAGAGCGGCCAGGTCGCCGCCTACTACTCCGGGTCCTGGCAGGTCGCCGACTTCCAGGCCAACATCACCGACTTCGAGTGGGCCTCGGCGCTCATGCCGGCCCAGACCCGCCGCGCCACCAACCTCGGCGGCGGCTACATCGTGGCCTACAGCGGCGAGAAGTCCCAGGCCGCGCTCGACTTCATCTCCTGGCTGTTCGCGCCCGAGAACTACACCGAGATCGCCGAGATCTCCGGGTTCCTCCCGGTGATCCAGGGCCTCGACATCGACTACGGCGACGCCCAGGCCAGCTTCGACCTCTACAACGAGGAGATCGCCGCCGCCGACCCCGCCGTCTCCAGCTCCCAGGAGCAGACGGCCCTCCGGATGGTCTACCAGGGCCAGACCGCGGGCGGCGACGCCGACCCGCTCAAGGACGAGGCCGTCAAGCTCGCCAACGGCGAGCAGGACGTCCCCACGACCATCGCGAACATCATCGCGTCGCTCAACGAGAACATCACCTGCGAGTAACCCTTGACGGCCACCGCCATCGAAACCGCACGCCCCGCCGGGCCGCGACAGCGGCCCGGCAAGGGCCGGCGCCCCGAGTACCGGCTCGCCCCCTTCGGGCTCGCCGGCATCAGCATCGTCCTGTTCGCCGTGTTCTTCGTCTGGCCCGGCAGCCTGGGCCTGATCTACTCGTTCACCGACTACACCGGCATCGGGACCTTCGACTTCATCGGCCTCGCCAACTACGAGAAGCTGTTCGGCGACCCGACGTTCTACCAGGCGCTCACCCGCAGCCTCCTGTTCGCGGCCTTCAGCGTCCCGCTCATGTACGTCATGTCGCTGACCGTGGCCTCGCTGCTCGTCTCCAACCACGCCAAGGGCAGGTCCGCGGCGAAGATCGTGTTCTTCTTCCCGTGGCTCATCTCCCCCATCGTCGCCGGAGTGATCTGGCGGTGGATGTTCGGCGAGAGCTTCGGCTTCGTCAACTACGTCGCCACCGAACTCGGCGCGAACCCGCTCGCCTGGCAGACCGACCCCGACCTCGCGCTCATGGTCGTGGTCATGGCCGCGACCTGGGGCGGCACGGCGTTCAACATGCTCATCTTCATCGCCGCCCTCAAGAACGTCCCGCGCGCCTACTACGAGGCCGCCGAGATCGACGGCGCGAACGCCTGGCAGCGGTTCCGCCACATCACCCTGCCCTCGATCGCGCCCACTTCGTTCCTGGTGGTCCTGCTGTCGTCGCTGGGCGCCATGAAGGAGTTCGCGATGGTCCAGGCCCTCAACGGCGGCGGACCGGGCACGTCGAACGTGTTCCTCATCCAGTACATCTACGAGACCGGCTTCAAGCGCGCCGACGTCGGCTACGCCAGCGCCGTCTCGATGATCCTGCTTGTCATCCTGCTGTCCATCGCACTGCTCCAGATGGCGGTCAACCGGAGGAGGGGCGCATGAGCACCGCGACACTGCACCCCGAGACCGCCGTGAATCCCCGCAGGCGCAAGGCCCGCAAGGTCAAAGAGCTCGGCACGTCCATTCCGCTCACCGCGTTCCTGTGGCTCCTCGCCGCCGTCTACGCGTTCCCGGTGCTGTGGTTCCTGCTGAGCGCCTTCAAACCCGGCTCGGAGCTGTTCCAGTACCCGCTCTCGTTCCTGCCCGAGAACCCGACCATCGGCGGGTTCGAGAAGGCGTGGAGCCGGTTCGACTTCATGCTGTACTTCTCCAACACGCTGGCCGTCTCGCTGACGACGACGGCGCTGACGGTGATGGCCAGCGCGATGACCGGGTACGCGCTCGCGAAGTACCGCGACCAGCGCTGGATCAGGGTCTTCTTCATCTGCATCCTCGCCACGACGATGCTGCCGACCGAGGTCATCCTGTCGCCCACGTTCATCGTGATCCGCAACCTCGGCATGTACGACACCTTCGCGGGCCTGGTCGTCCCGTCGATCCTGACGGCCACGGGCGTGTTCATGTTCCGGCAGTTCTTCCTGTCGATCCCGGACGACATCCTGGAGGCGGCGCGCATCGACGGCGCCCGCGAGATCGGGATCTTCTTCCGGATCATGCTGCCGATGTCGCGGCCGATCATCATGACCCTGGCGATCTTCTCGTTCCAGTGGCGCTGGAACGACTACGTCTGGCCGCTCATCGTCGTCGGCGACGAACGCAAGTTCACGCTCCAGATCGCGCTGCGCAGCATCGTGGGGGCCGAGAACATCGACTGGCCGCTGCTGCTGGCCGCGTCGGTGATGTCGATCCTGCCGCTGGTGCTCATCTTCATCGTGTTCCAGAAGTACGTCATGAACGAGGACATCAATGCCGGCCTCAAGGACTGAGTTCGCGGCGGCCGTGACCGCGGCCGCCGACGAGCGGGCGCGGGAGGTCCTCGGCGGGGTCGAGGCCCTGCTGGCCGGCGACCCGCACCACCGCGCGGTCATGAGCGCCGCGAAGGCGCTCGCCGCCTGCGCGGTGAACCCGGCGTCCGCGCTCTTCGGATCGGAGGAGGCCGCGGCGGCGGCCGGGCGCCTGGTGGCGCACCTGTCGTGGATGCAGGCCGGCAACGGCCTGTTCGACGGCGAGAACTTCGCGTCCCCGCCGGACACGGCGTTCACGATCAACGACCTGTGCGACGCGTACGCGCTCATCGAAGGTGCGGACTGGTTGCGGCCCTTGGCTTCGGCGCTCGCGGCGATCGCCGCCGCGGCCGCGGAGCCCCTGCGCCTGGGCGGGGTCCACACCCCGAACCACCGCTGGGAGCTCTGCTCGGCGCTGGCCCGGCTGCACCGGCACTGGCCCGACCCGCGCCTGGTCGAGCGCATCGACCAGTGGCTGGCCGAGGGCGTCGACATCGACGCCGACGGCTGGTACTCGGAGCGGAGCGCGAACTACGCCCTGCACGTCTCGAACCCGTCCCTGACGGCCATCGGCACGATCCTCGACCGGCCCGCGCTGCTGGACCTGGTGGTCCGGAGCCTGGAGGCGATCGCCGCGGCCGCGCTGCCGGACGGCACGGTCGAGACGGTGCACTCGCGGCGCCAGGACCAGCGCGGCTCGATCCGGCTCGCTCCCTTCCTGATGCAGTTCCGGCGCTTCGCGATCGAACGCGGCCGCGGCGACTTCGCGGCGGTCGCGGAGGAGCTGTCCGCCGAGATCGCCGATCCGGCGGGCACGCTGGCGGAGATCCTCCTGGAGCCGGCGCTCGCGGGCCCCCTCCCGCCCGCCGAGCCCCGCCGGCCCGGCACGGCCGTGTTCGGCGCATCGGGTCTGGCCGTGGCGCGCTGCGGCGACTTCGCGGTGAGCGTCTACGGCGGATCGGACTACGGGGCGCAGGGCCGGATCCGGTCGGGTCTGGCGACGAACCCGACGTTCCTGCGGCTGTTCGCGGGCGAGGCCGTGCTCGACTCGGTCCGGCTCTCGCGGGACTTCTTCGGTCTGGGCCCCTTCCGGGCGCAGGGCCTCGAAGCCGCGGGCAACACGTTCGTCCTGCGCGAGCGGGCGGGCGCGGCCTATTACGGGCCGCTCCCGGCGGAGTTCCGGCGCGAGGACGCGAACTACTCCCTTGTGGACGAGGGCCGCTTCTCGGCGGCGATGGACTTCGGGCACCGCCCGGCCGAGGAGGTCGCGCTCACGACCGAGGTGCAGGTGGTCCTCGGCGACCGCGAGGCCCAGATCCGGGTCGAGGCCGACCCGGCCCGGGTTCGGCAGGTGCTCGAACTGTCGTTCCGCGACGGCGGGCAGCTCGAAGGCGTCCGCCCGGTCGAGGGCGGCTTCGAACTCGAAGCCGGCGCGGCCGCATACCGGCGCGGCGAGGACCTCATCTCGGTCGAAGTCGACGCCACGGCCCCCTTCACCCGCGGCTACCACCCGGGCGAGGACTACACGCATCTCTCGGGATCCGATGCGGCCCAAGGTATCCGTCTCTACATCCCACTCCCCGGGACGGGCCGGTGCACCGTGGTCCTGCGGGCTGGTTAGCCGCCGTCTCTCGTCCTCAGGGCGACATCGGGGCGGGTCCGTCGCTCGGACGGACTCGGGAACGGATCTCAGACCGGATCTCGCTCCTGCGGCGGCCACGCCAGACGCGCACAGCGGGACCTCTGCCGACTTCATGGAAGGCGGCACCCGAGGTTCAAGCGGCAGCGACAAAGAGGCCGGAGGGTTTTCGGGCGGATCATTCGGCCGTCCGCACCGTGCTGATGCCGGTCGAAAATCGACGAACCCACTAGGTCGTGTTTACGAACTGGGTTTCCAGTCGAGGATCATTGCGACTTGGATGGCCGCTTCGTAGCGGATGGCGAGCTTGTCGTAGCGGGTGGCGATGGCGCGGTAGCGCTTGAGGCGGCCGATGG
>NZ_WIAO01000015.1:0-66441 GCF_009451885.1 Glycomyces albidus
CGGAGGCGAGACCACCGCTGACCCCGCCGCCGCCACCGCCGGGCGGCTCCAGGCCGCCGCCGCTGCCCCCGCCGGGCGGCGCGCCGCCCGGCTCGAGGCCGCCGGATCCGGCGTCGAGGCCCCCGTAGGAGTCGGCGAGCATGTCGGAGGAGTCGCGGAACGTCGACGGGCTCGACGGGTACGCCTCCGGCTGGAACGTCGAGGCCGAGTCCTCCGCGTTCTGCCAGCGGTTCACGACGTCCTCGTTCGCGATCTGCGAGCGCGAGTCGTAGTCCTCGATGCCGGCGTTCACGTCGGCGGTGATGTTGTTGTTCGCGTCGGCCTGCGCCCAGGCCCGCGCCTGCTCCTCGGTGATCGGCGGCTCGTCGTTCTTGTGCTTACGCATGTAGTAGTCGGTCTGGTTCTCCACATAGTCGTGGACTTCGTCCACATAGTCCTTCTCGAAGCCGCCGAGCTCCAGCAGCGCCCCGACGAGGCCGCCGTCGTTGTCGCAGCCGGCGGTGACGTCGCACCAGCCGCTGCGGAACGGGGGCCGCACGTGGACGAGCGGGTCGGTGAACATCGACTCCATGTCGGAGATCCAGTACAGCGGCGCGGGGTACGGCAGCTCGCCGGAGTCGCCGCCCTGGAGTCCGAAGAACTCGTCGGCCTTCTGCTCGAGGAGCCCGACGGCGCCGCTGGTGGCGTCGCCGATGTCCTCGCAGATGGAGGCGCAGTTGCCGAGGACGATCTCGACCTGCTCGGCGAAGGCGTCGAAGTCGTCGCCCTTCCAGGTGTCCGAGAGGGTGCGCAGCGCCGACTTGAGCATCGGGGCGATCCCGTTCCCGGGGTCGGTGTCGAAGGCGTCCTTGAACTCCTGCCAGTGCACGCTGACGGTCCGGAGCGCGTACTTGTCCGGGTCGTCGGGGCGGACCTCGGCGACCAGGTTGCGGATGCTGGCCTGGCTCGGCGCGGGCGTCCCCTTGGTCTCGACGGTCAGCATCTGGACCTGGCCGGCGATGGGGATCGCGGAGACGAGCTTGATCCAGGCGGTCTCGGCCTCGTTGTACTGGTTCTGGCAGTTGGCGTAGCCGCAGGGTTGGCCCGAGAGGAAGAGCGCTTCGGCGTCGCGCCGCTGGTACTCGACGACGGTGGAGTCGTCGGGGGCGGCGCTGTCGTAGTCGTCGCGCCGGCCGCGGCGGTGGTCGTCGTCCTCCTCCTCCTCGCGGTCGTCGTCCTCTTCGTCGTCCTCTTCGTTGTCGGTGCCGGTGTCGTCGTCCTCGCGGTCGTCGTCCTCTTCCTCTTCGTCGAGGTCGTCGTCGCGCTCGTCGTCGTCGCGGCCGGTGTCGCCGCTGGTCTGGGTGTCGGGCATGTCGCTCACGCCTCCCTTCGCGACAGGTGGGCTGCCGAATCCGCGTCGGTCTCGACGGCGCGCTCGGCGACGCCGTCGACCGTGGCGATGATGCCGGCCAGGTCGGCTCGGAGGTCCTGGAGGTTGGACCAGGTCTGACGGTGGAATTCGCGGTACGTCTCGCGGGCGGTCTGGCCCGAGTCGAGGAGCCCGAAGCCGGGTTCCACGCCGAGTACGTTGCCGTGCCGCAGCCGTTCGATCAGCGTTTCGAGGTGTGCCAAGCGGCCCTGGGCGACCTCGCGGAACTCTGCGAGGGCATCGGGGTCGACGGAGCGATCGGACACGGGGTCACACTCCAAGGGGGACGAGGGTACGGGTCCAAAGCGGTCTTCATTCTATCCACCCAGGGCCACTGCTTGGGTACTCTGAGTTGCGGCTTTTGTCCGGATAGGACCGTTCTCCGGGGTGATTACAATGGTTAACATTCCTGTTCGGCACGATTCCGGGAGCAATGTTCATCGAGTCGAGCCGATATGCGGACGGCCGCAACACGTCCGAAAGCCACTTATGGACCAGGGGAAACTCTGGAATCAGTGTCAACTTCGGACACAATTGGAAAAGGCGGCCCGCTGCCGCGGAACCGCCTCTTCTGTCGCTTTCGGAACGGGGAGCGAACGGCCCCGGTCGTTTATGCGTCGACCCGCTCGGGAGCGGGCTCGGACTCGCGCAGGTTCTCCGGCGGCGGCGCCACGAACTTGTAGCCGACCTGCCGCACCGTGCCGATCATCGACTCGTACTCCGAGCCGAGCTTGGCGCGCAGGCGCCGCACGTGGACGTCGACGGTGCGGGTGCCGCCGAAGTAGTCGTAGCCCCACACCTCCCGCAGGAGCTGCTCGCGGGTGAACACGCGGCCCGGGTGCTGGGCGAGGAACCGCAGCAGCTCGAACTCCTTGTACGTCAGGTCGAGCGGGGCGCCCTTGAGCTTCGCCGCGTACGTGTCGGGGTCGACCGTGAGGTCGCCGGCGCGGATCACCGCGGGGCCGGCGGCCGTGGCCGCGTTCGGCTTGCCGGTGGTCAGCCGCAGGCGCGCCTCGACCTCGGCCGGGCCGGAGGACGCGAGCAGGAAGTCGTCCACACCCCAGTCGGCCTGGAGCGCGGCCAGGCCCGCTTCGGTGACGATCGCGAGCAGCGGCACCGTCAGGCCCGTGGCCTGGAGGACCCGGCAGGTGGCTCGGGCGTCGGCGAGGTCGGACCGGGCGTCGACCATCACCGCGTCCGGGCTCGGCCCGCTCAGCAGCGCCCGCACGTCCCGGCCGGCGTACCGCGCGCGGTGCGGCAGCAGCTCCAAGGACGGGAGGATCGACTCCGGGGACTCCGGCACAGGGTTGGAAGTGAGGATCAGGATTTCCAAAGCAGTCCTCCGCTGGTAGGTGAGCACGCGCGACTATCGCTCTTCCCGGCTACGGCGACGGGCGGGGCTTACTTGCGGTAGGTGGAGTCCTGTCAAAGTGTAAACGGTCACCAGGCAAATGACCAGCGTCACGACCGCGCAACCTCACTATTCGGGACGGCGCGCGGCCAAGCCCCGGCAAACCGCCGTTCACCGCCCGGACACGCACCGATCACGAACGGACCCGTACCGTCACCCCACCGGGCGGTCCCGCCGACACCCGCCCTGCGGCCCTTCGAAGGTGAACGGTGCACAAGGGCCTTGCCGTAGGCTGTGACCGTGTCGTACAGCCGACCCGACGAGACCTGGGGCTACGAGCCCCCCGAGGCGGCCCCTCCCGCCGAGGGCGCCGCCTGGGGCGAGACCTACCCCGAGGCGCCGAGCCAGGCCGGACCGCGCCGCTCCGCGTCCCCCGGTCGCGGCGAGGACCCGGACGCCACCGGCTCCCGCCGGCGCGTCGGCACCGGCGCCTACCGGGCCGCCGGCCGCGAGGACCACACCCTCCCGCCGCCGACCCCGCCCCTGCTCCACCGCCTCCCCGCACTCGCCGTGGTCGTCGTCGTCAGCGCCGGGCTCGTCCTCGGCGCCCAGATGGAGCGGCCCGTCTACGCCGCCGGGATCGCGGTCCTCCAGATCGCCGCAGTCGTCCTCATGACCTGGGTGCGCAGGATCGACGGCGCCTGGCTCACCGTCGCCGTCGCCTCCGGCCTCGCCGTCGCCGCCGACTGGGTCGCCGTGACCTGGCAGCCGGTCTCGCTCCTGCCCGTCACCGTGCTCCTCGCGCTCGCCTTCGGCGCCGCCGTCGCCGGCCAGCTCGTGCGCCGCACCCACGAAGGGGTCACCGAGAGCCTCGGGTTCACGATGGTCCTGTGCATCGCCGTGTGCGGGTACGCCTGCTACATCGCCTTGTCCCGCTTGGGATCCGCGCCGCCCGCGATGTACTCCGCGGTCGTCGCCGCCGGGACCGCGATCCTCGCCGCCCGCGCCGTCGACCTCGTCATGCCCGACCCGCGGATCAACCGCCAGGTCACCCGCGGCGCGTTCGGCATCGTCATCGGCACCATGTGCGGCACCGCCTCCGCCGCCTACGCCGGGCTCGTCATCGAGGGACCCGATCCGAGGCACGCCGCGATCGGCGGCCTCCTCATCGCGCTCATCGCGGTCCTGTCCGACCTCGCCTGCGGCTACATGTCGGCGTCGCGGCGCATCGACGGCGCCGGGACCGCCCCGAACCCCGTGGTCAACGCCGCCGGGCCGCTCCTCGCGTTCGCCGTCACGGGCCCCGTCGTATACCTCCTGAGCGCCTACTACATGATCGACTGACGCACCCCCCGCGCCGAACCCACCCCGAGACTCACTGGAGCCACCTGGTGAAGATCCTCCGCCGCCTCCTCATCACCCTCGTCATCGTCGCCGCCCTCGCCGCCCTCGGCGACCGGGTCGCCAACGCGGTCGCCGAGGGGCGCATCGCGACCGAGGTCGCGGCCACTGCCGCCGACCACGGCGCCTACTCCGACCAGCGCCCGGACGTGACCATCCACGGCTGGCCCTTCGTCACGCAGGCGTGGTCCGGCGACTTCGAGCAGATCGACATCACCCTCGCCGACGTCGGCGCGAACGGCCTCGTCTTCCCCGAGCTCGCCATGACCGCGCGCGACGTCGACGCCGACTGGCGCGAGCTCAGCGACGGCGGCGACGCCGTCGCCCGCACCCTCGACGTCGAGGGCACCATCTCGGTCGACTCGGTCGAGGCGCTCCTGGCCGAGCAGACCGGCTGGGACCTGCAGATCGACGAGGACGGGAACGCGACACTCTCCGCGACCGAGGAGCTCGGCGGCATCTCCGTCGACCTCCAGGCCAGCGGGCAGGTCGTCGTCGGCGACGGCGCCATCAGCTTCACGCCCGAAGCCGTCGAGTCGCTCACCGAGGGCCTGCCGGCAGGCGTCCAGCCGCTCGTCGACGAGTTCGCGTCCCAGCTCACCTCCACTGTCGAACTGCCCGAGCTGCCGTACGGGATCACGCTCGCCGAGATCGCGTTCGAAGGCGACGTCGTCGCCATCTCGGGCACCGCCGAGGACGTCGTCCTCACCTGACGGGTGTGACGGGGCGCTCGCAATCGGTGCGCCGCTCCGTCCGCATCGCGAGAACGGGTGTGGATTCGGCCCGGGAAGTCTGCTAGCGTTCTGCCCATGCGCAAGCCGATGCTCACCAAGCGGCGCGCGATCGATTACTGCATGATCGCGGCCACGCTCTGTCGAATGCCTTAGGCGACTCGCCCGGCCCCGGAGGCCGACGGCAGTCGCCGCATTGCGGCCCAGCGTGCGCGGCACGAAGAAAAGTGCAGAGTCAGAGCAAGGCTTGCTTCCACAGGTTCCGTTCATTTCCGCTGTCCTCCAGCGCGGCCGGAACCGGTCTCGATTCCAGGACTGACGATCCCCTGGATCACCCTGCTCCGCCGCCGAAACGCGGCGCCACCGCACCGCCGGGCCCTCTCGAACTCGGAACAGTCGATACCAAGCCATTCCATTCAACGTTCAGGAGAGAACACCCATGGCCCGTGAAGACGTGCTGGTGACCGCCGATTGGGCGGAAGAGAACCTCGACACCCCCGGAGTCGTGTTCGTCGAAGTCGACGAGGACACCTCCGCCTACGACAGCGGCCACATCAAGGGCGCGGTCAAGATCGACTGGAAGGACGACCTCCAGGACCCGGTCCGCCGCGACTTCGTCAACCAGGAGCAGTTCTCGCAGCTCCTCTCGGAGCGCGGCATCGCCAACGACGACACCGTGGTCCTCTACGGCGGCAACAACAACTGGTTCGCGGCCTACGCGTACTGGTACTTCAAGCTGTACGGCCACGAGAGCGTGAAGCTCCTCGACGGCGGCCGCAAGAAGTGGGAGCTCGACGCCCGCGACGTCACCACCGAGGTCGTCAAGCGCGAACCCACCAACTACGTCGCCAAGCCGCTCAACTGGGACCTGCGCGCCAAGCGCGACGAGGTCGAGGCCGCCATCGGCGTCAAGAACCTCATCGACGTCCGCTCCCCCGACGAGTACGCCGGCCGCCTCCTGGCCCCGGCCCACCTCCCGCAGGAGCAGTCCCAGCGCGCCGGCCACATCCCGACGGCGCTGAGCGTCCCGTGGAGCAAGGCCGCGAACGAGGACGGCACGTTCAAGTCCGAGGAGGAGCTCCGCGAGCTCTACGTCGGCGAGGCCGGCCTCGACGAGGGCAAGGCGACCATCGCGTACTGCCGCATCGGCGAGCGCTCCAGCCACACCTGGTTCGCGCTCCGCGAGCTCCTCGGCTACGAGGACGTCAAGAACTACGACGGCTCCTGGACCGAGTACGGCTCGCTCGTGGGCGTCCCGATCGCCCTCGGCGACGAGCCCGGCACCAAGTGACCCGCAACGGTACGGAAAGGAACGACATGTCTGACAGCTGCGCTGCACCCGACCAGGACCTGGCCCTGCCGGCGTCGGTCGACCTCGAGAAGGAGACCGTGCTGACCGGCACGGTCGTCAACGACGAGGGCGAACTGGTCCAGGGCGCGTACGTGCGCCTCCTCGACGGCACCGGCGAGTTCACCGCCGAGGTCGTCACCGGCGAGGGCGGCCAGTTCCGCTTCTTCGCCGCCCCCGGCAAGTGGACGCTCCGGGCGCTCTCGCGCTACGGCGACGCCACCGGCGAGATCGAGGCCGCCCGCGGCGTCAACGAGACCAAGCTCGCCGTCAGCCGCTAGAGACCGCTTAGGGACGTTCGGCTCGTAACCCCGGTCCTGAGCAGCGAGGGCCCGACCGCAGATGCGGTCGGGCCCTTTCGCGTCCACTGGGTGATGCCGCCGCTCGCGCGGGAGCGGCGACCGCGCTCTTCCGTTGCCGCGGCGCGAGCGGGCCGGCGGCGGGTCGGTCGACTGTCCTAACTCACCTGGAAGGAGCTGGCCCGGTTGGACCAGCCGCCGGCGGCGGTGTCGAGGTTGGCGAGGTTGTCGATCCAGGTGGAGGAGGTCCCGGTGGCGTCGGCGCTGTCGAAGAGTTTGACGTCGCAGGAGCGGTAGGTGTGCGCGGAGCTGGCGCGGTTGACGAAGCTCCCCATCCTGGTGACGGTGAACTCGACCGGCGAGTACGCGGCCGAGCAGGTGTAGGAGCCGGGCGCGGTCAGTGTGAAAGTGCCGTTGGCGGTCCCGTAGTTCGCCTGGTCGTACAGCCGCACCAGGACGGTGTCGGCCTGGATGCCGACCGAGTTCGCGGCGAGGGCCGCCTCGGGGGAGTCGGCGCAGGAGAGGTCGTCGCGGACGATGTCGTAGGCGCAGTGGTCGCCGGTGGTCTCGGCCTGCGCGGCGGCGGGTGCGAGCGCCAGGACGCCGGCGGCGGCCGCGAACGACGCCGCCGCGGCGAGCACGGCGCGGAGGTGGTTCCAGTTGGGTTTGACCATGTTCAGACCCTATGCGGCGCAGTGGATATGAAGGCAACTTCAGACCGTATACGCGGCGTATAGTTCGAGCGGCACCGCGTCGCAAACGCTTGCAGGCGTATGGTCGATCGAAGGAGGCTCATGGAGTTCCGGATGCTCGGACCACTCGAAGTGCGCATTGGCGGGGCCCCCGTGCACCTGGGCGGCAGCCGTCAGCAGACGGTGCTGGCGGCGCTGCTTGCGAACGCGGGCCGGCCTTTGCAGCGCCGGCGGCTGGGCGGCATGGTGTGGAGCGATCCCCCGCCCTCGGCGGGCCCCAATCTCCGCACGTACCTGCGCCGTCTGCGGTCGGCGCTCACCGACCCGCTGTCGCTGGAGTCGCGGGTGGTCGCGGACCGGCGACAGGTGACGCTGCGGACGGAGCCGGGCGAGGTCGACGCGGAGGTGTTCGACGAGTGGTGCCGCCGGGCCGACAGCGCCCGCGAAGCGGGCGACGCGGCGGCCGCGCTCGACTGGTACGACAGGGCGCTGCGGCTGTGGCGTGGGAGCCCGCTCGAGGGCATCGACGTCGACAACCCGCTGTATCCGACGGCCGTGGAGCTGACCGAGCGCCGCTATGCGGTGGAGTCGCGGCGGTGGGGGCTGCTCGTCGAGGCGGGCGACGTCGCCGCGGCGATCGGCGAACTGCGGGCCGCGGTGCGGGCGAACCCGTTCCGGGAGCGGTTGACGGAGCTGCTGATGCTCGCCCTGTCCAAGGACCACCGGCGGTGGGAGGCGCTCCAGGTCTACGCGCAGACCCGGGACCTGATGATCGAGTCCGCCGGGCTCGAGCCGGGCCCGCGGCTCCGGCGCCTCCACCGCCGCATCCTCGACGACGGCCTTGACGACGGCCTCGAGGACGGCCTCGACCGGTAGCCGGTCGAGCAGCCCGGACCCGTACGCCCGTTACCGCGGACCGGCCGTCGCGCGTCAGGTTTCACGGCAGGACCGCCGCCGGCGCGGCGGTCCTGCCGTTCGCTTCGCTACTCCTGCTGGTCCTTGTACCGGGCCGTCTTCGTGACCGGGTCGTAGAACCCGGCCGGGGTGCGCAGGATGACATTGATGCGGTTCCAGGCGTTGATCTGGGCGCACATCGCGACCAGGGCCGCGATCTGCTCGTCGTCGTAGTGCTTGCGGACGGCCTCCCA
The DNA here is from genome assembly GCF_009451885.1 of Glycomyces albidus. Lineage (GTDB taxonomy): Bacteria > Actinomycetota > Actinomycetes > Mycobacteriales > Micromonosporaceae > Glycomyces > Glycomyces albidus. The sequence goes on from NZ_WIAO01000015.1 coordinate 8,379, forward strand.
GGTCTCGTCGCTGACGCCGTGCGGGTTGTCGGCGAGCCGCGCCGACTCCTCCGCGAGCGCGAGCGCGGCCCGCTCGGCCTCGTCGAACGCGGGCGCCTCGCGCCACACGGTGACCAGGTTGAGCCGTTCGGGGTCCTCGCCGGCGTGCACGGCGTCCTTGTAGTGCATGTCGGTGCAGTAGCCGCAGCCGTTGATCTGGCTGGCGCGGAGCTTCACCAGCTCCATGGTGCGGTGCGGGACCGGGCTCGCCGTGTGGAACAGCTTCTCGTTGGCGAGCATGTTCTTGTAGTACGCCTTGGCGAACTCGGTGCCGATGAATTCGAGACGGGGTCCCATGGACGGGTTCCTTTCTATCGCGGACGGTGGACTTCGTGGATGCCGTTGAGCTTGTCGGGGTTGCGGACCATGTCGACGGCGACGATGCGGCCGTGCTCGATGCCCAGCAGGGTGATGCCGCCGACCTCGCCGCCGATGACGGTGAGCAGCGCGGGCCCGCCGTTGACGGAGGTGACGCGGTGCTCGTACTCGATGTACTTGGCGGTGACGCCGGTGAGGAAGCGGGCGACCTTGTCGGCGCCGTGGATCGGGTTGCGGGCGGCGCGCACGACACCGCCGCCGTCGGAGGTGAGGACCGCTTCGGGGTCGAGGATCGCGGTGAGCCCGGCGATGTCGCCGGAGCGGACCGCCCGCGAGAACGCCTCGACGAGGTGGCGGTGCTCCTCGGGGTCGACGTCGAAGCGCGGCCGGCGGCTCTCGACGTGCTCGCGGGCGCGGCTGGCGAGTTTGCGGCAGGCCGCGGCGCTGCGTCCGAGCGCGGCGCCGACCTCGTCGAAGGTGAGGCCGAAGACGTCGTGGAGGACGAACGCGGCCCGCTCGGCGGGGCTGAGGGTCTCGAGGACGACGAGCATCGCCCAGGACAGTGAGTCGGCGAGGCCGACGGAGTCGGCGGGGTCGGCCGCGGTCTCGACCGGTTCGGGCAGCCAGGGCCCGACGTACGCCTCGCGGCGGACCCGGGCGGACCTGAGCACGTCGAGCGCGAGCCGGGACGTGGTGGTCACGAGCCAGCCGGTGAGGTCCTCGATCGCGTCGATGTCGCTGCGCTGCAGCCGGAGCCAGGCGTCCTGGACGACGTCCTCGGCTTCGGCGACGGACCCGAGGAGGCCGTACGCGACGCCGACGAGGCGCGGTCGCAGCTCCTCGAAGTGGGCCAGCGCGCGGCCGACCGCCGTGTCCTGGCCGGCGGTCGCATCGGGTTCGTTCATGTCGGGAGGACGGGACATGGTTCAAGAGTGTGACACCGGATCGCTCATTGTGACGGTTGTCTCGCAGACCGGGTAGGGCAGACTGTTGTTCGTGTTCTCGAACGTCTCGGCGCGCTGGCGCCGCCGCCTGCGCGTCGCGGTCGTGGTGTGGGCAGTGCTGCTGGTGGCGGCCGCGTTCGCGGGTTCGCGGGCGACGGTGCGGGAGCAGGTCTCCGCGGCGGACGCCCGCGCGGTGATGGACGCGGCGCTCGGCGAGGCGGCGGCCGCGGTGACGGGCGCGGCGGTCCTCGCGGCGGGCCCGCTCGAAGCGGAGCCCTGCGAGGTCACCCCGGTCCGGCCGGGTCTGTCGCTGTCGCGCACGCTGCAGGTCTCGGGGGCGACGGTCGACCAGGTCGAGTCGCTCGCCGACCGGTTCGCGCTGCGCCGCTCGAGCGACGCGTCGGCCGCCGTGTGGTCAGGGGACACCGAGGGCTACGTCAGCCTCCGGATCACCGCCGAGAACCCCGACCCGGCGGGCGGCCGCTGGTCGGACCCGGTCCTGGTCCACGCCGTGACGGGTTGCCGCCCTCTCGACGGCGGCGTCGCCGCGTTCGAACCCGACCCGCCCCTCGAAGCGACGGCCGCCTGGCGCTACGGCGCGGTCCCCTGCCCGGGCGGCGAGGTCCTCGCCAGTTGGACCGAACCCGTTGAGGCCGAGCCTTTCCGGGTGCACGAGACCACCGGCGGCTGCGCCTGAGCGGCGCTATTTGTCGATGTCGCCGACGACGAAGAACATCGAGCCGAGGATCGCGATCATGTCGGGGATGAGGCACCCGGTCATGAGGGTGGCGAGGGCCTGCACGTTCGCGTAGGAGGCGGTGCGGAGCTTGAGCCGGTACGGGGTCTTCTCGCCGCGGCTGACGAGGTAGTAGCCGTTGGCGCCCAGCGGGTTCTCGGTCCACACGTACGTCTCGCCGGCCGGCGGCTTGAAGATCTTCGGGAGTTTCACGTTGACCGGCCCGGGTGCGGCCGCGGCCCAGGCGAGGCATTTGCGGGCCAGCTCGATCGAGACGGCGACCTGGTCGAGCAGGCACATGAACCGGGCGTGGCAGTCCCCTTCGGTGCGGGTCACGACGGGCACGTCGAGTTCGCCGTACGCGAGGTAGGGCTCGTCGCGGCGCAGGTCGAAGTCGAGGCCCGAGGCCCGCGCGACGGGCCCGGTGACGCCGAAGGCCGCCGCCGTGGCCGGGTCGAGGACGCCGACGCCCTTGGTCCGGGCGGCGAAGATCTCGTTGTGCCGCAGGAGCCTGTCGAGCCGCACCATGCCGGTCTCGACCTCGTCGACGGCCTGGCGGGCCCGGTGCTCCCAGCCGTCGGGCACGTCGCTCTTGAGGCCGCCGACGCAGTTGTACATGTAGTGGATGCGGCCGCCGCTGGCCTCCTCCATGACCGCTTGGAGGCGTTCGCGTTCGGTGAACGCGTAGAACATCGGGGTGATCGCGCCGATCTCGAGCGGATAGGAGCCGAGGAACATGAGGTGGTTGAGGATCCGGTTCATCTCGGCGAGCGCCATCCGCAGCCACACGGCCCGCTCGGGCACCTCGATCCCGGCGAGCCGTTCGGCCGCGAGCGCGACCCCGAGCTCGGAGGAGAACGCCGAGAGCCAGTCGTGGCGGTTGGCGAGCAGCATGATCTGGCGGAAGTCGCGGACCTCGTACAGCTTCTCGGCGCCGCGGTGCATGTAGCCGACGATCGGTTCGCATTCGGTGACGCGCTCGCCGTCGACCCGGAGCCTGAGCCGCAGGACGCCGTGCGTCGACGGGTGCTGGGGGCCGATGTTGAGCACCATGTCGGCCGGTTCGGTGCCGGCCCCGACGCCGACGATCAGCTGTTCGCTCACCGCCCCATCGTCCCAGCTTCGCGCCGGTTCGGGAAGAGGCGCGGCGGAACGGCGGGCGCCGGCGCGCCCCGCGCGCCGCGGCTCGGCGCCGCGGCCGGGGTCGGGTGCCGTACCTTGGCAATGGCAGTGTGTTGCCAGGCCCTGGCATCCTGGACGGAGCATCCGACATTGGAGGTGTGGCCGAATGGACCGCGATCAGATGCGAGCCTCGGAGAGCGACCGCCAGGTCGTCATGGAGCGCCTGCGTCAGGCGGTGGAGGAAGGCCGCCTGGACGTCGGCGAGTACCAGGACCGGGTCGACGCCGCGATGAGCGCCCGCGTGTACTCCGAGCTCGACGTGCTCATCTCCGATCTGCAGCAGCTCCCGCCGCCGGGCTTCCAGGAGGCGTCGATGGAGCCCACGCAGGTGATGCGCCCGCAGCCGCTGTCCAAGGTGAACCAGCAGCTCCGCGAGGAGGCCGAGGCGGGCCCCCGCAAGTGGAAGATCGCGGGCGTCGCCGTCGCGATCGCCGCCGCGGCCTGCCTCGTGATCTTCATGCTCTCCCCGGAGCTGTTCCTCTACATCGCGATCGGCGTCCTGGTCGTCCTGGTCCTCTTCGTGGTGGCCGCGTTCTCCGGGCTCTTCTGAGCCGCCGGCCGGCGCCCGGATAGACGGGCCGTGTGCCGTGGTCGAAGCGGAAGCGGTCTCGAACGCGTCGGTACATGCGGCAGGGGCGCCCGGGGGTGGCCCGGGCGCCCCTGTTCAGGTCGCGGTGTCGCTTCGGTCGGTCAGAGCGCTTCGACGTCGCAGTTGTCGAGGGTGCCTTGGCGGAGGACGCCGAGGGCGCGTTCGGAGACGACGAGGCTGCCGTTGGCGGAGGCGCCGAAGTCGTCGGCGCCTGCGGTGCCGGTGAGCTGGAGCCACTGCCATTTCGGCAGGTCGATCGGGCCTTCGGCGAGTTCTTCGGCGTCCTCGCCGAGGACGACCTCGGCGTCGGCGAGGCGGTAGCCGGACAGGCCCGCCGCCTCGATGAGGCCGGCCAGGTGCTCGGTGACGACGAAGCACGGGGTCGACTCCAGGATCTCGTCGCCGAGCCAGTCCTGGATCACGTACTGGAGCCTGGTCACGGCGGGCGGGTGCACCGAGGTGTCCATGACCGTGTCCTCGCCGAGCTCGCCGGCGACTTCGGGCTCCAGAAGGTAGTAGCTCATGGGCGAATCCTAACTTAAGGGACGGGCGGATTGAAGTTCGTGCCCAGCTTGAGGTCGATCTTCGTCGCGTGGTCGAGGATCTGCTGGCGGGTGGCGTTGGGGTAGTCCTTGTAGAACTGGTTCCATTCCTTGCGGATCTGGCTCAAGTGGACGCGGCTGTTCACCTGTCCCTTGGGGATGCCGCGGAGGTTCTGGAGCGAGTGCATCTCGGCGGCGCTGAAGCGGCCGGGGTACCGGCGCAGGACCTGCTGCTCCACGGCGTGGTGGACGACCACCTTGCCTTTGAGGTTCGGGTGCTGCTTGAAGAACGTGCCCTTGTAGTCGTTGTTGAGGGCGTTGCCGACCCGGGCGCGCCAGCGGGAGCGGGTCGCCTTCTTCGCGGTGCTCTTGATGGACTTGTTGACCCAGCTGCCGCCGCCTTTGCCGGTGCGGAAGAAGCGGGTGTTGCTGATGAGCCCGGAGATGATCTTCGCGCCTCTGGCGGTGGTCTTCCGGGCGGCGCGGGTGCGCATCCTAACCATTGAGCACCGCCTCGATCGCCATGTCGAGGAGCATGTCGATGAGCTTCGAGGTGATCATCTTGAAGATGGGGATCTCCAGCAGCGAGGCGCCGAACGTGGCCACGGCGGTGGCGATCGCCTGGGCGATCTGGATCGCGAGCGTGATGAGCTGGACGATCATCTGCATCTTGAGGGCCAGGACGACGCCGGCGGCGATCATGAGGCCGATGCTGATGATGTTGGACGGTTCGCCGATGTCCGCGATGTTGCGGACCGCGGACTCGCCGTCCTCCCATTCGGACTTGAACGCCGCGATGTCCTCGCCGATGTTGTTGTCGATGACGGTCTTGGCGGCGGATTCGAGCTTGTCGACCGCGCCGGTGATCTGGTCGGCGAGGTCGGTCCAGGTGTTGCCGAGGTTGAAGAGCTTCTCCTCGTCGGGCTCGGGCCAGTCGTAGCCGAGCATGCTGAGAAGGCTTCTCAGCTCGGAGGGCAGTTGCAAACCCACTGGGGGCTCCTTCGAAGGGAGGGGACACTGCGCAGTGCCCGGGGTACGGAGCGTTATGAAGGAGTTGATGCGGGCCGGTGCGGCGGCCGTTGGGCGAGAGGGAAAGGGTGTGAAGGGGAAGGGGCTCGGGGCGGGCGCGGGGCTAGCGGCCGAGCGCTTCGAGGAGTTCGCGGAAGAGGCGCTCGACTTCGGCGTCGTTCGACTCGTGGTCGTCGGCCATCTGCCGCAGGGTGTTCGCGTAGTCGCCGAGGTCTTCGATGTTGGTGGAGATGCACTCGATGAGGGCCTCCATGCAGCACTGGTGCGCGAGGTCGAGGAGGCTGCCGATCATGTCGCCGCCGAACGAGTCCGCCAGTCCCTCTACTGAGGACTTGAACTGGTCGAACAGGCCCTGGACGGCCTCGGTCGCCGCGTCGAGCTGCTGCGCGCCTTCGCGGATGGAGTCGGGATCGATCTTGACGGCCATGTCAGCTCCCTCCCTGGAGCTTCTGCATGACGGCGCTGATCTGCGCGCTCATGTCGCGCATCTGGCGCACGCCCTGCTCCTGGATCTGGGCGACGGCGGTGCCGATCGCCTCGAGGTCGGGGAGCGGCACGTCGGCCGACAGGGCCTCGGCGCGGGCGTCGAGGGCGGCGTTGACCGCCTTCGCCAGTTCCTCCTCGAGGAATTCGGTGCCCTCCTTGAGGACGCGCTCCTCCGCGAACCGAACCCTCTCGATGCGTCCGTTCACGCCCAGGGTGACCGTGATGCGCCCGTCGGCCGCCTCGGCGGTGACGGGTTGGACGAGTTGGTCCGGCTGCGCCTTCCTGACTTCGTCGAGCGCCGAGCGGGCTTCCGCCAGTTGCTGGGCGATGGCTTCTTCACCGAACATGCCGCCTCCGGGGGTCTCAGTGGACTCGATGTGAGGTCCAGCATAGACTGCGGGCGCTACTTTCGGGTCCCCCGAAAGTGCCGCCTCACCTGGGGATTCGGCAGGGTTGTTCACAGAGTGTCAGGAGTTCGCGTCGTCCGCCTTCGGGCCGGTTCGGGCGAGATTCATGCCGTTCCGCCGCGCATCGGCGCCGCCTTGGCGGGGTCGGGAAGGTAGTCGAAGGGCTCGTCCCGGTCGCACTGGAGCCAGCCGTCGCGCACATGGAGGCGGGCGACCTGGACGGTCGAGCGGCGGCCGCCGCCGGGATGGGTGAAGTAGTACAGGAACGCCTCGTCGGGGCCCTGCGTGAGGGCCATGGCGTGGTGGCCGAGGGCCTCGTCGAAGGCGCGGCGGCCGGGGCCGGCGAGGAGCGGGACGGGCTGGCGGTGCCAGTGCTCGAGGTCGGTGGAGCGGTGGACGAGCAGGCCGGCCCAGCCGTCGGTGACCATCCAGTAGACGCCGCCGAGCGCGAAGACCGTCGGGCCCTCCTGGGCCTGGCCGGTGACGGCGGGGCCGGCCGGGGTCCAGGAGTAGAGGTCGTCGGAGTCGGCGGCGTAGATGTGGCTCTCGCGGCGCTCGTCCTTGAACCACATGCGCCACTTGCCGTTCGGGAGGCGGTGGACGGTCGCGTCGATGGCGCGCTCGGAGTCGGCGTCGATCGTGGACTCGTATTTCCAGGTGTCCAGGTCGGCGGAGGTGTAGTGGCGGATCTCGGCGGGCCCGGACCAGTCCTCCCGGATGCCTTCGAGGTAGGTGACGTACATGTGCCATCGGCCGTCGTGGCGCAGGACCTCGGGGGCCCACCAGGTGTCGCGGTTGTCGCAGTCGGGCCCGGCGGCGGTGCCGACGTACGTCCATTCGCGACCGTCCGGACTGGTGGCGTGGCCGATGTCGGTGCCGTGGACCCAGGCGACGCCGGCGTCGGCGGCGCTGGCGCGGCGCTGCGTGTAGAAGAGGTGCCACAGGGCCGAGTCGGGGTCGTAGACGACCGTGGGGTCGGTGGGGCCGTCGAAGACCGGGTCGGTGAAGAGCGGTGCGGGGGCGCGCAGGTCGTCGGGGCTCGAGGCGGGACCGGTCGTCATGGTTCCTCCGTGGGGAGTTCGGCGGCCGGGAGGCCGAGCCTGGCGGGGTGCTTGAACGGTAGCTGAAGAAAGCGCTTGCCGCAAGATGGCCCGAAGCGCGGCGACGCGGCTGCGAGCAGTCGGCCCTCGGCTCGGTCCCGACCGGGTCGAATTCGGGGCGTCGCCCCCTCACCGGCCGACGCGCTCCGCGTTCTTATTGCGGCGCATCCGCATCGGCGCCTCGCGATCCCCGGAGCCACGCGCAACCGCATCGGCGCCTGGCGGTACCTTGCAGCCACATTGAGGGCTTCAGGCCGTATACCGTCCCGATCCCCCGCCCTCCCAGAGGGGACCGCAGTCTGGGGCCGATCATTCCCTCCCGGTCCGACAAGAATCGTGGCCCGGACCACCCGAGTGCGCAAAATGCGCCCGAAAGAGTGATCCGGTACCGTTGACCGCATGGACCTCAACGCGGACCTGGGGGAAGGTTTCGGCCGCTGGGAGCTCACCGACGACGCCGCACTGCTGCGGATCGTCACGAGCGCGAATGTCGCGTGCGGTTTCCACGCCGGCGATCCGGCCACCCTCCGGCGCGTGTGCGATCTCGCCGCCGACGTCGGCGTGCGGATCGGCGCCCAGGTGTCCTACCGGGACCTGGCCGGGTTCGGGCGCCGCGAGATGGACGTGCCGCCGCACGAGCTGGCCGCCGAGGTCGCCTACCAGATCGGCGCGCTGCGGGTCTTCGCCGAGGCGGCCGGAACGCACGTCGCCTACGTGAAACCCCATGGCGCCCTTTACCACCGCTCGGGCCGCGACCCGGCCCAGGCCGCGGCCGTCGTGGAAGGCGCACTCCTCGCTGGGGTGGGGGTCGTGCTGACCCGGCGGGGAAGCGAGCTCGACCGCGTCGCGACCGCCGCCGGGCTGCGGGTCGCGGGCGAGGCGTTCGCGGACCGCGGCTACCTCGCCGACGGGGGCCTCGTGCCGCGCGGGGCGCCGGGGGCGCTGCTGGCGCCGCACGACGCGGTCGCCCAGGCGGTCGACCTGGCGCAGCACGGCGCGGTCACCGCGGTCGACGGGACCCGCACCGCCGTTGCGGCCGAATCGATCTGCGTACACGGCGACGGCCCGGACGCGGTCGCGGTCGCCGCATCCATCCGGGCCGCATTCAACGAACGAGGCATCGACGTGGAGGCTTTCTCGTGAGCACCGGAAGAACGACCGCCGCCCCCAGGCTCAGGCCCCTCCCGGCCGGGCCGAGAGGCATCCTGATCGACTGCGGCACCACCGCCGCGGCCCGCGCCTGCTACCGGTCGCTGCAGAGCCGGCGCATGTCCGGCCTGCTGGAGGCCGAAGACCTCGTGCCGGGGGCGACCACGGTCCTCGTCGACGGGGTCGACGAGCCCGAACTCCTCGCCGCCGAGCTCCCGGGCTGGCCGCTCGCCGACGAGCCCGAGTCCGCGGGCGAGGTCGTCGAGATCCCCGTCTGCTACGACGGGCCGGACCTCGACGCCGTCGCGGCCCTGTGGGGTGTGCGGCCCGAAGACGTGGCGGACATCCACTCGGGCTTCGAGTACGAGGCGGCGTTCTGCGGCTTCTCCCCCGGGTTCGCGTACCTCGAAGGACTGCCCGAGCGCTACCACGTGCCGCGCCGCGAGAGCCCGAGGACGACGGTCCCGGCCGGCTCGCTCGGCGTCGCCGGGCCCTACTCGGGCGTGTACCCGCGCACGAGCCCCGGCGGCTGGCAGCTCATCGCGACGATGACGAACCCGGGACGGCTGTGGAACGAGCACCGGGAACCGGCGGCGCTCCTGGTCCCTGGCACGCGGGTGCGGTTCGCGGCGGTGCGCGTATGAGCCACATCGAGATCCTGCGCGCGGGCGTGCTCACGACCTGCCAGGACGCGGGCAGGCCCGGCTGGGGGCACCTCGCGGTGCCGCCCTCGGGCGCCGCGGACCGGCCTTCCTGGCGGCTCGCGAACCAGTTGGCGGGCAACCCGACCGGGGCCTGCGCACTGGAGACGACGCTGAACGGCTGCACTGTGAAGGCGCACCGGAACGTCACGGTGGTCGTGGGCGGTGCGCCGTGCGCCGTCACCGTCGACGGGCGCCCCGAGTCGTGGGGGCAGCCCGTGAAGCTCAAGGCCGGGTCGGTGCTCGACGCCGGGTCCGCAGAGGTCGGGGTGCGCTCGTACCTGGCGTTCTCCGGTGGGCTGCATCCGAAGTCGAGCCTCGGCTCGCACTCGACGTGCCTGCTGTCGGGTCTCGGCCCGGCCCCGCTGCAGGACGGCGACACGATCCCGCTCGGCCCGAGCCCGGCCCACCCGCCGCTGCCGACGCAGTGGCCGGCGCCGTGGGCGGGGATCGGCGACGAGATCGTCATGAAACTCCACTTGGGGCCGCGGCTCGAGTGGTTCCGGCCCGCCGCCGTGGCGGAGCTGACCCGCGGCGTGTGGACGGTCTCGGAGCACTCCAACCGGATCGGACTGCGCCTCGAGGGCCCGACCTTGAAACGCGCCGACCCGGGCGCGGAGCTGCCGAGCGAGGGCATCGCTGCGGGCGCGCTCCAGGTGCCGCCGAACGGCCAGCCGATCCTGTTCGGCGCCGACCACCCGACGACCGGCGGCTACCCGGTCATCGGCGTCGTCGGCCCCGAGGCCCAGGCCGCGGCCGCCCAGGCGCGGCCCGGCACGCGCATCAGGTTCGTCCCGATCCCGATGCCCCACTGGAGCAGGCGGAGCTGACGGCCTCGCCGACGCGAGCCGGCTTCCCGCCCGGGCTTCGGGCGGGTCAGGGCGCTCCGGCGTTGCGGCGCAGGACGAGCGTGCCCCGCTCGTGCCCGAGGTGCTCGGCGGCGAAGTCCGGGTGCGCGTCGGTCCAGCGGGCCGCGATGGCGCGTTCGTCGGGGCGGTCGGCGTCGTCGAGGACGACGACCGCGTCCTTGGCGAGGCGCTCGGCCAGCACCGGCAGCGCCGGGTAGCGGGCCTGCGGGCCGGTCGGGCCCGGAGGGCCGTCCACCAGGAGCACGTCGATCTCGTTGTGGGGCAAAAGTTCCGGGTCGTACCAGCGCCAGACCTCGCCGCCGAGGTCGACGTCGGTCAACGGAGCGTGGACCACCCGGCCCCATCCCTGGAGGCCGCGCGACTCCAGTTCCGCGCGGGTCCGCTCCGCGTAGTGCGGGTCGTGCTCGAGGGCGGTCACCTGGCCCGAGCCGATCGACCGGGCGACGAGCGCGAGCACCACCGTCGTGGTCCCGGACCCGCATTCGAGGACGCGGGCGCCGCCGCGCGCGGTCACCTCCTCGGCGAGGAACCGCGTGAGCTCGGGGCCGGCGGCCCAGTCGCGCATCCGCGGGAGCGGCCCGCCCGGGCCGGTCAGGCGGTACAGCGCCATGAGGTCCTCGATCTGGGCGTAAGCGGTCCTGGCGGCCAGCTTGGCGGTCTGGCGGTCCGCTTTCGCGTCCGCCTCGATCGCTTCAAGGCGGCGCTCGATGCCCTCCTGGGTCTCACGAAGGCCCGCAACGGCCTCGCTCAGCTCCTTGAGCCGTTCGGTCAGCTCGATGAGCAGCATCCGATCGGACGATCCCATGGCACTGCCCCTTTCACGGGCCGGCGGCGCATTGGCCCCACACTAGGGCAGAACGGCAGCCGATGCCAGTCTCCCGCGCCGGGGACGCAGCGAAAGCGCTCCTCACGCCCGCCTCATGAGCCGAGCGATGGATCGGCACCCGGTCGCAGCCGGTCCGATCGGCCACTGGTCGGAGCAGGCCGCGGTTCCGGACGCGAAGCCGCGGCCTCGGCGGGCCGCGGACGCTCGACCTCCTTTCCCGATCCGGCTCGTCTTCCCTCAGTCGCCCAGTGCGCGGGCGAAGTCGGCGATCAGGTCGTCGGCCGCTTCGATGCCGGTCGAGAAGCGCACCAGGTCGTCGTGGATGCCCTCGGCGGCCCGCTCCTCGGCGCTCATTCCGGCGTGGCTGGTGATCGCCGGCCGGGTCACCAGGGACTCGGCGCCGCCGAGGCTCGGGGCGACGTACGGGATCCGCAGGCCCTTGAGGAGGGCCTCGGCCGCTTCGACGCCGCCCGCGGGGCGGAACGAGAAGACGGAGCCGTAATACCCGCCGAACAGGGCCGCGGCCCGCTCGTGGTCCGGGTGCGACTCGAGCCCCGGGTGGTTGACCTGCGCGATGTCCTCGCGGCCCTCAAGGAAGCGGGCGAGCGCGAGCGAGGTCGCGCCCTGCTGGCGCACCCGGAGCGCCAGGGTCTTGAGGCCGCGGGCGAGGAGGAACCCGGCGTGCGGGTCGAGGCTGCCGCCGTAGAGGTTGAGGACGTGCCGGATCGTCGCGAGGTGCTCGGCGGAGCCGGTGACGACGCCCGCGACGAGGTCGGAGTGGCCGTTGAGGGCCTTCGTCGCCGAGTGGCAGACGATGTCGAACCCGACGGTGTGGGGCCGGAAGACCACCGGTGTGGCGAAGGTGTTGTCGACGATGCTGGTGAGGCCGTGTTCGCGGCTGAAGTCGGCGATGCCGACGAGATCGGCGACCCGGGTGAGCGGGTTGCTGATGGTCTCGACGAAGAACGCCTTCGTCCGGGGCCGCAGGGCCTCGGTCCAGGAGTCGCGGTCCTCGGGGTCGACGAAGTCGACGTCCCAGCCCAGGCGCGGGGCCTGCTCGGTGAGGAAGTGGTGGGTGCCGCCGTAGAGGGCGCCGGCGGCGATGAGGTGGTCGCCCGCCGCGAGCGTCGCGAGCAGCGTGGTCGTGATGGCGGCCATGCCCGAGGCGGTCGCGAGCGCGGTCTCGGCGCCTTCGAGGGCGGCGAGCTTGCGGTGCAGGTGCTCCTGGGACGGGTTGGTGTTCAGACGGATGTACTGGAGTTCGTCGTAACCCTGGCCGGGGACGGTCTCGAAGACGGTGCCCTGGTAGATCGGGTGGACGACGGATCCGCCGTGGGCGGGCCGGGGTTCGGCGGCGTGGACGGCGAGGGTTTCGAAGGCGGCGGTCGCGAAGTCGGTGGTCTCAGCGGCGGTGGCCTCAGCGGCGGCAGTGCCGGAGTCGGCGGTCTCGATGCTCGGTTCGCTCATGCGGCAACCGTACGGCCGGGCGGGTGGCGCCGCATCTGTCGTTCGACCGAAAATCCCGTCCGGAACCGCTCACTTTCGTCGGTCCGGATTTGCGACCTCCGACGGATGGCGTTCCTGGTCGAGGCTGGCAAGGTAGGCGTTGTACACCTCGTGGGGGTCGTCCTCCGGGCGGCCGCTGGCGGTGGCGCGCTCGGCCATCCGGTCGAGGCGGCGTCCTTCCCGCTCTTCGGAGCGGGCCCACTGTCCGATGAGGACGACGATGATGATCAGGCTGGGGATCTCGCCGAAGCCCCAGGCGATGCCGCCCCCGGCGCGCTGGTCGGCGAGGAGGTCGCTCATCCACGGGACCGCGATCTGGGTGTACCAGTCGCCCGCGATGACGCTGGTCCCCATCATGAGAGTGACGCCGAAGATGGCGTGGAAGACGATGGACACGAAGTAGAGGAGGACCTTCGCGGGGTAGGTGAGCGGGCGCGGCTTCGGGTCGGGGCCGATGACGACCCAGAAGAAGAGGGCGCCGGCCGCGAGGAAGTGCGCGGTCATGAACAGGTGCCCGAAGTGCGAGCGCATCGCCCACTCGAACATCCCGGTGAAGTACATGACGTACAGGCTCGTCAGGTAGATGAGGAGGGCGATGAGCGGGCGCGAGACGAAACGGGACCAGCGGCTGTGGATCGCCGCGAGGAGCCATTCGCGCGGGCCGCCGGCGCGGTCGGGCCTGAGGGCGCGGAGCGCGAGCGTGACGGGCGCGGCGAGGACCAGGAGGATCGGCGCGAGCATGTTGATCGCCATGTGCTGGACCATGTGGGCGCTGAACATGACCATGCCGTACTTGCCGAGCCCGGTGGAGGTGGCGAGGACGACGACGGCCCACCCGGCGCACCACAGGGCGGTGCGGTACCAGGGCCAGGCGTCGCCCCGGCGGCGCAGCCGCGCCACGCCGGCGATGTAGAAGCCGGTCAGGACCAGGGCCGCCGCGCAGAACAGGACCGACGGGTACCAGTCGGTGAGGATGCGCGCCAAGGACACCGGTTCGGGCGTCGGGAAGCCGAGGAGCGCCGTGTTCGGGTCCGGCAGCTCCTCCGCGGGCGGCGGGGTGACCCCGAGCGAGGAGGCGAGGCCGAACGCGACCGCCATGAGGCCGAGTTCGACGGCCGCGAGCCGGGTGAACGCGCGCCGGTCGCCGGACGCGACCGCGGGCAGGGTGCGGCGGCGGTGGGCCCAGCCGAGCACGCCGCCGGCGGCGAGGACGGCGAGCTTCGCGAGGGCGATGCGCCCGTACGCGGACTCCCACAGGTCGGTGAAGGCCACGTTCGCGGTGAAGACGATGAGCCCGGAGGCGGCCACCGCCGGGTAGGCGAAGGCCGCGGCGAGCGAGTAGCGGCGGGCCGCGACCGCCGGGTCCTTGCGGGCGATGAACAGCGCGAACAGGCCGCCGGCCCAGAACGCGGCGGCGACGACGTGGATGAGGAGCGCGTCGACGGCGATCTGGTGGTTGCCGTTCGAGGCCGAGTGCCCGGTGAACACGGGCGGGAGGGAGGCCGCGAGGGCGGCGACGGCGGCGAGCGCCGCGCCCGGGATGGTGAACGCGCGGGCGGCGACGAGGGCGGCCGCGCCGGCGAGGAGCACCGTGAGACCGAGGGACCGGCCCTGCTCGTACTGGGCGATGTACGACCACAGGCCCGGGAGTGTGACCTCGGAGAGCGGGCGGGCGAACGTGTTCGCGAATTCCACCGGAAGGCTGACGGCCGCGATGAGCGCCCACAGGCCGGAGGCGGCGGCGCCGACGCGCAGCCACCGCCACGGCTGGGCGGCGAGGCGCGCCCGGTCGCCCTCGCGGCCGGGCAGGAAGCACGCGGCGGCGATCGTGCAGCCGACCGCGGCGAGCATCGCGAGGTCGTACCCGTACTTGAGGAGCCCGGCGGCCCACGTGACGGCGGGGTCGGCGGCGGCGAGCCCGGGCAGGGCCTCGACGTCGACGGCGCCGCCGAGGTCGAGGGCGATCACCGCGGCGAGCAGCCCGGCCACGGCCGCGGCGGCGACGGCGAGGACCCGCTGTCCCCGGCCGCGCTGCGCCGCCCGCAGCCCGCTTCCGGTGCCGCGACCGCCGCCAGGTATGGTGTCGGCGGTGTTTTGGCTGGTCTCGGTCGATGCGGTCACGTAACCCAGCATGGCTGATTGTTCCAGCTCACGCCCCACCGGGTGGGGTCAGATATCTCCGGCAGCTCCCCGGCCGTCCCGCTGTGTCGGGGTCATAAGGCACGATCACGGTGCGCCGTCCGCGAAGCCCGACCAGTCGCAGCGACGAGGGCGGGGCCGTATTTTCTATGGTGGATCGCGATGGGAATCATCGAAAGACGCGGTGAGATCATGAACCTGCTCCAGGGAGGCGGCGGCGTGCTGGGCAACATGCACTTCACGTTGGACGGCTCGGACGACCCGTCCAACGTGCTGAACCTCATGGCGCTCGACGCCTACGTGAGCGGCGCCCAGCCGCACGCGGTGGTGCGCGCGCTCGACATGGTCGCGGACGACGTCGACCTCATCCCCGAGGGCGGCACGCTGCTCCGGTCGATCTCGGGGACCTCGTTCCTCCAGCTCGTGACCGGCGACGGCTGGACGCTCCGGACCCAGCGGTGGCGCGACGGCTCGGGCCAGGCGGTGGTCACCGCCGAGACCCGCGAGCGCGCCGAGGAGATAGCCGCGTACGTCACCGACCGGACCGGCTCGGTCGAGGAGGTCGGCGAGGACAAGGTCGACATGGGCTTCTGGTACCGGTCGGCGCGCGGCCCGTTCCGCTCCACCCGGTCGATCAGCGCCCCGCGCTGGCCCGAGATCGAGCGGAACTACTCCTCCAGCGCCGGTTCCGCGCTCGGGAAGCTCATGGCGACGCAGTCGTCGGACGTGACCGGCCGGCTCGTGTTGTTCCACGGCCCGCCCGGGACGGGCAAGACGACGGCGCTGCGGGCGCTCGCCCGCGAGTGGGCGCCGTGGTGCCAGGTCGACACGGTCCTCGACCCGGAGGCGTTCTTCGCGGACCCGTCCTACCTGATGGAGGTCATCATCGGGTCGGAGATGGACCTCGCGCTCGACCCCGACCTGTCCCCCGGCGAGCCGCGCCGTGAGCACTGGCGGCTGATGGTCCTCGAGGACTGCGACGAGCTCATCCGCGGCGAGGCGAAGGAGGCGTCGGGCCAGTCGCTCGCGCGCCTGCTGAACCTGACGGACGGCCTGCTCGGCCAGGGCCGGGAGATCATGGTCGCGATCACCACGAACGAGCGCCTCGACCGGCTCCACCCGGCCGTGGTCCGCCCCGGCCGGTGCCTGGCGCAGATCGAGGTGGGCGAGCTGTCGCCGCTCGAGTCGAGCGACTGGCTCGGCGGCGAGCAGGTCCGCGAGCCGATGACGCTCGCCGAGCTGTACGCGCGCCGCGCCGGCACCGACCCGAACCGCACCGAGCCGCAGGTCCCGCACCAGCAGGTCGGCCAGTACCTGTAGGCCGCACCCGCATCACGTCGGGAACCCGTGCCCGGAACCGCCTGACCGACTCGCATCGGCCCGGTGCGGCGGCGCCGCACCGGGCCGGCGGTGTCACTGCTCGGCGTCGCGCGCGGCGAAGACCTCTTTGGCGGCGTTGATGCCGTTGATGGCGGCGGGGAAGCCCGCGTAGACGGCCATCTGGAGGATCGTCTCGACCGCCTCCTCCCTGGTGCCACCCACATTGAGCAGTCCGTGGACGTGGACCTTCAACTGCGGCAGGGCGCTGCCGAGCGCGACGCAGGCCGCGATCGTCACGATCTCCCGGGTCCGGAGGTCCAGACCGGTGCGGCAGTACAGGTCCCCGAACGCGAACTCGATGATGTAGCGGGCCAGGTCGGGCGCGATGTCCTTGAGGCTGTTGATGACCGCCTCCCCCGCCTCGCCGTCGATGCGGGCCAGCGCCTCCCAGCCGCGGTCGTACCGGGAGCGGTCGTCCGCCGGGCCGTCCTCGCCCCCCGCGTCCTCCGGGTCCTCTCTGGACGCGAAGACCTCCTTGGCCGCGTTCAGCGCGTTGATCACGGCCGGGAACCCGCAGTAGGAGGTGACGTGCATGATCGCCTCGACGATCTCGCGCCGCGTGCACCCGATGTTCAACGCGCCGTTCACATGGAACTTCAACTGGGGCAGCGCGTACCCGAGCGCGGTGAGCGCCCCGATGGTGGCCATCTGGCGCTGCCTGATCGTCAGGTCGGGCCGCGAATAGACGTCCCCGTACGGGAACTCGACGGTGTACGTCGCCAGGTCCGGCGCGATGTCGGCGAGCGAGCGGATCGTGGAGGGCTCGTCCTCGCCGGCGAGCGAGCGCAGGATGTCGAGGCCGCGCTGGTACCGGTCGGCCATGTCAGGCCCGCTTCCGGCTCAGCTCGGGGAACTCCGGGTTCGTGGCCATCACTCCGGCCTCGCCCCACCGGGACTGCGGGATCTCGTTGATGACGACCGCGATCTTGTCCAGGGGGGCGCCGGTGACGGCGTGGGTCGCCTTGGTGATCTCCTCGATGAGCGCCTGGGCCTGCTCGTCGGACTGGCTCGGCCAGGTGGTGACGGTGATGAACGGCATCGCTGCTCCTTCAGTGTGCTTGGCGGATGGGAAGTCTGGGTTCAGGCGGGGTTGCGGGGGCCGATCGCGGCCAGGGCGGCCGCCAGGGCGACGGCCCCGGCGCCGGTCCACGCGACGGCGGCCCAGCCGCCGCCGGTCCAGAGGGGACCGAACGCGGCGCTGGCGACGCTGCCGGCGAGGAGGCAGACCAGCATGTACAGAGAGGACGCGGAGCCGCGCCGCTCCGGTCCGGCTTCGGCGGCGAGCATGACGAGTACCGCCGGCTGGCAGGAGAATACCCCGAGGAACAGCAGGAGCATCCCGGCGGCCAGTGCGACCGGTCCGCCCGCGAGCCCGAGGAGCGCGACCCCCGCCAGCACGAGTGCGAGTCCGATGAGGACGACGGTGCGGGCGGCGGTCAGGGCGGTGAGCCGCCCGGCGGCGGGTGCGCCGAGGACGCCGACGAGCCCGAGGAGGCTGACGGCGCCGATCGCGCCGGCGCTGTAGTGGAACGGGGCCTCCTGGAGCCGGTACGTCAGCATCGTGGCGACGCCGAGGTAGCCGAAGAACAGGGCGGTCCCGACGGCGAGGAGCCGGACGACCGCGGCCTGCCGGAACAGGCTGAGCGCGGCCGCGTAGGCGTCGCGGACGGGCCCGCGCCCTGCCGAACCCGGGTCGGTGCGCGGCAGCAGCGCGAGCAGGCCGAGCGCGGACAGCAGGTTGAGGGCCGCGAGCGTCCCGAAGGCGACGCGCCAGTCGGCGGCCTCGGCGATCACCCCGGTCAGGGAGCGGCCGAGGGCGATCCCGGCGACGGACGCGCCGATCATGAGGCCGAAGAACGTGCCCGTCAGGCCGGGCGGCGCGAGTTTCGGCATGAGCGCGATCGTCGCGGCCGGGACGGCGGCCGCCGCGACCCCGGCGGCGGCGAGGAGGGCCGCGAGCACCGCGAAGCCGGGCGCGAACGCGGCCGCGGCGGCGAGCGCGGCGACCGCGGCGGCCCCGCCGGATGCCATGGCGCGGCCGGAGATCCGGTCGGTGAGCGGCCCGAACAGGAAGAACGACAGCGCGTACGCGAAGCTCGCGACGGTGAACGCGAACCGGACGTCGGGGGCCGGGACCCGGAGGTCGGCGGCGACCTCCGGGAACACCGGCTGGGTCATGTAGACGGTGGCGACCGCGAAGCACGTTGCGGCCGAGGCGGTGAGGGCGGTGCTCCAGGCGTTTCCGGTCGCGGCCCGGGCCGGGGCGATGGTCGCTGCGCTCACATCGACACCGATTCCCCGCCGTCGACGGTGATCGACGCGCCGTTGATCCGCGCCGCCGCGGGGGAGACGAGGAAGGCGACGGCGTCGGCGATCTCCTCGGGCGTGTTCAGCCGGCCGGAGGGGTTCGCGGCGGCGACGTCCTTGCCGACCTGCTCGGCGGTGGAGCCGAAGCGGGCGGCGAGGTCGTCGAGGATCCGGCCCCACAGCGGCGTGTCGGTCGCGCCGGGGTCGACGGTGTTCACGCGGATGCCCTGGCGGCCGAGGTCGCGGGAGACGGCTTTGGCGAAGGCGCCGACTCCGGCGTTGACGACGCTGTTGATGACGAACAGCGGGTCGGGCTCTTTCCTGAAGATGCCGTTGACGAGCACGATGCGGCCGCCGCCGCGTTCGGCCATGCCGGGGGCGACGGCGCGCACGAGCCGCACCGCTCCGATCACCTTGCCGTTCACAGTGGACTGCCATTGGGCGTCGGTGGCTTCGGTGACCGAAGCGACCGGCCCGTCGCCGGCGGCGTGGACGAGGATGTCGATGCGGCCGTGGCGGGCGAGGATCTCGGCGACGGCGGCGTCGACGGCGGCGCTGTCGCCGATGTCGGCGACGAGGGTCTCGAGGCGGTCGCCGCCGAGTCGCTCGCGGGCGGCCGCGAGGCGCCCGGCGTCGCGGCCGAGCATGATCACGGTGGCGCCGTCGGCGGCGAGCCGCGCGGCGATGGCGCCGCCCATGCCGCCGGTGGCGCCGCTGACGACGGCGATGTCCTGGTCGGTGGAGGTGGTTCGGGTGTCGGTCATCTCGGGCTCTTTCCGATTGCAGGAGCGGCGTCGGGTGCCGGGCCCGACCGGTGCCGCGGCAGCGGCCGGTACGGGCGCCCGGGTACCCGGCGCCGATGGCAACTATCCGGTTGGTCAGAGCGGGGACGGCAGGCGCACACCGTCCTGACGCTCGGTTTCATCTGCGTAAACTCTGTCCATGCCTTCGACACGATCCTCGGCTCGGACCCGCGAGCTGCTGCTGAAGGCGGCCCACGACGAATTCACCGACCACGGGCTCTCCGGCGGCCGTGTCGACCGGATCGCCGCCGCCGCGGGCTGCAACAAGCAGCGCATCTACGCGTACTTCGGCAGCAAGGAGCACCTCTTCGAGGAGGTGCTCCGCAGCGCCCACCGGACGCTCGCCGAGTCGGTCCCGGTCCCCACCGACCGGGACGAGCTCGACAGCTATGTCGGCCGCGTGTTCGACTACCACCGGCGCGACCCGAGCCTGGTCCGGTTGATCGCGTGGGAGGGCCTGAACTACCGCGACGCGCAGATCCCCGGCAGCGAGGCGCGGCGGGCCTTCTACCTGGAGAAGACCACCGCGCTCCAGCAGGCGCTCGGGATCGGCGACCGGACGGTCGTGGCCGCGCTCATGCTGGGCCTCATCGGCATCGCGAGCTGGCCGTTCGTCGCCCCGCAGACCCGGAGGCTGCTCTACGAGGAGGCCGCCCCCGGGGAGTCCACGATGGATCATCTGCGGGACGTGCTCACGTCGTGCGGCCGGGCGAGCATCGCGGCGGTCGAGCGGACCGGGCTCCCGGCCCTCTGAGGCTCACCACAGCCGCCCTCCCCAGCGCAGCAGCGCGCTGCCGATCGACATGCCGCCGCCGAACGCGGACATGAGCACCCCGTCCCCCGGCCGCAGGTTCCCGGCCCGGTTGGCGATGTCGAGCGCGATCGGCACCGACGCGGCCCCGGTGTTGCCCAGCTCGTCGACGACGAGGTGGTGCCGGGCGGCGTCCAGACCGAGGCTCGGCGCGATGTCGCGGAGCATGCGGCCGTTGGCCTGGTGCGGGATGAAGTGCTGCACTTCGGCCTCGGTGGCGTCGGCTTTCCGCAGGAGGTCCTTGACCGCCAACGGAAGCTGGTCGGTGACGAACTCGCGCACCGCCCGGCCGTCCATGGTGAAGTAGTGGCCGGGGTCGTCGGCCGGCCGCACCCGCGACGGCGTCCGGCTGCCGCCGTTGGGGACCTCGATCATCCGGTGGTGCATGCCGTGGGTGCGCATGCTGGTCGCGACCAGGCCGTGCGGCTCCGACACCGGCCCGAGCACGACCGCGCCGGCGCCGTCGCCGAAGAGGACGGCGGTGCGCCGGTCGGCCGGGTCGATGATCCGCGAGTAGATGTCGGCGCCGACGACGAGGGCGTGGCCCCCGTCCCGCAGCAGGGCCGCGGCGGTGTTGAGCGCGAACAGGAACCCGCTGCACACCGAGTTGACGTCGAACGCGGGGACGCCGTCGGCGCCGATCAGGTGCTGCACGATCGCGGCGGTCGCCGGCTGCGGATGGTCCGGTGTGGACGTCGCCACGATGATGTGGTCGAGCCGACTCGCCGGCAGTCCGGCGTCGTCGAGCGCGGCGAGGGCCGCGGCGGCGGCCAGGTCGGACGTCGCCTCGCCTTCGGCGGCGTAGCGGCGGGTGCGGATGCCGGTCTTGCGGACGATCCATTCGTCCTCGACGCCGGCGCGGGCGCCGACCTCGGCGTTGTCGA
Organism: Glycomyces albidus; assembly: GCF_009451885.1. Taxonomy (GTDB): domain Bacteria; phylum Actinomycetota; class Actinomycetes; order Mycobacteriales; family Micromonosporaceae; genus Glycomyces; species Glycomyces albidus. Next base: position 29,126 of record NZ_WIAO01000015.1, read on the forward strand.
CCACCTGCGCGGGCAGGTGCGAGCCGGTGCCGATGATGCCGATCCGGACGCGGTCCGGCGGCCGTTCTGCGGGAGGAGCGGAGTAGTCCATGGGGTCACCTCGGAGACGGTTTCAGTCGCGGGTAGCGAGTTCCTGGAAGGCCGGGGCCTGGAGCTTGAGCTGTGCGTGGATGTCGCCGCCGAGTCCGAAGTGGCCGATGGCCCCTCCGTAGTTCTGCTGGTAGCTCATCCACAGGACGATCACGTTGATGATGCGGTTCCCCTGTTCGGGGAACGGGTTCGGCAGGACGGCGCGGTAGGTCGCGGTGCCCTTGGCGTCGCTGTAGAACGCGTTCGGGACGCCGAGCGGTCCGGGCCTGGTGGGGCCGGCCGGGTCGAGGTCCTGCTGGCGCAGCGACATCACGGTGTAGACGCTGTCGGGGATGAGCCCTTCGAACGCGAACGCGAACTCGGCGGCGGTGCCGTCCGCGGTCACGGTCGCCTGGACCTGGCCCGCGGCTTCCACCCACTGCCCCAGAGTGATCGGCTCCCGCTTCCGGGGGCCGTCCTCCTCGCGCAGATCCGGGATCGGCACCGCGTGGAGCGGGTAGCTGGGCCGCTCCACCCGGTGCGCGTCCGGTCGCTGCTCGGGGGCGAACAGCATCGGGTAGTTGTTGCACGGCAGCGGCAGCGGCAGCGTGTAGAGCACTGTGGACGCCTCGGCGGCGGTGAGCTCCTCGGGGATCTCCCGCACGATCCGGTACGGCAGCTGCTCGCCGAACGGCGGCACCGGACTGTCGGCGGCGACCACCGCCCGGCCCCACTCGCTGGTGACGCCGCCGTTCCCGTCGTCGCGGTTGATGCGGCCGATCGTGACGAAGTTCCCGTCCGCGTCGAGGATCTCGCTGGGCGGGTACGTCGGCCCCTGGGTGGTGACGCTCAGGTCGAGCGTGCTGGTGCGCATCTCGTTCCCCTTCTCGCCGAGCCGGTCTCAGGCGCCGACGCGCTCGTACATGCGGGTGTAGAGGCCGCCCGGGCCGCCGGTGATGTACGAGTCACCGGCCTGCTGGACGATCTCCTTGTACCGGGGCGAGGTGAAGGGGACGTTGTACTCCTCGGGCGTGCAGGAGAACCCGCTCACGAACATGACGCCGGGCTGCGTGGACAGCACCGTGTGGTAGGCCGTGAAGGACTCCACGGTGTCCGCCGAGCGGACCACGTCGAAGATCGTCGCCTCGCGCCACGCCCGGTACGCCTCGTACGCCGGCGGCTTGACCTCGACGTACCGCATCTGCACGTACGGCGTGGCCGGCAGCGGCGTGCCCGGCTCCTTGGGGGCCTCGACGTACTCGAGGACCTGGCGGCGGAAGTCGCCCGCGGCGTGCGGCCCGACGGCCTCCCACAGCGGCGCGAAGTCCTTGCTCGCGTCCGCGATCTCGGACAGGTCCGCGAGGGCCCGCAGCTCCAGGAGCGTGTCGGCCTCCAGGCAGCGGTAGAGCGCCCGGGTCCCGGGGAGGCCGAGCTCGAGCCAGGCGGCGCGGGCGGCCTCGGCGGCCTCGGGGCGGACGGGCAGTTCGGTGGCGAGCAGGATCGAAGCTGACATGACGTTCCTCCTGGTTTCGGGGCAGGGCTTCAGGGCGCGGCGCGGTCGCGCCGCAGTGGGACGGGATCGGATCGCGGTTCAGGCCCGCGCGGCGGCGGGGGCGAGCACGCGCCAGCCGCGCGCCCGCGCGTGCCGGAGCAGTTCGGGATCGGCGCCGACGACGACGGCGTCGCCGGTGGCCTCGAGCATGGGAAGGTCGCTCGCGTGGTCGCCGTAGGCGACGCAGCGCTCCAGGTCGAACCCGCGGAGCCGGGCGACGGCGCGCGCCACGTGCGCCTTGCCCGCGCCGATCACAGGGTGGTCGATCTCGCCGGTGAGCCTGCCGCGGTGCACCCGGACGGGCGCGCCGTGGACCTCGCCGGCGCCCAGCAGCTCCCCGATCGGTTCGAGGCACGCGAAGAACGAGCCCGAGACCAGGAACGTGGGGACGCCGGCGGCCCGCAGCGCCGCGTGCTCGGCCACCGGCCCCTCGAGAAGGAACCCCGGCTCGTCGAGCTCGGCCCGCAGCCAGGCCCGGCCGGCGGCGGCCAACCGCTCCACCGGCTCGCCCTCGTAGAGGCGGTAGTAGGCGCGGTTGACCTCCTCCCGCGGCGCGGTCGCGGCGAGCGAGCCGAGCCGGTCCCGCATCACCTGGTAGGTCCCGGGCGGTTCGCCGCGGAACTCCAGGTAGAACTCGAGGAACCGGAACATGCTCTTGACCGAGATGAGCGTCTCGTCGACATCGAAGAACGCGGCGTCGTAGGCGGCGGCGCCGCCCGCGTTCTCAGGCACCGGCCCCGACGCCGGCGTGGAGGCGCGACTCGTGGGACACGGCGTCGGTGGCGCGCCGGTGCTCCTTGCCTTCGATGAGTTCGGATTCGAACGCGGTGAACGACACCTCGGTGAGGGCGCAGCGGCGCCCGCCCTGGTGCACGCCGATCTCGGCGGCGAACCGGAGCCGGGTCGGATCGCCGACGGCCGCCTCGGTGACGCGGTACTCGATCTCGGCGGCGAGCGGGAACAGGAAGTTCTCGAACGTCGTCTTCATCGAGTTGATGACGAAGTAGTAGCCCCCGCGCCGCTCCGGTGCGACGTAGTACCGCTCGGTGACGGCGAGGAACATCTGGCGCGCGGCCTCGACGACGACCATGCCCTGGACGTGCTGCCCGGTCTGGTGGTCGAGCAGCAGCTCGTTGTCGTTGTGGATGCGCAGCGCGGCCCGGAAGACGCCGGGCTCGGTGCTGTGCAGGGCGGCGACGAGCGCGTTCGACGGCAGCCGCTTGTGGACCTCCGCCGTGCCGAGCGGCTCGGTGGCGAAGGGGTCGAGGTGCATCCGGTGGGCGACGCCGACGCGGACGACGACGGCCTCGAGGCGCTCCCAGTCGGCGGCGGTGAGGCCCTGGCCCGGACGGAGGCGGATCGTCCCGCCCTCGGTGCCGTGCATTCCGGTCTGGAGCTCTTCGAGGATCTGACTGATGGTCATGACGTCGGGGTGCTCGGAGCTGAATCCTTTGAATCGAACTCCGACGACGATTACGGTCCTGCTTGAAATCGACATTCGCGGTATCTCTCCACTAGGGATGAACTAGGTACGAGACTCTCGTGCGACGTTGCGACGGTTGGGTGTGCAGGGCACGGATCGCGTCCGCCGACCGGGGTTGAGGTCGGAAACGCTTGGCGCCATTAGGGAATGGTGTACCCGTTCAGCATAGGAAGCAGCACCCTCCGTAAGCAACCATCCAGTTGGTGTTGTGAACCTTTTCACAGAAAGCAACCCCAAATATGACAATTACATTGCAATACCGTGTTCGGGTCCTGAACCCGTTGTTTCCATTGCACTGCGCACGGTTCGAAAAGCGCAGAGAATCTATGTTCGCCCCTTATAGACCGACCAGAATCGACCGAAACGACCTCTGGCCACAATGGCGACAACCGGTCACATGACCATCTCGGACCGCAGTGGACTACCGCGATTCCGGAGGGCCCTCGCCGCCACTCCCGACCCGTCCGGCGCATTTCGCACCTGTCCGGCGTTCACGCCGATAGGCTCGGCCCGGCTCCCCCCGCAGCAGGAAGATCAGAACAACCGGGGGGCACCTTGCAACCGACGATTCCGACCGCTCGCGCACGACGGGCCAGGCTTCTCCTGCTCACCGCAGCGGCGGCCGCCACCACCGCCCGGACCACTTCCGCCGACCTGTTCGCGTGCAATGCGATCGAGGTCGTGATGACCGACTCCGCCGGGAACCCGGTCCAGAAGGGCGAGGTCGCCTCCGGCCAGCAGATCCGCATCACGCTGACGGAGGGCGGCACGAACGTCCTCAACGTCACCGGCGAAGATCTCAACAACATGGCCGACCTCGTCTTCGTCAACCAGCCCACGGAGCAGATGCCGCTGCTCGTCAACGTGGACACCGGCGGGACGGGCGGCGAACTCGACTGGGAGGTGGCGACCCAGGCCGGCATCAGCGGCGCGCAGGCGCCCTACATCCTCTGGAACTTCGCCGACGCCACGCGTCTGAACATCGCCTCGGGCGACAGCGTCGAAGGCAGCATCTTCGCGCCTGACGCCGACCTCACGGATGTGTCGTCGACGAACGCCGAAGGCCAGATCGTCGCCAGGAACGCGAGTTTCGGCACGCCGAACATGAACGGCGGCGAGATCCACTACTTCCCGTTCGCCGCGGAGCTCGAGTGCGAGACCGACACGCCGACGGAGTCCCCGACCGCGTCGGAGAGCCCGACGGACATCCCGTCGCCGTCCGATAGCCCGACGGACAGCCCGTCGCCCTCGGACAGCCCGACGGACAGCCCGTCCGACGGGTCGGAAAGCCCGAGTGACGGTACGGCCGGCCCGTCCGGCAGCCCGTCCGGCGGTGCAGCCGGGCCGGGCTCTCGCGACGACGAGGACCCTGCCGGGCCCGGGGACTTCCTGACGGCCACCGGCGACTCGGTGCGGCCCTTGGTCATCGCAGCCGGTGCCCTGTTGGCGGCTGGCGCGGTGATCCTGCTGCTGGCGACGCGCCGACGAAAGGCGACACGACCTGAATGAGCCCGCAGGCACCGATCGACCGCGCCTATGCGCACGCCTGGACCGCACTGGTCCTGACGGCGCTCGCCGGTGCGGTCGACGGGGCGGGGTTCCTCGGCCTCGGGCAGCAGTTCGTCGCCAACCAGACCGGCAACGCGGTGCTACTGGCGGTGGCGCTGTCCGGGGAGCTGACCGGCCGCAGTGACGGCCTCTCGGCGGTCGGCCCGCTCGCTTCGCTGGCCGGGTTCGCGATCGGGGCCGTCGCTGCGTCCCTGGCCACTCGTAGGCACGTGCTCACCAGCTTCGGCGTCCCGGTGCTGCTCTTGGCGGAAGTCCTGTTCCTGGTGCTGGCCGGGCTCGCGGGAGGCGACGAGGTCGCGGTGGCCCTGGCGGCGTTCGCGATGGGCGTGCAGAGCATCCACGCCGCCCGGATCGGCCTCGCGGGCGTGACGACGACCGTGCTCACGGGCACGCTGATCGCCCTGTCGGTCAACCTGTCCGGAACCCGGGAGGACCTACGGTCGGCACGGCTCCAAGCAGGCGTCTGGGTCTTGTACCTCCTCGGCGCCGGTCTCGGCTCGATCCTGTCGCACGAAGTCTCGTTCAGCGCGGTCTGCTGGTCGGCCGCCGCCGTTGCGGCCCTGATGGCGATCGCCGGCTTCGTGGAGGACCGCTATCTGAGGTCGCACAGTTAAGCGCAGCGCGCCGGTCCACCGCGGATACAGGGGGACGGCCGCTGCCCGGCCGGGGTGCCGGCCTGACCGACGATCCCCCCGTCGGGAATCCGGACGATCTGGGCTGCGGCGGCGTGCGACCGGCATCGATGCGGCGGACCGGGCGGCGATGGCATGCGCCCGCGCATTGACCAAGGACGCTAGGCTCGCCGGGTCGAGCCCGGCTCCTCGAAGCCGAGGCCGACGCCTGACGGCCTGGCCGGAGCCCTGAGGCCCGGTTTGCGCGCCAGGGGCGACCGGCGTCCTGCGGCGGCTCGGCGGGCGAGGTCCGCGGCTGCCGCCTCCCATGCGGGGTACTCGAATTCGAAGCCGGCGTCCTCGATCCTGCCCGGCACGACCCGTCGGCTCTTGAGCAGCAGCTCCGTGTCGCTGCGCACCGCGAACGCCCCGATCTCGGCCATCCACTTCGTCGCCGGCAGCCCGAAGCGCACACCCCAGGCGCGGCGCAGCACTCGCATGAAGTCCTTGTACCGCAGCGGATGCGGCGCGGCGATGTTCACCGGGCCGGCGAGGTCGCGCTCGAGCAGGAACACCACCGCGCGCACGAAGTCCGCTTCGTGGATCCACGACACGAACTGGCCTCCGCCCGCGACGGGACCGCCCAGGCCGAGCCGCGCGAGGCGCGAGAACAGGTCGAAGGCCGACCCGCGGTCCGGGCTCATGACCATCGCGGCGCGCATGGCGACCCGGCGCGTCGCCGGCGTGTCGGCTTCTTCCAGCGCGGCCTCCCAGGCGAGCGCGATGTCGACGCTTTCGGCCCAGTACGCGGGCACGTCGGGTTCGCGGCCGCCGATGACGCCGCCGGCCTCGTCGTTCGGGCGTCCCTGGGTGTGGGCGTAGATGGTCGCCGTGCCGGCTTGCAGCCACACCGCGGGCGGATTCGCGGCGGCGGCGATCGCCTGCCCCACGACACGGGTGGATTCGACGCGCGAGGTCATCATCTCGTCGAGGTTCTCGCGGGTGTAGCGGCAGTTCACGCTGCGTCCGGCGAGGTTGACGACGGCGTCGGCGCCGTCGATCGCCTCGGCCCAGGGGCCGAGGGTGCGGCCGTCCCAGGCGAGGTGGTGGGGGCGGGAGGGGGTGCGAGTGAGGACGGTGAGGCGGTGGCCGGCCGCCAGGAGCCCGCGTTCGAGGACGGCGCCGAGGTTGCCGGTGCCTCCGGGTATGACGATCTTCATGGGGGTTCCTCCTTGTCAGGCAACGATACCCCGGTACTTGAACACGTTCAAATATGATCTTGACTTCACCGGGTGACCGTCTCTGGACGCGGCGGGAATGGACGACTCCGGTCCCGATCGGATCGGGATCGCCCGTTTTCGGTGCCCGAAGCGGTCCGTCATGGCACGATCCGACCTGGACAGGGAACCGGAATCCGAAAGGTGAAACCCATGCAGAAACGCACGAGAGCACTGGTCACTGGAGCCGCTGCGGGCGCACTCGCCGCCGGGGCGGCGATTCTCATCGCCGTCCGGGTCAGGCCGGACGTTGCTGTCGGCAGGGTCCACCGCAACAAGTTCGACCGCTGGTTCGACACGCTCGACACCGACGGCAACGACTACATCACCGAAGAGAACCTGCGCCAGGCGGCCGACCGGGTCCTCGGCGCCCGCGGCGTCCCGGTGGACAGCCCCATGGGCCTCGAACTCCGCGAGGCCACCAGCCGACTGTGGACCGAGTTCATCGCCCCCGCCGCCACCGGCGACGACCGCCGCGTGGGCCGCAAGGAACTGCGGGCGGCCCTCGCCGCGAACATGCTCTCCGACCGGATCACCTCGGCCGCCAAGCTCGCGACGGTCGCCGACGCCTACTTCGCGATCACCGACGAGGACGGCGACGGACTCATCAGTTCGGGTGAATTCGTGCAACTCATGCGGAACTGGAACGGCGTCGACTACACCGAGAGCCACCGGCTGTTCGAATACCTGGACGCCGACCACGACAACCGGATCTCGCCCGACGAATGGCGCCGCGCGATCTTCGGCTTCTTCCTCAGCCGCGAGCGCAACCACCCCGCGAACGACCTCATGGGAAAAGTCGGCAGCCCGATAGGCTCCGGCCGACTTCTGAATCGGGCACCCGAGACACCTGCGGCACAACCGCAATGAGCAACGGGCCGGCCGATGCCCAGCAGGCGTCGACCGGCCCTCGCCGTGCGGAGAGGAGTTCGCCTCAGCGGCGACGGCTTCGGCGGGCGCGCCCATGGCGGATGCGGATCGCGGGCGGGGATGCCCGCGTTCTGGACCCCGCCGTCTCCGGCGCCTATGGACGCCGGCGCGGGCGCCGAGGCGGGCGCGCCAACACGTTCCACATGAGACTTGTCGACACGCCGCGGAGAGAGTTGACGATGCCGAGTGGAGTGTTCCATGCTTGACTCTGCGTGACAACACACGTTTCAAAAGCCGACTCGGCCCACATGCGCAACGCCGCCCGGTGGCAACAGCTACCAACTTTTTCCACCGGGCGGCTTCAACCAGAGAGAGGAATCGCTCCCTTGTCGCTCACGACCATACCGCAGCCGACCGCGCTCGAGCACCGTCCGACACAGCTCGTGCGGCACCCGTCCGGGTACGTTCTCCGCACCGGACCGTACGACGAGTTCGACCCCGGCCCCTGGCCCTGGCGTCCCGACAACGGCTACCGCCGCGACCTGCGGACCGGACGCCACCGCCGGGGCGAGGCGCCCGATCCGTTCACGAAGCTCCGCGAGGACGCCTGGACCCGGTTCCTCGCCTCCTCCGAGGTCCTCGCCCAGGCTCATGTCACCCGTCCGCGTCGCTTCCGCCTCCGGGCGCTCGGCGCGGCGCTCCGACGGGCGGTCCGCCGCATCACCCGAGGCTCCCGGCCGGCCCCCGCTCCGACCGGCTGACCTCGCCGCTCAACCGCGACCGGAAGCGGCCAGGGAGCGGAACGCCCGAGGGCTCGAGCCGCGCCGTCGCTTGAACGCGGTGCTGAACGCGAACGGGTCGGCGTACCCGACCGATCGGGCGACTTCGGCCACCGGCTTCTCGGGGTCCTCGAGCAGGTCCTCTGCGAGGCACATGCGCCACTCGGTGAGGTAGGCGAGAGGCGACTCGCCCATGACCTCGGTGAAGCGCTTGGCGAAATGGGCGCGCGAGACGCCAGCCTCGGCGGCCAGCGAGGCGACGGTCCAGCGCGCCCGCGGGTCCCGGTGGATCGCGGCGAGGGCCGGTCCGGCCACGGGGTCGAGGACGCCGCGGAACCAGTTCGGGGCCTCCGGGCCCTGCAGATGGAACCAGCAGCTCAGCGTGCACACCAGTCCCCAGTCGAGCACGCGGTCGGTGAGCGACTGGCCGCCGGGGCGGCCCTGGTAGGCCAGCGCGTCGTCCAGGCCCTTGAGCCACAGCACGTCTTCGATGTCCTCGTCGAGCACGAGCACCTGCGGGAGGGCCCGCAGCAGCCGCTCATGCCGGGGCCGCAGCGCGCGGTAGGCGCCCACGGCGAACGTGGTCGAGCCGTCGGGGTCCTGCCGCAGTCCGCTGCCGGCCTGGGTGTCGGCGCAGGACACCTGGTGGCTGCGCCCGAACTGCCCGGCGTCGGCGTCGAGGTCGAGCAGCCGGAACGGTTCGGGGCCGCGGACGAGCGCGGTGCTCCCCGCTCGCAGCTTCCGCTCGGTGCCGTCGTGGAGGACGAGGCGGCCCTCGCCCTTCATGATGGTGAGCATCGTCAGGGCCGCACCGTCGGCGAATCGGATCGCCCAGGACGGTTCGAGGGTGGCGCGGTTGATCGAGGCCCGGTCGGCGCGGATGCCGGACAGCATGTCGCTCAGAGGGTCCATGCCCGCAAGCGTAGACGATCGCAAAGGAACCTCCGGTTCTCGACCATGGCCCGTCCACGGAATCGCGGCTGTACTTGTCGTATGAACCGAGAACACACCGCCGAGACCGCACCCACCGCGTTGATCGTCGTCTCCCACCACCGCTCCGATTCGCTCACTTCGGCCGTGGCCGAGCGGGCCGCGAAGCGCCTGGCCGCGGGAGGCTACCGCGTCGATGTCCTCGACCTGCACGAAGAGGGTTTCGATCCGCGGGGCAGGGTCGCCGACGAACCCGACTACGGGAACCGCGACAAGGTGTACTCGCCCGAGGTCCACCGCCACATCGCGCGCGTCCACGCCGCCGATGTCATCGTGGCGGTCTTCCCGATCTGGTGGTTCGGTCTGCCGGCGCTGCTGAAAGGCTGGATCGACCGGGTCTGGAACTACGGGCTCACGTACGGCCGCAGCAAGTCCCCGATGCACAGCAAGCGGATGCTGTGGCTCGCCCTCGCGGGGCTCGCGGAGGACGACCCGAACGCCGACCTCATCCACTCGATGCTCGACGGGACGCTGCGGCGCGGCATCTCGGAGTTCTGCGGCATCCCGGAGGTGCACACCGCGGCGCTGTTCGACAGTGAAGCGCAAGGGCTCACCGGGGCCGACCGCGACCGCCACTACCGGGAATTGTTCGCCAAGGCGGACAAGGCGATCGACCGCATGATCTGAGAGCGAAGGGGCCGCTCGGCTCCGGCTCCGGGCTCGACCTCACGTGGAGTGCGTCGGCGCCCGGAGCCGGAGCCGAGCGGCCGCCGTTTTGCGACGAACTGCTGAGACGCACGACGCAGATCCCGACGCAGCGTCGGCGCGAATGTCGGCGCAGTGCCGTAGCCTGCCGAGGTCGACCGAGGAGGCCCAGGTGAAGTTCAGGAAGATCGACGACAAGCTCGCCATGCGCATGCCGCTGGTGGAGACCGACCGGCTGTCGCCCTTGGAGGACGGCCTCGACTACGACTTCGAGTGGAGCGAAAGGCTCATCGAGGGCGCCGATCTTTCAGGCGCCCAAGGCGACGGCAGTCTCGAGTCGTCGGCGATCCGCAACACCGACCTGTCGGGGAGCGTGCTGACGCCGTTCGAGATCGTCGACGTGGCCGTGGACCACTCAATCCTGTCCAACGCGCGCTGGGAGCAGACGACCGCGCGGCGAGTCGAGATCACCGAGAGCCAGCTCGTAGGGTGGCAGGCGCAGTTCGCGCTGGTCCAGGACCTGTACATCGCCGACTCGCGGGCCGACTTCGCGAGCATCTCGATCGGTACCGCGAAGGGCCCGGTGGTGTTCGAGCGCTGCCGCTTCACGAACGCCACCTTCCTCGGCGACCTCTCCAAGACGGTCTTCATCGAGTGCGCCTTCCCGGGCGCCGACTTCTCTCGCGTCTCCAACGCCAAGGGCTGCGACCTCCGCCGATCCGAACTCGGCGGCATCACCGGGCTGATGAGCCTGAAGGGCGCCCTCATCACCGCCGATCAAGCAGTGGAGATCGCAGGTGAACTCGCCGTCGCCGCCGGCTTCAAGCTGGCGTGAGGGCCACTGCTCTGCGCGGCGGCCGCCGGCGTTCGAAGCCGCCGTTGCGGGAACGCCCTTCGACGCACGGCGCCTTCTTGGCGCACGGCCGTCGGCGATTTCGGCGCCCAAGCCGGTGGCGCTGTGCTTGCCCGCGGCCGAGGACTTCGCGACGCCTTCGACGTCTGGCAACTCCTTCCCTACCACCCGTTGGCGTTCGCCGTTACGCTCGCCCTATGACCGTCCTCCGTGTGCCGTACCACCTCGACGAGCATCACCCCGACCTCGTTATCCGACTTCCCGCCGGTGCCGACGTCCAGGAGGTGACCGTCGATCTGCCCGCGGGCGAAGTGTGGGCGCGGCTGGTGCACCTGTACGGCCACCTCGCCGACGCGGTCGCCTCGCAGGCCCGAGCCGGAGGGTCCGCGGTCGTCGTGTCCGGGGACTGCACCGTCTCGATCGGCTTGGCGGCCGGTCTCTAGCGCGCCGGGATCGACCCCGCGATCGTGTGGATCGACGCACACGGCGACGTCCAGACGCTGGAGACGACCGAGTCCGGTTACCTCGGCGGCATGGCACTGCGGCTCCTGCTCGGATACCGGGCGGACCTCATCGCCGAACCGCTCGGGTTGCGTCCGCCCGCTCCAGAACGCGCGCTCCTGCTCGACGCACGGGACTTGGACGCCGCCGAAGTCGACTACCTCGCGACGGCACCGCTTCGCCACCGAACACTGGCCGAGCTCTCGCCTGGCGACCTGCCCGAAGGGCCGTTCCTGCTCAATCTCGATCTCGACACCCTCGACCCGGCCGTACTGCCGGGCCTGCGCTACCCGGCTGCGAACGGCCCTGGCGAGTCGGACCTGCTGGGGGCCGTCCGAATCATCATGGAGAGCGGACGAGTCGCCGCCGTGAACCTCGCCTGCACCTGGCACGACGGTGGCCCGCCGATCGCCGTCCGGGAGCGATTGATCGCCTCGATCCTCGAAGCGACCTCAGACCGCAAGGGCGAGTGAACCCGCACCGAGCGTCGCCGACGACGGAGTCGGCGGACGGCTCAGCCCAGTTCCTCGAAGGTTCCTGAGTGGACCTCGCCGGTTCTTCCGCCGTCGTTGCTGAAGGACCAGTACCCGGTGATCGTGCGGTTCTGGAAGTTCATGACGTGCGTGACCGCGGTTCCGGTGACCTCGTTCCATCCGAGCAGATAGATCCGGGACGAGACCTGCGCGACGTGGAGGTCGACGGTTCCGGAGGCGCTCTCGGTGGCGCCGTCGATCTCGGCGTACTGGAGCTTGTTGCCCTCGGACCCGTAGATGTTGTGGAGTACGACCCCGTTGTCCAGACGGATCACGAAGGTCTTCCCCGCGAACGGGAAGTCACCCATCTCAAACCCCTTCCTCGCAGTCGCGGCGAGCCGGCTCCGCTCGACCACCGGCCGACCTCCAACCTAAGATCCGGCCCGCGCCCAAGTCCTCGATTTCCCGATTCCCCGCCTTTCAACCCTCCTTCCGCTTCGCCGGGGTCCACACCTCCCTGTGCTCAGATCGCGCCCGCCGCGAGCGGCTCCTTCGGGTGGTCGAGGGCGTCCAGGAGAGTCGGTGGCGCGGCGCAGTCCCGGATGGCCTGGTCGGCGAGTTCGAGGCGGTTCCTGAACTCCTGATCGTCGGTGCCGGCCAGGGCCTCGAGCGTGGTCTGCCTCCGTTTGAGGGAGCGCTCGAGCCAGGCCCGCCACTCCGGATCGGCCTCGGCACGGGCGACGGTCTCGGGCTTCCAGACCGGCATCGGCGCACCCGAGATCGCGAATCGCGGATTCGGTTTCAGCGCCTCAGGGCCGGGGAGGAAATCACGGATGGCGGCCTCCGTCCAGCCCCGGGAGCGCAGCATCGGCTTCGTCAGCCACACCGACTTGTCGCCGATCCGGACGTACTGCGGCCGCACCGGCGGTGCCGGTGGCTGCAAGGGCGTCGCCGGTTCGGACCGCTGCAGGGATTCCGGCTCGTTCGGCGGCGCCGAAGACGCTTTGGGAGGCGGCTTGTCGGGCGCTTGAGGTGGCGGTGGTGGTTCGATCGCATCGGCCAGAGGGCCGTCGCGTTTCCGGCGCGGTGGGCGGCGCTTCGCCTTGGGACGTTTCGGTTCGGGCTCGACCGTCGGCGGGCGTTCGGAGGGCCCTACCGCCGCCTCCGCATGATCCGTCGGCCGCCGCTCGGCGAGCGCCGCCTCGGCGTTTGCGTCCGCCTCGGGCGGGGCGTCGACCGCGACCGCGACCGTCACCTGCGTTTGTCGGGACTCGTCAGGCACCGCATGGAGATCGTGGGTGGGCGGTCTCGCAGCGGCGGGGCTCGCCGCTGTCCCCGCGGCCGATTGGAGAGCGGTCTGGGCGAGGGATTCGACGAGCCACTTGGTGAAGTGGTCCCGCAGCACCTCGGCTGGGATCGTGTCGAACGGGAGCGCCTCGGCCATGACTTCGGGGCCCGGGGCCCTGGCCGTGATCCGGGCAATGAGGCCGTTCGACCTCGTCTGGTCGCGTGAACTGCTTGATGATGTCGTCGTAGCCATCGGACCGTCCTTCAGTTGTCGCGCTTCACCCGGAGGTTCGGCGCGGTATTCAGTTGCTGCAGTGAACCTATCGACGGGCACCGACAGTTTTCACGCTGTTGTCCCCCATCGGGTGATATGTGGTCGCCTTCACGGAGCGGGTGCCGGGCGTCCGCTCCTCGGGCGTTCGAAGGGTCAAGGCAGACTTGCCCGTATGCGTGTACTGCTTCTCGGGTCGTTCGACATCCGCGATGACAAGGACCAGCCGGTCGAGCTCGCCGGAGCGCGGCTTCGCGCGCTCGTGGCGCGGTTGGCGTTCGAAGCGGGGCGGGAGGTGTCGGCCGACTCGTTGATCGACGCGATCTGGGAGGACGACGCGGCCTCGTCGAACGCGTTGCAGGCCCTGGTGTCCCGGGTGCGCAAGGCGATCGGCGCGGACAAGGTGACGCGCGGCGCCGCCGGGTACCGGCTCGACGTCGAGCCCGGGGACGTGGACCTGGTCCGGTTCGAGCGGCTCGCCGAGACCGGCCGCCGCAGCGGCGACCTCGCGGCGCTGCGCGAGGCCGAGGCGCTCTGGCGCGGCCCCGCCCTCGCCGACCTGCTCGACTACCGGTTCGCCCAGAACGAGGCCGTCCGCCTCGAGCGCCTGCGCGCCGAGACCACCCGGGACCGCCTCGCGCTCGAGGTCGCGACCGGCACCGACGTCCTCGCCGAACTCGAGCCGCTCGCCGCCTCGCATGCGCTCGACGAGCGCTGGCAGGCCCTGCTCATGCGGGCGCTCTACACGACCGGGCGCCCCGCCGAAGCCCTCGACGTGTTCGAGCGGACCCGCGAGCGCCTCGCCGACGAGCTCGGCGCCGACCCGTCCTCCGAACTCTCCGAACTGCACCTCAAGATCCTGCGGCAGAGCGCGGCTCCAGCGGAGCGGCCCGTGCGGCGCTCGAACCTGAAGTCGCAGTTGACGAGTTTCGTCGGCCGCGAAGACGACCTCGCGGCCCTCGCCGAGGCGGTCGCCCAGGCGCGGCTGGTCACCGTCACCGGCCCCGGCGGCGCCGGCAAGACCCGGCTCGCGGTCGAGACCGCCGCCCGCATCGCCGCCGACGGCGCCGCACCGGACGGCGTGTGGTTCGTCGAACTCGCCTCGACCACCGACGGCACCGACGTGGCCCCGGCAGTCCTGCGCGCCATCGGCGCCCGCGAAGCGGGCCTGCTGGAACCGTCCGCGCGCGACGCCGCGTCGCGCCTCGAGGAGTACTTCACCGGCCAGAACGCGCTCCTCGTGCTCGACAACTGCGAGCACCAGCTCGACGGGGTCGCCGACCTGGTATCGCGGATCCTCGGCGCCTGCCCGGGCCTGCGCGTGCTCGCGACGAGCCGAGAAGCGCTCGCGATCGGCGGGGAGCGGCTGTACCCGATCCCGCCGCTCGCGGTCTCCGAGGAGGACCCGGAGTCGAGCCCCGCGGTCCGGCTGTTCTGCGAGCGCGCCGCCGCCGTGCGCCCCGGTTTCCGACTCGACGCCTCCAACACCGGTGCGGTCGTCGAGATCTGCCGCCGGCTCGACGGCCTCCCGCTCGCCGTGGAGCTCGCGGCCGCGCGGATGCGGGCGCTCGACGCCGCGCAGATCGCGGCCCGGCTCGACGACCGGTTCGCGCTCCTCGCCGGCTCGGACCGGACCGCGCCCGCGCGGCACCGCACCCTCAGCGCGGTCATCGCCTGGAGCTGGGACCTGCTCTCGGACGCCGAGCGGACCCTCGCCATGCACATGGCCGTCTACCCCGCCGGCCTCGCGCTCGACCGGATCGACGACCTCGACGCGCTCGCCGGGCTCGTCGACAAGTCGCTGGTCGACCGCGACGGCGAGCGGTACCGGATGCTCGAGACGATCCGGTCCTACGCCGTTGCGCGCCTTGAAGAGTCCGGCCAGGCCGAGGCCGTGGCCGACGCGATGGCCAAGGCATGCCTGGAACTGGCCGAACGCGCCGACGCCGAGCTGCGCACCGCCGCCCAGATCGACGCGATGGCCCGCCTGACCGCCGAGCACGGCAACCTCGTCACCGTCATCGGCCGCGCGGTCGCCACCGCCGACATCGAGACCGGCCTGCGCATGGTCGCGGCCCTGTTCTGGTACTGGCACCTCCTCGGCAGTCCTTCGGAGTTCCGGCACTGGACCGAGGCCGTGCTGGCCGTCCCCGCCGAGATCCCGGCGCCGCTCCTCCCGGCCGCACGGATCCTGGAGGGCACCGTCGCCACCGGGCAGTACGGCTTCAGTGCGGGTGATGCCGCGATCAGGGAGGGCCTGGCACTGGGCGAGGGACTCGACGACGACGCGCCCGGCCGGTTCCTCCTGTCGATGGGTCCGGCGTTCCTCGCCGACACGTCGCCGGTCGACGAGCGCGGACTCCAGGGCTTCGAACTGGGCACCGCCCTCTTGATCGCGGCCGCCTCCGGCAGCATGGTCTCCGGTCTCGAAGGCGCCGAGCCGGCCGACCGCGCCGAGGCCGTGTTCGCGGAGCTCGGCGAGCGCTGGGGCCTGGCCTCCGCGCTGCGCATCAAGGCCGAACGCCTCGGCTGGCAGGGCGACCTGAAAGGGTCGGAGGAGGCGGTCGCCGAGGCGGCCCGGCTCCTCGACGAGCTGGGGACCCGCGGCGACGCGAGCGAAGCGTACGGCGAGCTGGCTTGGCGGCACGCCCAGAACGGCGCGTTCGAGCAGGCCTGGGAGGCGCTCGACCGCGGCATCGCGCTCGCCGAGGACGCCCGGGAGCCGTACCGCGAAGCGTACGTCCGGTGGTTCCGGGTGCCGGTGCTCGTCGCCGAAGGGCGGTACGAGGAGGCGCTCGCCGAGCTTCCCGCCGCCGAGCGGTCCCTCGACGGGGCGATCAGTCTCGGCGAGCGGATCCGGGTGATGAGCGTCGCGCTCGCCGATCTCGTTCCGCTGCTCCAGGGCGAGCGGCCGACCCGGGGGATCGCGGGCCTCCGGCGGGAGTACATCGAGGGCGCGGCCGTCGCCGACCTCGCGATCGCGTCCCGTGTGGCGGCGGCGATCGCCCTCGCCGACGGCGACGCGGCACTCGCGGCCCGCCGGCTCGGATTCGGCCGCGCGATGCTCGGCATCGACGACGGACGCGGGTACGATGCGGCGCTGCGCACCGAGGAGCGGGCCCGGGAGACGCTGGGCGACAAGGCGTTCCAGGAGGAGTACGACCGGGGCGCGGCTCTGGGCCGCGCCGATGCGTTCGAGCTCCTGACCGGGAAGCCGTAGCCGCCGGCAGGGGCGACGCCACGGCCCAACGGAAGCGGCCCAACGGAAGCGGCCCAACGGAAGCGGCCCAACGGAAGCGGCCCAACGGAAGCGGCCCCCGCACGATGTGCGGGGCCGCTTCATCGATTGCGTCCACCGCTGTTGAAGATCCCGCGCCGGGCGACTGACGCCGTGATCGGTCGCCCGCCTCCGGATAAGCCGCCGCCCGCGACCGATTCCGGTCGCGGGCGGCGGGGGTTTCCTTCGGGTGGTTCAGCTTCCGTATCGGACGGTGAGGCTGCCGATGCCGCTGGTCACGTCGATGACGTAGTCGGCCCGGCTTGCCGGGTCGGTGGCGATCTCGATGTGCTCGTCGCCGACGCCGCCGTCGAACCGGACGTCGTAGGTGGCGCCGTCGTCGGGGACGACGATCACGACGTCGCCGGTGCCGGCGTCGACGCGGATGTCACCGAGGACCTGGTCGAACTCGAGGTGGACCTCGCCGACTCCGGACTCCACAGTGGTCGACGTCGCCTTGAGGTTCTCGCCGACGATGTCGCCCACGCCGGTGTTGACGTCGATCTCGGCGTCGAGGCCGTCGAGGCTGATGTCGCCGATGCCGAGCTCGGCCGAGGCGTCGGTGCCGGCGGGCAGGCCGAGCGTGTAGTCCGTCTGGCACTGGTCGACGTCGAGGCCGAGGAAGATGCTGCTGTCGCATTCGCCGTTCGCGGTGAAGACCTCGCCGTCCCAGTCCTCGCCGGTCTCGGGTTCGGAGCCGAGCCACTCGGTGTCGAGGCGGAACTCGAGCGCGGGGCCGGCGGCGGCCTCGAGGGTGACCTCGCCGACGTCGACCGTGAGCTCGGCGGCACTCACCGCCTGGTCGAACGCTTCGGTGCGGGTGGCGCTCTCGTCTTCGGAGGAGACCGCCCACGACCAGGCGCCGAAGACGGCGAGGAACGTGAGGAGAAGGGCTCCGGTGATGGCGCCGCCGACGATCCACCACACCTTGCGGTGGGGGTATGCCGGCTCGTCGGGCGTGTCGGCGGCATCGGCCGTGCCGGTCCGGGCCTTGTCGGACTGAGCGGGGGTGTCGATCATGACCGGTCCTTTGCGTTGCCTTGCAGGAACTTGAGAATGGCGAGCACGCGGCGGTTGCCGCTGTCGGTGGGCGGGAGCCCGAGTTTCGCGAAGATCGAGTTGATGTGCTTGCTGACGGCGCCTTCGGAGAGGAACAGGACCGCGGCGATCCCGGCGTTCGAGCGGCCTTCCGCCATGTGCGACAGGACTTCCCGCTCGCGCGGGGTGAGCCGGTCGAGTTCGTCGCCTTCGCGGCGGACGAGGAGCTGGGAGATCACCTCGGGGTCGAGGGCGGTGCCGCCGCCGGCGACGCGGCGCAGCGAGTCGAGGAACTCCTCGACGTCGGCGACCCGGTCCTTGAGGAGGTAGCCGATGCCGCGCATCTGGCCGGTGAGCAGTTCGACCGCGTACCGCTCCTCGACGTACTGGGAGAGCATGAGGACCGCGAGGTCGGGGTAGCGGCGGCGCAGCACGAGTGCGGCGCGGACGCCTTCGTCGCTCTGGTCGGGCGGCATCCGGACGTCGGCCACGACCAGGTCGGGGCAGTCGCGCTCGACCGAGCGGAGGAGCGATTCGGCGTCGCCGACGGTGTCGACGACCTCGATCCCGCCGATCTCCATGAGCCTGGCGAGGCCCTCGCGGAGGAGGACCGAGTCTTCGGCGATCACGACGCGCATGGCAGCTCCGCTTCGATGGTGGTGGGCCCGCCGAGCGGGCTGGTCAGAATGAAGCGGCCGTCGACCGACCGGACCCGGTCGGCGAGGCCTCGCAGGCCGGTGCCGCTCTCGGGGTCGGCGCCGCCGCGGCCGTCGTCGACGACGCGCAGGCGCAGCAGGTCGCGGTCGGCGTCGAGGACCACCTCGACCTCGGCGTGCTCGGCGCCGGAGTGCCGGGCGGTGTTCGTGAGCGCTTCGGAGATCACGAAGTAGGCCACCGCTTCGACGTCGCGTGCGACGCGCCGCTCCATGTCCACCTTGAGCCGCACCGGGATCGGCGAGCGGGCGGCGACCGCCGAGAGCGCGGCGTCGAGGCCGCGGTCCTCGAGGACGGCCGGGTGGAGGCCGCGGACGAGGTCGCGCAGGTCGGTGAGGACCTGTTTGGACTCCTCGTGGGCCTCTGCGAGGGCCTTCCTGGCGTCCTCCGGGAGGTCGGTGAGGGTGGCGCGGGCGATCCCGAGGTTCATGGCGAGGGACGTGAGCCGCTGCTGCGCACCGTCGTGCAGGTCGCGTTCGATGCGCCGGCGCTCCGCATCCGCTGCGTCCACAGTAGAGTCGCGGCTGACGGTGAGGTCGGAGACCCGCAGTTCCAGTTCCTGGGCCCGGGTGGTGCCGGCGAGGAGCTGCCGGGCGAAGACCGCGTCGAGTTCGGCGAGGCCCCGCGTGATCCACGGCGCGGCGAGCAGCAGGATGGTGCCGCCCAGGAGGTACGCGAAGTGCCGCACTTCCAGGCCGCCGTTGAGGCCGAGCAGCGGCGAGGCCATCATGGCCGGCGCGATCGTCCACGCGGTGATCGCGACGGACGCCGCGAGGAACCCGTAGACCCCGGCGATCACGTGGTACGAGAACTGCCGCCAGGTCTTGGTGCTCTTGACGACCCCGACGATCGACTCGAAGGTGAACGTCACCGGCGGCGACTGGTCGTCGGGCCAGCGGATCCCGAGGAACGCCGTATGCCTGGAGCGCTGCACGGCGGTGAGCGCGGCGCTCGTGATCAGCAGCGCCGCGAGCGCGGCGGCCGGGACCACGATCGTGACGAGACCGCCGGCGCCCGCGGCGATCAGCACGCCGATGACGATCCCGCCGAGCGTCCCGACGACCGAGCCGGTCACCAGATGTACGAGGGAGAGCCAGGTTCGGCGCGCCCACAGGCCCGCCACGATCACGCGGGGGGCTCGGCGCCAGGGGAGCGCCTGCGGCACTGAGATGTCCATGCCTAGAACCCTAGGTAGTTCTGCATCTCCGGGCATTGCCGCAGGCGCCCGACTTCGGGGTGAACTTTCCTCTACCCTCGGGCGGCGGGGTCACTCGCAGCCGACGCCGTCGCCGTCCCGGTCGAGGTGGGAGCCGTAGCCGGGGTCGCCCGCGTAGATGGGGTCGGCGCCGGCGGCGCGGACGGCGTCGCAGTTGTCGTAGTAGACGCTGCCGCCGTCGTCATCGTCGTCGTTGCCGCCGCCACCGCCGTCATCGTTGTCGTCGTTGCCGCCGCCGGAGCCGCCTGAGGAGTCCTCGCAGCCGACACCGTCGCCGTCGCTGTCGAGATGGGACCCGTACCCGGGGTCGCCCTCCTCGACCGGCGCGGCGCCCGCATCGCGCGCGGCGTCGCAGTTCTCGTAGTAGACGTCGGAGGCGCCGTCGCCTTCGTCTGCGCCCTCATCGTCGGCCTCCGTCTCCGTGGCCGCCTCGGTGGTCGGCGCCGCGGTGGTGGGCTCCCGGGTCGGTTCGGGCCGGGTCGTCGGCTCGATTTCGGAGGGGCTCTCGGTCGGCGTCTCGGTCGCGACGTCGGTTCCATCCGGGGATTCGGGGTCGGCGAGGTTGCCGATGAGCAGGCCAGCGCAGCAGATGACGACCACGCTGAGGCTACTGACGAGTGCGATTCTCTGGCCGGCCGAGAAGCGGGTCCAGAAACTGGTCGGGGCCCCGTCGGGGCCCGCTGGGGAAGGGGGATTGACGGACACGAGTGCCACCAAGGGGATCGAGGAGTGCGCCGGGGTAGATGCAGGCTATGCCCGGTGGCGCGCGAGGAGAATCCGCTGAGCGGTCGACCGGCTACCAACCGTAAGGACTCCCCCGTTCGAGTGAACGGCGCCGCCGGGAACCCCTGGTTCGAACCACACGTGCACGTTGTTATTGAAAACGAGTCTCAGTTAGGCTCGCGCCATGAGCCACTACCCGCAAGCGGACTTCTACGCCGCCGTCGCCCTCGACTCGTGGGACACGTTCGGCCCGACCGTGGCCGCCGCGCTCGCCCCGTGGGCGGGCCGACCGGGGGTCGCGGTCGACGCCGGCGCCGGCACGGGGCTGTCGACGCAGGTTCTGGCGAGCGTGTTCGCGGGCGAGGTGCTCGCCTGCGAGCCCGCCTTCGCGCTGCGCGCCTCGCTGATGACCCGGGTCACCGGCGACCCGGACCTCATTCGGAGGACGACGGTCCTGCCGTGGGACGTCGACCGCATGATCGGCGAGATCAGCGAACCCCTCACTGTCGTAACGGCGTTCAACATGTTCGGACACGTCGGCGACGACACGCGGGCGGCATTCTGGGCCTGGCTGGGCCGGTGGTTGACCGACGACGGCGTCGCGGTGATCGGCCCGATCGCGGAGCAGGACACCGGGTCGCGGGACGAACGCGAGACGCCGCTGCCGAGCCGCGCGGTCGGGCGGCTGACGTATTCCGCGACGGCCCGAGCCGAAACGATCGACGACACGCACGGCCGCTGGCACCTGACGTGGCGCATTCACGACGGCGACAGGCTGGTCGACGAGCGTTCGTCCAGTTTCGACTGGCAGCGGGCCCACCCTGAGGTGTTGATCGCGGCCGCCGCGGAGCACGGTCTCACCGCCCGCCTGACCGACGACGGGCTGCTGCTCGCGACACGCGCCTGACCGCGCGCGAGGTCGCGCTCTTCGCAGGTGCCTGCGTGTACTCCTCCGCCTGGTCGGCCCTGGGAATGCGCTCGCTGCTCGGCAGTGACCTCGCCCCTGGCGTGCAGTCCCCGGCCAGTCGCCTCGGGGAACGCCGCTCGCCGCTCGTCGCGCTAGCCGCCCGGAGCCCGCGTGCGGTCCTCCGCCGGTCCGGCAGGGAATACCACCTCGTGAGAGGGCGTTGCCCAGGCTTGTCAGATACCCCCATGGGGTATAAGGTCTGAGCGAGAAGCGACCATATGGAAGGAGCCTCCAGTGAGCAGTCACCACGCCCACGGGGACGACGCGAGGCACCACGAGCACCACCACGGACACGGCGAGTCCCGGGACAGCGGGCACGGCGAGCCCGGCCACCACGATCACAACAGGCACTCCGGGGACGGTGCGCCCGCCGACGCCGGAGTTTCGCAGACCCACGGGGCGCACGGCGCCCACGGCTCGCCCGACACCGCAGCGAACAGTGCGGGCACGCAGGCTCACGGCGAGCACGCCGACCACTCCGCTCACGATGCCGACGCCGCTGGAAACCGAGAAGCCCATCACGACCACGGCGGGCACGGCTCGCATGAAGCGCAGGGCGGCCACGGCACCCACGGCGCACAGGGCACCGACCACGCCCACGGTCGGCATGGGGCCCAAGGTGATCATGGAGCCCACAGCGGCCACGGAGGCCACGACAAGCACGCCGGTCACGACCCCGAGATCTTCCGGCGCAAGTTCTGGCTCAGCCTGATCCTGACCGTCCCGCTGGTCGTCACCAGCCACATGATCATGGACTGGTTCGGGTACACACTGGACTTCCCCGGCATCGAACTCGTCGGGCCCGTGCTCGGCACGTTCGTGTTCTTCTACGGCGGCTGGCCGTTCCTCGTCGGCGGCGTCCGCGAGATCCGCGATCGCGCCCCCGGCATGATGCTCCTGATCGCCACCGCGATCACCGTCGCGTACGCCGCCTCGCTCGCGACCGGCTTCGGCTGGTTCGACCTCGAGTTCTGGTGGGAGCTCGGCGCACTGGTCTCGATCATGCTGCTGGGCCACTGGCAGGAGATGAAGGCCATCGGCCAGGCCCAAGGCGCGCTCGCCGCGCTCGCGGCGCTGCTGCCCGACGAGGCCGAACGGGTGCGGGACGACGGCTCGATCGAGACCGTCCCCGCCTCCGGCCTCGCGGTCGGCGACGTGGTGCTGGTCCGCTCCGGGGCGCGCGTCCCGGCCGACGGCGAGGTCGTCGACGGCGAAGCCGAGATGGACGAGTCCATGATCACCGGCGAGTCCCGCCCGGTGCCGCGGAGCGCCGGCGACCGGGTCGTGGCCGGCACCGTCGCCACCGACTCGGCGATCCGCGTGCGCATCGACGCGGTCGGGGACGACACCGCCCTGGCCGGCATCCAGCGCCTGGTCTCGCAGGCCCAGGAGTCCCGCGGGCGCGGCCAGGTGCTCGCGGACCGGTTCGCGGCCCTGCTGTTCTACGTCGCCATGGCCGCGGGTGTCGCCACGTTCGCGGTCTGGTCGCTGCTCGGCGAGACCACATCGGCGGTCGTCCGCACGGTCACCGTCCTCGTCATCGCCTGCCCGCACGCGCTCGGCCTGGCCATTCCGCTGGTCATCTCGATCACGACGGCGGTATCGGCCAAGGCGGGCATCCTGGTGAAGGACCGGCTCGCGATCGAGCGGATGCGCACTGTGGACGCCGTCCTGTTCGACAAGACCGGGACGCTGACCAAGGGCGAGCACACCGTCGCCGGCGTCAGCGGAGCCGAAGGCGTCGACGGGGACGAGGTGCTGCACCTGGCCGCGGCGGTCGAGTCGGACTCCGAGCACCCGCTCGCCCGCGCGATCGTGGCGCACCACGGCCGGGCGCACGGCGAGGCCGCTCGCGCCTCCGACTTCCGGTCCCGCACCGGCAAAGGCGTTGAAGCCACTGTGGACGGCAAGCGGTACGCGGTCGGCGGGCCGGCCCTGCTGCGCGAACTGGGGGTCGAGGCGCCGCCGGAACTCGACGGCGACATCGACGCCTGGTCGGGCCGCGGCGCGACCGTCCTGCACCTCGTCGCGCTCGGCAGTGCGTCCAACGATCGGGCATCCAACGGCAGTGCATCCAGCGACCATGCGTCCAACGGCAGTGCACCCGACGGCAGTGAGCCGAGGGTGCTCGGTTCGATCGCGCTCGAGGACGAGGTCCGGCCCGAGGCGCGGCAGGCCATCGCCGACCTGCGCGCCCAGGGCGTGCAGAAGATCGCGATGATCACGGGCGACGCCCGCGCGGTCGCCGAGGCGGTCGCCGCCGACCTCGGGTTCGTCGAGGGCCGCGACGAGGTCTTCGCCGAGGTGCTGCCCGCCGACAAGGACCAGGCGGTGGCCGACCTCCAGCGGCGCGGGCTGCGCGTCGCGATGGTCGGCGACGGCGTCAACGACGCGCCCGCGCTGGCGAGGGCCGACGTCGGCATCGCGATCGGCGCCGGCACTGACGTGGCGATCGAGTCCGCCGGGGTCGTCCTGGCGTCCTCCGACCCGCGCGGCGTCGGCGGCGTCCGCCGCCTCTCCAAGGCGAGCTACCGCAAGATGATCGAGAACCTCGCCTGGGCTGCGGGGTACAACATCGCGGCGATCCCGCTCGCGGCCGGCGTCCTGGCCGGAATCGGCCTGACCCTCAGCCCGGCAGTGGGCGCGGTCCTGATGTCGGCCTCCACCATCGTGGTCGCCCTCAACGCCCAACTCCTGCGCCGCGTCAAGCTCACGGCGCAGTGAGCCGAAGGGCCGCAGACCGGAAGAACGGTCTGCGGCCGCACTGCCGTGAACACGCTCAGGGCCGGCTCTCGAAATGAGAGCCGGCCCTGAGCTGTACTTACGGTGGTCGGGTTGACAGGATTTGAACCTGCGACCCCCTCGTCCCGAACGAGGTGCGCTACCAAGCTGCGCCACAACCCGATGTTCTGTTTTCGCGCGCACGCTGGGCGAACGCGTCGATTGGAAATGCTACCCGAACGTCGGGCAGGGTGTCGAACGGGGTCGGGGGCGCGGGGCCCGGTCACACCCGGGCCCCGGCCCGCCGCTAGAACGCCTTCGGGACGAAGGTCAGGAGGCTCGCCTCCGGGGCGCACGCGAAGCGCACCGGCGCGTACGGGCTCGTGCCGAGGCCGGCGGACACGTGCAGCCACATGTCCTCCCACGGGTGGAGGCCCTTGACGCGCTCGCGGTCGATGCCGCAGTTGGTGACGAGGGCGCCGTAGCCGGGCACGCAGACCTGGCCGCCGTGGGTGTGGCCGGCGGCCACGAAGCCGTACCCGTCGGCCGCGAACGCGTCGAGGACGCGCGGCTCGGGCGAGTGCGTGAGGCCGATCGACAGGTCGGCGCTGGGCGGGACGGGACCGGCGACGAGCTCGTAGTCGTCGAGGTCGAAGTGCGGGTCGTCGACGCCCGCGAAGTGGACGTTCATCCCGGCGACGACCTTGTCGGCCGCGGCGTTGTTGAGGTCGAGCCAGCCGCCGTCGACGAGGACCTTCCGCAGCTCCTCGGTCGGGAGCGGCTCCCCGTACTTGTGCTCGTGGTTCTTGTTGAAGTACTGGAGCGGGTTCTTGAACACCGGCGCGTAGTAGTCGTTCGAGCCGAACACGAACGCGCCCGGGGCGCGCAGCAGCGGCCGGAGCGTCTTCGCGACCAGGTCGACCGCGTCCGGGTGGGCGAGGTTGTCGCCGGTGAGCAGCACCAGGTCCGGGTCGAGCGCGGACAGGGACGCGACCCAGTGGGCCTTGCGGACCTGCCCGGGCGTCATGTGCAGGTCGGAGATGTGCAGGACCCGGATAGGCTCGGCCCCTTCGGGAAGCGCGGGCACGGCGAAGTGCCTGAGCGTGTACTGGACGCGTTCGTATAGCGACGCGTAGGCGAGCGCCAGCGCCCCCGCGCCGACCCCGATCCCGGCTGCTGCGGCAAGTCCACGGCTGATCTTCATACCCCCAACGGTAGATTGTCGAGATATGAGTGAGCTAAAGACCCAGTTGGAAACCGATATGCGAGCTGCCCTCAAAGCCAAGGACAAGGTGACACTGGGCACGCTCCGCATGATCATCACGGCGATTCGGAACGAAGAGGTCGCGGGGAGCTCCGCGCGCGAACTCGACGACGCCGAGGTCGTGAAAGTGCTGGTCAAGCAGGCGAAGCAGCGGCGTGAGGCGGCCGAGGCGTTCCGGGCCGGGGGCCGCGAGGAGTCCGCGGAGAACGAGCTCGCCGAGGAGGCCGTCATCAAGCGGTACCTTCCCACCGAGCTCAGTGAGGCAGAAGTCACTCAACTGGTGCGTGAGGCGATCGCCGAGGGCGGGTTCTCCGGACCGAAGGACATGGGCAAGGTCATGAAGGCGATCGGCCCGAAGACGGCCGGCCGCTTCGACGGGAAGGCCCTCGCCGGGATCGTCAAGGCCGAGCTCGCGGGTTAGGGGCGTGAAGGGCTTGCGCTTGCAGACCATCCGCAGCCCCCACCCACCCTGAAGGGGACCGTAGCCCCCACGATTGCGCAGGGGTCCGACAGAAAACCGCCCCCGCGCGGACCGCCGGGCCGTGTCGTTCGCCACGGCTATCGTTGAGGGTCGGGCCCGAAGCATTCGAACACTTGAGGAATCCATGTCCAGCCACATCTCCGCGGAGGCCGCGCGCCGCCGCACGTTCGCGGTGATCTCCCACCCCGACGCCGGCAAGTCGACGATCACCGAGGCCCTGGCGCTGCACGGCCGCGCCATCTCGGCCGCCGGCGCCGTCCACGGGAAGGGCGACCGCAAGGGCGTGGTCTCCGACTGGATGTCCATGGAGCAGGACCGCGGCATCTCGATCACCTCCGCGGCGCTCCAGTTCGAGTATCGCGACTGCGTCGTCAACCTCCTCGACACGCCCGGTCACGCCGACTTCTCCGAGGACACCTACCGGGTCCTGACCGCGGTCGACGCCGCCGTGATGCTCCTCGACGCCGCGAAGGGCCTCGAGCCGCAGACGCTGAAGCTCTTCGAGGTGTGCCGGGCCCGCCGCATCCCCGTGATCACGTTCATCAACAAGTGGGACCGGCCCGCGAAGGACGCGCTCGAGCTCATCGAGGAGATCGAGACGCGCATCGGCATCAAGCCCACGCCCGTGACGTGGCCCGTCGGCGTCGGCGGCGAGTTCCGCGGCGTCATCGAGCGCATCGGGTTCGGCGGGCCGGACGCGACGCCCGGCGAATGGAAGGACGGCCGGCGCGCCGCCGGACCGCAGGTCCCGGGCATGGTCCGGTACGAGCGGTCCCCGGGCGGGCAGCAGTCCGCGATCGCGGAGTACCTCGGCGAAGACGAGGCCGTCGAGCGGTTCGGCGCCGACTACGAGCGCGCCCGCGAGGAGTCCGAACTGCTCAGCGAGGTCGAGGCCGACTTCGATCAGAAGACGTTCGAGCTCGGGCAGACCACGCCTACGCTGTTCGGGGCCGCGCTCGTCCACTTCGGGGTCGGGCAGCTCCTCGACCTGCTCGTGGACATCGCGCCTTCGCCGTTCGCCCGCGAGGACGTCAAGGGGCAGCCGCGCGAACTCGAGTCCGGGTTCTCCGGGTTCGTGTTCAAGTCGCAGGCGAACATGAACGCCTCGCACCGCGACCAGCTCGCGTTCATCCGCGTCTGCTCCGGCCGGTTCGAGCGCGGCATGCAGGTCACGCAGGCCCAGGGCGGGCGGACCATGTCGACGAAGTACGCGCAGACCCTGTTCGGGTCGGCCCGCGACACCGTCGACGAGGCGTGGCCCGGCGACATCGTCGGCCTGGTCAACGCCACCGGCCTGTCCGTGGGCGACACGATCTACGCCGGGAAGGCCGTCGAGTACCCGCCGCTGCCGGCGTTCGCGCCCGAGCACTTCGGGGCGCTCCAGATGCACGACACCTCGAAGGCCAAGCGGTTCCGGCGCGGCATCGCGCAGCTCGACGCCGAGGGCGTCGTGCAGGTGCTCTACTCCGAGCGGCGCGGCGAGGCCACGCCCGTGCTCGCCGCCGTCGGCCCGCTCCAGTTCGAGGTCACCACGGCGCGGCTCCAGGCCGAGTTCGACGTGCCCGCCACCATCGACCACCTGCCGTTCCAGCTCGCGCGCCTGACCGACGCCGAAGGCGCGGCCCGGCTGCGCACCGCGCCCGGCGTCGAGGTGTTCTCCCGCCCGCGCGACGGCGCGTTCCTGGTGGTCCTGCCGAACAAGTACCGCATCCAGACGATCGTGAACGACTACCCGGGCATCGTCCTCGAGCCGCTCCTCGCGGGGGGCCAGGGCTGATGGCGCGCCTGCTGACCTCGGGCGACATCCGGACCCTCTCGCGGGGGCTCGGGATCACCCCCACCAAGAAGTGGGGCCAGAACTTCGTCGTCGACGCGAACACGGTCCGGCGCATCGCCGCGGCCGCCAAGCTCGACGCGGACGACGTCGTCATGGAGGTCGGCCCGGGTCTCGGCTCGCTCACCCTCGCGCTCATCGAGATCGCCCGCAAGGTGATCGCGGTCGAGATCGACCCGAAGCTCGCGCTCGCGCTGCCCACGACCGTGGCGCACCGGGCCCCCGACGAGCACCGGCGGCTCACGGTCGTGGAGACCGACGCCGCCCGGGTCGACCCCGCGCAGCTCCCCGAGGCGCCCACGGCACTCGTCGCCAACCTGCCCTACAACGTGGCCGTCCCGGTCGTCCTGCACGCCTTGGAGACCTTCCCGAGCCTCCGCAAAGGGCTCGTCATGGTTCAGGCCGAGGTCGGCGACCGGCTCACCGCGCAGCCCGGCTCCAAGATCTACGGCGGCCCCAGCGTCAAGATGGCCTGGTACGCCAAGGCCAAGCGGGCCGGCTCGGTGTCCGCGAACGTGTTCTGGCCGGTCCCGAACGTCGCCAGCGCCCTCGTCGCGTTCGAGCGGATCGAGAGCCCCGACGCGAACCGCGCCGAGGTGTTCGCCGCGGTGGACGCCGCGTTCGGGCAGCGGCGCAAGATGCTCCGCCAGTCGCTCAAGTCCTGGGCGGGCGAGGACGTGGACGCGGTCCTCGAGCGGTCCGGGATCGAACCCACCAGGCGGGGTGAGTCGTTGGACATATCGGAGTTCATCGCCCTCGCCGACGCCAAGGAGGCGCTGGGCGGGACCAGCCGAATCTGAGGAGGACCGCATGTCCGGACAGACCGCGCCAGCCGCGCCGCACGCGGGCGTTTCCGTGGACGTCCCCGCCAAGATCAACCCGCACCTGGGGGTGGGCGATCCGCGCGCCGACGGGTACCACGCGCTGTCCACGGTGTACCAGGCGATCTCGCTGCACGACACCGTGACCGCCGAGAAGCGCGAGGAGCCCGGCATCGAGATCACGATCTCGGGCGAGGGCGCCGGGGACCTGCCGACGGGCGAGGCGAACCTCGCGCACAAGGCCGCGAAGCTCGTCGCCCTGTACGCCGGGATCGAACCGGCCGTGAAGCTGCACTTGAACAAGCGCATCCCCGTCGCCGGGGGCCTCGCGGGGGGCTCCGCGGACGCGGCGGGCGCACTGGTCGCGTGCGCGCGCCTGTGGGACGTGGCGATCGGCGACGCGGAGCTGCACCGGCTCGCGGCCGGGCTCGGCTCCGACGTCCCGTTCTGCCTCAAGGGCGGGACCGCGATCGGGACCGGCCGCGGCGAGGAGCTGACGCCGGTGCGCGCCAAGGGGACCTGGCACTGGGTGGTCGCGACGACGGACACGCGGATCTCGACCCCGGAGTGCTACAAGGAGGTCGACCGGCTCCGCGAGGACGGCATCGGCCGCTTCTCCTCCGACGTGGACCCGATCGTGCGGGCGTTCGAGTCCGGCGCGGACGCGGACACGCTGGCGCGGCTCCTGGTCAACGACATGGAGGCCGCGGCGGTCAGCCTCCGGCCCCAGCTCGCCTCGCTCATGCACGGGGGCCTCGAGGAGGGCGCCCTCGCCGCCCACGTCTCCGGCTCGGGCCCGACGATCCTGTTCCTCGCCACCGACGTGAAGCACGCGGTCGCCCTGGCCCGCCGCATCAGGATGCGCGGCGGCGCCCGCAGCGTCCACCTGGCGCACGGCCCGGTGGACGGCCCGGCCGCCTGACCGGTCCCGAAGGCTGAGCGCCGCTCGGCGCCCGGACCGTCGACTGCGCGATCCCGGGTGGACCGCGGCGGCACGGCGCCGGGCCCGGTGGACCGCCCGCCGCCCGAGCTCCCGCCGCCGCACCGACTCGCCGGCGCACTGGTCGACACTGGATAGTGTGTCCCCCGGACACCGCCGGACGGGAAGCGGAAGGCGACCCTCCGCGTTGTCCACAGGGACCGGTCCGACCGTACGGGACCGGCTCCATGCGACGACCGATGCGGAATGTGCGCGATGACAGAGACGATGCGAATCGGACTGCTGGGACCGTTCCAGGTCACCGACGGGGGCGTGCCGAAGGCCGTCGACGGGGGGCGGCAGCGGGCGGTCCTCGCCGCCCTCGCCCTCGCCGCAGGGAGGCCCGTGCGCAGCAGTGCACTCGCCGCGCACGTCTGGGGCGAGGACACGCCATCGGCGCGGCACCGTCTGCACGCCATCGTCAACCGCCTGCGCCAGACGGTCGCCCCCGAGGCGATCCGCGCCGCGCCCGGCGAGTACACCCTGGACCTGGAACCCGGGGCGGTCGACGTCCACCGGTTCCGGTCCCTGGTGGCCGAGGCCCGGAACGCCGACGGACCCGCCGAACTGGCGCTGCTCGAACAGGCGCTCGGCCTGTGGCGCGGCGACCCGCTGGTCGACGTCGACGCCGAAGGTCTGGTGGTCGCGCACGCCCCCAAGCTGATCGAGGAGCGGATGCGCGCCGTCGAGCGGCGCGCCGATCTCGTCCTCGAGGCGGGCGGCCACGCCGAACTGGTCCCTGAACTCACCGAGCTGACGACCGCGCACCCGCTGCGCGAGTTCCTCTGGTCGCGCCTGATGCTCGCCCTGCACCGGTCGGGACGGCAGGCCGAGGCCCTCGCCGCCTACCAGCGGGTGCGGACCGAGTTGGCCGACCGGCTCGGCATCGACCCCGGGGAGGAGCTCCAGCGCGTCCACCGCGCCGTGCTGCGGCCCGCGGACGCCCCGCCCGGCCAGGCCACGACTCCCGCCCGGGCGCTCCCCGCTCCCGCCCCGGACGTCCCCGCACAGGCCCGAGCCGCCTCCGCAACTCCCGCCCAGGCCGACCCCTCCCGGCCCGTCCCGACCGCGCCGCGGCAGCTCGCCGCCGACATCGCCGGGTTCACCGGGCGCGCCGACCGGCTGGCCGAACTCGACCTGCTCCTCGACACGCTTCTCGACCGTGCCGCTGGCGACGGCCCAGAGGCGTCGGTCGCGGTCATCAGCGGCCCCGGCGGCGTCGGAAAGACGAGCCTGGCCGTGCACTGGGCCCACCGGGTCGCCGACCGGTTCCCCGACGGGCAGCTCCACCTGAACCTGGCCGGCCGGCCCGGTCCGGCCTCCGCCGACACCCCGCTCATGACACTCCTCCTGGCCCTCGGCACCCCGCCGGAGCGCATCCCGCCCGACGCCGACGGGCGGTCGGCGGAGCTCCGCTCGGCGCTGGCCGGCCGGCGAGTCCTGATCCTGCTCGACAACGCCCGCGACGCCGACCAGGTGCGACCGTTCCTGCCCGGCCCCGGAAGCCTGGTCCTGGTCACCAGCCGCAACCGGCTGCGGAGCCTGCGCCGGCGCGAAGGCGCACACCTCATGGAACTCGACCCGTTCACACCCGCCGAATCCGCCGCGCTCCTGCGCAGCGCGCTCGGACCAGAGACGCTGACGGGCCACGCCGACGCGATCGCCGAGCTCGCCGACCTGTGCGGGCACCTGCCGCTGGCCGTCGCACTCGCCGCCGAACGGATCCGCAACACCGGAATCCCGCTACCGGAGCTCGTCGAAGAGGCCCGGGACGACACCGCGCGCCTCGACGCCCTCGACGACGGCGCCGACGACGTGCGCAAGGTCTTCGACTGGTCCTACCGGGCCCTGCCCCAGCGCGAGGCCATGATGTTCCGCGCGCTCGCCGCGGTCCCCGGCCCGGACATCGGCGCCGCCGCAGCCGCCGCCCTCACCGGGACCGCCCCGCCGGCGGCGCTCCGCCTCCTGGAGTCGCTCGTCGACCACAACCTCCTGCGGCGGCACCGGCCCGGCCGGTACGAGCTGCACGACCTGCTGCGGGTCTACGCCGCCGAACTCGCCGCCAGGACGGACGGCGAAGAGCGGCGCCTGGAGTCGCTGTCCCGGCTCTTCGACTGGTACACCGCCACAGGGCTGGAAGCCCGGTTCCACGTGCACCCGGCCTCCGCCGACCCGGGCCTGGAAACGCCCCGCACCGCGGTGCCGCCGCTGCACTTCGACGACGCGCCGGCGGCGCTGGCGTGGTTCGAGACCGAGCACGACAACCTGATCGCCGCCGTGGGCGCGGCCTCGGACGCGGGCCTGGACCGCAACTGCTGGCAGCTCGCGCACGTCATGTGGTCGCACCTGGACCGCTGCCGGGCCTGGCCGGAGATCGCCGTGCTCGGCGAGACCGGCCTGGCCGCGGCGCGGCGCGCGGGCGACCGCCGAGGCGAGGCCGAGATGCTCACCATGGGGGCGAACCTGCGGTATCTGGGGCGCTTCGAGGAGGCGGTCACCTCGCAGCGGGAGGCGCTGGCGATCTACCAGGAGCTGGGCAACCGCAGCGGTCAGGCCTCGGTGCTGAACAACCTGGGGCTGATCTTCCGCAGGATGGGTCGCCACGACGAGGCGATCGACCACCTGCGGCGCTGCGCCGCCATCGACGAGGAGGTCGGGACGCAGGGCGACCTGGCGATCTCGCTGATGAACCTGGATCAGTCCTATATGGATGCTGGGCGTGCGGCCCGGGCTATCGAGGCGGCGGGCCGCTCGCTGGAGCTGCTGCGCGGGCTCGGCCACGTGCGGGGCCAGGGGAGGGCGATGGAGACGATCGGGCGCGCACACGGGCGGCTCGGGGACCACGATGCCGCGGCCTCGTGGCTGCGGCGGGCCGCGGCGGTGTTCGCCGACGTCGGCGACCGCTGGTACCAGTCGGGGACCCTGACCGACCTCGGTCGGGAGCTCCGGGCCGGCGGACGCGGCGCCGAGGCCGAAGCGGCACTCGAGCAGGCCCTCGAGATCGCCGACGCGATCGGCGACCCGCGCGCCGCGGACATCCGCGAACTGCTCGCGGAATGCGGCGACGCCCCTGAGCGGGTACCCGCACAGCGGAAGGGCCTCGCCGCCGAGAACACGGACAAGGCGCCCGGCGAGCACACCGCCGGGCGCCGTTGAACCCGTCGCCCGCTCGCGGCCGGGGCGGCCGCATTCGGGCGACGGGTTCACCCCACGCTCGATCCTGTTCCCGCACCGGGTCTGACGCACCCGCCGCAGGACCGGACCGAGAGTCACATGTCGCGGTTGTCGGGCGTGACGCCCATATCGCGGTTGTCCGGCGCGATGCTCATGTCGCGGTTGTCGGGCGTAATCCCCATATCGCGGTTGTCCGGCGCGATGCTCATGTCGCGGTTGTCGAGCTCGACACCGGCGACCTCGATGCTGTAGGGGGTCTGGAAGATGTCGGGGGAGAGGACGTCCCCTTCGGTGATCCGGACGCTCATGAAGACGCCGTCCGGGGCCGCCGCCCAGTCGCGGCCGCTTTCGGTGCCCTGGACGCACCCGCTGTCATCGGTGCCGACACCCCAGATCTTGTCGTCCTCGCTCCAGATCTTGTCGTCCGGGGCGACGGAGCATACGGTGCCCGGGGCGGCGTCCTCGTTGTCCCCGGCCCAGGCCGGGGCCGCGAACGCGGCCACGGCGAGCCCCGCCAGCGAACCGGCGGCGGCGGTGCGTGCGAGCGCGGCGGCAGTGCGCCGCAGCGGTGAAGTGGTGATCTGCTCGGTCATGGGCCAAACGTAGGCGCGGATGCTCTCGTCCGGCTCACCCTTCGCTCATGCCCCGCTCATGCCGTGCTCATGAAGCGAACAGCGCGAGCAGGCGCGAGAAGGTCGGCATGGAGCCTCCTTCGAATCGGATGTTCGGAAGTCGTCCGGCACGGGGGCTGATGATGAGCTCGATTGCGGGGCCCGATGGAGGCAGTCGAACAGCTCGGGCACCATCGAGTTCAGCGGCTGGTTCAACGAGTGATTCGGAGCAGACGCTGAACCCGCCCGGACGACAGCGGCGACAGACCTTGGTCTGTCGCCGCTGTCCTCGTAAGCCTCAGACTCCTGGGGTCCCTCCCGTCAGCCCTCCAACCGGACAGCACCCCGGGGTGACCAGCTCCTCATCGGCGAGGGCCGCGAGGTCGACGTCGGCGAGCACATGGAGGACACCCGCGGGGTCGACCTCGTTCCAACGGATTCCAACGACCGCTTGGCTACAGAGCGGCCCGATGTGTTCACTGAGCGGGGACCCCAAGCTCGCCGAACAGGAGGACCATCTTGAGAGCGCTCGTATACCGGATCAAGGAACGCGCTGGGCGACTCGTGCTCGCCTTGGTCGCGGCGTTCGCCCTCGCCGCGCTCGCCGCTGTCCCTCAGGGGCATGCCACTGCATCGACGCCGTCGACGCCGCAGGACGCCGCCGAAGCCGCCGCCTTCGACCCAAGCCCGTGGCTCGGCGGATCGAAGGTGCCCGGATCCAACGTCTACCAGGGCAACCGGGGTGTGTACACCCCAACCTATCTGCCCTCCTGCGACTGGCAGTACGTCTGCGTCGCCGTGCTGGAGTATCAGGACCTCTATGTGAACAAGTGGCGCGTGTGGAAGCTCTACCACTGCGGGTCCTACTACCTCTACGACTGGCACGGGCGCGGGTGGATCAACAACAACCAGTCCGGCGGCGCGGTCGTCGGGCGCTTTGACGGCGAGAACCGGTGGCTCGGCAACACCAGTACGGGAGGCGGGTGGAAGGACGTCGACTGGGAACCGGTCTACTGGTTCGACACCTGTTTCCGCTACGAGTGAACCACAGGCTCGTCCGGCCGCCGACTCCCGCTGCGGGAGTCGGCGGCCCGCCGCTGTCGGGCATCGGCGGGATATCGCACGGCGATTCCGCGACCGGCTCGCGCCGGGTCCGGATCGGCAGGCCAGGGCATCTGCGCCCATGCCGACCCGGGACCGCCGGCCCCGGTGGGGTCCGCGGCGGTGGTCGCCCCCGATCTGCGGGCCGTCGCCGCCGCGGCGGCAGCCGGCTGCGGCATCACCGTACTGCCGCGGTACCTGTGCGAGGCCGAACTCGACGACGGGCGGCGGTCCCCCTCCGCGACCCGGAGGTCCCGCCGATCAACACGCTGTACCCGGGGTTCGGGCGCCTCGATGGAAGGAGCGGATGACAGTCCTCAATGGAGTGCTTCACGCGGCGGAGACCGGTGCGATCGCTCAGCGCTCGCGCCGCATCGCGGTCTTCGCGCCCGCGCGGTCGATGATGCGGGTCAGCGCGACCAGGGGCCGCAGCTTGGCGCGGATCGATCGGGCGGCGCGACCGCCGTGCCGCCGCTCCTCCAGGGCCGAGCCGATGCCCTGCATGACTTCCACCGTTCCGGGCAGCGGCCGCAGCCAGAAGGTGACCTCGCCGATGTTCCCGGCCTCATCGAGGCGGATGAGCTGCGCCTCTTCGATGCGCCGGTCGCCGACGCGGGCGTTGTAGAACAGGGCGAAGGTGGAGCCCTCCTCGAGCACGGTGTGGTACGCGATGTCGTCGATGGCCGCGAATGCGGCCTGGAGGATCTCCGTGACGGCGGCCTTGCCTTCGAAGCGGACCAGGTCGGTCAGCGGCGAGTTGAGGACGACGTCGGCGGCGAGCGTGCCCGCGGCGGCGTCGAGGTCGTGCTCCTCGCCGGCGGTGCGCCACGTGGCGATGGTCGGGTGGGTCATGGATCGATTGTGGCAGCTCCGCCACCGCCGCCGGTTCTCGGAGAACCCTTCGCGACGAGGGCGTTCCAGTGGCGCGCAAGGCCGAACGAGCGTCCCCGCCGGAGGTCGCCCGGCAGTGCTCACCTGGGGGTATTCACTCGACGCGGCCCGGCCGCGTCCTCGCGATCCCGGTCCGGAATCCGGCATCTGCGCGTTCCCTGCGGACCCTGCCGCCGCACCACCGGCCGCACGATGCTGGAATCCCGCCGCTGAAGCGCCGGTCGAACGCCTTGAACCGACACTCCGCAAGTTCTGACATTGGTTGCCACCTGTAACGGGACCACGAGTCCCCACCGGTGCGAAGCAACCTCGCGGTCCCCACGGCATGCGGCTCCAGAGCGCGTCGCGCCTCGGCTTCCCGCACGCACATGCCGACCGCGAACCCCCATCAGCACATCGCGGCCGGTGGCCGCCGCCCCGCACATCAGCGCGGAGGCCCGTCATCGGACCGCACGGCACCTTCACGGAGCAGCGATGTCCATCACCCCACCCCCAAGCGCCTGTGGCTGGCCGGAGCGTCTACTCTGGTCGTGGCCGCGGGCGCGGCGACCTGGGCGCTCATGCCCGGCGAATCACCCGATCCCTACCCGGAGCATCCCGAGGCGTACTACTTCGGGGTCGACGACCATGCATTCGAAGACCTCGCGACCATGACCGCGACGTCCGCGCTCCTCGTCAAGGGGACCGTGACCGAGACCGCGCCCGGCGAGACGCGGGAGCTCGGCGACGGCTCCGGTGCGGTCGCGACCGACCGCGAAGTGGTCATCGCCGTCGAGGAGGTCCTCTACAACCGCTACGGGGTCGCCGAACCCGAGACCGTGGTCATGCTCGAAGGCTACTGGTCGGACGGCACCGGCTACACCCTCGAAGGGATGCCGTGGGTCGAGGTCGGCGATTCGGGCTACTTCTACCTGAGCGCGCCGCCCCCCGAACACCGCGACGACGACCGGTACAGCCTCATTCACCTGTCAGGCAGGGTCCTGATCGAAGAGGACCAAGAGGTCGCGATCGCGGGCCACTGGACGGAGGAGGGCCCCTGGGCCGCGGCCGAGCTCTCCACCGCGAGCGCCGAAGCGGTCGAGGTCGAGATCGAAGCGGCCGCGGAGTCGGCCCTCACCGGCGCCGTCGAACCCCTGACCGTCACGGTCTGCGAACCGTCCGATCCCGAAGACGAGAACTCCGAACCCGTCTGCCGGGAGGAATAGTGGCCACCCCGAACACGAAGCGGAGCACGCACATGCGGTCCTCGACCCCCAGGATGATCCTCATCGCCGCCGCCGCGTTCGCGCTGCTCGCGGCACTCGCGGCGCCCGCCCGGGCCGGTCATTCCGGCGACTCGGGCATCGGCAACCCCGACAGCAAGACCCACTGCCTCGAGTACGACGCCCTGACCTCCGACGGCTACAACGCCTCCCAGCACGGCAGGGGGCAGCTCCAGCGCAGTGTGATGACGACCAGCATGAGCTGCGATTCGCTCGACGTGCGGGTGCACGACGGCTACTACGGCACGAGCGGCGACTGGAACGGGCTCGCCGGGATGGCCGACTGCCTCGCCTACCAGTGGTGGAGCAACGTCTGCGAGGTCTATCGCGTGCGGTACAACCTGACGTACGCCGCAGGCTACTCCGATGCCACCTGGGACAGCCTCGGCTGCCACGAGCTCGGCCACACCGCCGGCCTCGGGCACCGCACCGCGTCGAACGACACCGACAACAACTCCTGCATGCGGTCGTCGGTCTCGTCCTCACGCCCCCGGTTCGACACGCACGACGTGAACGCCATCGATGCGCTCTGGTAAGCGCATCGCGGCGGTGACCGCCTCGGCCGTCGCACTCGTCGCCGCCGCGGTCGTCGCGGTCGCCGTGTTCGCGAACCGGCCGCCCTCGGACTGGCCGCAGAAGGCCGAGTTCTGCGCACACGCCGAAGCGCTCGAAGTCGGCTCGCTCGAACGGACTCCGGAAGAGCACCAGGCGGTCCTCGAAGGCCTCGCCGCGACCGCCCCCGACGAGCTCGCCGACGAGTTCGACGATCTGCTCCACTCGGTGGAGCACCAGGATCCGTCCCTGATGGACGAAGACCGGATAATCGAGGTCGGCGAGTACATGGAGGAGACCTGCGGCGTCAACCTGCCGGGGGTCACCGCCGCCTGACCCGCGGGGAGCCGGTGCCGCACCGCTCCGGGGCTCCCGGGTCCAGTGGCGGGGGGGGGGGGGGGGGGGGGGGGCCCCGGGGGGGGGCGGCGCCGGCCGGCCACGGGGGGGGGCCCCCCCAGCC